>NZ_BCSX01000001.1 GCF_001570425.1 Mycolicibacterium brisbanense
GTATTCGCTGTCGGGACATGTAAACCGGCCTGGACAGTATGAGGCGCCGCTGGGCATCACGCTGCGCGAGCTGCTCAACTACGCCGGTGGGATACGGACCGGCCACACGTTGAAGTTCTGGACCCCCGGCGGCTCCTCGACCCCACTGCTGACCACCGAACACCTCGACGTCCCACTGGATTACGAAGGCATGGCCTCCGTCGGGTCCATGCTCGGCACCAAGGCACTGCAGATCTTCGACGAGACCACCTGCGTGGTCCGCGCGGTACGCCGCTGGATCCAGTTCTATGCCCACGAATCCTGCGGCAAGTGCACTCCATGCCGCGAGGGCACCTACTGGCTGGCGCAGATCTACGCCCGCCTCGAAACCGGTGCCGCGACCGCCGCCGATATCGACAAGTTGCTCGACATCTCCGACACGATCTTCGGGAAGTCGTTCTGCGCGTTGGGCGATGGCGCCGCGTCGCCGGTGATCTCGTCGATCAAGTATTTCCGCGACGAGTATGTCGCCCACTTGGACGGCGGCTGTCCGTTCGACCCGCACGCCTCGGCGTTGATGGCGACCCAAGAGGCAGGTGTGTAGATGTTTCTCACCGCGAGCAGTCCCACGCAAGCGGGAGGGTCCCCCACCGCAAGTACCCGACACGCCGAGGTAACGGGGACTTTCGTGTCTGCTCGCGCAAGGAAAGGGGGCCGCTCGTGACATTGGCCGAGCCGACCAAAGACACTCCGCCGGTGGAGATGGTCACGCTGACCATCGACGGCGATGAAATCAGTGTTCCGAAGGGCACATTGGTGATCCGTGCGGCCGAGCTGATGGGCATCCAGATCCCCCGGTTCTGTGACCATCCGCTGCTGGATCCCGTGGGTGCCTGCCGCCAATGCCTGGTCGAGGTCGAGGGACAGCGCAAGCCGATGGCATCGTGCACCACGACCGTCACCCCGGACATGGTGGTGCGGACGCAGTTCAGTTCCGAGGCGGCGGACAAGGCCCAGCGCGGTGTGATGGAACTGCTGTTGATCAACCATCCGCTCGATTGCCCGATCTGCGACAAGGGCGGGGAATGCCCGCTGCAGAACCAGGCGATGTCCAACGGGCGTCCGGAGACCCGGTTCACCGATGTCAAGCGGACGTTCCCCAAACCGATCAACGTCTCCGCCCAGGTCCTGCTGGACCGCGAACGCTGCGTGCTGTGCGCCCGGTGCACCCGGTTCTCCGACCAGATTGCCGGAGACCCGTTCATCGCGCTGCTGGAACGTGGTGCGCTGCAACAAGTGGGCATCGCCCCCGACGAGCCGTTCCAGTCCTACTTCTCCGGCAATACGGTGCAGATCTGCCCGGTCGGGGCCCTCACCGGTACCGCCTACCGGTTCCGCGCCCGGCCGTTCGACCTGGTGTCCAGTCCCAGTGTGTGTGAACACTGCGCGTCGGGATGCGCCCAGCGCACCGACCATCGCCGCGGAAAAGTGCTGCGCCGCTTGGCCGGTGACGATCCCGAGGTCAACGAGGAATGGAACTGCGACAAGGGCCGGTGGGCGTTCACGTATCCGACCGTCGGCGACCGCATCACCACCCCACTGCTGCGCGACGACAGCGGCGGCCTTCGGCCGGCGTCCTGGTCGGAGGCCCTCACCGTGGCCGGCGCCGGGCTGTTGGCAGCGGGTGGCAACACCGGGGTCCTGGTGGGCGGACGGAGCACGCTGCAGGACGCCTACGCGTACGCCAAGTTCGCTCGAATGGTGCTGGGCACCAACGACATCGATTTCCGGGCCCGTGACCACTCCGCAGAAGAGGCCGACTTCCTCGCCAGCGCCGTGGCCGACAGGCCGATGACGGTGCGCTACGCCGAACTGGAGACCGCGCCGACCGTCCTGCTGGCGGGCTTCGAACCCGAAGAGGAATCCCCGATCGTCTTCCTGCGGCTACGTAAAGCGGTCCGCAAGCACAGGGTGCGGGTGCTCGCGCTGGCGCCGTTCGCCACGCGTGGTCTGGAGAAGATGTCGGGAACACTGATTGCGACCGTCCCCGGCGCCGAGGCTGCCGCGTTCGACGCGTTGACGCGCGACGAGCGGCTACGCGAGCCGGGTGCGGTGATCCTGGTCGGTGAACGGCTCGCCGGCTCGCCGGGCGCGCTGTCCGCAGCTGCCCGGCTGTCCGCAGCCACCGGTGCCCGGCTGGCGTGGATTCCGCGTCGAGCCGGGGAACGCGGCGCCGTGGAGGCCGGCGCCCTGCCCAACCTGCTGCCGGGCGGCCGACCGGTCACCGATCCGCAGGCCCGCGCGGAGACCGAGCGAGCCTGGAGCTCCGGCGAACTGCCGAGCACGCCCGGCCGCGACACCACGGCGATCCTGACCGCCGCGGCCGACGGGCGACTGGGGGCGCTGCTCGTCGGCGGCGTCGAACTCGACGACCTTCCGGATCCGGCGCTGGCGGTGTCAGCTCTACGCGCGACGCCGTTCGTCGTGAGCCTGGAACTGCGGGAAAGCGCGGTGACCCAACTGGCCGATGTGGTGTTCCCGGTCGCGCCGGTGGTCGAGAAGGCCGGGGCCTTCGTCGACTGGGAGGGCCGCATCCGGCCGTTCGAACCGTCGCTGCGCACCAACGCGATTCCCGATCTGCGGGTCCTGCACTACCTCGCTGACGAGATCGGTGTCGATCTGGGGATGTCGGGCCCGGCGGCCGCCGACGCCGAGCTCGCGGCGCTGGGCTCATGGTCGGGGCCGCGAGCCGACGCACCGTCGGTGCCGCCCGCCGCGCAGGCCGAGCCCGGCCCCGGGCAGGCGGTCCTCGCGAGCTGGCGCATGCTGCTGGATTCCGGGCGGCTGCAGGACGGCGAGCCGTATCTGGCCGGCACGGCACCCACGCCGGTGGTCCGGCTTTCGGCCGCGACCGCCGCTGAAATCGGCGCGGCACAAGGTGATCCGGTGACCGTCCGGACCGATCGCGGTGCGGTCACCCTGCCGCTGGCGGTGACCGCGATGGCCGACCGGGTGGTATGGCTGCCGCTGCACTCCCCCGGATCGGCGGTATACCGGCAGTTGGGCGCATCCGCCGGAGCCATCGTGTCGATCGGAGCCGGAGCATGACATATCCTGATCCCACCTTGTTCGGCCATGATCCGTGGTGGCTGATCCTGGCCAAGTCGCTGGCGATCTTCGTGTTCCTGTTGCTGACGGTGTTGACGGCCATCCTCGTCGAACGCAAAGTGTTGGGCCGCATGCAGATGCGACCGGGCCCCAACCGGGTCGGCCCATGGGGCCTGTTGCAGTCCCTCGCCGACGGCGTCAAGCTGGCCCTCAAAGAGGGTCTGACACCCGCCGGCGTGGACAAGCCCATCTACCTACTGGCGCCGGTGATCTCGGTGATCCCGGCGTTCATGGCGTTCGCGGTGATTCCGATGGGCGGCGCGGTGTCGGTGTTCGGCCACCGCACACCGCTGCAACTGACCGATCTGCCGGTCGCGGTGCTCTACGTGCTGGCTGTCACCTCGATCGGGGTGTACGGAATCGTGCTGGCCGGATGGGCATCGGGCTCGACCTACCCACTGCTGGGCGGCCTGCGGTCGAGCGCGCAGGTGATCTCGTACGAGATCGCGATGGCGCTCTCGTTTGCCGCGGTGTTCCTCTACGCCGGCACCATGTCGACCTCCGGGATCGTGGCGGCTCAGGATCGCATCTGGTACGTGTTCGTGCTGCTCCCCTCGTTCGTGGTGTATGTGACGTCGATGGTCGGTGAAACCAACCGTGCGCCTTTCGATTTGCCCGAGGCGGAAGGTGAGTTGGTCGGCGGTTTCCACACCGAATACTCGTCGCTGAAATTCGCGATGTTCATGCTTGCCGAATACGTCAACATGACCACCGTATCGGCGCTGGCCACCACGATGTTCCTCGGTGGATGGCATGCGCCGTTCCCGTTCAACATGATCGACGGCGCCAACAGCGGGTGGTGGCCGCTGTTGT
The DNA here is from genome assembly GCF_001570425.1 of Mycolicibacterium brisbanense. GTDB lineage: Bacteria > Actinomycetota > Actinomycetes > Mycobacteriales > Mycobacteriaceae > Mycobacterium > Mycobacterium brisbanense. The sequence goes on from NZ_BCSX01000001.1 coordinate 3,961, forward strand.
GGTTCACCGCCAAGGTGTGGACTTTCATGTTCATCTACATCTGGCTGCGGGCCACTCTGCCGCGGCTGCGTTACGACCAGTTCATGGCGCTCGGCTGGAAAGTCCTGATCCCGGTATCGCTGGTCTGGATCATGGTCGTGGCCGTCACCCACAGTCTGCGCACCCACGGTTACCAAGGCTGGGCCACCGGCCTGGTCAGCGCCGCTGTCATCATCGTCCTGCTACTGGCCGTGGCGCTGTGGAAGTCGTTGCGGCGCAGAAGCCTCCCGCCGCCGCCCGAGCAGGGCGCCGGGGCGTATCCCGTCCCGCCACTCCCGTCCGTCAGGAAGGAGACGGCTGATGCCTAAGTTCCTCGACGCGCTGGCCGGTTTCGCGGTCACGTTCGGCTCGATGTTCAAAAAGCCGATCACCGAAGAGTATCCGGAGAAACCCGGGCCCGTCGCACCCCGATACCACGGTCGCCATCAACTCAACCGGTACCCGGATGGACTGGAAAAGTGCATCGGGTGCGAACTGTGCGCATGGGCCTGCCCCGCCGACGCCATCTTCGTCGAGGGCGCCGACAACCTGCCCGGCGAACGCTACTCGCCGGGTGAGCGCTACGGACGGGTGTACCAGATCAACTATCTGCGCTGCATCGGCTGCGGGCTGTGCATCGAGGCGTGCCCGACGCGGGCGCTGACCATGACCAACAACTACGAGATGGCCGACGACAACCGCGCCGACCTGATCCTGGGCAAGGACAAACTGCTGGCGCCCCTGCAGCCGGGCATGCTGGCCCCGCCGCACGACATGGCACCGGGCAGCACCGATGACGACTACTACCTGGGCAAGATCTCGCCCTGTACCGAGGACGCCCGGTGACGCCCGAACTGCTCGCGGCGGCAACCGACGCAGCCATCAGGACCTCGACGTCGGAGGCCGTGGTGTTCTGGGTCCTCGGCGCGGTCGCGGTACTCGGAGCGATCGGTGTGGTGGCCGCCCCCAAGGCCGTGTATTCAGCGGTGTTCCTGGCCTCGACCATGATCGCGCTCGCAGTGCTCTACGTGGCCCAGGACGCGCTGTTCCTCGGAGTCGTGCAGGTGGTGGTCTACACCGGTGCGGTGATGATGCTGTTCCTGTTCGTCCTGATGCTCATCGGTGTGGACCTGACGGAGTCGCTGGTGGAAACCCTGCGCGGACAACGGGTCGCGGCACTGATCGCCGGACTCGGTTTCGGCATCCTGCTGATCGGTGGGATCGGCAACGTCTCGGCGGTGGGTTTCACCGGGCTCGCGCAGGCCAACAGCGGCGGCAACGTGCAAGGTCTGGCGGCGCTGATCTTCACCCGGTACCTGTGGGCGTTCGAACTCACCAGTGCCCTGCTGATCACCGCCGCGCTGGGGGCCATGGTGCTGGCCCACCGGGAACGCTTCGAACGCCGAAAAACCCAGCGCGAATTGGCGATCGAACGCTTCCAGGCCGGGGGGCGACCGACACCGCTGCCCAATCCCGGCGTCTACGCCCGCCACAACGCCGTCGACATCCCGGCGCGGCTGCCCGACGGTTCGGACGCCGTGTTGTCGGTCAGCGCGATCCTGCCGCAGCGCAGTGTCGCGGGTGATGTGGAGAGGGAGCCCTAAATGTTTCTGCGGACGCGAGGAGCACGAACGGGTCTGCGGACGCGAGGAGCACATATGTATCTGCGGACGCGAGGAGCATGATGGATCCCGCGAACTACCTGTATCTGTCGGCGCTGCTGTTCACCATCGGTGCGGCCGGAGTGTTGTTGCGACGCAACGCCATCGTCATGTTCATGTGCGTGGAGCTGATGCTCAACGCGGCGAACCTGGCGTTCGTCACCTTCTCCCGCATGCACGGTCATCTCGATGGTCAGGTGGTGGCGTTCTTCACCATGGTGGTCGCCGCCTGCGAGGTGGTGATCGGCCTGGCCATCATCATGACCATCTTCCGCACCCGGCACTCGGCCTCGGTCGACGACGCCAGTCTGCTCAAACACTAAGGGCGCCATGACACTTCCTATCTGGCTGCTCATCGCCCTCCCAGCCGCGGGAGCAGCGATCCTGTTGTTGGCCGGGCGCAGGTCCGACCGCTGGGGCCACCTGTTGGGTTGTGCCGCATCGATCGCCGCGTTCGTCGTGGGTGCGGCGCTGTTCACCGCAATGCTGGGCCGCACCGGCGAAGCGCGGACCGTGCACGAGACGTTGTTCTCCTGGGTGCCGGTAGCGGGGCTACAGGTCGACTTCGGTCTGCAACTCGATGCGCTGTCTGTGTGCTTCGTGCTGCTGATCACCGGTGTCGGCTCGCTGATCCACATCTACTCGATCGGCTACATGGCCGAAGATCCGGATCGGCGACGGTTTTTCGCCTACCTCAACCTGTTCTTGGCGGCCATGCTGCTGCTGGTGTTGGCGGACAACTACCTCGGGCTCTACGCCGGGTGGGAAGGCGTCGGCCTGGCGTCCTATCTGCTCATCGGGTTCTGGTCGTACAAACCGTCGGCAGCCACCGCCGCCAAGAAGGCATTCATCGTCAACCGCGTCGGCGACATGGGGCTGGCGATCGCGTTGATGATCATGTTCGCCTCCATCGGCTCCATCTCGTTCGCGGGCGTGTTCTCCGCCGCGCCGGGCCTGAGCCAGCCGACGCTGACTGCGATCGGGCTGCTGCTGTTGCTCGGGGCGTGCGGCAAGTCCGCACAGGTGCCCCTGCAGTCCTGGTTGGGCGACGCGATGGAGGGCCCGACGCCGGTGTCGGCGCTGATCCACGCGGCCACCATGGTCACCGCGGGGGTGTACCTGATCGTGCGGTCCGGTCCGATCTTCGACCTGGCGCCCGCCGCGCAGACCGGCGTCGTCATCGTGGGCGCCGTCACGCTGCTGTTCGGCGCGATCATCGGCTGCGCCAAGGACGACATCAAGAAGGCGCTCGCCGCGTCGACCATGAGCCAGATCGGCTACATGGTGCTCGCCGCCGGGCTCGGCCCGACCGGCTACGCAGTCGCGATCATGCACCTGCTCACCCACGGCTTCTTCAAAGCCGGGCTGTTCCTCGGGGCCGGCTCGGTCATGCACGCCATGAACGACGAGGTGAACATGCGCCGCTACGGCGGGCTGCGCAAGGCCCTGCCGGTCACCTTCGCGACGTTCGGGCTCGGCTATCTCGCGATCATCGGCGTGCCTCCGCTGGCCGGGTTCTTCTCCAAGGACGGCATCATCGAAGCCGCACTCGGCGCCGACGGCGTCCGCGGTGTGATCCTCGGTGGCGCAGCCATTCTCGGCGCCGGGATCACCGCGTTCTACATGACGAGGGTGATGCTAATGACGTTCTTCGGCGAGAAGCGCTGGGACACCGGGGCGAACGAAGCGACCGGAGAGCATTCCAGCGTTCATCCCCACGAGGCACCGGCCGTCATGACGTGGCCGATGATCCTGCTCGCGGTCGGCTCAGTTCTCTCCGGCGGTGCCCTGGCCATCGGTGGGACGTTGTCGCACTGGCTGGAGCCTGTCGTCGGCAGCCATGAGGCCACCCACGGCGTGCCCGCGTGGGTCGTCACGGTCGTGGTCTTGGCGGTGGTGGCCGTCGGTATCGCGATCGCCTACCGCATGTACGCGCAGCAACCCGTTCCGGAGCAGGTCCCCGCAGGATCGGCACTCACGGTGGCGGCCCGCCGCGACCTCTACGGTGACGCGTTCAACGAGGCGGTGTTCATGCGAGGCGGGCAGACGTTGACCGCGGCTCTGGTCGAGGTCGACGACAAAGGTGTGGACGGGGCCGCCACCGGGATGGCCGCGCTGGTCAGCCGAGCCTCCGACCGGTTCCGACAATGGCAGACGGGTTTTGCCCGGTCCTACGCGCTGTCGATGCTCGCCGGCGCGGCGCTCGTGGTCGCGGCGATCCTGGCGGTGCGGCTGTGGTGAACACCTTTCCGTGGCTGACGGCGCTCTGGGCGGTCCCGACGATCGGTGCCGCGATCGTGATCCTCATCCCCGCCGGGCAGCGGGTCCTGGCCAAATGGCTCGCGCTCGTGGTGTCGGTGGCGGCGCTAGGTATAGCTGTGGTGCTCGCGGTCGGCTTCGACCCGGCGGGCGAGCAGTACCAATTCGTCGAATCCCACGCGTGGATACCGTCTTTCGGGACCGGATACATCCTCGGTGTCGACGGGATCGCGCTGGCGTTGGTAGTGCTCACCGCGGTCTTGATGCCTCTGCTGATCATCGCGGGCTGGAACGACGCCGCCGATCGGACCGGGCTGGCCGGCCGGTCGGTGCAGGCGTACCTCGCGCTGATGCTGGCCGTCGAGGGCATGGTGTTCATGTCGCTGGTGGCCCTGGACATCCTGCTGTTCTATGTGTTCTTCGAAGCCATGCTGATCCCGATGTACTTCCTCATCGGCGGTTTCGGCGGGGAGAACAGGTCGCGCGCGGCTGTGAAGTTCTTGCTGTACAACCTCTTCGGTGGCCTGGTCATGCTCGCCGCGGTGATCGGACTGTACGTGGTGACCGCGCAGAGCGACGTGTTCCGCTCCGGTACCTTCGATTTCCGGGCCATCGTCGAGGCGGTGGCGTCGGGCAGGTTGACGCTCAGCCCCGTGGTGGGCGGTTTCCTGTTCCTGGGGTTCATGTTCGCGTTCGCCGTCAAGGCCCCGCTGTGGCCGTTCCACCGCTGGCTGCCCGACGCCGCGGTGGAGGCCACCCCGGCCAGCGCGGTGTTGATGATGGCCATCATGGACAAGGTCGGCACCTTCGGGATGCTGCGCTACTGCCTGCCGTTGTTCCCCGATGCGGCCACCTATTTCCGGCCCGCCATCATCACCCTGGCGGTGATCGGCATCGTGTACGGCGCGGTGCTGGCGATCGGCCAGACCGACGTGATGCGCCTCATCGCCTACACGTCGATCTCGCACTTCGGCTTCATCATCCTGGGAATCTTCGTCATGACCAGCCAGGGTCAGTCCGGCTCGACGCTGTACATGATCAACCACGGGATCTCCACCGCTGCCCTGTTCCTCATCGCCGGTTTCCTGGTGTCGCGGCGCGGCTCCCGGCTGATCGCGTCCTACGGCGGAGTGCAGAAAGTGGCGCCGGTGCTGGCAGGCACCTTCCTGGTGGCAGGCCTGGCCACCCTGTCACTGCCCGGCCTGGCGCCGTTCATCAGCGAATTCCTGGTCCTCATCGGCACATTCACGCGCTACCCGGTATTGGCGGTGTTCGCCGCCACTGCTTTGGTGCTTTCCGCGGTCTACATCCTGTGGACCTACCAGCGGATCATGACCGGACCAGTCCGTGATGACGACGGCGACGGTGGTGTGCGCAACCTGCGGGATCTCGTTCCTCGCGAACTCGCCGTGGTGGCACCCCTGCTCGCGCTGCTACTGGTGCTCGGGATCTATCCCAAACCCGCTCTCGACGTGATCAATCCGGCGGTCCACCACACCCTGACGACCATCGGCCAGACCGACCCCGTACCGAGCGCACCGCCGACCGCGGCGGAAGGGAGCCACTGACATGGTGACACCCAGCATCGAATACGGCTTGCTCTCCCCCATGCTGATCGTGTTCGGCGTGGCGGTCGCCGGTGTTCTCGTGGAGGCTTTCGCGCCGCGGCGCGGTCGCTACCCGATTCAGGTCACCCTCGCACTCGGCGGGCTGGTCGCCGCGGTCGCCGCGGTGGGGCTGCTGGCGCGCGACCTGCACGGCAGCCCGGGCCGGGCCGCGGTGCTTGGCGCGGTCATGCTCGATCCTCCAGCACTGTTCCTGCAGGCCACCATCGCCCTGGTCGGTATTCTCGGGATACTGCTGATCGCCGAGCGTCAGATCGGTAGCCAAACCGGTGACAGCGCCCGGGGTCTGGATGGTTTCACGCCGCAAGCGTCGGCGGTCGCGGGCAGTGTCGCCGAGCAGTTGGCCACGCGCGCCGGGGTGATGCAGACCGAGGTGTTTCCGCTGACCATGCTGGCCATCGGCGGCATGCTGCTATTCCCTGCGGCAAACGATCTGCTCACCATGTTCATCGCGCTCGAAGTGCTGTCGCTGCCGCTGTACCTGCTGTGCGGGCTGGCGCGGCGGCGCCGGTTGCTCTCACAGGAAGCGGCGCTGAAGTACTTTCTGCTCGGCGCGTTTTCGTCGGCGTTCTTCTTGTACGGCGCGGCGATGCTGTACGGGTACTCCGGCACGCTGACGCTGCCCGGTATCGCCGACGCGGTCGCAACGGGCAGCGGTCATACGTCCCTGGCGCTCATCGGCATCGGCCTGCTGCTGGTCGGGTTGCTGTTCAAAGTCGGTGCGGTGCCGTTCCATTCGTGGATTCCCGACGTGTACCAAGGGGCCCCGACGGCCATCACCGCGTTCATGGCGGCCGCCACCAAGATCGCCGCCTTCGGTGCGACGCTGCGCATCTTCTATGTGGCGCTACCGCAGCTGCGCGCCGACTGGCGCCCGGTGCTGTGGGCGGTCGCGATCCTGACCATGGTGATCGGCACCGTCACCGCTGTCACCCAGACGGACGTCAAACGCATGCTGGCGTACTCGGCCGTCGCGCATTCGGGCTTCATCCTCACCGGTGTGATCGCCGCCAACCCGGCCGGGGTGTCGTCGACGTTGTTCTACCTGTTCGCCTACGGCTTCAGCACGGTCGGTGCATTCGCGGTGGTCGGTCTGGTTCGCGACGACACAGGTGAGGAAGCCACCGCGATGTCGCGATGGGCCGGGCTGGGGCGGCGCTATCCGATTGTCGGAGTGGTGTTCTCGCTATTTCTGCTGGCGTTCGCGGGCATCCCGCTGACCAGTGGCTTCGTCAGCAAGTTCGCGGTGTTCAAGGCAGCCGGCCAGGGCGGCGCCATTCCGCTGGTGATCGTCGGCGTGATCGCCAGCGCTGTCGCCGCCTACTTCTACGTACGGGTGATCGTGCTGATGTTCTTCACCGACCCTCCCGACGACGCCCCTGACGTGGTGGTGCCGAGCGGGCCGACCATGACCGTGGTGGCCGTCACCGCCGTGGTGACCTTCGTCCTCGGCGCTCTCCCCCAGCCGCTGCTGGATCTCGCCAACAACGCCGAGGCCTTCTTGCGCTGACACTTTCCCCGCGAGCAGTCACGCAGGTCCGCGACACGCCGCAGTTCCGGTACCGCTGTTGGGGGTACCGCCCGCTTGCGGGGGACTGCTCGCGGTTACGACAACAGGCCCACCTGGCGGTAGGCGGCCTCCAGGTAGCGTTTCATCTGCGTTCTCGACGGTGGATCTGGTTGCAGGACACGGTAGGTCACGCCGCCGGCGAGCATGTCGACGAGGACTTCCAGGTCGGTGTTGGGCGCGATCCGGCCGTCGGCCTGGGCCCGGCGCAGCATCGCGACGGCCAACGCGCGCCGAGGTTGGATGTAGTGCGTCCAATAGGTCTGCATCAGGAGCGGGTGTGTGACCGCCGAACCGTAGATCTGGGCGACGAGCGCACGAAACCGCGGGTCAGCCGCCGTTGCGGCGGCAGCGGCGATGTTGCGCTCGACGAGCTGATGTGTTGGCGTCGAAGCGATCTCGTCGTTGGTCGGCCAGGTGACGTCGGCGGTCACGAGTGTCTCGATGGCATCGGCGACCAATGCCTCTTTCGTCGACCACCGTCGATACAGCGTCGGCTTCCCGACGCGGGCTCGCTTGGCGATCTGTTCCATGCTCATCGCGGAGATGCCTTGTTCGATGAACAGATCCAGCGCGGCGGTGAGGATCGCGGTGTCGACCGCTGGGTCGCGGGGGCGTCCGCGCGCGGCGGTCATCGGACGCGCCCGGTGGCCAGGGCCGCCGTGAGCCAGCTGCCGAGTCGCGCGGGATCCGTTCCCCGCCAAGCCAGATGGCCGTCTGGGCGGATGAGGAATACCTCGGCGCGGCCCGGCTGGTGCAGGACCGTCACACGATCGGCCAGATGGGTCCTTACGACGTCGCACGCCACCGACTCGGCATCAGCGATGAGCACCCAATGTCCGCGCAGCTGCGGGTACAGCCGCGTTGGGCTGCCATCACATGTCAGATAGGTTCCGTCCGGGACTCGGTCACCTGATCTGGGCTTGTGCGCCAACGGAAGTGACCTTTCGGCCAGCGGTCCTTTGCGGTAGCTCACCCAGAGTTGCGACGTCTGATAGGTGATGCAGCGTTGCACGGCAGGCAGGTTGAGCACAGGCACCGCGAGCCGGTCCCGGATGAACCGGCCCACCGGCCGCTGCGTGATGTTCACCTTGGTGACCGCGCTGGTACCCCGCAGCACCTCGGTGGCCAATGGACGGCGTTCGGCCTCGTAGCTGTCGAGCAGCGCTTGCTCTGCTAGTCCCTGGGCCACCAAAGCCAGTTTCCACGCGAGGTTTTCGGCATCGCCGAGCCCGGTCAGCATGCCCTGCCCGCCGAACGGCGCATGGGTGTGCGCGGCGTCGCCTGCGATGAGGACACGGCCTCGGCGGTAGGTGTCCGCGAGCCTACGGTGCACGGTGAACATCGACAGCCATGCGGCTTCGGTCACCCGCACGTCGCGGCCGGTCCGCTCGGGCAGTAATCGTCGCAGCCGCTGCAGCACCTCGTCGTCCGACGCATCACCGGCGAGGCCGGGGTCATACGCGATGATGCGCCAGATGCCGCCGGGCATCGGCATGGCCCCGACCATGCCGTCGGGGTGGATCCAGCCGGTGGTTCCCGACCGATCGATATCCCAGTCGAGCCGCACGTCGGCCAGCAGGAAGCGCTCGCTGAGCTGCACGCCAGGGAAGCCGATCCCGGCGCGGCGGCGAGTAGTGCTGGCCGCGCCGTCACAGCCGACGAGCCAGACCGCGCGGCCGGTCGTACCGTCCCCGAAGGTCGCCACCACACCGGTGTCGTCCTGGCGAAGGTCGGTCAGCGGTGTCGACCATTCGACCGCACCGCCCAGCTCGGCGAGCCGGTCTCGCAGGGACGCTTCGACGGTCGCTTGCGATATGACCATGGGTGGCGCGGCTGAGCGGATCCCGGGATCACCGAACCGGACCCGCATGACCGGCCGGTCCCCGAGGTAGGTGGTGATCTGCATGGCCCGCACCGACTGTCGTGGCAACTCACCGAGTGCGCCGAGCCGGTCGAGCACTTCCGAGCCCCGCGCGTGCACGAAGTTGGCCCGTGATGTCGTGGCAGGTCCCTCAGCTTTGTCGACGATGCGCACCGGCACACCGTGGCTCAGCAGGCCGCAGGCCACGGCCAGCCCGGCAGGGCCTGCGCCCGCGATGAGCACCTGGGTATCGACCACGACGCCTACTTAAATAACGAAACGGTTCCGTAACTAAAGTACACTCTGTTATGGCCGGCCGCCAGGTTCAGTTGACGCCCGAGATCCTCAATGATCAGGTCCGGTTAGGTTCGCGTATCAGGCTGCCGTCATCGTTCACCGGCTCGCCGATTATCCGTGGTGGCGTGTTCGGCCGACCAATTCACTTGCTGCTGAGACGATTTCCTCGGCGGTGAAACCATAGTGGGAACGCACATCATGCCCAGGGCCAGAGGCCCCGAAGCTGCGCATGGCTATGATGCGGCCACTCGGTCCCACGTGCCGCTCCCAGCCGAACCCCGACGCCGCCTCCACAGCTATCCTGAGGATCAAGTCCGGTGGGAGCACCGAGTCGCGGTAGTCCTGGCCCTGCTCGTCGAACAGCGCCCACGACGGCATGCTGACCACACGTGTACCGATTCCTTTGCCGGCCAAGATGTTTCTGGCGTCCAACGCCAAGGCCACCTCACTGCCGGTGCCGATGATGAGAACGTCGGGTCTTCCGCCGCCGGGCGGATCTGCCAAGACGTAGGCACCGCGGGCAAGTCCGCAGGCCGGCGCGAAGCGGCTGCGGTCGAGGACCGGCAGGTCCTGCTTCGACAGCACCAAGGCGACCGGCCGGTCTACCACCGACATGATCACTCGCCAAGCTTCTCGGACTTCGTTGGCATCTGCGGGCCGGAGATCGATGAGATCGGGAATCGCACGCAGCGACGCAAGCTGTTCGATCGGCTGGTGTGTGGGGCCATCTTCGCCCATACCGATGGAGTCATGGGTATAGATGTGAATGACGGGCTGCCGCATCAGGGCGCCGAGACGAAGCGGTCCGCGCTGAAAGTCGGAGAAGACCAGGAATCCGGCTTGGAATGGTCTCAATCCGCAGAGCGCGAGTCCGTTGGCAGCGGCTGCGGCAGCGGCCTCTCGAACACCGAAATGCAGGTTTCGCCCGTTGTAGTCAGCCGGACCAAAGTGCCCACGGACACCGTCGAGCGCTGTCTTGGTCGATGGTGCGAGGTCGGCAGCACCGCCGATCAGCCAAGGCACTGCGGCGGCAACCTCGTTGAGTACCAGGTGATTGGCGGACCTGCCTGCCAACGGGCCGTCGCCCGGCACGAACGTCGGAAGGTTGCTGTCCCAACCTTCCGACGGGGTTCGTGCGAGCATGTCGGTCAGTTCACGGGCCAGCTCGGGATGGGTGGCCTGATAGCTGAGGAGCAGTGTGTCCCAATGAGCTCGCTGCCGGTGACCACGGGCGGCGACGCCGAGCCGGAATTGCTCGTAGGCAATCTCGGGCACCAAGAAGTCCGAATCATCCGGCCAGCGATAGAAGCGTTTGGCTGCGCGGGCTTCCTCTCCGCCCAGTGGTTCACTGTGGGCTGCGGCGGTGCCCTGCTTGGTGGGCGCACCGTATCCGATGATGCTGCTGACGACGATGAGCATCGGTGACCCACTGTGCTCGTGGAAATGATCGAATGCCCTTCGCAGCGCTGCGATATCGTTGGCATCCGGCACGGAGGTCACTGTCCAGCCATACGACCGGAAACGTGCGGCGACGTCCTCGGTGAAGGACAGCGACGTTTCGCCCTCGATCGTGATGGCATTGCTGTCATAGATCCAGCAGAGGTTGTCGAGCTTGAGATGGCCCGCCAATGATGCCGCCTCCTGGGCGATTCCCTCCATCATGTCGCCGTCGCCGGCCAGCGCGTACACGCGATAGTCGAAGATGTCGAAGCCGGGTCGGTTGAAGTGCGCGGCTTGCCACTTGCCGGCCATGGCCATTCCGACGCTGGTGGCCACCCCGGTTCCGAGCGGTCCTGTGGTGCATTCGACGCCGTCGGTCAGGCCGTGTTCCGGGTGGCCTGCACAGGGACTGCCGAGCTGCCGGAAGCGGCGGATGTCGTCGAGTTGCACTGCCAACCCATCCCGGTCGGTGCGGCGCACCCCAGCAAGGTGTAGGAGCGCGTAGAGCAGCATGGAGGCATGCCCCGCCGACAACACGAAGCGATCCCGGTTGATCCAGGTCGGGTCGGCCGTGTCGTATCGGAGCGCATGGTTCCACAGCGTGTAACCGACCGGAGCCATGGCTATCGCAGCCCCTGGATGTCCTGATTTCGCTTGCGCTACAGCGTCAATGACCAGTGTCCGAATCGTGTTGACGGCGACCGTGTCGACGTCGACGGTGACATCAAGGTCGGTCATGGTTTCTCCCGGGGGTCGAGTTGATGGGGGCAGGCTCGGCTACGCCGATTGGCCGGAGAGTCGCTCGACCAAACGAAACAGCGCCGAGTGGTCGAGATCACCGTCGCCCTGAGCGTGCGCGGCGGACATCAGTTGCGCGACGACCGCACCGAGTGGGGCGGCCGTGCGGGCCTCGCGCGCTGCACTGGTGAAGATACCGAGATCCTTATCGTGCAAGGCGATACGGAACCCGGGTGCGAACTGGCGGGCAACCATGGTGCGGGCTTTGCGGGCCATCACAGTACTGCCGGCCAAACCTGCCTCCAGCACCGAGATCGCGGCGGTGGTGTCCACCTTGTGCGCCTCAAGGAACACCAGCGCCTCGGCAATCAACGCGATGTTTCCGGCCACGATCAGCTGGTTGGCGGCTTTCACGGTCTGGCCCGCTCCGAGCGGTCCGACGTGCACAATGGTGCGACCCAGCGGATTCAGAACCGGCATCGCCGCGTCCACCACGTCGGCCGGCCCGCCGACCATGATCGACAGAGTACCGTCGATTGCACCCTGTTCACCCCCGCTGACCGGGGCATCGAGGAACCGCAGCCCCCGGCTCTGGGCCTCGGCACCAATGCAGCGTGCGGTGTCGGGCCGAATGCTGCTCATGTCGATGAAAAGCGCCCCCGGACTGGCGTTTTCCAGAATCCCATCGGGCCCGAGCGCGACCCGCTCGACATCTGGCGAGTCGGGCAGCATCGTGATGACGATGTCGGCATCGCGCACCGCGTCAGCCACGTCGGCGGCGGCACGCAGCCCGCGAGGGGCCAGGGCGTCGACCTTCGCGCGCGTGCGACTATGGCCCACGACGCTCCATCCGGCGGCGCACAAATTGGCTGCCATCGGCGCACCCATGATACCCAGCCCGATGAAACCGATCTTCGTGCCTGCGTCGGACATTGCGGTCATCGGGCCACCTCGGTGCGCGCCGCCTCGTTGCCGTGACCGAACGATGGAACCAACTGCCGCAGCCATTCCAGCCCGGCCACGGTGTCCCCTATCGGGATGTACTCCAGACCGAGAGTCCCGGTATAGCCGCGCTGGGCCAAGAGTTCGATCACGTCGGTGAGTGGTGCGTTTCCGCTGCCCGGTTCGTGGCGACCGGGCGCGTCGGCCACCTGCACATGCCCGATGTCGTCGGCATGAGCAGTGGCCAACCCGAAGAGATCGTCTCCATTGACCGTGAGATGGTACAAATCCGCGAGCAATGCGATGCGTCCCTTCGTAATTCGCCGGCGGACCGCCCGAATCACATCGAGTGCATCGGCTGCCAGTCGCAGCGGATACGTCGCCACGCCGCTGACAGGTTCAATGAGGACCGTCGCCCCGATCGAATCAGCCAGCTCTGTGGCCGAAGTCAGAGCGGTGAGTGCAGCGTCGTCCTGATCGGCGTCGCTCACATCGTCTAATCGGTTGCCGTACAAGGCGTTGAATCCAGTGACGCCCAGTCGCGCACCGATGTCCAGCGCAATGGCGACACTGTCGTCGAACTCCTGTCGGCGGCCGGGATGTGACGCGATGCCACGATCCCCCGCCGCCATGTAACCGGCGAAGAAATTCAGGCCCCGCAACCGAACGCCCGCGTCGGCAACCGACGCCACGAAGGCGTCGACCACGCCGGCGCCGGGAGTGGCAGACGCGAACGGCCACCAACATTCGATCGCAGTGAAACCTGCCTCGGCAGCAGCCGCCGGCCGACGCTCGAACGGCAATTCGGTGAAGAGGAGCGAGATGTTTGCCTGCGACTGCTGCCATATCGTGGAATCCAAGGTGTCCTCACTTTTCAACATGTGCACTGCACACTCGATGAACGGGGCCGACGTCCGACGGACTGGCGAGTGCTCCTGACACTAAGGACTGCGGCCGTCACGGACAATGACGGGTCGATCCCGAGATTGTTCGCATTTGCCGAAGAGTTCTGGCCCGCAGCGGAGTAGCCTCTGGCACCATGCCGCAGCCAAGCATCACCCTGCGTCAGTTGAGAGCATTCTTGACGGTCGCTGAGCACCGCAGTTTTTCCCGTGCAGCCGAACAGCTCGTGGTGTCGAACCCGTGGCTCAGCGAAACCATCAAAGACCTCGAACGTCAACTGAAACTCCAGCTGTTCGCCCGAACTACCCGTTCGGTCGAACTCACCGACGCCGGAGTCGTGTTCGCCAGTCTGGTGGCCCAAGTCCTCGACGATCTCGACTCCGCCATCAAAGCTGCCCAGCGCACCGCGGACCGCGACGGGTCGGTGCTGACCCTGGGGTACACGATCGGCGCCGGGCTTGAGGTCATCCCGTGGCTATTGCGATCGTTCGCCGCCGAGTTCCCGCAGCGCCCGTTGCGTTCAGTGGAATACGACTTCGCCGATCCCACTGCCGGATTGCGTGATTCGGCAGTGCATGCCGCGATCATCCGACCACCGATCGGACTGGGCGGTCTCACCACTCTCGAGCTACTCACCGAAGACCGCGTTGCCTGCCTGCCCGAGGGCCATCCGCTGGCCAACCAGGACAGCGTCTCTGTCGCCGACCTGCTCAAAGAACCCATCATCGCTGCCCCCAAAGCCCCTGGCCCGTGGCGCGACTACTGGCTGTTGTCCGACTACCGCACCTCCCCGGCACCCGTCGTCGAGGAGGCCAGCACACGCGATGCCGAGCTACATCTGGTTGCCCGCGGTATCGGGATCAGCGTGACGTCTGCAGGAGCCCAGCGGTTCTATTCGCGCCCCGGTGTGGCCTTCCGTCGCATCCGCGATATCCCGCCGTGTGTGGTAGCTCTGGCATGGTGGCCCGAACACACCGCCAAAGTCGCTGATCTCGTCACCATCGCGACGGGTTTCAGCCGCGTCGCCGACCAGCTGAGGCATATCCCCGACGCCGACTGAGCGCGCACACCACAGGGCTGGGTCAGTCGAGCACCCAAACAAGCTCAGCCGCAACACATCTCCGATGGAGGCGACGTGACGCTCACCTACCGACCCATCGCCACACACTTACCAACATCGTTCGGTTGCGCCGAATAATCCGCGGTTAGGTTCGTCATTGTGTGGCCAGTCATGCGGCAATACGTTCAACGCAGTTCGAACAAAGAGCCGCTTGCAATGTTGCGTTGGGATATTCGTAACCGCGCAGGCGCTCAGGCGGTTCAGACCCGCACACGACTGGCGGCACGCGGCCTTTCGGCCGTCGCACAAGGAAATGGGAATCATGACGTCAACAGCAGGACATCCGACAGGGCAACAGCCAAGACTGCGCCGCACCCTTGCGACGTGGGCAGCGATCTCTCTGTCGGTCGCCGCCATGGGAGCGAGCCTGGCGATCAACATCAACCCACAGGGCGCCGGCGCGACAGTTGGACGCGCGGTGCCACTGACCTTCGTCCTCGCCACGATCGGTGTGCTGTTGGTGGCGTACGGCTTCGCCCGGATCTGCAGTCGCCTCAGCCACGCCGGTTCGGTTTTCGGGTTGACCGGCATCACCATCGGGCCGCGCGCCGGGGTGGTGGCCGGCTGGGCGTTGTTGGGTGCCTATCTCAGTTTCATGCTCACGACGTCGATGACGGCCGGAATCTTCGGTGCGGAATTCCTGCGCGGCCTCGGCTTGTACAAGACGACGCCGGACATCGTGCCCTGGATCATCGCGCTGGTGTCCGTCGGCATCGCGACACTGCTGGCGATCTCCCCCGTGAAGAAATCGATGGCCACACTGCTGTGGGTCGAGATCTGTACGACCGCGGTAATCGCCATCATCGCCGTCGTGGTCGTGGTGCGAGTCGTCGGCGGGAACGCTCCCGGCGGTCAGCGCTTCACCCTCGACATGTTCACGGTGCCGCCGGGCACGTCGACAAGCACGCTGTTCCTCGGCATCGTATTCGGCTTTCTGTCCTTCGCTGGGTTCGAAGCCGCCGCGTCACTGGGTGAAGAGACCACCAACCCCAAGCGTGCGATTCCAATCGCCATCTTCGGGGTCGCACTGTTCGGTGGCCTGTTCTACATCATCGGCACCAGCGTGCAAATGCTCGGATTCGGCACAGACGCAGCGGGAGTCGACGCGTTCTCGAAATCGGCCTCGCTGTTCGGGACGTTGGGTGAGCAGTACATCGGCGCCGTGGTGGGCGATTTGGTGACGTTGGGCACCGCGGTCTCCGCGATGGGCTGCGCCCTGGCCACCGCCGTCGCCGCCTCACGACTGCTGTTCGCCTTGAACAGGGGCGTCTTCGACGGTCGCGGATTCACCAAAGTCTCACCGAAGACCGGGACTCCGATCTCCGCGACGCTGTTCGTCTGCGGACTCGCCGCAGCCATCATCGTGCTTGTCCGCGTCGCCGTCACCGACACGGCATTCGACCTGTTCGCCTGGTCCGGGACGGTCGGCACGCTGGTGCTTCTGGTCGCCTACGGACTGTTCTCTGTCGGTGCGTGGTACTACCTGTGCTTCCGCGCACCTCGCCAGGGCCACAAGGCCGCCGCGTTCGACTACGTCGTCCCGCTGCTGGCGATCGCGGTCATCGGTTACACCATGTTCCGCAACGTTATTCCGTGGCCTGACACCGCTTCCGGCCGCGCAAACATCGTCATCGCGATGGTCTGGGTCGTTGCCATCGTCGTCGTCATCGTCGCCGCACCGAAGGCCACCCGACGAATCGCGCAATCGCTGAACAGCGACGAAGGGCTGGCCTCCGAGGCCGGCTACCTGGCGGTCGCGATCGAAGAAGTGGACGAAGGCCTTCGTGAACACAATGTTCCGACGGCTGCGCCCGGCACGGCGCAGCGCGGAGGCTCAGCCCGGGCCGCAAAGAGCTGAACCGTGGGATCACACCTCGACATCGACGACCACTGGACGTATCACGGCCTGAAGGTGGTGCGGCTGCAGAATCGCCATCTCGCTCTGGATGTTCTCCCCCAACGCGGCGCCAACATCCTGCAGCTGCTCGACAAGCACCGAGACCTCAACGTGCTGTGGAAGTCGCCGCGAGTCGCACCACATCTCGCAGCGGTGCACGCCGACTTCGACGACCACTGGGCCGGCGGCTGGGACGACGCATTTCCCGGTGGCCGCGCCAGCCGCAACCGATACGGTGACCAGCTGCCGTATATGGGCGAGGTCTGGACCGCGCCGGCCGAATACCGACTGCACCGCGATCCCGCCAGTGTTTCTCTGACCACCACGGTGCGCACCCCGATCACACCGGCCGAACTGGACCGCACCATCACATTGCGTGCCGACGAGCAACGCTTCACGTTGTCGTACGGGTTGCGCAATATCGGCACACTGCCTTTCGACTACAACTGGGGCATTCATCCCAGTCTGGCGATCCGGCCCGGTATGCGCTTCGACATCCCCGCTACCGGTGGAATCGTCGACGAAGCGGGCGGCGAAGTCCTCGGCCGTCCCGGCGACACGTACGACTGGCCGGTGCTTCGCGGATACGACTTGCGACACGTAACCGACATCGATGCCGGCGCGTTCGCCCTGCACTACCTGACGGGACTGACCGCGGGCTGGGTTGCCGCGACCGACGTTCCGGACAGGCGCGGATTCGGCTTGTGCTTCGACCACGCTCTTTTCTCGGTGGTGTGGTTCTGCCTTGTCTACGGCGGATGGCGCGGATACCAGCAAGCCCTGATCGAGCCATGGACCGGATATCCCAGCCCATTGCAGGGCGCCGTGACCGCCGGCCGGTCGAGACTGCTGAGCCCGGGCGAGAGCCAAACGACAGAGGTCGTCGCGACGTTCTACGACGCCGAGACCGTCGCCGGGCTGCACCCCGACGGCACGGTGGATTAGATGACCGAAACCGCACCACGAACGAGTAGGCAGGAGATTGCCCGGATGGCGCATGACACCCCGGTCCGATTGGGCCGGACCCAGTTGACGATCACGGCGCTCGGGTTTGGAGCCACCGCAATCGGCGGCATGTACACAGAAGTGGCCGACGACGTGGCGCACGACGCCGTGGCAGCAGCATGGTCGGCCGGGCTCCGCTACTTCGACGCCGCCCCGCAGTATGGACGCGGCAACGGTGAAGTGCGCTTGGGCCGCGGCCTGGCGCCCTACCCGCGCGAAGACTATGTGCTGTCCAGCAAGGTGGGCCGATTGCTGCGTGCTGACGCGCCACCGCATCCGGACGACTTCGACTCCACGGGCCGGCCGTATGACGCCGGTGCGCCCGACGTAGCCACGGTGTACGACTACTCGCGCGACGGCGTGCTGCGCTCCATCGAGGAGAGCCTGACCCGCTTGGGTACCGATCACCTCGACATCGTCCTGGTACACGACCCGGATGATTACGTCGACGAGGCGCTGGACACCGCGTTGCCGACGCTCATCGATCTGCGCGACCAGGAGGTGGTTTCCGCGATCGGCGCGGGGATGAACCAGACGGCCGCACTCGAGCGGTTCGCCCGGGAATCCGACCCCGACATGTTCCTGCTGGCCAACCGGTACACGTTGTTGGAACAGACTGCGCTGCAGTCATTTCTGCCGCTGTGCGCAGCGCGTGGCATCGCTGTGGTCGCCGGCGCTGTCTTCAACAGTGGTCTACTGGCCGACGCGGGTCCAGGTGCACGGTACGACTACGACCCGGCGCCTGCCGACCGCGTCGCCCGCGCCCATCGGCTGTCCCAGGTCTGCCAGCGCCATGGCGTCCCACTCAAGGCGGCAGCGCTGCAGTTTCCGGCAGCGCACCCGGCCGTCGCCGCCGTCCTCACCGGAGCACGCAACCGCGCCGAGGTTATGGAGAACGTGACATTGTTCGATCAGCCGATCCCCGATGATCTCTGGACCGACCTGAAGGACGAGGGACTGCTGATCGCTGACGCGCCGACACCGGCAGACCGAAGTGCCCATGACAATCGTTGACGCACATCACCATCTGTGGGACCCCGCAGTCGGCGCATATCCATGGATGACAGGTGATTTCGCGGCACTGCGGCGTCGCTACGACTTCGCGGACCTACAACCGCATCTGCGAGCCAACGGCGTCTCGAGAACCATTGTGGTGCAAGTCCGCGCCGACATGGCCGAGACCCGGGAACTGCTCGAATTGTCCGACCACACACCGGCCATCGTCGGAGTCGTCGGATGGGTGGATCTGACGGCATCCAACGTGGGCGATCAGATCGACACGCTGCGCGCGGGCCCCGGCGGCCATCGCCTGGTCGGCTTACGCCACGGCGTTGCCGACGAACCCGATCCGCGGTGGCTACTCCGTGCGGACGTCGACGACGCAATGCGCGCGATCACTGCGCGCAAGCTGGCCTTCGATCTTGAGATTACGGACCGGGAGGCAGCCGCCGCCGACACCCTGGCCGACCGGCATCCGGAACTGCGCCTGGTGGTCGACCACGGTGCCAAGCCTCCTATTGCCGCAGGCTGGTCTGCACACTGGGCCAACGGGATCACAGCCCTGTCCAGGCATCGCAACGTCTGGTGCAAACTCTCGGGACTGGTCACCGAAGCGTCCTGGACCACGTGGACGCCGGCAGATCTGCAGCCATACATCGATCATCTGGTCGGCGCGTTCGGCGCGCAACGACTGATGTTCGGGTCGGACTGGCCGGTATGCGAGCTGGCCGCAGACTACGGCCGTGTGCTGGGGGTGGCTACTCAAAGCCTCGCCTCATTGGATGACGTGGCCTCGCGCAACATTTTCTGCCACAACGCAATCGCTTTCTACTTTCCAGATGGCATCGGCTAACCAGGAGAAACAGATGACAGCCACGACATCGAATCAACAAGATCTACAGCAGCGGGCGTTGCACACATTGGCGGGAGGGGTCAGCAGCAACACCCGGTTGCTCAACCCACACCTGATCGTCGAACGGGCCAGTGGTTGCCGCCTGTGGGATGCCGACGGCACCGAGTATCTGGACTACCTGCTCGGCCAAGGACCCAACTTCCTCGGCTACGCCCCACCACGCGTAGTGGAGAAGGTCGTGTCCGCCCAACGCGAAGGAATCATCTACGCGGCCACCCACCGCCGTGAGATCGAAGCCGCCGAACGCGTTCTCGCCGTACTGCCTTGGGCGGATCGACTGCGATTCGGAAGCTCCAGCAGCGAGATGGTTCAGGCCGCGATGCGAATTGCGCGCAACGCCACCGGACGACGCGACATCCTGCGTTTTCACGGTCACTACCACGGATGGTTCGACAACATCCAAATCCGTTCGGACGGCGGGCAAGTCCACCCGGGCAGTCTGGGGCAGCTGCATGAGGCCCTTGATGCCACGATCACCATCGAGTGGAACGACGAGGAAGCGTTCACCGAAGCGGTGGCCCGACACGGAGACACCATCGCCGCGGTGGTGATGGAGCCGATGATGCTCAACGCCGGCGCCATCGTCCCGGCCGCGAACTATCTGGAGCATGTCCGCACGCTCTGCACCCAGAAGGGGATCGTGCTGATCTTCGACGAGACCATATCGGGATTTCGGGTATCGCTCGGCGGCGCTGCCGAAAGGTTCGGTGTGACACCGGATCTCGCCGTTTACGGCAAGGCGATGGCCGCGGGCTGGCCCTGCGCAGCCGTGGTTGGTACAGAGGACCTGTTTGCCGACGTCGCGACCGGCGCCCTCACCCATGCCGGCACGTTCAACGGCAACACCATTGCCACCGCCGCCGTCCTGGCCTCACTGGACGAACTCGAGGATCGCAGCGTCTACCGCCATGTCGAATCAGTCGGCGCAGAGCTCATCGACTCCCTTACCGCGCTGATGGAATTCCGCGGGATTCCCGTCAGGTTCCAAGGTCTTCCGATGGCATTCCACGCCCGGTTCGACGCCGAGAACAGGTCCATCACGCGTTACGCACAGCTTCAAACCATCGACCAGGAACGGTATAGCCGTCTGGCCAGGCATCTCATCGCCGCCGGTATTTGGGTCGCATACCGCGGCATCTGGTACGTCTCGGCGGCCCACACGATTGCCGACGTGAACGAAACCGTCAAGCGCTTCGACGCAGCGTTGTCGGCCGACTACGACGTATAGTCGGCACGCCAGTTACGGTGCAGTTCCTCCGCGCTCAGCGCCGTGGGTCTCTGCGGTGGCTGCCGCCTGGCTCCCCCCGAAACCACGCCGAGCGTGCGCTTGACGTTGTCACCATCGACGCAATAGATTGAGCATGGTCGACAATGAACAATCTAGCTTGCGAACGAGCCCGCCGAACGCACCGTAGCTCGATGAAGACATGCGATGTGCGCGGTGGAAAAAGGCCCGGTCGCTGTCAGTGAAGAGGCACAGAAGGGATGGCCATCATGGCAGCCGTTGCGAACAGCGACCACGTACCAGATGTCGTCGACGTACTGGTCGTCGGCGCGGGACCATCGGGAGCGGTGGTCAGCCACACCGCGGCGTCGGCGGGTCTGAGCGTCGTCTGTCTGGAGCAGGGTGATTGGGTCAATCCCAACGAGTTTCCTGCGAACCACCCCGAGTGGGAGCTGCTGATTCAACACAACTGGGCGCATGATCCAAATGAACGGATGCTCCCGGCCGACTATCCCGTTGATGTGTCCGAATCGGACATGTGGCCGGTGATGTTCAACGCTGTCGGTGGGAGCTCCATCTTCTACGGAGCCGAGTGGCCTCGGCTCGTCCCGTCCGACTTCCGCGTCAAGTCCCTCGACGGGGTGGCAGACGATTGGCCCATCAGCTACGACGAACTGAAGCCCTACCACGACGAGGTTGACGCGTTCATCGGCGTCTCGGGCGTCGACGGTGACACGGCATATCCCGAAGGCCTGACCTACCCCCTTCCACCGAACCCGCTCGGCAAGGCCGGTATCAAGGGGGCCGAAGCCGCGAACTCCCTTGGCTGGCACTGGTGGCCGGGAACCAACGCGATCCCGAGCCAGAAGTTCAAGACGCTCGAGCAGTGTGCGCGGTGGGGCACGTGCGAATGGGGATGTCCACAAGGCGCGAAGGCATCGTTCGATCTGATCTACATGCCGCAGGCCATGCAACACGGCGCCACCGTGATCACCGGAGCACGCGTCAGCAAGGTGATCACCGACGATGATGGCCGGCGCGCCACAGGCGTTGAGTACATCGATCGAGACGGCGTGAAGCACTTTCAGTCGGCCCGTGTCGTGGTGTTGTGCGCCAACGGCGTTGGAACGCCGCGACTGTTGCTGATGTCGGCCAACGACCGGCACCCCAACGGACTGGCCAACTCGTCGGACTTGGTCGGACGAAATCTGATGCTGCATCCGAATTGCAGCGCGCTGGGGTTCTACGATGATGACCTGGAGAGTTGGCGCGGGCCCGCCGGCCAATTGATCCACTCGCTTCAGTTCTACGAGACCGACCCGTCACGCGGCTTCGTACGAGGCGCGAAGATGCATGTGCTTCCCACGCCGGGGCCGCTCAATGCCATTGAGGCGCACCGTCAATTGGACTTCGACGAGGTGTGGGGTGCGCCGATCCACGAGATCGCGCGTCAGGCGCAGCGGGGCATCCTCTGGGCGGCGAACACCGAAGATCTGCCGGAGTTGCACAACCGGGTCACTCTTTCCCGCGACCTCGTCGATTCGGACGGTCTGCCTGCTCCCAAGGTGGAATACCGAATCAGCGAGAATACCTGGGCCCTTTTGAAATTCACCGTCGACCGCATGGTCGAACTGCACAAAGCGGCCGGCGCCACGAAGATCCTGACCCAGGAGATATGGGTCGACCAACCCGGTCACCTTCTGGGCACCGCCCGGATGGGCGACGACCCTGCACGTTCGGTCGTCGACTCGTATGGAAAGACGCACGACGTCGACAACCTCTACATCGCAGACGGCAGCATTTTCGTGACATCCGGATCGGCAAACCCGACATGCACCATCAGCGCGTTGGCGCTTCGCGTCGGCAAGAAGATCGTTGAGCGCGCACAGGAGACTTGTTCATGACCGACATCATCAGCCCGTCGCCTGCCACGCAGCGGCTCTCAGTCCCGGCTCGACGCACACGCGCGCCCCGCGAGCTGACAGATATGGAGTGGGCGACCTTGCTTCGCATCGCCGACTGTCTCATCCCAGCCGTCGCGCCGAATCCGAAGGCCAGTGCCGCCGAAAACTACCGGGAGTACCTGCAACTCGCCCTCGGCGCGCGTAGCGACGCATTCGAACGAGTGGTGACGGCGTTGGCTGAACTGGCCGACACCGCCGACGATGCGATGTGGGACGCGTTGAAAGACCTCTGGTCTCGAGACAGGAGGACATTCGACCCGCTGTCGGCTGTTGTCGCCGGAGCCTACTTCATGACGCCGCAGGTCAAGGCGCTCATCGGTTATCCCGGCCAGCATCGCGATCCGGCGCCTGTGGAGCAGGCGGCGAATGACATCGAGGGCCTCCTCGATCCGGTCATCGACCGTGGCCCGATTTACGTGCCAACCTCCAGGCCGGAACCGGTGCCGGGTTCGCCTGCGGTCAACCCAAATTCGGCGGATAACACGTCGTCCGCTGAGCACGACTGAGATGTCGAAGGCCGCGCGCAGCCCTCGGCCGGCACCCCGATTCGGCGTCGTCTACCGCCCGGACTTCCCACCGGAAACCCTGCCCGCCATTGCGCGGGCGGTCGACGACGCGTCGATAGCAGAGCTGTGGCTGTGGGAGGACTGCTTTCTACAGGGAGCAGTAGCGCAGGCAGCAGTTGCGTTAGCTTCGTCAGACCGGCTCTCGGTCGGGATCGGACTGGTTCCGGCGCCGCTACGCAGCGTCGTTGCCACGGCGATGGAGATCGCGACCCTGGCCAGGATCTACCCCGGCAGGGTAAAGCTCGGCATCGGAAATGGCGTTCAGGATTGGATGAGCCAGGCTGGTGTCAGGGTGCAGTCTCCGTTGACACTCCTCCGCGAGTATGTCAGTGCTCTGCGCGCACTTCTCGACGGCGAGAACGTCACTCGCTCAGGTCGCTATGTCGAGTTGGCGTCGGTGCGCCTCAGTTGGGTTCCACCACAACCGGTGCCCATTCTGGTCGGTGGGTCAGGCCCCAAGACGCTCCGTCTAGCACCCCAGGTCGGCCAGGGCGTCATCATCGATTGCCAGAACACCGTCGCCTCGGTACAGGCCACCTTGACCGATATCAGTGGCTGCGAATCGCTGACCGAGACAACATCGTTCGCTCGAGTGATGTACCTCCCCTGCGCTCCTAGAGATGGTGCCCGCGAACGACTCCGCGCCGAGGCGACCCGATGGAATGTTGACGCCGCAGCGTTCGGGGTCGGAGGGACAACCGGCGAGATCCGCGAAGGTATCGCCCGCTACGTCGACGTCGGAATCGACACCGTCGTGCTGCAACCGATCGGTGATGTGAGGGATTTCGAGGCGTTGGTCGCCGCCGCGGTCGCCGTGGCCCGATCGTGGCCGAGTGATTGAAGGCCACGTCATCGGGTGGCCGAACAACCGTTGGCCGCACCTCACAACCGCGGCGTTATCCGCGCGTCGCGTAGAAAGCCCCGGTGGTGCCGCCGTCGAGCGCTAGGACTGTCCCGGTGGCGTGCCGTGCGCCCAACAGCCAGACGGCAGCCTCCGCCACCTCATCTGGCGTCGCGACGAGATGCAGCGGGACCCGAGAGAGTTCGGCCTCCCAGGCGGCATCCAGATCACCGCTGAGGGCGAGCTCGCTGCGGAGCATCGGAGTGTCGACCGGGCCCGGACACAAAGCGTTCACCCGAACATGCGGAGCGAGTTCGGCTGCCATCGCTCGGGTCAGCCCGATCACGCCGGCTTTGCTTGCGCAATAAGCCGCGTAGTGCGGCATCCCGATTGTGCCGGCTTCCGACCCGATGTTGACGATTCCGCCGCGGACTCCGACCGAAGACAGCCGGCCGCAGAACGCCTGCGAAACAAGAAAGGTCCCAGTCAAGTTCACACCGATGGTCGTCAGCCACTGCTCCGGTGTGACCTTGTCCAACGGTGCCGGATGGCACACGCCGGCAGCGTTGACGAGTCCGGTGGGCAGACCGAGATGAGCGGTGATCTCGTCTACCGCACGGGTCACCTGCTCGGGATCGCTGACGTCACATGAGACAGTGAGATGCGGGCCGCCGACTACCAACTGATCCAGCACGGCGTTGAGCGCATCCTTGCTGCGGGCGACCAGACCGACCCGATGTCCTTGTGCGGCCAGTTGGCGGGCCACGGCCGCCCCGATACCGGATGATGCGCCCGTCACGATGGTGGTTGGGGATGTCATGGTTTCGCTTCGATCTCCTCTTGGATTACGCCCGTGCGCCTTTGGGGTCCAGACACTCATGCTTCCCCTGGTGTACGCCAGACTCCGTCGATGCGTCGTGGAATTCCGTCGTAGTCATCCTGCAGTTCTGTCGGCAGAATCTCTTGCGGTGCATCCTGAAACGTGACGGGACGCAGGAATCGGCGGATCGCGGTGGCCCCTACCGAAGTGTGCAGCGAGTTCGTGGCCGGCCAAGGGCCTCCGTGGTGCTGCGCCCAAGACACCGCGACGCCTGTTGGGAATCCGTTGAATATCACCCTGCCTGCAGTCGGAAGCGCGATCCGAGTCAGTGACCGGATGAGGTCCACTTCGTCGTCTCCGTGCTGCAGAGTGACGGTCAGCGAGCGGGGCAGCGCCCCGAGTGCCGAGACGACCGCCGCCTCGACATCGTCGGCCCGGTAGCGCACGATGACCGTGACAGGGCCGAAGATCTCGTCCACCAGATCACGGTCCAGCGTGTCGATGTCCGTCTCGAAAGCCACGGGGTCGACACAGAATCCGGCGATATTCCGAAGTGGTCCCCCTATCGTGGCGACTCTGCTGTCCCTGCGTCGGGCGCCGGTTTCTGTCATATAGGTCGAGAAGATCCGCTCATTGAGCAGCGGTTGCGCCGCAACGTCCGACAGCGCAGCCCGTACGGCGGCGACCACCGCGTCGCCATCCGAGTTGTCGGGCACCAGCACCACTCCCGGTTTCGTGCACAACTGTCCGGCTCCGAGGGTGAAGGAACCGACCAGTTCCGACCCGATCGATGCGCCCCGCTGCGCGGCGGCTGCCGGCGTCACGATGACGGGGTTGATGCTGCTGAGTTCGCCGTAGAAGGGAATCGGATCGGTTCTGCGCCCGATGATCTCGAGTAGGGCCTTACCGCCGGTGAGCGAACCCGTGAATCCGACAGCCCGCACGTCGGGGTGTGCCACCAGTTCGGTGCCCGCCTCACGGCCGTAGACGATTCCCACCACACCGCCAGGACTGCCCGCGCGTCGCGCCCCCTCGACCAACAGATCATGGGACAACTTCGCTGTCGCTGGATGGGAGTCGTGTGCTTTCACGACCACGGGGCACCCGGCCGCCAGGGCCGACGCGGTATCGCCACCGAGTACCGAAAAGGCGAACGGAAAATTGCTCGCGCCGAAGACCGCGACTGCCCCGACCGGAACGAGCAGACGCCGAAGGTCTGGGCGAGGGCCCATGGTGGTGTGGGCGGCAGGATCGATGGTGGCTTCCAAATAGCTTCCCTCGCGCAGCACCTGCCCGAAGAACCGCAACTGAAACGTCGCGCGGGTCAACTCGCCGTTGAGCTTGACCGGGGTGAAACCGGTTTCGCTCTCAGCCGTGGAGACCAACTCGTCACGGTGCGCTTCGGCTTCGTCGGCCATGGCGTCGAGCATCATGGCCCTGAACTGGCGCCCGGACTCTTCCAGTGCCGGCACCGACCTCACTGCAGCGGCCACTGTCTCGCCCACTTCGGCAGGCGTCGTGGCCTCCGTGACGGTCGGGAGGCGGGTCGCGGTGCGGGGGTCGACCCCGGCGACGATAGCCATCAAAGACCCTTCTGTTGTCTGATGTGCTGGAACGTAAAACTCGAATTCGGTCTCACGTCAAGGAGATTCCAACCTGCTTGACCCTGGTGAACTCCTCGATCCCCAGCTGGCCGCCCTCTTTTCCATAGCCGGACTGGTTCAAACCGCCGATCGGCAGGTCTGGAGCCACCACCAGATGAGTGTTGATCCAGACATTCCCGAAGTTCAGCGCGTTGACCACTCGCAGGCCGCGGGCGACATCCCTCGTCCACACCGATCCGGCCAGACCGAAGCCAACACCGTTGGCCAACGAAATCGCCTCGGACTCATCGGCGAACGTTTGGCCCGTGAGCACCGGGCCGAAGATCTCGTGCTGGACGAGATCGTCGTCCTGGGACAGCCCGGTGATGAGGGTGGGTTCGAGATAGAAGCCGGCACGGTCAGGCCTGGTTCCGCCGAATCGCAAGGACGCCGAGCTGGGGCGACCTGCGATCAGCTTTTCCACCCGGGCGAGTTGGGCTGCGGAGATCAGCGGCCCCAAAGTGGTGGCCTCGTCCGTCGTCTCGCCGAGCCGCACCTGTTCGAGGTTCTTCACCACAGCATCGAAGAATCGCTCGGCGATGGGCTCCGCGACGATGAGGCGCGTCGCTGCCATGCACTCCTGTCCGGCGTTGTACAGCGCAGCCTCGACGATCAGGGACGCGGACGCGTCGACGTCGACATCCTCGAAAACGATGACCGGAGCATTGCCGCCGAGCTCAAGGACAGTCCGAATGGGGCTTGCTGCAGCGGCCTGTGCGATATTGCGCCCGGTGGCAGTCGAACCCGTGAACGACACCAGGTTGACGTCGGCGTGCGACGCCAACGCCGTCCCGACCACAGAACCGTACCCGTTGACGATGTTGAGAACGCCTGGCGGAAGATGCTTCTGGGCCAGGTCGGCAAAGGCCGCGGTGGACAGTGGAGTGAGCTCGGCAGGCTTGATCACCACGGCATTACCGGCGGCGAGGGCCGGCATGATCTTCCACACCGCCTGCCACAACGGATAATTCCACGGCGTGATGCCGGCCACCACACCGACCGGTTCACGACGAATGAAAGTCGAAGTGCCGGGGACATATTCGCCTGAGGCCTGACCACTGAGGGTCCGTGCCGCCCCGGCAAAGTGCCGGACCGAGTCAGCGATATCGGGTAGTTCTGCGTCCCGGGCGGCACTGAGCGGCTTGCCCGCGTCGAGGACTTCCAAGGCGACGAATTCATCGAGACGGTCACTGAACTCCGCCGATATCGCGTGCAGCGCCTCTGACCGCTGCCGCGCCGAAAGCGCTCCCCATGCAGGTTGGGCAGCACGAGCGGCGGCGACCGCCGCGTCGACGTCGTCGGCCGTGGATCCCCTGAAACTCGTCAACACCTCGCCCGTGGCCGGGTTGAGAACGTCGAGAGTGTCGGCGCCCGAACCGTCGACCCATTCCCCTGCGATCAGGTTGGCGACGCGGGGTAGCTGCGGCATTGTGAAAACCATTTGGTGGAAGCTCCTTTTCTGCGTGGCCCGTTGTCGACGTGAGAACGGACCTGTGTAGTGCGGCTCGTCGAGTGCGTCGCGGATCAGTCGTGGATCCCCTCGCGTTGCAGATTGCCACGATCTGCAGACGGAATGGTGAAGTAGATCAGGAATCCGATGCCGATGGCGACCAGCATTCCGACGCCGACACGCAGCCAATCCGACCACACGAGTAGGGCACACAGCACAACCGACCAAACAATCGCGACGAGGAAGACTATCGGCGAAGCGGCCTTGAGGTTGAAGGGGTGTTCGGGCAGCCTCTTTCGGATCACGGCGTTGAAGCCGACGATGACGACGACGCCGTAGGCGAGCGCCCAGGCGAGGGCGGTCATGGCCGACAGAACCGTGAGCAGCGACGACCAGCAGCACACCATGATGGAGATCAGCGTCACGACGAACGTCGCGTTCATCGGGATGCGGTTGCCGTTGAGTTTGTGCAGCCAACGTGCCGCCGGCATCTGTCGATCGCGGGCCTGAGACCAAATCACACGGACGGCGGTCAGTTGCAGCATCGCGATACAAGCCATCAGGGCAACGATGGCGACGGCTTCGAAGATCGTCGTCACGGTGGTGCCCACGGTCGAGTCCAGGATCAGCTTCACCGGTGTGGCACTGGCCATCACCGCGTCGACGTTGGGGATGGCCCGCACCAGTAGATAGAAGAACACGGCTCCGCCGATGACGGCTGCGGTGTTGGCCAGCACAGTTCCGAGCGCGGCGTTGCGCGCGGCATTCTTGGTTTCCTCGGCCGCGTTGCCGGTTGCGTCGAAACTCGATATGGCGTAGGCGGGCAGGATCATTCCGAAGAGGAACGCGATCCATGCGGGCCGGTCGGCCGTGGTGCCCGCTGTGTCGAACAGTACGGACGCGGGGGCACGATCGTAGTGCGCGACCACCAGGCCGACGATGACCATGATGATGATCGCCGCCTCGGCCACGACGCCGACGTTGTTGAGAACAGCAGCAGCCCTTACGCCGGCGATGTTGACCAAGGTGACCAAGACGATGATGCCGATCGCCCACAGCGTGACCTGTCCGGCCGAGAGGTCATCGATACCGAACCAACCGGCAATGAACGGCACCATGCTCACCGCGAGTGCGCCCACCGCGACGGTGTGCGCAATGACCAGCCACCATCCGCCCTGCCAGGCCAGCCATTGGGCTTTCGGGGCGAGACGGCTGATGATCTGGTAGACCCCGCCGCTGAGCGGAAATGCGGAGACCAGTTGGGCGACTGCAAGTCCCACGCCGAAGACCTGTAGCGCTCCGCCGATGATGAAGGGCCAGAACGAGGCCGGCCCGAAGAAGCCAAAGCCGACGATGATGGTGGTGAACAGTACCGAGCCGACCGAGATCGACGTGAACTGGACGCCGAAGGACGAGAACAGTCCGAGTGCTCGATTGAGCTCCTGTTTATAGCCGAATTTCTCCAGATGTTGCGCGTCGTCAGCGGCGTGCTGGTGTCCTCCCACCGCTGCGCGTGGCGTGGGTAACGCGTTGTCTTCAAGGGTCATTTTTTCTGTTCCTTGCTCCAGCGTGATTTGAGAATGCACCCGTCACCGGTGCCGAGGCGGTAGATTGGACGTAGTGTTTTGTCGACAATATGCCACGCTAGACGGTGAGGCAAGCGGAATTTGCGCGCGGCCGGGGTTCGACCACAGACCTGCTGGTACTGCACCGCCACAAGAGGTCGGCGGCCAGACATGTGCGCGCACGGAGCAGAGGAAGGCGCTCGTGACGCCGGCTTTCGATACCACCACCGAGCGGCGGACCGTCGCATATCCCGGCGCCCTGGAATCGGCCGCGGGCGTCGCTGTATCGCGTTCTAGCACAGGGTTTTTCACCGTATTCTGTGGTCGGAATTCATGACAGCCCCGGCGGTGCGCACAGGTTGGGAGACCATCGGCGTACTGTTCGGGTTGATCGCCGTATCACTCAATCAGCGACCCCCGCTGGTGGCAGTCGGCGTGCTGACCACTCGAATTCGAGACGACACGGGCCTCACCGCATCCACGATCAGCATCCTCACCACATTGCCGCTGTTGTGCTTCGGAGTCGTTTCCGCATGTGCGGCTCGGGCAAGCGCGCGGTGGGGGCTGAACCGCACCCTCGTCGGCGCCCTGCTCATTCTCGGATGCGGTATCGCCGTACGCGCGCTGCCGTCATTGACGGGCCTGTTCATCGGCACGGCACTCGCCGGTGCAGGGATTGCCGTGACCAACGTTCTCCTGCCCAGCGCCATCAAGCGCGACTACCCGACCCGGGTGGGTTTGATGATGGGCGTCTACTCACTGTGCCTCAATGGCGGCGCAGCATTGGCGGCTGGTATCAGCGTGCCGATCACCGCGGCGCTGCATGACAATTGGCGTGCCGCGCTTGCGGTGTGGGGGCTACTGACGCTGGCGGCACTGGCCTCGTGGATCCCCCGCGCCATCCGACCGCCCACAGACACCACAGCCGCCTACGCCGGGAGTCGGATGTGGCGGTCATCGCTGGCATGGGCAGTCGCGGGTTACATGGCCGTGCAGTCACTCATCTACTACGCCCTGATCGCCTGGCTGCCGGCCATCGTGCACGACGCCGGAAACCGGGAATCGACCGCTGCGTTGTGCTCAGCAGCCATGAGCGCAACAGGCATGTTGACGTCCCTGGTCGTTCCCGTCATCGCTGTGCGCCTGAGCAATCAACGTCCGCTGGTGCTGGCGTCCGCACTGGGCTTCGGATGTGGATCGACCGGACTGCTCCTGTCCCCCGGCCGGTGGGAGACAGTGTGGGCGATTCTTCTCGGCGCAGGGCAGGGATCCGGGATCGGGCTGGCGTTGAGTTTGTTCGTCTTGAGGTCGCACACCGCCAAGGCGGCCGCCGCGCTGTCCGGCATGGCGCAGACAGTCGGATATCTGACGGCTGCAGTGGGCCCCCTCCTTGTTGGTGCCGTGCACGACGGGACCGGCGCGTGGACCGTCCCGACAGCAATCTTGTTGATCTGCACGCTCACCGTGCTGCTGGTCGGTTGGCCGGCTGCGGCCGCCCGCAAGGTCGATGGCGCCGAATAACTGGTTCGGGGCGTGCACGAACGAGGTACCGATGGCGCTTTGCGCCGACCCTTCGATGTAGTACATTGTCGACAACATGCAACAACCAAAACGAGGAGGGCCAATGACCACGCAACCGTGGCACGGCATCGTGGTGGCGACAGCGCTGCCTTTCAACGCTGACCTGTCGGTCGATTACGACGCGTACGCAGAACACGTCAAGTGGCTCGCCGAGAACGGCTGCCATGGCGTCACTCCGAACGGCTCTCTGGGCGAGTACCAGTGCCTGAGCCGTGAGGAACGCGCCAAGGTCGTCGCCGTCGCCGTCGAAGCGGCACCCGACGGATTCTCTGTCGTGCCGGGCACGGGCGCTTACGGGTCCGGTGAGGCGCTCAACTGGGCTCGCCAAGCCAAAGACGCCGGCGCCCACGCCCTACTGTCCTTGCCGCCCAACGCATACCGCGCCGACGACGACATCGTCGTCGCCCACTACGAACAGGTCGCCTCAGCTGGTCTGCCCGTGGTCGCATACAACAATCCATACGACACCAAGGTCGACCTGTCGCCGGCACTGCTGGCTCGGCTGCACGCCGAGGGCCTGATCGTCGCGGTCAAGGAGTTCAGCGGGGACGTGCGCCGCATCTACGAGCTTCAGGAACTCGCTCCGGACCTCGACGTGCTTGTCGGTACCGATGACGTGGTCCTGGAACTGGCGATTGCGGGCGCCAAAGGGTGGATCGCGGGCTATCCCAACGCCTTGCCGGTCGCTTCTGCGCAACTGTGGGACTTCGCCGTTGCACAGGACCTCGACCAGGCGCTGCCGCTGTATCGGGACCTACACTCACTACTGCGCTGGGATTCGAAACCGGCCTTCGTACAAGCAATCAAGCTGTCAATGGATGTTGCAGGCCGAAAGGGGGGCGCGTGCCGTCCTCCACGGCTGCCATTGTCTCCCGAGATCGCCGCCAAGGTACGCAAAGACACCGAGGAGGCACTCAGCAGGGGCTACCGCTGACGGTTCCAGATATCTCCGTGGTGGGCCGGCGTCTGCCGGCCCACCGCTGGCCAGATCCATGAGAGCACCGCGCGACACTTGAGCGGCACAACAGCTTCGGAGAGGAATAGCACATGCGGTTGACCAATCTCGTCGACGTGGTGGGATGTCATGCCGAGGGAGAGATCGGCAACGTGGTGGTCGGTGGGATCGGTGACGTACCCGGCCAGACGATGTTCGACAAGCGCAACTATCTACAAAAACATCGCGACGAGCTCAGGCAGCGGCTGCTGCACGAGCCGCGCGGCAATGTCGTGCGATCGACCAACGTCGTTCTCCCGTCCAGCAATCCGAAGGCCGCCATGGGTTACGTGGTGATGGAATCGACCGAGTACCCGGTGATGTCGGGCAGCAACACCATCTGCGTGGCCACCGTATTGCTCGAAACCGGGATGGTCCCGATGATCGAGCCGATCACCACCCTCACGCTGGAGTCACCGGCGGGACTGATCGAGCTCGAATGCGCTTGTAATGACGGCAAGGTGACCAGTGTTCGGTTCATCAATCAGCCGGCCTTTGTCTATCACCTCGACGCAGAGATTGATGTGCCAGGCATCGGCCCGCTCACCGTCGATGTCGCCTGGGGCGGCATGGCTTATGTGCTCGTCGATGCCGCAACCGTAGGTCTGCGCATTGAACCAGCGCAGGCCCGCGATCTATGCCATCTCGGCCAGCGCATCAAAGAGGCAGCTGCCGAACAGCTTTCGGCTGTGCACCCAGTCCATCCCGAATATCCCGGCATCACCCAGACCGAATTCACCACACCGATCGAGCGAGTCGACGGGCAACTGACCGCTTCCAATGCTGTGATCGTCTCACCAGGGCGTGTGGATCGCAGCGCGTGCGGTACAGGCACATCCGCACGACTGGCGGTGCTGCATGCGCGCGGCCAGATCGAACCCGGTGAGCACTTCATTCACCGATCGATCATCGGGACGCAGTTCGATGGCGTCATCGAGAGTTGCACCACACAGGGCGATCTCGCGGCGGTGGTGCCCAGCATCGCCGGCCAGGCCTGGATCACCGATTTCACCAAAGTGGTCTTGGATCCATCCGACCCATTCCCGACGGGATACACCGTGACCGACACCTGGCTGGCGCCAATCTCGACCGACGTGGTCCATTGACTCGGCCGCGCAGGCTGGGCTTAACGTAGCTGGGGCGGCCGTATACTGTCGACTAGATTCCATCAGGGAAAGAAGACCGTGGCCACGTTCGCACCGCTTGAGCACCAAAAGGCGCCGACTGCTGTTCTCGCGCAGATCAGGCAGGCGATCCTGTCGGGCGAGCTCCCGGCTGGCGCACAGTTGCGCGAAGCCCATATCGCTGACGAGATGAAGATCAGTCGCTCACCGGTACGCGAGGCCCTGAGCCGGCTGGAAGAAGAAGGTCTCGTTGAGAAGGTGCCGTTCAAGGGCGCTTTCGTGGCATCGGTCTCCCCCGCCACAGTCGCCGAGATCGCGGCGCTGCGCTCCCTGCTCGAGCCGTATGCGGTGAGCCTGGCAATCGCGAACCTCAAAGAGGCCGACTGGAAGAATCTGCGCCGGATCGTCGAGCAACTCGACCGTGCAGTCGGCAAGGACCCGGTCACTGAAATCGAGAAGCACCTGGCGTTTCACCGCTATTTCTACGAGCGGTGCGGCAACGCATCCCTGTTGTCCATCTGGCGGGATTGGGAATCGAAACTGCGGTTGTTCTTCATCGTCGACCATGAGGCGTTCCGGGACGCGCGCGACGTCGCACAAGTTCACCTGGATCTGATCTCCACGATCCAGTCGGGTGACGCGGCCGCGATCAGGGCGGCCTTCGCCCACCACGTTCACGACGCCCCAGGCGTCGAGGTCGGCGATCCGCTCTCGCGCAAGGATCCGGCTCCGCGATCGTCGACCCGCTCGGCGTAGCGACCGGCTCGACAGTCAGACCCCGCGCTCCACGGGCAGCAGCCCACGATCCACAGCGGCAACCAGCGCGGCGTGGTCGGCCTCGGTTTGATCGGCATACCGCCGGGCGAACAGACACAGCGCCTGATCCACTCGGTCCGAGCCGCCCATGTAGCCGGCGATCATCGACGCGCCACTCGTGCGGGCATGGCCCTTCGCGAGCAGCTGTCCGACCACACCCGCGTAGTCGGTGAGCGCGTCGGCATCGATGGCATCCAGCGGAATGGTGCCTTTCATATTGCGGAACTGCCGCACGTAATACTGTCGACCGTCCATGCTCGTCCAGCCCAGTAGTGGATCGCTGACGGTCTGTAGCGCCTGCTGATACTCCACCACACGCTGTCCCTGGTGCGCGTGCCAGGCGGATTCACCGTGGACGTACCGCGCGAGCACCGACCGGCGGGCTTGTTTGAGCTGCAGGAAGATGACATCGTCGGGCGTCGAGCCTTCGAGCAGCGCCACGTAGGCACGCAATCCGACACTGCCGACGCCGACCACCTTGTGCGCGACGTCGACGAGCGTGTAACCACCGAGCATGCGACGCCAGTGCGGGGCCAGCGTGCACAGATACTCGTCGAGCGCTTCGGCGAGCTGATCGGCGTCCGGTTCGGACAGCCGGGTGATCAGCGGGGGCTCCTCCACCAGCCGGCGTACTCCCGCGACCTCCTCGGTGAACCGGGGCAGGGCGCGGTCACTCGTGCGGTTGCGGGCTCGCTTGGCGGCGCGGTTCACCTCGTCCTGCAGCTTGCCCCCGGCCTCGGCCGCCAATTCGTCGGCGCCGATCCGCTGGAACGAGCGGGCGAACAGCGGCTGATCGGCAAGCCAGCGAATCTGCTTGCGGTAGGACGCAACACAGGCTTGCACCGACGTGGCGCACTGCTCTTCGGTGGCGCCGTTGTGCCGGCCCGCGACCCAGATACTGGCCACCAACCGGCGCAGGTCCCATTCCCACCCACCAGGATGGGCCTCGTCGAAATCGTTGAGATCGATGACCAGATCCCGCTCGGGCGACGCATAGAACCCGAAGTTGCCCAGATGCGCGTCACCGCAGACGACCGGGTTGATGCCGGTGCTCGGGAGGTGCGCGACGTCGTCGGCCATGACCACCGCCGAACCACGCAGAAAGCCGTACGGGGACGCGACCATACGGCCGACCCGGATTGGAATGAGCCGGTCGACGCGGCCTTCGTGGCTGATCGTAATCAGCTGGATCGGGTCGGGCCGGCCGATGCGCAGATCCCAATCTGCCAGCGTGCGACGCGGAACTCGCTTCCGCAGCCCCTTACCGATCGCGTACCGCTCGGCACGCGACACCGGTCGGTGCCGCAGCGACCGGTAGGAGGTGCTGTCGACCTCGGCCAGCACCGTATGGCTGCTGCCGTTGGTCTGCGAAGCGCTGATCACAGGCTGATGGTACGACTCAGGCTGAACGACAGGGTTCGATGATGGTCATCCCGGGACCCGTCGGCGCATCCATGGCCGCCAGCGCCGCACCGGCCTCGTCGAGTCCGACCACCCGGGTCACCAGCCGTTCCGGGTCGAGCGCACCGCTCGCAAGGAGCTCGAGCATCGCCGGATAGTCCACGGCGGGCATCCCGTGCGAGCCGAGCACCGCGAGCTCGTGGGCGATCACGCGGTCCATCGGCAGAGCGGTCTGTGCGGCGTCGCCGAGCAACAGACCCACTTGCACGTGGCGGCCGCGACGGCGCAGCGAGGACACCGAGGCAGCCGCGACCGCGGGATGGCCGATGGCGTCGACCCCGATGTGCGCCCCTCCCCCGGTGCGATGGACGACTTCGGTTGCGACGTCGTCGATCTCAGCGCCGTTGATCAGTTCATCGGCGCCCAGCGCACCGGCCGTCGCGAGGGCTTCCGCGCTGCGGTCGACGGCAACGACGTTGGCGCCGAAGGCTTTCGCGATCATCACCGCCGACAGACCGACGCCACCGCAGCCATGGACCGCGACCCACTGTCCGGGCCGCACGGCGCCGTGGGTGACGACCGCTCGAAACGACGTGGCGAACCGGCACCCCAGAGCTGCCGCCGCGACGAACGACACGGTATCCGGCAGCCGCACCAGATTGGTCTGCGCGCGTGGCACAGCCACCTGCCGAGCGAAGGAGCCCGGCAGGGTGAACCCGGGCTGCAGTTGGTCGGGGCACACCTGCGCGTCACCGGCGACGCAGTACTCACACAGCCCGCAACCCAGCACGAACGGCACCGTGACCCGCTCCCCCACCTGCCAGCCGGTGACCTCCGTGCCGACCGCTGCGATGGTCCCGGCGAACTCGTGCCCGGGGATGATCGGCACTTCGACCGGATCGTGACCGCGCCAGGCATGCCAGTCGGAACGGCACACTCCCGTCGCGGCCACGTCGATGATCACGCCATCGGCAGGGCATTGCGGATCGGCCACATCGACAACCGTCGGCAGCACACCGACCTCGGGATACACCACGGCTCGCACAAGTAGATGGTAGGTGGCCCGGTTGGTTGCTCAGCGGTGTCGCTTGAGGATGAACTCGACCGTGCGTCCCCCGAGTGCCTCGCGTACCGGCGTGGTCATCTCCACCTGGCGGCGGGCCTGTTCGACGATGGGCGTGTGCGGATCGAGCACCGACAGGTAAACCTCATGGGCGGCAAGCGATTCGACGGCCCGATCGGTATAGCCGTCAACCAGCTCGTAGTGCGTCGGGTCCGGCCCGTTCTCGAACAGCCACGCAGGCGGCTCGACCAGACTGTCGTACGCCTCCGCGACCGCGTGCGCGAACTCGATGTGGTCTCGTTGGTTGGGCGCGTCGGGCGCCCAGCTCGGGCCGCTGTAGATCGTGACGACGAGGTCGGGATGCAGGCTCGCCATGGTCGCGGCGATCTTGGCCCGCAGCTCGGGGGTGTTGCGGATGTCGCTGTCCGGAAAGTCCCAGAACGCCACGTCGCTGACTCCGACGAGGGCCGCCGACCGGCGCTGCTCCACTTCCCGCAACGGTCCGGCCTGTTCGGGCGGCATGCCGGCGATTCCCCTCTCGCCACGAGAGGCCAGGGCGTAGTGCACGGTCTTGCCGGAATCGGTCCACTTGGCGACGGCCGCACCGACGCCGTACTCGGGATCGTCCGGGTGAGGCACCAGCACGAGTGCGATCTGCCAGTCCGCAGGGAACGGTTGCTCCGTCATGGCGACACCTTTCTGCTCTGCGATGTCGGTGTCGTCTGTCATTCTGTGCCCATATGGAGGCGCGAATGAATGTCCGTGCGCTGATCGGCGCACCGTGAGCCTTACGTACCTGGGCAGGGACGCATCCGAGCCTTACCCGCGAGCCGTACCTGATCGTTGTCATGGATGGTGACGGCATCCGCGACGCTGTCCAAAATGCACGTTTCGCGAATTATCTGGAGGAGTGCATCGAGCGAGCCCAGCGTCGCTGACCGCAGCTCAGAACCAGCCCGGCGGCCGGTAGACGGCACCGGGATGATCCGCAGCCAGCAGGGGTCCGGTACCGCCGAGCCGCTCGCGCAGGGTGACGCGCTCGGTGTCAGCGGGGACCCGGTCACGCCGGCGCAGCTCGGGCACCACGTGACGGGCGAAGTCGACGAAGGTGCCCGGCGTCGTGACGTAGGCCAGGTTGAATCCGTCGACGCCGGCTTCCTCGACCCAACGTTCGAGTTCGTCGGCAACTTCGGTGGGTGAACCGACCACCACCGGCCCGCGGCCGCCGAGACCGACCTCCTGGGCCAACTGCGCCGCCGTCCACGAGCGGTCCGGCGTGGTAAACGACGCCAGCGCAGAGCGATTCGCCTCGGTCTGGACGTATCTCAGGGGTTCGTCCGGGCCGAGCTCGGCCAGGTCCACCCCGGTCCAGCCGCCGAACAGCGCCAGCGCACCGTCGGTGCTCACATACCGCCGGTAGTCGTGCAGCTTGGCGACGGCCGCCTCATGGGTCTCGGCGACGATCGGGGTCAGCATCGTGAACACCTTGATGGACTGCGGATCTCGGCCGTGTTCGGCTGCGGCGTCGCGCAGCGCCTTGACCGGCTTGGCGACGATCTCGGGCGTCGGGCCCGACACGAAGACCGCCTCGGCGTGCGCCGCGGCGAACTGGACTCCGCGCGGCGAGGCGCCCGCCTGAAACAGCACGGGCGTGCGCTGCGGGGACGGTTCGCACAGGAACGGCCCCGGGACGTTGAAGTAGCGGCCCTTGTGCTCGATGTCATGCACTTTGGCCGGGTCGGTGAACACGCCCCGATCGCGGTCGCGGATCACGGCGCCCGGCTCCCACGACGCCTCCCACAGCTTGTAGCAGACCTCGAGGTATTCCTCGGCGATCTCGTAGCGTTCGTCGTGCGGGATCTGGGCGTCCAGCCCGAGATTACGGGCGGCACTGTCGAGATAGGAGGTGACGATGTTCCAGGCCACCCGGCCGCCGGTCAGGTGATCCAGCGTCGAGAATCGGCGGGCCAGAGCGTAGGGCTGCTCGTAGGTCAGCGACACCGTGACGCCGAACCCGAGGGTTTCGGTGACCGCCGCCATGGCGGACACGGTCAGCGTGGGGTCGTTGACCGGTACCTGCGCGGCATCGGTCACGGCCGCATCCCGTGAACCGCCGTACACGTCGTAGACGCCGAGCACGTCGGCGAGGAACAACGCGTCGAAGCCACCGGCCTCCAGCGTGCGGGCCAACTCCGTCCAGTACCCGAGCTCGCGGTAGCGGTAGCCCTGGTCGTCGGGATGACGCCACAGCCCTGCTGACTGATGTCCGACGCAGGCCATGTCGAAGGCGTTGAGATAGATCCTGTTCATTGCGCATCCCCGATCTGATCCAGATTTGTTTCCCGCGCGAAGTAGGCGGATGCCAGCGTGATCGCGGTCAGCACCGCGAAATACCCGACGATCAGGCAGGGGCTGCCCCCACCGGCCACCAGCAGAGCCGCTGCGATCAACGGTGCGAATCCACCCGAGAGCACCGCACCGATCTGATACCCGAGCGATGCACCGCTGTAGCGCAGGCGGGTGTCGAACAGTTCACCGAACCAGGCCGCCTGGGGCCCGTACATGGCGTCGTGCGCGATGTTGATCCCGAACACGATGGACAGCACGATCGCGACGTGGGATCCGGTGCCGGCGGCCACGAAGAACAGGGTCAGGGCCACCAAACCCGCCACCGCACCGAACAGATACGGTGGCCGTCTGCCCACCCGGTCGGACAGCATCGCCCACGCCGGCGTGCTGATCAGGCCGATGGCCGACGCGATGAGGACGGCTGTCAGGCCGACCTGGCTGCCCGCCTCTGAATCCGCAAGGTAGGTCAGTGAATACGTGGTCAGCAGGACGAACAGGGCGATCTGTGAGAACCGTAACCCGGTGGTGATCAACACATTTCGCGGCTGGGTACGCAGCACCTCCAGCACCGGCAACCGCACCACCTCGCCGCGGTCCCGGATTCGCGTGAACACCTCGGCGTCGGTGAGCCTGAGCCGGATCACCAGCCCGATCACGACGAGAACGGCACTCAGCAGGAACGGGATTCGCCAGCCGTAGCTGAGGAAGGCATCGGGGCCCGTGATCGTCCTCGTCGCGTAGAAGACCCCCGTCGACAGCAACATGCCTGCCGGCGAGCCCAATTGCGTGAAACTGCCGAACAGGCCGCGGCGCCCCGCCGGCGCATGCTCCACCGAGAGCAGTGCCGCGCCGCCCCATTCCGCGCCCACCGCAAGGCCCTGTAGCAACCGCAGGCTCACCAGCAGTGCCGGAGCCAGCAGCCCAACCTGGGCGTACGTCGGCAAAAGCCCGATCGCGAAAGTGCTCAGGCCCATCCCGACGAGCGCGGTCACCAGAACAGCCTTGCGTCCCAACCGGTCTCCGTAGTGACCTGAGATCAGCGCGCCGAGCGGCCGCGCCCCGAACCCCGCCGCATAGGTCGCGAACGAGGCCAGCGTTCCCGCTGTCGATGAGATGTTCGGGAAGAACAGTGGTTTGAAGACCAGCGCTGCGGCCGTGGCATACAGATAGAAGTCGTACCACTCGATCGTGGTGCCGACCGCACTGCCCAACGCGACGGTGCGCGCAGTGGGTTTGGCCGCTGAACGTGGGGCAGTAAGCGTCACGTGGCCACAGACTATGCAGCACTGAGGCCACCCGGAAGGTTTGTCCTCACCGTGACGCAAAAGGGTCGGGAGTCACCGCCCGATCGTCACACCGTGCACCACGATCGCGGTGGTCTGGGCCACCCATTCGTCGTCGAGGTCGCTGCCCGGCCACAACAGCATTCTCAGCATGGTGGCCCCGCCGATGATCTCCACCAGCCGGTCGGGGTCGACGTCCGCGTGCACCTCACCGCGGGCGATGCCGTCGACCACCCGCTCGCGCACCGCGGCGAACATCCCGGTGAAGCGGGCCATCACCCGGGCGTTGAGCTCGGGGTCGGCGGCCACGTCGGCGACCAGCCCCGGCAAGGCGGCACGCACCACGGGACTGGTGAACACGTCGCGAGCGGCGCTGATCATTGCCCGCACGTCGGCGGCGACATCGCCTGCCGGGGTGGCCAGCGCACTCGGCGCCGCGGGGAACACGGCCTCGTGCACGAGTTCGGCCTTGCTCGACCACCTCCGATACAGCGCTGTCTTGGTGGTCTGCGCGCGTTCGGCGACGGCGGCCATGGTGACTGCTGAATAGCCGATTTCGACAAGCAGATCCGCGGTGGCGCGCAGTATGGCAGCGTCGATGCGCGGGTCGCGCGGGCGGCCGGCGCCGGAAACCTTGCCATTCGTAGACGGGTCTGCTTTCATAACGCTACCCACAGTATCGTAATTCCGTCCGGAAGGAAAAGCTTGTGGCCGCTGAACGGGCCGTAGAGGACGTCAACCGACTGCAACGGTCCAGTCGGGACACCAGCGATCTGCCCGCGGTGATGTCACAGTGGCTTTCCACGGTGATGCCCGGTGGCGTGGCGCCGGAGATCACCGTGGAAAGCGGCGTCGACTCCAACGGAATGTCTTCGGAGACAATCATTCTCACGGGACGCTGGACCGAAGACGGCGAGGCCAGAGAACAGCAGTGGGTGGCCCGCGTGGCACCCAGCGACGACGACGTGCCCGTGTTTTCGGCATACCGGCTGGGCGACCAGTTCGAGGTGATGCGGCTGGCGCGCGAACTGACCGATGTCCCTGTTCCCACGGTGCGCTGGCTGGAACCCACGGGCGAGGTGCTGGGCCGGCCGTTTTTCCTGATGGACCGCGTCGACGGTGTGGTGCCGCCCGACGTCATGCCCTACACGTTCGGCAACAACTGGTTCGCCGACGCCACCACCGAGCAGCAGCGGACACTGCAGGACTCAACCGTGCGCGTACTGGCCCAGCTGCACGCGATTCCCAACGCAGAGAGCACCTTTGGTTTCCTGATCGAGGCCGACCCGCCGGGAGACACCGCACTGCGCAGGCACTTCGGCTGGCTCAAGGACTGGTACGAATTCGCCGTACCGGATGTCGGCCGGTCGCCGCTGGTCGAGCGGGCGCTGCGATGGCTGGAAGAGCACTTCCCCGAGGATGTCGCGGCAGGTGAGTCTGTCCTGGTCTGGGGCGACTCGCGCATCGGCAACGTGCTCTACCAGGATTTCCGACCCGCCGCCGTCCTCGATTGGGAGATGGCCACGGTAGGCCCGCGCGAGTTCGACGTCGCGTGGATCATCTACGCGCACATGGTGTTCCAGGAGCTGTGCAGCATGGCAGGCCTGCCCGGACTGCCCGATGTGCTGCGCGAGGAAGATGTCCGCGCCACCTATCGCGAGCACAGCGGTGTCGAGGTCGGTGACCTGAAGTGGTTCTACGTCTATTCCGGGGTGGTGTGGGCCTGCGTGTTCATGCGCACCGGCGCACGCCGCGTGCACTTCGGCGAGATGGAGAAACCCGACGACGTCGAAACGCTGTTCTACCACCGCCCTTTGCTGCAACGCATGATCGAGGAGACACCCTGATGCTCGGCCCCATGGACGAATTCCCGGTACATCAAGTCCCCCAGCCCATCGCGTGGCCCGGATCATCAGACCGGAATTTCTACGACCGCTCGTATTTCAACGCTCACGACCGCACCGGCGACATCTTCGTCATCACGGGCATCGGTTATTACCCCAACCTCGGGGTCAAGGATGCCTATCTGCTGGTGTCCCGCCGCGGCAGCGGCAAATTCGGGCAGGGCGGCGACACGCAAACCGCGGTCCATCTGTCCGATGCCGTCGACCAGGACCGGCTGCACCAGCATGTCCTCGGCTACCGCGTCGAGGTCACCGAGCCTCTGCAGCAGGTGCGCATCGTCCTCGACGAAACCGACGGCATCGCAGCCGATCTCACCTGGAACGGACTGTTCGACGTCGTCCAGGAACAGCCACATCTGATGCGACAGGGCAACCGCGTCACCCTCGACGCCCAGCGGTTCGCCCAATTGGGTTCGTGGACAGGCCATCTGGAGATCGATGGGGAGCACATCGCCGTCGACCCGGCAACGTGGATCGGTTCGCGGGACCGCTCCTGGGGAATCCGGCCGATCGGCGAGGCCGAGCCGGCCGGCCGACCGGCCGACCCGCCGTTCGAGGGCATGTGGTGGCTCTACGTACCGATCGCGTTCGACGAGTTCTCGATCGTCATCATCATCCAAGAAGACCCCGACGGATTCCGCTCGCTCAACGACTGCACGCGGATCTGGAAGGACGGCCGCGTCGAGCAACTCGGCTGGCCGCGCGTGAAGATCCACTACCGCAGCGGAACCCGCATTCCCGCCGGCGCCACCATCGACGCCACGGCCCCCGACGGCTCGCCCGTGCGGTTCGACGTGGAATCCAAACTGCCCGTGCCGATTCACGTGGGCGGCGGCTACGGCGGTGACGTCGACTGGCTGCACGGCATGTGGAAA
The DNA here is from genome assembly GCF_001570425.1 of Mycolicibacterium brisbanense. GTDB lineage: Bacteria > Actinomycetota > Actinomycetes > Mycobacteriales > Mycobacteriaceae > Mycobacterium > Mycobacterium brisbanense. The sequence continues at coordinate 46,673 of NZ_BCSX01000001.1, forward strand.
GGCCACCGGTTCACCGAACGGGTCACCTACGACATGACCGACCCCGCGATCATCGGCAGGGCCGGGTTCGGCGTCATCGACCACGTCGGCCGCGCAGTGTGCACCGAAGGCAACGGTGCACCCGTGGAGGGCTGGGGTCTGTTCGAGCACGGTGCGTTGGGCCGCCATGACCCGTCGGGTTTCCAGGACTGGCTGACTGTCGCCCCGTAACTTTTTTCCCGCGAAACTTTTTCTCCCGCGAAACTTTCTCTCCCGCGAGCAGACATGGAGGTGCCCGACACGCCGGGCCTGGCGAACCTTTGCGTCTGCTCGCGGGAGAAACTCGCGGGGGAAAGCGTTGACAGGGCTCCTCAAGCCAGGACTGCGCGTCCGCACGCTGTGACGAGCGTGCGCGAAGTGCTGACGAGACACGGCGTGTCGGAGGACAGACACGCACGCTCGCGGTGCCTAGGCGACGGACTCCGACTCGGGCGTGGCCTGGGCAACTGCGGGTGCACGACCGAACACCATGGACTCCTCGATGCGGTCGAAGCGGTGGTCGATGGCATCGAGCACGTAGTTGTGCCGAACATGCCATGGTCGCTTGGTACCCGAGCGGGGTAGCGCATGTTCGGAGCGCTTGATGTAGCCCGCCTCCAGATCCCAGGTCCGCTTCTCCTGTATGGGGCCCGGCCCCCGGTGCGGATAGGCGTGGGTGTACCCGTGGGAATCCATGTAGGCCAACAACTTCGCCACGGCGCGGGCGGTCATGTCAGCGCGCAGCGTCCACGACGCGTTGGTGTAGCCGATGCACCACGCCATGTTGGGTACGTCTTCGAGCAGGAATTCCTTGTAGACGAAGCGCTCGGTCGGCTGCACCTCGGCCCCGTCGATGCTCAGGGTGACGCCGCCGAGGGCTTGCAACTGCAAACCCGTTGCGGTGACGATGATGTCGGCGTCGAGGCGGTCGCCCGAGCGCAAGACGATGCCGCTGGCATCCATGTGGTCGATGTGGTCGGTCACCACGTCGGCGCGCCCGGAACTGATCTGTTCGAACAGGTCGCCGTCGACCACAAAGCACATGCGCTGATCCCACGGGTTGTACCGCGGCTTGAAATGCACGTCGACGGGGTAGCCAGCCGGCAACGCGGTCGTGGTGCGGTTACGGATGAGCCTGCGCCCGAATTCGGGCGCCTTGCGGAACATCAGGTACAGCAGAACCTGGATCATCGCGTTGCGGAACCGCACAACCTGGTGGGACACCCTGCGCGGCAAGATCTTCCGGATCCGCTGGACCATCGGGTCGATCCGCGGCATCGACAACATGTAGGTCGGCGACCGCTGCAGCATGGTCACGTGCGCGGCGCGCTGGGCCAGCACCGGAATCAGGCTGATCGCTGTCGCGCCACTGCCGATCACCACCACCCGCTTGCCGGTGTAGTCGATGGCTTCCGGCCAGAACTGTGGATGCACCACCTCGCCACGAAAGTCGCCGATCCCCGGGAAATCCGGCGTGTATGGCTGGTCGTAGTTGTAGTAGCCGCTGCCGAAGAACAGGAACCGCGCCCGGTACGTACGCGGCTGCCCGTCGTGCTGCACCTGCACAGTCCAGGTGTCGGTCGACGAGTTCCAATCCGCTGACAACACATGGGTGTTGAACCGGATGTGGCGGTCGATCCCGTATTTGTGGGCGGTTTCGGTGAGGTAGTCGCGGATATCGGCACCGTCGGCGACAGTTTCGGGCCTCGTCCACGGTTCGTACGGGAAGCTGAGCGTGAAGATGTCGCTGTCGGATCGGATTCCCGGATAGCGGAACAGGTCCCACGTTCCGCCGATGCGCGCGCGGCGCTCCAGGATCGCGTAGGTCAGGTGAGGGTTCTTCTCATGGATGCGGTAGGCCGCACCGATACCGGAGATACCCGCCCCGATGATGAGAACATCCGTGTAATCGGGTTCTGTGGCCGCCATGCGAACCTCCTCTGGTCCCGCTGCGTACCATCCACATTAAGACCTCAGGTGCGGAGTGCGTCAACGATCTCGGCCAGCGAATCGACCGGGATGGGGCCGGGCTGATACAGGCACACCCTGTCGGACACCCCGCGCACCCGGTCGCGGATGTGCGTGGCGATCTCACTCGGGCTACCGCACGCAGCGATGGTGTAGAGCATCTCGTCATCGATCAGCGAACCCATGTCCTGCCATCGGCCCTGCTTGGACAGCGCGTTGAGTTCGGGTTGCAGGTCGCCCCAGCCGTGTACGTCGAGCACGGGCCGATACGCCGGCGTGGACCCGTAGAACGCCAGGAGCCGCCGCGTCGCGTCGTGATCGTCTCCCACCGACACGATGATCTCCGGGACCACCGCGAAATCGGCGAGCTCGCGACCGGAGGCGCTCAGCCCGTCCCGCACCGCGGGCAGCGTCACGTCGTGCAGGAACCGTCGAGAACCGAACGGCATGACCAGCAGCCCGTCGGCGAACTGGGCCGTCGCCCGTGTCAGCCGCGGCCCGAGGGCACCGACGTAGATCGGTGGCGGCCCGAAGGGGTTGTCGCGCGGCGTGAACGTGGGTGTCATCAGCGTGTGCCGGTAGAACTCTCCCTGGAAGTTCAGCCTTTCGCCCGTCTGCCATGCCGCGAAGATCGCTCGCAGGGCGGCGATCAATTCGGTCATCCGCGCCACCGGGCGGTCGAAGTCGGTGCCGTAGCGCTTTTCGATCTGGGTCCGGATCTGCGTGCCCAACCCGAGGGTGAACCGCCCGCCGGAGAGCAATTGATGGTCGACGGCCTGGTGGGCCAGCTGAATGGGGTTGCGCGGAAAGGCGATTGCGACATTGGTCAGCAGGTCCAGGCCACCCACGGTCGAGGCCAACGTCAAAGGTGCGAACACGTCGTGCGGGCCTTCGAAGGTGAAAACGCCAGTGGCACCGGCTTCGCGGAGGGCGTGAGCCCGGTCGATCGCGTCCATCGGCCCGAACAACGCCGTCAGCACCTGCATGGCGTGAGAGCCTAGTCAGATGAGCATCCCAACCAACGCCGACGTCGTCGTGGTGGGGGCCGGATTCGCCGGGCTGGCGGCCGCCCGCCAATTGGAGAGCCTCGGGCACGACGTGCTGGTGCTTGAGGGCCGCGACCGGGTCGGGGGCCGTTCGTCGACCACGACCATCGCCGGTGTCCCGGTGGACCTCGGCGGCACGTTCGTCGGGCCGACGCAGGACGCGGTGCTGAAATTGGCGGCCGAGCTGGGCTGCGAGACGGTGCCGACCTACAGCCGCGGCAAGAACCTGATCCGCTGGCATGGCAAGGTGCGGTCCTATCGCAGCACCATCCCGAAACTGTCGATCATCGAACTGGTCGACGTGTCGCGCATCCAATGGAGGTTTGAGCGGCTGCGTCGCCAGGTCCGGGTGTCCGAACCGTGGAGCGGAGCCACCGCGCGCAAGCTGGACCAGATCACCATGGAGCGCTGGCTGCGCTCGGTGCACGCCAGCGCCTCGACCCGCAACCTGATGGCGATCATGTCGCGGGTCACCTGGGGTGCCGAACCGGATGCGGTATCGATGCTGCACGCCGTGCGCTACATCAGGGCCGCCGGTGGGCTGGGCCGCCTGCTCGACGTCAAAGGCGGCGCTCAGCAGGACCGCTTCCCGGGTGGCACCCAGCAGATCGCCCTGCGGATGGCCGAGGAACTGGGTGAGCGCGTCGTGCTCGGAACGCCTGTGCAGCGCATCGAGCGCCGACCGGACGGCGGCGTCGTGGTCGGCTACGCGGGAGGCCAGGCGTCGGCCCGTGCGGTGATCGTGGCCATCGCGCCCCAGCATCGCGCACAGATCACGTTCGACCCGCCGCTACCCACCCAGTACACGGAGCTCACCAAGCATTGGCCCCAGGGCACGTTGAGCAAGGCGTATGCCGCCTACGACAAGCCGTTCTGGCGGGCCGGCGGCTGCTCGGGTGAGGCGCTGTCCGACGAGGGGCCGGTGTTCATCACCTTCGACGTCAGCCCCGACGACGGCCCCGGCATCCTGCTGGGGTTCACCGACGCCCGTGCGTTCGACCCGCTGCCCGCCGACCAACGACGCGACCAGGCGCTCGCCGGCTTCGCCACATTGTTCGGCAACGCCGCGTTGAAGCCCATCGACTATGTCGACCACTGTTGGGGCACAGAAGAATTCGCCCCGGGCGGACCGACAGCGGCCGTGCCGCCGAAGTCCTGGACCACCTACGGGCCCTGGCTGCGCAAACCAGTGGACGGCATCTTCTGGGCCGGCACCGAGACGGCCGACCGGTGGACGGGGTTCCTCGACGGCGCCGTGCGCTCCGGGCAACGCGCCGCCACCGAGGTCGCTGAGGCGCTCGCAGGCCCTAGCTGACGCGTTCCTGTGTGGCCACCGAGTCGGCCAGCGCCCGCAACTGGTGGTTGACCTGCTCGGGACGCTCCAGGATGGCGCAGTGGCCGCCGGTGAGCTCGACGAACGCGGCCAGGTTGGGCGCGTCCGCGGCGATCCGGCGCGACGCGTTGATCGGCAGCAACCGGTCCTGAACGCTGCCGATCACCAGGGTGGGCACCGCCAGGTTGCGCAGCGAGATATGTTGCGACCCCAGGTTGTCCACCAGGACGCGCGCCCAACCACCCCGCCCCGCGGCCGGTGTCGAGGCGAAAAGCTCGTAGACGCACTGCGCGACCCAGGGGTCGGCATCGCGACCCACGGCAAGGTAGGACACGAACCGCTTGTTGGGTCCGTCGGCCAGGTGCGGCACCGGCGTCGCGCCGAACGTCTTGAGCAGGGTCCCGGCAGCCCGGATCCGGGTCGCACTCAACCGCGCGGGAACCTGCGCCAGCTGCACGTCGCGCAGAAGGTCTCCGGTGGTGGTGTTGATCAACGCGACCGCGGCCGCGCATTCGCGCACTCTCTGCGGGTAGCGCTGCGACCACGCACTGATCGCGATGCCACCCATCGAATGGCCGGCGATCACCGCCCGTTCCCCCGGTGCCAGGGCGGCGTCCAGCACGGCGTCCAGATCGCTGGCCAGGTGGTTGAGGCTGTAGCCGCGGCGCCCACGAGGCGTCTCACTGCGGCCGTGCCCACGGTGGTCATAGGCGATGACACGGTGATCGGTGGCCAAGTCGGCAATCTGGTGCGCCCACACCCTGATGGCGCACGTGATGCCGTGCGCCAGCACGATCGGTTGACCGTCGGCCGGCCCGAACACCTGGGCGTGCAGCCGGACCCCGTCGGTGCCGCGGACCTGCAGCGGACGTCCAGGAGGTAGCTGGGGAAGTGCTGCTGCGGTCATCGATGCTCCGATCGTCGGCGTCGTTGCCTTGAGGAAGTGCACTGAACTGGCAGCCTACCCGCCGGTAATCAGGACCGGTTTGACCACCTCACCGGCCTTGGCGGCGGCCCACGCCCAGTCGAAGTCGTCGAATGGGTAGGTCGTCACGAGCTTGTCCAACGGCAGCTCGCCGCGGCGATACAGGTCCGCAAGCCGGGGTATGAACGTTTGCGGTTCACTGTCGCCCTCGACCACGCCGCGCAGCGCCAGTCCCTTGCCCATGATGAGCGCGACGGGTAGCTCGGCGGTCAGCGCACCGAGGCCGACCAGCGCGAGGGACCCGCGCGTGCGCAGCACCCCGACCGCCGCGGCGATCACGTCGGGACGCGCGGTGGTGTCGATCGCGGCTCCCGCTCCCCCGGTGACGTCGAGCACCGCGGCGGCGACGTCGACGCCGGTCGGGTCAATGGTGGCGGTGGCACCCAATTCCGTTGCCAGCGTGCGTCGTTGCTCGATGGGGTCGACGGCGACGATGGTTCGGCAACCGGCGATGCGGGCGGCCATGACGGATGACAGGCCCACGGCTCCCGCGCCGAAGACGACGAGTGAATCGCCCGCGTCGGGCGCGAGCACGTTGAGTACGGCGCCCACCCCGGTCTGCACGCTGCAGCCCAGCGGCGCCGCCAGGGCCGGGTCGATCGGCTCCGGAAGGGCCACCGCGTTGCGGGTGCGGGCGATGGCGTGGGTGGCGAAACTGGACTGGCCGAAGAAGCCTCCGGCGATCGGCGCTCCATCGAGGCGCAGCGCGCTGGACTCGTCGCGACGCCCACCCCGCATGTTGAGGTCGGTGGCGCGGTCGCAGTAGGCGGGCCGATCCGCGGCGCAGTTGCAGCATTCGCCACAGCTCGCGAACGTGAGCACCACCTGTTCACCGACCCTGCGCCCGGCCTGCGGTCCCGTCGCGACCACGGTCCCTGCGCCTTCGTGCCCGAACACCATCGGCACTTTGCGGAATCGGGCGGCGACGCTGATGTCGGTGTGACAGATGCCCACCGCGTCGATGCGCACCAGCACCTCGTCGCCGACCGGATCGCGCAATTGGACGTCGGTCAGGTGCGGATCGGCTCCGGCGTCGAACATGACCGCGGCGCGGGCTGTGAGCATCGGCTGATGCTAGGACACGAACTTGACACCTGTCGAGAGCGGCTGCCGTTACCCGGACCGGACGAGAACCCCGCGGGGGGCAGGCGCAGAATTGGGCCCGACCCGACACAGAAACGAGGCCCCGATGCGCGCAGCACAGATCACCCGGCTCGATGGACCGTCGGCGGTACAGCTGGTCGAGATCGACGAACCGGCCGACAGCGACGGGGTGGTCATCGACGTCCATGCGGCCGGAGTGGCTTTCCCCGACGCGTTGCTGACCCGCGGCCTCTACCAATACAAGCCCGAGCTGCCCTTCACCCCCGGCGCCGAGGTCGCAGGCGTGGTGCGCAGCGCCCCCGAGGGTGCGCACGTGGCGGCCGGCGACCGGGTGCTCGGGCTGACCATGCTGTCCGGCGGGATGGCCGAAGTGGTTGTGCTGCCGCCGGATCGCGTGTTTGCGCTGCCTGATTCGGTGTCATTCGAAGCCGGGGCGGGCATCTTGTTCAACGACATGACGGTGCATTTCGCGCTGCGGACGCGTGGCCGGCTGGCGAAGGGCGAGACGGTGCTGGTGCACGGTGCGGCCGGCGGCATCGGCACCGCGGCGCTGCGATTGGCACCCGCGCTGGGCGCCGCACGCACCATCGCCGTGGTGTCCACCGAGGAGAAGGCCGAGATCGCCCGGGCGGCAGGAGCTTCCGACGTGGTGCTGGCCGACGGCTTCCGCGACGCGGTCAAGGAGCTCACAGCCGGGCGCGGGGTCGACGTCGTCGTCGATCCCGTCGGCGGCGACCGGTTCACCGACTCGCTGCGCTCGTTGGCGGTGGGAGGCCGACTGCTGGTGATCGGGTTCACCGGTGGTGAGATCCCGACCGTCAAAGTGAACCGGTTGCTGCTCAACAACGTCGACGTGGTCGGTGCCGGATGGGGCGCCTGGACCTTCACCCACCCGGGCTACCTCGCCGAACAGTGGGCCGAGCTGCAACCGCTGCTCGCCGACGGTGCCATCGCAGCGCCGACGCCTGAGGTCTATCCCCTGGAGCGCGCAGGCGACGCCATCGCCGCGCTGGAAAACCGCAGCGCCAGGGGCAAAGTGGTGCTGCGCCTGCGCTGAATTCTGGTTGCCCACGCAAGCACCCGGGAAGCGGCCCACGCCGAATGTCGACCATAAGCCTTCTGGCACAGTCAAACTTGCTGTGATACCGGTCGGCTATCCAGGCGAGGGAGTGACATGCCGAAACGTTTGGTGGTGTGCTGCGACGGAACCTGGAACACCCCCGATCAACTGGCCCCGACCAATGTCACCAAGGTCGCCCTAGCGGTGGCAGATCACGGCGCCAAGGGAATCGAGCAGCGCGTCTTCTACTCCCTGGGGGTCGGCACCGGCCGCGGCGAGCGCGTCATCGGCGGCGCGTTCGGATACGGGCTGTCGCACAACGTCATCGAGGCCTATCGATTCCTGGTGGAGAACTACGCCCCGGGGGACGAACTGTTCTTCTTCGGCTTCAGCCGTGGTGCCTTCACCGCACGCAGCACGGCCGGTTTCGTCCGCAACGCCGGCATTCTGCGGCCGCAGCACACCAACCGGATCGACGATGCGTACGCGCTCTACCGCGACCGCAGCAGCAAGACCCACCCGCGCAGCACCGAATCGACACTGTTCCGGCGCTCGTACTCCTACGAATCGCGGATCCGTTTCATCGGCGTCTGGGACACGGTCGGCGCATTGGGCATTCCGGTGAGCGGCTTCGGTCTGGCCCAGCTGGTGAACGAGAGATGGGCGTTCCATGACACCGCGCTGAGCAGTTACGTCGACGCGGCTTTCCAGGCGCTGGCCATCGACGAGAAGCGGGGCCCGTTCCAGCCGACGCTGTGGGCCGAACAGCCGGATCCGCCGAAAGGTCAACGGGTGGAGCAGGTGTGGTTCTCCGGGGTACACTCCGACGTCGGCGGCGGCTATCCGGACCACGATCTGAGCGACATCGCGCTGCTGTGGATGGTGGGTCGTGCACGCGGCTATGGTCTGGCCTTCGACCCCACCGCGTTCGATCAGCGGTCGCCGGGCGCGGCGCCACCGGCCGTCGAGGACGAGACGCACGCCACCCGAACGCAGGTGTACCCCGACGCGTTCGGTCAGATGCACGAGACCCGCACCGGCATGTACCGCTTGATCCGGCCGTACATCCGTCAGCCCGGCGGCACGGACCCCGACAACGAATACGTCGCGTCGAGCGCGGTCACCCGCAGCCGCGCCCTGGCGCCCTACGCGACCACCACACTGGGATTCGTCGACGGCCATCCACGCACCATGCCGGTGCGGTATCTACGACGCTGAGCTCAGAGGTGCTTCTTGAAGAAGGGAACCACGTTCGACAGCGCGATGCCGACAGGTTCGGGCTTGTCGTACAGGTCGTAGTGCGAGAAGCCCTCGGCCACCACGAGTTCCTTGTCTTTCGACGCCGCCCGGCGGTATGCCTCCATCCCGTCGCGGTAGGCACCGAACGCACCCGGCTTGTCGCCGATCACAATGATCGTCGGCTGCGTGAGCAGCACCTCCAGTCTGTTGAAGGCATCCCATCCGACCGCGGTCGCCTGATGCGAGAAGAGTGAACTCGTTGCACCACCGGGCTTTTCCCCGCGCGGCGTGCGGTAGTACTCGGTGGCCTCGCTGACATCGATCTCGGTGATGCCCTGCTCGGCCGCCACCTGAGGATTGGCAGGCAGCGGTTGTTCACCTTCAACTCCCCACCTCGGGCTTCAGCGGTACGTTGCGCCGCAACAGCTTCCAGCGTCCCGATCGGGTCGTAACCGGAGAACGCCTCGTGCATCAGCCGCCCGAAGTTCACTCCGGTGATCGAGGCGACCGCTTTGATGCGCCGTTCGGTGGTTGCGGCATTGATCGAGTACCCCCCACCACCGCACACGCCGATGATGCCGATCCGATTCTCGTCCACATAGGGCAGCGTCACGAGGTGATCGATGACGTGGCTGACGTCCTTGACCCGCTGGGTCGGATCTTCGATGAAGCGCGGTTCGCCTCCGCTGGCGCCCTGGAAACTCGCGTCGAAGGCGATGACCACGAAGCCCTCGTCGGCCAGGGCCGTGCCGTAGACATTGCCGGATGTCTGTTCCTTGCAGCTGCCGATCGGGTGCATGCTGACGATCGCCGGGTACTTGCCCGACGCGTCGAAATCCGGCGGGAAGTAGATGTCGGCAGCGATGTCCCAGTACGGCGTCTTGACCGTGACGGATTCCCTGTTGTCCAGTGCCATGTCAGTGTCCTTTCAGGTTCTGGTGGAAAAACGGAACTGCTTCGGCCACAGCGAGATCGACGTATTTGGGTACGTCGTAGAAGTCCATGTGGGTGGCGCCGTCGACGATCACCAGTTTCTTGTCACTGCGGACCCGCGAATGCAGCCCGGTGGTGGCCCACAGTGATCCCGCGTCGCTGCCCGCGACCATCAGGATCGGCTGGGTGAGCAGGTCTTCGACGAGGTGAAACGCGTCGAACGCGAAGATCTTCGACAGGCTCTTGCTCATCAGATATTTGTTCTGCGCGTTCGGATGCTGTGCTCGCGGGGTCAGGTAGTAGTCGGCGGCCTGCTTCAGGTCGTATGGGGTGTCGGCATCGAGCTGCGCGGGGACATAGGGAGCAAACGCCACTTCGGCGCCGCGTGCCTCGGCGGTGCGCTGAGCGGCGGTGGCTTGCAGGGTGGGCAGCGCATCGGAGTCGACTCCGGTGCCGTACCAGCCCCGGCGCCACGATGCGCCGATGTTGACCGCACTGACCGTGCCGACCGCCTTGATGCGGTGATCGGTCATGGTGGCTGTGACCGCGTAGCCGCCGCCGGCACAGACACCCCAGACACCGATGCGCTCCGCGTCGACGTAGTCGAGCGACTGAAGGTAGTCCACCGCGGCCCGGATGTCCTCCACGCGGGCATCCGGATCCTCCAGATGATGCGGATCGCCGCCGCTGTCGCCCTGATAGGACGCGTCGAAGGCCAGCGTGACGAAGCCCTGTTCAGAGAGCTTTCCGGCATACAGACCGGCAGTCTGCTCCTTGACTCCCCCGCCGGGGTGCACGGTGACCAGTGCCGGGTAACTCTGCTCCGGATCGAAGTCCGGCGGCAGAAAGAGGTTGCCCGCCATGCTGATCGGGCCGTTGGCAAAGGTGACGGAATCCATGCTGCGCTCCTCGGCTGTCGGGGTGGCTCGGTTTTCTGATCTCTGAAGGTCAGTCAACCGTGTCGACACCGTCGGCAACAGGACGCGCTTTACCGGGGTACCAGCAAACCCCCCTACACGTTGATGCCGCGTCCTAGGCTGGGATCCATGGACCCGCGCAAAGACATTCGGGAGTTCCTCACCACCCGTCGGGCCCGGATAACCCCGCAACAAGCAGGCATTCCGGACTACGGGGCGAAGCGACGGGTCCCGGGGCTGCGCCGGGAAGAGGTCGCGTTGCTGGCCGGGGTCAGTGTCGACTACTACACCCGACTTGAGCGTGGCAACCTCACCGGAGTGTCGGACACCGTGCTCGGCGCGGTGGCCAAGGTGCTCGAACTCGACGAAGCCGAACGGGCCCACCTGTGGGATCTGGTCCGGGCGTCGACAACCATCCGCAAGGCGCAGCCCAAGCCGACCACCGCGCAGATCCGCCCCAACCTCCAGCATGTTCTCGATGCGCTGGTGGGCGCCCCGGCCTGGGTCAGCAACGACCGACTGGACATCCTGGCCACCAATCGGCTGTGTGAGGCGCTCTACGCCGACGCGTTCGCCGGCCCGCAGCGGCCCGTCAACCTGGCCCGGTACATATTCCTCGAGCCGAAGTCACGGCAGTTCTTCTTGGACTGGGACCAGCACGCCGACAACGCGGTCGACATCCTGCGCACCTCCGCCGGACGTAACCCCTACGAGGAGCGACTCACCAGACTGGTCGGTGAACTCTCCACGCGCAGTGACGATTTCCGGACCCGGTGGGGCGCCCACAATGTGCGCTTCCATCGCACCGGGGTCAAACGTATGCACCACGCAGACGTGGGCGATCTCGACCTCACCTTCGAGGGCATGGAGGTGTCGTCCCATCCCGGGTTGACGCTGTATGTGATGACCGCCGAACCGGGATCGGCATCCGACGAGCGGCTCAGGATCCTGGCCAGCTGGGCATCACCGACCGAGAACGCGCCGCAGGCCGCCCGGGTGTTGCCGCCCGAACAAGACTGACAGTCCAGCCGCTACAGCGGGACCAGGCCCCGCCGCCCGATGGTGTATTCCCCGCCCACGTGCGCGTGCAGATCACGTAGCCCCTGCGCGCACACCGCCCGCACGTCGGGGTCCAGATGCTCCAGAAGTGCCGCCAGTTCACGACGCCTGCGGCGAATCACCTTGCGCGCCAACGCTCGACCCGAAGGCGTCAGATCAAGGATCACCACGGTGCGGTTACCCGGGTCGGCCCTGCGCAGCAGATGCCCGGAATCGGTGAGCCGGTCGGCCAGCCTGGTGACCGACGACGCAGCCAAACCCAGCGCACGGGCAACCTCGACCGACGAGCACGGCCCGTTCTCGTACACCACGAGCAGCAGCCGGAACTGCGGCAACGACAGGTCATCGCCCAGCTGATCGATGCTGCGCAGCGCGACACCCGCGAGGTCCCGCGTGGCCACCTCGAACGCCTTCAGCTCGTCGCGGGTCGCCGGTCGCCTCTTATCAGCGGCGGGCGTGGGCTCGTGCACTTCCTGGTGTTGCGCCATCGCACCATTGCAGCATCAATCGAATCGATGCGCTTGGATCACCGCGCCGCGTCGATGGAATAGCACGCCGACACCCGATGTTGCGATCGGCGTGACTGATGCCGAGCTGAGCCCCACCGACTGGGTACGCGAACAGACCGAACAGATCCTCAAACAGGGCACCACCGACGGCGTCGAGATCCTCGACCGCCCCGTTGTCCTGTTCACCACGACGGGCGCCAAGTCCGGCAAGAAGCGGTACGTGCCGCTCATGCGGGTGGAGGAGAACGGAAAGTACGCGATGGTCGCGTCCAAGGGCGGCGCGCCGGAACATCCGTCGTGGTACTACAACGTCAAGGCGAACCCGGCGGTGACCGCACAGGACGGCGACAAGGTCCTGCAGCTGACCGCACGCGAGCTCAGCGGCGACGAGCGTGAGCACTGGTGGAAACTGGCCGTCGAGGCATATCCGCCGTATGCCGAGTACCAGACCAAGACCGACCGGCAGATCCCCGTCTTCGTGGTCGAGTAGCAATCCCGACATCTGAACCCGTCGGCGCATTGTGCGCCGACGGGTTTTTCATACGCGGGCCGGTTAGTCGGGCGCCTCGCCGCCGCAGGCCAGCGTCGGGTAGTAGGCACTGGTGACCCGGTTGCCACCGGCCTCCCTGGACTGCAGCATCGCGCGGGTCGCCAATGTCACCAGCGTGTCGACGACCTCTTCGGCCGGCAAGTCCGCCGCCGTGCGCAGGGGGCTGCACACCGACCCGATGCTCGTGGTCAGCCGCATCTCGGTGGTTTTGATCGACCCCCGGATTCGTCCCACCAGCGGCGAGGGATCGTTGGTCTTGAAGACGTCCGCGATGAGGAAGTCGGTGTCGCTGATGTGCGCCAGCGGCACCTTGTGCCGGATGGTCTCGTGCAACGCGCGGCCGACGGCCACCCGAGCGCTCAGCGTGCCGTGCATGCCTTCCATGTGGGTGAGCAGTTCCATGTCGTCGATGGACACCGCCACCACGACGAGGTACTGGTCATCGTGGCGGCTTGCCGCACCGAACATCGTGGCCGCGGCGATGTCGAAGGCCTCGCGGTTGAGCAGCCCGGTCAACGGCTCGATTTCGTTCGGATGCCGCATGGCGTCCGGGTCGATGAGGCGCACCGCCATCCGGCACATCAGCGACGTAAAGGTCAGGACGAGAGTGACGACGATCGCCCCGGCCACGCCAAGCAGGATGTCGATCATCCCGACTCGCACCGACAGATACAGAACGACGATTTCGCCGACCGCCAACGTCAATGCCCATACCCGCCGGCTGTGCAGGAAGGCCGCGTAGCTGGTGAGCATCGCGTAGATCGACATGCCGAGCAGGCCGATCGTCGGACTGGTGAGCAGCAGGCACGTGACGATGATGCCGAGGGCGCCGACGACGACGATCATCCACGACTCGGTGCGGCTGGGCCATTGCAGCCTCCACCACCGCCACGCCATCACGACCCCGCCGAGCGTCACCAGGCCCGCCACGTAGCGCTCCGGGCCGTGCGGCCCCATCGAACTGGCAAGCAGGAGCAGCGGAACGACGCTCAACGCGAGCATCGACGCCGCGTTGAGCCGACGCATCCGGGTACGCAGCCCGAGGGCCGCCAGGTGTGCGGTGCGTCCGTAGTAATGGTCGTACGGGCTCATGTCGCAACCACCACACCGATGGTTGCCACGGATGGTCGTCGCGCCCGGCGGCTCAAGACATACGCCACCGCCGCATTCTCCCACCCTCGCCCCGCAAGGGCACGCGCCACGGCGTTATCTGGCCGAAGGCTGGTTCTGGGTGATGCAGTGGATGCCGCCGCCACGCTCGAACAACGGCCTGGCATCCACCGTCACGACGGTGCGGCCCGGGTACTGGTCGCCGAGGATCGCCACCGCGGTTTCGTCGACCGGATCGCCGAAACTGCACGCGATCACCCCGCCGTTGACCACCAGGTGGTTGATGTAGCTGTAGTCGACGAAACCCTCGGCGTCGGTCAGTGTCTGCGGAGCGGGCATCTCGGTGATCTGCCAGGGTCTGCCCGCGGCGTCGTGGCTGCGTTCCAAAACCGCCCGGATCTCTTTGCTGACGAGATAATCCGGGTGATTCGCGTCCTGCTGCGTGTGGAGCAGCAGCCGGCCCGGTGCCGTGATCGCCGCGACGATGTCGACGTGGCCGCGGGTGCCGTAGCGCTCAGAGTCACGGGTCAGACCGCGAGGCAGCCAGATCGCGTGGGTCGCCCCGATGGTGCGGGCCAACTCGGCCTCGACGTCGGCGCGGGTCAAGCCAGGGTTGCGCCCGGGGTCGAGCTGCACGGTCTCGGTGACCAGCACCGTGCCCTCGCCGTCGACCTGGATGCCGCCACCCTCATTGACCAGCGGGGAGCTGATGACGGGAATGCCGGCCAGCTCCGCCACCGTGGCACCGATCTTCTCGTCGCGGTCCCACTGCGCCCAGTCCTGGGCGCCCCATCCGTTGAACACCCAGTCCACCGCCGCGACCGAGCCGTCGGCGCGATGCACGAATGTGGGCCCGATATCGCGCATCCAGGCATCGTTCAGTGGGGCCTCTTCGATGTCGATGTCCGCCGACAGGTACTTCTGCGCCGCGGTCAGTTCGCCCGGGTCCACCAGCACGGTGACCGGCTCGAACTCGGCGACAGCATGCGCGACCGCCGCCCAGGCGGATCGGGCCTCGTGGTGCTCGGCTTCGGTGTCGCCGAGCGAGTAGCCCTCGCTGGGAAACGCCATCCAGACCCGGTCCTGCGCGGCCGTCTCGGCCGGCATGAGTGCGGGGGTATCGGTCACTGGTCCTCCTCGGCTGTCAGCGACAGCATCTGCGAATGTGGTGTGTGAACTACGGAAGGGGCGGAGTTCGCGGCGGCACGGTGCGCCGGTTCCCGGTCGCTTCGAACGCCGCGGCCAGCGACAACAGCGCGGTGTCGTCGTAGGCGCGGCCCGCGAAGGTCAGACCGACCGGCATACCGATGTCGGCCATGGTGCCCATCGGGACGGTCACCGTCGGGATGCCCAGGTGCCGCGGCACCAGATTGCCGTTGGCCACCCACACGCCGTTGCGCCAGCCGAGATCGGCCGAGGCTTCGTTGACGTCCATGTCGGCGGGACCGACGTCGGCGACGGTCGGGAAGATCACCGCGTCCAGGCCGAGTCCGGACATCCACTCCTCGAGATCGATCCGGCGGGTTTCCTCCAGACCCCGCAGGCCCTCCTCCAGGTGCGGGATCTTGGTGAAGTCCTCGATCGGGTGCTCGCGGATGAAATCGGGATAGGTGGTGATGTCGTCGCCGAAACCCTCCGCGCGATCGGGCAACGCGCCCTCGGGGTGGACCCAGATGAGTGCGCCGTCGACGTCGGCGAGCCGATTGAGCTTCGGGTCGTCGTTGGCCCGCAGGAAGTCGTCCCAGGACCACGCCGACAGATCGAGGATCTCGCGATCCAGGAACTCCTTGCTGACCAGGCCCCGGGTACGCACGGTCGGCGCGCCGGGCCGGTCCCCTTCGTAGTTGGAGACCACGGGGAAGTCGACCAGCACGACCTCGGCGCCCGCGGCCTCCAGGTCGGCCTTTGCCGCATTGAACAGGTCGATGACCGACTGGCGGGTCTCGATCTTCTGCCCGGTGGCGCCGCCGATACCCGGATGTTCGCTGGTGCCGGCTTCGGGATCGGCATTGACATACATTTTCGGGACACCGAATCTCTTGCCTGCCAACGCTTTACGGGCCGCTTCACCATTCTCCGGCGCCAGCGCCGGATAGGAGGCGGGCCGCACGTCTGACGCCTTGGGAATCTCGACCCACGGCTGCGCGCGCCAGAAGTCGCCGCGAGTGTCGGGGTCGTCGGCGACGATGATGTCGAGCACCTCGAACATATCGGCCATGGTCCGGGTATGGGGTACGACGACATCCATGGTGGGCACCAGCGGCCAGTTGCCGCGCACCGAGATGACTCCGCGCGACGGGGTGTAGGCGCACAGGGCGTTGTTGGTTGCCGGAGCCCGTCCGCTCGACCAGGTCTCCTCTCCCAGTCCGAACGCGGCGAAGCTCGCGGCGGTCGCCGTTCCCGAACCGTTCGACGAGCCCGAACCGAACGCCGAGGTGAGGTAGTCACCGTTGTAGGGGCTTTCCGCACGCCCGTAGACGCCGCGCTGCATACCGCCGTTGGCCATCGGTGGCATGTTGGTCAGCCCGATCAACACCGCGCCGGCCCCGCGCAGCCGCTCGATGGTGAACGCGTCGCGCTGGGCCACCAGATGTTCGAACGCATGTGCGCCCGCCGCCGCGGTGAGCCCTTTCGCCAGGTAGCTGTCCTTCGCCGTGTACGGGATACCGTCGAGCGGCCCGAGCGTCTGCCCACTGGCGCGTCGCTGGTCGGAGGCCCGGGCATCGGCCAGGGCATCGGGATTCATCACCACGAGCGCGTTCAGCCGGGGTCCGTTGCGGTCGTAGGCATCGATGCGCTCGAGGTATCGCTGCACAAGCTCTTCGCTTGTCACCGATCCGTCTTCGAGCGCGCGACGCAGCCGCGCAATGTCGGCCTCCACAACATCAAAGCGCGTCACCGCGAAACCATCCTTCCAGGGTCCATCGATCCGGCTCCGCGCTGACCACGTGCCGGGGTGTGGCTAGACACTAATTGGTGGCGCAGCCGCGCGAAGGCATTTGCCGCGACGTTCCGGTCACCGGGCACCGGCCTTGCCTTGGCCGTAACGCGCTGCTCAACGGGCGCCTGCCGCACTCGAGCCGGCACGGCACCCGAACACAGGGGCCCTCGTTCATCACGGTCCGGGCTCCGTTTCGCATTCAGCCGCGCACCGAGATCGGAGAATGCCTTCGATCTCTGACAACTGTTGCACGTGAGCATATTTCGGTCGATGCCTGACCAATAGTGTTGACAGTTATCGCATTCCGTCTACACAAAGGTCCCGGAATGGCCGTTTGACCGAAACTGCAGTCATTATCAGGTCATCCTGAAATTTACCTGTGTATCAATAGCTTTCGTGCGCCAAATGGTTAGCCCGGCTCGATTCCCATGCGCCACAACGGCTGAACACCTGTAAAGCGAGATATCGATGCAGGCCAGCGCCGATTGCGAAGAATTTCTCCGCGGGGATGTAACGGTCACGGCGTAACGGCCGATATCCATTGCGTCGATGCTGGGCACCGCGACGGTGTCGAATGCGCGACAACACCCGAATAATCCATGATTGGAGTGGTTATCCGCATGAGCAAGACAAGGCGTAACGGAGTTGCATTTGGCCTCGGCATGGGCGCTAGCGCGCTGCTTGCCGCCGGACTGATTCCGCTTGCGACCGCTGGCGCTGCCTGGGCCGATAACGGTGTGTCGGGTGGCGCCGACGGCGGCGTGAGCACGCCCGTCGGCGGTGGAAACGTCGAAGGTGGGTCGAACCTCGAACTGCCCAACCCGTTCCATCCGTTTGCCCCTGCCGGCGTGTCCGGTAGCACCGGAGCCGAGGGTGGCGTGAACACCCCGGTCGGCGGCGGCAACGTCGAAGGCGGAACAGGCGTCAACCTGCCCAACCCGCTCAACCCCTTCGCCCCC
This sequence comes from Mycolicibacterium brisbanense, assembly GCF_001570425.1. Classification (GTDB taxonomy): domain Bacteria; phylum Actinomycetota; class Actinomycetes; order Mycobacteriales; family Mycobacteriaceae; genus Mycobacterium; species Mycobacterium brisbanense. The sequence continues at coordinate 64,404 of NZ_BCSX01000001.1, forward strand.
GCCGGCATCTCCGGCAACACCGGAGCCGAGGGTGGCGTGAACACCCCCGTCGGCGGCGGCAACGTCGAAGGCGGAACAGGCGTCAACCTGCCCAACCCATTCCACCCGTTCGCCCCCGTCGGCATCTCCGGCAACACCGGAGCCGAGGGTGGCGTGAACACCCCCGTGGGCGGCGGCAACGTCGAAGGCGGAACAGGCGTCAACCTGCCCAACCCATTCCACCCGTTCGCCCCCGCCGGCATCTCCGGCAACACCGGAGTCGAAGGTGGCGTGAACACCCCCGTCGGCGACGCCGGGGTGGACGGTGGCGTCAACGCGGGCATCGGCCGCTAAGCGCACTCACTGAGCCAAAAGGCCAGGGACCCTTCGGGGTTTCTGGCCTTTTGTGCATTGACGGCGTTTGTACCCACGGGCGCGGAGACGAGTTGACGCGGGCGTTCACGAGGTGTACACCTGTAACGCAAGCACCTCGTTAGGCGAGGCGTCTGCATGGACAAAGGCCACTGACCCCGAACGTCGAGAGACGCCCCCGGTCAGGACAGCTCTTCCCGGCTTAAGGGTTGAGCCCAAGTGGCTTTCGGATCCCGGTCCGAATACGCCGTGCAGTGCCGAAGCTGTGACGAGAGGGGTGCATCCGGCCGCTCGACGGTCCGATCCACTCCTGTGTGCCCGACACCCGGCGCCCACGCGCCACGGCCCTGAGGAGGTGAGGACGATTAGTAGTGGGGAAAGTCCCTATCCCAGTCCTATTCCGTTCCATCCGGCCAGGGCACGCGCACTACACAGCTGATCCACGGCGCACGACAACCCGCTCGAGCGGGTAGATCCTTTCTGCGCCAAATCAATTGATGCTCGTGCACGGCTGGATGCTGCCCGTGAGGAGAAGGCCGATGTCCTTCGTCGCAATCCACAACGCATTTCGTTTCAACCGCCGGCCTCATCCCGGCACCGGCGCCATCGGCCGGCTGTGGGCCCGCCGAAATCTCACCGCAGAAGAACGCGCCAACCTGCATGCACTGACCACCACTCCCCTTGCGGTCATCACGGCCTCTTTGGGCGGTCACCCGAACGCATGAACCGGCTACTCGGCAGCGGTGCAACGGATTTCCCGCTGCACCGCGGCCGAGCCATGCCCACCTTCACTTCGCCCGCTCGGGCCCACCATCGTCTCTCGACCTGAAAGTGACTACCCATGAGCTTCTTTGCGACGTGGCCGCGCGGCCGGACCACCGCGCAGACCGCGACCCACGCCGGTGACGGTTCCGCAGCCCTCGACCCGGCACACACCGGTGACATCGTGGGTGCGCTGGGCCGAATCACCAAAGGCGACAGCGCACAAGGCCGCAGCTTCTGGCAACGGATGCGCATGCTCGCCGTCATCGTCGGACCAGGACTCATCGTCATGGTGGGCGACAACGACGCCGGCGGCGTGGCCACCTACGCCCAGGCAGGCCAGAACTACGGCATGAGCCTGTTGTGGGCACTGGCCCTGCTGATCCCGGTCCTCTACGTCAATCAGGAGATGGTCGTGCGGCTCGGCGCGGTCACCGGTGTCGGGCATGCGCGGCTCATCTTCGAACGATTCGGCCGGTTCTGGGGAGCGTTCAGCCTCGGGGATCTGATCCTGCTGAACGCGTTGACCATAGTCACCGAGTTCATCGGTGTCTCATTGGCTTTGGGATTTCTGGGGGTCCCGAAGACGATTGCGGTACCGGTGGCCGCGGTGCTGTTGTTCGGCGTGGTCGCCGGTGGTTCGTTCCGACGCTGGGAACGGCTGCTGTTCCTGCTGATCGCGGTGAACCTCGTCATGGTGCCGATGGCGCTGCTGGTGCATCCGAGCATCTCCACCACAGCGCACGGCCTGATCCCGCAGCTGCCGGGCGGGCTCGACGCCACCCTGCTGATGTTGATCGTCGCGATCGTCGGCACGACTGTCGCGCCATGGCAGCTGTTCTTCCAGCAGTCCAACATCGTCGACAAGCGCATCACGCCGAATTGGATGCGGTATGCGCGCGCCGACCTGTGGATCGGCATCGCGGTCGTGATGGCAGGCGCCCTGGCCATCATGGCGACAACGGCGTTCGGGTTCGCAGGCACGGATTTGGTGGGACAGTTCACCGATGCCGGCGCGGTAGCCACCGGCCTGTCCGATCACGCCGGGCGCACAGTGGGTGTGCTGTTCGCGGTACTGCTGTTCGACGCGTCGCTGATCGGGGCCAATGCGGTCGGCTTGGCCACGACCTACGCGGTGGGCGACGCACTGGGCAGGCGACACTCGTTGCACTGGAAGGTCAGTCAGGCTCCGGTCTTCTACGGCGCCTATGCCGTGCTCCTGGCGGTGTCCGCGGCACTGGCGTTCAGCCCCGACCACGTGCTGGGTCTGATCACGCTCGGCGTGCAGGTTCTGGCCGGGGTGCTGTTGCCGTCGGCAACGGTATTTCTGGTGCTGTTGTGCAACGATCGGCCGGTGCTGGGCCCATGGGTCAACAGCGTCCGGCAGAACATGGCCGCGTGGACCATCGTGTGGTGCCTGGTGCTGCCGTCGCTGGCGTTGACCGCGGCAACCCTGTTTCCCGATGTGTCGGCCGTCGCGCTCCAGGCCGGCCTGGGGACGGGCGCCGTGCTGGGGTTCGTCGGCGGAGGGATCGTCATCGTGGTGTCCCGGCGTCGGCATGTCAGGCGTCGGGCCCGCGCGATCTCCTCGGAGTTCGGTGGCATCGACCCGGATGCGGTCGAGGAACTCGACAGCGACACAGCATTGTCGCGTGGTGAACGCGCCGCCGTGCGGCAGGGTGACCGTGCCTCGTGGCGGATGCCTGCGTTGGCAACGCTGGACCGGCCGACGATGTCGGCGGGTCGCCGAGTCGGACTGTCGCTCCTGCGCGGCTATCTACTGCTGGCCACCGTGCTCGTGGTGGTCAAGGTGGTACAGGCCGGAATGTCCTGAGTGCCGGCGGCGCCGGGCGGAGCGCATGCAACTCCGCCCGGCACCGCGGACACCTGTCACCTCGGCGCTGCCGGTCAGTGCGTGAGCTGAACCGCCTTGACAATCAACAGGACTGCGCCGATCACCAGGTAGCTGCGCAGTGCGATCATGCCCAGCCGGGTCCCCGGCGACCACTTCACGGGCTCCAGCAGGCTCAGCGGTGGCATGCGCCACGTGGCCTTGTCGGCACCGGCCAACTTGCGGACGAGCGCCTCCTGCTCCGGTGAACGCCCGTGGCGCCGCGACATCGAGCGCAACACCACAGCCGCGCCGACCCCCAACACCACCAGCGCCAGCCCCAGGTACTCCGCGACCGTGACCACGTTGACGTCCGGGAACAGCGTGGTGGCCATCAGGATGCCCGACAGCAACAACAATGTCCCGACGATCACCGCGGCAACACCGTTGAGCCAAGGACGGTTCACCCACGGCCCCAACACTTCCCGGTCGTTGCACAGCAGGAGCAGGAACACGCTGGCGCTCGGCAGCAGCAGCCCCGCCAACGCCTGCACTGCGGTGGTGATCAGGCCGAGCGGCGCACCCGGGATCAGCACGATGATCGCCGCCAATGCCACCATCGCGGTGTAGGACAGGTAGAACGGCTTGGCGTCGGAGAAACCGCGGTGCAGTGAGTGCTTGAGCCCGAACACATCACCGAAGGCGTAGCTGGTCGACAGCGTCACCGCGGCGGCGCCGACGATCGAGGCGTCGAGCAGCACGATGGCGAACAGGCCACCGAGAATCGAACTGCTTTGTCCGAGAAGGTGAGCGATGTCGCCCGCGTCGACGAAATTGCCGATGGCGCCCGCGGATCGCCCGGCCCAGTCACCGGTCATGACGAGCGCTGCGGCACCGAGAACCACGACGACAGCGCCGAGCGCCGTATCGGCCCGCTCGTACCCGATGAACCTCGGCGTGATCCGCTTGTCGACGATGTTGGACTGCTGGAAAAACAGCTGCCACGGCGCGACGGTGGTACCGACGATCGCAATGATCAGCAACACCGCGTCGGAGCTCACTCCACCCGAGATACCGGGAACCACAAAGGATTTCGCAGCCCTACCCCACTGCGGATCGGACATGAGCAGCATCGGGATCTGCAGCAGCGTGATCGCGATGAAGACGAACATCATCCGTTCCCAACGGCGGAAGCTGCCGGTCGCCATGATCGCGACGAGTGCGACGGCCGATGTCGGCACGACAATGTATTTGGACAGGCCGATATAGTCGGCGGCCAGGCTGATCCCGATGAATTCGGTGACCAGCGTGAGAAAGTTGAGCAGGAACAGGTCGCCGACCGAGAACCAGCCCCATCCGCGGCCGAAGCGCTCGTTGATCAGCCGGGCGTGGCCGACCCCGGTGACCGCGCCGAGCCGGACGACCATCTCCTGGTTCACGATCAGCACCGGAATGAGCAGCAACAGGACCCACAGCAGGCTGTAACCGTAGTTCTGACCGGCTTGCGCGTAGGTGGCCACACCACCGGCGTCGTTGTCGCCGACCATGACGATGAGACCCGGGCCGACGATCGCCAGCAGCGTGAGCAGCCGGGTGCGCAAGGTTCTGGGCCGGTCGGTGTCGTTGACGTTGATGCGCCCGAATGCGCCCTCGATGTCACCGAGGTGGGCCGAATCGAGCACCGCGGTGCGCGGCGTGTCGTTGCCCGTCATCAGCCGTGAGCTCCGATGCCCGCCTGGTCGTCGGCATCGCGCACGGGACGCGCTGCCGGTTCTCGGCGCCGCCAGTCCTCGGGAATCGTCGCCTCGAGCACATCGTCGACAGTGACGACGCCCAGCACCCGGTCATCGTCGTCCACGACGGGAACCAGGTAGAGGTTGTAATCGGCCATCAACAGCGCGATATCGGTGAGGTCCGCGTCAGCGGTGACCCGGACGGGATCGGTGTCCATCACCTCGGAGACCGCCGTGGTAGCCGCGACCTGGAGCAGCGCGATCACCGAAACGACTCCGGACAGGCGCCGATCCTCGTCCAGCACATGGACTTTCAGCAGAGCCTCGGGTTGAATGGCGGTGGCAGCGCCGATCGAGGCGAGCGCGTCGGCCGCGGTGGTGGTACCCGCGCACGAGACGTAGTCGACGTTCATCAGCCCGCCCGCGCTGTCCGGGCTGAAGCCCATCAGAGTCAGCACTTTGGTGCGCTGGGCGGCGGGCATGAGATCCAGCACGCGCCGCCGCCGTGACTGCTTGAGGTCCGCGACGGTGTCGGCGGCATCGTCGGCGCGCATACGGGCCAGCAGCGTGGCGACGTCGGCATCGGACATGTCACCCAGCAGGCGGCTGGCTTTGTCCGGATCGAGCTCCTCGAAGACGTCGGCTTCCAGTTCCGGGTTGCTGCGCACCCGATCGAGGATCTCCCCGCTCTCGGCCCGGTCGGCGTCCTCGATCAGATCGGCGATTTGCGCCGGCTTGAGGCTTCCGACCCGGCCGGAGATCCGGCGTACGGCGACCGAACGGTCATGACCGATCAAGGGCTCGAACGCTTTCCAGTCGCGGGCGGCATGCCCGCCCGACCCCTTGATGAGGCCGAAGAACCGGGCGGGGCGACGGGTGTCGACCCGGGTGAGCACCCACCCCTCGCCAGTGCTCTCCAGTTCGACGTCGTAGGCACGGACCAGGTCGGCGGCCGCCACATCGATCAGCCGGTGATCGAGCACGTCGGCCTGGAGCAGCACCTCGCCATCGCGACGTTCGAAGCCGCGCAGGTCGATCTTGTTCTTGCCGAGCACAACTCGTCCTGGCGTCAGCGCCTCGACGGCGTCGGTCCCGACGAATACGGCCCGACTCCCGACTCCGACGACCAGGCCGGTCACCATGGGATACGTGTCGGTCCCGCGCAGTCGCACGATGACGTCCTCGACCTTGCCGACGGCCTCGCCGGACCGGCTCACCACCGGCGCCCGTAACAGCTGCGAGAGGTGTATCACCGGTTGCCCAGCGCTTGGCATCTGTGCCGCGTCCAGCTCACTCATCGGGGCTCCTCGAGGCTAGTAAGGACCGGAAAACCCACTCGGCTGCTGCCGGAACGCGCGTGCTGCCAACGTCATTGGCCGTCCGCGGGGAGCCGCGCCGCCGATGCCCGAATGGATGCGGTGCCGCGGGCAGACATATCGCGACACCTCGTATTATTCAAATGGTTCTACAAGTGTATTACCGTATGTACGGTAGCAGACCGCCCCGGTCGGTGCATCCCCGGCGAGCAGCCGTCACACCTGCCCGTCCTCAGGTGTCGAACAAGTAGAGACACATTCACCGATCACGCGAGGAGGGGCATCGACATGACTGCAATCACCGCATCGCACGGCACGTCCACACGGGCGGTCGCCTACTGGGTGACGACCGGCCTACTCGCCGCCGAACTGATCGTCGGCGGCATCTGGGACATCCTGCGCATACCGCTGGTCCGCGATGTTGTCGTCCATCTCGGATATCCCACGTATCTGCTGGTGATCCTGGGAACGTGGAAGATACTCGGCGGTGCCGCGATCCTGGCGCCGGGATATCCGGTACTCAAGGAGTGGGCGTACGCCGGGGCCTTCTTCGTCTTTTCCGGCGCGGTCGTGTCGCACTTGACGACGGGTAAGGACTTGCAGGAGCTTGGAGTTCTGGCCGTCGCGCTCATACTCGTCGTCGCATCGTGGGCGTTGCGTCCAGGGTCCCGCCGCGTGAGTGGCAACGCCGGCCGGTCGGTGTCCGGCCCATGACAGGGACAGAGGAGTCCGACGCCATGCCCGACAGCTGGGCAGAGCCGTTCGAACGCGCCCGACCGCAGTTGCGGGCGGTGGCCTACCGCATGCTGGGTTCGCTCGCCGACGCAGAAGATGCCGTGCAGGAGGCCTGGCTGCGCCTGGACGGCACCGACGCCGCTGCCGTGAACAACATCGATGCCTGGCTGACCACGGTGGTGGCCCGGATCTGTTTGAACATCTTGCGCGCACGCCGCACCCGGCCGCAGGAAGAATCCCTGCCGACGCTGCCGGACCCGGTGATCGATCGGGCCGACGACGTAGACCCCGAACATCAGGCGCTGCTGGCCGATTCCGTCGGATTGGCACTGTTCATCGTCCTCGACCGGCTCGCGCCCGCCGAGCGCCTCGCCTTCGTGCTGCACGACGTGTTCGCGGTGCCGTTCGACGATATCGCGCCCATCGTCGACCGCTCGGTGCAAGCGACCCGCAAATTGGCGAGCCGGGCACGTCAGCGCATCCAGTCGGCTGACGCATCGCCGGATGGCGATCTGGCCGCGCAGCGCACAGTCGTCGACGCATTCTTCGCCGCCGCACGCGACGGCGACTTCGACCAGTTGCTGGCCGCCCTGCATCCCGATGTCGTGCTGCACGGCGACTTCGGGCCGGGCGACAGCCGAACGGAGCGCGGAGCCGACGCGGTCGCACGCCTTGCCGGGTTGTATGCCCGCGGTGGCGGTTTGGTACACCCTGCCACTGTCAACGGCGCGGCCGGTGCCGTGATCACCATGGCCGACCGAGTGGCGGCGGTCATGGGATTCGTCGTCGTCGGCGGCAAGATCACCGAGATCGACGTGCTGGCCGAGCCGCGACGACTGTCGCACCTCGACGTCAGCGCGGTGATCGAGTGATACCACCGCGCGGCTGAATGTCTTTGGCGGCTGCGGCAGCTCGCTGTTCCGTATCGGCTCCGTGATCGATCAGCTGACCGTCGGCGGTTTCGAGATGAGCCCGGACGAACCACTGGAATTTCTCCAGTTCGGCCGCTTGTCCGATCAAGATGTCCTGCGATACCACATCGAGTTCGCCGAGTTCGTCGATCGCACGGCGGATGTCGACAATGACACCCGTGTAGACCAGATCCAGTGCCGCCAGGTGCGCCTGCGCTGTGTCCCGTCCGATCGAGTAGTCATCCCACGTGCGGTCCTTCAAAATGGCGCCCGGTGTTCCCAGTGGCGCGGCGCCGAGTGCGGCGATGCGTTCGGCGACCTGATCGGCGAACCCCCGGACCAGCTCCACCTGCGGGTCGATCATCTGGTGTACGCCAATGAAATTGGGACCCACAACATTCCAATGCACGTGCTTGAGTGTGAGATGCAAGTCGTTGTAGGTGCTCAGCTGCGTCTGCAACAGGTCGCGGATCCGCCTGCTCGCTGATTCCGTCAGCCCGGGAATGCTGAATTCGGTCATCCCCCTTCTCCTCGATCGTTGCCATCACCATCGGAATACCCGACGGTTCCATAGCGGAATCCCCGTCGGCGCTGGTTTACCCCGTCGCCGCACGGGCACCCAATCACGGAGCACACGAAACGCAACTTGACGCTGAGGGATGATTACCAGTGAAAGCCGAACGGTTTCGCACACTGGCCCGCGCGCACGGGCCATTCGCGTCGGTCTATTACGACGATTCGCACGACACCGAGGACGCCGCAGAGCAGGAACGGATCCGCCTGAGGCACATCGAGGCGGTGCTGGCGCGTGAAGGCTTGGACGAGCACGTCATCGGCCGCGTCCGGCATGCGGTACTCGACGGTGAACCCGCCGTCGGGCGAGGCGGACGAGCCGTTGTGGCGTGCCGTGATGCGGTCCTCACCGAGCACCTCGAACACAGCCCACCGGAGACCACCGTGCGGGTATCGGATCTTCCCTATCTGATGCCGATCGTGGCGGACACCAAGGTGTCCGAGCCCTACATCGTGGTCTCGGTCGATCACACCGGAGCCGACATCACGTCACACGACCGGACGGGAGCGCACTCAGAAACAGTCGACGGCGCTGCGTATCCCGTCCATGCCGCGTCGAGCGCCGAGAGTCCCGACTACGTCGATCCCAAACGGCGCTCACAAGAGGCGGCCCACAAGAACATTCGCGCGGTGGCCGAGCGGGTGTGCGCACTGGCCGACCAATTGCGCCCGGAGGCCGTCTTCGTCGTGGGCGAGGTGACGTCGCGGGCAGATCTGATGCAAGCTCTCCCCTACCGCGTCGGCCAGCGCGCTGTCGAGATCGCCGCCGGTGCGCGTCACTCGATTGACGATGACGCGCTGCGTGCGGACATCGCGCAGTTCTTCACCGACCGCCAGGCGGTGGACATCGCCGCGGCCGCGGAACGCTTCTCGGCCCAGCGGGACGGCGAAACCGGCAGGGCGACCGAAGGTCTCGCCGGCGTATGTGCCGGGCTGCGCGAGGGTGCCGTGCGCACATTGATCGTCGGCGACCTCGGGGACGCGACGGTTCTGACCGACGGCCATGCGCTCGCGCCCGACCCGAACACCATGTTGGAGTTGGGCGCGAGGCGCATGTCCGTCGTTCGGGCCGACGAAGCACTACCACTGGCGGCCGTGCTGACCGAGGCAGAGATCGTGCCTGCCGACGCGAGGATCGCTCCCCGGGACGGTGTCTGCGCCGTGTTGCGGTACCGTCGGCGCGGCAAGGCATCTGAACACTGACCGTCCCGGAGAATGCCGATCAGGCCTTGCCGCTGATGGCGTCGCGAGCGCGGTCGAGCATGGCCGCGAACGGCCCCACCATGACATTGGCGATCTGGGATTCGACACCGGCATGCGGCCTCGTGGGCGCGATGGCTTCAGCCAACTTCGCGGCGCGGCCCATGCGTTCGAGTTCGGCTCCGGACAGTTCGGCGCTGAGCTTGGCGAATTCGTCCTTCTCCTCGTGCTCGGCGTGATCGATGACCGCTTGACGCAGTTTCGTCAGCTTGGTGACGAACTCCGGGCTGTCGACGTCGAGTTCCTCCAGTTCCGCGAGGACTTTCTTGGCTTCATGTTCTTCCTCCAGCCGGGCCTCGACGACCGTGTCGCCATGGGGCACCTTGTGTTTGGCACGAGGATGCACGATTTCCTCCTCCGCGGTCTCGTGCACCGCGAGCAGGCGTCGGAGATCACGGAAGCTCGATTCCCGCTCCTTGCCGGAGCTGGCCAGGGTTGCCTCGAACAGAGACTTGATCTTTTCGTGCTGACCGATCAGCAGGTCGATCACGTCGGCTTGGGACTTGATGGCTACATCAGCCACGGTTTCCTCCTCTTGTGATTTCGGTCGGTCGCACCGGGACTGTCGGCGCGCTCGCAGTTCCATACCCGATCGGCAGATCCCAAAACAGGCGCTGCGAGGCGCCGAGGACCGCCGGTCTAGGCGTGCCGCTTGCCTGCGACCGATGTGCGGCCGGGGGACGCGTTGAGCAGGTAACCCCACTGCCGGCGCACGATCCGCAATGCCGGATGTAGCCGGTATGCCTCGCTGGTCACCTGAACGCCGGAGGCCATGTCCACCAGCGCTTTGGCCAGTTCATACGGAGACATGCGGCAGGACTGGGCGACCTCGATCAGTTCGACGATTTCGTCTTCCCAGCGTCGGCAACGCAAGCCGACCAGAATTCCCGCGGCGAGGCTGATCATCCGCGTCTGCGCGCTGTAGCGCTTCTCCGAGCCCGGTACCGCTTCGTAAGTATCCAACGCTCTCTCCCGGACGACCCCGTCGCTGACCATCACGCATACCCCATCGGCAGCGCACGCAAACCGACCGTGGCATGGCACGTCACGCCGACACGGATACTCATACCCACTCATGGCCTCGATAACGGCGGACGGCCTTCGGCCCCTTGTCCCTGGCGCCCACGCATCGCCCTCATTCCGCAGGTGCGCAGCCGGCCGTGCAGGTGCCGTTTCACCCTGAAGTGACCTGAGGGTAATATAACCGCGCGTACGGCACCCGCCGTGAGTGAGGAGAGCGCCTTGTCCGTTCGCCGCGCCATCGAGGAACTGGTCCAGCGCCGCACCCTGTTGCCCCAGCGAGTCGAGGCCGCACTGTCCGGCCCAGGCCGCGACGTCCGGGGCCTGACCGTTGTGGTCACGGGAGCATCCGCGGGCATCGGTCGGGAGGCGACGACCCAACTGCGGGCGCGCGGCGCCCGGGTCATCGGCGTGGCTCGGCGCGCCGACGAATTGCGTTCCCTCGCCGCGGAGACCGGCTGCGAGTGGCGCACGTGCGACCTCGCCGATGAAAACGCGATCACGCAACTGCTCGACGATCTCGCCGACGAACACATCGATGTCCTGGTCAACAACGCCGGCCGGTCCATCCGGCGCCGGATTGTCGACGCCTCCGACCGGTTTCACGACTATCAGCGGACGATGACCCTGAACTACCTTGCCCCGGTACAGCTCACGTTGGGGTTGCTGCCCGGGATGATCGAACGGGGCAGCGGCCAGATCGTCAACGTCTGCACCTGGGCACTGCACGCCAACACTTTTCCGCGCTTCTCCGCGTATGCGGCATCGAAGAGCGCGCTGGCCATCTTCGGCCGCACCCTCAATGCCGAACGACCGCATCCGAACGTCCGCGCGACCAACGTGTACTTTCCGCTCGTACGCACCGAAATGATCGCTCCGACGGCCGAATACACTGCAGCAGGCGCACTCTCGGCGCAGGAGGGCGGCCGGTGGATCGTCCGCGCGGTGACTCATCAGCCGGTCGAAGTCAACGCGGCCGTGCTGCGGGCCCTACTCCCGGCCATCGATCTGCTGTCCCCGTCCGCGGCGGATCGCACCATCGCGTCCATCACGTAGCCATCGGCGCGCCGGGCGGCTCATCTTGGGCGAAGTCCGTTACGGTGGCCAGTCGTGGCTGAGGCTGGACGGGATCCCGATCGCTGGGGGCTGCTCGACGTCGGCGACGGCAACCACGTCTACTGGGAGAGCCGAGGCCTGCCCACCGGGAAACCGGTCTTGATCGTGCACGGCGGCCCGGGCAGCGGACGGTCCCGCACGGCCCATAAGATGTTCGACCAGAAGGTGTTTCGGACCATCGCGTTCGATCAGCGCGGATGTGGCGATAGCGTGCCAACCGCCGCAGACCCGGCCACCGACATGGCCCACAACACCACCGAACACCTCATCGCCGACATGGAGCAGCTTCGGCGCCATCTGCGGCTGGACCGGTGGCTGCTCTACGGCGGGTCGTGGGCCTCGACGCTGATCCTTGCGTACGCCGAACGTTATCCGGAGCGGGTGAGCGGAATCATCCTCATCGGCGTGACCATGACGCGTCCTCGCGAAATCGACTGGCTCTACCACGGATTGCGCTTACTGCTGCCCGTCGAGTGGGAACGCTTCCGCGCCGGCGTCCCCGCTCCCGAACGTGACGACGACCTCGTCGAGGCGTATCGCCACCTCATGGAGCACCCCGACCACGCGGTCCGCGATCAGGCGGCACGCGACTGGTGTGCCTGGGAGGATGCCGTGATCGCCCACGAGACGCAGGGAAACCCGGGCCAGTACAGCGCCAAGCCGGATGCGGCGAAGCTGGCCTTCGTGCGCATCTGCACCCACTTCTTCGCCCACAACGCCTGGTTGGAGGACGGCGAGCTACTGCGAAATGCGCACCGCCTCAGCGGGATTCCCGGTGTCCTCATCCACGGGCGCCTGGATCTGTCCGGGCCGCTGCTCACGGCGTGGGAACTCGCTCAGGCTTGGCCCGACGCAGAGCTCAAGATCATCGAGGATTCCGGCCACACCGGCAGTCCCACGATGCGCGCCGCGATCGAGGATGCTGTGGCCCGGTTCTCCGTCGATCGGTGATCGCCCCGTCGCTCACGATGTGGGATACGGCGCCGAGTTGGGAGTCTGGGCGAGGTCGATGCAGTCGCTCATGCCGTTGGACGCGGCGTCGCGGTCGGTCAGTGCGTCGAGACCGAACGTCGTCTCGCAGAACTTGAGCAGGCTCACATGGGAATTGAGCTGACTGCTGACGTGACCGGGTTTGGCGTAGGGCCCCACCACCAGGCATGGCACTCGTGATCCGTACCGGAATGGCTGACCGTCGAACTCGGCCAGCTCGTCCGCGGGGCGCTGAGCGTGGGTGTGGTCCCAGTTCTCGACGACCGGTGGGTCGACGTGGTCGTACCAGCCGCCCCAGTCGTCCCAGGTGATGAAGATCGCGACGCGGTCCCACAGACTACCCTCGGCGATGGCCTGAATCTGCTGCACGGTCCAGGTCATGCCGTCGGTGACGTTCTGGGTGGGATGTTCGGACAGATCAGGCTTTCCGTCGCCGTACACCCATGACACGGTGGGAAGTTTGCCCGCCCGGGCGTGGGTGGCGAACAGGTCGCGCCCGTGGTTGTTTCCGTGGGTGTGCAGGCCGTCGATGTAGGCGAAGGCGTACCCGCCGTAGTTGCCCCATGTCAGTCCCGCCTTCTCCAATGCCGCAGGCAGCGATGGCAATTGGTAGCGATCAGCCGGGGTGGGCCGGTAGTGGTGGTGCGGGTTGTTGATCACCGGAGAGTCGGCGCTGATCAACATCAGGTGGTTCGGCGTCGACGGGCCGGCGACCTCGGAAAAGTAGTTGTCGCACAACGTGAATCGACGAGCCAGGTCGAAATAGCCCGGGATGTCGGCTTCGGTGTACTGCACCTTGTGCTCGGTGTCGCCTGCGCGCGCCATCCAGGCCTGATGGCGGTGATCCGGGTCGGCAGGCGGCGGGTTCTGCGCACGGTCCAGGGACGCACCGTCGGCGCCGGGAAAGGTGCCGAAATAGTTGTCGAAGGTGTGGTTCTCCTTGACGATGATCACCACGTGTTCGATCTGGCCGGCCATCGAGCCCTCCTGTCGGCGGATTACAACTCCAGTGTTGTCCGGGTGCACCGGACACCGGTGTGAACGGGCGATGAACATCGCGTCGCAGCCACAGCGACCGCCGGACGGCAATGTCCAAGTTGTACAACGGTGTGCCGATCGCGCTCCAACAAGTCCACTGCAGTGATGTAGTGGTGTGCCCCACACTCTCTTTCATTCATGCCAGGTGTCACTGGCCGACCGAGGGAGAAGACACGATCCGATGACCACGTCGAACCACACTGCCGGGGACGACGAGCAGCTGGCCCTGCTCGGCTATTCAGGCCAGTTCAAGCGATCCATGGGCCTGTTCGCCACCTTGTCTCTCGGCTTCACCTATCTGTCGCCGCTGGTGGGTGTCTATTCGCTGTTCGCGTTCAGCCTCACATTGGGCGGGCCGCCGTCGGTGTGGTGGATCGTCATCGTCGGCCTCGGGCAGATGACCGTTGCCCTGGTCATGGGTGAAGTGGTGTCGCAGTATCCGCTGGCCGGTGGCATCTACCCGTGGACGCGTCGGCTGTGGGGACGCAGATACGCGTGGCTGGTGTCGTGGATCTACCTCTGCGCGATGATCGTCACCGTCACGTCCGTGGCAGAGTTCGGCTCCGCCTTCGTCGGGCCGTTGCTCGGCATCGAATCGTCGGACCTCAGCGGTCTCATCATCGCCGTCGGCCTGCTGCTGCTCGCCTTGGCATTCAATTTCAGCGGCACCAAGTCCCTGGCACGCATCGCCCGCATCGGGTTGGCTGCCGAGCTGATCGGCGTCATCGCGTTGGGACTGTATCTGCTGCTCTTTCAACGCAAGCACCCATTCAGCATCTTGTTCGACTCGATGGGCGCCGGTGGCGGGCAACCATACGTGGTTGCCTTCATCGCCTCCGCGTTGACGGGCCTGTTCCTGTTCTACGGATTCGAGGCGTGTGGTGACGTCGCCGAAGAGGTCGCCGATCCGGGCCGCGGTATCCCCAAGGCCATGATCCTCACCATCGTCATCGGTGGTGTGTCCGCGTTGATGTCCTACGTCGGTTATGTGCTCGCCGCCCCCAACCTTCAGGAAATCGTCGACGGCCAGGTCACCGACCCCATCCCGACCATCCTCGACGGCGCGCTCGGCCATGTCGGGTCGAAGCTGTTCCTCGTCATCGCCGTCACCGCCTTCATCTCGTGCGTGCTGTCGCTGCAAGCCGCCGCCAGCCGGCTGCTGTACTCCTTTGCCCGCGACCGCATGCTCCCCGCGAGTTCCTGGCTGTCGCGGATGTCCGCCAACCATGTGCCCACCAACGCGCTGCTGACCGCCTGCCTCGTGCCGATCACGTTGTGCCTGGTGGTGTTCTGGCAGCCGGACTCGCTGCCCCGCATCACCGCTTTCGCGGTGTGCGGCATCTACATCGCGTTCCAAGCGGTGGTCCTGGCCGCACTGCGGCAGCGCCTGCGCGGCTGGCGTCCCGGGGGGCTGTGGACGCTGGGCCGATTCGGCATGGCCGTCAACATCATTGCCCTGATCTACGGTGTCACCGCGATGATCCTCATGGTCCTGCCGGTGCCCGGTTCAGAAGGGTTCGTCAACCGGTGGATTGTCGCCATCGGCTTGGTGGTGGTCATCGGAACCGGTGCCGGGTATCTACTGGTGGCCAAACCGGACCGCCACAGTCTCGACATCCCCGAGGGCGATGCCGTCGAGGTCGGCGACCGCCTGAGGGCATTGCGTCGAACCAGCGCATCCGACAAAGTCTGAACCCTGCCATCCAAGGAGAACCCATGAATCTGAACATCATTCGCCGGCCCGGCCGGTTCTGCGCCGCCGCGACCGTCGTCCTGGGCGGCCTCGCGCTGGCCGGTTCGCCCGTCGCGTCCGCCGAGCCCGGCATGCTCACCGTGATCGAGCACGCCACGACCGATACCGTCATCGACACCGGCGCCAAGGGCGACACTTCCGGCGACCTGCTCACCTTCTCCAACGAGGTCTTCGACGCCGCCGACAGCCAACCGGCGGGTAGGTCCACCGGAGTGTGCACCCGCATTGTTGTCGGTTCCGAATGGGACTGCGGCTGGACGTTGAGCCTGCCGGACGGCCAAATCATGGTCCAGGGGCCATTTTTCGACTCAGCGAACTCGGTGCTGGCCATCACCGGCGGGACGGGACGCTACCTCGACGCGCGCGGAGAGATGGATCTGACCCACATCACACCCGACGGCAGCAAGTATCAGTTCACCTATCACATCGTGTGACCGTCACGGATGCAACGAGGTGCCCGGGACGACCAGCTCGATGCGGCGGGCGGCTTCGTAGTCGCCCGCCAGTTCGGCCGTCACGCTGCGTACCTGCTCGTAACCCGTGAGCGCCAGAAACGTCGGCGCGCGGCCGTAGGACTTCATCCCGACGATATAGATGTCCGGTTCGTCCGGGTGAGTCAGTTCCACCACGCCATGCGGCGGGACGCTGGAACAGGTATGTACGTTCGGGTCGATCTGGGCCGCCAGTTTCAGTGGTGCCTGCAACACCGGGTCGAGAGATAACCGCAGCTCCGACAGGAATGACAGGTCGGGACGAAAACCGGTGAGCCCCACGATCGCATCGGCGCCGGGCAAGGCACGTCCGTCTTCGGCGACGAGGACCGCTCGATTGCCGTCCACATCGATGCGTTCGGTGCGGAATCCGCTGACTACGGTTATCAGCCCGTCTTCGGCCGCGGCACGGACCCGCGTGCACAACGCACCTCGCTGAGGTAGGGCGGTGTCCGCGGGTCCGCCGAACGCATCACCCACCCCGCCGCGACGAAGCGCCCATGTCACACGTGTCGCCGGCGCCTCGCGCACTGTCTCGGCGAGCCCGATGATCGCCGTCATCGCCGAGTGACCGCTGCCCACCACCACCACGTGGCGCCCCGCCCACGATGCGGCCCGGTCAGGCGACGGCGGGACGTAGGTCACCAGGCCCGCTGCAGCCGCGATGCGTTCGCCGAGGGCCGGGATGCCGTCGGAGCCAATGGGGTTGGGCTGGCCCCAGGTGCCGGATGCATCGATCACGGCACGGGCACACAACCGCGATTCCGCTCCGTCCGCCGCCGTGAGGTGAACGACGAACGGAGCCTCGCGCCGTCCCGGAGTGAGAACCCGATCGTGGCCCTGACGCGATACGCCCGTCACGCGCACGCGATACCGCACCCGCTCGCCGAGGATATCTGCCAGCGGGGCAAGGTAGTTGGCGATCCACTCGCGGCCACGCGGGTACCCGGATGTCGGTGGGGTCCATCCTGTCGGCGCCAACAGCTCGGCCGCGACGCCGTCGATCAACTCGGGCCACGGCGAGAAGGTGTGCACGTGCCCCCATTCGGCGACGGCCGCTCCCGGACCGTCGCCGGCCTCGATCACAACGGGTTCCAGACCCCGCCGCACCAAGTGGGCCGCGGCGGCGAGTCCCTGCGGTCCGGCCCCGATCACCACGACCGGCAGCCCTGCGGAGGCGTTCATTTGGCCACCGCGCTCGATGTCGAAAAGCTCATCAGCGGGTGGGTGACGCCATCCCGCTGGATCAGCTGCGTGACCCCGCATGCTCATGAATCAGCCGCCCTGGTGGGGCATCTCGGGGTAAAAGGTGCGCGGCACAGTCGATCCGCCGCCGCTCTCCCCGCTCCCGAGGGCTCCGCTCGCATGGCCTGACGTACCCGGCGTCGTCGCCAGTTTGTTGATGCGGGATGCCGAAGTCCCTGGGTGTTGCGCGGGCGCCGCAGCAGCGGTGCCGGTGTCGAGGCCGATGGCGGCAATCCCCACGGCTCCCGCGATACCGGCCGCGGCGGCGAGCTTCTTGATGTTCACTGCTGAACCCCTTTCGGTCGTTGCCGGTTTCCCCGGCGTCCCGATAAAGCTATGAGCGCGGGGAATCGCAGGGCATCGGGCGAAAGATGCGTCTCGTCAAGGCGCGCATGGGGTGAATGATGCAGGACGACTGCACTCAGTGGCTTCGATGCGGCCGGCACGGTGCGCCAGATCCGTTGCATCCCAGTGCATCGACGGCATGAGGCTCGAAAAGCGAGGTGTTTCAGACCGGTGCCCGCGGGGTATCAGACGTGCACGCGATGCACCCGGGCATCGCACGACCCTGGGAGGCCGCGATGATCCACGACCTGATACTGGCTGCTCAAACCCAGCCCGAGGCCGCAGGTTTCATCCTGCGCGGCATAAAAGGCATCTTCGTCGCGATCGGCAGCATCATCGCTGCGATCATCTGCGCCATCATCGCCGGTCTCAAAGGGCGCAGCGCCATCGGCTGGGGAATCCTTGGGCTGTTCTTTTCGATCATCACGCTGATCGTCGTCATCGTGATCCCGTCGAAGAAAGACTGATCCGCCAGCACTCGGCCGTCAGTCGACTTCCGTGGAGTCAGGGCAGGCCCGCCTCTTCAGACGGCAGGGCCGCCGGGCCGGTTATCTTCGGTTGCGCTTTCATCGGAGCCGCGGTGACGGGCGCCGCGACGCCTGTCGTCGTGGTCGCTCCGAGTGTCATGGGGCCAGTGTTCACCGTGGGCGGCGCCGGCGGCGAGTGGAGCGCCAACGGTGAGCCCTGCCCGCCGATGCCTGCGCCCAGCCAGCACAGCGCCAAGACTGCGCCGCCGCCCGCGACCGCCGATACGGTTCGGACGTTGATCTTCCTGTCGCCGGCCATGGGTTCGGCCCTCCCTTTCCTCCGCAGCTGAGCACTGCCGTTCGGCTGCTATCCCGATTGCTCCCTGCTTTCCAGGTTCACTCGTCCATAACACTTGTGCAAGTGTTTGAATATTGAGAGTGGCCGTAAGGATTCCTGAACGTAGCGGCCGTGCGGGCGCGCGACGGTGCCGCTCCAGGTCGAGATGGCACCGGCCGCGCCGTCCACGCCGCGCGATACGGCGCAGATCAGCTCACAGAAACGGGCAGCGACCAGGCGATTTGGCACCGTCGCAGGCGTCCCGACCACACCCGCGAACCCTCACCCGGCGCGAACCTCGGTCGCGCGCCCGCGCCAAACCGGAAAAAATCCTTCTTGAACGGTTGACATGAACAACCGTCCATGTCATTGTTTCTCCACTGGCGAGACGCCGTGATTGGCATCACACCGGACGAGTTAGGAGCAGAATTTCGGTCAGCCCTCTCGGGGACGAGAACGTCGGATTGCACATGACTCCGGCGCACTCTGATATGTGACCACGGTGCAAATTCCGTGTCCGGAAATGGTGCACCGAAGATCGGAAGTTCGGCTGATTTGGTCGAGCTATTTGCACACCACATGAATTGGAGTAACCATGGCAGAAATCACGACTGTTGGAACCTTGAGCAAGGCTGGATCGATCCACAAGGTGGAGCGGGGCTACGAGGGGTTGCCGAGCATGAACGAGCCCGGTGTGGTCGCCTCGATCGCCGACTCGTTGCACAACCCGGAGGGGACGGTCATGTCTTCGGGGTTCTTCGAGCTGAAGAAGTCCGAGCCGTTGGTGTACACGTACACCTACGACGAGATGAAACTGGTTGTGGCGGGTGAGTTCATCCTCACCGATCAGGACACCGGCGAGGTCACCCACGCCAAGGAGCGCGACGTGTTGTTCTTCCCGAAGGGCACCACCGTCAAGTTCGAGACCCCCGAGTACGGCCTCGGCTTCTTCGCCGGCGACCGCACCTTCGCCCCATAAAACCCTGTTCGGCGTTCGCCGGGTCGGAGAGACACCCGGCGAACGCCGTACAGCAGCTTTTCCTGCCGGCACCGAGACACCATGCCGGCCTGCTCTGAATTTCGATTCCAGGAAAGTGCGACGCCTTTCTGACTGGAATTCACGTCTGTCCCTGCCGGATACCTTGAAATAACGGAATCCGACGCTGTGGGAAAACGAATCGATCATGCGCTGCGGTGGCGCATGCACAAAAACTCATGGCGTTGGGTTTCAACGTCGCATGGAATTATTGAAGAGGATTGGATCATGACTTTGCGTGTCGGAATTATTGGTGCTGGGCCGAGTGGTTTGGCGCAGTTG
>NZ_BCSX01000002.1 GCF_001570425.1 Mycolicibacterium brisbanense
GCCCTGTTCTCACCAGAGCAGGTCCACGACGGCAGCTGGCTCGACCGCTGGCACCGCCGCGCAGCCACTCACCAGGCCTACTACCAGGCACACCCCGAACGATTCCGCCGACGCCCACACACCCCAGCACCAGCCAATACCGTCGGCATCAACCTACCCAAACCCGAAAACCGACTCCAAGCAGCTTGACAACGGCCGGGCCGCGACATTTTCGTTGAATTCGGGGTTAGAGGACTCGACCATCTTACCGCCGGCCGAGGCGGTCGAGGCCGCCGAAGCCGTCGAGGACTATCGCGCGCATGGTGGTCATGACATGGAACCCAGAATCTCGTTGAGCTCCAGCAGGTTTGATGCGATGACCGTGGGTTCGGGAATGCCGGGAACACGCAGGGCGGCGTTGCCGGGCCGGGTGATGAGCGCGCCGCTGAAGCCGGCGGACTGGGCGCCGATGGTGTCCCAGGCGTGCGCGGCGACCATCATGCAGTCCCCGGGGGCTACGCCGAGGCTGTGGGCGACGCCGGTGTACAGCGACGTCGACGGCTTGAAGACGCGCGAGTCGTCGACGGTGAACTGGCGCTCGAAGTACTCCGTCAGTCCCGCGTGATCGAGCGGTGTCGGGCCGTCGCTGTGCGGCGAATTCGTCAGCGTCACAAGGCGGTAGCCGTTGTCGCGGAGGAGTGAAAGTCCTTCGCCGGCGTCGCGATGGGCCGGCATGGTTCGCATACCCTCGGCGAGGGCATGCAGATCTCCGTCGTTCACATCCACTCGGTGGATCTCGGCGAGCATGTGCACCACGCCCTGTCCCAGAGCGAAGAAGTCCGCATACCGTCCGGCCAGTGTGACGGTCATGGAGTACATCACCAGCTGACCGAACCACTCGCGCAGGACCGACGAGTCGCCGAAGATCCGCTCGAAATGTGGTTGTAGCGCGTCGATGTCGATGAGGGTTTCGTTGACGTCGAACACCAGCACCCGCGGGCTCATCGGCCGACTCGGTCCAGGAACGCGACGATCAACTGGGCCACTTCATCGTTCGCGGTTTCCAGCAGGAAGTGCCCGCCGTCGAGGATGTGGATGTCGGCGTCGACCGCGTCTTTGCCGAAGGCGCGGGCACCGTCGGGACCGAAGATCGGGTCGCCGCCGCCCCATACCGCCAGCACCGGCACGGCGCTCGTCCGCAGGTATTCGTGCAGTGCGGGGTACAGCGGGGCGTTGGTCGCGTAGTCGCGGAACAGCTGCAGTTGCACGTCGTCGTTGCCGGGCCGGGCCAGCTGTGCGGCGTCGTGGATCCAGGTGTCCGGGTCAACCAGGCTTTCGTCCGAAACACCGGTCAGGTATTGCCATTTGATGCCCTCGACGTCCAGTGCCGTGCGCACGGCGGCCTCGGTTTCCGGGGTCTGTTCGCGCTGGTAGTCCCACACGGTGGTCCAGAAGCTCTCGATGAACCCCGCGTCGTAGCCGTTGCCGTTCTGCGTGACGATCGCGGTGATGGCCTGAGGCTGCCGCAGGGCCAGTCGCCAGCCGATCGGTGCGCCGTAGTCCTGGACGTAGATCGCGTAGCGGCTGAGGCCCAACTGCTGCAGGAGGCCTTCGGTGAGGTCGGTGAGTGCGTCGAAGGTGTAGGTGAATTCGTCGACGGTCGGAGCGTCGGAGTGCCCGAAGCCGAGGTGGTCCGGTGCGATGACGTGGTAGCGCTCGGCGAGCTGGGGGACCAGGTTGCGGAACATGTACGAGCTGGTGGGGAAGCCGTGCAGCAGCACGATCGCCGGGGCGTCGGGTGAGCCCGCTTCGCGGTAGAACAGCCGGCGACCGTCGACAGTGGCGTACCGGTGATGAACCTGAACCGACATCTCTAACTCCCTATTTCGCTTAAGTGGTTAGGTAGCAGTCAACATCCGAACGACTAACCTGTCAATAGCCATTTGATAGTTAGAAGTTTCCTGGATGCAGGCAGCGCTGCAGGATGGACCTGTGCCGTGAAAGGGGTGAGAGCGCGCGTAGGCGGTGCGGCCAGGAGCCCGGGGCGGTCACGGGCGGCTACCGGTCGAGAATGCCGGTCATTGCTGAGGCCTGCGGAAACGCGTGAAGGCGCGTCCTTGTTACGAACGCGCCGAGACGTCAGGAAGTGGTTTACACCGGGGGATATGCGGGGGGCGGGTACACGCCGCGTATGCCCCAGGGCACCCAGTTGAAGAAGTACTCGATCTCGTCACTGGCGTCGTAGTCCGGATTCGGATCCATGCGCGAAGTCTAGACCGGTTGCCTCCGCACGGACCAGGCATTGCCTACACTATTCAACCAACGAGTTGATAGGTGAAGTACGGAGATTCCTATGGCATCCGATCCAGAGGCCGGGCGAGGCCGCGGTGCCGCGTCCACGAACGGTACATCGCGACGCGACGAATTGCTGACGGTGGCGGCGAAACTGTTCGCCGCGCGCGGCTACCACGGCACCCGGATGGATGACGTGGCCGAGGCCGTCGGACTGAACAAGGCCACGGTCTACCACTATTACGCCAGCAAGTCGCTGATCCTCTACGACCTCTACAAGAGCACCGCGGACTTCACGGTGGAGGCGCTGCACGACGATCCGAGCGCGACGGCCCGCGAGACCATCTACAACTTCACTCGTCGGCTGCTGGTCGGCATCGCCAACGACCTGGAGAAGGCGGCGGTGTACTTCCAGGAGGGGCCCTACATCACCGAGTGGTTCACCGAGGAGCAGGTCGCCTACATCCGGCACGCCGAGGCGCAGGTCTATGAGCATGTGCGCGACGTCATCGACCGCGGCATCGCTAGCGGCGAGTTCTACGACTGTGACTCGCACGTGCTGGCGCTGGGCTACATCGGGATGACCTTGGGTGCCTACCGGTGGCTGCGGCCGCACGGCAGGCGCTCGGCGCAGGAGATCGCAGTCGAGTTCAGCACCGCCCTGCTGCGCGGGCTGATCCGCGACGAGACCATTCGCAACGAGTCACCACTGGGTGTCGAGGTCTAGAGCTGCTTGCCGCCGAACGTGAAGAAGATTGCGAAAACCGTGCGAGGATTCGCCAACAAGTTCACATTCGGCGCATGTCCTAGAACCGGAACTGGTTCAACACGTCGTAGCGGCCGGCCAGGGTGGCGTTGAGAAGGCCCAGCAGCAGCCGTTGCGGCTTGAGCGGAATCGTCCGGTAGTTGGCGTACGCCGGTACCCGGTCGATGAGCTGCAGGCGCGGAACCCAGCGTTCGACCTCGGTCATATCGCTGATGCCCCACTTGACCATCCCGTTGCTGAACGTCCGGGACAGCTTGGGGCCGATCGGGGCGATGGTGTCGAAATCGATCTCGCCGTGTTCGAAGCGGTCGGTCAGGCGCTGCAGTAGCTCGCGCACGTCACTCTCGGCCAGGTACATCAGCAACCCCTCGGCCACGATCAAGGTCGGCCGGCCCGTGGGTGCCTCGTCGAGCCAACCGGCATCGGTCACCGACGATCCGATCATGCGGTAGCCCGGCCCATCGTCGTAGAGCTTGCGCCGCAGCTCGACCACACCGGGCTGGTCCACGTCGAACCAGTCGACGGTGGCGGGGCGCCGCACGCGGAAGGCGCGGGTGTCCAGCCCGCATCCCAGGTGCAACACGACGGCGTCGGGGTGCCGGGTCAGGAAGTCATTGGTCCAGTCGTCGAGCTGTTTCGCGCGCAGCCCGACCAGGAATTGATTGGCCCACGGTTGCGAGGCCCGATGCATGCGCTTGAAGTCGTAGTCGATGCGGTCGACGGCTTCGGCGGCCGCGTGATCGCCGAGAACCGGTTGCGGCAGGCGACTTTCGCATGCCCGCAGATACAGCGTGCACAGATTGGTCCATTCCACCGATCCCCAGCGCACGGCGCTGAAGTCCACCTTGTTGGTCGTCATGACTCCCTACCTCTTTTGTTGGTGCTCCTCGCGTCCGCGCCGTTGTCGGTGCTCCTCGCGTCCGCCCTCGATTCCCGGTACTCGGCCCAGAGCCGCAACATTTCGTCGTGGTAGTCCCGGCTGGAGAACTCGCAGAAGTGCTTGAAATCCTCGAGCCGTTCGCGTTGATCGGGGCGGTTCCCGTCGAGGATCGCCAGCCCGAAATCGGCGGCCTCGATGCCGAGCTTCATCCGGGACAGCTGCACGCTGAGCACGCTGCTGAAACCCCCTGGCCGCACGCGGTAGCGGTGCTGCCGACCGGCGCTGGGCAGCCGCTCGATCAGCCCGCCCTCCTGCAGCTGGCGGGTGACGGTGCTCACCGAGGCCTTGCTGACCGACAGCGTGTCTGCCAGCGCGGTCAGCGACTGCTCGGGCGGATCGGAGATCATCAGCCAGCCGTAGACCCGCCCCATCGTGCGCGACCCGCCGAGGAGCTCCATGAAAAGCCCGATGCGGTCGACGAATTCCGACTCGTCCGGTGTCAACATCCCTCCGTAAACATCGTTCAGTACAAACTAAACGAACTATACGTCGGGTCGGGCGGTGGTCGTCAACAGTGGAAGCCCACACTGATCGGATGAAGTCGACCATCATGTCGCGCCGGGATCTGGACTTCCTGCTCTACGAGTGGCTGCATGTCGAGGAACTCGCAGCGCTGGACCGCTTCGCGGAGCATTCGCGCGAGACCTTCGACGGCGTGCTCGAGTTGTCGGAGCAACTGGCGACCCGGTACTTCGCTCCACACAACAAGCTCTCCGACGCCAACGAGCCGAGCTTCGACGGGCAGACCGTCACGCTGATCCCCGAAGTCAAGAAAGCCTGGGATGCCTTCGCGGCGGCCGATCTGCTGGCGATGAGTATGGACGCCGAGCTCGGCGGTGCGCAGTTGCCGGCCGTCGTGGCGCAGGCCGCGTTCGCCTGGATCGCCGCGGCCAACGTGTCGACATCGGGCTACCTGATGCTGACCATCGCCAACGCCAACCTGCTGGCGCACTTCGGGACGCCCGAGCAGATCGAGACCTACGTCAAACCGATGCTTGCGGGGCGCTTTTCGGGAACCATGGCGCTGTCGGAGACACAGGCCGGGTCATCGCTGGCCGATATCACGACCCGTGCCGAGCCGGCCGCCGACGGTAGCTACCGGCTGTTCGGTTCGAAGATGTGGATATCCGGCGCCGAGCACGAACTCACCGAGAACATCGTCAACCTGGTGCTGGCGAAGATCCCCGGCGGGCCCGCCGGAACCAAGGGCATCTCGCTGTTCATCGTGCCGAAGTACCTCGCCGACGGCACCCGCAACGGCGTGGCCATCTCCGGGCTGAATCACAAGATGGGACAACGGGGTATCACCAACACCGTGCTCAACTTCGATGGTGCGGTCGGGTACCTGGTCGGCGAACCGCACCGCGGCATCGTCTACATGTTCCACATGATGAACGAGGCCCGGCTCGGCGTCGGTATGGGCGCCGTGGCGCGGCCAGCCACGGGCTACCTGAAATCGGTGCAGTATGCCCGGGAACGGCCCCAGGGCCGCCCGTTGGGTGTCAGGGATCCGTCAACACCGCAGGTGCCGATCATCGAGCATCCCGACGTGAAGCGAATGTTGTTGGCGCAGAAGGCCTATGTCGAAGGTGGTCTGGCGCTGGGCCTGTACTGCGCCAAGCTGGTCGACACCGGGGACAACGCGCTGCTCGACATCCTGACCCCGGTGGCCAAGAGCTGGCCGTCGCAGTGGTGCCTGGAGGCCAACAGCCTGGCCATCCAGGTGCACGGTGGCTACGGCTACACCCGCGAGTACGACGTGGAGCAGCACTACCGGGACAATCGGCTGAACCCGATCCACGAGGGCACGAACGGCATCCAGAGCCTGGATCTGTTGGGCCGCAAGGTCACCCAGAACGGTGGTGCCAGTATGGTCGCGCTCGGCGAGCGGATCGCCGCAACCGTCTCGGCCGCCCGCGACGGCGTGGCCCCGCACCTGGCCGATCAGCTGGACGCCGCGTGGCAGCGCCTGGCCGCGGTGACGGCGGGGATGTTCGCCGCGGGAGACATCGAGGCTGCGATGGCCAACAGCGCCGTGTACTTGGAGGCGTTCGGGCACATCGTGGTGGCGTGGATCTGGCTGCAACAGGTGCTGGCCGCCGACGGGCGCGACGGCGATTTCTATGACGGCAAACGGCAGGCGGCCCGCTACTTCTTCGCCTACGAATTGCCAAGGACCGCACCGCAGTTGGATCTGCTGGAGAGTCTGGACCGCACCACGCTCGAGATGCGTGATGCCTGGTTCTAGTCGAACGCGATGATCTGGCGCACCGCGGTGCCGTCGGCCAGCGCGTCCATGCCGGCATTGATGTCGTCGAGCGAGATGGTCGACGAGACCAGTTGCTCGACCGGCAGTCGCCCGGCCCGCCACAGTTCGACGAAGCGGGGGATGTCGCGTGCGGGTACCGCCGAACCGAGGTAGCTGCCGATCAGGGAGCGACCCTCGGCGACGAAACCCAACGGGGACACCGAGATCCGGGCGTCGGGCCGGGGGAGGCCGACGGTGATGGTCCGTCCACCGGGACCCGTCAGCCCGATCGCGGTCTCCAACGCGGCCGGGTGCCCGGCAGCCTCGATCACCACCGTGGCCTTCACGTCGGCGGCCTGCTCGGGGGTGTAGGTCTCGTGCACGCCGAGCGCTCGGGCCCGGTCGAGCTTGTCGGTCACCTGGTCGACGCCGATGACACGGACGTCGTCGTGGGCCAGCGCCGTCAGTGTCGCCGCCATCCCGACCCCGCCCAGTCCGACGACGACGACCGTCTGGCCGGGCTGGGGTTTGCCCACGTTGAGGACGGCGCCGCCGCCGGTGAGCACCGCGCAACCCAGCAGTGACGCCACCACCGGCGGGACGTCGGCGGGCACCGGCACCACTGAGCGCCGGTCCACCACGGCGTACGTGGCGAACCCGGAAACCCCGAGGTGGTGGAACACCGGCTCGCCGTCGCGGGTTAGCCGGATACCGCCGTCCATCAACGTGCCCGCACCGTTGGCGGCGCTGCCCGGGGCGCACGGCGTCAACCCGTCCGTCGCGCAGGCCGGGCAGCTGCCGCAGCGGGGCAGGAAGGTCATCACCACCCGCTGGCCGACGGGCAGGTCAGTGTCGCCGGCCTCGACGATCCCGGCGGCTTCGTGTCCCAGCAGCATCGGCACCGGGCGGACCCGATTGCCGTCCACCACCGACAGGTCCGAATGACACAGGCCCGCCGCCTCGATGCGCACCAGCAGCTCGCCCGGGCCCGGGGCGGCGAGGTCGAGGTCGGACACGGTCAGCGGCCCGGACTGGACGTAGGGACGGGGCAGGCCGATGCGGTCGAGGACGGCTCCACGGATCTTCATGACCAACAGCCTGCCGTGACTGCAAGACTTCAGCCATGACCGAGGCCCCCGCCGAACTCACTTCTGCCGACTTTCCGCTGCACTGGCCGGTGCTCACCCGGTGGACCGACAACGACATGTTCGGGCACCTCAACAACGCCGTGTACTACGAATTGTTCGACACCGCGATCAACGCGTGGATCAACACGAACTGCGACATCGACCCGATCACCGCGCCCTGGCTGGGGGTGGTGGCCGAGTCCGGCTGCCGGTTCCTGTCCGAGCTGAAGTTTCCGGATTCGCTGGTCGTAGGCCTGTCGGTGACCCGGCTGGGCCGCAGCAGCGTCACCTACCGGCTCGGGCTCTTCCGGTCCGGCGGCCCGGTCGCCGCGGTCGGTCACTGGGTGCACGTCTACGTCGACCGGGACTCCCGGCGCCCGGTGCCCATTCCCGATGGGATCCGGTCCCTCCTGGGGTCGATATGCTCGGCGGATGCCGCTGGTAAGTAAGACAGTCGAAGTCGACGCCCCCGCTGAGACGATCATGGCGATCGTCGCCGACTTCGAGGCCTATCCGCAGTGGAACCCGGAGATCAAGGGTTGCTGGATTCTGGCCCGCTACGACGACGGCCGGCCCAGCCAGCTGCGGTTGGACGTCGAGATCCAAGGGCAGGCCGGTGTGTTCATCACCGCGGTCTACTACCCCGCCGAAAACCAGATCTACACCGTGCTGCAGCAGGGGGATCACTTCTCCAAGCAGGAGCAGCGGTTCTCGGTGGTGCCGCTCGGGGCCAGCACACTGCTGCAGGTCGACATGGAGGTCGAGGTCGACACGAAGCTGCCGATCCCCAGCCTGATGGTGAAGAAGCTCATCGGTGACACCCTCGACCACCTGGCCAATGCGCTGATCACCAGGGCGCAGCAGCTGTCCGCCTAGCCAAACCACTGGGCGGTGAGCCCTAGAACTGCCCACAGTTCGGTGTGGTCGGCACACCGTTGAACCGGTCGGCGATCCACTGCATGCCGCGCTCGCCGTCCATGAAGTAGGCGAGCGCGTGGTTGACCGCCAGCTTGTTGAGGAACGGTGGTTGGTCGTTGGTCCAGAACTCGACGTCGGCGCCCTGCGCGCACCAGTCCCGGCCGAGCTGGTTGGCTCCCGTCCACGGCACCAGCGGATCGAAGTGGTTGCTGTCGATGAACACCGGCGCAGTGGGTTTGAGCCGGCCGATGCGCTGCAGGTCGAGCAGGCTCTTGAACGGTTCGTTGGCGATCACGTCGTAGGGGTCGCCGTTGAAATACGAACGCAGATGGTGGAATCCGAAGGTCAACGCGGTTTCGACGACGCACTGGTCCTTGGTCTTGGCGAGCAGGTCCTCGCCTTGCGGGGTGAGCTTGTCGTGGATCGCGTCGGCGGCTTCGGGGTAGGCCGCGATGGCGCCGTTGATGAGATAGCCGACGGCTCCGACCAGGATGCTGCCGTCGACGTAGGGCAACAGCTCGGGCAGATCGGCAGGCGGAGCGCCGGCGTATGCGCCGACCAGATGCAGCTCGGGCGCGTAGCCGGGCGCCGATTCCGCGGCTGCTGCGCTGGCCCCGCCGCCCTGCGAATAGCCCCACAGCGCCACCGGTCCGTCGGGCGTCAGTGACGTCCCGGGCAGTCTCTTCGCCGCCCGCGCCGCATCGAGAAGCGCTTGCGCCTCGGCCAGCCGGTTGACGTAGGTGTGCACACCGGGTGTGCCCAAACCCTCGTAATCGGTTACCACCACCGCGAATCCACGCGCGACCATGGTGGCGACGAACAGTTCCTCATAGCCCATGGTGATGTCGAGACCGCTGGAGAAGTGGATGCTCTGGCCGAACACGCGCGACGGCGCGCACTGGTCACCCTGGCCCTGGGTGCCCGGCGCGAACGCGATCAACGGGCGTGGTCCGGCTCCCGGCCAGGGTCGGTCGGGTTCGAAGTAGGTGCCGGTGACCGCGGTGGGCTTACCGCGAGAGTCGTTGCTGAGGTACATGATTCGGGTGGCGGTGGCCACCCAGCTGCCGAGCTGCCCGGACGGTTCGTAGACGATCCGCATGGGCTCGCTGCGGATCAGATCGCCGGGGTTCCCGGCCGGCAGCGGGTCCGGCGGAGTGTAGAACTCGCCGTACCGATTGCACTGGAATTCCTTGGCGTATATGTCATCCGGCTCGAAACCACAGTTCCCGGTGACCGGGTCGGCCGCGGCGGGCACGGTGGTGGCGCACAGCAGTGCGACGGCAGCGAGCAGCGACATGAACCAGTTACGGTTGACCCCCACCCGCGGATCGTTACATATTCGATGCCGGATCGGACTCGTTTTCGTGATTCCACATGCCACTCTCGTCCAGCCGCGCGATCAACCGCGTTGCGCCGTCGGTGAACTGGACGGCGTTGAGCCGCACCGCACTGTCGATGTCGCGACGCCGCAGTGCCGCGATCAACTCCCGGTGGTGTGCGATCGCCTCGGCGCCCCACCGTGGATCGTTCGAATAGACCAGCGCGGGCAGATACCGTGCGACGTGAAGAAGGAACCACGCCAACTTGATTCGGCCGCTGGCCCGGTTGAACGCGCGGTGGAACGCGAACTCCGCCGACGCGACCTCATCGGCGTCTCTCCGGGCGACCGCCCCTTCGAGATCGACGGTGAGCCGCTCCAGCTCGTCGATCTCGTCATCGGTGATGCGCTCGGCCGCGGTGGCGGCGAGTTCGCGCGCGATGGTGGCCTGCAACCAGAAGATGTCCTCGACGTCGGTGCGGGTCAACGGGACCACGACATGCCCGCGGTGCGGCTCCAGCTGCACCATGCCCTCACCGCGCAGCGTGCGCAGCGCCTCGCGCACAGGCGTGATGCTGACGCCGAGCGTGGCCGCGGTTTCGTCCAGCCGGATGAACGTGCCGGGCCGCAGTACGCCGGTCATGATCTCGGCGCGCAGATGGGCCGCCACCTCGTCGGAGAGTTGCTCGCGACGGGCGACACGACGGCGCCGCGCGGCGGGGCGGGCGGGTGCGTTCACATGTTCTCCGGTCAGGCTTGTACTCGTGAGGCCGAGGCCATAGTGTGACCGGGGCAACCCAATGTTTGATCAAATATCAACATCATGCAACTGGAGTACCGGACCGTTGACAGCCGAGCCGTCCCCCACTGAGCAGCCCTATCTGGCGCGTCGTCAGAACTGGACCAACCAACTGGCCCGGCACGCGCTCATGCAGCCCGACAACACCGCGCTGCGGTTCCTGGGGCACACCACCACCTGGCGTGAGCTCCATGAACGGGTCGACAAAATCGCCGGCGCCCTGAGCCGACGCGGTATCGGCGCGGGTGACCGGGTGCTGATCCTGATGCTCAACCGCCCTGAGTTCATCGAATCATTCCTTGCCGCAAACAAACTCGGTGCCATCGCGGTGCCGGTGAACTTCCGGATGACGCCTCCGGAGATCGCCTTCCTGGTCGGCGACTGCCAAGCGCGCGTCGTCGTCACCGAGTCCGTGCTGGCCGGGGTGGCCACCGCGGTGCGTGACCTGGATCCGACGTTGCAGACGGTGATCGTCGCGGGCGGGGGCGGTGACGATGGTGTGCTCGGTTACGACGACCTCATCGCAGAGCCCGGCGAGAGCCCGGAAGTCGTTGACATTCCGGATGATTCGCCTGCGCTGATCATGTACACGTCCGGGACCACCGGCCGGCCCAAGGGTGCGGTGCTCACCCACGCGAACCTCAGCGGCCAGGCGATGACCAACATGTTCACCGTCGGCGTCGACCTCGCCAATGACGTCGGCTTCATCGGTGTCCCGCTGTTCCACATCGCCGGAATCGCGGGCAACGTGACCACCGGGCTGCTGTTGGGCCTGCCCACCGTGCTCTACCCGCTGGGCGCCTTCGATCCGGGGGCGCTGCTCGACGTGCTGGAAGCCGAGAACGTCACCGGCATCTTCCTGGTGCCCGCGCAGTGGCAGGCCGTCTGCGCCGCGCAGCAAGCCAAGCCCCGCAATCTCAAACTGCGCGTGCTGTCCTGGGGTGCGGCCCCGGCGTCGGACACGCTGCTGCGCACCATGGCCGAGACGTTCCCCGGCGCCCAGATCCTCGCGGCGTTCGGGCAGACCGAGATGTCGCCGGTCACCTGCATGCTGTTGGCCCAGGACGCGATTCGGAAACTCGGGTCCGTCGGTCGCGTCATCCCCACGGTGTCGGCACGCATCGTCGACGAGAACATGAACGATGTGGCCGTCGGTGACGTCGGCGAGATCGTTTACCGGGCACCGACACTGATGGCCGGTTACTGGAACAACCCGAAGGCCACCGCCGAAGCGTTCGCGGGCGGCTGGTTCCACTCCGGCGATCTGGTACGCCAGGACGAGGAAGGCTACGTCTGGGTGGTGGACCGCAAGAAGGACATGATCATCTCCGGCGGAGAGAACATCTACTGCGCCGAGGTGGAGAACGCCCTCGCAGCCCACCCGGCGATCGTCGAAGCCGCCGTGATCGGGCGTCCCCACGAGAAGTGGGGAGAGGTGCCCGTGGCTGTCGTGGCGCTCAGCGGTGGTCAGGACGCGCCGCTGAATCTGGGAGATCTCGACGAGTTCCTCAGCGAGCGACTGGCCCGCTACAAGCACCCCAAGGCGCTCGAGGTCGTCGAGGCGTTGCCGCGTAACCCCGCAGGCAAGGTGCTCAAGACCGAGCTCCGTGAGCGCTTCGGCCGCGGTGAACAGATTAACGTTAGCGAAACTTATTCTCCGTCAACGGTTTCTGCAGGTCACCAAGGAAGATAGAGATCGGGGTCGGGGTTTGCTAACGGTTCACGGCATAATCCAGCCGATGCGGTACACGGCCACGTTTGTATCGGGTACAGTCCTGTGGTCTCACTTACTACCCACGAGTAGGGAGATGCAGATCACGTATGCGGGGTTGAGGCAAGGAGGGGGCGTGCGAAACGTCCAGGGGGTGCACCGGTGACGGCATCGTCCAACGCACTTGTCGGCTACGTTCGTGATCAGCTCGAGAAGCCGATGGCGATGGTCGGTGGCTTCTTCAAGATGACAGTACTCACCGGTAAGGCACTTCTCACCCGGCCGTTCCAGTGGAAGGAATTCGTCCTTCAGAGCTGGTTTCTGATCCGGGTGGCGTTCCTGCCGACACTGGCGGTGTCCATCCCGCTGACGGTGCTCATCATCTTCACGCTGAACATCCTGCTCGCGGAGTTCGGTGCGGCCGACATCTCCGGCGCCGGTGCAGGTCTGGCCGCGGTGACGCAGCTGGGACCCCTGGTGACGGTGTTGGTCGTGGCCGGTGCCGGGTCGACGGCCATCTGCGCCGACCTTGGCGCCCGCACGGTCCGCGAAGAGATCGACGCCATGGAGGTGCTGGGCATCGATCCGATCGAGCGCCTCGTGGTTCCCCGCGTCGTCGCCGCGACGTTCGTCGCCTTCCTGCTCAACGGCACCGTGATCATCATCGGCCTGGTCGGTGGCTTCTTCTTCGGTGTGTACATCCAGAACGTCTCCGCCGGTGCGTACGTGTCCACGCTGACGCTGCTCACCGGTTTCCCCGAGGTCATGATCTCGGTCATCAAGGCCACGGTCTTCGGTCTGATCGCCGGGCTCGTGGGTTGCTACCGCGGGCTGACCACAGCCGGCGGTTCGAAAGGTGTTGGTACGGCGGTGAACGAGACCCTGGTCTTGTGCGTCATCGCTCTGTTCGCTGTCAACGTCGTGCTCACCACCATCGGTGTGCGGTTCGGAACGAAGACCTGACATGAGTACATCAACAGTCCTTCGCTCCCGGTTCCCCCGGGCGTTCGCGCGTTCGTCCGAGGTGGCGGCCGCACCCGGCCGGCTGCTCGACAGCATGGGCCACGTCGGGTGGTTCGTGGTGCAGGCCGTCGGTCACGTACCGCACGCTTTCCGCCACTACCGGCGTGAGACGCTGCGGCTGGTCGCCGAGATCGGCATGGGCACCGGCGCCATGGCCGTCATCGGTGGCACCGTCGCCATCATCGGCTTCGTCACCCTGTCCGCGGGCTCATTGATCGCCATCCAGGGTTTCGCATCCCTGGGCAACATCGGTGTCGAGGCGTTCACCGGGTTCTTCGCCGCCCTGGCCAACGTGCGCGTCGTCGCGCCCGTGGTCACCGGCCAGGCGCTGGCCTCGACCGTCGGCGCAGGCGCGACCGCCGAGCTCGGCGCCATGCGCATCAGCGAAGAGGTCGACGCCCTGGAAGTCATGGGTATCAAGTCGATTTCGTACCTGGTGTCCACGCGGCTGATGGCAGGCGCCATCGTCATCGTCCCGCTGTACGCGATGGCCATCCTGCTGTCGTTCCTGTCGGCGCAGCTGGTGACGACCATCTTCTACGCCCAGTCGGTCGGAACGTACGAGCACTACTTCCATACGTTCCTGCGCGTCGACGACGTGATGTGGTCCTTCCTCGAGGTCGTCATCATGTCGATCATCGTGATGTTGAACCATTGCTACTTCGGCTATTACGCCAGTGGCGGTGCTGTCGGTGTCGGTGAGGCAGTGGGGAGGTCGATGCGCACCTCGTTGATCGCGATCGTGTGTGTGGTCCTGTTGGCATCGTTGGCGCTGTACGGCACCGACCCCAACTTCAACCTCACGGTGTAGCGCCATGACCGCGCCCCACGCCCCCCTGAACAAGTCGAAGACCCCGCCGTACAAGTTGGCGGGGCTCGTCCTGGCCTTGGTGACCGCGCTGGTCCTGGCCCTGACCTGGCTGCAGTTTCGCGGGTTTTTCGAGCCCAAGACACAGTTGACTGTGCTGTCCGGCCGGGCGGGCTTGTCGATGGACCCGGGTTCGAAGGTCACCTACAACGGCGTGCCGATCGGCCGGCTGGCCACGGTCAACGTGGTCGAGGTCAACGACAACCCGGAAGCCAAGCTCATCCTGGACGTCGACCCGAAGTACCTGCACCTGATCCCGCAGAACGTGGACGCCGAGTTGCGGGCCACCACGGTGTTCGGCAACAAGTACATCTCGTTCATCTCGCCGCCGAATCCGTCCCCGGAACGGGTCTCGGCGGACACCCCGATTCAGGCCCAGGGCGTGACGACGGAGTTCAACACGCTGTTCGAGACCATCACCAAGATCTCCGAGCAGGTCGACCCGATCAAGCTCAACGAGACACTGACGGCGACGGCCCAGGCCCTCGACGGGCTCGGCGACAAGTTCGGGCAGTCGATCGTCAACGGCAACACGATCTTGGCCGACCTCAACCCGCGCATGCCCCAGATCCGCCACGACATCACGGCGTTGGCCGATCTCAGCGAGATCTACGCCAACGCGTCGCCGGACCTGTGGAACGGGCTCACCAACGCCGTCACCACCGCCCACACCCTCAACGATCAACGCGGCAACCTCGACCAAGCCCTCGTCGCCGCAGTCGGCTTCGGCAACACCGGCGGTGACATCTTCGAACGCGGCGGCCCTTACCTGGTGCGTGGCGCCCAGGACCTGCTGCCGACCTCGGCGCTGCTGGACAAGTACAGCCCGGCGTTGTTCTGCACCATCCGCAACTTCCACGACGCCGCGCCGAAGCTGGCCGCCGCGCTCGGCGGTAACGGCTACTCGCTGCTGACGCACTCGCTCGTCGTCGGCGTCGGCAACGCGTACGTGTACCCGGACAACCTGCCTCGGGTGAATGCCAAGGGCGGTCCCGAGGGCCGGCCGGGCTGCTGGCAGCCCATCACCCGCGACCTGTGGCCGATGCCGTACCTGGTGATGGACACCGGTGCGTCGATCGCGCCGTACAACCACTTCGAACTCGGTCAGCCGTTGACGGCCGAGTACGTCTGGGGCCGCCAAGTGGGGGAGAACACGATCAACCCATGAGCGAAGCGAATAGAAAACAGATGCGTGACGTTTGCGCAATCGCCCAGATGCCAGGCGGGACCCGAGCCTGCGAGGGAACCGCATGAGTATCAAGGGCACACTCATCAAACTGGGGATCTTCTCCCTGGTGTTGCTCACGTTCACCGCGCTCATCTTCGTGGTGTTCGGGCAGATCCGGTTCAACAGCACCAACGAGTACTCGGCGATCTTCAAGAACGTCAGTGGTCTGCGCAGCGGGCAGTTCGTCCGGGCCGCCGGCGTCGAGGTCGGCAAGGTCTCCAAGGTCGACCTGATCAACGGCGGCGAGCAGGCCGAGGTGACGTTCAACGTCGAGAAGTCGTTGCCGTTGTTCGACCAGACCACCGCGGCGATCCGCTACCAGGACCTGATCGGCAACCGCTACCTCGAGCTCAAGCGCGGCGAGAGCAACAAGATCATGCCTCCCGGCAGCACCATCCCGCTGGACCGCACGCAGCCCGCACTGGATCTCGACGCCCTGGTCGGTGGCTTCAGGCCGCTGTTCAACTCGCTGGCCCCGGACAAGGTGAACACCATCGCCAAGTCGCTGATCACGGTGTTCCAGGGGCAGGGCGGCACCATCAACGACATCCTGGATCAGACCTCGCAGCTGACCTCCACCATCGCCGACCGCGATCAAGCCATCGGCGAGGTGATCAAGAACCTCAACATCGTCCTGGACACCACGGTCAGGCACCAGAAGCAGTTCGACGACACGTTGAAGAACTTCGAGACGCTGATCACCGGCCTGAAGAACCGGGCCGACCCCATCGGCGCCTCGGTGGCCAACATCAGCAACGCGGCGGGTTCGCTTGCCGACCTGCTGAGCGACAACCGGCCGCTGCTGCACGACACGCTGGGCTATCTCGACGTCATCCAGAAGCCACTGATCGACCAGAAGCAGGAGGTCAACGACATCCTGGTGCAGATTCCGGCAGCACTGAAGATCATCGGCCGAGCTGGTGGTATCTACGGCGACTTCTTCAACTTCTACGCCTGTGACCTCTCGTTGAAGCTCAACGGGTTGCAGCCGGGCGGCCCTGTCCGAACCGTACGAATCACATCGCAGCCGTCGGGTAGGTGCACGCCGAAATGAGGACACTGCAGGGTTCCGACCGGTTCCGTAAGGGCTTGATGGGCGTGGCCGTGGTCGCGCTCATCATCGCGGTGGGTTCGACGCTGACCAGCGTGCCGATGATCTTCGCGGTACCGACCTACTACGCGCAGTTCACCGACACCGGTGGCTTGAACGTGGGCGACCGGGTGCGCATCGCCGGGATGGACGTCGGTGACGTCAAGACGATGGACATCAGCGGGGACAAGGTGGTGATCGGCTATACGCTCGGCGGCCGCACTATCGGCACCGAGAGCCGGGCCGCCATCCGGACCGATACCATCCTGGGTCGCAAAAACATCGAGATCCAGCCGCGCGGCAACCAGACCCTGGCCCCGCGCGGGACGTTGCCGGTCGGCCAGACGACCACGCCGTACCAGATCTACGACGCCATCTTCGATGTCACCCGCAATGCCTCGGGGTGGGACATCCAGTCGGTCAAGCAGTCGCTGAACGTGCTGTCGGAGACGGTGGACCAGACCTCGCCGCACCTGAGCGCCGCGCTCGACGGGGTCGCCAAATTCTCCGAGACCATCGGCAAGCGCGACGATCAGGTCCGCCAGCTGCTGGCCAACGCGAACAAGATCGCCACGGTGCTCGGTGACCGCAGCACGCAGGTGAACCAGTTGCTGGTGAACGCGCAGACCCTGCTGGCCGCGGTCAACCAGCGTGGCCAGGCCGTCAGCATGCTGCTCGAGCGGGTGTCGTCGGTGTCGCAGCAGGTCGAGGGCCTGATCAACGACAATCCGAACCTCAACCACGTGCTGGAGCAGCTGCGCACCGTCAGCGACATCCTGGTGCAGCGCAAGCAGGACCTCGCCGACACGCTGAGCATCGCGGGCAAGTTCATCACCTCGCTGGCCGAGGCGCTGGCCTCCGGCCCGTACTTCAAGGTCATGCTCGTCAACCTGCTGCCCCCGCAGATCCTGCAGCCGTTCGTCGACGCGGCGTTCAAGAAGCGCGGCATCGATCCCGAGGAGTTCTGGCGCAACGCGGGCCTGCCGTCGTTCCGGTTCCCGGACCCCAACGGCAAGCGGTTCGAGAACGGCGCCCCGCCGCCGGCACCGACGCCGCTGGAAGGCACCCCGGAGCATCCGGGGCCTGCCGTCCCGCCCGGTTCGCCGTGCTCGTACACACCGACGGCACAGGGCATCCCATCGCCGGGTAACCCGCTGCCGTGTGCGGCGGCCACCGTGGGGCCGTTCGGTGACAACCCGTACGGGCCCAACTACGGCCCGCCCGACGTCGCGACCTCCGCACCGAATCCGGACGGTGTCGCGCACTCACCGGGCGTGCCCAGCGCCGCGATCCCCGGCCAGATGCCGCCGGATCAGCCGGGCGCCCCGACGGCACCGCTGGCTCCCGGTCCGCCGGGTGCCCGCACCGTGCCGGTCAGCCCGCAGCCCGGGCCCGACGAGTTCGTCCCCGGGTTCGCGCCGATACCGCCGCCGCTGAATGCGCCACCGGCACCTCCGGGTCCGGGTCCGCAGCTGCCGCCGGTGGACACGGCTCCGTTGCCGGGTAATCCGCCGTTCCTTCCGCCCGGGTCGCAGGGATAGGCCACAGCTATGTCAACGATTTTCAACATCCGAAACCTGAAGCTGCCGCACATGTCGCGGCTGGCGGTCATCTTGGGTGCGCTGGCAGTGGTGGTGGCCCTCGCGGTCGGCTACTTCGGGATCAGCCTCTACAAGAAGCTGACCAACACGACGGTCACGGCGTACTTCCCCGAGGTGCTTGCGCTGTATCCCGGCGACAAGGTCCTCATCATGGGCGTCCGCGTCGGCGCGATCGACAGCATCGAGACCGCCGGCGACAAGATGAAGGTCGTCTTCCACTTCAACAACAAGTACAAGGTGCCGGAGAACGCCAGCGCCTCCGTGCTGAACCCGAGCCTGGTGGCGTCCCGCGTCATCCAGCTCTCACCGCCCTACACCGGCGGCCCGCAGATGAAGGACGGCGCGGTCATCACGGTGGACCGGACCCAGATCCCCATCGAGTACGACGAGTTGCGCAACCAGGTGACGCGCCTGCTGCACGATCTGGGCCCGACGCCCGAACAGCCCAAGGGCCCGTTCGGCGACATCGTCGAGTCATTCGCCGACGGCTTCGCCGGCAAGGGCGAACAGCTCAACCGCACGCTGAACGGCCTGTCGGAGGCGTTGACCACGCTCAACCAGGGCCGCGGCGACTTCTTCACGATCGTCAAGAGCCTGGCGCTGTTCGTCAACGCGCTGCACAAGAGCGATCAGCAGTTCGTCGCGCTCAACAACGATCTGGCGAAGTTCACCAACTACTTCTCCAAAGATGACGAGTTGGCCAGCGCGGTGCAGAACCTGAACCAGGTGCTCAAGACCACCCGCCAGTTCCTGGACAAGAACGGCGGCGTGCTGACCCACGACGTCAACAACCTCGAAGAGGCCACCACGGCGATCCTGCAGCCGGAACCGCGCAACGGCCTCGAGACGGGCCTACACGCGTACCCGAACCTGGCCGCCAACGTGGTCAACATCGTGGCACCCAACCAGGGCGGCATCATCGGTCTGCCGGTGCTGCCGGGCCTGACCAACTTCTCCAACCCGTTGCAGTTCATCTGCAGCTCGATTCAGGCGGGAAGCCGGCTGGGCTACCAGGATTCGGCGGAGTTGTGCGCGCAGTACCTGGCGCCGATCCTCGACGCGATCAAGTTCAACTTCCTGCCGTTCGGCATGAACCTGGCCAGTACCGCGATGACGCTGCCCAAGCAGATCGCCTACTCCGAGCCGCGGCTGCAGCCGCCGGGCGGATACAAGGACACGACCGTGCCGGGCATCTGGGCGCGTGACACCTTGTTCTCGCACGGCAACCATGAGCCGGGCTGGACCGTCGCGCCGGGCATGCAGGGCGTGCAGGTGCAGCCGTTCACGCAGAACATGCTGACGCCGGAGTCGTTGGCCGAGTTGATGGGTGGCCCCGACATCGTCGCGCCGCCGGCCCCGCCGGCGTTCGGGGCACCTCCCGGTGGCAACCTGCCCGGTCCGCCCAATGCCTACGACCAGAACAATCCGCTGCCGCCGCCGTGGTACCCGCAGCCCGGCCCGCCGCCGGGACCGGCGCCAGGCGTCATCCCAGGAGATCCGTTGTCAGCCATCGCCCCGGCGGCTCCGGCCGCCCCGGCACCCGCACCCGCACCGAGTGGGCCGCCGTTGCCCGCAGAGGCAGGAGGGTCGTAATGCGTGGGATCAGGCTGCCCAAGAAGGTGGCGCCCAGGAAGGTCGGCTTGCGGCTGGCCGTGCTCGCGGCCGCGACGCTGATGCTGACGTCGTGTGGGCAGTGGCGAGGCATCGCCAACGTCCCGCTGCCGGGTGGTCCCGGCACCGAGAGCGGGCACACCACCCTGTACGTGCAGATGCCGGAAACGTTGGCGCTCAACGCCAACAGCCGGGTGCGGGTCCGTGACGTGTTCGTCGGCCGGGTCCGCAGCATCGAGTTGGTCAACTGGGTGCCCACGCTGACGCTCGATCTGGAGCCGGGCATCGAGCTGCCGAAGAACACGCTGGCCAAGATCGGCCAGACCAGCTTGCTGGGCTCACAGCACATCGAGCTCAACCCGCCGGATCAGAATCCGTCCAAGGAGATGCTGCGCAGCGGTGACACCATCCCGCTGGCGCAGTCCTCGGCGTACCCGACGATCGAGCGGACGCTGGCCGGCATCTCCGGCATCCTGACCGGCGGTGGCATCCCGAACATCGAGGTGATCCAGTCCGAGGTGTTCAACATCCTCAACGGTCGGGCCGATCAGATCCGGCAGTTCCTGGGCCAGCTGGACACTTTCACCAACGAGCTCAACCAGCAGCGCGACGACATCACGCGGGCGATCGATTCGACGAACCAGTTGCTCAACATCGTGGCGCAGCGCAACGACACACTCGACCGAGTGCTCACCGAGTTCCCGCCGCTGATCCAGCATTTCGCCGACACTCGCGACCTGTTCGCCGATGCGGTGACCGCGCTGGGACGGCTGTCGGCCGCGGCCGACACGACGCTGTCGGGCAGCAATGCCAACCTGCACACCAACCTGCAGAACCTGCAGCGTCCGCTCAAGCAGCTCAGCCGGGCGGCCCCATACCTGGTGGGCGCACTCAAGCTGCTGCTGACGGTGCCGTTCAACATCGACAACATCCCGAAGGCCATCCGCGGCGACTACATCAACGTGTCGCTGAACCTGGACCTGACGCTGAGCTCGGTGGACAACGCGATCCTGTCCGGCACCGGTGTCTCGGGCATGCTGCGGGCGCTGGAACAGGCCTGGGGTCGTGATCCGAACACGATGATCCCGGATGTGCGGTTCACGCCGAACCCGCACGACGTGCCGGGCGGCCCGCTGGTGGAAAGGGGGGAGTGAAAGATGCTGCTGACTCGCTTCATCAAGATGCAGCTCGTCATCTTCCTGACGCTGACGCTGGTCGCGCTGGTGGTGCTCGGTCTGGTGTTCCTGCGCCTGCCCACGTGGGCAGGCGTGGGGATGTACAACCTGAACGCCGAGTTGCCGAATTCGGCCGGCCTGTACAAGACGGCCAACGTCACCTACCGCGGCACCACCATCGGAAAGGTCACCTCGGTGGAGCCCACCGAGACCGGTGCCCGGATCCAGATGAACATCTACGACCAGTACAAGATCCCCACCGACGCCACGGCCAACGTGCACTCGGTGTCCGCGGTCGGTGAGCAGTTCATCGACCTGATCTCCCCCGGGGAGTCGAAGGCGTACTTCGCCTCCGGCGACACCATCACCAAGGGCAGCGTGCCCGCCGAGGTGGGGCCCGCGCTGGACGCCGCCGAGCACGGCCTGTCGGTGCTGCCGAAGGAGAAGATCGGGGTTCTGCTCGACGAGACAGCGAAAGCTGTTGGCGGCCTTGGCCCGTCGCTACAGCGCCTGGTCGATTCGACGCAGTCCATCGCGAGCGACTTCAAGGACAACCTGGACCCGGTGAACGACATCGTCACCAACTCCGGGCCCATCATCGACAGCCAGGTGAATTCGGGCGACGCGATCTCGCGCTGGGCGAGGAACCTGAACACCATCTCCGCCCAGACCGCCCAGAACGATGCGGCGCTGCGGAGCAGCATCGAGCAGGCCGCGCCGACGGCTGATCAGCTGAACGCGGTGTTCAGCGACGTCCGGGAATCGCTGCCGCAGACGCTGGCGAACCTCGAGATCGTCATCGACATGCTCAAGCGCTACAACAAGAACGTCGAGCAGGTCTTGGTGGTCCTCCCGCAGGGTGCCGCGATCGCCCAGACCGCGACGATCTTCGCTCCCGAGGGCCTGCTGCACTTCGGCCTCGGCATCAACATGCCGCCGCCGTGCCTCACCGGCTTCCTGCCTGCGTCGCAATGGCGCGCGCCCGCCGACACCACGACGGCGCCGCTGCCGTCGGGCCTGTACTGCAAGATCCCCAAGGATGCGCAGAACGCCGTCCGCGGTGCCCGTAACTACCCGTGTGCCGATGTGCCGGGCAAGCGGGCGGCCACCCCGGCCGAGTGCCGCAGCAACGAGCCGTACGTACCGATGGGCACCAACCCGTGGTACGGCGACCCGAACCAGATCCGCAACTGCCCGGCCCCGGCCGCGCGATGCGATCAGCCTGTGGACCCGGGCCGGGTGATCCCCGCGCCCTCGGTGAACACGGGGTTGAACCCGCTGCCTGCGAGTATGTTGCCCCCGCCCGAAGTGGGCGGATCGGCTCCGACCAGCGATCCGCTGACCGCACCGCGAGGCGGTAGCGTCACTTGCAGTGGACAGCAGCCGAACCCCTGCATCTACACTCCG
Organism: Mycolicibacterium brisbanense; assembly: GCF_001570425.1. Taxonomy (GTDB): domain Bacteria; phylum Actinomycetota; class Actinomycetes; order Mycobacteriales; family Mycobacteriaceae; genus Mycobacterium; species Mycobacterium brisbanense. Next base: position 22,102 of record NZ_BCSX01000002.1, read on the forward strand.
GCAGCAGGTTCGACCGCGACCTATAGCCCGTCAAGCGGCGAGGTGGTCGGTCCAGGCGGTGTGAAGTACTCCGTCACCAACTCGAATAAACCAGGAGATGACGGATGGAAGGAGATGCTGGCACCAGCCGGCTGAACCTCGCCGACCAGCAAGACCCCGAACACCCAGAGTCTCGTCCCGAGGAGGCCGTAGAGCACTCCAGTGAGCAGGATGTCGAGCATTCCAGCGAGCCGGAAGCCACGGCGGAGCCGGACGGGCCGGAAGCCGAGTCGAGTTCCGGCGTCGAGCGGCGCCCGTCCCGGTTGGGCCGGGGCGCGATGGCCGCGATCTGCGCAGGTCTGCTCGTTCTGACCGCACTGGCCGGGACGGGTGGTTACCTCGCACTGCGGTCGCACGCCGAGAGCGAGCAGATCGCCCGCGACGAGGCTTCCGCGCTGCAGGCGGCCAAGGATTGTGTGACGGCGACGCAGGCACCCGACACTGCGGCGATGACGGCGGCGCAGACCAAGATCATCGAGTGCTCCACGGGTGATTTCGGTGCCCAGTCGGTGCTGTACAGCAGCATGTTGTTGGAGGCCTACCAGGCGGCGAACGTCAAGGTGCAGGTGTCCGATCTGCGTGCCGCTGTGGAGAAGCACAACGACGACGGTTCGATGGATCTGTTGGTCGCGGTCCGCGTCGTCGTCAGCAATACCGAGAAGTCCAACGAGGAGCAGGGCTACCGGCTGCGGGTGAAGATGGCGCTCGACGACGGTGTCTACAAGGTGGCCAGGCTCGACCAGGTCACCTCGTGACGGCCGTGTTGGAGACCCCTTCGTCGGAGACCGTCGACTCGGCGGTGGACGCGACCCCGGAGCCGCAGCTGGCGTCATGGTCCGCACGCGCCGGAGCGTTCGCCATCGATGTGCTGCTGGGCGCCGGTGTGATCGCCACGCTGGCTGTGCTGGCGTTCGCGGCGCCGACCTATGGCTGGCTGTGGTGGGTGTACGCAGGCGTCGCCATCGTGGTGATGATCGCGATGCTGGTCAACCGCGTCGTGCTGCCCACCAGGACCGGCTGGACGGTGGGGCGGGCGGTCGCAGGCATCCGGGTGGTGACCGCCGACGGCGGTGACGCCGGGCTGGTGCGGTTGACGCTGCGCGAGCTCGCCCATCTGCTGGACACCGCCGCGGTGTGCATCGGCTGGTTGTGGCCGTTGTGGGACAGCCGCAACCGCACGTTCGCCGATCTGCTGGCCCGCACCGAAGCGCACCGCGTCGGTGTGCGCGACGAGGATGTGCGCGACGTGCGGCTCCGGGCCGGGATCGTGCTGCTGGCAGGCGTGCTGGTGTCGGCAGCGGCGGTGGGCCTGGGATATTTCGGTTCGTACCGCCAGGAGCTCGCGGTCGAGCAGGCCCGCGCCGAGCTGGCTGACCAGGGACCGCGGATCGTCGAACAGTTACTCAGCTACGGCGTGGACTCCATGGACCAGGATTTCGCCAAGGCGCTCAACCTGACCACCGACAATTACCGTCCGCAGCTCGTTGTGCAGCAGGCCACCGTGCGCAAGGGGGGCCCCAACACCAACGAGTACTGGGCGGTGAGCAGCGCGGTGCTGCCCGAGTCGAGCAAGACCGAGGGGACCATGTTGCTGGCGCTGCAAGGCCAGCGTGGCATCGACCCGAAGAATCTCAAGTTCCTCACCGCCACCGTGCGGGTGGACTTTCACAAGATCGACGGGCAGTGGCGGGTGGACAACCTGACCGTGCTCACCAAGCCACAGATGAACGGGGCGGGACAATGAGCCCACGCCGCAAGATCGATGCCTCGGAGCCGGATTACTTTGCCGTGCAACCGAAACCGCCGAAGCGGTGGGGGCTGCCGCTGGTAGCCGTGCTGTCGTCGCTACTCGTCGCGGCGGCGATCGCAGGCGGCACCTTCATGCTGGTCCGTCATGTGTCCGGTGACCGGGTGAAGGGCAAGGACGCCGCGGCGCTCGGATACGTGCGCGAGTTCATGACGATGTACACGACGATCGATCCGTACCACGCCAATGACTACGCCGACCGTATCGCGGCACAGGGCACCGGTGATTTCGCGAAGATGTTCAAGGACCGGGAGAACGAGATCGTGGTCCAGGTGGCCCGTGCCGAGCCGACGGAGGGCACCGTGGAGGACGCGGGCATCCAGCGCTGGAACGACAATGGCAGCGCTGATGTGTTGATCGCCGTCAAGACCAGCACGCGGTCACCGGACGGCAAGTCAACGATTGCAAGTGGCGCCCGATGGGTGGTCACGACGATTCGAGAGGGACAGCAGTGGAAGATCAGCCAACTGAACCAGGTGATCTGACCACCGAGACGTCGGGCCCGGAGGGTTCGGCCACCCAGCGACGCCGGCTGCGGATGCCGTGGCAGCGCAAGGCCCAGACGTTGCCCGATGAGACGGCGGCCGACGAGTCGGCGGCTGCGAAGGCGTCGACGAACACGCCGTCGCCGGAGGCCCGGCCCAAGCCGAGGACCCCGGTCGGCAAAGGCCGCCGTGCGGCCGCGGCCGAGGACGAGACCGCTGAGGTTGCGGAGCCGGAGACTGAGTCCGAGGAGTCTGCGCAGCCCGAGACCGCCGAGCCTGAGCCTGAGCCTGAGGTTGAGGCCGTCGAGGTTGTCGAGCCCGAGGCCGCGGCGGACGAATCCGAGCCGGCCGAGGCTGACGGCGAATCTGCCGAGGAATCAACGGATCCCGATGAGCCTGCGCCCGGCGAGGACGAGAACGTCGAGACCGTCATGGTCCCGTTCCGGCCGGCCGGGAAGCGGTTGACATACCTGGCGGCCGGAGCCGCGGCGTTGTTCGTGGCCGCAGGGGCGTTCGCGGGCGCAATGGTGCAGCCATATCTCGCCGACCAAGCCCTGGTGGCGACCAAGCTGAAGGTCGCGGAGACCTCGGCCAACGCGATCACCACGCTGTGGACGTACACGCCGGACAACATCGATTCGTTGCCCCAGCGTGCGGCGCAGTATCTGTCGGGTGATTTCGCCGCGCAGTACCGGACATTCGTCGACTCGATCGTGCCGACCAACAAGCAGGCGCAGGTCTCCAGCAACACCCAGGTGATGGGCACGGCAGTGGAGAGCATCGGGCCCAACGAGGCCACCGCGATCGTCTACACCAACTCGGTGTCGACGAGCCCGGTCACCAAGAACATCCCGTCGCTGCGCTATCTGTCCTACCGGGTGACGCTCAAGCGGGACGGAAGTAATTGGCGGATAACGCAAATGCCCGCGCTGACCAAACTGGACCTGTCACCGCAGCTGTAACCCGGACTCAAGCAATGGGCATCCAGTCACCGGTCTCGCACCGGCTGACCGTTACCGCGTTACTGCTGTTGACCTTCGCGACCGGCATCATCGACGCGATCAGTGTGCTGGTGCTCGGCCACGTGTTCGTCGCGAACATGACCGGCAACGTGATCTTCCTGGGGTTCTGGTTGGTGCCGCACTCGGGCGTCGACCTGGCGGCGGCGGTCGTCGCCTTCGTCAGCTTCGTGGCAGGCACGGTTGTGGGCGGACGGTTCGCCCGGCACCTGCAGGGCAACCCGAGGCGATGGCTCACCGTCACGCATTCGGTGGAAGTGGTCATGCTGCTGACGCTTTCGGCCCTCGCCGGCGCCGGTGTGCTCGATTACCAGGACAACCGGAAGCTGATTCTCATCTCCGGGCTGGCGATCACCTTCGGTATCCAGAACGCCACTGCGCGGCAGTTCGGCATCCAGGAACTCAGCACCACCGTGCTCACCCAGACCATCGTGGGCATCGGGCTCGACAGCAGATTGGCCGGCGGCACCGGGGACCGGGAGAAGCTGCGCTACGGCGTGGTGGCGACCATGATGGCCGGCGCGATGGTGGGCGCATCGCTGACACTGGTCGCGGTCGCGCCCGTGATTGCGTTGGCGGCGTTGGTCATTGCCGCGAGCGCGGCGATCTTCCGGTTCGGCTCTTCGGGTTCATGAAGTCCCAGCGCGCCGCTCGTGGTCCGAAGCGAGGAGCCTAAGGCTCGATCCGGATCGGCCCGGGTGACCACAGCCCAGACCTCGTCGCCGTACCGAGGTCGATGCGGGCTTCCGGGGCGTCGACGACGGTGTCGAATTTGCGCAGCGATCCCCAGTCGCGGCCCCAGTCACGGGACAGATAGGTGGGCATGACGTGGGCACGCAGCAGCACATCGGAGATGCCGAGCAACCCGCCGTTGCGGCCTTCCTGCCAGGTGTCGGGGTTCTGCAGCTTGGCCGGATAGTCCGGTGAGATGCGGTATCTGGGTACCTCGGTCACTCCGTTGGCATGCAGCATCGGGTGTTGGCAGGGGAACACCAGGCCCACCATCCAGTCCAGCAGGATCGGCTGGGTGGTACCGAGATACTCCTGCAGCGAGCGCAATTCGGGAACCCGGGGCGGGGTGACGGCAACCCAGTCGCCGGGGTTCAGCGAACGGTCGTCGGCGATCACGCGAACGTAGTCGGCGTCGGCGGGAATCTGTGCGCGCGGGAACCGTAGGGACCGCCACGACGGTTGGGGCCCGATGTCGTATGGCGTGATCCGGCCGGCCGGTTGCGGCTTACCATCGGCGTCGACCCGCCCGTATTCCAGTGCCACGGTCTGAGCTTCGGTGTGGCCGTAGAGCACGCTGTTGCCGGTGATGGTTCCCGCCGCCGTCACCACCACGAGCGGGTGCGCGTCGTCGGCGGCGGGCAGCCGATACCACGCCGAGGTCAGCTTGCTGGGTTGTTGCGGCCCGGCGGTGAAGCTGCCCAGCACCGGAACCCGCGCGGGGTCAAGGCCGTAGGGCAGCGCGGGTGCCGCCGCCCAGTCGTAGTCGGTGCCGGGTTGTGTGTTGGTCTGCCAAACTGACTCGGCCACAATGTGTTCGGGTAGCCCGTCGGGGCTGAAACCGACGGGCGCATCGCCACCCAATGGGCCCAGCTGGCCGTAGCTGCCGGGCTCGGGCGTCAGAAACCCGACGTTGGGGTCGGGTTCGACGAGCACATCGTCGGCAAGCCCGCAGCCTCCGCTGAGTTCACGAATGTTGGCCCAGCCGTTGGAGTATGTCGGGTATTCGCGGACCATGCCGATGGTCAGGGACGCGACGAAGACGATCACCATGACCCCGGCCGCCACCGGAACAGGCGCGGTGGTGAGCATGCGGACGAAGCGAGGTTCGGGTCGCGTCGCCGGCATGATGTGCAGCAGCGCCGCGTAGAACGCCGTCAGCAGGAAGAGCCCGAAGAACACGCTGCTCGCGGTGACCGGCCCCAGATGCGGTGTGCTGTCGTTGAACGGAACGCCGTAGCTCGACACGTACCACCAGCCATTGGTAGACGCGAAACACAGTGCGACAACGAACAATACGGCGGAGAGGAAGGCCATCCGATTGCGCGCCGACCGCACGATCGTCGGACCCATCAGCACGGTGGCCAGCGCTGCCATCGCGGCGCCGACCGCCGCGAACAACCCGAAGTGGTGGATCCACTTGGTCGGTGTGAACGTGAGGAAGAAGATGGTCGCGAATATGATGCCCATCAGCCGCCATGCCGGGCCCGTCGCCACCCCGGGAATCTTCTTGCGGCGCAAGAACAACACCATGGACGGGAAGAGGCACGCCATCGTGATCAGGATGCCGAAGCGTCGCGACAGCGCACCGTCGGTAGTCGGCAGCACCAGGTAGAAGTACCGCAGATTCTCGGTGTACCAGGGTTGGCTGGGGCCGATCGCGGTGCGCACTCGGGTGGCTTCCAGAACCGCCGCCAACGTCTGGTCCGCGAACACGACCGTGAGCACCACGAAACCGGCGGCCAACAGCGGCGCCAGCAGTGGCCATGTGCCGATCACCCGGTGCCGGGCCACGAAGATCCGCAACAGCGGGCGCCCGCCCGCCACCAGCGCTGCCACCGCGATCAGCCCTGTCGGTTGGATGCCGAGGGTGAAGGCGGCGGTCACGACCGCCAGCGCCGCCGGCGTGACTCGACTGGAGATGATAGCCCGTTCGATGAGCACGTAGGTGATCAGCGCGCCCGCCGCGATCTGTCCCTCGGGCCGCAGGCCGTTGTTGAACGGCATCCACGCTGCGATCAACACGAACGCCGCGGCCCACAGCGCCGGTCGGCTCGCCGCCACCGCGGGCCCCAGCCGAGGCAGGACCTCCCGGGACAGCAGCAGCCAGCACACCAGGGCACAGACCAGATCTGGCAACCGGATCCACAGGCTGATGTCGCTGAGGTGGGTCATGACGGAGAGCAGGTTGTAGTACCAGCCGAACGGGTCCTCGGGACTGCCGAACCAGCGGAAGTAATTCGACATGTACCCGGCATGCCCGGCGACGCGGGCCATCTGCATCTGATAGCCGTCGTCGGAGGCACCCGCGCCGGCGATGTACCAGTAGAGCGACACCACGATGACGGTTACGTCGACCCAGGTGAACGTGCGCCACCGGGTGGGGATCCAGCGCTGCATCCGGCGACCGTCGAGCCGGTCGAGTTGCCACAGCGCCACCAGGGCGATGACGGTGGCCGCCATCCCGATCAGCATCGCCGCGAGCTTCAGCGGTGTCGGTGAGGTGGTGTAGCGGGTGTCGATGGTCGCTGATACCGAAAGCCCGTCGGGCGCAGGGCCGTTCAGGTCCGTGAACACGCCGACGATCTGTGGCCGCAGGTTGGGGTCGGCGTAGCCGGTCCGCCGATCGGCGCCGTCGGGTCCGGGGAGCCCGACGAAGGTGGCGAACGTGCCGTCGAGTGACGACGTGATGTCGATCCGACGGCAGTGCGTGGCATCGCTGCGTGCGACGGTGGCGACGACGATGTTGCGCACCAGCACGTCGACGCGGTCCTTGCTGACGGTGACGAACAGTCCGTTGAGGCCGGCGTCTTTGCCGTCAGCGGGGATGGTGCCGAATATCAGGCCGCCGTCGGACGGCATCTGCTGCACCACTGCGCACGGGACTGTCGCTGTCAGCGATACCGGCGTCAGCGTGATCAGCGGCGCGGTCACGTTGCCCAGCCGGCCGTCCTGCGGCCAGTTCAGTGTCGCCGTCGTCTGGACCACCGGCAGGATGGGGGTCAGTGCACTGAGCACAAAACCGATCAGGCCGGCGACGATCGCTACCCAGCGCCAAGCCTTCACTGAATGATGTTCCCGCCCATTGCACAACCAATATATGAAACAACTGTTACGGTCAAGGCGAAGCGCGGCCGACGAGATGTGGCCGATGTTTGCGGTCAAATCGGTCGAATGATTGCGGGGGTGAGCTTCCAAACCCTAACCTGATGGCCATGACGAGGGGAATTGTCCGAATTGGTGCTGCCGTGCTGGCGGCCGGAGCGTTGCTGAGTGCCACAGGTGCGACGGCGGGAGCGTGGCCCATCCCGTTGACGGACGTCGACTACCGCTACCTGAACGCCACCCGTGGAGTCTTCCCGGGCGACGACGATCAGCTGTTGATGGCCGGCCGACAGATCTGCAGGCTGCTCTACACCGGGCAGCACACCCAGGACGCGATCGACGCCATGGTGGGTCAGTACGGCGCGACGCCCGAGCAGGCCGCCGTTGCCGTCCGCGCCGCACGCAGCACGTACTGCACCCAGGCGCCGGGCTGACTGCTCTGATCGCCAGATGCCGAAACTCTAGTCGCGGGCAGGATCCTGCGTGCCCGCGGCTGATCTCTAGCGAAGCGGTTGCCGACGCGCTTTCGAGATTTGGCGGCGATTTTCGAAAGACACAGTTTGCGGACCGATTGGCCCGAGTGTGTTTGCTCAACTCAGGCGCACATACGGTCGACAGGCGGCCCAGGCGATCGCGGGGAGTTGCTGCGAACTTGCGTATCGCAACCGTGATCCGGTAGACATGTTCTGCCCGAGTTCAACGCGAAACATCGTCTCCAAGACAGAAACAGACACCTCCGGGTTGGCAGGAGATCCTCCCCAACCTCAGGAGTTTCGCAGTGAGTCGGTTCGACCCACCCGTTGTTGATTCGCGCCGTGAGGCAGCTACCGGGTCTCGCGCGTGGTTCGTTGCTACGTTCGCGACGGCGCCGACAATCGCCCACGAAGCGTGGGCCACCCATGCGCCGCACCGCATCGTCGTGTGCCCGGATCTCAGCGAGTTGAGGCGCAGTCGGCGTCGACCCGCCGGTCCGATGTGCCTGACATCTGCCGACATCTGGGTGATCCCCGTGGCGCAGCGGTCTTTCGCGGTCGGCCACGGACCCATGACCGAGTACTGCGAGATGGAGCTGCCGCCAAGGCCATTCGACGCAACAGCGACCGAACCATTGGTCCAACCCCGCGGATCACTGACCGTGCAACTGCTCGACCGCATCCACCAACTGCGTCGGCGTCGTGACGCCGCGGCGCGATTATTCGCCGATGCGCTCAAAAACGCGCTGCGGCTGCACGTCATCGATTTGTTCACCGTGCAGAATCCGCCCGGGGCACGCCCTGGCCGCCCACTGACCCAACATGACCAGACCGCGCTCCTGGACTACATCGATCAGCACGGCATGGAAGACGACCTGTCGATCGCCGCGCTGTCCGAACGGATGGGGATGACGCCGAGCGTGTTCACCAGGGCGTTCACCGCGGCCTTTCACGCCACGCCGCATCAGTTCATCCTGGACCGTCGCATCGCCCGGGCTAAGCATCTGCTGTGCAACACCGAACAATCGATCACCGAAATCAGCTCAGCTGTCGGCTTTTCCACCCACAGCCACTTCACGACGGCGTTCAAAAAGCGCGTCGGCATGACGCCGGCCGCTTACCGAACCGACGGCACGAACCGCTAGTTCGGTGTGTCGGAGTTCCAGAGGTACCAGTGCACGTTGTCACCTCGATCATCGCCAATCCTGCAGTACCAGTAGGGATATGCGTGGTCATTGATCTGCAGGTGCACGTTCGGACCGTCAGCGCGGCAGTCCGCCTCGGTGTAGTAGAACTCCTCGACGCCGTCGTAGCCCACCACCAGGATGTCGTCGGCGTGTGCCACACCGGACACGTTGGCCAGCGTCGCACCCAGCGCGACCGCACCGGCGATGGCGATCCTCTTCAACACGGTGATCTCCTCACGTTCAGGTCCGGGGCCCGTGCGGCCCAAGCGAATCGTGGGGAGCGTACTCAGCGAGTTCGAAGCTCGCTTTCAGAAAAGGGACAGGCTTTCGAGAATCGGCCAGGTCAATACCGAGCTGTGCGGCTTACGGGCAGGTGAAGTCGAGCTCGAAGGGCTTGGTCACCTGTTGTTGATTCGAGGCGTCCAAGCCGACGGCGGTGCCGGTGATCTTGTAGGAATTGCCGGTCTTGGTGGCCGAGGCATTGCCGTGGCCTGCCGCGGCGTCGGCATAGCCGAGCGTCACACCGTTGACGTTGCCGAGTCCTACGGAATGCACGGCCGGCGGCGAGTCATTGCTGATCACCGCGCCCACACCGGAACTGGCGTCGCCGAGCGTGACATTGATGTCGGATTCCGCGGCGGTGCAGGTCACCGGTCCGGACACATTCTGGGGCTGACCGTCGACGAGGACCGTGGGGGTGCCAGAAGCACTGGCGGCGCCGACTGATGTCGAACCCGAGGTGGACGTGTTGTTGGCCGTGGTGGCAGATGTGCCGGTGGAGCTGCTGTTCGAACATCCGGTGATGGCGCACGCCGCGACCGCTGCGCTTGCCACGCCGATCATCACAACGCGTGTGACCATGTCATCTCCTTGAGAGTTGTAGAGCCCGATAGGTCATCCGCAGGGCGCCGGAACTGCCTGTTGTGCGCGCAGTTCCGACGCCGCCGCGTCGTGCAGGTCAGAACAGCGGGATCCACACACCGAAGAACCAGAAGCCCCAGCCCCCGAACACGGGGTTGAAGATCGGTATCGCGTTGTAGCCGTTGTAGTTGAACGGGCCGAAATCTACTCGGGCCCTGGCGATGTCACGGTCGGGTCCGTCCCAGCGGCGGTTCCAGCCACCGGGAGGCGGCGGGCCGTTCCAGCCGCCGGCAGGAGCGGGGCCGTCCCAATTGGGCGGCGGCCCGCCGGGCGGAGGACCGTCATTCCAGCCCGGACCGCGCTCGGGCGGCGGAGGCGGCGCACCGTTGCCCGGAGTGCTGAACCCGTGCGGAGCGTCCCTCGGGCCGCCGACCTGGTTGTTGCCCCGGTCGAACCGGCCGCCGGGAGCTTGGCCGTTGGGATGGTTGTCGGGTCCATTGTTCTGAGGCCCGTTATTGGGCGGGCCCTGTGGGCCGTTGTTTTGTGGGCCCTGAGGACCGTTGTTCTGCGGGCCTTGCGGACCGTTCGCCGGCGGGTTGCCCTCGGGGCCGCGGCCCTGGGGACCCTGCGGTGCGTTCCCCTGCGGTCCTTGCGGCGGGTTGCCCTGGGGTGCCTGTGGTGCATTGCCCTGAGGACCCTGCGGTGCGTTGCCCTGCGGGCCTTGAGGCGGATTGCCGCGCGGGTTCTGCGGCCCGTTGTTCGGCGCCTGCGGCGGGGTGCCCGGACCGCCCCCATTGCCGCCCGGTCCCGGCTGGCAGTTGGCGGCATTGGCCTGATCGCAGGGCTGCGGCGCTGCCGCGGCCTGCCCTGCCGTCAAGAACGCTGACACGCTGATGCCTGCAGCAGCCGCCGCAGTACCGGCTATGCGTTTCACACTCATGGTGACTCTTTCTCCCCGACCCCCCGCCGTGATGTCACCGCGGGCACAGGACTCCACATTGACACCGTCGTGGGCTTCTAAACTGCGACGGCGGACAGCCGCAGCGAACTTTCAGGCAATCGGCAGCGCTCGGCCTCGAAGTTCAGTGCCAGGTGAGCACGAGCTATGTATCAGCTGTGCGAATCATATTGCCGCAGTGCGTGTTCCCGCATATTCGCGGGTTCCGCGGCAGCGCCGATGGCACCTGACTTCGTCGTTGCCGCCCAACGGCATTGACGCCGCCATGTCGAGTCTCTGTCACCGCTGATTCAACATGGGCCTACGGTACGGTTGGCGGAGTTCCGCCAGGTCTCCCACGCGAGTGACAGCTATCCAATGGAGAGGCACGACATGGTCGACATAAAGTCCTTGAAATTCAGACTCGTCCGCACCGGCCAGCGATTCGTCGTGAACCCGCTGGCGCGACGTTCGTCGAACCTGACCATGCTGGAGACCACGGGGCGCAAGAGCGGCTTACCTCGGTTGACGGCTATCGGGGGCCGACGCCAGGGCGACAGTTTTTGGCTGGTGTCCGAACACGGGTACCGCTCCGACTATGTCCGCAACATTCAAGCCGATCCCCACGTCCGGTTGCGGCTGAGGGGGCAATGGCGTTCCGGCACCGCCACACTGCTACCTGATGACGACACGGCGAAGCGGCTCGACCTCCTCGGCGGGCTCAACAGCGTGGGCGTGCGCGTCGCCGGTACCGACCTGTTGACCATCCGGATCGACCTCGATCCCGTCGGCTCGTAGTCGGTCGCGCCGCGCAGTACCCTCGCCGATATGCCTTCAGTTCTGGTCACCGGTGCAGCCCGTGGAATCGGTAGGGCCATTGTCGAGCACCTGGCCGCCAACGGGTGGGACGTCGTCGCGGGAGTGCGTTCGGAAGCCGATGCGGCGTCGGTCGCCGCGATCGATCCGCATCACGTCTCCACGGTGATCCTGGACGTCACCAATCCCGCGCATATCGATGCGTTGGAGGCCGCGTTGCCACCGCGCTTGGATGCCGTGGTGAACAACGCCGGCATCGTGGTGGCCGGTCCGGTCGAGGTGTTGTCCTCCGATGACTGGCGTAAACAGTTGGAGGTCAACGTGATCGGCCAGTTCTCGGTCACCAGGGCCGTGCTGCCGAAGCTGCGCGAGTCCCGCGGACGGGTGATCTTCATCTCGAGTGTGAACGGTCAGCTGTCGTCGCCGATGCTGGGCGCGTATGCGGCATCGAAATTCGCGCTCGAGGCCGGTGCGGAGGCGCTGCGAATCGAGTTGCGGCCCTGGCGGATACCCGTGGTGGTCGTCGAGCCGGCGCAGACCGACACCGACATGTGGCGCAAGGCCGACGACATGGTGGTGGAAGTGGAGGCCGCGACACCGCCCGCGCAGCGCGCGCTCTACGCCAAGCACATCGAGGGCATGAAGAAGTTCATCCCCGTGTCGAAAAGGCTTGCGGTGCCACCGGCGAAAGTTGTTGCGGTCGTTGAGGAGGCGCTCACCGCTCGCACGCCGAGGGCCCGGTATGTCGTTGGGCTGGGCACCAAGGTCCAGGTCGCCGTCATGCGGAACACGCCTGCGGCAGTGCGGGATCGGATCGTGGCACGAGTCTTCGGCGTGCCTGGCCGGGCTTGATGGAACATTTCGTCAAGCGCAATCCGGCGGCGCCACAAGGGTTTTTCGAAGCGGAAGCAGCTGGACTGCGGTGGCTCGCCGTGGACGGCGGCGTGCCGTGCGCCCGAGTCCTGGCGCATGATGCGACATCGCTGACGCTGCAACGGTTGCAGTCGGTGACCCCGTCGGCGCGCGCGGCGTCTGAGTTCGGCCGAGGCCTGGCGGTCACCCACGACGCCGGTGCTCCGGCGTTCGGGGCTGGGCCCGACGGCTACGCCGGCGCTGGATTTTTCGGTCCGATGGCCGAGCCTCTGCCGATGTCGTTGACCCACCACGATTCCTGGGGCGAGTTCTATGCCGACGAGCGGCTGGGGCCGATGGGCGAGCTCGCTGCCCGGCGGCTCGATGATTCGACGCGTCGAGGCCTGGCCGAGGTGGCGGCATTGTGCCGCGCGGGTCGGTTCGACGACGGTGATGGCCCGGCTCGCCTGCATGGTGACCTGTGGAGCGGCAACGTGATGTGGACGCCCGGCGGTGTGGTGCTGATCGATCCGGCCGCGCACGGTGGGCACCGCGAGACCGATCTGGCGATGCTGGCACTGTTCGGCTGCCCGCATCTGGGGGATGTGCTGGCGGCCTATGAGTCGGTGCATCCACTGCAGGATGGCTGGCAGGACAGGGTTGGCCTGCATCAGCTTTACCCGTTGCTGGCGCATGTGGTGCTGTTCGGTGGGAGCTACGCCTCTCACGTCGCTGCGGTCGTGACGAAACTGTTGACCGCCATCAGCTAACGGCACCTTTGCCGTCGGGTCGCCCGGCCGCGGTACGCGCTTCGATGCACACCGATACGGCAGCAGGGACCGCCGTGCGGCAGCTTGCTGTCGAGAACCCGCAGGTCGCAAGCGTGAGGTGAGATCGGCTAGCGGGTTTGCCGCCAATCTGTGAGTCAGCTGGCAGCAATTGACGCTTACGTAGATGTGGCAGTCCCTGACAGTTGCGTCCGCACAAAATCGGCTCGGCATATTCACTGGCAGACGCGAAAACGATCGGAAAGCGGCGAGCAGACTCTTCTTTTCCAACATGAACGAAAATTTTCCTTAGCAATCGTAGTGATCTAGATCACCGGGGTGCTAGGTTGCCTGAGAGCAACCTGAGATGGTTCCCGAAAGGACTGGTCATATGGCCGTTAAGCACCGCAAGTCGAAGCAGCGGACGACGAAGATCGCGACTATCGGTGCAGCGACGGCAACGGTCACAGCCCTGACCGTCGGTGTTGCCCAGCCAGCCGAGGCAAACGCCGCCGTGGTGAGCCGGGATGTGGCACTGAGCGCGGCTACGGGCCCCAACTACACGCAGATCATCACCGACTCGTCCGACAGCCTGAACAACATTCTGTTCGCGGCCGGGAACTTCGGTGGCGCTGCGGCGGGCGCGTGGGATCCGATCGCATCGGCATTTCCGGCCGGCTGGCTGCCGACGTTCGATGCGGGGACGACACAGCAGGATCTGCTGACGACACAAGGTCTCGCTGCGGCGTTGACTGCAGTGCTGAACAGCCTGAAGGCTCCTGACCTCAGTGCCATTCCTGGTCTCCCCGCCAATGACGCCGCCGATCTCACGACAGCACTCCAGGTCGCCCTTGCGCCGTTGTCGCTGCTTACCGGGGTTGGCACCGACGCCCTCGATCTTGTCAACACAGCGCTTGGGCAGCTTGGCCAAATTCCGCTGGTCGGCGGGCTTCCGTCGCTCGGCAGTCTGATACCCGGACTTCAGGTCACAGACACCAGCTACGAGTCCAGTTACAACTGGGCGCTGCTCGGCCTGAGCGGCCAGACGAATATCAACAATCTGTTTGCACAAATACCCAGTTTGACCGGCACTGCGCTCGTCAACAGCATCCTCAGCACTCTCACGATCGGTGGTCTTTCTGTAGGCAATCTGCCACTCGTCGACAAGCTAAAGCTTGACGGCATCCTTGGGCCGCTCGACATCATCAAGACCCCGTCATTAACCGTCTGGGATCCGTCAGGCGCCGGTGACTACAAATTCCCGTTGGGTGGCGAGATCGGCTGGTTGGCGACCATGCCGGTGCTGGATGTCGGCCCCCTGGATCTGACCTTGCCTATCGTCGGTTCTGTTGTGTCCACCACCGACACGGTCGTGGCCATCCCGATTTTCGCGGGTGGAGTGGCGCTGCCGCTGAACCTCGCCACGTTCGCTACCGTCGCTACGCCTGGGCTCGTATTGCCCACTGCCACAGGTGTTTCCACCTTGCTGGGCACGAATTTGCAGTCGTTCGCGATTCCGTTGCTCGGCGTCAGCTACACCAGCCTGAACACCTTGCAGGCCGGCTATGTGGGCACCAATGGGTTCAACTTCAACAGCGGGCAGACCGTGGGCCTGCTGACCACGCCGTTGGGAGTTCTGCCCATCGTGTACTCGCTGGGTTCGGTCAATGCCGGCACCACAGGATTCGGCTTTACTCTGCCGTCGCTCTTTACGATCGGGGCGTTGCCGCACTTCCAGGTCGGTACCGCACCGACACAGCAGTCTCCGGACGGGCTGATTCCGGCGGACGTGCTGAACCTGGGCCTCGACGTTCCGACCCAAACCGATAGCATCACCCACCTGCTCGGACTTCCAGATGTCGGCAAGACCCTGTCGGACTCAGTGCTGACACCGGTCTTCAACGCAACGGCCGCACCGTTGGGAGCGCAGCTCACCAATTACCTGAACAACAATGTCGGTTCGTGGGCCGACGGGTTCGCGAACTTCGTCAAGCAGTTGACCGCGGCGATCGCGAACGCGTCGTACAACCTGCCGGGCGCGACGAAGCCTGAAGCGACCGCGTCAACGTTGGCCGTCACCAGCACCCCGCAGACAGGGCTGCCCACTCTGCCGTCGGCCAAGACGTTGTCTCTCCCGTCGGTCCCGTCGTCGACCACGAATACCGGCACAACGACCGCGAATTCGACTGCGGACGAGCCGAAGTCCTCGGTGACGGACACCACCTCCAAGGCGACCGACAACACCAAGAAGCTCAGCACCTCGGGAAATACCGCGCGTGACCGGGTGAACACATCGGTCAAGCAGATCAACGACACGGCCAAAAACGCCACCAAGCAGATCAGCGATACCGCCAAGGAGGCGAGCGACAACCTCAACAACATCGCCAAGAAGGGACAGGACGCAGTCAAGAAGACCGTTGCCGGAGCCACGCAGGGCGCCAAGGACACGGCGGACAAGGCCAAGGCCGGAGCATCGTCGAAGTAGCACTACAACAGCAGGGCCCAGGTCGCCACCATCCGGGCGTGCCGACCTGGCCAGCCAACTAGGCTCCCGTACATGCCGTTAGGTGCGGGGGCCAAGTTCGCGGGCTATACCGTGATGTGGCTGTTGGGTTCGGGTGGCATGGGTGAGGTCTATCTGGCCATGCATCCGCGGCTCCCGCGTGAGGATGCGCTCAAAGTTCTGCCTGTCGAGATGAGCGGCGACGCCGAATACCGGGCCCGGTTCACGCGGGAAGCGGATCTGGCGGCGCGCCTGTGGCATCCGCACATCGTCGGCGTCCACGATCGCGGTGAATTCGAGGGCCGGTTGTGGATCGCCATGGACTATGTCGACGGCACCGACGCCGCGCGGCTGGTGCGCGACCAGTATCCCGACGGCATGCCGGCCACCGAGGTCGCGAAGCTCATCAATGCGGTGGCCGCTGCGCTGGATTACGCACACGAGCGTCAGCTGCTGCATCGCGACGTCAAGCCGTCCAACATCTTGCTGACCAACCCCGATCACGGCCAGCGCCGAATCATGCTGGCCGACTTCGGTGTTGCGCGCGCAACCAATGACGACACGGGGCTCACCACCACCAACACCGCGGTGGGATCGGTGGCCTACACCGCGCCGGAGCAGTTGACCAACGACCCCCTCGACGGGCGGGCCGACCAGTATGCGCTGGCGGCGACGGCCTACCACCTTCTTACGGGGGCGCCGCCGTTCGCGCACTCCAATCCGGCGGTGGTGATTGCGAAACGGCTCAGCAGCCCGCCGCCGATGCTCTCCGACACCCATCCGCAGCTGCGGTCGCTGGATTCGGTGCTGATTCGCGCGATGGCGAAAGACCCTGGCGCTCGGTTCAATTCATGCGCGGAGTTCGCCGATGCCTTCGCGATGGGTGCGGTGCTACCGGACCTGACGACGGTGGACCCGCCCACCACGCCGACCCGGGTGGCCGAACCGCCGCGGCCGCATACGCCCGCACCATCGCGTACGCCCGCACCACCGCGTGCCGAACCGCCTCCGCAGCGCGCGGTCCCGCCACCTCTCGTGGTGTCGGGGTGGTCGAGCCCGAGCATCCCGGTGACACCTCCGCCGCAGTCCTCGGGCCCGGCCATCTCGCCGGTCAGCGCAAAACGTGGCCGGAGCCCGCTGCCGTGGATCCTGTCGGCGGTCGTGCTGGTGGTCGTCGTGAGTGCGATTGTGCTGGCCGTCAACATCATCGGCGGGTCCATCACGTCGTCGACCACCAGCGGATCGCTGACCCCGATAACCAGCAAGCCGTCCTCGACCACCACCACGACAACGTCGACATCGCGCACCCAGACGGCCACCGCGAAGCCGCCACTGGTTCCGGGTCCGGATACCCGCAACGAGGATTGCGGTGCGGGCATTCAACTTCCGGGTCAGCAGGGCTGGGCGACCCGCGCCGGGCGCGGTACCCCGGAGACGTCATGCTTTCTGGCGCGCAGCGTCCTGGAGTCCTACTGGGCTGAATATCCGAGTCCCAGCAAGGACCAACGCACCGTCGAGGCGGCGGGCACGGTGCCCTGCACCACCACGGGCAGCCAATGCGCGGGGGACAAGTTCGTGATGACCTGCGGCGTCAACGGCGGCGACGGCTGGATCACCTGCACGGGCGGGAAGAACGCACGTGTCTATCTCTTCTAGCGGCGTTCGGAACACGTTGGCGGCGGTCGTGGTCTGCTGTGTGGTCGTCGCCGGCTGCGCGTCCCCACCGTCGCCGGACCCGAAACCAGCAGGGGCTCCGCCGAATCCCGCAGCCGCGCCCGTCGACACTCTGGGTGAGAGTTTCGCGGCCCTCGCCGCCACCATCCCCGCCGCTGTGGGTGTCGCCGTCGCGTCGGCGGGCGGTACCCGGCTGTTCGGCAACTGGTCCGCAGGCCCGGCGTGGTCGACCATCAAGGTGCCCCTGTCCATCGCCGCGTTGCGCAGTGCGCCCGAGCGGGCGGGTGCGTTGGTGAACAAGGCGATCATGCAGTCCGACAACGCTGCTGCCGAGCAGCTCTGGTCCATTCTCGGCGATCCGGTGGCGGCGTCTCACGCGGTCGAGGCGGTCCTGCGCGACGGCAAGGACATGGGCACCGTCGTGCAATCCCAACGAGTGCGCGACGGCTACAGCGCCTTCGGCCAGACGGACTGGGCGATGCAGGCCCAGGCCGCGTTCGCCGCTCGCTTGCCGTGCCTGGCCGGGGCCGGACCCGTGCTCGACGACATGCACAAACTGGCCTCCGACCAACAGTGGGGACTCGCCGGAGTGGATGGAGTTGCCGCCAAGGGCGGTTGGGGCCCCGGCGTCGACGGCGCCTACCTGGTCCGGCAGCTCGCGACGGTCACCGGCCCGGCGGGAACCTTCGGCGTCGCACTGGCTGCCCAGTCCGACGGCGGCACCTATGATGCCGCCGTCGCGGCCATCAACCAGCTCGGCGACTGGGTCGAACAGCACCGCAACGAATTTCCCGCGATGCACTGCTGAGGGTTTGGGTACGCCGCGAAACGGGTAGGCGCCGAGATGGTGACAGGCACAGTTTCGGACGATGTTCATGCGCTCCTTCCCGAGTGGGAGGGCTTTGCGCAGGCGGTACGGGCCCGCCGCCCGGATGCCGGCACCTGGTGTGAGGGTTGGACCGTACGAGATGTGCTGATTCACAACACCGGCAACGCTGAGGAATTCACCCGCGTGCTGGGTGGCCGGATCCTCGGTGAACCGGTGCCGACGCGCAGTTTCGAAGAACGCGAAGGGCCCTACCACAATATGGGTGACGCCGAACTGTGGTCGGCGTTCATCACCCGATGTGAGCAGCTCGTCGAGGTCTGCGCGGCCGGCGCCGCGGAACTGCTCGCCGACACCCCGATCGAATGGACCGGCCGCACCGTGACACCCGGCTTCTTCGCCGAACACATGCGCGAGGAAATGGTGTTGCACCGCTGGGACATGACCGGTGACGACGCCACGGCGACGCAGTCCCTGTGCGAGCCCTGGATGACCGAGCACAGCGTTTTCGATGTCGGCACCCCGTTGCTCGCCCGGGGAACCACGGGGCTGGATCTCGGCCCGGACGGCCGCATCGAGGGTCGCCTGCGTGTCCCGGGAACCGACGACATTCGAGTGGTCGCGACCGCAGAGGGCAACACGATCGAGATGGTGCCGCAGGAGGGCGAGGCCACCATCGAAAGCGATCCGGCAGTGCGCGCCCTGTTGCTGTGGGGCCGCCGCCCCGCGGACCCGTCACGGTGGCACAGCCAAGCCGGGCCAGATGCGCTACGGCAGTTGCGGACCGTGCTCAGCGGCTATTAGTTGCGCGCCAGCGCGCTCTCGGCGAGGCCGCCCACGACGGGGCTGAGCTGCTGGGCGTATTCGGTGGTGATGTGGTTGTCGTCGCGGAACACCATGGTGTTGCCGATGATGACGGGACAGCGGTCGGCCGTGCAGAAGAACTCCCCGAGATTCGCGTACTGCCCACCGCCGGCCTGCACGGCCGCCGCCTCCGCAGCGATGCCGGTGTCGTTCATGGCGATCGACCGTTGCGGCGTGCAGGCACCGACGTCGTTCATGTGCGCCGACAGGCACGTCGGCACGGTGTCATGGGGATCGGGAACGGGACCGAGCACCAGAACCTTGGCGCCCGTACCGCGCAACTGGGAGACCAACCGCGTCAACGAATCCAGCCACACCGGGTCATAGCTGGTGAAACCGAAGTCGGCACCGTAGCGGCGCACCATGTCGACCACCACGAGCGCCGGGCGCTCCTGCTGAACCCGGGCCAGCACGGTGGCCCGCCACTGCTTGCATTCGGAGAACTCGCGGCCCAGGTACGGGCTGATGATCGGCAGTTTCAACACGGGGCAGGTGACCTTGGCCATGGTCTCCAACCGCCAGCCACGCTGCCGCGCAACGGGTTCCAGTGCCGGGTACCACATGCCCGCGTGTGAATCGCCGATCAGCGCCACCGTGGTCTTCGAATTCACCTGACCGGCGGCGCATTCCGGCGGGGTCAGGTCTTTCCACGACAACACACAGCCGTTGAGAAAAACCTCCGGTTTGGTGATGTTGCCGAGCGACGGCGAGAGGTTCGACGGCACGGCCCGCAGGTTCGCCGACGCCGCCACGGCGGCCCGCAGCTGTTCGGCAGGCGTCAGAATTTTCGGTGCGGGCCCCGGCGCGGGTGCCTGCACAGCGGCCACCGGTACCGCCGCGGGCCCGGACCCGGTCGGCACCGGCCGGACGGCCAGCAGGATCAGACCGGCACACACCGCGACGCCGGTCGCGGTGGCCCCGACCGCGAGGCTCCGCCACGCCGACGCGCGCAGTGCCGCGGCGAACCGGGCCGGATTCTCGATGAGGTGCAGCGTCAGGACCGCCAGGCCCAGCGACATCAGCACCATCAGCACCCGGCCACCCAGCCCGAGTGGGCCACCGAACAGTGCCGGCGCCAACAGCAGCAGCGGCCAGTGCCACAGGTACCAGGAGTAGGACACCCGGCCGATGCCGCGCATCACCGGCAGGGCCAACAGCCGCCCCGCTCCCAGCGTGGGTATCGCGCAGCCGGCACCGATCACCAGGGCGGTGCCCAGCGCAGGCAGCAGTGCCGCGGTGCCGGGGTAGGGCTCCGACGCCCGGATCTGCGTGCAGGTCACCAAGATCAGGGTTAGCCCGCCCCAGCCGGCGATTGCCGCGCACACCGGCGGCAGCGTCCGCCAACTCGCCGCGGTCAACGCGACCAGGCCACCGACCGCCAGCTCCCACGCCCGGCTGGGCAGCGAGAAAAACGCCCACGGCGGCATGGTCTGGGTCCAGGCCAACGACAACGCCAACGATCCGCCCGTCACGGCCAACAGCACCAGTGCGTACGGCGTGGCCGAGCGGGTGCTCCGCCCGGACCGCGTCACCAGCCACGCCACGCCGATGATCAGTGCCGGCCACAGCAGATAGA
Source organism: Mycolicibacterium brisbanense (assembly GCF_001570425.1). Classification (GTDB taxonomy): domain Bacteria; phylum Actinomycetota; class Actinomycetes; order Mycobacteriales; family Mycobacteriaceae; genus Mycobacterium; species Mycobacterium brisbanense. Next base: position 42,622 of record NZ_BCSX01000002.1, read on the forward strand.
ACTGCTCCTCGACACCGAGAGACCAATAGTGCTGCAGCGGAGATGGCGGGGTGTCGGCGGCGAGGTAGTCGGTGCCCTCGACGGCGAACCGGTAGTTGCCGACGTAGAGCGCGCTGGCGATCGCGTCGCCGAGCACTCCACGCGCCTGCAGCGGCGGCAGCAGCGCGACCGCACCGATCGAGGTGGCCACCAGCACGACCGCAGCGGCGGGCAACAGCCGCCGGGCCCGTGCGGCATAAAACGACGCCAGCCGCACCGTGCCGGTTTGGCCGGCCTCGCGCCACAGCAGCCCCGTGATGAGGAAACCGGAGACGACGAAGAACATGTCGACGCCGATGAATCCGCCGCCGAACCCGGGCACACCCGCGTGATACAGCACGACTGCCAGTACCGCGACGGCGCGCAAGCCTTCGATATCGGGTCGGAATTGCTTGGTGGACGCCATCTTCCGGCCACTCGCGGATACGGCGCGGCGGGACGGGGGTTGTTCGGAAGGGGGCGTTCTGTTCACTCGAGTAACGATCGTGCCATGAGGTTCTGCGGTAACCCGGGATTTGTTGCTAGCGTCGTGGCGGTGCGGCGGGTAGCGATGGCAGTGGTGCTGATCGGGCTGGTGGCCGGCTGCGGTCACAGCGCACCCACGGCCACCAAGACGACGACGGTCACCACAACCACGACCAGTGCGGCCAAGGCCGCCGACGGCACCTGCAACCTCAACGGGCTCCCGCCGGAAGCCGGGCAGACCGTCAAGCTCATCGAATCCGGCGGCCCATTCCCGTATCCGAAAAACGACGGCGTGGTCTTCGGCAACTTCGAACGCGTCCTGCCGCAGCACGAACGCGGCTACTACCACGAGTACACGGTGCCGACACCGGGCGCGAAGAATCGGGGCGCCCGCCGCATCGTCACCGGCGGGCAGCCGCTGAACCATCCGCCGGAGTTCTACTACACCGGCGACCACTACCAGAGCTTCTGCCGGATCGGAGGCACGTGAAGACCTATCGGATCGACGGGGCCGCGGTCACATCCAAAGCCGACCTGTTCACCGAGATCGGCCGCGCTGTCAATGGAGACGGCGGCTACTTCGGCTCCAACTTCGACGCGCTCGCCGATTGCCTGCGCGGTGGGTTCGGTACCCCCGACAACGGCAAGTTCAGGTTCGTCCTGACCGACTACAAACACGTGAAGACGGCGCTCGGACCCGACGCCTGGAGCACGCTGCTCAACGTCTTCACCAGTGAATCCGTCGATTTGTGGCTGACCGCCTGAACGTTCATCAGCAAACCTTGTCTGCTGCATCTGATGGGTATCCGACGGCCACAAACCCGGCGTACCCGCGAGTTAGCAACCGCGTTCCGCGGCAACGGGGTTGACGCCGCTAACACCGTCTGAGCGCACCGGCCGCACGTCCCGCGCAAGGCGGTTACGCTGGCTTTCTGTGGTGTGCTCGCCGGCACCGCGGAATTGACGAAGACTGGAGCGACGTGGGCATGACCGAAAAGCAACCAACCGGGACGGTGACGTTGCTGATGGCTACCGCCGAGGGGTCGGCACGCCTGTGGCAAACGCAACCCGGGGATATGGCCGCCTCGCTGCCATGGTTGCGAGCGACGATGAGCCACTTGATCGCCCTCAATGACGGTGTTCTGCGCGGCGGCGAATACGCATGTGACAGTTTCGTCGCCACATTCGGCCGGGCCTCCGACGCGGTGGCCTGCGCACTCGACCTGCAATTGGCGCCGTCGGATCCGTTCTCGTTGTGCATCGGCCTGCACACCGTCGAAATGCGCAGCCGCGAGTCCGTCGCCACCGTGAGCACGGATGTCGCTGCGCGGCTACGGGATATGGCCCACGGAGGTCAGACGCTGATGTCGGTCACGACGGCATCCCTGGCCGCGGACCGCCTGCCCGCCGGGGCGTCGCTGATGTACATCGGCGACCACGACCTGGGCGAGATGCCTTGGCATGAGCGGCCTTTCCAGCTTCGGCACGCCGGAGTGCGCGATCAGTTCCGGTCGGTGCGCGCGTCGGACGACACCGTCGCTCAGCATCACTTGAACTAGTTGAAACCGAGCCAGCTGGGCAGGGCGCGTTCGCGCGAATCGCACAGCACGGCGCGGGTGTCGCAGTTGCCGCGCGGCGAGCCTGCGCCACTCCACATGCCGCCGGTGTCACGACGCAGCACGATTGCCGATGAGCCGCCGCCGTCGAGCAACAGTGCGTTGTCCGCGCCCAGACCACGGAAAAGATCCTGCATGTTGTCCGGGGTGTAGCTGCCGCCCTGGAACACGTAGAACTGGTCGGCCGCCCGGTTGTAGCCCAGCGCGGTACGAGCGGCACTGGGGCCGTTGTCGTTGAGCTGGCCGGTGTCGCCCGGGGCCAGCAACCCGATGCCGGAGACCGCGACGAACCGGGCGTTCTGGTCGAACAGCCGCTGGATCACCGGGGTGGCCGCGTCGTAGTCGTCGGGGCCCTTGGGCATCACGACGTACGGAGCCCCGCCGGTCGGCAGGATCATGGTGGCCAACGCCGTCCACCGCTCGTCGCCACCCGAGAGGCCCTGCTTGCCGGCGTAGGCCAGGGTTCCGGTCACGGCCGTGTTGGCGCGGCCCTGCCCGCGGGTGTTGTCGACGTATGCGCCCAGCGGTGAGCTGCAGCCGGTGTCACGCCACGAGCCGCCCTTCTGGCCGCGCACGTCGAAGAAGTTGGCGTTGACTGCGATGGTCGGCTGGCCCAGCGCTTGCCAAGCCTGAAGGGGCGCATAGGTTTCGGAGGCCTGCCAGAGTCCTTCGCTGGTACGGGCACCCGGCGTGCGCTCACAGCGGGACTGATAACCCTGATGGCTGTCGACGAGCAGCCGTGGGCTCAGCCGCGACGAGGCGTTCTTGACGATCATCAAGTGGCCGCCGTTGTTCAGCGTGTACTGGTTGCCCGACGCCGACACGAACGGTGCCGCGAACTGCCCGCCGAAGTTGTAGACGAGGTACGAGCCCTTGGTGTTGGCGATGGCGCCGAGCAGAAGCGCCTTGGCGTCCTCGGCCCGCGCCGTCGGCGTCCCGCCGGTACTCAACACAGCGCACAACGCGAGGGTGGTCGCACCTGCTACCACACGTTGTTTCAGTTTTGCCAGCGCAGGCACGCTGTACACAATAACCACACAGGAAACTCTGTCAACATTAGTAACACTACAATCTCGATTGGGTACCGGACGTGCGACTTAGCAGGTAGGCGCGGTATTCACCCGCTTGGGCGGCACGGCGATTCCTGCTGGCGGGCATTCAGCTATTGCAGTTAGCTGTGGCGACTTCGGCCGCGGCGACGATGAAGCTGTGAGCCATGCAGACAAGCACCTTGCTCCTCGATAAGCGTCCCCAAATCCGCAGTGTCGCTGTCAAATACGCAGTCGAAGCCATCGGAACCTTCTTCCTGGTGTTCACCGTCGGCGCCTGCGTGCGCGGCGGCGGCGTGCTGGCCCCGCTGGCCATCGGCGCTGTGCTGATGGTCATGGTCTACGCCGGTGGCCACATCTCCGGCGGGCACTACAACCCCGCGGTGACGCTGGCCGTCCTGGTCCGGCGCCGGATCGGCCTGCGCGACGCGTGCGGTTACTGGGCTGCCCAACTGGTCGCAGGCCTCGCGGCGGCCCTGGTGGTTCCGGCGGTGATCGCCGACCACGGCCCTGCCCTGGTTCTGACCGGTCATATCGGAGCCGCGTTCTGCGCCGAGCTGCTCTTCACGTTCGCCTTGTGCTTCGTCGTACTCAACGTGGCGACCAGCAAGGACCACCCCGACAACTCGTTCTACGGACTGGCCATCGGGTTCACCGTCGCGGCCGGGGCCATCGCCGTGGGCGGCATCTCCGGCGGCGCGTTCAACCCCGCGGTGGTGTTCGGCGGGGCTGCCATGGGCCTGTTCGCCCTGCCCACGCTGTGGGTGTACCTGGCGGCCCAGTTGCTCGCGGCTGTCGCGGCAGGCCTGGCCTTCCGGGCTCTCAACCCCGCCGACTGATATCTCGACTGCGTTGCCCTGGTTACGTTTTCGGCGTCAGCCGGTACACCGCGCCCGCGGCGTCGTCGGTGATGTACACCGCGCCATCGGGTCCTGTGACCGCAGCGACCGGCCTGCCCCACCGCGAACCGTCGTCATCCTGGAACCCGCCGACCAGGGTCTGCTGTGGGCCCAATGTGCCGTCGTGCCAACCGAAGAACGACACCTCGGGAGCTTGGGCGCTGGCGCGGTTCCACGAGCCGTGCACACCCACCACCGCACCGGGACCGAACCGCGCCAGGTCGGTGAAGCTCATCCCGAGCGGGGCCGAATGCGCGGGCATGGCCTGCTCCAGCGGCGGCAGCGCCGCACAGTCCAGCTTGCTGCCGTCGGCGTTGGTCTGCATGTCGCGGATGAAGCCGACCGGCGCGGGGCCGTCGGGATTGCAATAGGGCCAACCCAATTCGCGCCCCGGCCAGAGCTTCGCGACCGATTCCGGCGGATGATCGTTGACGTAGTCCTGGTCCACCTTGCCGCCAGGATCCGCGACGTTGTCGCGGTTGTTCACCGCGGTCCACAACGACCCGTCGGGAGCCAACGCCAGGCCGGTGCCGTTGCGAACCCCGGTCGCGAACGGCTGGGCCGGGCCGCCGCCGGGTGGCACGCGCATGATGGTGGCCCGCGGCGGGCTGGCGGTCCGGTCCTCGGCGGAGATGTTGCCCGTCGAGCCGATCGAGAAGTACACCGCGCCATCGCGTCCCACCGCCACACTCTTGAGCGCATGGGCATAGGCGCCGTGTAGGTCGGGGCTCTTGGCGTCGGGAAGGTCTGCGGCGATGGTGCGGGGATTGACGGCGTGGCCGTCTGCGTAGTCATAGGCGTCGATCTGGTCGCTCTCGGCGACATAGAGCGTGGACCCGGCGAAGGCCATGCCGTGTGGCTGGTCCAGGCCGGCCAACACCACCTGCCGCGTCGGCAGTACCTGCACGACCTGACCGGTGCCCGGTACCGAGACCAGGAGCCTGCCATCGGGCGTCCACGCTGCCATCCTGGCGCCCGGGACCCGTGCGAGGACGGTCAGCGTCCAGCCGGGAGGTACCTGCGCGTGGCGGGGCCGGTCGAACGGCGACTGCGCGAGGACATCCGGCACCTCGACGGCAACCGTGGACAGGCCCGCAGGCACGGGCGGCGGGTTCGGTGCCGGTGAGGGCGGAGAGCTGCAGGCCGCCGTCGCGACCAGAACCGCTGCGAGCGCGCTACGAGCCGCCCAGGCTCGCATGCATCTCCCACACCAGGATCTCGGCGTCCGTCGACGCGCTCACGCGCTGGCCGCCGCTGGCGGTGAGGCGGGCGGCGTCGCCCGTCGTCAGCTCACCGGAGTCTTCGAGCGTCACCGTGCCCCGCGTGACGAACACGTGTACGTACGGAGCGTGCGGCAACTCGAGCGCGTCACCGGAGTGCAGCCGGGCGCCGTACAGCGTCGCGTTGCGGTTGTGCAGCGTGACGGCGGCGTCGGTGGCCCCCGACGCAATGGGCGTCAGAGAATTGGTGAGCTCGATCTCCCGCTGTTGATAGCCCGGTGTCACGTTGGCCTCGTCCGGCAGCACCCACATCTGCACGAAATGGACTGGGGTGGCCGAAGATCCGTTCTTCTCCGAATGCGACACCCCGGAACCCGCCGACATCCGTTGCGCCAGGCCGGGATAGATGACACCGGAGTTGCCCATGGAATCGCGGTGTGCGAGTTCGCCGTCCAGCACCCAGGTCACGATTTCCATGTCGCGGTGCGGGTGGGTGTCGAATCCTGAAGCGGGTTTGACGATGTCGTCGTTGTTGACCAGCAGCAGCCCGTGATGGGTGTTGGCGGGGTCGTAGTAGTCGCCGAACGAGAACGAATGCCGGGACTGCAGCCATTCGGTGGTGGTGAGGCCACGGTCGCCGGCGCGGCGAATGTCGACGATCGGAGGCATGCCGCCCAGCTTAGCGACCTACCGTCAACCCACCGGTCGGCCGGACTTAGTGTGTGAGTCGTGGATATCAATGGAGCTAGCGCAATCGTCACCGGTGGCGCATCAGGTATCGGCGCGGCAACTGCCCGCCAGTTGGCTGCCAAGGGAGCCCGCGTCGTCGTGGCTGACCTGCAGGCCGAAAAGGGCGAGGCACTCGCCAAAGAGATCGGCGGCGTGTTCGTCACCGTCGACGTGACCGACACCGACCAGATCATCGACGCGGTCAACACCGCCGCCGACCTCGGTCCGCTGCGGGCCCTGGTGAACTCGGCCGGCATCGGCTGGGCCCAGCGCACCATCGGCAAGGACGGCCAGTTCGAATCGGCCCACAATCTGGATGTCTACAAGAAGGTGCTCGCGATCAACCTGGTCGGCACCTTCGATTGCATCCGGCTGGCCGCCACCGCGATGAGCCGCAACGAGCTCACCGACACCGGCGAACGCGGCGCGATCGTCAACATGACCAGCGTCGCGGCCTTCGACGGCCAGATCGGCCAGGCCGCCTACTCGTCGTCCAAGGGCGGCGTCGTCGGCCTGACCCTGCCGGTCGCGCGTGACCTGTCCGCTGTCGGCATCCGCGTCAACACCGTGGCCCCCGGCCTCATCGACACCCCGATCTACGGGGAAGGGGAAGCGTCCGAAGCCTTCAAGGCCAAGCTCGGCGAATCCGTGCTCTTCCCGCACCGCCTGGGCAAGCCCGAGGAGCTGGCCTCGATGGTCATCGAACTGATCACCAACTCGTACATGAACGCCGAGGTCGTCCGCGTCGACGGTGGCATCCGGATGCCACCCAAGTAGCCTCTCCCCGCGAGCAGACGCGAAATCCCCCTTTTCCACGGTGAAAAGGGGGATTTCGCGTCTGCTGGGCAGGGAAGCGTTACCAGTCGGCCTCGTCGAACTTGATGACGCCGCGAATATTGTTGCCGTCCAACATGTCCTGATAGCCCTGGTTGATGTCCTCGAGCTTGTAGGTGCGCGTGATCATGTCGTCGATGTTCAACAGCCCCGACTTGTACAGCGCGGTGAGCCGTGGCGTCTCCACATGTGAGCTACCGCCACCGAAGATGTTGCCCTTCAACGTCTTCTGCAACATGGTGAACAGGAACAGGTTGAGTTTGACGTCGGCGTCCACCATCGACCCCATACCCGTCACCACACAGGTGCCCGTCTTGGCGGTGAGGATCATGGCCTCTTCGATGTACTCGCCCTTCATCTCGCCGACCGCGATGATCACCTTGTCGCCCATCAGGCCCCAGGTCGTCTCCATCACCGGCGCGATGGCCTCGGCCATCGACGGGTAAACGTGCGTGGCGCCGAACTTGATGGCCTGCTCACGCTTCCACTCGTTCGGGTCGATGGCGATGACCTGCTTGGCACCCGAGATCACCGCGCCCTGCAGCGCACTCATGCCGATACCGCCGACGCCGACGATGATGACCGTCTCGCCCGGCTTGACTTCGGCGACGTTGGTGGCCGAGCCGAAGCCCGTCGGCACCGCGCAACCCATGATGGCCGCAGTCTCGAACGGGATGTCCTTGTCGATCTTGACGACCGAATCCTTGTGCACGGTCATATACGGCGCGAAAGTGCCGAGGAGGTTCATCGGCGACACCTCACGGTCGCCGGCATGGATGCGGCTGGTGCCGTCGGCGATCGCCTTGCCGCCCAGCAGCACGGCGCCACGGTCACACAGCGACCGGAAGCCCTTCAGACACGGCGGACATTCACCGCAGGCCGGGATGAAGGCGAGGATGACGTGGTCGCCCTCCTCGATGCCGGTGACGTTCTTGCCGACCTTCGTGACCACACCGGCACCCTCGTGGCCGCCGAGTGCGGGCAATCCGATCGGGGTGGCTCCCGTGGTGATGTGGTAGTCGGAGTGGCACATGCCCGCGGCATGCATCCGGATCTGTACCTCGTCGGCGACGGGGTCCCCGAGATCAATCTCGTGGACCTTGAACGGCGAATTGAGTTCCCACAGCAGAGCGCCCTTGGTCTTCATGACAGGCGATAATAGAACACGTTTCAGATTTGTCCAGGATAGAGCTGTGACCTGCGCATTTGGGTGCTTGATTTCATCGCGATGCCCGCGGCCGCGAGCGCTGGCTCCCCGGGTGCCACGCCGAATCGCCCGCGCCGGTCGACGGACAGAGGCGGTCAGGCGCGGCGTCGGACAGGTTTGCTTGGTGTGACATTCAGCAAATCACTATGCCGCATCAATATGCATTGTGATATGCAATTGAGTCATGTGTGGCAAATGCACGTACGGCTGTTCTCTGATCGCTGGCGGCTACGGTGACCGGTAGCGAGTGTTTCTGCATCGGCTGTGTGGATTACGGGAACCGGGACGCCTACGACGACTCCGACCGCAGGTTGATCGCCGACGTGGAAAGACACGGTCACCAGTGCATAGCGATCGGGCCCACCGCGCCCGACGACCCACCGCCGTACGCCTTCACCGCCGGGCTGTGGCACACCCACCGGCAGCCCGAACTCGCGATCTACGGAGTGGGCGATCTCGACCTGATGACAAGCGTGCTCAACCAGGTCGTCGCCCGCGCGAACGCCGGCGACCATCGGCTGGCTCCCCACGACCGATTCTCCGGCGTCATGGGATTGCGAGATGTCGCGCCCGACGATTACTGGGTGAAGCTGATGCCGATTCACCCGAGCTGGTACAAGAGCCAGTTCGGGATGGCGCTGTTCTTCAACGGTGTCAACGCGGTGGAATTCCTGCAAGTGGTGTGGCCGGACGAAGCCGGACGCTATCCCGGTGAACCCGGATTCGACGCGAACTTCGCAGACCGCCAACCCCAGATGTGGCTTCCGGTGGCTGATCATCCGCCCGGGGTGTGGCTGCGGCAGGGCGTGCGCTCGATAGATGACCCAATTACCAACAAACAAGGGGACTTTCGCAAAGTGGGAACATGGGGCACCGGACCGTTCGACAACGATACGGCCGGCGACTGGGCCAAAAAATTCGATGACACACCCCCGGGCGCCCGGTTGGCGTTCCTGGAACGCACCTTTGGACAGGTGCGTGGGGCAGACTTCCTCGACAACAAAGAATGCGAAGAGGTGATCGCGGCTGCCGCGGTCGTGGCTGCTCTGCTGCCGGGCGGACCCGTCATCGACACCGCCATGGGCCCCGAAAACCTCGGCGATGAACAAGGGCTCGAGATTTCGGAAAGCCTGCGCAACTCGGCAGTCGCCGCGCTGCGCGAAGTGTCCCGACCGGACTCCGAATGGACTCAGCTGTGGGCGGAATCCGGGTATGAACCCGAGGCGCAGTCGGTCGTGACTCAGCTGATCTCCGACCTCGAACCGTATGGGGATTGGGGGCCGTTCCGCACTCTCGAAGAGGCGCTACCGGCGCATCTGCGCGACGCCGCGCAAGCTCTGGAGGCGCTGCGCGGCATCGTCGATTACGAAGCGGTACAGGCGTTCATAGTCGAACGCTTCGTCAAGGAAAAAGACTGGGGTCGGGCCCTCTACCAAGAGGTCACCGTGCTCGACGGCGATCGGCTGATCCTGTGGATGGGTGACGACGTGCGGGATGGGGACGGGCTGGCGTTGTTCGAGTCGGCGCTGCGAGTGATCCCGCTGTCCTGGCTCTACGACGTCTCGCTCGACGAGCGCTATCGCACCGAAGCGGGCAGGCGAGTCTTGCACAGCGTGGAATTGCGGCTGTACGTCGGAGTCGGTGACTATGCCAAGCGCGTCCGCGGTACCAAGAAGACCCGGCTCTACACCGAGCAGTTGACGTTCAGCAAGTCTGAATCCGACGGCGGATCCGCTCAAATGCTGCGGCTCATCGAGTTTGGCCGGGCGGCAAGCAAACTGGTGCGCTGATGCGGCTGATCGATTTCTACGCGCTGCGCAGCGGGGTGGCGCCGCTCAACGAACGGGCCTGCGTACTGTCACTCCGCGATGCCGGGACGCTCACCGTCACGTCCGGTCAGATCGAGATCGCCGACCCGATCAACTTCGGTCAGGGCTTCGTCGCGGATCTCCCGGCCGGTGTGCACCCTGTGCGCTTGACGATTGCCGACGTGTCCGAACGGCTCGACCGCAGCCATTTGCGGGTGGCTTACCTCAGCGTGAACGTGCGTGACGATCCGCCCGCGAGCGTTGAAAGTGTGGTGCCCGTCGGTAAGCCTGCACCCGAGCCCGGTCGGGTGTACTGCGTCGCCGTCGATTGCGCCATGGTGGGCGTGGCGGACGCCGCCGAGGCGAAGCGAATTAGCGACCTGCCGTATGAGCAGACCAGGGATTGGTTCGACGATGGTCTCTTCGCCGAGCGCGCCTATGAAACCGCTGACGACTACGTTGCGCCGCAGGACATCCCGTTGTTCGCCGCCGGTGCAGGCGAAAACTACGTGACCTGCCCGTCCGGGTGGGGCGACGGGCGCTACGGCGTCTTCGCGACACGCAACGCCCGCGGCGAATTGTGCGGCCTACACGTCGATTTCGAGGTCGTCTACGACCGCACTGCCGACTACTCGGCCGACTGAACCCAGACTCATAGTGTCGCAGGCAGCCCGAACTTCTCGAACAATGACTGGTCCATGAACGCCACGACATGGGATATGCCGTCAGCGCCGATGGCCAGCACGTGGAGCTGGAACGCTTCGTGCACGCCGGTCTCGGGATTGCGCATGTACATCGCCGCGGCGGGCTGGTCGTTGGCGGTCGTCGGGATGAACCGCATGTCGCCGGCCTTCTCGGCGGGGCACTTGTTGCGCGACAGATCGCCGATGGCCTGCGGGCCGCGGTACCAGCTGTCGAACGGTGGCATTTCCCAGATGGCCTCGGCAGTGAAGAGCTCGACGAGTTTGTCGATGTCGTAAGCCTCGAACGCGGCGATGTAGCGGCTCAGCATGTCCTGCGCTTCGGGCGACTCGGGCGCGACGACCCGGGCGTCCTGTGTCGGGTTCGCGGCTTCGAGCTGGGCCCGTGCGCGTTGCAGGAGGCTGTTGACGGCGGCGGTGGAAGAACCCAGCGCACCGGCAACTTCCGAGGCCTTCCACTGCAATACCTCGCGCATCACCAGCACGGCACGCTGCCGGGGCGAGAGGTGTTGCAGCGCCGCCACGAACGCCAGCCGGACCGACTCGCGGTCGCCGACGATGTTCACCGGGTCGGCGGACTCGTCGGGCAGCGGCTCAAGCCAGGGCACTTCGTGGTGCTCGGCGATGTCCTCTGTTCCCGTCGAGCTCGGGGTCCCCAGGCCTGACGGCAGGGGCCTGCGCTGGCGGCCTTCCAGGGCGGTCAGGCAGGTGTTGGTGGCGATCCGGTAGAGCCAGGTGCGGATCGACGATTTGCCTTGGAAGCCCTCGTAGGACTTCCACGCGCGCAGGTAGGTCTCCTGCACGAGATCCTCGGCGTCGTGCAGCGAGCCGGTCATCCGGTAGCAGTGCGCGAGCAGCTCGCGCCGGTACTGCTGGGCGTCGGCGAGGAAGGCGTCAGCCGGACTGCCGCTGTCGAGTGAAGGTGCGAGCACGGTCACGTTGTCGAGCCTACGCACGCCCACCGACAACTACGATCGAAAAATGGCTCGGCGGGGGGTGGACGGCTGGAACATCGCGGCATTTGTGCTGTATGTCCTGCTCGTCCCGGCCGCGTTCATCGAATTCATGATGAGTGCTCTTGGCTTCGGCATGGCCACCGACGGCTGCCACGACGCGGCCTGCGATGCCAGCTACCACGAAGAAGCGGCGATCATCACCGTGGGCGTCGGATTGGCCGTGGTGTTGGTGGCCACCGGCGCGATCATGCTCTACGGGTTGACCCGCGGGAAGATCGTCATCATCTGGCCGTTCGTCGCCGCGGCGGCGATGGTCGGCGTGTTCGTCCTCGGGACCGCAGTGCTGCATTAACTGTTCACCTGTACCCCGCTACGCTCGCCTGATGACCAGTACCCGTACCGAGCGGACCTTCGACGGTGTCGGCGGGGTGCGCATCGTCTACGACGAGTGGACGCCGGAGGGCGAGCCCAGGGGTGTCATCGTGCTGTCGCACGGGCTGGGCGAACATGCGGGCCGCTACCACCACGTCGCGCAGCGCTTCGGACAGGCCGGGCTGATCGTCTACGCCCTCGATCACCGCGGGCACGGCCGATCCGGCGGCAAGCGGGTGTATCTGCGGGACATGTCGGAGTACGTCGGCGACTTCCACACCCTGGTCGGAATCGCCGCCACCGAGCATCCCGACCTCACCCGCATCGTGCTCGGACACAGCATGGGTGGCGGCATCGTCTTCAGCTACGGCGTCGAATATCCCGACGAGTACACCGCGATGGTGCTGTCCGGGCCCGCGGTCGCCGCGCAGGCGTCACTGTCACCGCTGCTGGTCGCGGCGGCCAAGGTGCTCGGCAAGATCGCTCCCGGGCTGCCCGTCGAAGAACTCGACGCCACGGCCGTCTCCCGGGACCCCGCCGTGGTCGCCGCGTACAACGCCGACCCGCTCGTGTGGCACGGCAAGGTGCCCGCCGGCATCGCCCGGGCCCTGATCCTCGTCGGCGAGACGATGCCGCAGCGCGCTTCTGCGCTGGCCGCGCCGCTGCTGGTGGTGCACGGCGAGAAGGACCGGTTGGTGCCGGTCGAAGGCAGTCACCGGCTCGTCGAGTGCGTCGCCGCCGAGGACATCCACCTCAAGGTGTACCCGGGCCTGTACCACGAGGTGTTCAACGAGCCCGAGCAGGCGCTGGTGCTCGACGACGTCACGTCGTGGATCGAGGCGCATCTGTGAGACGGATCGCCGCCGCACTGCTGTCGGTGCTGCTGCTGGCCGGTTGCGGATCCGAGCAGCCGGCGAAATGGGTCGACCAGGATGTCAGCTTCGACGCCGACGGCCTGACCATCTTCGGTACCTACCGCAACAACGGCAGGTCCGGTCCGGCCGCGCTGCTGATCTCCGAGAGCGGGCCGACGGACCGCAACGGCGACAACAAGGTCGTCGGCCCGATCGGCAACATGCGCCAGATCGCCGAGGCGCTGTCGGACGACGGCGTGGCCACCTTGCGCTACGACAAGATCGGGACCGGCAAGACCAAGCTGGGGCCCTATCAGCAGAAGCCGACGGAGGTCGTCAGCGCGGTCTACACCGCCGGCGCGGCGGCGGCACTGAAGTTCCTCAGTGGCCAGTCGGACACCGACAAGGACCGATTGTCGATCTACGCGGTCGGTGAGGGCGCCATCCATGCGATGACGCTGGCCGGCCGGGGTGATCCGAAGGTGCACTCGCTCGCGCTGCTGCAGCCGCTGGCGGGCCGCTACCTGGACATCATCACCAACCGGGTGCGTTCGGGGTCGACGCCGGAGGTGCTCAACGCGTGGCTGGCGGCCGTCGACCAGATCCGCACCAAGGGCACGGTGCCCGACAAGCTGCCCGAGGGCCTGAACGCCATCGTCAACAAGGGCAATCTGAACGCCATCGTCGAGGCCGACAAGATCGACCCGCTGGCCCTGGCGGCCGCGCTGCCCGCCGGGATGCCGGTTCTGCTGACCTGTTCGGATTCCGACTCCCAGGCCAGCTGCGACGCCGAACGTCCGCTGATCGACGCGCTGCACCACACGGCACTCAAGGTTGTGGAGCTCAAGGGCGTCAACCACATCCTGCGCGACGACCCGACCGACAGCATCGCGAACTACGGCAAGCCGGGTCCGCTGTCCCCGCAGGTGCTCGACGCACTGAAGGCTTTCGCCGGGCAGTGATGTCAGGGTCGTTTTCTAGGATCGTGCCGTGAGCGACAAGCGAGTAGCGAAGCGGATCGCGCGATGACAGACGACAAGATGCTGGCGCGCATCGCCGCCCTGTTGCGCCAGGCCGAGGGCACCGACAATGCGCACGAAGCCGAGGCGTTCATGGCCGCTGCGCAGCGGCTGGCGACGGCCACGGCCATCGACTTGGCGGTGGCCCGGTCGCATTCCGCCCAGCGCACCAAGGCCCAGATGCCGGTGCAGCGCACCGTGACCATCGGGCAGGCAGGCACCAAGGGCCTGCGCACGTATGTGCAGCTGTTCGTGATGATCGGGATGGCCAACGATGTGAAATGCGATGTCGCGTCCAATTCGACATTCGTCTACGCCTATGGCTTCGCCGAGGACATCGACGCCACCCATGCCCTCTACACCAGCCTGGTGCTGCAGATGGTCAAGGCGTCGGAGGCCTACATCGCCTCCGGCGCGCACCGGCCGACCCCGACCATCACTGCGCGGCTGAACTTCCAGCTGGCATTCGGTTCCCGCATCGGGCAGCGGCTGACCAAGGCCCGCGAGGAGGCCAAGCAGGAAGCCGACCGTACCGACCAGCCCGGTACCGCAATCGCATTGCGGGACAAGGACATCGAACTGAGGAGCTTCTACCGTCAAGCTTCGCAGGCACGGGGCACGTGGCGGGCCACCAGCGCGTCGGCGGGCTATTCCTCGGCGGCCCGCCGGGCCGGGGACCGCGCCGGGCAGCGGGCGCGGCTCGGGCCGAACACCGAGTTGTCCGGCGCGCGCGGCGCATTGGAGCAGTGACGGCTCGAGACGCCCAGCGGGCCAAGGTATATGCCGCGGAGCAGTTCGTGCGGACCATGTTCGACCGTGCCGCGCAACACAGTTCACGTGCCATCGACTTCTTCGGTACGTCGCTGACGTTGCCGCCGGAGGCGAAGTTCGGCTCGGTGGAGTCGGTGCAGCGCTATGTCGACGAGGTGCTCGCCCGTGTCGGTGCGCCGCCGGTGAGTGTGCGGGCCCGCCGCGGTACCACCGCCGCTCACTACGAACTCGTCGACGGCGCGGCCGTCATCGCAGTGCCCGACCGGGATTCGACATGGGCGCTGCGGGAACTCGTCGTGCTGCACGAATTGGCCCACCATCTGAGCCCCGCACCGCCGCCGCACGGGCCAGCCTTCGTCGCCACCTACTGCGAACTGTGCGAAACCATCATGGGTCCGGAGGTCGGACTGGTGCTGCGGATGGTGTACGCGAAAGAAGGCGTGGTCTAGCCTGGCGGAGGTGACCGAGCCCGCCGACGTCGACGCCATGTTCACCCAGTTGCTGCACACCGAGGACGACGCGCTGGTCGCCGCTCGGGAATCCGCGACGACCGCTGGGATGCCCGCCATCGAGGTGTCTGCCCAGCACGGAAAGTTGTTGTCGCTGTTGACCAGAATGTCAGGCGCGCACCGCGTGCTGGAGATCGGCACGCTCGCCGGTTACAGCACCATCAACCTGGCCCGCGCGGTCGGCGAAGCGGGCCACGTCGTCTCCCTCGAATATGACCCCCGCCATGCCGAGGTGGCCCGGACCAATTTGGCGCGCGCCGGGGTCGCCGACCGCGTCGAGGTGATCGTCGGTGCAGCGCTCGACACCCTGCCCCGGCTGGCCGAGCGCGGGGACATATTCGATCTGGCGTTCATCGACGCCGACAAAGAGAACAACGTCGCCTACGTCGAATGGGCCGTCAAACTGGGGCATCCCGGGTCGATCATCGTGGTCGACAACGTAACCCGGTTCGGCCGCGTCTTGGCTCCGGCGGCCGACGATCATCAGGCCCGCGCCGTGCGCGACATGCTGGAGATGATGGGCAACCATCCGCGACTGGACACCGCGGCGATCCAGACCGTGGGCACCAAGGGGTGGGACGGGTTCGCCGTCGCCATGGTCAGTTGAGAGCGGGTCAGTTGAGCGCGGGGATCAGTTGAGCGGGGAACGCGACGAGCGTGCGTGAACTGCTGCCGATTGACGGTGTGTCGGGCAGCAGACACGCACGCTCGCGGTGCTGAGGTGCTGAGGGTGCTGAGGTGATCAGGCCTGGGCGTCGGCGGTCTGCTTCTCCACCGGCTTGGGCCATGGCTCAGGGACCGGGCGCTGGCGCACCAATTGTGGCCACCAGAACCATTTTCCGAGCAGGGCGGCGATCGACGGCGTCATCAGTGAGCGGATGACGAGCGTGTCGAAGAGCAGGCCGAGGCCGATGGTGGTGCCGACCTGGCCGATGACGGCGAGTTCGCTGACGGCCATGGACATCATGGTGAAGGCGAACACCAGGCCTGCCGAGGTGACCACCGAGCCGGTGCCGCCCATGGCGCGGATGATGCCGGTGTTGAGCCCGGCGTGGATCTCTTCTTTGAACCGGGACACCAGCAGCAGGTTGTAGTCGGCGCCGACGGCCAACAGAATGATCACCGACATGGCCAGCACCATCCAGTGCAGCTCCAGGCCGATCAGGTGCTGCCAGATGAGCACCGACAAACCGAACGACGCGCCCAGCGACAGCACCACCGTGCCGACGATGACGGCCGAGGCCACCACACTGCGCGTCAGGATCAGCATGATGATGAAGATCAGGCACAGCGAGGCGATACCCGCGATCAGCAGGTCGTAGTTGGCGCCCTCCTGCATGTCCTTGAACATGGCTGCCGTGCCGCCGAGGTAGATCTTCGAGCCCTCCAACGGCGTGCCCTTGATGGCTTCCTTGGCGGCCAGCTTGATCGGTTCGACGTGCTTGATGCCTTCGGGGCTCATCGGGTCACCGTCATGGCTGATGATGAATCGCACCGCGTGCCCGTCGGGCGACAGGAACATCTTCATGCCGCGCTTGAAGTCGGGATTGTCGAAGGCTTCCGGCGGCAGATAGAACGAGTCGTCGTTCTTGGCCTTGTCGAACGCTTGCCCCATGGCCGTGGAGTTGTCCTGCATGGCGGCCATCTGATCCTGCAAACCACCCTGGGTGGCCTGCATGGTCTGCATCATGGCCTTCATCGAGGTCATGGTCGCGATCATGGGCGGCATCAACGCGAGCATCTGCGGCAGCATCGCGTTGAGGTGGTCCATGTCGGGGACGATGTTCTTGAAGTCGTCGGTCATGGTGTCGATGCCGTCAAGCGCGTCGAACACCGACCGCATGGCCTGGCACATCGGGATGTCGTAGCAGTGCGGTTCCCAGTACAGGTAATTGCGGATGGGCCGGAAGAAATCGTCGAAATCGGCGATGTGATCGCGCAATTCCTCGATGTCGGCGACCATGCCGTGCATCTTGCCGACCATGCTGTTCATGGTCTGCGACATCTCGGTCATCAGCGCGATCATCCGAGTCATCGTGTCGATCATGGTCTGCATCTGCTCGGCCTGGACACCCATGTCCTTCATGCGGTCTTGCATGTACTTCTGATTCATGGTCTGGGTGGTGCCCTGCATGCTGATGTTGAACGGGATCGAGGTGTGCTCGATGGGCGTGCCCTGTGGCCGGGTGATGGCCTGCACCCGGGAGATGCCCGGCACTCCGACCACGCGCTTGGCGATCCGTTCGATGACCAGGAAGTCCGCGGAGTTGCGCAGGTCGTGGTCGCTCTCGATGAGCAGCAACTCGGGGTTCATCCGGGCCTGGGAGAAGTGCCGGTCGGCAACGGCGTAACCGGTGTTGGCCGGCAGGTCCGTGGGCAGGTACTTGCGGTCGTTGTAGTTGGTCCGGTAGCCCGGCAGCGTCAGCAGTCCGACGAGCGCGAGCCCGATGGTGGCGACGAGGATCGGCACCGGCCAACGGACCACCGCGGCGCCGATCTTGCGCCATCCGCGGGTCCGCATGGCGCGCTTGGGTTCCAGGGTCTTGCCGAACTTCGTGGCGACCGTGATGATCGCCGGGCCCATCGTGAGCGCGACGACGACCACCATGACCATGCCGATGGCCAGCGGGATACCCAGGGATTGGAAGTAGGGCAGCCGTGTGAAGTGCAGGCAGAACGTGGCACCGGCGATGGTCAGGCCAGAGCCCAGCACCACATGTGCGGTGCCGTGGAACATCGTGTAGTAGGCCGATTCCCGGTCTTCACCGACACTGCGGGCCTCTTGATATCGGCCGATCAGGAAGATCGCGTAGTCGGTCGATGCGGCGATCGCCAGCATCACCAACAGGTTCGTCGCGAACGTCGAGAGCCCGATGATGTTGTAGTAGCCCAGGAACGCGATCAGGCCACGCGCGGCCGACAGCGACATGACGACCATCAGGATCGTCAGGATCACGGTGATGATCGACCGGTACACCGTCAACAACATGACGATGATGACCACGAAGGTCAGGGCCGTGATCATCTCGAGGCTGCGGTTACCGGCGATCTCCTGGTCGGCCGACATCGCGGCCGGGCCCGTCACGTACGCGTGCAACCCTGGCGGCGCCGGCACGCTCTTGACGATGTTCTCCGCGGCTTCGACGGACTCGTTGGCCAGCGCCTCGCCCTGGTTGCCCGCGGTGTAGACCTGCACGTAGGAGGCCTTGCCGTCGGAGCTTTGCGCGCCCGAGGCGGTCAGCGGGTCGCCCCAGAAGTCCTGGACGTGCTCGATGTGCTTGGTGTCGGCCCGCAGCTTGGCGACGACCTGGTCGTAATAGTCATGTGCGGCCTGGTCGAGTGCGTGGTCGCTTTCCAGCACGATCATGACCGAGCTGTTGGACTTGAACTCTTCGAAGACCTGGCCGACGCGCTTCATGGCGATCATCGACGGAGCGTCGTCGGGGCTCATCGAGACCGAGCGCATCTTCCCCACCTCTTCGAGCTGGGGAACGATCACGTTGAGGACCGCGATGACGGCGATCCAGCCGAGGATGATGGGCAGCGCCAGGCGCCGGATCCACTTGGCGATGCCACTGTGGTCGGCGGCGTGCTTGGGCGGTGGGCTCGCCGGGAACGCGTCGGTGGGCGCGTCGTGCGTGGGGGTGCTCATGCAGATTTCACCAAGCAGAAGGTCTGGGCGTTGACGCCGGTGGACGTGCGCTGGTCTTTGAG
>NZ_BCSX01000003.1 GCF_001570425.1 Mycolicibacterium brisbanense
TACGTGGAGCTGGCCAAGGTGCAGATCTTCGGTGGTTCGCCGCACACCACGGCGGTGCTCGCAGCAGTGCTCGACACGCTGCTCAAGCTGCTGCATCCGGTGATGCCGTTCGTCACCGAGACACTGTGGAAGACGCTGACCGGTGGGGAGTCGGCCGTGGTCGCGGCCTGGCCGGAAGCGTCCGGATTTGCCCCGGATCCCGTTGCGACACAACGCATCACCGATATGCAGAAGCTCATCACCGAGGTGCGCCGGTTCCGCAGCGACCAGGGGCTGGCCGACCGGCAGAAGGTTCCGGCGCGGTTGTCCGACATCGCCGCGGCCGGGCTTTCCGGGCAGCTGCCCGCGATCACGTCGCTGGCCTGGCTGACCGAGGCCGGCGACGGGTTCACGCCGTCGGCTGCTGTCGAGGTGCGGTTGTCGCAGAGCACCGTTGTGGTCGAGGTGGATACGTCCGGCACCGTCGACGTCGCCGCCGAACGGCGCCGGCTCGAAAAAGACCTGGCCGTCGCCCAGAAGGAAATGGCCACCACCGCCGCCAAGCTCGGCAACGACGCGTTCCTGGCCAAGGCGCCCGCCGAGGTGGTCGACAAGATCCGCGGCCGCCAGCAGGTGGCCACCGAGGAGGTCGAACGCATCACCGCGCGCCTGGCCGGGCTCAAATGACGGATCCGGGACCTGACCCGATCCCGTCGCCGGACGAGATCGCCGCGTTGCTTCAGGTCGAGCATCTGCTCGACCAGCGGTGGCCGGAGACCAAGCTGGAACCAAGCACCACCCGCATCGTCGCGCTGCTGGAGCTGCTGGGTTCACCGCAACGGGCGTACCCGTCGATCCACGTCGCGGGCACCAACGGCAAGACCTCGGTGTGCCGGATCATCGACGCCCTGCTGACCGCGTTGCACCGCAGGACCGGGCGCACCACCAGCCCGCACCTGCAATCCGCGGTGGAGCGGATTTCCATTGACGGCAAACCCATTTCGCCGGCGACCTATGTGGAGACCTACCGCGAGATCGAGCCTTTCGTCCTGCTCGTCGATCAGCAGTCCGAGGCGGCGGGCGGGCCGAAGATGAGCAAGTTCGAGGTGCTCACGGCGATGGCTTTCGCGGCATTCGCCGACGCGCCGGTCGACGTCGCCGTCATCGAGACCGGTATGGGCGGCCGCTGGGACGCCACCAACGTCGTCAACGCGCCTGTCGTGGTGATCACCCCGATCGGCCTCGACCACACCGACTATCTCGGTGACACGCTCGCCGAGATCGCGGGGGAGAAGGCCGGGATCATCACCCGGCAGCCCGACGATCTCGTGCCCACCGACACCGTTGCGGTCATCGCCCAGCAACCGCCCGAGGCGATGGAGGTGCTGCTGGCCGAGACGGTACGTGCCGACGCCGCGGTGGCGCGGGAGAATTCGGAGTTCGCGGTGCTGGGCCGTCAGGTCGCCATCGGCGGCCAGCTCCTGGAACTGCAGGGCCTGGGCGGGGTGTACTCGGACATCTTCCTGCCACTGCACGGCGAACACCAGGCGCACAACGCGGTGGTGGCGCTGGCAGCGGTCGAGGCGTTCTTCGGTGCCGGTGCCGACCGCCAACTCGACATCGACGCGGTGCGGGCCGGTTTCGCGGCGGTCCGCAGTCCCGGTCGACTGGAGCGGATGCGCAGTGCGCCAACGGTTTTCATCGATGCCGCACACAACCCCGCCGGGGCCGAGGCGCTGGTGGAAGCGCTGCGCGAGGAGTTCGACTTCCGCTACCTGGTGGGTGTGGTGTCGGTGCTGGCCGACAAGGACGTCGACGGCATCCTGACCGCGCTGGAGCCCGCGTTCGATCAGCTTGTGGTGACCCACAACGGCTCGCCGCGCGCCCTTGACGTCGAGTCGCTGGCGCAACGCGCCGAGGAGCGTTTCGGTCAGGACCGGGTGATCACGGCGGCCACCCTCCCCGACGCCATCGAAATCGCCACCGCCTTGGTCGAGGACGCCGGCGCAGAGGGTGAGGGCCTGTCCGGGGCGGGCATGGTGATCACCGGTTCGGTGGTGACAGCAGGCGCCGCACGGACCCTCTTCGGGAAGGATCCACAGTGAGTACGCCACCTGATCCGTGGAAGAGCTTCCGCGGTGTCATGGCCGGAACCCTGATCCTCGAAGCCATCGTGGTGCTGTTGGCTCTGCCGGTGGTCGCAACGGGCGCGCCCGGTCTGACCGTGTGGTCCGGGGGCTATCTCGTCGGGCTGGCGGTGGTCCTCATCCTGATGGCAGGCATGCAGGGCCGGCCATGGGCGCTCTGGGTGAATCTGGCACTGCAGTTCGTGGTGATCGCCGGGGTGGTGATCCACGCGGGGATCGGCTTCATCGGGCTGGTGTTCTTGTTGGTCTGGCTGCTGATCCTGTATCTGCGCGGCGAGGTGAAACGGCGTCAGGACCGAGGCCTGCTGCCCGGTCAACAGGATTCGCCGGAAAGCTGACGGCACCGTCACCGGCCGCCGATGATTGTCAGTTATTGACGTCGGCGACAGGAGCGGTGCGGTGGACCTTACATTTTCGCGGCGCCGCTGGCTCGGGCTCGTCGGCCTCGGTGCGGCAACAGCACTGGCGGGCTGTGGCAAGCCCGCATCCGGGGGCGGCTCGGACACCGTGACCGTTCCGCCGGGGGAGGTGTTCGTCACCGAGAGTCCGCGGCCGGTGATCACCAACCCCGACGTGGCGTTGCAGCAACTGCGCGACGGCAACCGCAGATTCGTCGACGCCCAGATGCGTAATCCGAACCGGGACCCGGCCAGCCGGCTCTCGCTGTCGAAGTCCCAAAAGCCGTTCGCGGTGGTCCTCAGTTGCTCGGACTCGCGGCTGCCGCCGGAGGTGATCTTCGACCAAGGCCTTGGTGACCTGTTCGTCGCACGCGTCGCAGGCAACATCGTCGACGCCGCGTTGCTGGACAGCATCGAGTACGGCGTCGCGCATCTGGGTGCCCCTCTGGTGGTCGTCATGGGCCACCAGAGCTGCGGAGCGGTGTCGGCGACGCTCAAGACGGTCCAGGATCACAAGGCGCCCGAAGAAGACATGAACGCGTTGGTCTCGGCGATCACCCCGGCCATCGCCGTCGCCGAGAAGCGGCAGGGCGACCTCCTGGACAACACCGTGCGGGCCAACGCCGAGCTCTCCAAGGACGCGATCGTGGCGACGTCGGTGATACGTGACCGGCTGAATTCCGGTGCGGTGAAGGTCGTCACGGCGTACTACAGCCTTGACACGGGAGTGGCGACGATCGCCTGAACGGCAGCCGGTACGCTGTGCGCCGTGACTGAGCGGACCCTCGTGTTGATCAAGCCCGACGGCGTAGAGCGCCACCTGGTCGGGGAGATCATCGGCCGGATCGAACGCAAGGGCCTGACCCTCGCGGCCCTGGAGCTGAAGAACGTCAGCGATGAGCTGGCGCGGCAGCACTACGCCGAGCATGCGGAGAAGCCGTTCTTCGGTTCGCTGCTCGAATTCATCACGTCCGGCCCCGTGGTCGCCGCGATCGTCGAGGGCCCCCGCGCGGTGGCTGCGTTCCGGCAACTGGCCGGCGGCACCGATCCGGTGGAGAAGGCCGTGCCGGGCACGATCCGTGGCGACTTGGCCCTGGTGACCCAGGACAACCTGGTGCACGGCTCCGATTCGCTGGAGTCGGCGGCCCGTGAGATCGCCCTTTGGTTTCCCGGAGAATCTGCCGGGGAGTAACTCCTCACGCGGTCTGGTCGGTACAGCCGCAGTGATGTGGGATACTGGTCGCGGGTAGCCAGCCTCAACCGAGGCTGAACACCCGGATGAAGACTTCGACGAGCGCGACCACCGCAAGCCGGTGCGGCGCCGACCGTCCAGCCATCATTCAGCCAGGCACCGGGTGCGTTCACCATTGAGCCGCCCGGAGCGAGACCACAAACAAGTCCGGGTGAAGTATCCCGGGCCCATAGCGGAAGCCCTCGCGTGGCCGCGTCGCTACGACGCGCCCGGGGGCTTGAGGAGAATACGTGGCCGAAGATGCCCATACCGAAGACCAATCCACCCAGACTCCGCAGCAGGACGGACTCCCAGAACGCCTGAGGGTCCATTCGCTCGCCCGAGTGCTCGGTACCACGAGCCGGCGGGTGCTCGATGCGCTCGCCGAGTTCGACGGACGCCACCGCAGTGCGCACTCGACCGTCAACAAGGCTGACGCCGAGCGGGTCCGTGCGGTCCTGGCCCCGGCTGAGCCCGACGTCCAACCTAGCGTGGTCGAGGCCGTTGTGGTCGAGTCCGTCCAACCGGTGACGGTCACCGAATCCGTGACCGTGCCCGAGCCGCCCCCGGTGCCCATGGCACCGGAACCGACGGCGGAATCCGAACCGCCCGCCGAGTCCCAGCCCGTGGCATCCGATCAGTCGGCCGAGCCGGAGCTCGCGGCGGCCGAACCCGAGCCTGAACAGGAAGCCACGCGGGCCGAGGCTGTCGTGGTGGGTGACGAACCCGAGTCCCGGCTGATCCTGGAGACCGCGAACATCCCTCCGGCGCGTGAGCCGCACACCGAACGTGCGGACTACCTGCCACTGTTCGTCGCACCTCAGCCGATCGTTTTCGAGCCGGTCGACACCGACGACGAGGACGACGACTTCGACGCCTCCTCCGACACCGATTCCGATGGCGATTCCGACGACGACCAGGCCGACCGGCCCGCCGCGCGTCGACGTCGCCGCGGTCGCCGGGGCCGGGGTCGCGGCCGTGGTGAGCAGAGCGACGACAACGGCCCGGAAGCGGAGGGCGAGACCGAATCCGGTGACGACCAGGCCGAGTCCGACGACTCCGAGGACGAGTCCGATGACTCCGAGGAAAGCGGCGACGAGGACAGCACCGGCACTGACGCCGGCACCCGCAGGCGGCGTCGTCGCCGGCGCCGCAAGACCGGCTCGGGTGATTCCGAGGACAGTGGGTCGCCCGATGACCCGCCCAACACGGTCGTGCACGAGCGGGCTCCGCGTGCCGACCGGCCGGACAAGTCCGCGAGCGACGAATCCGAGATCCAAGGCATTTCGGGGTCGACCCGGCTGGAGGCCAAGCGCCAGCGCCGTCGTGACGGCCGCGACGCCGGCCGGCGCCGTCCGCCGATCCTGAGCGAAGCCGAATTCCTGGCGCGGCGCGAGGCCGTCGAGCGCACGATGATCGTTCGCGACAAGGTGCGCACCGAACCGCCGCACGAGGGTGCCCGCTACACCCAGATCGCGGTGCTCGAAGACGGCGTGGTGGTCGAGCACTTCGTGACCTCTGCCGCCTCGGCATCGTTGGTCGGCAACATCTACCTCGGCATCGTGCAGAACGTGTTGCCCTCGATGGAGGCTGCGTTCGTCGATATCGGTCGCGGCCGCAACGGCGTGCTCTACGCAGGCGAGGTCAACTGGGAGGCCGCCGGGCTCGGCGGCGCGCAGCGCAAGATCGAGCAGGCCCTCAAGCCCGGCGACTACGTCGTCGTGCAGGTCAGCAAAGACCCGGTCGGGCACAAGGGAGCGCGGCTCACCACACAGGTGTCGCTGGCCGGGCGCTATCTGGTCTACGTCCCCGGGGCGTCCTCGACCGGCATCAGCCGCAAGTTGCCCGACACCGAGCGGCAGCGCCTCAAGGAGATCCTGCGTGAGGTAGTCCCGGCCGATGCCGGTGTGATCATCCGCACCGCATCCGAAGGCGTCAACGAAGACGACATCCGCTCTGACGTGAACCGGCTCCAGGAGCGCTGGGCGGGCATCGAGGCCAAGGCCGCGGAGATCACCGAGAAGAAGGCCGGCGCCGCCGTTGCCCTCTACGAGGAACCCGATGTGCTGGTGAAGGTCATCCGCGACCTGTTCAACGAAGACTTCTCCGGGCTGATCGTGTCCGGCGACGACGCCTGGAACACCATCAACTCCTACGTCAACACCGTGGCCCCCGACCTGGTGGGCCGGCTGACCAAGTACGAGGCCGGCGGCCCGGACGGCGGATCGGGCCCGGACGTGTTCGCCGTGCACCGCATCGACGAGCAGCTGGCCAAGGCCATGGACCGCAAGGTGTGGCTGCCCTCGGGCGGCACCCTGGTCATCGACCGCACCGAGGCGATGACCGTCGTCGACGTCAACACCGGCAAGTTCACCGGCTCGGGCGGCAACCTCGAACAGACCGTCACCCGCAACAACCTGGAAGCTGCCGAGGAGATCGTCCGGCAGCTGCGGCTGCGCGACATCGGCGGCATCGTCGTGATCGACTTCATCGACATGGTGCTGGAGTCCAACCGCGATCTGGTGCTGCGGCGGCTGACCGAGGCGCTGGCCCGGGACCGCACGCGCCACCAGGTCTCCGAGGTGACCTCACTGGGCTTGGTGCAGCTGACGCGAAAGCGGTTGGGTACCGGGCTGATCGAGGCGTTCTCCACGTCGTGCACGCACTGCGGTGGACGCGGGATCGTGCTCCACGGCGACCCCGTCGACTCCGTGTCGACAGGTGGTGGCGGGCGCAAGTCCGAGCCCGCGAGCGGCAGCGGTCGGCGCAGCAAGCGTGGCAAGAAGACCGGCAAGCCCGAGGACGTGCCGGTCGTCAAGGTGCCCGACCATCCGGCCGGTGAGCACCCGATGTTCAAGGCCATGGCCGCGGCCAACGGTCGCCATCACGACGACGAGTCGCACGATGAGCACGGCAAGGAGCACGAGGAACTCGACGAGCTCGAGAGCACCGAGGACGACGTCGTCGAGACCACGCACGGCGACGACACCGCTGAGCAGGTCGCGCGTGAGACCGCCGAGGAAGACCTCGACGACGAAGACTCGGATGACGAGGAATCGGACGACGAAGACGACGTCGACTCTGATGAGGACGAAGACGCCGACTCCGACGAGGACGATGAGGACGACTCCGAGGACGAATCGGACGAGGACGAGATCGACCTGGACTCCGATGACGAGGAAGTCGACATCGACGACGATATCGAGGTCATCGACGACGACTCCGACGACGAGGACGAGACCGAGGTCGAACTGCCGCAGGTGATCACCGTCGCTCGCCGGCCGCGTCGCCGGGCGGCGGCTCGACCTGCGGGCCCGCCCACCCATGAGTAGCAGGGGTTTCCGGGCGGTTTGACCCTCTACCCGCTGGTCACGTACCCTTGACCAGTTGTCGCCAGTGCCTGCGGTCGCAGGCCGGTGACGGCGGGGTACCCCCGCCACCCAAGACCCGCGCACGCACCGACCGGTAGCGCGCGCCCGCACAGCAGAGGACACGATGGCGACATACGCAATCGTCAAGACCGGCGGCAAGCAGTACAAGGTTGCAGCCGGTGACGTGGTGAAGGTTGAGAAGCTCGACGCCGAGCCTGGCGCGTCTGTGTCGCTGCCGGTCGCGCTGGTGGTCGACGGTGCCAAGGTGACGAGCAAGGCCGACGACCTGGCCAAGGTCGCCGTGACCGGCGAGGTCCTGGAGCACACCAAGGGCCCCAAGATCCGCATCCACAAGTTCAAGAACAAGACCGGCTACCACAAGCGTCAGGGGCACCGTCAGCAGCTGACCGTGCTCAAGGTCACCGGCATCAAGTGATGCGCCGTCAGGCGAAGAACAGACAACACAGCGCGAGGGACATATAAATGGCACACAAAAAGGGCGCTTCCAGCTCTCGTAACGGCCGGGATTCCGCAGCACAGCGGCTCGGCGTCAAGCGCTTCGGCGGCCAGGTCGTCAAGGCAGGCGAGATCATCGTCCGCCAGCGTGGCACCCACTTCCACCCCGGCGTGAACGTCGGCCGTGGCGGCGACGACACGCTGTTCGCGCTGGCCCCCGGCGCCGTGGAATTCGGCTCCAAGCGCGGCCGCAAGAACGTGAACATCGTTCCCGTGGCGCGCCCGGAGGCCTGAGACATCGAGGATTCTCCGCGAATGTGAAGCAGCTGCGAGTTCTCGACTGAGATATCGCGATAGCTTCACATTCGACGGAGAGGATGTCCAATGTCCCGGTTTGTCGACCGCGTCGTCATCCACGCGCGGGCCGGTAACGGCGGCAATGGGTGTGCCTCGGTGCACCGCGAGAAATTCAAACCCCTCGGTGGCCCAGACGGCGGCAACGGTGGTCGTGGCGGCAGCGTCATCCTCGTTGTGGACCCGCAGGTGCACACCCTGCTGGACTTTCACTTTCATCCGCATGTCGCGGCGCCCTCGGGCAAGCAGGGCGCAGGCAGCAACCGTGACGGCGCAGCGGGCGCCGATCTCGAAGTCCGCGTACCCGACGGCACCGTCGTCCTCGACGAAGACGGACGGATGCTCGCCGACCTCGTCGGTGCGGGCAGTCGTTTCGAAGCCGCCGCGGGCGGGCGGGGCGGCCTGGGCAACGCCGCATTGGCGTCCCGGGCCCGTAAGGCCCCCGGCTTCGCACTCCTCGGTGAGAAGGGCCAGGCCCGCGATCTCACCCTCGAACTCAAGACCGTCGCCGACGTCGGTCTGATCGGTTTCCCGTCGGCAGGCAAATCCTCACTGGTGTCGGCGATCTCGGCGGCCAAACCGAAGATCGCCGACTATCCGTTCACGACCCTCGTGCCCAATCTCGGCGTGGTGTCGGCCGGCGACCACACCTTCACCGTGGCCGATGTCCCCGGTCTCATCCCCGGCGCATCCGAAGGACGCGGGCTGGGCCTGGAATTCCTGCGGCACCTCGAACGCTGCGCGGTGCTCGTGCACGTCGTGGACTGCGCCACCATGGAACCCGGCCGCGACCCGATCTCCGACATCGACGCGCTCGAGGCGGAACTGGCCGCGTATACCCCGACGTTGCAAGGCGATTCGACCCTGGGTGACCTCGCGTCGCGGCCACGGGCGGTGGTGCTCAACAAGATCGACGTTCCGGACGCGCATGAGCTTGCCGACTTCGTTCGCGACGAGGTGGCCCGCCGGTTCGGCTGGCCGGTGTTCGAAGTGTCGACTGTGAGCCGGGCGGGCTTGCGCCCCTTGACCTTTGCGTTGTGGGACATGGTGAAGGCCTACCGCGACGCGCAGCCCGAGATCGCACCGCGGCGCCCGGTGATCCGGCCCATCGCCGTCGACGAGAGCGGGTTCACCGTGACCTCAGACGGGCAGGGCGGCTTCATCGTTCGTGGCGTGCGTCCCGAACGCTGGATTGCCCAGACCGATTTCGCCAACGACGAGGCCGTCGGTTATCTCGGTGACCGGTTGGCCCGCCTGGGCGTCGAGGACGAACTGTTCAAGCTCGGTGCGCGGCCGGGTTGTGCGGTGACCATCGGCGACATGACCTTCGACTGGGAACCGCAGACCCCGGCAGGCATCGACGTGCCGCTGACCGGCCGTGGCACCGACGTCCGGTTGGAGCAGACCGAACGCGTCGGAGCCGCTGAGCGCAAGGCCGCCCGTCGCGAGCGCCGCAGGCCGGGAAGCGAAGACGAGTGACCGGCGCACCCTCGGCTCACCGGGAGGCGATCCGCACTGCGCGCAGCGTCGTCGTGAAGATCGGAACCACCGCGCTGACGACGCCCACCGGGGTGTTCGACGCGGCCCGGCTGGCGTACCTCGTCGAGGCTATCGAGGGCAGGATGAAGGCCGGCTCGGACGTGGTGATCGTGTCCTCGGGCGCGATCGCCGCAGGCATCGAACCTCTGCGGTTGAGCAAGCGCCCCACGGACCTCGCCACCAAGCAGGCCGCCGCCAGCGTCGGCCAGGTGGCGTTGATCAACGCATGGAACACGGCGTTCGCCGCCTACAACCGGACTGTCGGTCAGGTGCTGCTGACCGCCCACGACATCTCGATGCGGGTGCAGCACAACAACGCCCAACGCACCCTCGACCGGCTGCGGGCGCTGCACGCGGTGGCGATCGTGAACGAGAACGACACCGTGGCCACCAACGAGATCCGGTTCGGTGACAACGACCGGCTCTCGGCACTGGTGGCGCAACTGGTCGGCGCCGACGCGCTGGTGTTGTTGTCCGACATCGACGGCCTCTACGACTCGGATCCGCGAAAAGGCAACGCGCGCTTCATTCCTGAGGTTGCCGCGCAGGGGGATCTGGACGGCGTGGTCGCAGGCCGGGGGAGCCACCTCGGAACCGGTGGGATGGCCTCGAAGTTGTCGTCGGCCTTGTTGGCCGCAGATGCCGGCGTGCCGGTGCTGTTGGCGGCGGCGGCCGACGCCGCTGCGGCGCTGCGTGATGCGTCGGTGGGCACGGTGTTCGCGCCACGCCCCGAACGGATGTCGGCGCGGCGGTTCTGGGTGCGGTATGCCGCAGAGTCCGCGGGGGCACTGACCCTCGACGACGGCGCGGTGCGCGCGGTCATCAAACAGCGCCGATCGCTGCTGCCGGCCGGGATCACCGAGGTCGCAGGCCGGTTCCACGGCGGCGACGTGGTCGATCTGCGAGCGCCTGACGGGCAGACGGTCGCCCGCGGCGTGGTGGCCTACGAGGCCTCGGAGCTGGCGACCATGATGGGCCGCTCCACCCACGATCTGCCCGCCGAGATGCGCCGGCCCGCGGTACACGCCGACGATCTGGTCGCCCTCTAGTGACCTGTGGAGTTTCAACCGTGGTCGGCACGGCTGAGACTCCACAAATCACAAGTCGGGGGCCTGGAGATACAACGCGCCCCAGATGATGTCGGTCAGCGTGCGGGCGAGCTCGGCATCGTAGGAGGCGGGCCGTGACGGCAGGTTCTGGTGGCACGTGCGTTCCACCATCCAGGTCAGCGTGCTCGCGGTGGTCTGGGCGGGCAGCTGGGCACGGATTGTCCCGGCGGCCTGCCCGGCGTCGATGACGCGGGCCAGCTGAGCCGCGATCCCGACAAGCAGCTCGCGGTAGGTTTCGCCGACCAGGGGGTCGTAGCCGGACATCTCGTTGAGCGCGATGAGCACCGGTTGGTGGCGTCGATAGCTGGCGATGATGCCGGCCATGGCGGCATATACGTCGGCAGGGTCGGTGCGGTCGGCCACTGCCCACCAGCGCTGAGCGGCGCCGGCGAGATGGGCGAACACCTGGGTGGCCAGCCGGCGCAGCAGGTGGCCCTTGTCTTCGAAGTAGATGTAGAAGCTCGCCCGCGAGATGCCTGCCTCGGTGGCCAGCCGGTCCACGCTGAGCTCGGTGAAGCTCGTGCCGTCAGCCATCAACCGATCGGTCGCGTCCAGAAGCTGCCGCTCGATCTGTCCGCGCCGCTCCTCGCGGTTGGCCTGCGGTTTGCGGGTCACCGATGCCATGCGTCCCAGCGTATCGGGCCGGTTCACATCTTGACTAGACACAATGTCTAGACGTAGCGTCACCGTCATGTCTGTGTCACCGATCACATCCGTCGGTTCGCGCGCCTACGATCCGATCGACATCTCCTCGAAGGCCTTCTGGTCGACCACCGCCGCTGAACGCGAGAAGTCGTTCGCCGTGCTGCGGGAGCAACGCCCGGTCAGCTGGCACAAGCCGGTCGAGGAGACCCTCATGCCCGACCCCGAGGACCCTGGGTTCTGGGCCGTCACCCGGCACGCCGACATCCTCACCGTCAGCCGCGACAGCGAGACCTTCCTCTCCGGCAAGGGCGTGCTGTTCGACACGGTGCCGCAGGAGCTGCTGGAGGCGTCGCAGTCGTTCCTGGCCATGGACGCGCCGCGGCACACGCTGATCCGCAAGCTGGTGCACTCGGCCTTCACCCCGCGGCAGGTGGCCCGCATCGAATCCTCGATCAAAGACAACGCCCGCGAGATCGTCCAGGAGCTGAAGGAAGCGGGCAGTGGGACCGACTTCGTCGAACAGTGCGCCAAGGAACTACCCATCCGCACGCTGTCGGACATGGTCGGTATCCCCGAATCCGAGCGGCAGCAGGTGGCGCACGCCGCCGACGCGTTGGTGTCGTGGGCCGACCCGATCTATCTGGACGGGCGCAATCCGCTGGAAGTGTTGGGCGCCAACCAGTTCTACCTGCATCAGGTGGCCCACGCGCTGGCGGCCGATCGCCGGAAGAACCCGGGCAACGACCTGATCAGTGCGCTGGTACACGCGGAGGTCGACGGTGACCGGCTCACCGACGCTGAGGTCGCCGCATTCTTCGTGCTGCTCGCCGTCGCGGGCAACGACACCACGCGACAGGCCACCAGCCACGCGCTGAAGGCCCTCACCGACTATCCCGATCAAAGGGCTTGGCTCATGGCGGATTTCGACGACCGGATCGGCGGCGCGGTCGAGGAGTTCGTGCGGTGGGCGACGCCGGTGATGACCTTCCGCCGCACCGCGGCGGTCGACGTCGAGCTCGCCGGCCAGCGCATCGCGGCCGGGGACAAGGTGGTGATGTTCTACGCGTCGGGCAACTGGGACACCGAGGTCTTCGAAGACCCCGACCGCTTCGACCTGAGCCGAAAGCCCAACCCCCACTTGGGTTTCGGCGGCGGCGGACGGCACTTCTGCCTCGGGGCCCACGTTGCGAGGACGCAGCTGCGGGCACTGTTCGGTGAGCTGCTGCACCAACTACCCGACATCGCGGCAGGCGAACCGGCCTACCTGCAGGGCAATTTCGTGCACGCTATCCGGGCGATGCCGTACACGTTCTGACCAGCTCACCGGCGAGCAGCGTGAGCAACTCCGAGCAGCCGGCGTCGACTTTCACGGCGGCCAGATCGTCGCCGCGGGTGGGTCCCCGGTTGATGATCCCCACCGGGATGCCGTGAGCGGCCGCGTGGCGCACGAACCGGTAACCCGAATACACCGTCAGCGACGACCCGGCCACCAGCAGCGCATCACTGGCATCGACGAGCGAATACGCCTGTTCCACCCGGTCTTTGGGGACGCTTTCCCCGAAATAGACAATGTCGGGCTTGAGCATGCCCCCACAGACCGGGCAGTCGACGATGATGAACGACGACGTGTCGGTCACCACGGCGTCGGCGTCAGGGGCCACCGCGATCCCGCCGACCGCTTCGGCCCGCTCGAGAAACCCGGGATTGGCCGCTTCGAGGAGGTCGGCGAGCGCAGCGCGCGACATGGTGTGACCACAGTCCAGGCACACCACCTGCGCATAGCTGCCGTGCAGATTGACCACGGTGCGGCTGCCCGCCTTGGTGTGCAGCAGGTCCACGTTCTGGGTGATCAGGCCCACGACCACACCCTCGGCCTCCAGCGCGGCCAGCGCCCGGTGCCCGGCATTGGGCAGCGTCTCGTCCATGTGCCGCCAGCCGATGTGATTGCGGGCCCAGTACCGCTGCCGGAACACCGGATCGGAGGTGAACTGCCGGATGGTCATCGGGTTGCTCGGCGGCGAATCCGGGCCACGGTAGTCGGGGATACCCGAGTCGGTGGACATGCCCGCGCCGGTCAACACCGCGACACGACGGCCCTGCAACAGGGCGACGAGTTCGGGTGCATCCACCCTGACGAGGATAGGCGCACCCGCGTCCGGTGCTCAGCGTTGCGTCAGCACCCGGATGTGGTCCAGGCTCGGGTCAGCTGCGCCGCGCACGTGACCGAAGGGCGAATTGGCGGTGGTGCGCAGGAAGTTCACCACATCGTCGGTCAAGATCTCGCCCGGCAGCACGTTGGGTATGCCCGGTGGATACGCGGCCAGGGAGTCGGCGGAGATGCGGCCGACCGCTTCGCAGGCGGGCACCAGTTCTGCGGGGGCGAAGTAGGCCTGGCGCAGGGTCATCGCCGTGGGTCCGGACTCGGGCAGGCCGACCAGCGGGGAATTGGCGGCGCCCTGGTCCGGCAGGGCATGCAGGGCAGCCAGGACGCGGGGGACGTCAGGGGCGGATCCCGCGCCGATGACGGCGACGACGGCGGAGTCGGTGGCCATCTCGGTGTGAATGTGGTGGTCGTGGAACAGCAGCTGGCGCGCGGCGTGCCCGCTGATGCCACCGGCGCGGGTGTCGATCGCGATCCGGAGCGGGTCGATGTCGACGACGGCGGGGCTGCGCCGGAAGCGTTCGGACAGGTCGGCGAAGCGGCCTTCGGCGGCCAACCCGGCGCGTAGTTCGGCGGCGGCGTCCAGGGATCGTCGGATGCGCTCACGGCCGTGGACGGCCAGAGCGTGGCGGGCGACGTCCAGCGACATCATCAACAGCGAACTGGCGCTAGTGGATTGCATCGACCGGAAGGCGCGGTTCACCAGAGGTTCGAGAACCTCGGCATGAGGGCCTTCACCGAGGTGCAGCATGGCGGACTGCGTCAGGCTGCCACCCAGTTTGTGGGTGCTCGAGATGACCAGGTCCGCACCCTGGGACAGGGCATTGGCGGGCAGGTCGGGATGGAAGCCGAAATGGGCGGCCCACGCCTGGTCGACGACCAGCACCACGCCGTGGTCGTGGGCGACGCGGGCCAGCGCCGGTACGTCGGCGACCGCGCCGAAGTAACTGGGCGTCACCAGATACGCGGCGACGGCTTCCGGGTGAGCGTCCAGCGCGGCGTCGAGCGCGTCAGGGTGCAGACCGTGGGCGGCGCCGATCTCGGAGTCGATGTCGGGCTGCACGTAGTGGCCGATCAGCCCGCCGAGCACCATGCCGTCCATCACCGACGAATGCATCGTCCGCTGCACGACGATGTGTTCCCCGAGGTGACGTAGAGCAAGACAAGCGACCAGGTTGCCCTTCGAGGCGCCGTTGGTAACCAACCAGGTGCGGCGGGCACCCCAGGCATCTGCGGCGAGGCGCGCCGATTGCTGCAGCGGGGTAGGGACGGTGCCCTGGTCGATACCGTCGACGAGTGGGGGCAGGTCCAATTGCAGCACCCGCTCGCCGAACAACTCGGCCAGCTCGGGCTGGGCCAGTGCCGAACCACAATGGCCGGGTACGTCCAACCGCACGTAGTCGAGGTCGGCGTAGCGCCGGATCGCATCGGTGTACGGCATCTCCGCCTGGGACATCTCGGCGAAGGTCTGGTCGGTCATCGTGGTCCTTCCGAAGCAGAGGTGGTGAGTGAGGACAAATCGGCGGCGGCCAGGTAGCCGGCAAGAAGTGTTCGCGCGACATCCATTACCGCCGCGTCGTCGGGCGCGAACTCGGGGTGATGCAGGCCTGCGCCGCGGCCGTCGACACCGACGAACATCATCAGCGCCGGGACCTGTTCGGGATAGAAGGAGAAGTCGTCGGCACCGAACGAACGCAGGTCGCTGTCCACCCGAAAGCCGAAGTGCCGCAAGTGTTCAGAAGCCGGGCCGACGATCGCGGGCTCGTTGACCAGCACGGGCTCCCCGGACGTGATATCCACTTCGGCGCTGCATTCGTGGGCCTGGGCGACCCATTCGGCGACCTCGCGGATGCGTCGATGCAGATAGGTCCGCGTGTGTTCGGACATGCTGCGCACCGTGCCCCGGGCGGTCGCGACGTCGGGGATGACATTGGCGGCATCGCCGGCCGACAGGGTGCTGACGCTGACCAC
The DNA here is from genome assembly GCF_001570425.1 of Mycolicibacterium brisbanense. Classification (GTDB taxonomy): domain Bacteria; phylum Actinomycetota; class Actinomycetes; order Mycobacteriales; family Mycobacteriaceae; genus Mycobacterium; species Mycobacterium brisbanense. Next base: position 15,362 of record NZ_BCSX01000003.1, read on the forward strand.
CGCGGAGTTGGTCGGATCGGTGTTGCGACCGACCACCTGCTGCAGCGCCACCACCACGTGGGCGAGGGCGAGCACGGGGTCGCGGGTGAGGTGCGGGTAGGCCGCGTGGCCGCCGCAGCCGCGGACGGTGACCTGGAATTCGTCGGCCGCCGCGTTGACTGCGCCTGGGGTGCAAGCGATTACGCCCGGTTTCAGGGACGGCTGCACGTGGGCGCCCACCATGGCCGTGACGTGGTTGTCCAGCAGGACTCCCGACTTGACGATGTCCTGCGCGCCGGACGGGTAGGACTCCTCGCGCGGCTGCAGCACGACTGCCAGTGGCGGCGCGCCGGGCGTGTCCGCGACCGCGTGGCTCAGCGCCACGACCGCCGCGAGGTGGATGTCGTGGCCGCAGGCGTGCATGGCGTCCTGCCGCTCCGAGGCCCACTCGACACCCGAGCGCTCGGTGAGGCGCAGTCCGTCGAGTTCGCCTCGCACACCGATGGCCGGTCCGGACGCGCCGATCCGGACGAGGGCACCCGTTTCGGCCACCGGGGTGACAACACCCGGTGGCAGGGCACCGAGTACAGCGTCCCGGGTCGGGCCTTCATCGCCGGACACGTCGGGCATGCGGTGTAGCCGGTGGCGAAGCTCGACGGCGACGTCTTTCCGTCGCTCGAGAGCTTCGAGGAGCGGTCCGGTCAACTCGGCGCTCGCTGCTCCCAGTCCGAGCATGGATCAGTACACCTCCGCGATCCGCCGGCACACCCCGGCCGGGTCAAGGTCGCCGACAGCCTCCAATTCGGCACGCTTGACGAGTTGGAATGTGTGAATCAGCTCAGTGCCGAACCAGGATTGGGCAACCTCGTCGCGCGCGAGCGCGTCGAGCGCGGAGGCCAGGTCGCCGGGTAGCGCCGGTACCTCGGCGAGCTCGGCCTCGGTGGCGGTCTCCGGCCACACCCGTGCCTCCTCATCGCCGGACAACCCGGCCAGTCCTGCGCGCAGCAGTGCGGCCAGCGCCAGCCATGGGTTGGCGGTGGCATCCGCGGCCCGGTACTCGAGATGAAGTTGTGCTGCTTCGTCGCGGCCACCGATCCGGATCGTGGGGCAGATGCGCAGCAGCGCCTCGCGGTTGCGTTCGGCCAGGAACGCACCACCGGCACTCCACCGATGCGGCGCCAACCGCAGGAACGACACCGGGCTGGGCGCGGTGATCGCGACGAGTGCATCGGCATGGGCCAACACGCCTGCGGCGAACCGGGCGCCGATCTGGGACAGCTTTCCGGGTCGCTGTGGGTCGTAGAGCACCGGTGCACCGGACGCGTCGTACAACGAGATGTGGATGTGCACCCCGTTGCCGACGCCGTCCGGCCTCGCCAGCGGCGTGAACGTCGCGCGGTGGCCGTGGCCGCGGGCCACATCGCGGATCACCTCACGCAGCAGCACCGCCCGGTCGGCCGCGAGCAGTGCGCACGTCGGCGCGATGGGCACCTCGAACTGTCCTTCCCCGTACTCCGGCAGCCACGATTCGGGCTCCAGGCCGGCGCCTTCCACCGCCGCGACCAGTGCGGAGCCGAAAGGCTCTGCACCGCGCGCTCTTTCGAAGGAAAACGGCGGGGCACCGGTCATGGTCCCGACCATGAATTCGTGCTCGAAGGAGGCATGCGCGGTCAGACCGGTGGCATCCTCCAGAGCCGCGATCGCGTCCTTGAGCGCGGTGCGTGGACATCCGCCCCAGGGAGAGCCGTCGAGCTGGGTCTGGTCGGCGACATAGAGGACGGTGGCCGGGCGTCCCTCGGTCTCGGCGAGGGTCGCGAAGGCGGTGGCGTCCGGTACCAGGCGCAGGTCGCCCACTGAGCCGAACATGTTGTCCGGCGCGATGTTTCCGAAACATGTCAGCGCGAGATCGGCGGGCACCCAGCCGACGCCGGAGGTCAGGGTCGAGGTCAACCGGGAGGCAGGCACTGCGCGACCGCGCACGATCGCGGCCAGGTCGCAGGTTGCGATGAATGCTGTGGGTTCGGACATCTGTGGCACTTTCGGGTTGGCGGGAGGCTGGTGGGTCATCGCGGGTCGAGGGTCTCGTCGACGTCGCTGTCGGTGCTCGACAGTTCGGCGGTCAGGCTTGCGCCGATCCGCCTGGCCAGTCCGGGCGCGACGAGCACCACGGCCAGCCCGGTCAGGCACCACAACCCGGCGATGAGGGGGAAATAGGAGATCGGCGCCTTCTGCCCGGTGGACTGCACGTAGAACACGTAGGCCAGGTAGGCGATCGATGCGACGGGTATCACGGCCTGCCACAACGGAATCGGGGCGCGCCGCGACACGATGAACCGCACCACACCGGTGCCGGCCACGGCGTAGACCACCAGGACGCACAGGACACCAAGTGTGGCGTACCAGTAGTACGCGTCGAAACCGGCGACTCCGCCGATACTCAATGCGATATCGAGGGCGGCCGCGACAGCCAGCACGGTGAGCAGCGCGACAACCGGTGCCCTGGTGTGCGGGTTGGTTCGGGCCAGCGCCTTGGGGCCGAAGCCGTCGCGGGCCAGGGCGAACACCAGCCGGCTGGCGGCCGCGGACGAGCTGAGCGCCGACGCGAAGCCCGCCGCGAATGCGCTGAACCCGACGACCAACGCGAACCACGTTCCGATGAACCGTTCCGACAGGGTGGACACCGAGGATGCGCTGGCGGAGAACCCGTCGATCCCGTCTGAGCCGTGCGCGAAGCCGATGGTCTGGGCGTACATGACGAACACGAACAGCAGACCGGTGAGCAGGACGCTGCCTATGAGAGCGCGGGGGATGTTGCGCTTGGGGTTGTCGGTTTCCTCTCCGAGTGCCGCGCACGCTTCGAAGCCGGCCCACGACAGGAACGCGAACACCGATGCCGTGGCGATCTCACTCGCCGGCGCGCCGCCGAAGGTGAAGAGGGACAGGTCGAATGCCGCCCCGGCGCCGGCATCTGCCGAGGTGCGGGCCACGATGACCACGGCGAGGATCGTCATGCAGGCGATCCCGATGCCTTCGACGATCAGCAGCGTGCGGGCGGTGACCCGGGATTCACGGCTGTTGAACACCGCGCAGGCGACCGCGGTCAGCAGCGCGACGACGATCCACGGCACGGAGACCTTGATGCCGGCGGCGTCGAGGAAAGCCTGCAGGAAGACTCCGGTGGCGGCCATCGTGCAGGCAGCGAAGAACACGTACGTGCCCAGCAGGGCGAAGCCGCCGAAAAACCCGGCGCGGGGCCCCAAAGTGACGCCTGCCAGCGCGTACACCGACCCTGCGTGGTTGAAGTGCTGGGTCAGCCGCCAGAACCCGTAGGCGATGGCCATCACCGCGACGAACCCGATGAGAAACACCAGCGGCACCGATTTGCCGACCAGGGTGGCCACGCCCTGGCCGTTGAGGCTCATCGCCAGGGTCGGGCCCATGAGACCGACGGAGAGGGCAAGCGCCTCCCACAGCTTGAGCTTGCTGCGCGGGGCCAGCGTGGACTCCGGTGATGTGGTCTGGGACATGGGCTTCCTCATGGCGTTGCGGCGGCAGGACGGCCGGTGGATGTTTCATTTGTTACACAGACGCGTGATGTAACGGACAGATGTTATCTGCATTACATCGAAACTTGTCAAGAGTTCGGCTGTAATATTTGTTTCATGGCTGTCCGCCCCGTCTCGGAGGTGCTCCGGCAGAATCTGGCGGGATTCACTCCCGCGGAACGCAAAGTCGCCCGCGAGTTGCTCGCCGATTACCCGCGCGCGGGCCTGGAAACGGTGGCCCGACTTGCGCAGCGCGCCGACGTCAGTGCGCCGAGTGTGGTGCGGCTGGTGACCAAGCTCGGCTACAACGGCTTTCCTGATTTTCAGGAGCACTTACGCCAGGAAGTCGCTGCTCGCTCGAAATCCGCTCTGGCGCAGTACACAGACCGTCCGCCGCACCCACCGGATGACAGCCCGCCCCACGGCGGCGTGCTGGCTCGCGCCGAGGAGGTGCTCACCGTGGGAATCCGTCAGACATTCGAAGCGGTGCCACCCGATCGGCTGGTGGCCGCCGTGAACCTGATCTGTGATCCCGCGCGCCGTGTCTTCACCATCGGTGGGCGCTTCAGCGGTCATGCGGCCGGCTATCTGAACGCCCACCTGCAGCTGCTCCGCCCGACGAGCGCGGCCGTTCCCGGCGAAGCCATGGATCGCGCCGCCCTGCTGCTCGACATCGGCCGGCGCGACGTCGTCATTGCCTACGACTTCCGTCGATATCAGCACGACATCGTGGCTTTCGGGCTGGCGGCTCAGGGCCAGGGGGCCGCCCTGATCGTCTTCACCGACCCATGGTTGTCACCGCTGGCTGTCAATGCGGACGTCGTGTTTCCGTGCACGGTCACCGCACCGTCGCCGTTCGACTCGCTGAGCCCGGCGCTGGCCATGACCGAGGCGCTGATCGCCGCGGTCATCGACCGCCTGGGTGACACATCGCGTCGGCGTATCGAGCGTTTCGAATCGCTTCAGCGTGACCTCACACCCCAGACCGATTCCGGTGACAGCCCGTGAGCGGGTGGTTGACCAAGATATTCGCCCGGCGCGGGTGACAATGGAGGCGATGGACTTCTACTCCGCTTACCGGCATGGTTTCGCCCGGGTCGCTGCGTGCACCCTTCACACCGCGTTGGCGGACCCGCCGGCCAACGCCGAATCAGTGCTTCGACTGGCCCAGGCCTGCCACGACGACGGAGTGGCCGTCGCGGTCTTTCCCGAGCTGACGCTGTCCGGGTATTCGATCGAGGACATCCTCCTGCAGGACACGCTGCTGGACTCCGTGCAGGAGGCGCTCGTCGAGATCGTCGCGGCCTCGGCCGTCCTGACACCCGTGCTCGTGGTCGGCGCCCCGCTGCGCCACGGGCACCGGATCTACAACACCGCCGTGGTCATTCACCGCGGCGCCGTGCTCGGGGTGGCGCCGAAGTCTTATCTGCCCACCTATCGCGAGTTCTACGAGCGCCGGCAGGCCGCGGCGGGCGACGATGTGCGCGGCACCATCCGGGTCGCCGGTGCCGACGCGCCGTTCGGGCCCGACCTGCTGTTCGTGGCTTCGGACCTGCCGGGGCTGGTCCTGCATGTCGAGATCTGTGAGGACATGTTCGTCCCGGTCCCGCCCAGTGCCCAGGCCGCGCTGGCCGGTGCGACGGTGCTCGCCAACCTCTCGGGCAGCCCGATCACCGTCGGCCGGGCCGAGGATCGTTGTCTGTTGGCCCGGTCGGCGTCGGCGCGTTGCCTCGCGGCCTACATCTATGCCGCCGCAGGCGAGGGTGAATCCACCACCGACCTGGCCTGGGACGGCCAGACCATGATCTGGGAGAACGGGCTGCTGCTGGCCGAGACCGAGCGGTTCCCGCGCGGCGAACGGCGGTCGGTCGCCGACGTGGACCTTGACCTCTTGCGCGCCGAGCGGCTCCGCATGGGCACGTTCGACGACAACGCACGGCACTACCGTGCCGTCGGTGATGCCTTCCGGCGCATCGAGTTTCAGCTCGACCCGCCGACCGGCGACATCGGGCTGCTGCGCGAGGTCGAGCGGTTCCCGTTCGTGCCTGCGGATCCGCAACGGCTGCAACAGGATTGCTACGAGGCGTACAACATCCAGGTGTCGGGTCTTGAGCAGCGGCTGCGGGCGCTGAACTACCCCAAGGTCGTCATCGGGGTGTCCGGCGGGCTCGATTCCACCCACGCCCTGATCGTTGCCGCCCGTTCCATGGACCGCGAATCCCGGCCCCGCAGTGACATTCTCGCGTTCACGATGCCCGGGTTTGCCACCGGTGACCACACCAAGAACAACGCGACGCGGCTGGCGGAGGCGCTCGGCGTCACCTTCGCAGAACTCGACATCACGAGTACCGCCGAGGTGATGCTGGCCGGTCTGGATCATCCGTACGCCCGAGGCGAGAAGGTCTACGACGTCACGTTCGAGAACGTGCAAGCCGGTCTGCGCACCGACTATCTGTTCCGGCTCGCCAACCAGCGCGGCGGCATCGTGCTGGGCACCGGGGACCTCTCCGAGCTGGCCCTGGGTTGGTCGACCTACGGTGTCGGCGATCAGATGTCCCATTACAACGTCAACGGCGGCGTCCCGAAAACCCTGATCCAGCACCTCATCCGGTGGGTCATCTCATCGGGACAGTTCGAGGCCGACGTGAACGCGGTATTGCAGTCGGTGCTGGACACCGAGATCACCCCCGAGCTGGTGCCGACCGAAGCGGGGGAGCAGATCCAGAGCAGCGAGGCCAAGGTCGGACCCTATGCGCTGCAGGACTTTTCGCTGTTCCAGGTGCTGCGCTACGGGTTCAGTCCGGCCAAGGTGGCCTTCTTGGCCTGGCATGCCTGGCATGATCCGGGTGTGGGTGACTGGCCTGCCGGATTCCCCGAGGACAAGCGACCGACCTACTCGCTCAAGGAGATCCGGCACTGGCTGCAGGTGTTCGCCCAGCGCTTCTACTCGTTCTCCCAGTTCAAGCGTTCGGCACTGCCCAACGGTCCGAAGGTGTCGGCCGGCGGCTCGCTGTCACCCCGTGGTGACTGGCGGGCGCCGTCGGACATGTCGGCGCGGATCTGGCTCGACGAGATCGAGCGGGAGATCCCGGAGGGTTAGAGACGGCCCTCGGTACGCAACTGCGGGTGAACCCAGTCCGGCGAACGGCGTTGCTTGAACGCCATGAAGCCCTCGGTCGCCTCGGCGCCGCTGTAGCTGGCCTTCATGCCGATCCGGTCGTAGAGCCCCAGGTAGTTGTCCAGGCTGGATTTCACGACTCCGCGGGCCCGCGGTGCGGTCCGGCAGCACTGGCCCAGTACCTCACGCGCAGCGTCCGCGAGTTCCTCGTGCGGGACGACGCGCGCCACCATGCCCCAGTCCACCGCCTCGGCGGCCGACAACGTGCGCCCGGTGAACATCAGGTCGCGGGTGCGGACAGGCCCGATCAACCGGGCCAGCATCTGGCTGTAGTAGGTGTCGGCGATGCCGCGGTAGAGCTCGGGCACCCGGAACGTGGCCCGATCGCTCACCACGGCCATGTCGCTGCAGATCGCGATCTGCAGCCCGCCGCCCTGGCACAGCCCGTTGACCGCACTAACCACCGGCTTGACCGACTGCCGCAGGGTCTCGAACGGCGTGACATCCATGGACAGTGCTGCGCCGAAGCTCATCCAGTCGTCGACGCCGTCGCCGCCGCCGAGGTCACCGCCCGGCGCGAACACATCGCCGGTGCCCGTGATGAGCAGGCCGGCCAGGTCGGGATCGGCTTCGACATGGGTGACCGCGTAGCGAATCCCGAAGTACATCGCCGGGGTCATCGCGTTGCGGGCCGCGGGACGATCGAGGGTGACGACGCCGAACGGCCCCTGTCGCTCGAACCTCAGATAGGGCGTGCCGAGCCAGTCGCCCTCGGGAGGTCGCGGGGTGTGTCCCGATGTCATGAACGCCGACTATAACGGCAACGGTATCGCCTTCAGTTCAGTGCTTCAGCGGGCCAGCATCGCGTCGATGTCCGCCCCGGTCGGGGCGCAGTCACCCGCGCCGCGCACCCGTGTCGCGAGGGCGCCGGCCGCACACGCGCGGCGCAGCGCGTCCTCGAACCCCGAGCGCCAATCGGCAGCCAGCACACCGGCGAACACGTCGCCCGCTCCGGTGGTGTCCACCGCCCGGACGGCCGGTGCGTGCACGTCGAATCGCTCGTCGGCGCCGATGTAGCTCGCTCCCCGCGAACCCCGGGTGATCACCAGATGGTTTACCGGCCAATGCCATTCGGCGGCTTCGGACTCGTTGACCACCACCACGTCGACCACTTCGGACAACGCCAGCAGGTCATGGGCCTGGGTCCCCGTGGGTGACGCGTTGAGAATGACGACCGCACCGGCAGCCCGGGCGAGCCGGGCCGCGGCGATCGCAGTCGCCGGAGGGATCTCCAACTGCATCAACACCACCTCGGCGGAGGTGATGGCGGCGCGGGCAGCGGCGGACTTGACCTCGACATGCGCGTTGGCGCCGGGCGCCACCACGATGCTGTTCTCGCCGCCGGCCTCGACGACGATGGCCGCCGACCCGCTCGGCCCGGGCACGGTCGCAACCGCGTCCAGGCCGACGCCGTTGGCCCGCAGATGAGCGCGCAGGGATTCGGCGACCGGATCGTCGCCGAGTGCGGCGACCAAACTGACCGCGGCCCCGGCGCGTGCCGCGGCGACCGCCTGATTACCGCCCTTGCCGCCCGAGGCCGACATCAGCGACGACGCCAGCACGGTCTGACCCGGTTTGGGCAGAGCCGGTACGGCAAACGTGAGATCCGCATTGACGCTTCCGACCACGCACACCCGTGAGGACGCCATAGTCGACAACGCTAAACCAGTCGGGTGCTGACACGTGTCGAGCTCTCCTGAACACCTCCGATACCCTGGGACGATGAGTGTGCAGACACCCGCCGTGAGTGCGCCGACGCAGGATTTGCGGGAGCAGGTGCACGAGGCTGCCCGGCGCGCCCGGGTCGCGGCACGCACCCTGGCCACACTGAACACCGCAACCAAGAACCGTGCGCTGCACGCGGCGGCCGACAGTGTGCTGGCCAGCGCCGACGCCGTGCTGGCGGCCAATGCAGGCGACCTCGACGCGGCCCGGGACGCGGGTACGCCCGAGGCGATGCTGGACCGGCTGGCGCTCAACAAACAACGCATCGACGGCATCGCCGCGGGCCTGCGCCAGGTGGCCGGGCTGCCCGATCCGATCGGTGAGGTGTTGCGCGGGCGCACGCTGCCCAACGGCTTGCAGCTGCGTCAGCAGCGCGTGCCGCTCGGCGTGGTGGGCATGGTCTACGAGGGCCGGCCCAACGTCACGGTCGACGCGTTCGGGCTGACGCTCAAATCCGGCAATGCGGCGCTGCTGCGCGGCAGTTCCTCGGCGGTGCGCTCCAACGAGGCACTGGTGCATGCCCTGCGCACCGCTCTGGTGGCCGAGGGGCTGCCCGCCGACGCCGTGCAGTTGCTGCCGAGCCACGACCGGGCCAGCGTGACGCATCTGATCCAGGCCCGCGGTCTGGTCGACGTGGTGATCCCGCGTGGCGGGGCCGGTCTGATCGACGCCGTGGTGCGCGACGCGCAAGTGCCGACCATCGAGACCGGCGTCGGCAATTGCCATGTCTACGTTCATGAATCGGCAGACCTCGAGCTGGCCGAGAAGATCCTGCTGAACTCCAAGACCCGGCGGCCCAGCGTCTGCAACTCCGCCGAGTCGCTGTTGGTCGACGCCGCCATCGCCGATGTGGCGGTGCCGCGGCTGGTAGCGGCGCTGCAGGATGCCGGTGTCACCGTGCACGCCGACCCGTCCGAGGACGAACTGCGCGCGGAATTCCTGTCGATGGACATCGCGCTGGCCGTGGTCGACGGCGTCGACGCCGCGATCGCGCACGTCAACGAATACGGCACCGGGCACACCGAGGCCATCGTGACGACGGATCTCGCTGCGGCGCAACGGTTCACCGAACGGGTCGATGCGGCCGCGGTGATGGTCAACGCCTCCACGGCGTTCACCGACGGCGAGCAGTTCGGCTTCGGCGCCGAGATCGGCATCTCGACCCAGAAGCTGCATGCCCGCGGCCCGATGGGGCTGCCCGAACTGACCTCGACGAAATGGATCGTATGGGGCGACGGTCAGACCCGGCCGTCCTAGACAACCAAGGGAGAACCACGTGAGCGTGCCCGCGCGCCCGGCGCCGCTGTTCGCCGACATCGACGATGTCGCGCGGCGGCTGGCCGAAACCGGATACCTGCCCGATACCGCCACGGCCACAGCGGTTTTCCTCGCCGACCGGCTCGGCAAGCCACTGCTGGTGGAGGGGCCGGCCGGGGTGGGCAAGACCGAACTGGCCCGCGCGGTCGCGCAGACCACCGGCAGCGAACTGGTGCGGCTCCAGTGCTACGAGGGCGTCGACGAGGCCCGCGCACTTTACGAGTGGAACCACGCCAAGCAGATCCTGCGCATCCAGGCGGGCCAAGGCTCGATTGCCGGCTCCGCCGGCGGTGGCGACTGGGATCAGACCAAGATGGACGTGTTCAGCGAGGAATTCCTGCTGAGCCGCCCGCTGCTGACCGCGATCCGGCGCACCGATCCGACAGTGCTGCTGATCGACGAGACAGACAAGGCCGACATCGAGATCGAAGGCCTGCTGCTGGAGGTGCTGTCCGACTTCGCGGTCACCGTGCCGGAGCTGGGCACCATCACCGCCGAGCGGCCGCCGTTCGTGCTGCTGACCTCCAACGCCACCCGCGAATTGTCCGAGGCGCTCAAGCGTCGTTGCTTGTTCCTGCACATCGACTTTCCCGACGCCGACCTCGAGCGGCGCATCTTGCTGTCCCGGGTCCCGGAACTGCCCGAGCACATCGCCGCCGAACTCGTGCGGATCATCGGAGTGTTGCGGGGCATGCAGCTCAAGAAGCTCCCATCGGTCGCCGAGACCATCGACTGGGGCCGCACCGTCCTGGCCCTCGGACTGGACACCATCGACGACGCGATGATCGCCGCCACGCTCGGCGTGGTGCTCAAACACCAGTCCGATCAGCAGCGAGCCGCCGGGGAGCTGAGGCTCAACTGATGGCCGCTCGCCGGATTCGACCACCGCAGCCGCTGGCCCCCCACGGCCTGCCGGGACATCTCGTCGAGTTCGTCGAAGCCCTGCGCAAGCAAGGCATCTCGGTCGGCCCGTCGGAGACGGTGGATGCGGGCCGGGTGATGACGGTGCTGGGATTGGGGGACCGCGAGGCCCTGCGCGAGGGTATCGCGTGCGCAGTCCTGCGCCGTGCCGACCACCGCGACACCTACGACGCGATGTTCGATCTGTTCTTCCCCGCTGCGCTGGGGGCGCGCACCGTGCTGTCGGACGACGACGCGCCGGACGACCAGCCACACCAGCTGCCGCCGGAGGATGTCGAGGCCATGCGGGCCGCGCTGGTGCAAATGCTTTCCGACAACGAGGATCTGGCCAGCCTCGACGATCGGTTGGCCGCGATGATCGCCCAGATCGTCGAGGCCTACGGCCGGTACACGTCGAGCCGCGGGCCGTCGTACTCGTCGTATCAGGCGCTCAAGGCCATGAGCCTGGACGATCTGGAGGGCCGGCTGCTCGCCGGGCTCCTGGCCCCGTACGGCGACGAGCCAACGCCCACCCAAGAAGAGATCGCCAAAGCGATGGCTGCGCAACGGATCTCACAGCTGCGCAAGATGGTCGAGGCGGAGACCAAACGCCGCACCGCCGAACAGCTGGGCCGCGAGCACGTCCAGATGTACGGTGTGCCGCAGCTCGCCGAGAACGTCGAATTCCTGCGCGCCTCAGGCGAACAGCTGCGCCAGATGCGCAAGACCGTCGCGCCGCTGGCCCGCACCCTGGCGACCCGGCTGGCCGCGCGGCGGCGTCGCTCCCGAGCAGGCGAGATCGACCTGCGCAAGACGCTGCGCAAGTCCATGTCGACCGGCGGCGTGCCGATCGACGTGGTGCTCAAAAAGCCGCACCCCGCCCGGCCCGAACTGGTCGTGCTGTGTGACGTGTCCGGCTCGGTCGCCGGTTTCAGCCACTTCACGCTCATGCTGGTGGCGGCTCTGCGTCAGCAGTTTTCCCGCGTCCGCGTCTTCGCCTTCATCGACACCACCGACGAGGTCACCGAGCTGTTCGGCCCGGAAGCCGACCTGGCGGTCGCGGTGCAACGCATCACCCGGGAGGCCGGCGTGTACACCCGCGACGGGCACTCCGATTACGGGCATGCGTTCGTATCGTTCTTGGAGAAGTTCCCGGGTGTGCTCTCACCGCGCAGTTCGCTGCTGGTGCTCGGAGACGGGCGCAACAACTACCGCAATCCGCAGGCCGACCTGCTGGCGCACATGGTGTCGGCGAGCAGGCACGCGCACTGGCTCAACCCCGAGCCGAGGCACCTGTGGGGCAGCGGGGACTCGGCGGCACCCAAGTACGGCGAGGTGATCACCATGCACGAGTGCCGCTCGGCCAAGCAGCTGGCCTCGGTCATCGACGGGCTGCTGCCGGTCTGAGTCAGCGCCCGGCCGCAGCGGCCGAAAACCGCCATTCATGAGGCCGAACCACCCCTGCCGTAAGCTGGCTGCTCGTGGCAACACGGCGCAGACTGGGTGTGATGGGTGGGACGTTCGATCCCATCCACAACGGGCACCTGGTCGCCGCCAGCGAGGTCGCCGATCTGTTCGACCTGGATGAAGTGGTGTTCGTGCCGACCGGCGAGCCCTGGCAGAAGCATGACCGCCAGGTCAGCGCCGCCGAGGACCGCTACCTCATGACGGTGATCGCCACGGCGTCCAACCCACGGTTCTCGGTGAGCCGGGTCGACATCGACCGGGGCGGCCCCACCTACACCACCGACACGCTGCGTGACCTGAGGAAACTCAACGCCACCAGTGATCTGTACTTCATCACCGGCGCCGATGCCCTGGCGTCGATCCTGTCCTGGCAGAACTGGGAGGACCTCTTTTCGATGGCGAAGTTCGTCGGCGTCAGCCGACCGGGCTATGAGCTCGACGGTAAGCACATCTCGGCAGCCCGTCAGGAGCTCCCACCCGACGCGCTGCAACTCGTGGAGGTGCCCGCGCTGGCGATCTCGTCGAGCGACTGCCGTCAGCGTGCGGAGGCCTCCCGGCCCATCTGGTACCTGGTACCCGACGGGGTGGTGCAGTACGTGGCCAAGCGCGGCCTCTATACCGCGAACCCGAAGAAGGGCCACAACGGAGGGGGAGCCCGATGACCGCCACGGCTGACGCCATCGCGATGGCCGAAGTGGCCGCCCGCGCGGCGGCCGGCAAGCTCGCCGACGACGTCGTGGTGATCGACGTGTCCGGCCAGCTGGTCATCACCGACTGCTTCGTGATCGCCTCGGCGTCCAACGAACGTCAGGTCAATGCCATCGTGGACGAGGTCGAGGAGAAGATGCGGCTCGCGGGATACAAGGCCGCCCGCCGTGAAGGCACCCGCGAAGGGCGCTGGACGCTGCTGGACTACATCGACATCGTCGTGCACATCCAGCATCAGGACGAACGCAATTTCTACGCCCTGGACCGCCTGTGGCGGGACTGCCCGCAGATTCCCGTCGACCTGGATCACCAGGACGCCGCCGAATGAGGTTCCGTCGGCTGCTGCTGCTGCGGCACGGCCAGACCGAGTACAACGCAGGCAGCCGCATGCAGGGCCAGCTCGACACCGAGCTGTCCGATCTCGGGCGCGACCAGGCCGCCGCTGCGGCCGAGGTGCTGGCGAAACGTCAACCGCTGCTGATCGTCTCGTCGGATCTCAAACGCGCGCTCGACACCGCCATGACGCTCGGGGACCGAGCGGGACTTCCGGTGCAGATCGACGAGCGGCTCCGCGAGACACATCTCGGGGACTGGCAGGGTTTGAACCACCTCGAGGTCGATGCCGTGGCACCGGGTGCCCGGGCGATCTGGCGTGATGACGCCCGGTGGGCGCCGCACGGCGGCGAGAGCCGGGTCGACGTCGCCCGGCGCAGTGTCCCGCTGGTTTCGGAAATTGTTGCCACGCAGCATGAGTGGGGACTCGACGAGCCGGAGCGCCCCGTGGTGTTGGTGGCCCACGGCGGGCTCATCGCGGCGCTCACCGCGGGGCTGCTGGGCCTGCCGGTGGACAACTGGCCGGTGCTGGGCGGCATGGGCAACGCCAGCTGGGTGCAGCTGTCCGGGCATTCCGCCGATGATGCGCCTTTCGACGACATCCGGTGGCGACTGGACGTGTGGAACGCGTCCGCGCAGGTGGCCAACGATGTCCTCTGAGCCCACGGGCGGTCGCGCTCAGGGGCGCAGGCCGACGCTGTTGGTGTTCGCGGACTCGCTGTCCTATTTCGGCCCGACGGGTGGGTTGCCGTCGGATGATCCCAGGATCTGGCCCAATCTCGTTGCCGACCAACTCGGTTGGGATCTGGAACTCATCGGTCGCATCGGCTGGACCAGTCGAGATGTGTGGTGGGCGGCCACTCAGGACCCACGGGCCTGGGCGGCGTTGCCGCGGGCCGGCGCGGTGATCTTTGCGACCGGCGGCATGGATTCACTGCCGTCACCGCTGCCGACGGCGCTGCGGGAACTGATCCGCTATGTGCGGCCGGCGTGGCTGCGGCGGTGGGCACGCGACGGTTACGGCTGGTTGCAGCCGCGGTTGTCGCCGATCGCCCGCTCCGCCCTTCCGCCGCACGTCACCGTCGAGTATCTCGAAATGACCCGTAACGCCATCGATTTCAACCGTCCAGGGATTCCGGTGGTGGCGTCTCTGCCCTCGGTGCACATCGCCGAGACCTACGGCAAGGCCCACCACGGCCGGGAGCCGACGGTGCAGGCCATCACGGCATGGGCCGAGGAACACGATGTGCCGTTGGTGGATCTGAAAGCGGCCGTCGCCGACGAGGTTCTCGGTGGGCGCGGCAACCCCGATGGCATTCACTGGAACTTCGAGGCACATCGCGCGGTGGCGGAGTCGATGCTCAAGGCTCTCGCGACAGCGGGTGTCCCACAACAGAATTCCGCTGACTGACGATGGCTGTCGTGGTGGTGACGGACTCGTCGTCGCGGCTGCGGTCCGACCTGCGTGACGATCTGGCGATCCGGCAGGTTCCGCTGCACATCCTCGATGACGGCACCGACCTGCGTGACGGCGTGGACCCGCTCCCGCACGACATCCACGATCGGGCCCGCGTGACCACGGCAGGGGCGTCGCCCGCCGAGCTTGCGGCCACCTACCGGCAGGCGCTGGCCGACAGTGACGGCGATGGCGTTGTCGCGGTGCATATCTCGGCGGCGCTGTCGAGCACCTACAGTTCGGCGGCGTTGGCGGCGCGGGAATTCGGCCATGCGGTGCGGGTGGTCAATTCGCGGTCGGCGGCCATGGGGGTGGGTTTCGTCGCACTCGCCGCGGCCCGCTCGGCCCGCACGGGCGCCGCACTCGACGAGGTCGAGGCGGCGGCTCGCGCCGCAGTGCCACGGGGGCATGCGTTCATCGTCGTACATCGGCTGGACAACCTGCGCCGCAGCGGTCGCCTCGGCACCGCGGCATCCTGGTTGGGTACCGCGCTGTCACTCAATCCGCTGCTGCGGATGGATGTCGACGGTCGCCTGGTGCTTTCGCAGCGCATCCGCACCGTGTCGAAAGCCCATGCCGCACTTGTGGATCAGGTTGTCGAGGTGATCGGAGACCGTCCGGCCGGCATCGCGGTGCACCACGTCGACAATGCCGCAGGCGCCGACGCGATCGGCGTCGCGCTCAGTGAGCGGCTGCCGCAGCTGAAGCCGCCGATGGTGACCGACATGGGCGCGGTGCTCGGCGTGCACGTCGGTGCCGGTGCGGTCGGGGTGTGCGTGTCGCTCGACAATACCGAGTGAACCGTTAGTCTCCACTTACGGTTGACGAGAAAATATCGGTAAGTCTAGACTTACCGATATGGCATCCGCTGCCGCTGTCCTCGATGCACTCGGGGATCACACCCGCCGGTCCATTCTGGAGATTCTCTCGGAGGGGCCGGTTGCAGTCGGGGTGCTGGCAGACCAGCTGCCGGTATCTCGTCCTGCGGTCTCCCAACATCTGCGCGTGCTCAAGGATGCCGAGCTGGTCGTGGAATCGGTGGTCGGCACCCGCAGGCTGTATCGCATCGACCGAGCGGGGTTGACCGTGGTGCGCCGCTACCTCGATCGGTTCTGGGAGACCACGCTCGACAATTTCGCATTGCTGGCAGAAGCCGAGGCCGAGAAGCGACGTGAGGAGAAATGATGGACACCCAATCAGCTGCTGAGCTGGAGGTGACGCGGTCTGTGACCGTGCCGTTGAGCCGCGAGCGAACGTTCGAATTGTTCACCGCCCGGATCGGCGAATATTGGCCACGCGAGCACTCGATCGGCACTGCGCCCCAAGTCGACGTGATACTCGAACCGCACGCCGGTGGCCGGTGGTTCGAGCGTGGCGAAGACGGCAGCGAATGTGACTGGGGCCGAGTCGTGGCGTGGGAGCCGCCGAGCCGGGTGGTCCTGTTGTGGCAACTCGATGCCGACTGGAAGTTCAATCCCGACTTCGAAACCGAAGTCGAGGTGACGTTCACAGCAGTGGAGCCGGGACGCACCCGACTCGATCTGACGCACCGCAACCTGGACCGCTACGGCGAGCGTGCCGGACAGATGCGGTCGGCCTTCGAATCGCCCGATGGTTGGACCGGAATCCTCGACCGTTTCGTCGGTCGCGCCGAGGAGATTGCGGCGCAATAAGTTTCGCTGCAGGTCAGCCCGCGAAGCGTCCTGTCACCGGCGGCAGGTCCTTGAGGGTGAGGATGCCCGGTGCCGCGGCGACCACGGCAGGCACGGCATTGGTCACGGGCAGCGCCGTGTAGATCATGCCCAGCCCGTTGAGACTGACCTCGCTCCAGTCCTTGGAGGGCAGGCAGTACACCACGGTGCGCATGTTGGGGACGCCGAACACTTGGATCACGTGACCGTGCGCCACGGGCTTCGGCGGTGTGACGTGGTTGCCCATGATCCAGTTGAATCCGACGCTGACCACATTCTTCTCGCCGACCCAACCGCGGTGGTAGCCGTACACGCTGGCCACGGTGCCCTTCGGGATCTGCATGAACCCCAGATCGGTGTCATCGGTGGCGGCGGTGAACTGCACGTCGAAGGTGATCCGGTCCAGCTCTGCACCGATGGCGTCGGCCATCATCGCGGCCGACTCGGCGAACACCTCACTCTCGCGGCGCACACTCTCGGCCAAGCCGGGCGTCTGCGGATCCTGCCCGAATCCCATCGCGGCCATCGTTCCTGCGGACTCGTAGACGCCGCAGTCGACCGATTCGGTGATACGGATTTCGTCGACGCGTTCGCACGCGCTGCTGAGCACCATGCCGACCATGTTGGTCAATCCGGGGTGTGCGCCGCTGCCGAATATGGTGGAATTTCCTGCCTCACAGGCCTTTTGGATACGCGCGCGATCTTCAGGCGTGTGCTTTCCGCCGGTGATCCACGCCGCACTCGAGCAGACGTTGATCCCCGATTCCAGCAGCCTCACCAACTCGTCGATGCTCGGCCAGATCGGGTTGTAGCAGCAGGCGTCCGGCTTGAGCGCGATGAGATCGTCGATCGAGTTGGTGGCTTTGATGCCCGTCGGTTGCGGCCATCCGGCGAGCTCGGCGGCGTCGACGCCGACCTTGTCGGCCCCGTACGCGTACACCCCGACCAGCTCCATGTCGTCACGGCCGATGATCGCGTGCAGCGAGCGCCTTCCGATGTTGCCGGTGGTCCACTGGATGACCCGGAGCGGTCGGGGTGTTGCGGTCATGGATCGTCTCCTCGGTGAGTCTGCACTGGTGTAGTAGACACTATCGACGCTGTGTTCACTCGTCGTCGCCCCCGGCAAGATTGCCCTGGCGGCGCGAGCGCGCGCGTCGCACAATCGGATAGAGGTCCACAGTGACGGATCGAGGTCTGATCATGGACATGCTCTATTCCCTCGGCGCGGCCGGCGCCGTCCTTCTGATCCTGCTCTGGGTCGGCGTCAGCAACATCCGCGTGGTCAAGCAGTACGAGCGCGGGGTGGTGTTCCGGTTCGGCCGGGTACAGGATCAGGTCCGTAGTCCCGGGCTGACCATGCTGATCCCGGTCGCCGACCGGCTGCAGAAGGTCAACACGCAGATCATCACCATGCCGGTCCCGGCGCAGGACGGCATCACCCGCGACAACGTGACGGTGCGGGTCGACGCGGTGATCTACTTCAACGTCGTCGACCCGGTGCGCGCGGTGGTCGATGTGCAGGACTACATGTCGGCGATCGGTCAGGTCGCGCAGACGTCGCTGCGGTCGATCATCGGCAAGAGCAATCTGGACGATCTGCTGTCCAACCGCGAACACCTCAACCAGGGTCTGGAACTGCTCATCGACAGTCCCGCGTTGGGCTGGGGCATCCATATCGACCGGGTGGAGATCAAGGACGTGGTACTCCCGGACTCGATGAAGCGCTCGATCGCCCGGCAAGCCGAAGCCGAGCGTGAGCGGCGCGCCCGCGTGATCACCGCCGACGGCGAACTGCAGGCCTCCGAAAAGCTCGCGGCGGCAGCCGATGTGATGGCCGCCGAGCCCGCCGCCCTGCAACTGCGACTGTTGGAGACTGTCGTCGAAGTGGCTGCGGAGAAGAACTCCACCGTGGTGCTGCCGTTCCCGGTTGAACTGCTGCGGTTCCTGGAGCGGGCGACGCCGCCGCACCGGCCCAGTGTGCCCGACGACGCCCGCGGCATCGCGCTCGAAGAGCCGTTGCCCAGCCGGATTTCCGCACCCGGTACTTGAGTGTTGAACCATTGTCCTTCGGCTGCCGTGTCTGGAAGGAGTGTCCGGACCACAACTCTTGGGAGCCGAAGTGTATGCACGTGTCCACTCAGCCGTTCTGTCCACCGTCACCGCCGCATCGATCGGTGCGGTCGCCATCGCCCCGGTGACGCCACCCGCGCAACTCGTGGCGCCCCGCGTCGTCGGTGAGCAGGTCCGGCTCGCGGCCGCCCCGGCGTTCGGTGCCATCCCCATCGCGTTCCTGCAGAACCAGGCGACCTATTGCAGCCTGATCTGTCCGTTCCTGGTCCAGGGCGCGGTGACGGTACCGCTCGGCGTGGTGCAGGCGCCCGTCGCGTTCCTGAATTCCCTGGGCGCCAACGGTTCTCTGACCCGTGCGATCGGAGCGGCGGCCGCGGCGGTGACGGGCCCGGCCAACACGGCGGCCGAGGGCATCATCCTCAACGACGTGTTCCATGTGGTGCCCAAGGCCTTCAACAACCTGGAAGTCACCGTGGTGCAGCTGTCCGACGTCGGGGCGGCGCTGCTCACCCCGGGCCAGTTGCCTGCGGCGATCGACACGGCCCGCCAGACGATCCTGACGGCGCTGCACCAACCGCTGCCGCCACCGGACCCGTCCCAGACCGGCGCCCACACGCTGCCGCAGGTGGTGGCTGTGGAGGCCATCAAGGTCAGTGCCGCGGTCGCCTTCCAGGCCGGTGAGCTGGTGCTGCTCGGTGTCGTACAGACCGCGAACGCCGGTGCGCAGGCGCTGGCCGAGACCGGCAATCCCGTCGCCGCGGTCGAAGCCGCCGCGAACCAGGCCGCCGATGTGGTCCACGTGGCCTCGACCATCGTCAAGGACTCCGTCGACACCGCGGTGACGAACATCCGCGCCGCGGCCGCACACGAGTTCCCGGCAACGCATTCGGTGGGGCTCCCGGTCGCGGCACCGAAGTCGCACGCGTCGCCCGCCGAGGTCGACACGGGCAACGCCGTGAAGCCCGCCAAGCCGCTGACGGCACGTCCCGCGATCGACCGGGTCAACCGCGTGGTCAAATCCGTCGCGGACGTGCAGTCGAAGGCGTTGCACCCCAACACGTCCGATTCGGCGACGGGCCGCAAGGGGCGGCACGCGCGGTAGTTATCCACAAAGCTGAGTTCATCCACAGCCGGCACACTTTCGGGCCCGCGGCGGGCCGATTCGTCCGTGCGCGTACCTACCGTCGTGGCATGTCCACCGAACTGCCCGAGCAGCGGCTGCGTCGCCGGCTGACGCCTGCTGATCCGGTCGCCGATGATCCTGATCCTGAGCCAACCGCCCCGCCGGACAGTGCACTGGCCCGTTGGCTGCCCGACACCCCACCCGACGGACCGTCGGGCTGGCTGGCAGCCGCGCGCGCCGATCCGGGACGAGCCGGGGCCGTGGGACTGGCCGTGGTCGGTGTGTTGGCCGTCCTCGTCACCGTCTTCACCTTGGTGCGGGACAAGCCGCCACCGGTAACTGCGGCGAATCTGCCTCCGGTGCAGATGGTTTCGTCTGCGAGTGCGACACCGAGCGCCGCCGCGGGGCCGGTCGTGGTCAGCGTCGTGGGCCTGGTTCAGAAACCGGGGCTGGTCACCCTGGACGCCGGAGCGCGCATCGCCGACGCCCTCACCGCGGCCGGCGGTCCGCTCGATGGTGCCGATCTGGTCGGGCTGAACATGGCGCGCCGTCTCACCGATGGCGAACAGGTCGTGGTCGGAATCGCTGCACCACCGGGCAGGCCGACCACGATGGGCAGCTCGGTGACCGGCGGCAGCACCGGGGCATCGACCGCGAGCGCGACGCCGGCTGCCGGTCACGGGCCGGCCGGGCCGGTGGATCTCAACACCGCGACCGTCGAGCAGCTCGACGCGTTGCCCGGGGTCGGACCCGTGACGGCGGCCGCCATCGTTGCGTGGCGCGACACGCATGGTCGGTTCGGCAGCGTGGATCAGCTCGGCGAGGTCGACGGGATCGGCCCGGCGCGGCTGGAGAAACTACGGCCGCTGGTCCGCGTGTGACCACCGGTGAACCCGAGGCCGAGATCGACCGGCTGGACCTGCGGTTGCTTCCGGCAGCACTGGCGGCATGGGCCGTGACGGCCACGGGCATCGTGTGGGGCATCGGCGGTTCGGCGCTCGCCGCAGCCGCCGCGACGGGTGTTGTCGCGGTGCTGACCCGGTTCGGCGGTCTGCGATTCGGCGTCGCCGCGGTCCTGGCCGTTGCGGCCACCGGTGCGGGGTTCGCCGTGGCCGTCGGTTTGCGTGTGCACCAGCAGCAGCACCACCCGATCACCGCCCGCTACGGCGGCGCGGCGACCGTGCTCGTCAGCGCCACCGAGACACCGCGGGTCATCGCGGGCGGCCGGCTCATGTTCCGCGGTGCCCTTGCCGAACTGGACGGCCTCCCCGTCGCGGGGCGGGTGCTGGTCTTCGCCTC
This sequence comes from Mycolicibacterium brisbanense, assembly GCF_001570425.1. Taxonomy (GTDB): domain Bacteria; phylum Actinomycetota; class Actinomycetes; order Mycobacteriales; family Mycobacteriaceae; genus Mycobacterium; species Mycobacterium brisbanense. The sequence goes on from NZ_BCSX01000003.1 coordinate 36,153, forward strand.
CGCAGGCGGCTATAGCGAGATGACGGTCGGTCGTCCCGCGCGCTTCCGAGCGGCGATCGGCAGGCCCACCCGGCGTGATCTCACGGTGGCCGTGCTCACCGCGAGCGGGCGGCCGACGCTCGGGCAGGCCTCGGTGGTACAGCGGGCGGCGCAGCGGATCAGGGCCGGGTTCGCCGAGTCTGCCCGGGCCGCCCTGCCCGCAGACCAGGCAGCGATGCTGCCGGCATTGGCGCTGGGGGACACCTCGACCGTGGACGCGCAGACCACCGCTCAGTTTCGGGTTGGAGGGCTGACGCATCTGACGGCGGTGTCGGGAGCCAACGTCACCATCGTGTGCGGTGCACTGCTGCTGAGCGCGGGACTTCTCGGGCCACGGGTGGCGGTCGGCGTTGCGGCGCTCGGCCTGATCGGATTCGTCGTTGTGGTGCAACCGTCTGCCAGTGTCCTGCGTGCGGCGGTGATGGGCGCGGTGACCCTGTTCGCGGTGTTGATCCACCGTCGCAGGCGCGCCATTCCAGCGCTCGCGGCCAGTGTCATCGTGCTGATGGTTGCCGCACCTGAATTGGCCGTCGATGCCGGGTTCGCCCTGTCGGTCGCCGCGACGGCGGGCATCGTGGTGCTCGCACCGCTGTGGACCCGGCGGTTGGCGGCCCGCGGGTGGCCTCGTCCGCTGGCCGCAGCCGTCAGCGTCGCAGCCGTCGCCCAACTGGTCACCGCACCGCTGGTGGCCGGGATCTCGGGCACCTTCAGCCTGGTGGCGGTCGCGGCGAACCTCGCGGTGGCGGCGGTGATCCCGCCCATCACCGTGCTCGGCACCGCGGCCGCGGTGATGGCGACCGTCTGGCCCCCGGCGGCGCAACTGCTGATCCGGTTCACTGGGCCCGAGCTGTGGTGGTTGTTGTCGGTCGCGCGGTGGGCGTCGGCCGTGCCGGGCGCAGCAATACCGACGCCGTCGGGGTGGGCGGGTGTGGCGGTGGTGGCCGCTGGGGGAGTGGCCCTGGTGGGCGCGTGGCGATGGCGTTGGGTGCGCCGGACCGCGGCTGGCCTGGCCATGTGCGCGCTGGCCTGGACGCTGTCGGATGCACTGCAAGCCTGACTGTCAGCCCTGTCGCCCCGGCGTGACACCATCATCGGCGTGAGCCAACAGGCCGAAGGGCTACACCTGGTGCTGGGTGACGAGGAACTGCTTGTCGAGCGTGCTGTCGCGGCAGTCCTGCGTGCTGCGCGCGCGCAGGCGGGAACCGACGACGTGCCGGTGGACCGGATGCGCGCCGGCGAGGTCAGTACGAGCGAGCTGGCCGAGCTGCTCAGTCCGTCGCTGTTCGCCGAGCAGCGCCTCGTGGTGCTCGAATCCGCTGCCGAAGCCGGCAAGGACGCCGTCTCGCTCATCGCCGGTGCCGCCGCCGACCTGCCGCCCGGCACGTCACTGGTGGTCGTGCACTCCGGTGGTGGCCGGGCCAAGGCGCTGGCCGATCAATTGAAAAAGCTTGGGGCGCAAGTGCATCCGTGTGCGCGCATCACCAAGCCGGGGGAGCGGGCGGACTTCGTGCGCCGCGAATTCCGGGATTTACGGGTCAAGGTTTCCGATGACACCGTCAACGCCGTCCTCGATGCGGTTGGGTCGAACATTCGAGAGCTCGCGGCGGTGTGCTCGCAGCTGGTGGCCGATACGGACGGTCAGGTCGACGCTGCCGCGGTCCGTCGCTATCACAGCGGCAAGGCAGAGGTGAAGGGCTTCGACATCGCCGACAAGGCCGTCGTCGGCGACGTGGCAGGCGCCGCGGAGGCGCTGCGGTGGGCGATGCTCGCAGGCGAGCCGCAGGTGGTATTGGCCGATGCGCTGGCCGAGGCGGTGCACACCATCGCCCGGGTGGGCCCGCTGTCGGGAGACCCTTACAAGCTGGCCGGGGAGCTCGGTATGCCGCCGTGGCGGGTGCAGAAGGCCCAGAAGCAGGCGCGGCGATGGTCGCGGGACTCCGTCGCGGAGGCGATGCGGGTGGTGGCCGCGCTCAATGCAGACGTAAAGGGCGCAGCGGCAGATGCCGACTACGCCCTTGAGGCCGCGGTGCGCCGGGTGGCGCAACTCGCGGCGGGGTGAAGCGTGAAGCTCAGAGCTTGTTGAGGGCCAGAGCCAGCGCGGACTTCTTGTTCGCGGCCTGGTTTGCGTGGATGACGCCCTTGCTGGCGGCCTTGTCGAGCTTGCGGCTGGTCGACACCAGCAGCTCGGCGGCCTTTTCCTTCTCGCCTGCCTCGACGGCCTCACGGAAGCCGCGAACGGCGGTGCGCAGCGACGACTTCACCGACTGGTTGCGCAGCCGGCGACGCTCGTTGGTGAGGATGCGCTTTTCCTGCGACTTGATGTTGGCCACGTAGAAGTTCCTTCGTAATTCTCTAGCTGGGGTTACCTAAGTCTCTGCGGTACCCGCACAGCGGGCAGCGACTGTTCAGGGTACCAGCGCGGTACCCCAACCCCCAAAGCGGCGGCCGCCGGGCACTGACAGGGTGCCATCGTTTTACCACGTCAACCCGCGTTTGGCGGGCTGAAACGGGCTGCGTGGTTGGACGGCGAAAACGCGACAGGTGGTGCAGCATGTTGGGGATGAGCCTCCGCACAGCCCGGACCAGGGGAGCCGAGCCCGCTCCGACCGCGCGCGTCAGACACCAAGGCGTCTTCGACGGCTACAACCGGCTCGGGCGCTACGCCGCGGCGTTCGACGAGATGTTCGATGCCTCCGGCAACGTGCGTGGCCCGTACAAGGGCATCTATGCCGAGCTCGCTCCGTCAGATGCCTCCGAGCTGCAGGCCCGCTCGGAGGCCTTGGGCCGGGCGTTCATCGATCAGGGCATCACGTTCTCGCTGTCGGGTCAGGAGCGACACATCCCGATGGACCTCGTGCCGCGAGTGATCTCGGCGGCGGAGTGGTCGCGGCTCGAACGCGGTATCACCCAGCGCGTCAAGGCGCTGGAGATGTATCTCGACGATGTGTACGGCGAGCAGGAGATCCTGCGCGACGGGGTGATCCCGCGTCGGCTGGTCACGTCGTGTGAGCATTTCCACCGCGAGGCGGCGGGCATCGTCCCGCCCAACGGCGTCCGCATCCACGTCGCAGGCATCGATCTGATCCGCGACGACAAAGGCGACTTCCGGGTGCTGGAGGACAACCTGCGGTCGCCGTCGGGCGTGTCCTACGTGATGGAGAACCGGCGCACCATGGCGCGGGTCTTTCCGAAACTGTTCGCCACCAACCGCGTGCGTGCCGTCGGCGACTACGCGTCGCACCTGCTGCGGGCGCTGCGCAACGCCGCACCGACCAACGTCGCCGATCCCACCATCGCCGTGCTCACCCCGGGCGTGTACAACTCGGCGTACTTCGAGCATTCGCTGCTGGCTCGGCAGATGGGTGCCGAGCTGGTCGAGGGTCGCGACCTGTTCTGCCGCGACAACGTCGTCTACATGCGCACCACCGAAGGGGAGCGGCAGGTCGACGTGATCTACCGCCGGATCGATGACGAATACCTCGATCCCATGCAGTTCAAGCCCGACTCGATGCTCGGTGTCGCCGGCATCCTCAACGCCGCCCGCGCCGGCAACGTCGTCATCTCCAGTGCGGTCGGCAATGGGGTCGGCGACGACAAGCTCGTCTATACCTACGTACCGACGATCATCGAGTACTACCTCGGCGAAAAACCGGTCCTCGCCAACGTCGACAGCTACCGGTGCTGGCTCGACGACGAGCGTGAGGAGGTGCTCGACCGGGTGGCCGAGCTGGTCATCAAACCGGTAGAAGGTTCAGGCGGATACGGCATCGTGTTCGGTCCGGACGCCTCGGCCAAGGAGCTTGCGGCGATCACCAAGAAGATCCGCAGCAATCCCCGGGGCTGGATCGCGCAGCCGGTCATGCAGCTGTCCACGGTGCCCACCCAGGTCGGCAGCAAATTGGTGCCACGGCACGTGGACCTGCGGCCGTTCGCGGTCAACGATGGCAATGACGTCTGGGTGCTGCCGGGCGGGCTCACCCGGGTGGCGTTGCCCGAGGGCTCCCTGGTGGTCAACTCCAGCCAGGGTGGCGGGTCGAAGGACACCTGGGTGCTCGCGTCACGCACGTCGGCGGCCAACCGTGAACTCGCGGCCGCTGAGGTGGTGCGGTCACTGCCGAGAGCCGCGACCGATCCGAAAAGCGATGGCGCACCGGTGGGTTCGTCGTCCCAACAGCAGCAGTAGGGGTGAGGTGAATGCTGGCGCGAAATGCCGAATCGCTGTACTGGATCGGGCGGTACGTGGAGCGGGCCGACGATACCGCGCGGATCCTCGACGTCACGGTCCATCAGCTGCTGGAGGATTCCAGCGTCGACCCGGACCAGGCGTCGCGGACACTGCTGCGCGTCCTCGGCATCGAGCCGCCCGCTGAGCGACTCGACATGTGGTCGCTCACCGACATCGTGGCGTTCAGCCGAGACACCTACGGCGGGACCTCGATCGTCGGAGCCATTTCCGCGGCCCGGGAGAACGCCCGCGGCGCCCGTGAGGTCACCTCTACCGAAATCTGGGAATGCCTCAACACCACCTACAACGGATTGGCCGAGCGGGAGCGGGTAGCCCGGCGGCTGGGCCCGCATCAGTTTCTGTCCTATGTGGAGGGCCGCGCGGCGATGTTCGCCGGACTGGCTGACTCGACACTGAGCCGCGACGACGGCTACCGGTTCATGGTGCTGGGCCGCGCGATCGAACGCGTCGACATGATCGTGCGGCTGCTGCTCTCGCGGGTCGGGGACAGTGGATCGTCACCGGCGTGGGTCACGCTGCTGCGTTCGGCCGGCGCGCACGACACCTACCTGCGCACCTACCGAGGGGTGCTCGACGCCGGCCGAGTGATCGAATTCATGTTGTTGGACAGGCTGTTTCCGCGGTCGATCTTCCATTCGCTGCGGCTGGCCGAACACAGCCTCGACGAGTTGCAGAACAGTCCGCACAGCCGGGTGGGGGCGACCGCCGAGGCACAGCGGCTGCTGGGCCGGGCGCGCAGCGAGTTGGAGTTCCTGCAGCCCGGTGCGCTGCTGGAATCACTGGAGGTGCGGCTTGCGGGTTTGCAGAAAACCTGCCGAGATGTGGGAGAAGCGTTGGCGCTGCAGTATTTCCATGCCGCGCCGTGGGTGGGCTGGACCGACGCGGGCCGAGGCAACGCTCTGGTGATCGAAGAAGGGGAACTGTAGATGTGGCGCATGCGGGTGGTGCATTCGACCGGCTACGCGTACAAGTCACCGGTCACCGCGTCGTTCAACGAGGCGCGGCTGACCCCCCGGTCGGATTCGCGTCAGAACGTGATCCTCAACCGGGTGGAGACCGTGCCGGCCACGAGGTCCTACCGCTACGTGGACTACTGGGGCACCGCGGTGACGGCATTCGACCTGCACGCGCCGCACACCGAACTGGAGGTGACGTCGTCGTCGGTGGTCGAAACTGAAGTGGGCGAGCGGTCCGAGGAAAGCGTCAGCTGGGACGATCTTGCCTCCGAGGCGGTGCTCGACCGGTTCGACGAGGTGCTCAGCCCCACCCGGTACACGCCGACGAGCAAGCGGATCCAGCGGGTGGGGGAGCGGATCGCCAAGGAGTACGAACCGCGCGACGCGGTCGTCGTAGCCGCGCAATGGGTGCGCAGCGAACTCGACTATGTCCCCGGCACAACCGGTGTGCATTCATCGGGCCTCGATGCGCTGCGGGAGGGTAAGGGCGTCTGTCAGGACTTCGCACACCTGTCGTTGATCATGTTGCGCTCCATGGGGATTCCATCGCGGTACGTATCCGGCTATCTGCACCCCGACAGCAAGGCTGCGGTGGGGGACACCATCGACGGGCAGAGTCATGCCTGGATCCAGGCATGGACGGGCGGATGGTGGAACTACGACCCCACCAACGATGTCGAGATCAACGAGCGGTACGTGAGCGTCGGTGTGGGGCGCAACTATTCCGACGTCACACCGCTCAAGGGCATCTATTCCGGTGAGGGCTCCACAGACTTGGATGTGGTTGTCGAGATCACCCGGCTGGCTTGACCGAGCCCGCGCGGCCCAGGTTGCGGAAGCCCGGATGGACGTGCGGCGTCAGCTCATGGCGATCGGCGAGGGTCTGCAGCAGTTCGCGCAGCGTCTCTCGTTGTGCTGCATCGAGACCCGCAGTCATCTGCTCATCGTGGCGGCGCGCCAGCTCGCCGATGCGCCGAAGGATTTTCTTGCCTGCGGTGCTGAGGTACAGCGCATGTAATCTGCGGTCGTCGGGGTTGCGGCGCCGTTCGACGTAGCCGCGGTCCTCCAAATCGTCGACGTAGCTGACCACCCGGCTCGGCAACAGGCTGAGCTGGGTGCTCAGTGACTGCTGGCTGAGCCCGGGCTGCGCGCCGATGGCGCGCAGAATGCCTGCGTGCGGCGGGGTCAGTTCGACGGTCGCCATCTGCTCGGCGAACAGCGCTGCTGCTCGGTGGCCGAGTTGTGCCAGCAGGAACGCCGCGGTATCCGGCCCACCTTCCATGCAAGAAACCGTATCACCGTCAAATGGTTCACATATGGAAACATTCGGCGGGATGGTGGGTGGACATTCGGTAGGGCGCTGGGCAAGCATTCGGCGGGATAGCGGCCAAGCATTCAGCAGATCGCCGGGCGGGGATTGCCGTTCGTGCGTCACGGGCATATCGTTCAAATTATGAACGATTCATCGAGTGATCGAATTCGGCCCGCCCCGACCGCCCAGCTCGGTCGGTCTACCGGGCCCGCCCGGCCCGGCAGACAAGGCGGACCACCGCTGGCGCCGCTCGCCGCGGTCTCGCTGGGGTTGCTGCTGGCGGGGGTCATCGTCGGCGTCGTGATCGGCGGTGTCATGCCGTTGCCCTACGGCGCCGCCGCCGACATTCTTCGATACGTCCACGACCACCACGGGGCCGTGTTGGCTTGTGCGGTAGGCACATTCGCGGCATCGGTGCCACTGGCGATTTACGCCGCGACCGTGAGCACGCGGCTGCGTCAGCTCGGCGTCACGGCGCCCGGGGCGACCATCGCCCTGGCCGGTGGGATTCTCGCTGCGGGCTCCCTCGCCCTCTCCGGGCTGATCTGCTGGGCCATGTCCCGGCCTGAGGTGGTGGTCGATGACGGACTGGTTCGCGCGCTGTACTACCTGGTGTTCCTCACCGGTGGGGTGGGGCACATCGTGGCACTCGGCCTGCTGCTCGCAGGCATCGCGGTGCCGAGCCTGCTGCTCGGGTTGTTGCCGCGGACGCTGGCCTGGGTCGGTCTTGCGATCGCCGTGGTGGCAGAATTCGCGACGCTGGTCCTCATCTGGCCCGAAATGGCCGTGGTGTTGCCGATCGCCCGGCTCACCGGATTCGTCTGGTTGATCGTCGCCGGTGCGCTCCTGCCGAAGCGGAGAACCGATCGGCGGCACGCATGAAGCTCAGCGTCAGCGTCACGAACTACTCGTGGCCGGAACCGATCCACGACCGGCTGATGGCGCTGGCCGCACGCCTTGATGGCACCGCGGTCGACACCCTGTGGGTGGCCGACCATCTGCTGCAGGCCGATCCGTCGTGCCGGACCGACGAGCCGATGCTGGAGGCCTACACCGTGCTCGGCTACCTCGCGGCCGCGACGCGCCGCGTTCGGCTGGGCACCATGGTGACGGCGGCGACCTTCCGTGCGCCCGCCTTGCTCGTCAAAGCGGTGACGACGCTCGATGTGCTCTCCAACGGTCGGGCCTGGCTTGGTCTCGGCGCGGGCTACAACACTGCAGAAGCCACGGCGATGGGACTGCACCTGCCGGACACCGCAGAACGGTTCGCGCGGATGACCGAAGTGCTGCAGTTGGCCGACCGCATGTGGCGTGGCGATCAGACGGCCTTTGACGGTGAGTACCTGACGGCACAGCAGCCGATCGGCAGTCCTCGAGCGGTGACCGTGCCGCATCCTCCGGTGTTGATCGGCGGCACGGGCGAGCGCCGCACGCTACGCCTTGTCGCGCAGTACGCAGACGCGTGCAACCTGTTCGACATTCCGGACGGCGGGCGCGCCATCCGTCGCCAACTCGGAGTGTTGGACCGGCATTGCGCCGACGTCGGGCGGCCTGCCGATGCGGTCCAGCGCACGGTGACCACCGCTGTAGCACCTGGCGAGTCGGTTGCCCAGTTGGTTCAGCGCTGCCTGGCCCTCGGGGAACTGGGCCTCGATCACGTCGTGCTCATCAGTCGCGGACGTCCCTGGGCCCCTGACGATCTCGATGTCGTCGCCGGCGCGGCCGATCAGCTGCGTGAGATGGCGCAGACTCCCGGATGAACCTCGACGCGGTGCAGGTCGTTGCCCAGCTCGATCTGCCGGTCGAATTCCGTTGCGGCCCTGGCGCGCCACTCGTCTTCCTGACCCGCAGCGATCGCCGGCACGTAGTGCGTGAGGATGAGGATCCCGACCCCGGCGCGCGCGGCGGTGGCCGCGGCTTCCTCGACCGATGAGTGATAGTCGCAGATGTCGCGGATGCGCTGCATGGGCAGTTGCTCCACCAGATCCTTGCGGATCGCGGTGTGCACCAGGGCGCCCGCGCCCGCGGCGAGGGCATCGAGGCCGGCGCACGGCACCGTGTCACCGGCGACCACGACGGACGCGCCATGGTGCTCGATACGAAACCCGATGGTCGGTTCCACGGGCCGGTGATCGGTGGGGCCCACCAGCGTTCGCACGCCGTCGTGATCCCACACCAGACCCTCGGTGTATTCGTGCACCTCGACCGGCGGCGGTGCGGTGAGATCGGCGTGATGGGCGATCCGATACCCGATGTCGGGCCCGAAGGCCTCGAGCGTGGCCTCTACCACCCGTTTCGTCCCCGGCGGCCCGATGATCTGCAGCGGAATCTGCTCGGTGAAGGTGGTCACCCACCGGGTGATGATGACGTCGCCCAGGTCGGCGATGTGATCGCTGTGCAGGTGGGTGAGCAGCAGCGCACTGAGTGTGTTGGCGCCGGAACCCACTGCGGCCAACCGTTGTTGCACGCCGCGGCCACAGTCGACGAGGAACGTCTGGCCGCCGGCACGGATCAGGGTGGCCGGCCCGGCGCGGTCCGGGTCGGGGATGGGGCTGCCGGTGCCGAGCAGAGTGACCTCGATCATGCGCCCAGATATACCCGGTGACGCGCCTTGGGTGAGCCCCTTTCGCCCGGACCGTTGCCGACCTAGCCTGGTGTGAGGTGGATCACGATCGGAGGCGGGCGATGCGGATCGCGGACGTGCTGAGCAACAAGGGCGCCGCCGTGGCGACGATATCCCCGGAAGCCACAGTGTCTCAGCTGCTGGCCGGGCTGCACGAAATGAACATCGGCGCGATGGTGGTGGTCGGTTCCGAAGGACTGGCAGGCATCGTGTCCGAACGCGACGTGGTGCGCAAACTCCATGAACGCGGCAGCAGCCTGTTGGCGCAGCCGGTCTCGGAGATCATGACGACGGTGCTGGCCACGTGTACCCCGCGCGACACGGTCGACCATCTCAGCGTGCTGATGACCGAGAACCGCGTGCGGCACGTGCCGGTGCTCGACGGTGGCCGGCTCGCCGGCATCGTCAGCATCGGTGACGTCGTCAAGACGCGGATGGAGGAGCTCGAAGCCGAGCAACAGCAGCTGCAGGCCTACATCACGCAGGAGCGCTGACGCGCTCGCCGACACCGTTCAGAAGATCGTTGTCGGCGAAGGCGCCTCGGTAGGCGGCGGCCGGATGGCGCTCGGGGAGCCGGTCGCCGCGACCCAACAGCTTGTGGCGCAGCGTGCCCGACTTGTCGGTGGCGATCAGCCCCCGCTCGCGCAGTGTCGGGAACAGCCGGTCGGCCACCTCCTGAAATGACTGGGGCACCGTCGCGTGATAGACGTTGATGCCGTCGACACCGGCCTCGCGCCATTCCTCGAGGCGGTCGGCGATCTCGTCGGCGGTGCCGACGACGCGGTTGGCTCCTTCCAGCACCCAAGCCATGTCCCGGATCGTCGGCTCGGCATTGCCCGACGCTTCGGCCGCCCACCGCGTGAAGCTCTTGATCCCGGTGAACTCACCGAGCTGACTGATCGGCGTGTCCAGCGGCAGGCTGCCCGCGTCGATTCCGGCATCGCCCAACGCGTGCAGGGCAATTCCTTCCAAGTCCAGGAAACGCTTGAGTTCGTCATTGCGTCGGACCGCGTCAGCGTGGGTGTCGCCGATCACGAACGACAGGCCCTGGGCGAATGTGATGTCGTGCGGCTCGCGACCGTTTTCGACTGCCAGAGCGCGAGTTTCGGTGGTCAGCTGGTGCGCCGATTCGGGATTCGGGCTGCTGATGTACACGCCCTCGGCGTTTCGGGCCGAGAACAACTGTCCGGCCGGTGACGAACCTGCCTGGAACAGAACCGGTGTGCGCTGCGGCGACGGCGACGAGAAGTGCGGACCCTCCACCCGGTACCGCTTGCCGACGTGGTTGATCTTGTGGATCTTGGCCGGGTCGGAGTGCATACTACGGTCCTTGTCCTGCACGAGCGCGTCCTCGTCCCAGGATCCTTCCCACAACTTGTACGTCACGTCGACGTATTCGTACGCCCACTCGTAGCGCTCGTCGTGGGCGAGGGTGCCCTCGTGGCCGAAGCTGCGAAACATGTTCTCGTTGAAGCTCGTCACGATGTTCCAGCCGAGCCGGCCGTCGGTGTAGTGGTCCAACGACGACATCCGCCGGGCGAAGTCGAACGGGTGGGACTGCACGATCGAGCTGGTGAACACGATGCCCAGGTGATCGGTCGCGGCGGCCAGCGCCGAGGCGAGCACCGACGGATCGTTGACCGGGATCTGGATACCGCCCTCGACGGATTTGCGCCAGTTGCCGTTCCACGGTGCCCGCAGCCCGAAGACATCGGCGAAGAAGAGCAGATCGTAGCCGGCCCGATCCACCGCGGTGGCCAGTGACGTCCAGTGCCGAAGCGAGTTGAACTTATGGTTCTGCGCCTCCGGGGCACGCCAAAGACCGTGCAGCACATGGGATGCGGTGTTCATCACGAAGGCCGAGAAGTACAGGGGTTTGCTCACGAGATCGGCCCCAAGGTGTCACGGATCAGGGTGTTGTCGGTGGTCTTGAGGAATTCGGCGACCTTGGGATCCTTGAACGTCTGGATGAGTTTCTGGACGTTGGGATCGTTGAGATGCTTGTTGCTCACCACCAATCCGCCTTCGCTGCCTTTCGGAGCCGGATGCCGGGCCAAGATCTGGTTCTCGGTCAGACCCGCGGCATACACGTCGGAGATGTGGACTACGATGGCGTCGACGTCGGCGAGGCTGCGTGCCAGCTGGCCGATCGGAACCTGAACGAACTGGTAGTTCTTGGGATTGGCCGCGATGTCGCCGAGCTGCGGAAGTCCCGCGAGCGTCTCCTTGCCGGGTTTGAGGGTGATCTGCCCGGCCTCGGCCAGGTCGAGCAGGGCGATCGCCTGGCCGGCCGGATCGTCGCGCAGCGCGATCTTGGCGCCCGTCGGCAGCTGCGCCCAGCTTCGGTACTTGTTCGAGTACGTCGCCTGGTCCCAGGTGAATGTCGGGGCGGCCAGGGTGAGTTGGAATCCGTTGGCTGCGATGGCGTCGTTGAGGAATGGCTGATGCTCGAAGAAGTTGCCGGCCACCGTGCCAGCGTCGACGGCACGGTTGATCTCGATGAGATTGTCGATCCGCACCGGTTTGATGGTGATCCCGTGGTCGGGTGCGACATTCTGGGCGATGTAGGCCAGCAGGTTCTCGGCGGCGATGTCGGTGCTCCACGTCGCGACGTCGAGCGTGGTGCCGAACGGCTTGTCCTGGTTGGTGCTGTTGGCGAAGAAGATGCCGCCCACGACGACGATCACGACGCCGACGGCGGCCGCGATCCACGGCCAGCGCTGCTTTTTCTTGATCTCGATGTCGATATCGCCGACGGTGTGCGACGCGGTCTGCTGCTCGGTCACGGATGTTCCTTCGTGTTGCGGTTTTTCAGCGTGTGAGTGCTTTGACGACGCGGTCGCCGACGAACTGGACGACTTGGATCGTGACGATCAGCGTGACCGCGGTCGCGATCATGATGTTGTCGTCGAACCTGTTGTAGCCGTAGGTGATTGCCAGATTGCCCACACCGCCGGCGCCGATCGATCCGGCGATGGCCGAGTACTCGATCATCGCGATGACGTTGACCGTCAAGGCCCCGGCCAGGGCGGGCAGGGCTTCGGACAGCTGCACGGTCCGGATGACCTGAAGCGTGGTACCGCCCGAGGCCTGGCCCATGTCGGTGACGTCGGACCGCACCTCACGCAAGGCGTTCTGGACGAGCCGGGCGAAGAACGGTACGCCCGCCGTGGTCATCGGCACGATCGCGGCCGGGATACCGATCGTGGTGCCGACGATGAACCGGGTCACCGGGATGATCGCTGCCATCAGGATCAAAAACGGCAGGGACCGCCCCACATTCACGATCGTGTTGAGCGTGGTGAACAGCCGCGGGTTCGGATAGAGCCCCAGCGGCGAGGTGTTGTGCAGCGTGACACCGAGCGGGGTGCCGACGATGACGACAAGAACCATCGTGATGCCGACCATCAGCCAGGTCTCCCCGTATGCGGGCAGGAGGAGATCGGGCACGTGGGCCCATGGCGTGCTGAAGTCCTCCTGGGCCACGACGGTGACGGACGACGTCACGCCGCCTCCCGAGTGGAGTTGATCTGGCCTGCCCGGACGTGCAGCCCGCGGTCTCTCAGATAGTCGGCGAAACCTGTTGGGGCCGACGGTGAGATCGCCAGCACCGCCCGCCCTACCGCGACGCCACGGATGGCTTCGACACTGGCGGACAGCACGTCGACCCGCAGGCCCGAGATACCGGGAACGCTGTGCACGGCGGTCAGCCAGTCCAGTGGGACCTGACGTGAGGCGTAGGAGACCTCCCAGACGTCGGCCGGACCGGTGGGCGTCACGGCGGGACGCTCGGGCAGCAACTCGCGGGCCAGGGCCGAGTCCGGATCCAGGATGACATCGGTGACCGAACCGTGTTCGACGATGCGGCCGCCGTCGATGCGGGCCACCGAGTCGGCGATTTCGCGCACCACTTCCATCTCGTGCGTGATGAGGATGACGGATAGACCGAACTCGTCACGAAGGTGACTGAGCAGGGCGAGGATTGACTTGGTGGTGGTCGGGTCGAGCCCCGCGGTGGCCTCGTCGGACAACAGCACCGACGGTCGCAGCGCCAGCGCACGGGCGATCCCGACCCGCTGCTTCTGGCCTCCGGAGAGCGCAGCGGGAAAGTACCCGCTGCGGTCGGCGAGCCCCACCCGCTCGAGCAACTCGCCGACCCGCCGGTCGACGGAATCGTCTGTGGCCCGCAGATACTGCAGGGGCAACGCGACATTCTGTGCGACCGTGCGACGCCGCAGCAGGGGAGCGGTCTGGAAGATGACGCCGATGTCACGGCGCGCCGCGATCAGTTCGGCCCCGTCGAGCCGCGCGAAGTCCTTGCCGTCGACCCGCACGGTGCCGCTGCTCGGGCGCTCGAGGAAGCTCACGCAGCGTGACAGCGTGCTTTTGCCCGCACCGCTGGGGCCGACGACCGCCAGGATCTCACCGCTGCCGACGGACAACGAGATGTCGTCGAGAACGGTACGGTCCCCGAAACGTTTGGTGAGGCTCTCGATCTCTATCACGGACGCTCTCTGGGTTGATGCGGACACGTCGGCGCAGCACTGCGCGGGGATGGCCGGACACCTGCCGACAGCCCGCAATGTACGCACCGCAGGGCGCGCGCCACAGGGTAGAAATCGAATTGATCGAAAGTGCCCGGATCAGGTTCGCTTACCGCGCAGTGGGATTCGCATAGATCCGGCGCGGTTCGCCGCTAACTCAGTGGGACACAGACCGATACGTCAGACGCCCGGCGCTCTCGCAGGCGTCGACTCGCAGCAGAGTTTGCTATGTGGCCGCTCGGCGGTCGAGGAGTCGGTCGACGCGCGTCATCCATCGGATCATCGCGGCATAGTCGGCCTCGGCTCGCGCCTTCTTGACCTCTTGATAGGCAGTGAAGATCTCGCTATCGAGCGTGGCAATCAAATTGATCATTTGCCTGTCCTTCCGATCACCGTGACCGCAAGGACGGCGCAAACTGCGGACGGATGTCCGCACTGACAGCGATCCCAGTCATGATGGACAGCTCCTCACCCATCCTCGCCAAACATCTTTGTATTCCCCGGATCACCGCTGCTTAATCCCGTATTTCGGAAAGTTGTGCCCGATGTGGGCTACCCGGGTCGCACGGAATCGGTTGTCCGGCATGGCTCGTCCGGCCAAGCGCGGTCGCGGCGCGTCACGCTCGTCAGTCGCCCGCCAACTTCTTCGATTCCAGCGTGGTGATCGATCGAAGCCGCCACCTGGCATCAGGCGTTTGCGCGAGTCGCAGCAGCGCTTCGTCCAAGGTGTCAACGACAGGCAGCCGGAGCCCGGTTGCGGTGGGCAACAGCAGCTTCACGGCATCACTTGCCACCAAAACCCAATCCCGCCCGGTCTGACGGCACTCCGTTGCGAAACGAAGGATTGCCCTGAAACCGGCGAAGTTGACGAAGCTCACCCGGGAGCAATCGAGTACCAACGGGCGGCCGACGTGGATGAATCCGATCAAGTAGCGGCTGACGTGACGGACACTGCGAGCGTCGATCTCACCGCCGACTTCGATGACCACGGCAGGCGGGCGCGGGTAGCTGCACAGCCGCACACCGAGCGCGGGTGAAGCAGTCGAGATGCGGACGAGCTTAGGACCGGTCATGGCAACCCCTTGGTGACAATACTGACCTAGAACTACCCGTTCCCCGCGCGTCTACTCCTACTTCTCATGTGGTGTCCCGGCTCATCGAATGTGCGATCGTGGGCAGGTGGCCAGCATTGATGTCCGCCCAGTGGACAAACCCGACGTCACGCTGCTCGCCGCCGTGTTGGCGCGGGCTTTCTACGAAGACCCGGTGATGAAGTGGATGTTGCCCGAGGACGCGCGTCGCAAGCGGGGACTGGTACCGATGTTCGCGACCATGACGCGGCACCACTTCCTGGCCGGCGGCGGCAGCGAGGTGGCCACCCGAGACGGACGGATCGGGGCCGCGGCGCTGTGGGATGCGCCGGGACAGTGGCGACACACGCGGCTGCAGCAGCTGTTGATGATGCCGACGTTTCTGCGGGCGTTCGGGCGGCGGGGCACGCGTGCTCAACAGATCGAAGCGCTGATGAAGGAGCACCATCCGCAGGAGCCGCATTGGTACCTCGCGGTGATCGGCAGTGACCCCACGGTCCGCGGCGGTGGCTTGGGTCATGTGTTGATGCGGTCGCGGCTGGACCGTGTCGATGCCGAGCACGCGCCGGCCTATCTGGAGTCCAGCAATCCGGACAACATTCCGTACTACCTGCGGTTCGGATTCGAGGTCACCGGCGAGATCCGGTTGCCGGATGGCGGCCCCTCGCTGACCCCGATGTGGCGGCAGCCACGGTAACGCTTGGGTGGCGGCAGCCACGGTAGCGCTGCGTCAGCTCCAGGAGTACTCGGCGCGCAGGCGCGCGGCGACCACCTCGAACCGGTCGCGGTCGAGGATCGCGCCTTCGCGGCGGATGCTCTCTTCGGGTACGTCGAGCACGCGGTCCAACCGGACCCAGCTGGCGCGGCCGTCGTAGTCCCAGCTGCCGGTGCCGATACCGACCCAGTGGGGCTCGTTGCGGTGGTGTTCCTGGCTCGACAGCATCAGGCCGAGCAGGGTCCGGTGATCGCGGCCCACGACCAGGACCGGCCGATCTTTGCCTCTGGTCGGGTCGTCTTCGTAGACCACCCAGGTCCAGACGATCTCGCCGGGATCGGCCCGGCCGTCGAGATCGGGTGCGTAGATCAGCCGGCGGGCCCGGTGCGCGGTCGGAACAGTGTGCTGCGAGACCGGACGGCCCGCGGTGATGGCCGGAGTGCGTTCGGCCTGGCTGCCGGCGAGTACCTCGAGGCCGAGTTTGATGCCCTGCTGGATTCCCTGTTGGACCGTGCGCGGCACGGTCTCGGGATTCTGCAGCTGGCGGATGAATTTCGGCGCCTCGTTGAACACGAGGTTTTCCGCAAAGCGCTGAAACGCCTTCCACTGCGACGCCATGGTGTCGAGCATAGGGCAGGATCGGCGGCCGCGATTGTGTCGCGGGGGTGGGTGCTCGATACCCTGGATGGGCACAGCACGTGCTCGACACCCACGCTCACCAGGAGATTCCCATCAGCAGTTTCGCCGACAAGACGTTCACTGCGCCGGCGCAGATTCGGAACTTCTGCATCATCGCCCACATCGACCACGGCAAGTCGACGTTGGCCGACCGGATGCTGCAGCTCACCGGCGTCGTCGATGACCGGTCGATGCGTGCGCAGTACCTCGACCGGATGGACATCGAGCGCGAACGCGGCATCACCATCAAGGCCCAGAACGTGCGGCTGCCCTGGCAGGTCAATGGTGAGGATCACGTCCTGCACCTGATCGACACACCTGGCCACGTCGATTTCACCTACGAGGTGTCCCGGGCGCTGGAGGCGTGTGAGGGCGCGGTGCTGCTGGTCGACGCCGCGCAGGGCATCGAGGCGCAGACACTGGCCAACCTGTACCTGGCGCTCGACCGCGACCTGACCATCATCCCGGTGCTCAACAAGATCGATCTGCCCGCCGCGGACCCCGAGCGCTACGCCGGTGAGCTTGCGCACATCATCGGTTGCGAGCCGTCCGATGTGCTGCGCGTGTCCGGCAAGACCGGGGAGGGCGTGGCGGAACTGCTCGACGAGGTGGTGCGGCAGGTGCCTGCTCCGACCGGTGACGCCGACGCGCCGACCCGCGCGATGATCTTCGACTCGGTCTACGACATCTACCGCGGCGTCGTCACGTATGTGCGCGTCGTCGACGGCAAGATCGTCCCGCGCGAGAAGATCGCCATGATGTCCACCGGGGCCACCCACGAACTGCTCGAGGTCGGCATCGTCTCACCCGAACCCAAGGCCAGCGCGGGCCTCGGGGTGGGCGAGGTGGGGTACCTCATCACGGGTGTGAAGGACGTCCGGCAGTCCAAGGTCGGCGACACCGTGACCACGGCCCGCGGCGGCGCCAAGGAGGCACTGACCGGCTACCGAGAACCGAAGCCGATGGTGTACTCGGGCCTGTACCCGGTGGACGGTTCGGACTATCCGGATCTGCGCGACGCCCTGGACAAGCTGCAGCTCAACGACGCGGCGCTGACCTATGAGCCCGAGACCTCGGTGGCGCTCGGCTTCGGGTTCCGCTGCGGTTTCCTGGGACTGCTGCACATGGAGATCACCCGCGAGCGCCTGGAGCGCGAATTCGATCTCGACCTGATCTCCACCTCGCCCAACGTCGTCTACCGCGTCATCAAGGACGACGGGTCGGAGATCGTGGTGACCAACCCGTCGGACTGGCCCGAGGGCAAGGTCCGCGAGGTCTACGAGCCGGTGGTCAAGACGACGGTGATCGCACCGAGCGAGTTCATCGGCACCATCATGGAGCTGTGCCAGTCCCGCCGCGGTGAACTCGGCGGTATGGACTACCTCTCGCCTGAACGCGTCGAGCTGCGCTACACCATGCCGCTCGGCGAGATCATCTTCGACTTCTTCGATTCGCTGAAGTCGCGCACCCGTGGCTACGCCAGTCTCGACTACGAGGAGGCCGGCGAGCAGCAGGCCGATCTGGTGAAGGTCGACATCCTGCTGCAGGGCGAGGCGGTCGACGCGTTCAGCGCCATCGTGCACAAGGATTCGGCGGCGGCCTACGGCAACAAGATGACCACCAAGCTCAAGGAGCTCATCCCACGCCAGCAGTTCGAGGTTCCGGTGCAGGCCGCGATCGGTTCGAGAATCATTGCCCGCGAGAACATCCGGGCCATCCGCAAGGACGTGCTCTCCAAGTGCTACGGCGGTGACATCACCCGTAAGCGCAAACTGCTCGAAAAGCAGAAAGAGGGCAAGAAGCGCATGAAGACCATTGGGCGCGTTGAGGTTCCGCAGGAAGCCTTCGTTGCTGCGCTCTCGACGGACGCGGCGGGGGACAAGGCGAAGAAGTAGCCCCTTCCACCGCGCCCGTCGAACGTAGCGCTCAGCGCGGGTAGCCGCCGGCTCCCGTGCGTTGCACCACCAGCCGCGTCAGCAGGTAGTGCGCCAGCCCGGCGACCGCGAAGGCGGGCAGTGAGGCCGTCGTGTAGCGGAACACGCCGGTCGGTTCGTAGGTCACCGGGTTGAGCAGAAGTGCGTAGGTGACCGCGCCCGCGGCGACGGCGGCGAATGCCGCGATGTTGAAGCCGTTCCAGTAGCTGTAGGCGGATTCGCCGACGGGCCGGAACAGGTCGCGGACGTTGAGACGGCGACGCCGCAGGACGAAGTAGTCGACCACCTGGACCGCGCACAGCGGCGCCAGCACGATCGCGCCCCAGGACACGAACCGCCCGTAGTTGTCGTATACGGCAGACGGGAAGAACACGAGAACGGCGGCCGGGCCGAGGATCACCGCGAGCATGAGAGGCCATGCCGCCTTGCGGAAGAACGCTCCGCCGCCGCCCTTGAGCGCGACCATCGACGCGTAGCCCTGTGACAGGATCGCGGTGATGTTGGCCAGGCAGATGATGACGAGTGCCACCACGCCGAGGCCGGCGCCTGCGAGCGGGATCATCCACTGGGTCGGATCCTCGATCTGCAGCGACAGGGCTGCCAGCACGCCGACCACCGCGGCGCACACCGAGGCGCCGAAGACGCCGATCCAGTTGGGCCAGAAGGCCGCTCGGGAGCTGCGGGTCAGCCGGGCGAGGTTGCCAAGGTTGGGCCACCAGGCGAAGCCGCCGGCCAGGTTCAGCTCCACGGCCAGCATGAAGCTCAGGTGCGGGTCGTCGCTGGCCCCGCCGAGCGGAACCAGTGCGGTGATGTCCGACCAGGTGTGGCCGGAGAACACGATCACGATGACGCCCACGATGATGAGCACCAGCAGCGGCGCGATGAAGCGGCATACCGCCTCGACCGATACGGGCCCGCGCGCCAGCACGATCCAGGACACCACGATCGCGACCAGGCCCAGCAGGCTGGCGGCCACGCCGGATTCGGAGAAGTGCGTTCCGGCAACCTGGTTGACGACGGTCACCAGGCCGTGGCCGAACATGATGGCCAGCACGGCCGACCAGGCCGCCGCGAGCACGGTGGATACCGAGACCATCACCACCCGGGCGCCGTTCTCGCCGAAGATGCTGCGCAGGCCGACGAACTGTTCGATGCCGTATTTGACCGACGGCATGCACGGGGCCAGCGCGACGAGCAGGACGCTGATGCCGTAGCCGATGACGATCGACGCGATGGCCTGCGTGACACCCACGTAGTACGCAACGGCCGCGCCCTGAAGGAAGGCCCAGGTGGCCACCGCGAGTCCCACGTTGACCGCGGAGTGCTGCCAGAAGCCCCAGATCCGTTCGGCGGGACGCAGGGGAAGGTCGGTCAGCGTGGCATCCAGGCTGGTCTCGGCGCCGCTCTGGCGCAGTGCGTCGGTCATCAGTACGCCCACCACAGCAGTGCGACGGTGGCCAGGGCGAGGACGGCGATCGCGACCAGCAGGTCGGCCATCGGCAGGTCGGACACCTCCATCGTGGGGGCGTCGGGGGACTCAAGCATGCTCAGGCGGTCCTCGAGTTCTCGGTCGAATGTCGTGTCGTCCACCGGGCTCCATTTCTGATTGGCGGGCCAGTTTAAGAGAGTCTGTGGTGGCCCTCACAAGTTGTCAACCCGGTTGACGGAATCACATTCATTCTTGACTGGCGGGCCAATTAACAATAAGAATCGAACCCATGACAACAACCTCGCCGTCCGGGGACTCCGTGCACACCGTGGTGATCGGGGCCGGGTACGCCGGCCTCGCCGCAGCATTGTCGTTGGCGGACAACGGTATCGACGTGTTGGTGCTGGAGGCGTCGGATCGCGTCGGTGGCCGCGTGCACTCAGAGCGGCTCGACGACGGCGTGGTGGTCGACCACGGCGGGCAGTGGGTGGGGCCCACCCAGCACCGGCTGCTCGCCGCCGCCGACAGGTTCGGCTGCGCGACCTTCCCGACCTACGACACCGGTGATCACCTCGAACTGTGGGCCGACGGCAAATGCCGCCCCTTCCGAGGCGCCGGGCCGGCCGGTGGCCCCGGTGTCGAGCAGTACATCGAGGCGACCGAGGCCATCGACAAGCTCGCCATTACGGTCAACCTCGACGACCCGAGCGCCACCGAGCGGATCGCCGAGTGGGACAGCGAAACCGTCCAGTCGTACTTCGACCGCACCGTCGCCGACGCCGATGCGCGCCGGCGTCTCGCGCTCGCGGTGCAGGGCGTCTGGACCGTGGAGCCCAGGGACATCTCCCTGTTCCACTTGCTCTTCTATGTCGCGTCCGCCGGCGGCTTCGACCAGCTCATGGAGACCGCCGGATGCGCCCAGGAGCGGCGGTTCGTGGGCGGCGCGCAGTCGGTGGCACTGGCCATGGCCGAGCACCTCGGCGAGAAGATCCGGCTCAACACGCCGGTCACCTGCGTCGAGCACGGTGCCGACGGGGTGCGTGTCGACACTGACCGTGGCCCGGTGTACGCCTCGCACGTGGTGGTGGCCGCATCCCCGGGCGCGGCGGTCCGGATCCGGTTCACCCCGGCGCTGCCGCCGTCCCGCAATCGCTGGATGGAACGCAGCCCGATGGGCGAGGTCTCCAAGATCCACACGGTCTACGACCGCCCCTTCTGGCGCGAGCGCGGGCTGTCCGGGCAGGCCACGGTGTACGGCGACCACAACGTCGGCGTCGTCTTCGACAATTCGCCCGAGGGTGGCGAGGCCGGCGTGCTGGTGTCGTTCGCCTACGGCGACCGCCAGCGCCGCTGGGCGGCCTTGCCGGCGGCCGAGCGCCGCGCCGACATCCTCGCCACGCTCGGCGCCATTTTCGGCGATGAGGCGGCACACCCGGTGCGGTACACCGAGAAAAGCTGGCCCGAAGACCCCTGGGCGCACGGCGGGTATGCCGCCAACCCGGCACCCGGGGTCTGGGTCGAACACGGCGCCACCGGATGGCGGACCCCGTGCGGACGGATCCATTGGGCGGGTTCGGAAACGTCGAGTGTCTGGAACGGCTATATCGACGGCGCGATCGCCTCCGGTCAGCGCGCCGCTGACGAGATCATCGCTGCCGCAACCCCGTAATCCTCATCACCGTCACCACAGATAGGAACAAGTCACGTGGCGCAAACTTCTGTGCTCGGCCGCGCCGGCGCAGACCTCAGCGTGTTCAGCGACCCGCGCTCTGTCGCTGTCGTCGGTGCCTCCGAGGACCCCGCGAAGTGGGGCTACTGGCTGGCCTCCGGTGCCCTCACGGGTGCCCGGCGCCGCGCGGTGCACCTGGTCAACAGCCGTGCCCGGCAGGTGCTCGGCCAACCGTGCGCGGCCAGCCTGCTCGATCTGCCCGACACTCCCGATCTGGTTGCCCTGTGCGTACCGGCGGCCCACATCGACACCGTGGTCGACGAAGGACTGCAGCGCGGCGCACGGGGTTTTCTCGGGATCACCGCGGGCGTCGCCGACGAGCGGGCACTCGCGGCGCGGATCGCCGCCCACGGCGCCCGGTTGATCGGCACCAACAGCCTCGGCATCTACGACGCCAGCAGCGATCTACAGCTGATGTGGGGCAGCCTCACCCCGGGGCCGCTTGCCATCGTCTCGCAGAGCGGGCAGCTCGGTTCCGAACTCGCCGCGATGGGGCGGCGACACGGCCTGGGGGTGTCCCGGTTCGTGTCGATCGGCAACCAATCAGATGTCACCGCAGTCGAATTGCTCGCCGACTTGGCAGGGCACGACGCCACCCGGGTGGTCGTCGTCTACCTGGAGAGCTTCACCGACGGGGAGGCCCTCTTCGCCACCCTCGCGGCGTTGCGCACGACGGGCAAGCTGACGGTGCTGCTGACCGTGGGCTCCAGCGCCGCGAGTTCGCGGATGGCGCGTTCGCACACCGGCTCGCTGACGTCGTCGCTGGACCTGGTCGACGCGGCCTGCCGCGCCGCGGGTGTGGTGCGGGTCAACACGCCCGCAGAGGTCATCGACGTCGCGCGCACAGTGCTGGCCGCACCCGTGCCGAAGGGGCGGCGCATCGCCATCGTCGGCGACAGCGGTGGGCAGAGCGCGATCGCCGCGGACGTGGCCTCCGAGCGGGGGCTGACGGTCGCACCGTTCCCGGTCTCGCTCAGCGAATCCCTCGCCGGCGTGCTGCCCGCGGGCGCGGCGTGCTCCAACCCGGTCGACCTGGCCGGGGCGGGCGAGAAGGACATCGAAAGCTACGCAACGGTTGTCGAACAGGTGGTGGCGGCCGGTATCGACGCCGTGGTGATGACCGGGTACTTCGGGTGCTACGCGCAGGACATCCCGGCGATGACGGACGCCGAGATTGCGGTCGCGCAGCGGCTGGGTGCGCTCGTCGAAGCCACCGGCATCCCCGTGGTCGTGCACACCATGGGACCGGAATCACCCGCCGCACAAGCACTCTGGAGCTGTGGTGTGCCCGCGTTCGGCTCGATCGAGGCCGTGACGGGCGCGCTGGCCCACGCCGCCGCGCTGAGCTCGCGGCCGGTGGTCGACACCCCCTCGTGCGCGGGCCTCGACACCCCGGTGCTGCCCGGCTACTGGGCGGCGCGGGAACTGCTGGCGCAGAAGGGCGTTGCCTTCCCCGCCGGTGCGCTGGTCACCACCGGTGCCGAACTGGCGGAGCTGCACGCGTTGCGGGCCCCGTACGTGCTCAAGGCCGGATGGCTGGAGCACAAGAGCGAAGTCGGCGGGGTCCGAATCGGTCTCGGCGACACCACCGAACTGCGCGCGGCATTGGAGGACATGCACGGCCGGCTCGGTGACGGCGATTACGTCGTCGAAGAGCAGGACATGCGGCAAGGCGCCGTGGAAGTTCTCGTCAGTGCGCGGCGCGACCCGCAGCTCGGTGCCTTCGTGGTCGTCGGCGCGGGCGGCACGGAAACCGAAGTGCATCAGGACGTCCGCGTCGAACGCGCCCCGGTCTCACATGAGACGGCACGGCACATGCTCGACGACTTGCGGATGGCTCCGCTGCTGCGTGGCTGGCGCGGACGGCCCGCGGTCGACATCGACGGCCTGGCCGACCTGGTGGTGGCGGTCTCGGAGTTGATCGCCCAGCGCAGCGACATCGCCGAGATCGAGCTCAACCCGGTCCGGGCCACCCCGCAGGGAGCCGTTGCCGTCGACGCGTTGGTGATTCCCGTGGCTGGACAAGAACATTGCGAATCAACGGAATTGGGAGACGACACGTGACAACACCGGATACTTCGAGCGAATTCGCCGGGCGGGTCGCACTGGTGACCGGCGGCGGCAGCGGGATCGGTCAGGCCATCGCGGTGCGGTGGGCCGCGGCAGGCGGCACCGTCGCGGTGCTGGGGCGCCGCAAGGAAGCCCTCGAGGAGACTGTGCGCCTGGCCGAGACCCATGGGGTGAGCGCCGAGGCGGTCGTGTGCGACGTGCGTGATCACGTCGCCGTCGCGGACGCCGTCGACGACGTGGTGGCCCGGCACGGCCGCATCGATGCGTTGGTCAACAACGCGGCGGGCAACTTCGTCGTGCCGTCGGAGGACCTCTCGCCCAACGGCTGGAAAGCCGTCACCGACATCGTGCTCAACGGCACCTTCTACTGCACGCACGCGGCCGGGCGGCACATGCTGGCCCAGGGCGGCGGGAGCATCCTCAACGTCATCGCAAGCTATGCCTGGCACGGTCACCCCGGCACGGTGCACAGCGCTGCCGCCAAGGGCGGCGTGGTCGCGATGACCCGCACGCTGGCGGTGGAGTGGGGTGCGCGCAACGTCCGGGTGAACTGCATCGCCCCGGGCCCCACCGAAACCCAGGGCGCAGGTGCCGCGTTGTGGCCCACCGCGCAGGCCCGCGCCGACGTGCTGGCCAGCGTTCCCGCGGGCAGGTTCGCCAGCCCCGAGGAGATCGCCGAATCCGCGGCGTTCCTGCTCAGCGACCGCGCCGCGTTCGTCACCGGCGATGTGCTGGTCGCCGACGGCGCCCAATGGCTCGGCAAGGCCATCTACACCGACCCGCTGGCGCGTACCTGAAACCGCACGCCCCAACAACTTTCACGATCGAAGAGGAGACACGACATGCAGACCACCAACATCCCGGCCTGGCCGCTCAGCGATGAGCAGCGTCAGATCGTCGAGCTGTGCCGCGACTTCGCCGCCAAGGAGATCCGGCCCCGCGGGCGCGAGGTCGACGAGGCCGACACCGTTACGCCCGTCGACATCTTCCAGAAGGCGGCCGAGGTCGGCATCACCGATTTCATGATTCCCGAGGAGTTCGGCGGCGGAGGCTTCACCGATGTCTTCACGCAGTGCCTGGTGCAGGAGGAACTGTGCTGGGGCGATCCCGGTATCGGCAACCTCGTGTGCTCGAACGGGTTCTTCTCCGATCCGATCATGGTGCTGGGCACCGAGGATCAGAAGAAGCGCTGGCTGACCCCGCTGACCGGGCCGAAATCCCCGATGACCTCGCTGGCCACCACCGAACCGGAATCCGGCTCGGACGCCGCGTCGATCGTCACCACCGCGACCCGTGTCGAGGGCGGGTACCGCATCAACGGGCAGAAGGCGTGGATCTCCAACGCCGGCGCGGCCGAGTTCTACGTCATCTTCGCCAAGACCGACCCCAGCAAGCGGTCGGGCGGCGTCACGGCATTCCTGGTCCACCGGGACGCCCCCGGAATGACCTTCGGGGAGCCCATGAAGAAGATGGGGCAGCGCGCCATCGTGTGCCGCGAGATCTTCCTCGACGACGTGTTCGTCCCCGAGCAGGACCGGCTCGGCGAAGAGGGACAGGGCTTCTACGGTCTGATGGGAACGTTCGACATCTCGCGGGTGGTGCTCGGTGCGGCCGCTGTGGGTGCGGCGCGGGCTGCCTACGAGTACGCGCTGGACTACGCCAAGACGCGAAAGCAGTTCGGGGTGCCCATCATCGAACACCAGGCGGTGGCGTTCCGGCTCGCCGAGATGGCGACCCGCATCGAATCGGCCCGTCTGCTGGTGCTGCACGCGGCCCGGGTGATCGACAGCGGAGCACCGGCGCGCGGGCTGGCGGCGATGGCGAAGCTCACCGCCTCCGAGACGGCGATGTTCGTCACCCACGCGGCGGTCCAAACCCTTGGCGGCTGGGGGTATTCGCGTGAATATCCGGTCGAGCAGTGGATGCGCGACGTCAAACTGGAGGAGATCGAGGAGGGCACCTCGGACATCATGAAGCTGGTGATCTCCCGCAACCTCGACTGACCCGGCGGGGCATTGTTGATTGAACGTACAGTTATCGGACTTGTACGATCGGCCCAGCAATGCCGAGCTGATCCGGAGAGCCGATGCCACGTCCCAGCGTTGAGGCCGAGCGGCGGCCGCAGATTCTGTCTGCGGCATGCGAGGTGATCGCGCAGATCGGCATCCCGGCCCTGCGGCTCTCCGATGTGGCGAAGGTGGCCGGGGTCAGCTCCGGCACCGTCCACTACTACTTCGAGACCAAGCGCGACGTCATCACCGCGGCGTTCGAGTTCAACCTCGCCGATTCGCTGGCGCGTCGGCAGGAATTGCTGAGCTCGGACAAGGACAGTCTGGCCATCCTGCACGATCTCGTGCAGTCCTACCTGCCCACCGACGAACGATCGCGGCGAGCCTGGAAGGTGTGGTTGGCACTGTGGGCCGAAGGCAGCCGCGACCCGGTGCTGCAGGAGATCAACGACCGGCTCTACGGCCAGTGGCGCGACGTGGTGGCCGGGGTGATCCGGTCGGCGCAGCACCAGGAACTGGCCCGATCCGGCGATCCCGTCGTGCTGGCCAACATGCTCATCGGCATGCTCGACGGGCTGGCGGTGCAGGTGCTGCTCGGCTCGCAGAGCATGTCGCTGGACGCGATGCAGGAGACCTGCAAGGCGTTCATCGGCGACGTCATCGCCCGCTGATCCGTCCGAGCCGCCGAAAGTCTTTGAGTCCCTTGTGTAGGCTTTGCTGACCCCGCTGCCGTAGTAGGGTCGAGACGATAGCTGTCGGCGGGAGTAGGCGATGAGAACGGTTGGCGCGCTCGGGTTGCTGGTGTGCGCCGTCATGCTGACGGCGGGGTGTACCAAGGTCGTCGACGGCCGTGTGGCGGCCGCCAACGGCTTGGCTCCGCGCCCGCTGAGCGGTCAATCCGTCGAAAAGGCGCTGCCCGACATCGGGCAGGTGGAGAAGATCGTCGGTGAAACCCTTGCCGAGGACAACTATGTGCCGCCGATCTCGGGTGGTCTCGATGACCTGCCCAATGGTCTGGCCACCGAACAGGATGCGACCCCGCACGAATGTGTCACGGTGTCGAGTCCCATGCAGCGCAGCACCTACGAATCAGCTGACGTCACCGGCGCCGCCAGCACACAGTGGAAGGGCGACCAGTCCGACGGCGCGGTGCTCGCCGTCGACGTCGGTATCGTCGCCCTCGGCAGCGTGGCAGACGCCAACGCACTGTTCGCCGGGTTCGCCAAGCAGTGGAAGGACTGTCAGGGCCAGACGGTGACGCTCGTGCGGGAGTCGGTTCGCGGTGGCTACTACACCGACGCGATCACCGACGTGCGGGAGACCGGTTCGGTGATCGCCGCCACCGTCGAATTCGGCCACACCACAGACCAGTCGACCAGCCCGGTGGCCCGTGCCATCGGCGTGCGGGCCAACTGCCTGGTCGAGACCGAGATCGCGTTCTACAGCGACGCGGTGACATCGGGCAGGCCGTCCAATGTCGACACCGTCGCCATCGACGTCGCGCGCGCGATGATGGACCGCGTCGAGGAACTCACCTGACCGTTCCCCCGCGAGCAGACACGCAAGTCCGCGACACGCCGGTTTTCGTGGACCTGCGTGACTGCTCGCGGGAGAAACGTGAGTTGGCTTCTGGCTGAGCGCAACCCTGCAACCGCGGCGGCGGCGGCCGTAGCGTCGGCGCAGTGCCCAGAGAACTGCATCTGCTCGCTTTCGGCAACACCCGCTCGGCCGGCCCTTGGCGTCATCCCGGCGTCGACAACAGCACCGCCGGTGTGCGACGCCGCCTGATCGAACACGCCCGAACTGCCGAGGCGGGGACCTTCGACGCGCTGTTCTTCGCCGACGGGCTCAACTACGGACCGCCCGCAACGTGGGCGTACAAAACCCCGGAGGACTTCGAACCGCTGACCGCGACAGCGGCACTGTCCTCGGTGACCGAGCGCATCGGCCTGGTCGTCACCGGATCGGCAACCCTGCAGCATCCCTATCACCTTGCCCGGCAACTGCTCTCACTCGATCACCTCAGCGGTGGGCGGGCCGGCTGGAACCTGGTCACCAGCTTCGCGCAGGCCGCGGCCGACAATTTCAGCGCCAACGGCGTCGTCGACCACGACGAGCGGTACCGCATCGCCGAGGAGGCCCTCGACGTGGTGCGCAAACTGTGGGACGG
Source organism: Mycolicibacterium brisbanense (assembly GCF_001570425.1). Taxonomy (GTDB): domain Bacteria; phylum Actinomycetota; class Actinomycetes; order Mycobacteriales; family Mycobacteriaceae; genus Mycobacterium; species Mycobacterium brisbanense. The sequence continues at coordinate 63,698 of NZ_BCSX01000003.1, forward strand.
CTGGGGCGAGGACACCATCGTCGAAGACCGCGAAGCAGGAATCTTCCACGACGTCACCAAGATTCGTCGCGCCGACCACCACGGCCGGTACTTCGACGTCACCGGTCCGCTGGGGGCTTCGCGGTCGGCGCAGGGCCGGCCCGTGCTGTTCCAGGCCGGCTCGTCGGAGACCGGGCGGGCGTTTGCGGCCCGCCATGCCGAGGTCATCTTCACCAGCCACGGCAACCGGGCGCGTGCGCAGGAGTTCTACCGCCAGATCCATACCGCGAGCCAGGGCCGGGCGCGGCCGCCGTTGATCACTCCGTCGCTGCGCTACGTGGTCGGGTCCACCGAGGACGAGGCCAAGCGCGCCGAACATGAGGAATACCAATACTTCAGCCCGGAGTATCAGGCCGGGTGGCTACTGGAGGTCGACGTCGACGTCACCGACGCGGACCTCGACGGTCCGGTTCCGGCATCGGCGTTCCCCGAGCACACCCAGACCCATCAGACCGCGCTGGCCGGCTACCGGGCGCTGGCCGCCGACGGCAACCCCACCGTGCGAGAGTTCCTGTACCGCACCGTGAACGGTTGGGGTGCATCGGTGGTCGGCACCCCTGAGCGCATCGCCGACGAGATCGAGGAGTGGTTCAGTACGGCGGCCGCCGACGGCTTCGTCCTGCGTGACACCGGATTGCCCGGGCAGACCGAGCTGTTCGTCGAACAGGTGGTGCCGGTGCTGCGCAAACGTGGTCTGTTCCGCCACGAATACGCCGGGACGACGTTGCGCTCGCACCTGGGCCTGGAGGTACCCCTCCGATGACCACAACACGAGATCCCTTCGTACTGGCGGCGTTCACGATGTCGACGGTGTCGCACGGCAACTTCGGGTTGTGGCGTCACCCACTCGATCAGACCGCCCGCTACACCGACATCCGGTACTGGGTGGAACTGGCAAAACTCCTCGACACCGGCGGATTCGACGCCCTGTTCGTCGCCGACGCGGTCGGCCAGCTCGACGTGTACGGCGGTGACGCGGCGGCAGCGCTGACGCGTGCCGTACAGACGCCGGTGACCGATCCGCTGCTGGCGGTTTCGGCGATGGCAGCCGCGACAACGCATCTCGGATTCGGCATCACCGTGTCCACCACCTACGAGAGTCCGTATCTGCTGGCGCGCAAGTTCAGCACGCTCGATCATCTGACCGGCGGCCGTATCGGCTGGAACGTCGTCACGTCGCTCCTGGACAGTGCCGCGCGCAACATCATCGGCCGCGACCGGCAGATCGCGCACGACGAGCGCTACGCCATGGCCCAGGAATTCCTGGAGGTGACCTACAAGCTGTGGGAAGGCTCCTGGGAGGATGGCGCGGTCGTACGGGACCGGGAGGCCGGTATCTACACCGATGCCACCAAAGTGCACGGTATCGCGCACGAGGGCACCTATTTTTCGGTTCCGGGTGCGCATCTGGTTGAGCCGTCGCCGCAACGCACGCCGGTGTTGTTCCAGGCCGGAACATCGCCGGCCGGACGGGAATTCGCGGCGCGCAACGCCGAGTTGGTGTTCGCCAGCGATCCGCGTCCCGAGGTGTTGCGCGCCAACATCGACGATGTTCGCCGTCGTGCGGCGGCCCACGGCCGCAACCCCGACGCGATCAAGTTCTTGACCTCAATCGAAATCGTCACCGACACCACGGATTCAGCGGCCAGGGCCAAGGCTGATGAACTGACCCGCTACCACGACCTGGACGCCGGACTGGTGCTGCTCTCGGCGCTCAGTGGTGTCGACTGGTCCACCTACGGGGTGGACCGGCCCATCGAGCAGTTCGACACCGACGCCAGCCGCTCGATTCTCGCCGCGGTCGGGGACAGCCGAATCACGCTGCGCGACTACGTCGGGGGGCTCGGAGGTTTCGGCGGGCAACTGTTCGTCGGGTCGGCCGCGACGGTCGCCGACGAACTGGAGGCCTACGCCGAGCGCACCGGGGTCGACGGGTTCAACATCGCATACCACGTCACCCCGGGCAGTTTCGCCGACGTCGCCGAGCATCTGATACCGGAGCTGCGGCGGCGTGGCCGGGCCAGGACACCGGACGCCCCGACCACCTTGCGGCAGCGTCTGTTCGGCGGCGATTCGGCCGTGCTGCCGCCGGACCATCCCGGCGCCGGTTTCCGGTTGGCAAAAGAATCCCGTCGATTCGATAACTGACGCCGACGCCGATGTTGCGGCATCGTCATGACCACCTAATTCATTGTGCCCCTGTCAGTTACGACAGAAAGGTATGCATCATGACCACAGTCGAAGAAGAGCCATCCGTCACCGTCGGGGGCCGGAGTCTGACGGCCGCCGAATCGACCGGCCTGGAATCCGACGCGCTCGGTGCCTGGGGCGTATTCGCGCAGGGCCTGGCCGCGGCGGCTCCCAGCGTCGCACTCGCCACCGTGCCGTTCTCCCTGTTCGTCGCGGCGGGCAAGGGCGCCGCCTGGGCGGCGGTCGTCGGTCTGGTGATCGTCATCCTGGTCGCCACGACGATCAGCTTCCAGGCCAAGCGAACTGTCTCGTCGGGATCGCTTGGCACCTATACCGGTAACGGTCTGGGCCCGGGCTTCGCTTACGCCGCCGGATTCAGCCTGCTGTTCGGATACATCGGCTTCGCCACCACGGGCACGCTCGGCGGCGTGCTGTACCTCGACGCGTTCCTCGAGTCCATCGGGCTCGGGTCGCAGGCCGCGTGGTTCCGGCTCTTGCTGGTGCTCGTGGTGGTAGCCGTGGCGGTGTACCTGCCCTACCGGGGTGTGTCACTGACCGCGAAGTACGAACTGGCATTTGAACTTCTCGCCATCGCGTCCATCCTGGTGATCATCGTCGCCTCCTACATCGGCTACGGCTTCCACGTGGACTGGGATCAGCTCAACCCGTCTCACCTCGGCTCCAGCACAACGTTTATCGCTGCGGTCACCGCGGTGGGCTCCTACGCCGGGTTCGAGAGTGTCGCATCGCTGGGCGCGGAGGCCAAGGACGCCCATCGCAGCATCGCGCGCTCGCTGCTGCGGGTCGTGCTGCTGCTCGGCGTGCTCTACATCTTCGCGACCTACCCACAGATCCTGCATTTCGGCGAGATCGACGGTGACAAGGCAGTACTGCCGCAGCTCGCAGGCGCGGTCGGCGTGTCATGGGTGAATCAGGTTGTGAGCGCCACGGTTTCGGTGGCCTTCATCGTGTTCGTCACGGCCGTCACGACCGCCGCGGCACGCTCACTGTTCACGTTCGCCCACGAAGGCGCGCTGCCCAAGGTGTTCGCGAAGGTGCACCCGTCGCACAAGACACCGTGGACCGGGGTGGTGTTCGTCGGCATCCTGGCGCTGATCTTCTCGGCGGTCGCGACTTTCAGTTCGGCGGGCCGGCTGGTGTTCGACGTCTACGGCGGCTACGTCTCCAACTGGGGATTCCTGACCAGCTACCTGCTGGTCGTGATCGCCACCCCGATCTGGCTGCGCAAGATCAACGCCCTCACGCCGCTGCGGCTCGGCGTTTCGGTGGCCGCGACCGTCGGCATCGGTTACGTGATCTTCAGCAACTTCTACCCTGTGCCCGAATTCCCTTTCAACATCCTGCCTTTCGTCTTCGGCGCGATCCTGCTGGCCGGCCTGGCGTGGTACTGGTACCTCAAGCGGACCAGGCCCGAGGTGGCTCAGCGGGTCGGCACCATCCAGACGCTGTCGGAGGCCGAGCAGCAGCGGCTCACCGACGAAGGCATCCTCGGTGTGCTGCAGGAGCAGCGCGGTGACGACGACTCCGACCGGCAGCAGGACCCGGTGGCACCGTGACGATCATCGACCACGGCCCGTTGCGGAGCGTGACGACTGCGGAGATCACCTCGCCGGACCTGCCGCTGATCGCCGACTTCCTCGCCACCACACCCGGATTGGGCGGACGCAAGTTCGCCGCTGATTCCCGCGACGTGGCCGAGCAACTCGATGGCGCATACCCGGGCGCCGCGCTCGTCCTGCGTAGCGGGGCCGGCACGGTGCTGGGCTACGCAGTGCTGCACCGGCCCGACGGGGTGGAACTGGAAGTGCTCGCAGACTTCGTCTTTCATCCGGACGTGGCGCGAGAAGCGGTCGACGGGGTGGTCGCTGCCATCGTCGACCGCTTCCGCCGCGTCGCCGTGCCGGACGCGTACCTACGCACCTACATCGGCGCCGACCAGCCCGCGGCGATTGCCGCACTGGCCGACCACGGCGCGCGGGTGGAGCGGCAGTTCATCAGCACCCGCAAGTCACTGCTCGGCGAGGACCCCGAGGAACTCGGTGCGGCGCGTATCGATGGCCTGACCGTACTGTCGTGGCCCGAGGTCATCGATGGCGGTTTCGGCGAGCAGGTCAGGCAGTTGCAGTACGACACCTTCAGCGAGCATTTCGGCAACATGTCGAAGACGCCGCAACGCTGGCACCATCATCTCGAAAGCCGGTCATTCACACCTGATTTCAGCATCGCGGCGGTCGACGATGACGGGGAAGTGGTCGGTTATGTGCTCGGCTCGACCTACACCGTCGGTGTCGGGGCCGACGAGAAACGCAGTGCCCATACCGATTACATCGGGGTGCGGCGGGAGCGGCGCCAGCGTGGCACCGCTGAACTGCTGCTGCGCAAGATCTGGCTGGCGGCACTGCGGCGCGGGTTGACCGCGGCGTCGCTGGGCACCGACATCAACAACGCCAGCAAGGCTCACCTGCTGTATCGCAGGTTGGGTTACGTGGCGGTGCAAGATTCCTACGCCTATCGAATCGATGCCACGGGGAGGGCATGATGACAAGAGCCACAACGTATCTCAAACGACCGACCGGGTACGACGCCGAGCTCAGATCGGTGTTCCGGCCGATCTTCGACCGGATCGCCGAAGGCAACGCACAGCGCGAGGCCAACCGCGAATTCCCGCATGAGCAGGTGCGCTGGCTCGGCGAGGCCGGGTTCGGCACGCTGCGAATCCCGGCCGAGCAGGGCGGCTTCGGCGCGTCACTGGAGCAGACATTCCTGCTGCTCGCCGAACTGGGGGAGGCCGACGCCAACATCGCGCACATCTGGCGCAACCACCTCGCGTTCGTCGAGGACCGGCTCAACGCGCCGGTGTCCGAGGACAACGGCACGTGGATCAAACGCTTCCTCGCCGGTGAGTTCGTCGGCGGCGGCTGGACCGAGGCCAACAACGTCACCCTGGCGAACCTGCTCACCACGGTCACCCCGGAGAACGGGCACTGGGTGGTCAACGGTGCGAAATACTATGCCACGGGCAGCTTGTACGCAGACTGGCTCGACGTCCTGGGCCGCGGTGACGACGGGCAACTGTGGACTGCGCTGGTCCGCGCCGACGATCCGGGCGTCACGCTCGTCGACGACTGGCGCGGGTTCGGCCAGCGCACCACCGCCAGCGGTTCGGCGCGCTATGACGGGGCGCGCGCCGAGCGGGGCAACGTGTTTCCCGCCACCGAGCGGTTCACGTATCAGGCGCACTTCTATCAAATCGCGATGCTTGCGGTGCTCACCGGGATCACCCGGGCCGTGCAGCGCGACGGCACAGCCGCGCTCAAGCAGCGCAGCCGAAATTACCCGCAGGGCCTCGCCGAGGTGCCCGCCGCCGATCCGCAGCTGTTGCAGGTGATCGGGGAACTGTCGGCGGAGGCATTCGCCGCCGAGGCCGCGCTGGGCCAGAGCGCGCGTTCGCTGGACCGTATCGTCGCCGGCCGGTTGGCCGGCAGTGACGACCACGCCCGAGAATTGTTGATCGACGCCGAAGTCGCAGTCACCCAGGCTCAACTGGTCATCGTCGGCGCGGCGCAGCGGGCCACCACGCACGTCTTCGACGCACTCGGTGCGTCAGGCGTTTCCGAACAACTCGGCCTGGATCGGCACTGGCGCAACGCGCGCACTCTCGCATCCCACAATCCGGTGGTCTACAAGGCACGGATCCTCGGGGACTGGTTCGTCAACGGCACCGATCCGGTAGCCGACCTGTCCTCGCTCGGCCGCGGCGGACAGGGCAACTGAGTCAGAACTGCACTCGCAGTACCGCTTTACCGGCGACCTTGCGACCCAAAAGGGCCTCGGCCGCGGCCGAGATGTTGTCCCACGAATCACGCAGGCCGATCTGTGGGTCGAGTTCGCCGTCGGCCAGCAAGGTCAGCAGGTACTGCAGGTCGGCTTGAAACGGTGCGCGAACAGTGAACGGCTCCAAGCGTTTCCGCTTGCCGCGGCGGCGCTCCTGCTCGAAGTCGATGGTGGTGGGTTCGTTGGAGGCCATGCCGATGGACTGCACCGAACCACCGTCGTCGACCAGGCTGAACGCCTGCGCGAGTAACTTGCCACCGACGTTGTCCAGCACTCCGAACACCGGCTCGGTCACCGAGTCCAAGCCGACGACCACCTCGTCGGCACCCAGTTCGGTGAGGCCGTCACCGCGAGCCGGGCTGCCCACCGCTGCGATCACGTGCGCACCCGCCCGCGCCGCCAACTGCACCGCATAGCGCCCGACACCACCGGAAGCGCCGGTGATGAGTACGCGCCGGCCCACCACGGGGCCCAGGGCGCGCAGCGCCTGCAGCGCCGTCACCCCGGCGACGGGCAGCGCCGCCGCCTCATCGAACTCCACGAACTCCGGAAGCTCGGCGAGGTTGTCCGTCGCGACGGCCCGGCGTTCGGCCCAACCGGCCTCACCGCTGAACCCGACCACGCGGGTGCCTTCCGGCGGACCCGACCCGTCGGGGGCCGCCCGGGTCACGACGCCCGCGGTGTCCCAACCGGGTACTTCACCGGGCCGGCGCATCTGTTCGATGAAGTGCAGTTCCCCGAAGTTCAAGGCGATGGCGTGCACGTCGATCAGTGCCTGCGAGTCGGCGACCGCCGGCTCGGTCACGTCATCGAATCGAAGCTTTGCCGGCGCCTGCGGATCGTAAACGATGGCTCGCATGAGAAGGCAAACCTCCGCGGGTGGCACCACTATTCCCGGCCCGGTGCACTTCGTAAGGTATCGCGGGTGAGCGAGCAGGACCGGGTGCGCTGGGACGCTCGGCACGCCATGTCGGCGGCGGACCCCGAGAGCGGTCTTCCGCCGGTCTTCGCCGCCCATGTCGCCGAATTCCCGGTGACGGGCAGCGCGCTCGACATCGCTTGCGGACAGGGCGCAGTGTCCATCTGGCTTGCGCAACACGGTCTGCACGTTCTCGGTGTCGACGTGTCACCAGTGGCCATCGCGACTGCCCGCAACGAGGCGCGGCGGCTCGGGGTCGCCGACCGATGTCGATTCGACGTGGTCGACCTGGATGACGGCCTGCCCGCAGGTCCGCCTGTCGACGTCATCTTCTGTCATCGGTTCCGCGACGCCAGACTCGACCGCGCTCTCGTCGACCGCTTGGCACCGGGCGGACTGCTCGCCATCAGCGTGCTCAGCGAGGTCGGCGGCGCACCGGGCCCGTTCCGCGCCAGGCCCGGAGAACTGACCGCCGCGTTCGCCGATCTCGAGGTGATCGCGGCGGGCGAGGGCGACGGCGAGGCCTGGCTGGTCGCAACGGTCGCGAACCGACAGGCCTCTTGACCGTCGGGATCGGCGGCTGCGCTAGCCGTGCAGATCGGGATCGGACTGCAAGAGCCGTACCTCGGGGCTCATAACAGTCCCCGGTTCATCGCTGTGCCGACACCGCCGCGCGCTCAAAGCGAATCTCGCCGTCGATGATCGTGGCGACGGCCGAGCCTGCGCCCGCCTCGACGATGGCAGCCAGGGTATCGGCCGCGGTGGACTCCTCGATGCCGAGAACGGTGATATCCGCGAGCTTCCCGGCGGTCAGGGTGCCGATCTGGTCACCCAGCCCCATCGCGGCCGCGCCCCCGGCCGTCGCTGCGGTGAAGAGCCGCGCATGCAGATCGGGCGCGGTGTAACCCTGGTCCCGGGCGATGCGGTGCAGCGCCGCGGCATCGGCCAGCACATCTAGCGACGGGCTCGACGACAGCGAATCGGTGCCGACCGCAATTGGATTGCCTTCCCGCAGGTAGGCCGCAACAGGTGCGGCGTCCAAGCCGAGGACCGCGTTGGAACGTGGGCACAGAGCCACCACGGTGCATGTGTCCCGCAATCTGGCGCGGTCGTCGGCGTCGACGTAGATACCGTGGGCGATGTGGGTGTGCGTGCCCAGCACCCCGAGGGTGTCGGCGTAGATCACCGGACGGACCGCGGCGCCGCCGCCACGTAACAAGGCGAACTCACCGTGTCCCCAGGCCCGCCATTGCTCGGCGAGCGGTCCCGCACCGCCGGCGATGTAGTCGTGCTCGGCAGACGATTCGGCGACGTGGACGTGGCTGCGCAATCCGAGCTCTCGGGCCAGCTTGCCCAGATCGTCGAGTACTCCGGTGTCGAGGGAATACGGTGCGTGCGGCGACAACCCGACCGCTCCGGTGGCCTGCGCCAACACCGCGAGCGTCTCTTGCCGGCCGCGCTCCGACCAGTCGGTGTCATGCCACGCCATCACCTCCCAGTAAGCGATCCCGTGCATCCGGCCGGCAGACAGCACATTGAGTGCTTCGGCATGCGTCACGACATCGCCGATCGCGGTGGTGCCGCTGCGGATCGCGGTTTCCAGTCCCAGTTCTGCTGACGCACGCCAGTCGCCACGGCGCGAATACTCCGCTTCGAAGGCCGTCGACCATGCTTCGAAACTGTCGTAGCTGCCCTGCCCGAGCTCAGCCATGTGGGTGTACTGCAGATGGGTGTGGGCGTTGACCAGGCCGGGGATCAAGGTGCCTGACCATTCGACAACCTCGCCGGCACGGTGCAATTCATCCACGCTGCCAACTGCGACGATCCGCGAACCGGTGACGGCCACTGCGCCGTGACGGATGGCGCGCGCACCGGTGAGGACCCACGGCGCGGTGTGGACCCGAGTACCGGTCATCCGACCCACAATCCGGGCATGTGGCCGGTCACCGAGGCGACCGTCGCGGTGACGGTCGCCGCTGTGCAGAACCCGATGAGTGCCATGTCGGTGCCGTTCAACCGTAGCGTGCGCAACCACGTGCGGCGCTGAGATCCAAACCCTCGCAGGTCCAGTGCATCCGCGACATCCTCGGCGTCGACGAAGGCGCTGACCGTGACGGGAACGACGAGCGGCCGCAGTCGGCTGATCCGGCGTGCCGGATTGCGGGTATGTCCTGTCTCGTAACCCCGTAGCCGTTGTGCCGCAATGGTTTCCCGGAGATTGGCCGCCAGTGTCGGGATGAACCGGAATGTCAGGTCGATACCGTAGGCGAATCTCGACGGCATTCCCAGGCGAGCGAAGGCCACCGAAAGGTCGCCAGGCCGGACCGCGAAGGACAGCGGGAAACCCGTCGCCGCGATCGCCAGGAATCGAAGCAGCATCGTCACCGTGTATGACACGGTCGCGGTCGAGACCACGACACCGATACCGGGGATCGTGAAGAGTTCGGCTGCGACACCGGCGTATTGCCCTGCACCGGCGATCACCCCGTTCACTCCGGCCAGCAGCAGCACGAACACACCGACGAACAACCAGTTGGTGCGCACCTCGCCGAACGGAATGCCGGCCGAGAGGTAGTAGGCCAGAGCCAGCAGGGCCGCGATGGCCATCAGCCGGACGTCCTGGATTTGTGCGACGACCACGATGGTCAGTGCGCTGACCAGGATCAGCACCCGTGGATCGCGGCGCCCCAGGAACGAATTTGCCGCGAGATATCGAATGGTTTCCACTATCGGCCGGCGCGATTGGCCAGAGGCTGCCAGGCCCGGTCGAGTACTGGGACCAGGATCACCGAAACCAGTGCTGTGTTCAGGATCGCCGGCAGATAGGCCGCGGTCAGCCAGTACCCGAACGTATTGCCGAGGAAGATGTCGGTCACGGTGAACGCGAGGCCGACGACGATGGCGATCACCGAGATGATGGCGGCCCGGACAACCTGTCGCGACTGCGAATCCGGTTGCGGGTAGTAGTTGGCGATGAGGCCCGCGATCAAGCCCACCAGACCGTTGGCCAGGCTCCAGTTCCAGTATGTGAGGAAGCCGAATCCCTGGATTTGGTCGACGATGGCGTTGCCGACGACACCGGTGAAGAATCCGGCGATGGGGCCGAAGCGGATGCCGACGAACGGGATGATCGCAAGCGCGGGGCGCAGCGACACGTTTGCGGTGCCGGGGATGATGAAGCTGAACACGCCGAGCACGCCGTAGAGCGCGGCTCCGACTGCGCCGAACACCACGGTGCGTGATGTGACGGCCCAAGGTTTCTGCGCGGCACGGGTTGCGGTCATCTTGGTTCCTCTGTTATCTGGGCGCCGCTACCGTGCGGCTGAGTTGGCGGGCTAGTTCGTGCGGAGGTGGAATGACCTCTGCACCAATGGATATCGACCGTGCGGCGCGAACGTAGTCGGTCTCCCGCAATACCGCGCGCCCAGTGGCCGGCGCGGTGTCGTCATGCCACAGACCGATGTCCTCGACGATCTGGCGCGGGGGTCCGTCGGCAATCAGCCTGCCGTCGTCGACGACGATGATCCGGTCGGAGCGCCACAGCGCCAGGTCGACGTCATGGGTGATGAAGTAAATGCTCTGAATGTCCGGCAGCGCCCAGATGGCGTCGAGGAAATGGTTGGCGGACCGCTCGTCCTGGCCCGCGGTCGGTTCGTCCAAGATCAACGACCGCGGCCGCAGCGTCAGTGCCAATGCCAGTGCCAGGCGCCGTTGCTCGCCGAACGACAGCGTTCGCGGAGAGCGGTCCCAGATATCGGGGATGTCGGAGAGGCCGACTGTCGCGAGAGCCTCGGCAGACACCGCCTCGATTTCCGATTCGTCGAAGCCGAGGTTGCGGGGGCCGAACGCCAGCTCGTCGGCGACGGTCCCGGCGAAGAGCGCCTGAGCCGGATTCTGGAACAGATAGCCGCACAATGCCGTCAGCCCGGCGGCGCGGTAGTCGGCGACCTCGCGGCCGGCAATGCTGACGCGGCCGTCGAGCACTTCTACCAGGCCGACTGCGGCACGCAGCAATGTCGATTTGCCCGCACCATTGCGGCCCAGCACCGCAATGTGTTGCCGCGCAAGCAGATCGGCGTTGACCGCGCCCAGTACCGGCGTCCCGGCATAACCGATGGACGCATCCTCGTACCGCAGCAGCGAGGGACCCGGTGCGGCCGGGGCCGCCGTCCGCTGTGTCGACAGCTCGGCCGCACGCGTGACCAGGGCGTCGAACGGCAAGTTGACGGCGTCGGGGTCGGCGACCCGGAGAAAACCCTCCAGATCGCCCGAGTATGTGACGCGTCCGTGGTCCAGATGCAGCACTCGGTTCGGTGCCATCGGGACCACATCACCGACCCGGTGCTCTATGACCATCGCTGCACCACCGTCGTCGACATGCCGGCGTAGTGCGCGCAGTACCCGCACTGCGGCGTCCGGATCGAGATTGGCCAATGGTTCGTCTGCGATGATCAACCGCGGCCGTAGCACCAGGATGCCGGCGAATGCCACCAATTGCAGCTGGCCTCCGGACAATTCGTGGGTGGAGACTCCGAGCAGGTCGTCGTCTATCTGCAGAGTGTCGGCCACCGCGTGCACGCGGTCCAGGATCTGCGTGGCCGGTAGTCCGCGATTCTCCAGCCCAAAGGCGATGTCGGCGAGCACTGAATGCCCGACCACCTGCTTGGCGGGGTTCTGCAGCAGCGTCCCTACCGACTCGGCGATATCGCGGATGGACGAGGTGACGGTGTCCACCCCGTCCACCAGGATCGATCCGGTGATATCGACGCGGTAGGAATGGGGGACAAGACCGTTGAGCGCGCGCATCACCGTGCTCTTTCCGCATCCCGAGGGTCCGGCGAGCAGGATCAGATCACCGGGATGCACCGCCAGGTTCACACCGCTGATCGCCGGCCGCTTGGCCGCGCGGTAGGTGACGGTGACGTCCTGCATGGTCGCGAGCGCGGTCACCGGTGCTCACCTGGCCCGTCGATGCGTACCCCGAGGCTGTCGAGCTTGGCCTGTGCCACTCGGGTGTCCGCCGACTCGGGCAGCGGATGGACACCGGGCGGCAGTTCTGTCCCGGACGTGGCCAGGAGTTCGATTGCCAGCAGCTGCACCCCGAACGAGAGGTCCATGATTTCGATCGGATTGCCTTCTCCGGCAGTGCAGTTGATGCAATTGCCGTCATCGAGGATGAGAATCGAACGCCCGTTGGGCAGATCGAACGCCTCGACACGACGACCGACGGTGCGCCGTCGGGCGCCCGCGGCGACGACGGCGTCGATGGCGATCTCCTGATCGACGCCACCGGCTACGGCCACGGCCGCGCCGTCGGGAAGCGACAGCAGGTGCTCGAGATCGACGGTGTGGGCCACCCCGGTCGCCGAAATCAGCAGGTCGGCCGCCGCGGCGGCCTCAGTCAGGGGTGCCACGGCGAAACCGGCGTGCAACGCCTCCAAGGCCTTGACCGGGTCATGCTCGGCGACCGTGACCCTCGCGCCCAGAGCGCTCACCGCGCGCGCGACGCCCCGACCCACGTAACCGTATCCGGCCACCGCGACCGGCTTGGCGGTCAACGCGGTGCCCAGCAGATCGACGATGGTCAGGACGGTCGACTGGCCGGTGCCGTATCCGTTGTCGAACAGTGTCTTGCAGCGTGCGTCATTCGCTGCGATGACCGGGATCCGTAGCCGGCCCTGCTGTGACATGGCCTGCAGGGGCCAGAGTCCGCTGGTGGTCTCCTCTGACGCACCGATGAGGGTGCCGAGAAGGTCGGCGCGTTCGGCGTGAGCGAGCCGGATCACGCTCGAACCATCGTCGACCAGGATGTCGAGACCTCGGTCCAGAAACTCCAGCGCCAGCCGTCGGTCGATGTCCCGGTCAGCGTCGGCCTGCGCGAAGACCGCGATGCCGGCCTGGCGCAGGGCGGCGGCGACGTCGTCACGGGTGCATGCGCCGTCGCAGACCACCGACACGTCCGCGCCCGCGGCTGCGAGGCTCAGCGCCAGGTTGGCGGTCTTGGGCTCCAGCACGAGTGACAAGCCGATCCGACGCCCTGCGACGACTCCACTGGCACGCAGTTGTGCACTCAGCGCGGCTGTGACCGGCATGAATCGCCGCGCCCAGTCGATCTTCTCCTGTCCCGACGTCCACACCGCAGGTTCGTGCACCGAGGCCGTCACGGTTGCAGTACTTCGGCCAGCGCGATATCGGCATGCTGCGCTCCCACCGTGGCCAGCAGTACGGCGTATGCCGCGCGGATTTCTGCTGTGGTGTGGTGCAGGGCGTCCGTTTCCACACGTGGCACCACGACGATCGGCCGCGGTCCCTCGAAGTGGCCCAATCCGCGCACAGCCCAGGCGGCAGTGACGCTATCGGGGTGAAAAGTGGCGTGAGTCCCCGCATCCACCACCAGCAGCGGGCGCACTCCTGCAGCCACCGCATCCGGCGTCAACTCGGGATGGCCGACTCCGGTCGCTACCACGACGTCGACATCAGCTGGTATGAAAGGCGATTCGGTAATCCGGTGCGATGGCGCGGCGTGCCTGATGGCAATGTCCAACAGCCCGACCGGTTCGTCTGCGGTCAGTTGGATGCGGCCGCCGAACCGGATGATCGCGGCGGCCAGGGCATCTGCGACATGGCCGGTGCCGGCGATCAGAAATCTGGTACTCGGAATCAGCAGGTTCGTCTCGCGGGCAAATGAACTCAGCACCAGATCTGCCCAGGCGCGCGCCTCGAATGCCGCGACTACCGACGAGTTCGCAATGTCGGAACGCCCCACTGACACGCGGGCCCCAGTTCCCGGTTGGCCCACGGTGCGCCATAGGCTTTGGATTGCTGCTGCGGTGACGGCGTCGATCGACGAATCGACGTCCAGGGAGACGCGATGTGCCGTGGTCGCGGCGCGGAGGCGCACCCGCGCGGCGACATTGGATGCGCTCGGCGCGCGGAGCAGAAGATCGGACATCATCACTGTTCTAGCGGGTACTCGACCGCGTGAGAATGCTTACGTTCACGGTGACCGCAAGCGGATCGCTTGCACTGCAGCCGCTTTGGATCTCGTGCTACGACGAGCATGCGAGTGTGGCGAACCGGCTACGCGCGATCAGCTCACCCCAGATTGCGAACGCTTCGGCATTCTCGGCGCAGGTGGAGGCGGTCGCGACCGCCACCAGACCTGCCGCGATACTGCCCAAGCCGATGCCTGTCTGCCGCACCACCCGCGACAGCTCGACGAACGCGTCGTCCGGCGAGCACCCACGCAGACCGACCAGAATGCCGATCGCGGTGTCGATGACCTTCCGGGACGGGTCGGCCGTCGGATATCCGGTGTATCGCATACCCGGAATCATGGTCTGGGGCGCCCATCGATCCCACATATCGGCGCAGCGTGATTACTACTTTGGCCGAGCAGACGCAAACTTGCCCCAAATCAAGGGATTTGGGGCAAGTTTGCTGGGGCCGTTCCCGCTTGCGGGGACTGCTTGCGAGGCTAGGGTGAGCCCTCGGCGATCCGGCGGACCGCGTCGATGAACACGTCGATCTCCTCGAAGGTGTTGTAGAACGCGAACGATGGGCGCACCGTGGCCTCCAGCCCGAGCCTGCGCAGGATCGGTTGGGCGCAGTGATGCCCGGCGCGCACGGCGATACCCTCGGCATTGAGCGCCTTGCCGACCTCGAGCGGCTCATGCCCGGCCAGCACGAAGGACAGCACGCTGGCCTTCTCGTCGGCCGTGCCCACCAGACGCACCCCCGGGATGGCCGCCAGGCGCGGGGTGGCGTACTCCAGCAGCGCGTGTTCGTAGGCGGCGATGCGGTCGATACCGACCCGCTCGACGTAGCGCAGCGCTTCACCGAGCCCGACCGCGTCGGCGATGTTGCCGGTGCCGGCCTCGAACTTGTTCGGCGGCCCCTGATACAGCGAGCGTTCCAGGGTGACGTCGGCGATCATGTTCCCGCCACCCTGCCACGGCGGGGTTTCGGCCAGCGCGTCCTCACGTCCGTAGAGCGCCCCGATACCGGTCGGCCCGTAGATCTTGTGACCGGAGAACACAAAGAAATCGGCCCCGGTCTCCGCCACGTCGATCGCGATGTGCGGGATCGACTGCGCACCGTCGATGAGCACACGCGCGCCGTACCGGTGACCGAGTTCGACGATCGTCTTGACCGGAGTGACGGTGCCCAGCGCATTCGAAACCTGGGTCGCAGCAACCAGTTTCGTTCGTGGACCGAGCAGATCCTCGAATTCGCTCAACAGTAGATTGCCCGCATCGTCCACCGGCGCCACCTTCAGGACCGCGCCGGTCTGTTGCGAAATGAGCTGCCACGGAACGATATTGGCGTGATGCTCCAGGTGGGTGATGACGATCTCGTCGCCCGGCCCCAGGTGTTTGCCGCCCCAGGCGTAGGCCACCAGGTTGATGGCCTCGGTGGTGCCGCGGACGAAGATGATCTCCTCGGCCTTCGACGCGCCGATGAACCGCCGCACCGCCTCGCGGGCATCCTCGTAGGCGTCGGTTGCCCGGGCCGCCAATTCATGCGCGGCCCGGTGGATGTTGGAGTTCTCGTGGGCGTAGAAGTACGCCAGCCGATCGATCACCGACTGTGGCTTCTGGGTGGTCGCCGCGTTGTCGAACCAGATCAACGGCTTGCCGTTGACTGTCTCCCGCAGGATCGGGAAGTCGGCACGGATCGCGTTGACGTCGAAGATCTCGTGATTGTCGGGTAATGCCGGGGTCGGCTCCGCGGGTGCCGTCGGCGTCTGCAGGAAGTAATAGCCCGCGGCGTCGTCGGACGGCGCGGGCGAACCCGCCCAGCGCAGATCCGGCACCGTGGGCACGGCGCCCGGCCAGACGGGAGCGGATCCACGTCCCTGGGGCGAGCGCAGCGACGGGGAATGTGTGGGCGACGGTGGCGCCGATGGCGGGCCACCGGCCAGCACCCCAGGCACCGTCGAGACCAGGCCCGTCGGTACTGCGAAGGCCTCCAGTCCGCCGATGGGGGCGACCGGGCTGGCCGCACTCCCGCGAGGCGCGACCGGGACGACACCCGGAATGCCTTCGGGTTCAGGTGAAGTCGGCGCCTGTAGAAGAACGTCAGGCACCGAGACGAAAGCCGGGGGAGTGGCCGGATGCGCCAGACCGGCCGCGGTGCTGCCTGCCGACGACGCCGCCGTAGCATCCGGGGCCACCCCGCGCGGCGCCACCTGGGTGGTCGCCGGCGGGCTGTCCGGACCGGGCCGGATGGTCGTGGCGTAGAGCTGCGTCGCCAGCACGGCCAACTCGGCCGCGCTGATCGGCAGGTCGCTTTCCGCGTCTATCGACCGATACTCTTTCCCGTCGCTTCGCTCGCCCCGATATTCACTCGTACTCATGGAAATGGTCCACTCCGACGTCCTCGAGGACCGCCAGCGCGTCGTCGGTGAGCACCGCCAGTGACGAATACAGCGTCACCAGATAGGACGCGATCGCCGACCGGTTGATGCCGGTGAAACGCACCGACAGGCCCGGGGCCTGCTCGCCGACCAGCCCGGGCTGGAACAGGCCCACCACGCCTTGGCGCTCCTCACCGGTGCGCACCAGGATGAACTTGGTCTTGCCGTCTTCGACCGGGACCTTGTCCGACGGCACGATCGGGATGCCGCGCCACGTGATGAACTGGGCGCCGAACAGGCTGACCACTGGCGGCGGCACACCCCGGCGGGTGGCCTCCCGGCCGAACGCGGCCACACCCAGCGGATTGGTCAGGAAGAACGCCGGGGTCTTCCACACCTTGGTGATCAGCGAGTCCAGGTCGTCGGGCGTCGGGGTGCCACGCAGGGTCTGGATGGTCTGCTCAGGAGTCACCTGGGACAGCAACCCGTATTCGGGGTTGTTGACCAGCTCGTGCTCCTGGCGTTCCTTGATGGTCTCGATGGTCAGGCGCAGCTGCTGGGCCACCTGATCGTGCGGGCTGGAGTAGAGGTCCGACACCCGGGTGTGCACGTCGAGCAGCGTCGAGATCGAGCGCAGCGTGTACTCCCGCGGGCTGGTCTCGTAGTCGACATAGGTCTCGGGCAGGGGCTCCTCGGTGCCGGTGCCCTCTTCGGCGTGGATCGCCACCTGCTCGGGATTGACCACCCGGTTCACCCGGTAGACGCCGGCCTCCACAGGCACCCAGCTGAGCAGATGCAGCAGGAACCGCGGCGTGATTGTCGATAGCTGCGGAACTGTCTTGGTCGCGTTGGCAAGCTGCCGTGCGGCGAGATCGCCAAGCGCCTGGGATTCGTTCTGTGCCGACGTCATGTGGCCCCTCCGACTGGTCTGAAGTGCGGGTGCGGCGGCAACGATACGGCCTGTCACCGCTTTCGACAGGGTTAGCGCGCAAACCGATTCAAACCTGTCACGCCGATGTGAACTGGGCATTAAGCCGTGTGTGCCGTATGGTGTGGGCATGGCTCACGACGGATCGATGCGCTCTGGTATGGCGCGCGCCTTCGTCGTGCTCTGTTGTTGTTGTTGATTTTCTGACGCCGGCCCCCGCGTTTCAGGCCCGCCCCTATCTGGCGGTGCGTCGATTCGCGCTTTTCTCAGCCACCAGAAAGCCAACCCGCAATGCCTGTTCTGCCTGTACTTGCTCCCATCTCGACCCCTGTTGCCGTGCGACGCCGCGTGCGTGCCCGCGACGTCGAGATCGCCCGGATGACGCGATACCGCGGCGGTACGTATTCGCCGACGGTCGACACCATCGTGTTCGCCGACGGCTCCACCGCACGTACCGATCTGATCAGGCTCAACCCGAACATCGATGCCTACTCGGTGGACTTCACCGGGGTGGCGCCGACGACACCGTCGCGCTACCGGCCGGCGAACTGGTCGGCGGTGCCGAACCTGGCGGCGCGGACCCATGAGGCCGAGGTCGACTGGATCATCCGCAATTCGTATCCGACCCTGGGCACGGCCGAATTGAGTCGTCGGCTGCGCGCGGCCGGGCGGCGGCTCGGCGCGCATCTGGCCGAGCACGAGGCGATCGCCGCCACCCAGGCCGCCATCTGGCACTTCACCAACGGACTGGATTTGGACACCCGTCCGTTGAATGTGCCTGTGGCGCAACGCCGCGAGCCCGGCGCCATCGTGTTCGAATTCGACGGCGATCCGCAATTGGGCGGATACACCGTCGAATTGGCCGCCGATTCGCCCGTCTCGCTGCTGCTGCAGAAATCGGCTGACGGGATCGAGTGGCGCGACGTCGCCGCATCCGGGCTCAATATCGATGCGGGACAAGGCAGTTACCGCAAGGCCCTCGGCATCGGCAGCACCACGGCCGCGACGCGCCCGGGTCGTCGTCATCAGGGCTACCGCTTTTATCGGCTGCACATCGTCGCCGCGGCGACCGTCGAGGTCGCGTCGGTCACGTTCTGGCTCAACGGTTCCGGGCACTACCGCAACGCCCAACGCGTGGTCGCCCTCTATCAATACCTGCTCGCCGGGGCTGCCGCCGCGCGCCGGGCGACCGTGGTGCCCGTACTGGATTCCGAGCGGGCGGTCCTCGACGCCGGAGTGCTCGGGCCTTTCCGCCTCGACGCGACCGACCGCGCGGCACTGTCGGTTTCGGCCGGAACCGTCGTCGACGCCGACGGCGCCGTGATCGACGGAGCCGTCACCCCGGGAACCGACTTCTACCTGCGCCCGGGCCACGCCGCGGGGCGGGTGACCCTGACCGCGAGCGTGCCTGCCGCCACCGACGGTTTCGGTGGCCGGGTGATCACCGGCGTCGCCTACGACGACAGCCGATTCACGCCGGTCGCGCTGGCCGTGCCGGCGCCGACCGTCATCGAGTTCGAGATCAGCTTCTGAGCCGGACTTACATAGGTGCGTTCGCGGGCTGGAAGACACCCGAGCTGTCCGACTCCTCTTCCGCGCGGATGACGTGCACGACCGCGTTGATCAGTGCCAGGTGGGTGAACGCCTGCGGGAAGTTGCCGAGGTGGCGACCGGTGCGCGGTTCGATCTCCTCGGCGTAGAGATGCAGCGGACTGGCGAACGACAACAACCGCTCGCACAGGTGCTTGGCCCGGCTCACCTCGCCGATCTCGACCAGTGCAGAGACCAACCAGAACGAGCAGATGGTGAACGTGCCCTCCTCGCCGGAGAGTCCGTCGTCGGTCTCGTCGGTGCGGTAGCGCAGGACCAGCCCCTCCTCGGTGAGCTCGTCGGCGATGGCCAGCACCGTCGCGCGCACCCGGGGGTCGTCGGGCGGCAGGAACCGGGTCAGCACCGTCAGCAGCAGTGACGCGTCCAGCGCGTCGTCCCCGTAGCGCTGGGTCAAGACGCCACGCTTGTCCACGCCGTTGGCCAGCACATCGGCCTTGATCTCCTCGGCGATCGCCCGCCATTGCTGGGCGTAGCTCTTCTCGCCCTGCAACTCGGCGAGCTTCGAACCGCGGTCCAGAGCGACCCAACACATGATCTTGCTGGAGGTGAAGTGCTGTGGCTCGCCGCGTACCTCCCAGATCCCGCGGTCGGGTTCGCGCCAGTGCTTGATGGCCTCTTCGACCTGATTCTTCAGAACCGGCCACAGCGCCTCGGGTATCTGCTCGCGCGACTTGGCGTGCAGGTACACCGAATCCAGCATGGTGCCCCAGATGTCGTGCTGGCGCTGGTTGTATGCGCCGTTGCCGATGCGGACCGGCCGGGCGTTGTCATAGCCGGACAGGTGGTGCAGTTCCTCCTCGACGAGGCTGCGTTCCCCGCCGACGGCGTACATCACCTGCAGGGGATGCCGTTCGCCGTTGTTCGCTCCCGACACATCGGCGATGAAGGAGAAGAAGTCGTCGGCCTCCCGGTCGAGGCCCAGCGTGTAGAGGCCCCACAACGCGAACGTCGAATCGCGGATCCAGGAGTAGCGGTAATCCCAGTTGCGTTCGCCCTGCGGGGTTTCCGGCAGTGACGTGGTGGGCGCAGCGAGCAGGGCACCGGTGGGCGAGTAGGTCAGGCCTTTGAGCGTCAGTGCGCTGCGCTGCAGGTAGGACCGCCACGGATGGTCGGGGAAGTCGCCGACATTGATCCACTGCCGCCACGACTCGCTGGTCTTCCACATCTTGTCGGCGGCCTCGTCGTACGTCTGCGGCGCCGGATGCTTGGACCACGACAGCGCGACGAACACGTTGTCACCCTCGGTGAGCCGGGTGCGGGCGCGGGCCTCTCGGCCCTCCAGACCGATACGCAGGTTGGTGGTGAGCCGCAGCGTGGGATGCGAATCGGGATTGCGGCTCGCCCGCGCGATGGCCTCGCCGTAGGCGGGGCCGGAATACTCCCACGCCGCACTGACGCGGTGATAGTCGAACGACGGCTCGCAGCTCATCACCATCTCGACCGTTCCGCTCACGCAGCGCACCGTGCGCAGCAGGATGTGCTCGGCGTCCCAGTCCATGGGCGTGCGCCGGTGAGTCCGCGAGCGGGTGTCGATGTCGTGCCACGGGCCCATCACCAGGGCGTCGCGGACGATCACCCAGCCGGTGTGGGTCTGCCAGGTGGTCTCGAGGATCAGGCTGCCGGGCAGATAGCGCCGTGCCGCAGGCACCGTCACGCCGTACGGTCCGAGCCGGAAATGGCCGGCGCCGCGGTCGAGGATTGCACCGAACACGCTGGGGGAGTCGGGGCGTGGCACGCACAGCCACTCGACCGACCCGGCCGACGAGATCAGGCAGGTGTTCTCGCAGTCCGACAGGAACGCGTAGTCGGCGATCGGTGGGAACGGGTTCCGCAGCGCATTACTTCCGGTGTACGGAACGGGTGCCGTGACGGTGAAGGGCGCGTCGGCTTCTTGGATGGCTTGCTGGACATCCTTGGGCGACACGCCCTCGCCGGGCTCGGTCTGTTGCAGAACCATCCGCACATCATCGACCGCCGGTACCTGCGTCGTCTACCCGAGTGGCGCGTGTCGAAGGTAACTGCTCAACACGGATGATTTGGCGCCATCTCGTACTCTGGCCGCATGGGCGCACTCCTGAGTTGGTGGGACGGCGTCGAGCTGTGGTTGACCGGATTGGGTTTCGTGGCTCAGACGGCTGTGGTGATGCCGGTGGTGCTGGCGCTGGCCTACGGCATCGCGGTGTTGCTGGACGGTGCATTGGGGCAGGGCATCAACGGTCTGCACCGGCTGCGCCGTACCAAAGAGGACGATGAATTGGACGTTGTATGAATGGGATGCCCCGGTCGCGGGTGACGCTTGCGCTGGTTTTGCTCGTCGTGCTCGTCATCGTCGCCTGGTTGCTGGCGCGCTGACGTCGGAGCGCTCGGCGAGCGCGTCCGGCGGATTCTGTTATTCTTCGCCCATGCAGACAGCGACCGGTGCGACAGAGGGCCACATCGTGGCGCTCATCGCCGTGGGTTCTTGCGCTGTTGCTGACGTCGACTGTTGTCGCTGACCCCAACCCGTCCGCGGTTTGGTGTCGGTAACGGCTGTTCTCTGTCCGGATACTGATCCTGCGCCTTGCCGTTGTGACGGACTCGTACTGTCCGCCAGTTGCAAGGAAGGTTCTCAGTGCTTAAATCGCTCCTCCCGTCCGCAGTGCTCGATACCGGGTTCAACATCAAAAATGTCTGGCGCAGCGCCGCCGTATTGGCAACCACCGGAGCGCTGGTCGTTGGCTGTGGTGGCGGTGCCAGCGACGTCGCGGGCGGTGACAAGACCGCAGGCACCAAGACCACGCTGACGCTGGTCGCGTACGCGGTGCCCGAACCCGGCTGGAGCAAGATCATCCCCGCGTTCGCCGCGACCGACGAGGGCAAGGGCGTCGGTGTGACGCCGTCCTACGGCGCCTCGGGCGACCAGTCGCGGGCCGTGGTCGACGGAAAGCCGGCCGACATCGTCAACTTCTCGGTCGAACCGGACGTCACCCGTCTGGTCAAGGCGGGCAAGGTCGCCGACGACTGGAACGCGGGCAACACCAAGGGCATCCCGTTCGGCTCGGTGGTGTCGCTGGTCGTGCGCAAGGGCAACCCCAAGGGCATCAAGGACTGGGACGACTTGCTCAAGCCCGGTATCGAGGTGGTCACCCCCAGCCCGCTGAGCTCTGGCTCGGCCAAGTGGAACCTGCTCGCGCCGTACGCCGCCAAGAGCAACGGCGGCAAGGACACCGCAGCGGGCATCGACTTCGTCAGCAAGCTGGTCACCGAGCATGTCAAGACGCGCCCGGGCTCGGGCCGGGAGGCCACCGACGTGTTCTTGCAGGGCACCGGTGACGTGCTGATCAGCTACGAGAACGAGGCCATCAACGTCGAGCGGCAGGGTAAGGATGTCGAGCACATCAACCCGCCCACCACGTTCAAGATCGAGAACCCGGTCGCGGTGGTGAAGACCAGCGCCCACGCCGAGCAGGCCAACGCGCTGAAGAACTTCCTGTACACGCCGGAAGGGCAGAAGCTGTGGGCCGAGGCCGGCTTCCGGCCCGTGGATCCGGCGGTCGCCGCGGACTTCGCCAAGGACTTCCCGACGCCGGAGAAGCTGTGGACCATCGCTGACCTGGGCGGTTGGAAGACAGTCGACCCGGCCCTGTTCGACAAGGACAATGGGTCGATCACCAAGATCTACAAGCAGGCGACTGGATGACCGCTTCAGCCGAGACCGATTCGGCGTCCGTGAACACGCCGGGGGATTCCGCTCCCGGCGTGTTCCGCGGCCGCTACGGCACGACCTCCTTGCGGGTCGGCGCGGCATCGATCTGGCTGAGCGTCATCGTGCTGCTGCCCCTGGCCGCCATCGTGTGGCAGTCCGTGGGCGGCGGGTGGACGGCGTTCTGGCAGGCCGTCACCTCCAACGCCGCCCTGGATTCGTTCCGGGTGACGCTGTCCATCTCCGCCGGGGTCACGGTGATCAACCTGGTGTTCGGGCTCATGGTGGCGTGGGTGCTCACGCGCGACGACTTCCCGGGTAAGCGCATCGTCGACTCGGTGATCGACCTGCCGTTCGCGCTGCCGACCATCGTCGCCAGCCTGGTGATGCTGGCCCTGTATGGGCCGGCGAGCCCGGTCGGGCTGCACCTGCAGCACACCAAATGGGGTGTGGGGGTCGCGCTGCTGTTCGTCACACTGCCGTTCGTGGTCCGCTCGGTGCAGCCGGTGCTGCTCGAATTGGACCGCGAGACCGAGGAGGCGGCCGCGTCCTTGGGTGCGGGCAACCGCGTCATCTTCACCACGGTGATCCTGCCGTCACTGTTGCCGTCGCTGTTGTCCGGCGCCGGGCTGGCGTTCTCCCGCGCGATCGGCGAATTCGGGTCGGTCGTGCTCATCGGTGGCGCCGTGCCGGGCGAGACCGAGGTGTCCTCACAGTGGATCCGCACCCTCATCGAGAACGACGACCGTACCGGCGCGGCCGCGATCTCGATTGTGCTGCTGGTCATCTCGTTCTTCATCCTGCTGGTGTTGCGGACCGTCGGGTCGCGCGCCGCCCGTCGTGAGGAGCTGTCGGCATGACGTTGTCACCGTGGTTCCGTCTTCTGGTGCGGTACCTGGCGCTGGCCTACGTCGGCGTTCTGGTCATCGTGCCGGTCGGGCTGATCCTGTGGCGTACGTTCTCACCGGGTATCGGCACGTTCTTCGCCTCCGTCGGCACTCCGGCAGCCATATCGGCGCTGCAGTTGTCGTTGCTGGTGGTGGCGATCGTGGTGCCGCTCAACGTGTTGTTCGGTGTGCCGACCGCACTGGTGTTGGCCCGCAACAGGTTCCGGGGCAAAAGTGCCCTGCAGGCCGTGATCGATCTGCCGTTCGCGGTGTCGCCGGTGGTGGTCGGTGTGGCGTTGATCCTGCTGTGGGGTTCGGCCGGGTTGTTCGGATTCGTCGAGCGGGACCTCGGCGTCAAGATCATCTTCGGCTTCACGGGCATTGTGCTGGCGAGCATTTTCGTCACCGTTCCGTTCGTCATCCGTGAGGTCGAACCGGTGCTGCACGAGATCGGCACCGACCAGGAGGAGGCGGCCGCCACACTGGGGTCCAGTTGGTGGCAGACGTTCTGGCGCGTCACCCTGCCGTCCATCCGCTGGGGACTGACCTACGGTGTCGTGCTCACCGTGGCCCGCACGCTCGGCGAGTTCGGCGCGGTGATCATGGTGTCGTCCAACCTGCCGGGAACATCGCAGACGCTGACCCTGCTGGTGGCCGACCGCTACACGCGAGGCACCGCCGACTCGGTGTACGGCGCGTATGCAGTTTCGACGTTGTTGATGGCCGTGGCCGTCATCGTGCTGGTGGTCCAGGTGCTCCTCGACCGCCGGCGGACCGGGACCGAGCAGTAGGCCCGAGAAGGAGCTAAGAGCTATGACCGACGCGATCGTCGTTCGGGGCGCCAACAAGCACTATGGGGATTTCGCGGCACTGGACAACATCGATTTCGAGGTGCCGCGCGGCTCGCTGACCGCCCTGCTGGGGCCGAGTGGCTCAGGCAAGTCGACGCTGCTGCGGGCCATCGCCGGCCTCGACCAGCCCGACACGGGCACCATCACCATCAACGGCAAGGACGTCACCGGTGTGCCGCCGCAGCGGCGCGGGATCGGTTTCGTGTTCCAGCACTACGCCGCGTTCAAGCACCTGACGGTGCGCGACAACGTGGCCTTCGGCCTCAAGATCCGCAAGCGGCCCAAGGCCGAGATCAAAGAGAAGGTCGACAATCTGCTGGAAGTGGTGGGGCTGAGCGGTTTCCAGACGCGCTACCCCAACCAGCTCTCCGGTGGCCAGCGTCAGCGCATGGCGCTGGCCCGGGCACTGGCGGTCGATCCGCAGGTGCTGCTGCTCGACGAGCCGTTCGGCGCTCTCGACGCCAAGGTGCGTGACGATCTGCGGGCCTGGCTGCGGCGCCTGCACGACGAAGTGCATGTGACCACAGTGCTGGTCACCCACGATCAGGCCGAGGCGCTGGATGTGGCCGACCGCATCGCGGTGCTCAACAAGGGCCGTATCGAGCAGATCGGGTCGCCCACCGAGGTTTACGACGAACCGGCCAACGCGTTCGTGATGTCGTTCCTCGGGGCGGTGTCGGAGCTCAACGGAATCATGGTGCGCCCGCACGACATCCGGGTCGGGCGCAATCCCGAGCTGGCGATCGCGGCGGGGGACGGCACGGCCGAGGCCACCGGCGTGCTGAGGGCGACCATCGACCGCATCGTCATGCTCGGCTTCGAGGTGCGCGTCGAACTCACCAGCGCGGCCAACAATGTGCCGTTCACCGCGCAGATCACGCGTGGTGACGCCGAGGCGCTCGGGCTGCGGGAGGGTGACACGGTCTACGTCAGGGCCACGCGGGTACCGCAGATCGCCGGGGACGTACAGACCGTGAGTGGCGCCGAGGTCGAAGCGCTCACCGCCACCTGACGGGCCTCAGGCCAGAGCCAGGAAGAGCTTTTCGAGCTGTGCCACGTCCAAAGTCTCGGACCCGTCGGGATGTTCGGTCGTGACGCACTCGCGCAGGCCGGTGGCAACGATCTTGAACCCGGCGCGATCCAATGCGCGGGACACCGCGGCGAGCTGGGTCACGACGTCCTTGCAGTCGCGGCCCTGTTCGATCATCGATATCACGCCGGCGAGCTGGCCCTGGGCCCGGCGTAAGCGGTTGAGCACGGCTGCAATGGCTTCCTGATCACCAACCATGGTGTGCCTCTTTCGAAGTCGATAAGGTCCTGGTTTTCATGGTACCCGTAGGGGTATCTGTGTGGGTCATGTCGCGGCCGCCGCCCGGCTCCACAGCCGGTTGAGTGGGCACCACGTGAATCGGCTGCAGGCGTACCGGTAGCCGCCTGCGGCCACGGTCAGGCCCGCGACGGCGATGCCGACCACAGGGTGGACCTGCTCGGCGAGGATCACCGATGCCATCACCAGCACGAACCAGCCGAACGCCGCGCGCAACACGTCGGCGTCGACCCGAGCGGTCAGCCGGGCACCGACCAGGCTGCCCACCACCGCGGCGGCGGTCACGATCGCGGCCATCTTCCAGTCGACACTGAGCGTGGTCACCTGCCCGGCCAGGCCGGCCAGTGCGTTCATCGCGATGACCAACAGTGAGGTGCCGACCGCGACGGGCATGGTCAGCCCGGCCAGCAGCGCCAGCGTGGGCACAACGATGAAACCGCCTCCGGCGCCGATGATTCCGGTCAACAGCCCGACCGCCGCCCCGAGCGTCAAGGCCTTGCCGATCGGCGTGCGGTGCGGCGCGGGCGCAGGCGTGACGGGCGTGCGGCGGCGCCGAAGCATCGCAACAGCCGATGCGATCATCATCACGGCGAACGCGATCAGCAGCAGCGAGCCGGGCAGCAGATGGCCGAGTCGGCCACCGGCGTAGGCGCCTGCCATGCCTGCCGCCCCGAACAACAGACCGCTGCGCCACTGGACGCGGCCGGCGCGGGCGTGGCTGACGGTGCTGACCGTGCTGGTGACACCCACCACCAAAAGCGATGTGGCAATCGCCTGTTTGGCGTCCATGCCTGCGACGTAGGTCAGCAGCGGCACCATCAGGATGGATCCGCCACCGCCCAACAGGCCCAGAGATATCCCGACCAGCGCGGCGAGCACCACGGTCAACGCGATCATGATGCTCAACAGGCCTTACAGGATTGGTTGTACGGCAACTTCGCCAGCAACATGCCCATAGTGCAGGTGTTGGTCACCGCAGCGGTGGCCAACCCGGCGCCGATACCTGCGGCCACCCACTTCAGTTTCGGTGCGGCGAGGCTGCCGAGGATGCTGCCCAGCACCAGGGAGCCGGCCACCAGCCGGACCTGACGCTCCAGGTCCCAACGCTGGGTGCCCCGGCGGGTGTCGAAACCCATGTTCTGCCAGGCGGTCATCCCGCCGTCGAGGACGCGTACGTTGGTCAGTCCAGCGTCGCGCAGTGCCTCCTCGGCGGTGCTCGCACGCTGACCTGACCGGCACACCAGCACGATGTCGTCGGCGACGTAGCCGGCGATCTCGTCGCGATGTTCACGCAACAGATCCAGCGGCACGTTGTAAGCGCCTGGGATGTGGACGGTTTCGAACTCGGCGGGGGTGCGGACGTCGATCATCCTGGGCGCGCGGCCGTGTTTCAAGAGTTCGTTGAGTTCCGGTGAGGTGACTGTCGACCGGGTGGACATCTGGGTGTTCTCCTGTAGGTGTTGGCTGGAGCGGTAACGTGTTTGGGCGGCGATCAGGCCAGGCCCTTGAGCATCAAGTTCCAGTACAGGGCGGGCAGCCCGTACTTCTTGAGGTACCAGTAGCTGCGGTGCGGAACGGCCGGATCGAGGCCCGGGATGGACGGGGTGAGCTGCATCGAGTAGTCGAATTCGGCCAGCAGCATGTCGTGCGCCGAGGTGACGATCGGGCACGAGGCATACCCGTTGTACGCGGCGGTCAACGGCCGTCCGGCCAGTACCGCCTCGATGTTGTCGACCACCACCGGTGCCTGCTTGCGAATGGCCGCACCGGTTTTCGAGTTCGGCGACGAACCGGCGTCGCCCAGGGCGAAGACGTTGGAGTACCGGACGTGCTGCATGGTGTGCTTGTCAATGTCGACGTAGCCGTTCGGGTCACCGCCGGTGTACGCGGTCGACAGCGGGCTCTTCTTGATCCAGTCCGGCGCCGACTGGTGCGGTACGGCGTGCAGCATGTCGTAGGAGAGGATGGTCTCGGTGCCTGCCGTGCCGACAGGTGCAAGGGTGACCTTGCGGCCCGCGGCGTCGATCGAGCGGAGTTCGGTACCGGTGTGCAGGTGGATGCCGTAGTCGGCGATGACCTTTTCCAAGCTGTCCGCGATGGCATCGATGGCGAAGATTCGCGGCGTGGGTACCACCAGGTGGATGTCGATGTCGTCGAGCACGCCGGTCCTGCGCCAGTAGTCGGCCGCGAGATAGGCGATCTTCTGCGGGGCGCCACCACATTTGATCGGGCCGGTCGGCATGCTGAACACCGCTGTGCCCGAGGTCGTGTTGCGGATGAGCTCCCACGTGCGGGGGGCGAGGTCGAACCGGTAGTTCGACGAAACCCCGTTCTTGCCAAGCGTTTCGGCGAGTCCCTCGGTGCGGTCCCAATCCAGCTGGATGCCCGGGCAGACCACCAGCACGTCGTAGGAGTACGAGACGCCGTCGGCGCAGGTGACGGTGTTGCGTTCGGGATCGAAGGTCTGCGCCGCCGAGTGGATCCACACCGCACCCTTCGGCAGCACGGAGGCCATCGGGCGAGCCGTCTGCTGCGCCTGTGCCTGCCCACCGCCGACGAGAGTCCACAGCGGCTGGTAGTAGTGCGTGTCCGACGGTTCGACGATCGCGACGTCGCGGTGGCCCTTGCGGAGCAGGCGGGCCGCGACGGTGATGCCGGCGGTTCCGCCACCGATGATGAGGATCTCGTGCTTGGTGGTCATGTCAAAGCTCTTTCTGTTCAGGCGTTCTGGGTTGCGTCGGTCCACGCGGTGTAGCCTCCGACGATGTCGCTGACATCGGCGAAGCCGCGTTGGCGTAGGAGGCTCGCGGCCACCGACGAGCGGTAGCCGCCTGCGCAATACACGACGGTCGGTGCGTTCGGGTCGAGTTCGCCGACCCGGTCGGGCAGCTGGCGCACCGGGATGTTAACGGCGCCGGGGATCATGCCGGCAGCGGCCTCACCCCTGTTGCGGACATCGACGATCTGCAGGCCGTCGATCTGGGCGGCCCGCTGCCCGAAGTCCGCCGCGGTCAGCCGGGATGCGACGCGCACGTCGTCGCGATGCTCGAAGATGGTCCGTTCCGGATCGGCGAGATAGCCGATCACGCGGTCGAATCCGATGCGGGCGAGGCGGTTCTTGCCCTCCAGCTCCTGTCCGGGCGCGGTGACCAGGACGATGTCGGTGTCGGGGCGGACCACCGAACCCGCGAATTCCGCGTAGCGGCCGGCCAATCCGATGTTGATGGCGCCACGCAGATGGCCCTGCGCGAACTCCTCGGGGCTGCGTCCGTCGATCAGCATTGCGCCGCGGGCCAGGGCAGCCGTGGCCTGCCGGTAATCCATGGCGGGCGGTAGCTCGGCTTCGTGGAGCAGGGCGCGGTCTTTGCGGTTCAGGATCGCGTCGTAGACGAAGTACCCCGGTGCCGGCGGCTGGCCCTCGGTCACCAGATCGATGAAGGTTTGCTTGTCGGGGGCGCGCAGCGCGTAGTTGGTGCGCTTCTGGTCGCCGATGGTCGAAGACAGGTCGGCGGACAGGTTCTTGCCGCACGCCGATCCGGCGCCGTGTGCGGGGTAGACGCGGGTGGCGTCGGGCAGCGGCATGAGTTGTTCGTGCAGCGACGTGTAGAGACTCTCGGCCAGCTCCGTGGCGGTGAAGCCGATCGAGGCGAGCAGATCGGGCCTGCCGACATCGCCGATGAACAGGGTGTCACCCGTGAGCACGCCGTAGGGCGCTGCGCCGGGGTGTTCGTACACCACGATGCTCATCGATTCCGGGGTGTGGCCGGGTGTGTGACGAAACTCCAGCGACACCTCTCCGAGTGAAATGCGTTGGCCGTCTTCGACTCCCATGAAATCGAACTCGGGTGCGGCGACCGACGAGTACACGATGGTCGCGCCTGCGGCGTCGGCCAGCTCGAGGTGTCCGGACACGAAGTCGGCATGGAAGTGGGTTTCGATGACCAGTTCGATCCGCAGGCCGAGTTCCGCTGCGTCGGCGAGGTACTCCGCGATGTCGCGTTGCGGGTCGACGACGACGGCGCGCCCGGTGGTCTCGTCGCCGATCAGGTACGACGCGTGCGACAGGCAGTCCAGGTAGTACTGGATGAACTTCATTCTTCGTTCCTTTGCTTCGACCCTGGGTTCCTATACCCATGGGGGTATACATCTGCCAACGACTATACCCCCGATGGTATTTCTGTCAATGTCGCCGGATCGGCCCTGTCCTTGTGATTTGCCCGGTTCAACCGGCTGAATATCAAGGTATGGGACCCGGTACGGGCGGCGGATCGGGCGAAAGGTGTGTTTGCGCCAGACGCCTATGGGTCAAATCATGCAGATGTGCAGCAGGCGACGCCCGTGGAGGCATATCTCGACACGGGGAGGGGTGGAGCTGGGGCGCGACGCGGTCAGATCAGGCGGCGAAGTCGGCGCTGCCGGCAGCCAGGGCTTCCTCGTAGCGGTCCAGCACGGTGGCCGCGACGAGGCGGTGCGGGCCGAGCGGCTCTGCCATCGGAATCCCTGCGGCGCAAGCGAACTCGGCGACCCGATCGGTGATCCTGCCGTGCGCCAGGAACCACGGCGCGATCACCAGGCGCTGCGCGCCGCGGGCGCGCAGGCGCTCGACGGCCTCGGGCAGGGAGGGGGTTTGGCCGGTCGCGAAGGCGACCTGAACGCCGGCCCAGCGGGTGCCTTCGGCCAGCGTGTCGGCCAGCGCGGCGGTGCGGGCATTGGCCGCCGGATGTGACGAGCCCACGCTGGTCAGCAGCACGCCGAGCTCGCTGTCGAAGCGGGACACCCCCAGCGCCGCGAGTCGCTCCCGCATCACCTGCAGCAGCCGGGGGTCTTCACCGAGGACGTCGGCCTGGATGACGTCGGCCCCCGACTCGGCGATCAGCGCGGGAATGTCGGTACGAGCGTGATAGGCACTGGCCAGCAGCAGCGGCACCACGACCGAACCGGCCGCGGCGTCGGGCAGCACATCGGTCAGGATCGGCGCGTTCTGCTCGCAGAACGCCACCTGCACCGAGGTATCCGGCAGCAGGCGCCGCAGATGTCCCGCGATGGCATGGGCATTGGCCGCCGATCGGGGATCTTTGCTGCCGTGGGCGGTCAGCACCAGCGATGTCACGACGCGTGCAGCCCGCATTCTGTCTTGGCCTGCCCGGCCCAGCGGCCGCTGCGCGGATCGGCACCCGCGGCCGGCTTGCTGGTGCACGGGGCGCATCCGATGGACGGATAGCCTTCGTAGACAAGGGGATTGACGAGGATGTCGTTGGCCTCGATGTAGGCCTGCATCTGCTCGTCGGTCCACGCCGCGATCGGATTGATCTTCACCAGGCCGAAGGCGGCGTCCCAGCTGATCAGTGGCGCGTTGGCCCGCGTCGGCGCCTCCACCCGGCGGATGCCGGTCACCCAAGCCGAGTAGCCGGCGAGCGCCTTGCTCAGCGGCTCGACCTTGCGCAACCGGCAGCATTCGCCGGCGTCGCGCGCGAAGAGGTCCTTACCGAGCAGCTCATCTTGCTGGGCGACGGTGTGCTCGGGGCGCACATTGACCACGTTCACGCCGTATACCTGCTCGACGGCATCGCGGGTGCCGATCGTCTCGGCGAAGTGGTAGCCGGTGTCGAGGAACAACACGTCGACGCCGGGACGCACCTTCGCGGCCATCTCGACCAGCACCGCGTCCTGCATGTTGGACGCGACCACATAGTTGCCCGCGAAGTGCTTGTCGGTCCAGCGCAAGAGCTCCTCGGCCCTGGCGTCGGCCAGTTCGGCCGCACCGCGCTCGGCAAGTTCCTTCAGCTCGGTCTCAGTCAACCCACTCACCTCAAGTCCGCCTCGTCGGCCCGTAGGGCCCACTGGGCGAAACGCTCGCCGGCTTCCCGTTGTTTCACGAAGTTGCGGACAACCCGCTCGATGTAGTCGCCGAGCTCGGTAGCCAGCACCTTGTGCTGTCGCAGCTTGCGTCCGAAACCGCTGTCCAGGCCGAGGCTGCCGCCCAGGTGGACCTGGAAGCCTTCCTCGGGGCCGTTTCCATCGTCGATCATCTGGCCCTTGAACCCGATGTCGGCAATCTGGATGCGGGCACATGAGTTGGGGCAGCCGTTGAGATTCACGGTGACCGGCACGTCCAGCTCGGCGTTGAGATCGCTGAGCCGGGCCTCCAGCTCGGGCACCAGCGACTGCGCGCGTACCCGGGTTTCGGCGAAGCTCAGCTTGCAGTACTCGATGCCCGTGCAGGCCATCAGGTTGCGGCGCCAGTGCGACGGCCGGACCTGCAGGCCAAGGGCTTCCAGGCCGGAGGTCAGCTCGTCAAGCTTCTCATCGGGCACGTCGAGGATGATCAGCTTCTGATACGGGGTCAGGCGGACCCGGTCAGAGCCGGCAGCCTCGGCGAGGTCGGCGACCTTGGTCAGGATGGTGCCCGACACCCGACCCGCGATCGCGGCGACGCCGACCGCGTTGAGGCCGTTCTTCAACTTCTGCACGCCGACGTGGTCGATGGTGTGCGGCACCTGCTCGGGCGCCGGACCGTCGATGAGGGGGCGCTTGAGGTACTCGGTCTCGAGAACTTCCCTGAATTTCTCTACGCCCCAGTCCTTGACCAGGAACTTCAGCCGGGCCTTGGACCGCAGTCGGCGGTAGCCGTAGTCGCGGAAGATCGACGTGATGCCTTCCCAGACATCGGGCACTTCCTCCAGCGGTACCCACGCACCGAGCCGCTGGGCGAGCATCGGGTTGGTCGACAGCCCGCCGCCGACCCACACGTCCAGGCCCGGCCCGTGCTCGGGGTGGTTGACGCCGATGAATGCGATGTCGTTGATCTCATGTGCGACGTCCTGCAGGCCCGAGATGGCCGACTTGAACTTGCGCGGAAGGTTGGAGAACTCGGGGTTGCCGATGAAGCGTCGCACGATCTCGTCGACCGCCCAGCTCGTGTCGAGCACCTCGTCGAGGGATTCCCCGGCCAACGGGGAGCCGAGCACCACGCGCGGGCAGTCACCGCAGGCCTCGGTGGTCTGCAGGCCCACGGCTTCGAGGCGGCGCCAGATCTCCGGGACGTCCTCGACCCGGATCCAGTGGTACTGGATGTTCTCCCGGTCGGTGATGTCGGCGGTGTCCCTGGCGAACTCGGTGGAGATTTCACCGATGGTGCGCAGCGCGGCAGCCGACAGTGCGCCGCCGTCGCAGCGCACCCGCATCATGAAGTACTTGGCTTCCAGCAGGTCGGCGTTGTCGTCGCCGGTGAAGGTGCCGTCGTAGCCCTCCTCGCGCTGGGTGTAGAGGCCCATCCAGCGCATCCGGCCACGCAGGTCGGTCTTGTCGATGCTGTCGAAGCCCTGCTTGGAGTAGACGTCGAGGATGCGGGCCCGCACGTTGAGCGCGTCGTCCTCCTGTTTGAACACCTCGTTGGCGTTCAGCGGGTCGCGGCTACCCAGCGCCCACTGGCCTTCGTCGCGGGGCTTCTTCGCGGGGCGGGATTTGGCCTCAGTCTGGACTTCGGTCATGAGGGTGGCTCCTAGGCTGGAGCCGGCTACTGGATCGCGCGGGATCACCGGTGGGCTGTCCGGCGGCGCAGATCCGGCGGCCAGCTGAATGTATGAGGCGGGCGGGGTCCGAAATCAACGCAAGATCAAGGCAGACAGCAACAGCTACATACGCGCTTGAAGTCGACATGCCGCCGTGCCACCAGCAGAACGCGGGTGGTGCTGTTACGGGCGGGGGTCACGCCCGCTATTGTGCCACGATTGTCGCCACCTGCCCTAACCGGGCCATATTTGCGCTCGCGGTGAGCAAAAGTCGTCGCTGCACAAGTCTGGGAAAATTGTTCGCATGAGTACCCGTTCCGCGTCCGCAGGCCGGCTGTTCGGCATCTACATCCACGTGCCGTTCTGCGCGACCCGGTGCGGATACTGCGACTTCAACACCTACACGCCGGGTGAGTTGGGTGGCGCCAACCCCGACGGCTGGCTGGCCGCGCTGCGCATCGAACTGGCACTGGCCGCCGGCCAGGTCGGTGCCGTGCCGGTGCAGACCGTGTTCGTCGGCGGCGGCACGCCGTCGATGCTCGGCAGCGACGGGCTGGCCGCGGTGCTCGACGCCGTGCGGGACAACTTCACGCTCGCGCCCGGCGCCGAGGTGACCACCGAGTCCAACCCCGAATCGACGTCGCCGGAGTTTTTCCAGGGTCTGCGCGAGGCGGGTTACACGCGGGTTTCCCTCGGCATGCAGTCGGTGGTCCCACACGTTCTCGCGGTCCTGGACCGCACGCACTCGCCAGGCCGGGCGCTGGCCGCCGCCGCAGAGGCTCGTGCGGCCGGGTTCGACCACGTCAACCTCGACCTGATCTACGGCACCCCGGGCGAGTCGGACGACGATCTGCGGCGCTCCATCGACGCCGCCGTGCACGCCGGGGTCGACCACGTCTCGGCGTACGCGCTGGTGGTGGAGGACGGCACGGCATTGGCGCGGCGCGTGCGCAAGGGAGAGATCGCCGCACCCGACGACGATGTGCTCGCGCAGCGTTACGAGCTGCTCGACGCGCACCTCTCCGCCGCCGGATTCCAGTGGTACGAGGTGTCCAACTGGAGCAGGCCGGGGGGCGAGTGCCGGCACAACCTCGGCTACTGGCAGGGCGGGGAATGGTGGGGTGCCGGCCCGGGAGCGCACGGCTTCCTCGGGGCACGGCGCTGGTGGAACATCAAGCATCCCAACGCCTATGCCGAAGCCCTCGGCCGCGGTGAGCTGCCGGTCGCCGATTTCGAGGATCTCGACGCCGACGCCCGCCACACCGAGGACGTGATGCTGCGGCTGCGGCTGCGCGACGGCCTGGCGGTCGGCCTGCTCGATGGCGACGAGCGATCGCGGGTGCCGGGGCTGGTCGACGAGGGGCTAGTCGTCAGCGCCGACGAACGGCTGGTGCTGACCGACCGCGGCCGGTTGCTGGCAGACGGTGTGGTGCGCACGCTGCTGGCATAACGCGCATCACAGTGCCGACAGCGAGCGTAGCCCGCCGGGGTAAGCAAGGTTAGGCTACATTTACTTTCCGTGTCGAAGGTGAGCAGCGCGGCGTCCGAATCAGTCGAATCCATCGCCCTACCGCCGGGCGTGAACCCCATCGATCTGGTGGCCGAGCTGGCCCGGGCGCTTCCCGAACGCGACGGCGAGGACTACGTCGCCTATGAACGCGACGGCGAGTGGACGCTGGCCTTCGGTGTGCACGCCGTCATCGAACTCGACTCCGACGAGTTGCGGGTCATCCAGGACGGCGTCGTGCGCCGCCAAACATGGACCGGCAGGCCCGGGTCCGCGCTGGGTGAGGCCGTCGACCGGATGCTCTTGGAAACCGACCGGCTGTTCGGCTGGGTGGCCTTCGAGTTCGGTACCTACCGGTTCGGTCTGCAGCAGAAGCTGCCCCCGGGCACGCCGCTGGCCCGGGTCCTTCGGCCCCGAACCCAATTCATCATCTCTGCCGATCGAATCCGGTTGGTGGGCGCGGACGACCGGCAGATCGAGACACTTCGCCGACTTCTTGCCGAGGGGCCCGGGGACCTTCCGGCGGCCAGTGCGGTCGACGTCCGGCGCGATGCCGCGGGTTATCGCGGTCGCGTCGCCACCGCGATCGACGAGATCATCGGCGGGCGCTATCAGAAGGTCATCCTGTCGCGTCGGCTCGATGTGCCGTTCGCCGTGGACTTTCCGGCCACCTATCGGGTGGGCCGGCACCACAACACCCCCGCGCGGTCGTTCCTGTTGCACCTCGGCGGGATCCGGGCGCTGGGCTACAGTCCCGAACTGGTGGCGGCGGTGCGGGCCGACGGCACCGTGCTGACCGAACCGCTGGCCGGCACACGGGCTTTCGGGCTCGGACCGGACCATGACCGGGCCGCCCGCGAAGACCTCGAATCCAACCCGAAAGAGATTGTCGAGCACGCTATTTCGGTGCGCACCTCGGTGCAGGAGATCACCGAGGTGGCCGAGCCGGGTACCGCGGTGGTGCTGGACTTCATGACGGTGCGTGAGCGGGGGAGCGTCCAGCACCTCGGCTCGACGGTCGGCGGGCAGTTGCTCCGCTCGATGGACCGGATGGACGCGCTCGAAGCGCTGTTCCCGGCGGTCACCGCGTCCGGCATCCCCAAGGCCGAAAGTGTGGATGCCATCCTGCGTCTCGACGAGGGCCCACGCGGCCTGTATTCCGGTGCGGTGGTGACCTTTTCAGCTGACGGTGGCATGGATGCGGCCCTGACGCTGCGTTCGGCCTACGAATCGGATGGCCGTACGTGGCTGCGTGCCGGTGCGGGCATCATCGCGGACTCCACGCCCGAGCGTGAGTTCGAGGAGACCTGCGAGAAGCTCACGACGGTCGCGCCGCACCTGGTGCCGCGCGGCTGAGTTTCATCGAAACGGACGTCAGGGTTGCTCTCACGCGCCGAGAACAACCCTGACGTCCGTTTCGCGTGAGTTACTGCGTCAGCTGGGCCAGGATCGCCTTCTTGTCGATCTTGCCGACGGCCGTGGTGGGCAGCGTCGGCACCGGCACCAGCACATCGGGCCGGGCATGTGACGCCACACCGCGCCGCTCGAGGTGGCTGTGCAGTTCGGCCAGAGACACCGGTGCTCCGGTGAAAACCACGGCAGCGCAGATCTTCTCGCCCAGATAGTCGTCGGGAAGCGGGACAGCGGCGGCTGACCAGACCGCGGGGTGGGTGAGCAGATGCTCCTCGAGGTCCAGCGCCGACACGTTCTCCCCGCCGCGTAGGATGACGTCCTTGATCCGCCCGGTGACCTCCAGGTACCCGGCCTGGTCGCGCCGCACCCGGTCGCCGCTGCGGTAGAAACCATCCGGGGTGAACGACCGCTCGTTGGCGGCCGGGGCGTTGAAGTACCCGTTGATGGTGTACGGCCCGCGCACCAACAGTTCGCCTTCCTCGCCGGGGGCCACCTCGTGGCCGTCCTCGCTGACGACGCGTACCTCGTCGGCGGGGCACAGCGGCTTGCCCTGCGTGGTCTCCACGATCTCGGCGGGATCGCCGATGCGGGTGTAGTTCAGCAGGCCCTCGGCCATGCCGAACACCTGCTGCAGCCCCGGCGTCAGGCGGTCCCGCACCAGCCGCGCATCGTCGGCGGCCAGCTTGGCGCCGCCGACTTGCAACAGCCGCAACGACTTCGGTGCCAACGGTTCCCAATCGCAG
This sequence comes from Mycolicibacterium brisbanense, assembly GCF_001570425.1. Classification (GTDB taxonomy): domain Bacteria; phylum Actinomycetota; class Actinomycetes; order Mycobacteriales; family Mycobacteriaceae; genus Mycobacterium; species Mycobacterium brisbanense. The sequence continues at coordinate 100,519 of NZ_BCSX01000003.1, forward strand.
GCCTGTGCCCAGAGTTTCGCCAGTGCGGGCACCAGCGCGGTGACGGTGACGCCGTGGGCGTCGATCGCGGCAAACGCGGCCTCCGGGCTGGGATCGGCGGTGAACACCGTTGTGGCGCCGACGCTGAGCGCACCCAGCAGCCCGGGGCACGCGAGCGGGAAATTGTGCGCGGCCGGCAATGCCACCAGATAGACGTCGTCCTGTCGAAGTCGACACAGCTCGGCGCTGGCGGTGCAGTTGTAGACGTAGTCCTGGTGGGTGCGGGGAATCAGCTTGGGAGCCCCCGTGGTCCCACCGGACACGAGCAGCAGCGCCGGGCCGGCGAGGTCCTGGTCGATCTGCGGGACGGCGCCGGTGCTCGTGCGCGACACCGTCGTCCACGACAGAAACCCCTCCCGCTTCTCCGGCAGGTCGCCGTGCACCAGCACGTGGCGCACATGCGGATGTGCCGCCACGAGTTCGGCCGCCATCGTGCGGTAGTCGAATCCGCCTGCGGTATCTGCGATCAGTAGCGCCACGGCTGCACTCACCTCGGCGAAGTGTGCGAGCTCGGCGAGCCGGTGGCCGGGCAGGCACATCACCGGCACTGCGCCGGCCCGCAGCAACCCGAACAACGCGACCGCGAATTCAGCGGAATTGGGCAGTTGCAGCAGCACCCGATCACCCGGCCGGATGCCCAGATCCGCGAGCCCGGCTGCGGCGCGATCGGCGAGTGCGTCGAGCTCGGCGAAGGTGTGGGTGTCGGTGTGATCGGCGATCGCGGTTCTGTCCGGCCACTGCTCGGCGGCATCGCGCAACAGTGAATCCAGGCGTCGATCAACCCAATAACCCGCTGCGCGATATGCCTGCGCGCGGTCGGCGGGAAAAGCGGTGAAGCCCTGGCGCAATGCCGATTGAGCTGCGGATTCGGATGGCTGAGCAGTGGTCGGAGTCACGTCGAGGCACCTCGGGGTAGGCGTGTTCGGTCACTCGAATATAGGGTAGCCTCCACAAAGTTAGGGCAGCCTGCACTAAATTATCTGTCGTCAGTCGGAGGTCATGATGAGCAATCTCGCCGTCGCGGACTCGCAGAGCATCCGGGAGGCGGTGGCAGAGCTCCTCGGTGTCGACACTGACGCCGTCGATCCGCACGCCGACCTGATCGGACAAGGTCTGGACTCCATCCGCATGATGTCGCTGGCCGGCCGCTGGCGCCGGGCGGGTATCGACGTCGACTTCGCCGCGCTGGCCGCCGCACCGACGGTGGCGGCCTGGGCCGAGCTCGTTGCCGCCCGGACGCCCAACGACGCCGCCCCGCAGCCTGTTTCGCCGCCGTCCTCACATGACGCCGGTGAGCCGTTCCCGCTGGCGCCGATGCAGCACGCCATGTGGGTGGGCCGCGAAGACGACCAGCAACTCGGCGGCGTGGCCGGGCATCTCTACGTCGAGTTCGACGGCGAGGGCGTCGATCCCGACCGGCTGCAAGGCGCCGCCACCGCGCTGGCCGAACGGCATCCGATGCTACGGGTGCAGTTCCTGCCCGACGGAACGCAGCGCATCGCCGAACCCGCCCCGCGGTATCCGGTCACTGTCGAAGATCTGCGCGGGGCAGGTCCCGACGAGGTCGCCGAGCGTCTCGCGACCATCCGCCGCGCCAAGTCTCATCAGCAGTTGCACGGCGAGGTGTTCGAACTGACGCTGACGCTGCTCCCGGGCGGCGCCACCCGATTGCACGTCGACCTCGACATGCAGGCCGCCGACGCCATGAGCTACCGCACCCTGATGGCTGACCTGGCCGCCGTCTACGTCGGCGAACAGTTGCCGGCTCTGGGGTACACCTACCGCGAATACCGCTTGGCCGCACCGGAACTCGACAGGGAAGCCGACCGCCAGTGGTGGGCCGAGCGCATCGCCGACCTGCCCGACCCGCCACGGCTGCCGCTGGTGCCGCCGGCCGAGCAGGCCGACCCGCACCACACCACCCGGCGTCATCATTGGCTGGACCCCGACACCCGCGACGCGCTCTACGCGGCTGCCCGGCGCCGGGGCGTCACCCCGGCAATGGCACTGGCGGCATCGTTCGCCGAAGTCCTGGCCGGCTGGTCCGCCGACTCGCGGTTCTTGCTCAACGTGCCGCTCTTCGGCCGTGAGCAGCGGCATCCCGACGTCGACAAGCTCGTCGGCGATTTCACCTCATCGCTTCTGCTCGCCATCGACCTCGACGGCACCATGAGCGCCACCGACCGTGCCAGAGCGGTTCAGGACACCTTCCGCGCCGCCGCCGGGCACGCGGGCTATCCCGGGTTGTCGGTGCTGCGCGATCTCGGCCGCCACCGCGGTACCCAGGTGCTGGCCCCGGTCGTCTACACCAGCGCCCTCGGGCTTGGCGAGCTGTTCGCCGCGCAGGTGACCGCCATCTTCGGCACCCCGGTCTGGATCAATTCCCAAGGGCCGCAAGTGCTCTTGGATGCCCAGGTCACCGAATTCGCCGGTGGGGTCCTGGTGAACTGGGATGTGCGGGAAGACGCGTTCCGTCCCGGTGTCGTCGACGCCATGTTCGAACGCCACATCGCCGAATTGCGGCGGCTGGCCACCGACGATACTGCCTGGGAAGCCCCGGCCCAGCCGCTGCTGACCGACACCCAACGCGCGGTGCGTGATGCCGCCAACGCGAAAACCGCTGCGCCCAGCGGCCAGGCGCTGCATCACGGGTTCTTCGCCCAGGCGGCCGTACGCCCCGACGCGACAGCGGTGATCGGCTCGACCGGCCTGCTCACCTACGCGCAGTTGCGCGAGCAAGTGCTCACAGTGGCCGCCGCATTGAAGGTCGCGGGTATCCGCACTGGGGAAAGCGTTGCGGTGATGGGCCCCAAGGGCCCCGACCAGATCATCGCTCTGCTGGCGATCCTCGCGGCAGGCGCGGTCTACGTGCCGGTGGGTATCGATCAGCCTGCTGAGCGGGCCGAGCGGATGCTCAAAGGCGGTGATGTCCGCATGGCGCTGTTCTGTGGCGACGGACCGCCGACCTGGCTGCCGGCCCTGACCATCGCAGAAGCACTGCGCGTCGGTGCGCGCGCAGACAAGATCGAGCCCGCCGCAACCGATCCCAGCGAGCTGGCGTACATCCTGTTCACGTCGGGCTCGACCGGCGAACCCAAAGGTGTCGAGGTCACCCACGACGCCGCGATGAACACGATCGAGGCGCTCAACGGGCACTTCGGGGTCGGGCCGGACGACAGTGTCCTGGCGCTGACCCACCTGGAGTCCGACCTCTCCGTGCTCGACGTGTTCGGCACGCTGGCCGCGGGCGCCACCGTCGTGGTGGTCGATGAGGCAGACCGGCGCAATCCGCACCACTGGGTCGAGCAGATCAACACTCACGGCATCACGGTCCTCAACTTCCTGCCCGGAGCGCTGGAGATGCTGGTCGAGACGGCCGCGTCGACTGGCACCCCGATGCCATCGGTGCGCGCGGTACCGACGGGCGGAGACTGGGTCCGCACCACCATGGTCCGCAAGCTGCAGGCCCTGGCGCCGGGCGTGCGGTTGGCGGGCCTGGGTGGCGCCACCGAAACAGCGATCCACGCAACGCTTTTCGAGGTCGATGAGTTGCCGGACAGCTGGGCGGCAGTACCCTACGGAAAGCCGTTCGCCAACAACGCCTGCCGCGTCGTCAACGCCGCCGGTGCCGACTGCCCCGACTGGGTGCCCGGCGAGCTGTGGTTTGCCGGCCGGGGGATCGCCCGCGGCTACCGCGACAGGCCGGACCTGACCGCCGAGCGGTTCGTGACGTATTGCGGGCGTACCTGGTACCGCAGCGGCGACCTGGCACGCTACTGGCCCGACGGCACACTGGAATTCGTCGGCCGCGCCGATCACCGGGTCAAGATCAGTGGCTATCGCATCGAACTGGGCGACATCGAAGCGGCACTGCAGCGGTTGCCCGGCGTGCACGCCGCGGTGGCCGCTGTGGTGCGGGGCAGCGGTGGTGACATGCTCGCGGCCGTCGTGGCCCGTGACGGCACGGTGACCAGCGCAGAGCTGCGCACCGGGCTCGCGGAACTCGTTCCACCACACATGGTTCCGCGGCACTTCGAGTTCGTCGAGCAGATCCCGTTCACCACCGGCGGCAAGACCGACCGGCGCGCGGTGGCCAGGCTGCTCGACGCCGCGATCACCAGCGAAGGGCGCTCGCAGGTTCGCCCACCGTCGACAGTGGTCGAGAAGGCGCTGGCCCGCATCGTGGCCGAACTCCTGGGCGCCGGCGAGATCGGCGTCGACGAGGATTTCTTCGAATTGGGAGGTGATTCGGTGCTGGCCACCGCGGCCGTCGCTCGCATCCGGGACTGGCTGGACACTCCGACGGTGATGGTGCCCGACATCTTCGCCACCAGAACGGTTGAGGCACTGGCCGTTCGGCTGGCGACGCGGGTGGCTGACACCCGCCGTCTCGAACAGGTGGCGGAGCTGTATCTCGAAGTGGCGGCGATGGACGACGCCGACGTGCTGTCCGCACTCGACACCGCGTCCGCGTCGTGACCGGCAACCCGACCGGAGCGCAGCTGAGCATCAAGCCCTGGATCAAGCGCTATCCCGGTCCGACGGGCACCACCGTGGTGTTCCCGCACGCGGGCGGCGCGGCCCTGGCCTATCGGAGCTTCGGCATGGCCCTGGCCGCGGCTGGATCCGATACCTACGTCATGCAGTATCCCCAGCGGGGGGACCGGTTGACCCATCCCGCCCCGCAGACCGTCACCGACCTGGCGCGCGACCTGTTCGACGCCGCCGACTGGGCCGGCATGGGCCCGCTGCGCCTCTTCGGGCACTGCATGGGTGCCGTGGTCGCCTTCGAGTTCGCTCGGATCGCCGAGCGCGCGGGTGTCGAGGTCGCGGTGCTGTGGGCGTCCGCGAGCGAAGCTCCGTCGGCAGCGGCCACGTCGCCGCGGCTGCCCACCGCGGAATCCGAAATCCTGGCCGAGATGGTGGATCTCGGGGGGACCGACGCCCAGCTGCTGGCCGACGAAGACTTCGTCGAACTCTTACTGATGGCCGTGCGCGCGGACTATGCGGCCTACAACCGGTACCGCTGCGAGGCCGATGTGACCATCGCCGCCGACATCTACGCCCTTGGCGGCGCGGCCGACCATCGCGTCAGCGAAAACATGTTGCGGGCCTGGGCAACCCACACCCGGGGCGCCTTCACCGTGTCGATGTTCGACGGCGGCCACTTCTACCTCGACAACCACATCGACGCCGTCGCGGAGCTGGTCCATGAGCTCTGACGAACACATCGGCACCGCCGACCCGGTCGTCATCGTGGGAATGGCGCTGGAAGCGCCTGGCGGCATCGACACCGCCGAGGCCTACTGGACGCTGCTGGCCGACCAACGCGAAGCCCTTGGCCCATTCCCGGCCGACCGCGGCTGGGCGATCCGCGACCTGATCGACGGATCGCGCCGCGACGGCTTCAAGCCCATCCACAATCTCGGCGGATTCCTCACCAGCGCAGCGTCATTCGACCCCGAGTTCTTCGGCATATCACCGCGCGAGGCCGTGGCCATGGATCCGCAGCAGCGCGTCGCGCTACGGCTGAGCTGGCGGGCACTGGAGAACAGCGGAATCAACCCCGACGATCTGGCGGGGCACGACGTGGGCTGCTACATCGGGGCATCCGGCCTCGAATACGGGCCCGCGCTCTCCGAGTTCTCGCAGCACAGCGGCCATCTCATCACCGGCACCTCGCTGGGCGTGATCTCCGGCCGCATCGCCTACACCCTGGGCCTCGCCGGACCTGCCCTCACCGTCGACACGTCGTGCTCGTCGGCGCTGACCGCCCTGCACACCGGCGTCGGCGCGGTGCGTGCCGGTGACTGCGACATGGCGTTGGCGGGAGCCGTCTGCGTGATGGGCACTCCCGGATACTTCGTCGAGTTCTCGAAACAGCACGCCCTGTCCGACGACGGGCACTGCCGGCCCTACAGTGCCCACGCCAGCGGGACGATATGGGCCGAGGGCGCAGCGATGTTCGTGCTGCAACGCCGCTCGGCAGCCGTGCGTGACCGGCGCCGGATCCTGGCCGAGATCCGTGCCACCGCGGTCAACCAGGACGGCCGCACCACGGGGCTCACCGCGCCGAGCGGCTCCGCGCAACAACGCCTGTTCGACAAGGCGATTCGGCAGGCAAGCATCCGGCCCGAGGACGTCGGCATGGTCGAGGGCCACGGCACCGGCACACGATTGGGCGACCGCACCGAACTGCGTTCGCTCGCCCAGACCTACGGGGCCACCGCATCCGGTGCGGGCGCCCTGCTCGGCTCGGTGAAATCCAACATCGGCCATGCCCAAGCGGCCGCGGGGGCTCTCGGTCTGGCCAAGGTGCTGCTTGCCGCGCATCGCGCCACCATCCCGGCCACGCTGCACGTCGACGAGGCGAGCCGCGAAATCGATTGGGAGCAACAAGGGTTGCGTCTCGCCGCCAAGCAATCACACTGGCCGGCGGTCAACGGGCAACGGATCGCCGCGGTGTCCGCATTCGGCATGAGCGGCACCAACGCCCATGCCATCGTCGCCGTGCCGGACGAGGTGGCCTGATGAGTGGGCTGCCCGACGGCCGCGTCCCCGTTCTCCTCAGCGCGCACGCCGCAAACCTCGTCGAGCAAGATGCCGGCGCCATCCTGCGCTACCTGGACTCGCGACCCGCCGCGACGCCATCGCACGTCGCACACACCCTGCTGAGCACCCGCCGGGTGCGTCGGCACCGTGCCCTGGTGCGGGCCGCCGATCGCGGCGAACTGCTCGACGGGTTACGCGCCCTGGCGCTGGGTCACGACCATTCGCTGGTCGACCGGTCGACGGGAAGTGCTCTGCACCAGGGAAACCCACAACATCGGGTGGCGTTTGTGTTCCCCGGCCAGGGCAGCCAGTGGCCGTCGATGGGCGTCGAGGCCTATGCCGAGCTGCCGGCCTACCGGGCCGAGGCCGACACGTGTGCCGCGGCATTCAGGACGGCAGGCGCGGCGTCGCCGCTGGACTACCTGCTGGCTCCCGCCGCGGCCGACACCAACGACTTCTCACAGGTGCAGATCCAAGGCGCCCAGTTCGTGCACGGTGTGGCGCTGGCCCGGGTCTGGCAGTCATGCGGCGTGCTGCCGGACATCACGGTCGGACACTCACTCGGCGAGATCGGCGCGGCGTACCTCGCCGGCGCGGTCGCGCTGCCCGAAGCGGTCGCGATCGTGATCGCCCGGGCCACGGTGCTCGACGGGCTCACCGGCCCGTACCGGGTCGCGGTGCTCGGTATCCCCGCCGACGCGGCGCAGCAGGTGATCGCCGAGACCCCGGGGTGGCTGGAACTGTCGGTGGTGAATTCCCGCTCCTCGGTGGCGGTTTCGGGGGACGCCGGGGCCGTTGCGGCGGCGGTGCAGACCGTGACCCGCAACGGGTCGTTCGCCAAAGAGATCGAGATGTGGTTCCCGGCGCACACCACCGCACTCGACGCGGTGCGTCCCGAACTCGAAGAGCTGCTGCCCGTCGGTGAATTCGCCGAATCCGCCGTGCAGTTCATCGGCTCGGCGACCGCCGACGTGGTGCCGGAAGGCACCGACTTCGCCGACTACTGGTACACGAACCTGCGCAGCTCCGTGCGATTCGACCGCGCCATCGGCGCAGCGATCCGCCGCGGCGCCCGTATATTCGTCGAACTCTCCGCGCACCCCGCGCTGCTGTTCGCCATGGGAGACCTGCTCGACAACGCCGATCTGGCCGGCGGACAGGCGGTGGTGGTGGGGTCGGGGCGGCGCGACCAACCACTCGCCGAGCAGCTGTCGGCCAACATCGCAACTGCGGCCCTGGCCGATCCGGGCTTCCGCTGGGCCGACCTGGCCGATGTGGCGAAACCGTTGCACGACTTTCCCTTCGCCCCGATGCGTGCGGAGCACCTGTGGGCCCGCCCGCAACCGCTGCCCCCGCTGCCAGGCCTGACGGTGGCCACAGAGCAGTGGCAGGAACTGGGCGCGGTGCGGGCCGTGGACGGCGTCCGCCCGGTAGCGGTGCTGGATCTCGGCGACGGCGGGCCGGTGAGCACGCTGCTGCGCGCGGCTGTCGACGGCAGCGGCGCGGCCCGCTCGGTGGCGGCCGCCGACGCCGACCTGCTCATCGTGACAGCACCAAAAATCCCCACCCAATCCGCGCAGGCCGCAAGCGAACTGGGCCGTCTCGTCGACGACGGGCTGCTCGGGTACCCCGACGCGATCACCGCCAACACGCGCGACGTCTGGCTGGTCACGGTCGGCGGCGAGCTGCCCGGATCTGCCGCGCTCGCCGCGATGCACCGCAGCATCGGCTACGAGCATCCCGACCAGAACTTCCACCACCTGGATCTACCCGCCGATCTTCACCCCGCGGCGGCGGCATCGGCCGTCACCGCGATGCTCGGTGACGGCGGCCATCTCGCGTTGCGCGATCACGGGCGGGCTCCGGTGTTGCTGCGGCGCGCGATGCGCGATGAGTTCGCGCAGGCGCCCGCGTGGTCGGCCGACGCGGGGGTGTTCGACGAGGTCGTGATCACCGGTACCGGCGCGGTCGGCTTGCACTACGCACGCTATCTCGCCGCACACGGTGCCCGACGCATCGTCCTGCTGAGCCGCCGGGGCCTGGACACGGGTCGGCTCGCGGCACTTGCCGCACCGCACAACGTCGAGATCGTCGCACCACGCTGCGACATCACCGACCCCGCACAGATATCGGCGGTGGCGGCCGAATCATCCCGCGGCGGTGCGTCACTGGTGATCCACACCGCGGCGAGCGCGACCATTGCGCCGCGTCGCGAGATCACCGGTACGGCAGCGCTGGACACGTTCGCGGCCAAGGTCGGCGGTGCGGGCAATCTCATCAAGAAGTGGCCATTGCGCCCCGACGCGCGAATCCTGTTGTGCTCCTCGGTGTCCGGACTGTGGGGCGGGCACGGCCACGCTGCGTACGCGGCCGCCAACCGGCTGTTGGACGGGCTGGCCGCCGAACTGCGCGCGGCAGGCAGACACTGCACGTCGGTGCGGTGGGGCCTGTGGCCCGGCAGCGGCATCATCTCCCCGGACGAGATCGAACGGGTGGAACGGTCTGGGCTGCAACCCATGGACCCGACCCGCGCGATCGAGGCCAGTCTGCGCGATCACGCCGGCGACCCGCTGATCTTCACGGCCGACGCCGACCGGCTGCGGACCTTCCTCGGGACAGAGGACCGCGACGACACCCGGACTCACGAGTCGCCGACCCCATCGGGCACCGCCGCAGCGGTGCGGGTCGCGCTCGGGGCGGTGCTCAAACTCGGCGACACCACTCGACTGGACCTCGACGCGTCACTGCTCGACCTCGGCGTCGACTCGCTGCTGGCGCTCGACCTCCGCAAAAAGCTCAAGAAGGCCACCGGATGTGCCGTACCGCTGGCCACCATCCTCGGGGGCGCGAGCGCCTCCGAGCTGATCGAGCACCTCGACAGATCTGAAAAGGAAACCCTTGCGCGTGACTGACATCGCAGACGCACCAAGTACGTCCGACGCACGGCTGGAGTTGATGCGACGCAAGCTCGCCGAACGCGGTCTGGCGTCCGCGGCGGGCAATGGCGATGCCGAACGTGCCGCCGTGGATCCCGGGGCCCTGACCGACGGGCAGCGCCGAATGTGGTTCGTGCAGGGCTTCGACCCGAGTGGGGTGCTGCTCAACGTCTGCTTGTCCTACCGGCTGAGCGGTGAGATCGATACCGAGGCGCTGCACGACGCGGTCAACGCCGTCGCTCGGCGGCATCCGATCCTGCGGACGACGTTCGCCGCCGACGCGAACGGCGAACCCCGTGCGACGGTGCACGACGACGTGGTCCCCGGCTGGACGACGCATGATCTGTCCGACAAGTCCGAGCGCGCACGGCAATTGCGGCTCGAGGTGCTCGCGCAACGGGAATTCGGCACACCGTTCGATCTGGGCGCCGAATCGCCACTGAGGATCACGCTGATCAAGAACGGCCCCGCCGACCACGTCATGCTGCTCGTCGCCCACCACATCGCCTGGGACGACGGATCGTGGCGGGTGTTCTTCACCGATCTCACCCGCGCCTACGGCGGAGCTCAACTCCCGGAAACACCACGGGCGTACACGAACCCGAGCCCTGGGCGCATGGAGGCCGACGAGGATCTGGCCTACTGGCGCGACGTCCTCGCCGACCCGCCGGAGCCGTTGGAACTGCCCGGCCCCACCGGTTCGGCCATGCCGATCAGCTTCCGGTCGCAGCGGAGCACGCTGGTACTGGCACCCGAGACGGTCGAGAAGGTGTCCACGTTGGCCCGCGACACCGGTGCCACGCCGTACATGGTGCTGCTGGCGGCCTTCGGGGCCCTGATCAACCGCTACACCCACACTCACGACTTCCTGGTCGCCACACCGGTACTCAACCGCGAGTCCGACGAGACCATCGGCTACTACGGCAACACCGTGGCCATGCGGATGCGGATCAATCGGGCTGCCGGATTCCGGGAACTGGTCACCGCAACCCGCGACGTCGCCCTGGGAGCGTTCGCCCACCAGCGCGTCAATCTCGACCGTGTCGTGCGCGAGCTCAACCCGGACCGGCGCCACGGCGCCGAACGGATGACCCGGCTCAGCTTCGGTTTCCGCGAACCCGACGGAGGCGGCTTCAGTCCCGACGGCGTGGCGTGCCGGCGCGGTGAGCTACGCGGGCAGCACACCCAGCTGCCTCTGGGTTTCATGGTCGAATGGGACGCCACCGGCGGTGTCGTCGTCGAGGCCGAGTACCTCACCGAAGTCATCGACGGACCGCTTGCCGCCCAGATGCTGCGCCACTACGCCGTCCTGCTCGAGCACGCACTGACCGAACCGCAGCGGCCGCTGTCGCGGCTGCAGCTGTTCACCCCCGAAGACACGGAGTGGATCCGCGCCGTCAGCACCGGTGAGGAGTTCCACACGCCCGCAACCACGTTGGCCGACCTGGTGACCGAGCAAGCCGCGCGCACCCCCGACGCGACCGCCGTGGTGTATGAGGGCAGGCACTACAGCTACCGGGAGCTCAACGAGTCGGCGAACCGGCTGGCGCACTGGCTCATCGGGCAGGGCATCGGTACCGAGGACCGCGTGGCTGTCCTGCTGGACAAATCACCCGAACTCGTCATCACCGCCCTGGGCATCGTCAAGGCCGGAGCGGTGTACCTGCCGGTGGATCCGACTTATCCCCAGGACCGGATCGACTACATCCTCGCCGACTCCGACCCGAAAATCGTCTTGCGCCAACCGGTCACCGGCCTGGACGATCAGCCGTGCACCGACCCGACCGACGCCGAGCGCGTGCGTGCGCTGCATCCCGATAACACCGCGTACCTGATCTACACCTCCGGGTCCACCGGACTGCCCAAAGGTGTTCCGGTGCAGCACCGTCCGATCGCCGAGTACTTCGTATGGTTCGGCGGCGACTACGGGGTGTCACAAGACGATCGCCTACTGCAGGTTGCCTCGCAGAGCTTCGACGTGTCGATCGGGGAGATCTTCGGCATGCTGGCCGCCGGGGCTCGGCTCGTCATCCCGAAACCGGGCGGACTGACCGATATCGGCTACCTCACCACGCTGCTGCGCGAGGAGGGCATCACCTCGATGCACTTCGTCCCGTCATTGCTCGGCCTGTTCCTGTCGCTGCCGGGTGTCAACGAATGGCGCACCCTGCAGCGCGTGCCGATCGGTGGGGAAGCCCTGCCCGGCGAGATCGCCGACAAGTTCCACGCCACGTTCGACGCGCTGCTGCACAACTTCTACGGCCCGACCGAGACCGTGCTCAACTGCACGCGGTACAAGGTGCAGGGCAAGCAGGGCGCCCGCATCGTCCCGATCGGCACGCCGAAGATCAACACCACCATCCACCTGCTCGACGACGCACTGCAGCCTGTCGCGCCCGGGGTGATCGGTGAGATCTACATCGGTGGAACGCATATCGCCCACGGCTACCACCACCGGCCGGCGCTGACCGCGGAACGCTTCGTCGCCGACCCGTTCAACCCCGGTGGCCGCATGTACCGCTCGGGGGACTTGGCGCGGCGCAATGCTGACGGCGATATCGAATTCGTCGGCCGCGCAGACGAACAGGTCAAGATCCGCGGATTCCGCATCGAACTCGGCGAAGTGTCGGCGGCAATCTCCGTCGACCCGTCGGTCGGGCAAGCCGTCGTGGTGGTCAGCGATCTGCCCGGCCTGGGAAAGAGCCTCGTCGCCTACGTCACGGCGGCCGCCGGAGCCGATCGGGTCGAGATCGACCGCATCCGTGCGAGGGTGAGCGCCGCGCTGCCCGAGTACATGGTTCCTGCGGCCTATGTCGAGCTGGCCGAAATCCCGATCACCGCACACGGCAAGATCGACCGCAGGGCGCTTCCCGACCCAGAAATCGCATCCACCAGAGAGTTTCGGGAACCGACGACGGATACCGAACGCGAGGTCGCGGCACTGTTCGCCGAACTGCTCGACCGCGCGAAGGTGGGGGCCGACGACTCGTTCTTCGATCTCGGTGGCCACTCGCTGCTGGCCACCAAGCTGGTCGCCGCGGTGCGGGCCCGCTGCGGTGTCGAGGTCGGAGTCCAGGACGTGTTCGAGCATGCCACCGTGGCGGGATTGGCCACGCACATCGAGGCGCTGCGCACCTCCGGTGCCAGCATGGGGCGGCCTGCCATCGTCGCCGTGCCGCATGACGGGCCCCTGCAGATGTCGGCCGCGCAGCTGCGGCAGTGGTTCCAGTTCCGCATCGACGGTCCCAACCCGGTGAACAATGTGCCGTTTGCGGCGCGGCTGAGTGGTCCGTGCGACGTCGACGCGTTGATCGCAGCGGTCAACGATGTCGTCGAACGCCACGAGATCCTGAGGACGACCTACCGCGAAATCGACGGTGTGCCATACCAGATCGTGCATCCGCCGGCCCCGGTGACCGTGCGCCGGGCCAGCGGTGACGGGGCGGACTGGCTTCAGCGTGAACTCGACGCCGAGCGCAAGTACTGCTTCGACCTCGAGGTCGACCTGCCCGTCCGCGCCGCCGTGCTGTCGACCGGTGAGGAACACATCCTGTCGCTCGTCGTGCATCACATCGCCGCCGACCACTGGTCGGGTGCCGTGTTGTTCACCGACCTGCTGACGGCCTACCGTGCGCGACGCGCGGGGCAACCGGTGCAGCTGGCGCCGCTGCCGGTGCAGTACGCGGACTTTGCGGCCTGGCAGGGTTCTGCGCACGCGAGGAGCAATCAGGCTTCTGCGCACGCGAGGAGCAATCAGGCTTCTGCGCACGCGAGGAGCAATCAGGCTTCTGCAGACGATGCCATGGTCGACGCGCAACGGGACTACTGGACAACACAACTGGCCGGGCTGCCGGAGGAGAACGGTTTGCAGCCGGACTTCCCGCGTCCGCCCGTACCGAGCGGCGACGGCCGCGCGTTCGACTTCACCATCGACGCGGCGACCCGCACGAAGCTCGTCGAACTGACCCGTGAACTCGGCGTCACCGAATTCATGTTGTTGCAAGCCGTTGTCGCCATCGCATTGCACAAGGCGGGTCAAGGTACCGACATCCCGCTGGGAACGCCCGTCGCCGGGCGCACCGCGCCCGAGCTCGACGCTCTGATCGGGTTCTTCATCAACATCGTCGTGCTCCGAAACGACCTGTCGGGCAACCCAACCCTGCGGGATGTGCTCCGACGGTCCCGCGATATGGCGCTCGCCGCATACCGAAACCAGGACCTGCCGTTCGATCGTGTCGTCGACGCCGTGAGCCCGGTGCGGTCGCTGTCGCGCAACCCGCTGTTCGGCGTCGTCGTCCATGTGCGCGACGACCTGCCCGCCGAGCAGGTCATCGACTCCGGACCCGAAGGCGAAACCCGTTTCACCGCACTGGAACCGACCTTTGACGTGGCACATGCCGATCTGTCGCTGAACTTCTTCGCACAGCCCGGCGCCGGGTACAAGGGCACCGTCATATACCGCACCGAGCTGTACGAACCCGCGACCGCGCAGCGGCTCGTGAAGTGGCTGCACCGCATCGTCGCGGCGTTCGCCACCGACGCCGACCAGAGGTTGCGCGACATCAGCGTCATCGAACCGGCCGAGCGAGCGCGGCTGGTCGAGGACTGGAGTCGGCGGGCGGTGCCACCGGCCGGGTTGCCGCAGACCGAGAATGCCACGCACGTCTACGTTCTCGACGAGTGGCAGGAGCCCGCGGCCGTCGGTGTCATCGGCGACGTGTACTTCGCGGGCGGTGCTGTCGACGAGGCGGCGCGTGGCGCGACGGCAGTGTCAGCACAACGGTTCGTGCCCAACCCTTTCGGTGCGGGCCAGATGTACCGCACAGGCGACCGGGCCCGGTGGACCACCGACGGCAGGCTCGAACCGGTCACCTCCGGTGACCCACGGCTACAGGCCGCGCTGGAGGCGGTCGACGGCGTCGCGGCGGCCGCCACCAGGAATTGGGAAGGCCGCCACGGCGGCACGCTGTTGGCCGGGTACATCGTTGTCCACGGTGATCCCGACGTGGTGCTGAAGGAGGTACGTGCCGCGTTGCCAGAGGAATTCACGGACGCACCCATCCTCGTCGTCGACAACCTCGCCGAGTTGCCCCGGCCGCGGGCGACCGAGACCGTGCGCAGCGAACCTCCGGCCACGGCGACCGAGATAGCTCTCGCCGCCCAACTGGCCGAACTGCTCGGCGTCGACGAAGTCGGGCGCTACGACGATTTCTTCGCCCTCGGTGGCGACAGCATCCTGGCCGTACAGCTGGCGGCGCGGGCCCGGGACGCCGGCGTGGCGATGACGGCGCGGATGGTGTTCGAACATTCCGAGCTGGCCGAGCTGGCCGCGGCGATCGATACCGGCAGTCACAGCGCGGCGCCCGGAGACGTCCGCCATGCACCCATGGCCGCCTCCGGTTTGTCGGCCGACGAACTGGCGATGCTGACCAAGGGCTGGGGACACGACACGGACGGAACACAATGACCGCAACCGAAACACCGCGGGGCGTCGACGACGTCCTGGCCCTGAGCCCGTTACAACAGGGCTTGTACTCGCTGGCCGGATTGACCCACGGTGACGACGGCGTCGACCCGTACATCATCGCGATGGCGGCCGACATCGACGGGGACGTGGACATCGCGTTGTTGCGTAGCTGCGCCGAGGCCATGCTGGTCCGGCATCCCAACCTGCGCGCCAGCTTCTTTCAGGGCAACCTGAGTCGGCCGGTGGCCGTCGTTCCGTCGGCGGTCACGCTGCCGTGGCGACATGTCAGGGCGACCGAGGCGCAGGCCGCCACCGTCGAGGCCGAAGAGCGAACCAGGCCGTTCGATCTGGGCCGCGGCCCATTGATCCGGTTCCTGCTCATCGAAAAGCCCGAGCTGCGCTGGCGACTCGTCATTGTCGCCCACCACATCACGATCGACGGGTGGTCGCTGCCGGTATTCGTCGGCGAGTTCCTCTCGCTGTACGCGGCCAACGGGGACGAGGCGGCATTGCCCGCATCGCCCCGGCCGTACCGTGACTACATCGGCTGGCTGGCCAATCTGGACCAGGATGCCAGCCGAACCCGTTGGCGCGCACACCTCGCGGGTCTGGACGCGCCGACGATGCTGTCCGCGGCACTGTCGGGCCGGGAGGCCCGGCCCGGACTGCCCGAGCGCACCGAGGTCATCCTCGATGAACAGCAGACCACCGAGATCGTGGACGCCGCCCGCATGCGCGGCGTCACCGTCAACACCCTGTTCCAAATGGCCTGGGCCACGATTCTTTCCGCGTTCACCGACCGCACCGACGTGGTGTTCGGCGTGACGGTGTCGGGCCGTCCCGACGAGCTGTCCGGCGTTGAGACGATGGTCGGGCTGTTCATCAACACCGTGCCGCTGCGCGTACGCCTCGACCCGTCGCAGCCGGTGGGGGAGCAGTGCCTGGCACTGCAACGTGAGGCCGCCGACCTGCGCGACCACAGTTATCTGAGCCACACCGAGCTACGATCGCTCGGCGAGATCGGGGAACTCTACGACACCCTGCTGGTGTACGAGAACTTCCCGCCCGGTGGTCTCGTCGGTAGCGGAGACTTCGCGCTCGCCGGCGCGGTGCTCAAACCTGCTGCACTGGAAAGCCTCTCGCATTTCCCGGTCACCATCGCCGCGCACCCCACCCACGGCAGGCTCACCGTGCTGGTCGAAACGCTGGACGGCGCACTGGGATTGATCGACCCGCGGGCACTCGGGCAACGCGTGCTCGCCGTGGTACAGCGGCTCCTGCGACTGTGGGACCACCCCCTGCGTGAGGTGACCGTCACCCACGTCGAGGAGCAGTCACCCGCCGCCGCGGCGCAGACCACCGAACGATCCGGCGGGTTTCACACCGCTGTGACGACCGCCGCCGCGCAGCGCCCCGGGTCGATCGCCCTGAGCTGGGATGGCGGCGAACTCAGCTACCGCGAGCTCGATGAGGCCGCCGACCGGGTGGCCGCCGGGCTGCACCGTCGCGGCGTGCGCAGCGAAACCCCGGTCCCGATCCGGTTGCGCCGCAGCGCCGAATACGTCGTCGCCATGCTGGCGGTACTCAAGGCCGGCGGGCTCATCGTGCCGCTGGATCCCGCCATGCCCGACGAGCGCGTCGCGGAGATTCTCCGCCAAACCGGTGCGACCCTCGTCGTCGACGAAGCCCTGCTCGGCGCCATCGCCCGCGAACCGGCCGGCGAGCACCGCCCGGCGCGGGTTCACCCCGGGCAAGGCGCCTACATCGTCTTCACGTCGGGCACCACGGGTAAACCCAAGGGCGTCATCGGAACTCACCGGGCGCTGCTGGCCTATGGCGCCGATCACGTCCGCCGTGTGCTGCGGCCTGCCGCAGACCGGCTCGGCCGACCGCTGCGCATCGCGCACGCGTGGTCGTTCACCTTCGATGCGGCCTGGCAACCGCTGGTCGCCCTGCTCGACGGGCACACCGTGCACATCGTCGGCGACGAGATCCAGCGCGATGCAGAGGCTCTCGTCGACACCATCGGCCGATACGCGATCGACATGATCGACACCACGCCGTCGATGTTCAGCCAGCTGCGCGCGGCCGGGTTGCTGTCGCGAGTTCCGCTCGCGGTGCTGGCCCTGGGCGGTGAAGCGATCGATCCCGCTGCGTGGCAGGGGATCCGGGCCGAGTGCGAGCGCACGTCGATGGCGGCGTACAACTGTTACGGGCCGACCGAGACGACGGTTGAGGCGCTCGTCGCCACGATCACCCGGCACGACACCCCATGCATCGGCGACGCCACGGATTCGACCGCCGCCTACCTCCTCGACCGCTGGTTGCGACCGGTTCCCGACGGGGTGGCCGGCGAGTTGTACCTGGCCGGCGGCCAACTCACCCGCGGTTATGTCGGCAGGCCGGGGGAGACCGCGAGCCGCTTCGTCGCCGACCCGTTCACTCCCGGCGCGCGCATGTACCGGACCGGTGATGTGGCGCGTCGCCGTCCCGGCTCGCGTGCCATCGAGTTTCTGGGCCGGGTGGACGATCAGGTCAAGATCCGCGGGTTCCGGGTGGAACCGGGTGAGGTCGCCGCGGTGCTGCGCAGGCAGCCCGGGGTGCGGCACGCTCACGTCGCGGTGCGCCGGCACCGCAGCGGACCCCGGCTGACGGCGTATGTGTGCGGTGACGCACCCGCCGCCGAGCTGCGCCGCTCGCTGTCGGCGACGTTGCCGAGATACCTGGTGCCGCACCACATCATCGCGGTGGACGAGATCCCGCTGACCACCAACGGCAAGGTCGACGACGCGGCGCTGGCTGCGCTCGACGCGACGGGCCGGGCCGATGGATCCGACGCTCCGGCCACGGACACCGAGAAGGTGCTCGCCGAGGTGCTCGCGGACATGCTCGACACCGGACATGTCGACGTCACGGCCGACTTCCTCGAACTGGGCCTGGACAGCATCGTGGCCCTGTCAGTGGTGCAGGCCGTGCGCCGCCGCGGCATCGCGATGCGTGCCCGGCTGATGCTGGACTGCGCGACGGTGCGGGAACTCGCCGCCGCCATCGACAACGACGAGGTCCGCGTCGACGACGGGGACGATGAGTCGGGTCCGATTCCCTTGCTCCCCAACGGTCGCTGGCTCTACCAGTACGGTGATCCGCGTCGGCTCGCGCAGACCGAGGCGTTCCGGCTGCCGGCGGGCACCACGCGTGACCATCTCGAGACCGTGCTGCGCACGGTGGTCGACGGGCACGAGGTCCTGCGCACGCGTCTGGACCACGCCACCATGACGCTCGTCGCCCACGAGACCGGCCCCGTGCTCTCCGAGGCGACCGCGTCCGGTGACCTGGCCGCCGCGGTGGCCGAACACGCCAAGCTGTCAGTGGAACGCATTGACCCACAACAGGGTTCGATGCTCGATGCGGTATGGCTGCGCCATCCCGACGCGGGTGTGCTGATCCTGACCGCCCATGTGCTGGCGCTGGACCCGGCGTCGTGGCGGATCATGGTCGGCGAACTCGAAACCGCGTGGCACGCGTTGGCCGCCGGGCGCACGCCGACCCCGGTGCGCGAACACACCTCGTTGCGGCAGTGGGCGCGGCTGTTGTCCGACCGTGCGCTCAAGCTCGATACCTGCGACTTCTGGGAACGTCAATTCGACGGGGGCGATCCCGATCTCGGCATGCGACGCGTCGATCCGGCCCACGACCGGATGGGTGACGTCGTGGTCGAGATGGCGTACGCCGAAGCCGATGTCACCGCGCGACTGCTGGCCGGACCGGTGCCGGTGACCGAAGTGCTCGCGGCGGCGACGGCCCGCGCGCTGACCGAATGGCGCAGGAGCCGTGGCCAATCCACGCCCGCACCGTTGCTCGCACTGGAAACCTATGGGCGCTCCGACGGCGTGCTCTCGGCGGGCCTCGGTGACGAAGACGGCGACGTCGACACCGGGGACACCGCGGGGCTGCTCAGCATGATCTATCCGCTGCGGCTGACCGCCGACGATGCGCTGGGTGTGGCAGCCGAGGTCGCTGCCATCCCGGGTGATCCGATCGACTACGGCCTGCTGCGACATCTGCGCGCGGATACCGCGGAACGGCTTGGCGCCCACCCGGATCCGCAGATCCTGCTGAACTACCTCGGCCGCATCGAACTCAAGTCGGCCGACAACGCCCTGCAGCAGGACCGGTCCCTGACCGCCGCTGTGTCACCGGTGCCCGAACCGCACGTGGCGGTGCGCCACGAGTTGACCATCATGGCCGCGGTGATCGACGGTGCCGGGGGCGCCATCCTCGGTACCCAGTGGCGCACCCTTCCCGACATCCTGTCCGACGCCGACATCGCTGCCCTGCAAGCGATCTGGCTCGATGCCCTGAAAGAGGTGACCGCGTGAGCACACCCACCCTGGCCGTGATCGGTGCCGGGCCCAAAGCGATCGCCGTGGCAGCCAAGGCCGCCGAACTGCGGACCATGGGTGTGCCCGCACCCGATGTCGTCGTCGTCGAACGCGCCGGTGTCGCGGCCAACTGGCAGGCCGTCGGCGGTTGGACCGACGGGCAGCACCGGCTGGGCACCAGTCCCGAAAAGGACGTCGGCTTCCCGTACCGGTCCTCGTTGGTACCGCGCCGCAACGTCGAACTCGACGAACGGATGATGCGGCACAGCTGGCAGTCGTTCCTGATCGACATCGGGCATTTCGCGGAGTGGGTCGACAGGGGACGGCCGGCCCCGACCCACCGCCGGTGGAGTCAATACCTGAACTGGGTGGCCGACAACGTCGGAATGACCGTGGTGTCCGGTGAGGTGACCGAGATCGGCGTCGACCACGGCCAGACCTGCTGGGTGTTGACGACCGACGACGACACCGTGCGTGCCGACGCGGTCATGGTCACCGGTCCCGGACAGGCCGAAAAGTCCATCCTGCCGGGCAATCCGAGAGTGCTGTCCATCGCGCAGTTCTGGCACCGCGCCGCTGCGCGCGAGCTGATCGCCGCCGAGCGGGTGGCCGTCATCGGTGGCGGGGAAACTGCCGCGACCATGCTCAACGAGCTGTTCCGACACCGGGTTTCGACGATCACCGTGATCTCGCCACAGATCACCCTGTTCACCCGCGGCGAAGGCTTCTTCGAGAACACCTTGTATTCGGACCCCACGCACTGGTCGGGTCTGACCCTGGCCGAACGCCGCGACGCCATGAACCGCACCGACCGCGGCGTGTTCTCGGCGCGGGTTCAGGAGGCGCTGCTGGCCGACGACCGCATCCGCCATCTGCGCGGCCGGGTCGCACACGCCGTCGCCCGCGACGACCGCATCCGGTTGACGCTGCTCAGCGACAAGGGCGCGGAACGTTCGGAGACCGTGCACGGATTCGACCTGGTGATCGACGGGTCCGGCGCGGACGCCCTGTGGTTCGTCCCGCTGCTGGCCCAGGATGCCCTCGACATGCTCGAACTCGGCCTGGGCCGGCCGCTGACGGGGGACAGTCTGCAGGAATCCATCGGCGACGACCTTGCTGTGCGTGGCGTGACGCCCAAGCTTTTTCTGCCCGGCCTCGCCGGTTTGAACCAGGGACCCGGCTTCCCCAACCTCAGCTGCCTCGGGCTGCTGTCCGACCGCGTGCTGGCCGCAGACCTGGGCGCCGGCTGCGCCATCACCGACCGATCAATCAGGAGTACCGATGAGCGCTTGCGCGAAGAGGAGACCAGCACCGATGAGCGCTTGCGCGAAGAGGAGACCAGCACCGATGAGCGCTTGCGCGAAGAGGAGACCAGCACCGATGAGCACCAACCCGTTCGATGACGAGAGCGGCACCTTCGTCGTTCTGGTGAACGACGAGGACCAATTCAGCCTGTGGCCGGCGTTCGCCGACCGGCCCGCCGGATGGCGGGTGGCTTTCGGTGAGGGCAGCCGGTCGGACTGCCTGGCCTACGTCGAGCAGACCTGGACCGATCTGCGGCCCCGAAGCCTGCGCGAGGCCATGGCCCGATAGTCGGCCGCCTTCGTCACATCGGGGGCAGCGGCGAGTCCATGTCGTACAGCCGGGCATGCAGGATGGTGCGATTTCGCAGCGCCGCGCGCACCGCGCGGTGCAGGCCGTCCTCCAGATAGATGTCGCCGCGCCATCTCACGGCATGCGGGAACAGGTCGCCGTAGAACGTCGAATCCTCCGACAGGAGTCGATCCAGGGCCAGCACGGTCGTGGTGGTGACGATTTCGTCGAGACGCAGCTGCCGGGGCGGGATGCGTGACCAATCGCGGTAGGTCAACCCGTGTTCGGGGTACGGCTTGCCCTCGATGACACCCTTGAAGATCATCGCCGACCGGCCTCCGGGTTATCTGTACGCGGTCTTGGCAACGGCATGGTTGCCAAGGCTAGTACCCGCACCCGCCCGTGCGCACCAACTACAGAGTCGGTAAAGGTCCAGCTGGTCAGTAAAATAGAGCAAGCTATATCAGCTTGACGACGACTCGAAGGGCAGGTGAACAGTGGGTAGTGCCGACGACCGTCGATTCGAGGTGCTGCGCGCAATCGTTGCCGACTTCGTTGCCACCAAGGAGCCCATCGGCTCGAAGACCCTCGTCGAACGCCACAATCTCGGTGTGTCCAGCGCGACGGTGCGCAACGACATGGCGGTGTTGGAGGCCGAGGGGTACATCACCCAACCGCACACCAGCTCGGGCCGGGTACCCACCGAGAAGGGCTACCGCGAGTTCGTCGACCGCATCGACAACGTCAAACCGCTGTCGTCGTCGGAGCGCCGCGCGATCCTGAACTTCCTGGAGTCCGGCGTAGACCTCGACGACGTGCTGCGCCGGGCCGTGCGTCTGCTGGCGCAGCTGACCCGACAGGTGGCCATCGTCCAGTACCCGACTCTGTCCACGTCGACGGTGCGCCACCTCGAGGTGGTGGCCCTCACCCCGGCGCGGCTGCTGCTGGTGGTCATCACCGACACCGGCCGGGTGGACCAGCGGATCGTCGAGCTGGGCGACGCCATCGACGATCACGAGCTGTCCAAGCTGCGGGAGATGCTCGGCCAGGCACTCGAGGGCAAACCGCTGACCGCGGCGTCGGTCGCGGTGTCCGACCTCGCCAGTCAGCTCAACGGCAGCGGCGGCCTGGCCGACGCAGTGGGGCGTTCTGCGACCGTGCTGGTCGAGACGCTGGTCGAGCACGTCGAGGAGCGGCTGCTGCTCGGCGGTACGGCCAATCTGACCCGCAACACCGCCGACTTCGGAGGTTCGCTGCGGTCGGTGCTGGAAGCGCTCGAAGAGCAGGTCGTGGTGTTGCGGCTGCTGGCCGCGCAGCAGGAGGCCGGCAAGGTGACCGTGCGGATCGGTCACGAGACCGAAGCCGAGCAGATGGTGGGGACGTCAGTGGTGAGTACCGCGTACGGCAGCTCGGGCAAGGTGTACGGCGGCATGGGTGTGGTGGGACCCACTCGAATGGACTATCCGGGAACTATCGCTAATGTCGCTGCGGTTGCTCTGTACATAGGTGAAGTCTTAGGCAGCCGCTGAGCGCGGCAATCGAAAGGTCAGGCAAGGTCAGCGTGGCACGCGATTATTACGGCTTGCTCGGAGTGAGCAGTGGTGCGAGTGATTCGGAGATCAAGCGCGCCTATCGGCGGCTGGCTCGTGAACTGCATCCCGACGTCAACCCCGATGAGCAGGCCCAGGCTCGGTTCACCGAGATCCAGCTCGCCTACGAGGTGCTCAGTGATCCCGAGAAGCGCCGCATCGTCGACATGGGTGGGGATCCCCTGGAGTCGGTCGGCGGCGCGGCCAACGGCGGATTCAGCGGCTTCGGTGGGCTCGGCGACGTCTTCGAGGCGTTCTTCGGCGGCGGCACCACGTCCCGCGGTCCGATCGGCCGGGTGCGGCCCGGTGCGGATTCGTTGCTGCGGATGCGTCTGGACCTGGAGGAGTGCGCCACCGGGGTGACCAAGCAGGTCACCGTCGACACCGCGGTGCTGTGTGACCTGTGCCAGGGCAAGGGCACCAACGGCAAGTCCACCCCGGTCACGTGCGATACCTGTGGCGGGCGCGGTGAGATCCAGACCGTGCAGCGGTCCCTGCTGGGGCAGGTGATGACGGCACGCCCGTGTCCCGTGTGCGGCGGTGTCGGCGAAGTGATCCCGGATCCGTGCACCCGCTGCGGCGGCGACGGCCGAGTGCGGTCGCGGCGCGAGATCAGCGTCAAGATCCCGGCCGGTGTCGGCGACGGCATGCGGGTGCGGTTGGCCGCGCAGGGCGAGGTCGGTCCGGGCGGCGGCCCGGCAGGCGACCTCTACGTCGAGGTCCACGAGAAGCAGCACCCGATTTTCGTCCGCGACGGCGACGACCTGCACTGCACGGTGTCGGTGCCGATGGTCGACGCCGCGTTGGGCACGACCGTCACCGTCACCGACATCCTCGACGGCGACACCGAGATCGCCATCGCCGCCGGCACCCAGCCGGGGTCGGTCACGACGCTGCGCGGGCACGGCATGCCGCATCTGCGCTCGGGTGTACGGGGCGACCTGCACGCGCACATCGACGTGGTGGTGCCGTCGCGACTCGACCACACCGACATCGAACTGCTGAGCAAGCTCAAGGAGAACCGCACCCGCGACACCGCCGAGGTGCGCTCGACCCAGTCGGGCTCGGCGACCGGGAACGGCGGATTGTTCAGCCGGTTGCGCGAGACGTTCTCCGGCCGCTGACTTCGTGGCACCGCTGTGACGAGGGCACTGTTCTACCTTGACGCGCTGCCCGCGGCCGGTGAGGTGGCGCTGCTCGACGGTGACGAGGGCTTCCACGCGGCCAATGTGCGCCGTATCCGCGTCGGGGAAGAGATCGACCTCGCCGACGGCGCAGGCACCCTGGCCCATTGCGTCGTCGAAGAGACCGCAAAGGGGCGGCTGTCGGCCCGGGTGCTGCAGCGGCGCGTCGTCGCCGCCCCCAGCCCGCTGGTGACCATCGTGCAGGCGCTGCCGAAGTCCGATCGCTCGGAGCTGGCTGTGGAACTGGCCACCGAGGCCGGCGCGGATGGCTTTCTGGCCTGGCAGTCGGCCCGCTGCGTGGCCCGCTGGGACGGTCCGAAGGCGGACAAGGGTTTACGCCGGTGGGACGCGGTGGCTCGCGCGGCATCTCGGCAATCGCGCCGGGCCCGCATCCCGGCGGTCGACGGTGTGGTGTCGACCGCTGAGCTGACCCGGCGCGTCGCCGATGCCGTGGCCGCAGGCACGCTCGTGCTGGCGCTGCACGAGTCGGCGACCGCGCCGATCACCGAACTGGCTATCGCTCAAGCGGATTCACTGATGCTGATCGTCGGGCCGGAGGGCGGCATCGCCGACGAGGAGATCGCCGCGCTGAGTGCGGCCGGCGCCCGGGCGGTCCGGCTGGGGCCGACCGTGCTGCGCACGTCGACGGCCGCGGCGGTCGCGCTCGGCGCAATCGGGGCGCTCACGTCGCGATGGGCGTGACGGCGTTCACAGTTTGGTAGCCACGCAGACCCGCTAATCGGCCAATCCGGGCGGTTGAGCGATCAATTCCTGCCAGCCGCCGATCAATTTCTGCCACCGGAATTAAGTGCCTGACCTGCGCGTTCTAACCAGCAGACCGGCGATGAGCACACCACCGGCAAGCACTCAGAAGACGAAGGGTCCGGGGATCACCATGAAGAAGTTTGGATTTGCCACCATCATCGCAAGTGGAATGGCCGCCGCGGTTCTGGGGCTGGCCGGTGCTGCGCAGGCGGACGTCAGCCACCATGACTGGCTCGATCAGATCGGCCCGCATGTGACCGTGCCGCAGGTCGACACCTCCGTGCACCAGAGCCACTGACATTCAGCACTGATCGCGAAGGGGCGTCCCACGGGGACGCCCCTTCGTTGTCTGCGCTGCTTATCCATTGGGACGCTGTCACCGACCGGCGGTAAACTGGGGTGAGCAAACTGTCCTGGAACTGCCACAACTCGACATCCGGAAGTAGGAACCAAACCCCACGTGACGCCCCGCGAGACAACAGCCGATTCCTCGGCATCCGCATCGGAATCGGTCCGCAGCAGCATCAGTGTTCAACCCGACATCATCGTGGGTCTGCTGGGTTCGGCTGACGGAAACCTGAGGGCACTCGAACGCATGCTCGCCGCCGACATCCACGTGCGCGGCAACGAGATCACCTTTTCCGGCGAGCCCGCCGATGTGGCATTGGCCGAGCGCGTCGTCGCCGAGTTGGTGGCCGTGGTCTCCAGCGGGCAGGCGGTGACGCCGGACGCGGTGCGGCACAGCGTCGCGATCCTCACCGGAACCGAGGACGAGTCGCCCGCCGAGGTGCTGACGCTGGACATCCTGTCCCGGCGCGGCAAGACCATCCGGCCCAAGACGCTCAACCAGAAGCGCTATGTCGACGCCATCGACGCCCACACCATCGTGTTCGGCATCGGGCCGGCCGGCACCGGCAAGACCTACTTGGCCATGGCCAAGGCCGTCAGCGCACTGCAGACCAAGCAGGTCAGCCGCATCATCCTGACCCGCCCCGCGGTCGAAGCCGGTGAGCGCCTCGGCTTCCTGCCCGGCACCCTGAGCGAGAAGATCGACCCGTACCTGCGGCCGCTCTACGACGCTCTGCACGACATGATGGACCCCGAGCTGATCCCGAAGCTGATGAGCGCCGGGGTGATCGAGGTCGCGCCGCTGGCATATATGCGGGGCCGGGCGCAGCCCTTGTTCACCAACGTGCTCACGCCTGACGGCTTCCGCGCGATCGGCGAGATCAAGGTCGGCGACTTCGTGATCGGCTCGGATGGTTCACCGACCGAGGTCACGGGTGTCTACCCGCAGGGCTTCAAGGAGATCTACCGGGTCTACACCCAGGACGGCGCGTCGACGATGGCGTCCGGCGACCATCTGTGGGCCGTCTACACGGCATCGGACCGACGGCGAAACAAGCCGGCTCGGGTGCTGGAGACCAAGGAGATGATCGGGAATCTCCGAGCGGCCCACGCCCACCGCTACGAGCTGCCGCTGCTGAGTGCACCCGTGACGTTCCAATCTCGGCCGGTGCCGATGGATCCGTACGCTCTGGGGTTGTTGTTGGGCGAGGGATGCTTCTCCTCTCGCGCGACCCCGACATTCGCGACGAAGGACCCGGAGCTGGCGGAGGTGCTCGAGGCCCTTGTTCCCGGCATCGCGGTCCGCCGCAAGACTGAGATCGATTACGTGCTGAATCGCGTCGCGAGCCCTGGCGACGTGATCACGATCGAGAACCCGGTCACCGGTGCCATGCGCGCCCTCGGCTTGTCCGGCAAGAAATCTGACTCCAAATTCGTCCCCGAGGACTATCTGTTCAACTCGGCTGATGTGCGCCTAGCGGTGCTACAAGGCCTGCTCGATACCGACGGTGGTCCCGTCACCCAGCAGGGCCGCAGCTGCCGCATTCAGTACACGACAGTTTCCGATCAGCTGTGCGACAGCGTGATCTTCCTCGTCGAGTCACTGGGTGGGGTTGTCTACCTACGCACGCGTGATGCCGACGGGCGCAAACCCGGACTGGCGCGGGGACGCGAAGTTCACCATCGTTCCGAAGCCCACGTTCTCGACATCCGCCTACCTGCAGGTGTCGTACCGTTCCGGCTGTCGCGTAAGGCGGCGAATTACGACGCGACGGGTGGCGGCCGGCCGATGCGGTTCATCGATCGCATCGAACCGGCGGGCACCACGGAAGCCGTGTGCATCAGCGTCGCGGCCGAGGACTCGCTCTACGTCACCGAGGATTTTCTACTCACCCACAACACCCTCAACGACGCGTTCATCATCCTCGACGAGGCACAGAACACCACCGCCGAGCAGATGAAGATGTTCCTGACCAGGCTGGGGTTCGGGTCGAAGGTCGTCGTCACCGGCGACGTCACCCAGATGGATCTGCCCGGCGGCGCCACCTCGGGGCTGCGCGCGGCCATGACCATTCTCGACGGTATCGAAGACATCCATTTCGCCGAACTGACCAGTGCCGACGTGGTGCGCCACCGGCTGGTGTCGGAAATCGTCGACGCTTACGCACGACATGAGGAGCCGGCATTGCTGAACCGGGCCCAGCGCCGATCGTCCACCGGGCGGTCGCGGCGATGAGCATCGAGGTCTCCAACGAGTCGGGCATCGACGTCTCGGAATCGGAACTCATCAGCGTCGCACGGTTCGTCATCGAGAAGATGGATGTGCATCCGGCAGCCGAACTTTCGATGGTGTTGGTGGACAGCGCCGCGATGGCCGATCTGCACATGCGGTGGATGGACCTGCCGGGACCCACCGACGTCATGAGCTTCCCGATGGACGAGCTGGAGCCAGGAGGCAGGCCGGACTCGCCCGAGCCCGGCCCGGCGATGCTGGGCGACATCGTGCTGTGCCCCGAGTTCGCCGAGCAGCAAGCGGTCAAGGCGGGGCATTCGCTCGGCCAGGAACTGGCCCTGCTGACGGTGCACGGCGTGCTGCATCTGCTGGGCTACGACCACGCCGAGCCCGACGAGGAGAAGGAGATGTTCGCCTTGCAGCGCCAGCTCCTCGAAGAGTGGGTGGCCAACCAGGTACAGGCGTATCACGACGACCGTCAGACGCAGAAGGATCAGCGCCTGCTGGACGAGTCCCGATACTTCGATGAATTCAACTGCGGCGACCAACCGTGAGCGGTCTCGCCCCACTGCTCGGCGCCATCGCGCTGGTCGGGTTCGGCGGCCTGTTCGCAGCGATCGACGCGGCGTTGTCGACGGTGTCCATCGCCCGCATCGACGAACTGGTACGCGACGAGCGCCCCGGCGCGGTCCGGCTGGCGCGGGTCGTCGCGGAGCGTCCGCGCTACATCAATCTCGTGGTGCTGCTGCGTATTACGTGCGAAGTGTGTGCCACTGTGCTGCTGGTGGCCTACCTCGACGGTCATCTCGGGGTCAGCTGGGGTTTGGTGGCCGCGGCGGCGATCATGGTGGTGACCAGCTTCGTGGCCATCGGCGTCGGCCCGCGTACCGTCGGCAGGCAGAACGCCTACTCGATCGCGCTGGCGTCCGCCATTCCGCTGCAAGCGATTTCGGTGCTGCTTACGCCCATCAGCCGGCTGCTGGTGTTGATCGGTAACGCGCTCACGCCGGGCCGCGGGTTCCGCAACGGACCGTTCGCGTCCGAGATCGAGCTGCGCGAAGTCGTGGATCTGGCGCAGCAGCGCGGCGTGGTCGCCGATGAGGAACGCCGGATGATCCAGTCGGTGTTCGAACTCGGCGACACCCCGGCCCGCGAAGTGATGGTGCCCCGCACCGAGATGGTGTGGATCGAAAGCGACAAGTCGGCCGGGCAGGCCACCTCATTGGCGGTGCGCAGCGGACATTCGCGCATCCCGGTGATCGGGGAGAACGTCGACGACGTGGTGGGCGTGGTCTACCTCAAAGACCTTGTGCAGCAGACCTATTACTCCACCAACGGGGGCCGCGACACGACCGTCGCCCAGGTGATGCGTTCGGCGGTGTTCGTCCCCGATTCCAAACCGCTCGACGAACTGCTCAACGAGATGCAGCTGGCCCGTAACCACATGGCCTTGCTGGTCGACGAATACGGCGCGATCGCCGGGCTGGTCACCATCGAGGATGTGCTGGAGGAGATCGTCGGGGAGATCGCCGACGAGTACGACACCGACGAGGTGGCTCCCGTCGAGGAACTGGGCGACAAGCAGTTCCGGGTGTCGGCGCGCTTGCCGATCGAGGACCTGTGCGAACTGTACGACCTGGAGCCTGACGAGGACATGGACGTGGACACGGTCGGTGGTCTGCTGGCCCTGGAACTGGGTCGCGTCCCGCTGCCCGGTGCCGAGGTGAACTGGGGTCGGCTGCGGTTGCACGCGGAGGGCGGCCCCGATCACCGGGGCCGGGTGCGGGTCAACACCGTGCTGGTGAGTCCGGTCGAGACCGACGAAGAGGAGCAAGATTCAGATGACCGAGCTTGATGCCGAGGACACAAAACTCGTGGTGCTCGCCCGCGGGGCGATGGGCCGGGCCGAGGCCTCGGCGGGCGCCGCGGTTCGCGATCTCGACGGCCGCACCTACGCCGGGGCACCGGTAGCGCTGGCGGCGCTGCAGCTGACGGCGCTGCAGTCGGCGGTCGCGGCCGCGGTGTCCAGCGGCGCCGCGGGGCTGGAGGCGGCGGTGCTGGTCGGCGGTTCGGAGGACGACGCCGGAGTGGCTGCGGTGCGGGAGCTTTCCGCCGACGCCGCGGTGATCGTCACCGATCGCGCAGGAAATCCGCTATGAGCGACGAGCGCGAATTCCGGTCAGGCTTCGTCTGTTTCGTCGGCAGGCCCAACACCGGCAAGTCGACACTGACCAACGCCCTGGTCGGCAGCAAGGTCGCGATCACGTCGAACCGGCCGCAGACCACCCGGCACACCATCCGCGGGATCGTGCACCGCGAGGACTTTCAGATCATCCTGGTCGACACCCCCGGCCTGCACCGGCCGCGCACCCTGCTGGGGCAGCGGCTCAACGATCTGGTCAAGGACACCTACTCCGAGGTGGACGTGATCGGCTTGTGCATCCCCGCCGACGAGGCCATCGGGCCCGGAGACCGGTGGATCTATCAGCAGATCCGCGCGGTGGCGCCGAAGACGACGCTGATCGCCATCGTCACCAAGATCGACAAGGTGCCCAAGGACCGCGTTGCCGCGCAGCTGATTTCGGTCAGTGAATTGGTCGGGCCCGACACCGACATCGTGCCGGTCTCGGCCACCGCCAACGAACAACTCGACGTGCTCACCGATGTCCTGGTCTCCAAGCTGCCGCCCGGCCCTGCCTACTATCCCGACGGCGAACTGACCGATGAGCCCGAGGAAGTCCTGATGGCCGAGCTCATCCGCGAAGCCGCGCTGGAAGGTGTGCGTGACGAACTCCCGCATTCGCTCGCCGTGGTGATCGAGGACGTCGAAGAGCGCGAGGGACGCGACGACCTCATCGACGTGCACGCCATCCTCTACGTCGAACGCGACAGCCAGAAGGGCATCGTCATCGGCAAGGGCGGCGCGCGCCTGCGCGAGGTCGGCACCGCGGCCCGCACCCAGATCGAAAAGCTGCTCGGCACAAAGGTTTACCTCGACCTGCGGGTGAAGATCGCGAAGAACTGGCAGCGCGACCCCAAACAGCTTGGGCGGCTGGGATTCTGAGTCTCAGGACCGGGTGAAGACGCAGTGCGCGCTACCGCCGATCGGCTGTTCGGCCACGACCTTGCCGTCCAGCGTGATGCGGCAGCCCGGGCCGGGTGTGTCGCGGCCGGTCGCGACGACCTGCAACATCTGGACATCGGGTCCGATGGTCATGGTTCGCTGCCACGGGATCTTGGTGTGATCAGGGACGTCGGCTCCCGAGGGGTCGGTGACGATGTTGTACACCTCGCCGGATCCGGTGACCTCGAACAGGACGGTTGACCCGTTGGCCGACGCGCCGGGGGTGGGCACCGGCTGGGTAGCCTGCTTGCGAGACGCCGCGGCGGCATTGTCGTTGAGCATCTGCTGGCGGAAGTCCGGTGTGACACAGATGGTGTCGCCGTCGAACGCCTCGCGCCACACGTAACCCTGGGCGCAACTCTGCGGGCCGTACGCGCCGTTGGGGTCCTTGTGCGCGCCGGGGTTGGAATTCTGCTGAAGTACCGTCGACCGCTCGTCCGGGGTGACGCAGACGGTGTCGCCGGTGCGAGCCTCCCGCCAGACGTAACCCTGGATACAGGTGTCGGGTCCGTAGGGGAGGGGATCAGCCGCGGCCGGAACCGGGATGACGACGGCCGTGCCGATGACCGCAGCCGCAGCTGATCGGGTGAGATTCCTGATTGCCATGGGAGCCTCCGGATGCTTGTGGAACGCGGACCGGCGGCTGTCGGCCGCCTGGCATCAGGCTAGGAAGATCCTGTGTGACGCGGATAGAGTAGGCGACTACTCGATCCTTTGCTCACCGCGGCGAAGGCGCTTGAGAACTCAGGTGAGTGCGTTGACTGCCGCAGCCGCCAGCGACGCGTCCGGGATGTCTGTGACGTCCTCGATGACCTTCACCGGACGGTCCTGTGGGGTGTTCCACCACGGCGTGGGTTGTCGTGCGGCCCAATCGTTGAGGGCCTCCAGCTCGGCGGCCAGCGAGATCAGCAGCGGCTCGCTGTGGGCCGGGCCCATCAGTTGCACGCCGATGGGCAACCCGTCGGAGGTGAATCCGGCCGGAACGTTGATCGCGGGCCAACCCAACAGATTCCATGGCCACGTCAGCGGGCAGTACCGGATGGCGCTGCGTTCGGTGGCGGCCCAACCGCGCCGGTCGAATTCATGGGTCAGTGGCGGTGGCTGCGCGGTGGTGGGCGCGATGATGACGTCGACGAGATTGAAGATCCAGCCGACGCGGCGCCGAGCTTCGGCCTCGTGGGCCCGCGCCTTACGCAACACGTCCTGGGACAGGAGCCGGCCGATGCGCATGTTCATCACCGTGCGCTCGTCGTAGTCGACCCCGAGCTCGCGGTCATCCAACCGCTCAGCCCAGTCCAGCAGCCCGGCGGTGGAGCGGGACAGGAAGTCCCACGACATCCGCAGGCTGTAGTTGGGATCTTTTCGGACGACGCTGTGTCCGAGCTGGTCGAGTTGCTCGGCGACCGTCTGCAACGCAGCGAGGATCTCCGGGTCCAGCTTGGCCCGCACCCCGGTGAACGGGAATGCCGTCGACATCGCCACCCGCAGCGGTCCCGGTGCCTGCGCCACATGATCGGCGGCCTGCACAGGTGGTGGCTGGTGCAGATCACCGGGGGCGTTGCCCGACGCCGCGTCGAGCACCAGCGCCGCGTCGGTGACCGTGCGGGCCAGCACCCCGTTGACGGTGATTCCGTTGAACGCCTCGGGTAGCGGCCAGGTGGAGATCCGGCCGCGCTGCGGTTTGATGCCGACCAGATGCGTCCACGCGGCGGGGATGCGGACGCTGCCCGCACCGTCCGAGCCGATGGCCGCGGTCACCAGTCCGGCGGCGACGGCCGCTGCGCTGCCCCCGGAGGAGCCGCCCGCACTGTGCTTGCGCGACCAGGGATTGCGGGTGTGTCCGAATGCCGGCCCACCGGTGAACGGCCATTGCCCGAGCTCGCAGGTGTTGGTCTTGCCGACGATGACCGCGCCGGCCTGCTTGAGGCGACGCACCACCTCGGCGTCGGCCGTGGCCGGGGCGACCTCTGCATCGGTGCCGAACCGGGTGGGCACCCCGGCGATGTCGACGTCGTCTTTGACCGCGATGGGAATTCCCAACAGCGGCAGTTGTTTACCGGCTGCGCGTATGCGGTCGGCGGCGGCGGCGTCGGCCATCGCCTGCTCGGCGAGCACCACCCGGAACGCGTTGAGGGTGGACTGGCTGGCAGCGATGGCGTGCAGTGACCGCTGCACCAGTTGCTCAGAGGTGACGGCGCCACTGGCGAGTTGGTACAGCTGGCTGACGAGGGTAGGGAAGACCGGAGAGGTCGCGTCGGTGGCCGTGGATTTTCCCATCGCTCCTGAGGATATCGGCGGTGCGTTCCGAAATCTGTCGGGCCACGATGAGAGACTGTCACGATGCGGCTGTACCGGGACCGGGCGGTGGTGCTGCGCCAGCACAAGCTCGGCGAGGCCGACCGGATTGTCACCCTGCTCACCCGCGACCATGGCTTGGTCCGCGCGGTGGCCAAGGGTGTGCGGCGTACCCGCAGCAAGTTCGGCGCCCGGCTGGAGCCTTTCGCTCACATCGATGTCCAGCTGCATCCCGGCCGCAATCTCGACATCGTCACCCAGGTCCAGGCCATCGACGCGTTCGCCGCCGACATCGTCAGCGATTACGGTCGCTACACCTGCGCGTGCGCCATGCTGGAGACCGCCGAACGGTTGGCCGGCGAAGAGCGGGCGCCCATGCCCGCGCTGCACCGCTTGACGGTGGCGGCCCTGCGGGCGGTCGCCGACGGCTCGCGGGCTCGGGAGCTGGTGCTCGATTCCTATCTGCTGCGGGCGATGGCGGTGGCCGGCTGGGCGCCGGCGCTGACCGAATGTGCCCGCTGTGCCGCGCCCGGCCCGCACCGCGCGTTCCACGTCGCGGCGGGCGGCAGCGTGTGCGTGCACTGCCGGCCCAGCGGATCGTCCACGCCGCCGCAGGCGGTACTCGAGCTGATGGCGGCGTTGCACGACGGCGACTGGGAATACGCCGAGACGACGACGTCAGGGCACCGCAGCCAGGCCAGCGGGCTCATCGCCGCGCATCTGCAGTGGCACCTGGAGCGCCAGCTGCGGACATTGCCTCTGGTGGAGCGGGCCTACCGCGTGGATCGGACGGTCGCCGATCGCCGGGCCGCGCTGGTCGGGCAGGATATGGCACATGGCATTCAAACGGGGCAAGACGACCTACCCGCAGCTGCCCCCGGCGCCTGACGACTACCCGGTCTTCCCGGATACGTCGACGTGGCCGGTGGTCTTCCCGGAATTGCCGCCCAACACCAACGGTCGTTTCTCGCGCCCGCCGCAGCACACGTCCAAGGCGTCCGCGCCGAAGATCCCGGCCGACCAGGTGCCCAATCACGTCGCCGTGGTGATGGACGGCAACGGCCGCTGGGCCACCCAGCGAGGCCTCGGCCGTACCGAGGGGCACAAGATGGGTG
This sequence comes from Mycolicibacterium brisbanense, assembly GCF_001570425.1. Lineage (GTDB taxonomy): Bacteria > Actinomycetota > Actinomycetes > Mycobacteriales > Mycobacteriaceae > Mycobacterium > Mycobacterium brisbanense. The sequence continues at coordinate 134,141 of NZ_BCSX01000003.1, forward strand.
AGGCGGTGTTGATCGACATCACCTGTGGCGCAATCGAAATCGGTATCAAGCATCTGAGCGTGTACGCGTTCTCCACCGAGAACTGGAAGCGCAGCACCGAGGAAGTCCGGTTCCTGATGGGCTTCAACCGTGAGGTGGTGCGGCGGCGTCGGGAGAACCTGGACGCCATGGGCGTGAACATGCGCTGGGTCGGCTCACGTCCCAAGATGTGGCGCAGCGTCATCAAGGAGTTCGACATCGCCGAGCAGATGACCGTCGGCAACGACGTCATCACCGTCAACTACTGCGTGAACTACGGCGGCCGTACCGAGATCGTCGAGGCGGCGCAGGCGTTGGCCCAGGAAGCGGCCGACGGCAAGATCAATCCGGGCCGCATCAGCGAGGCATCTTTCGCCAAGCATCTGCACCGGCCCGACATCCCCGACGTCGACCTGTTCATCCGCACATCGGGGGAGCAGCGGGCCAGCAACTTCCTGCTGTGGCAGGCCGCGTACGCGGAGTTCGTGTTCCAGGACAAGCTGTGGCCGGATTACGACCGTCGCGATCTGTGGGCGGCCTGCGAGGAGTACGTCAACCGCAACCGCCGCTTCGGCAGGGCCGAATGACCGGTCTGTTGCAGCAATTGGCCTCCGCTCTCGGTGCGGTGATGTCGGTCGTCGAGGAGGAGGACGACGCGCTGACCGTCACGGTCGACGGATCGGTCGCCTCGGTGCGGGTCGTCACCATCGCCGAAGGGCTGGAGATGGTGTCATTGACCCAGCCGTTGGCGTGGGACCTGCCGCTCAACAACAAGATTCGCGAACGGGTCGCCGGCCACGCCAGCCGGACCATGCTGGGTTCGGTGGTGCTGGTGGAGAAGCTGGTCACCACGCCCGCCAACGGGGCCACCCCGAAGGGATCGACGCGCAAGAGCCCCGCGAAGAAGGTCGCCGACGTGATGCTGCGCTACAACTTCCCGGCAGCCGGGCTCACCGACGACGCACTGCGCACGCTGATCCTGATGGTGTTGGCCACGGGCGCGGACGTGCGTCGCGATCTCATGTCATGACGGTTCTGCACATCGTGGCCGCCGTCGTGCTCGATGAGCGCAAGCAGGTGTTGGTGGTCCGCAAGCGGGGCACCTCGTCGTTCATGCAACCCGGCGGCAAGATCGAGCCGGGGGAACAGCCGCTGGCGGCGCTGGGCCGCGAGGTCGACGAAGAGCTCGGCGCCCGGTTCGATCCGGCGACGGCCCGTCCGCTCGGGCGCTACACCGCCGTCGCCGCCAACGAGCCCGGCCATACCGTCGACGCACATCTGTACCTGGTCGATCTCGACCGCGAACCGCATCCGGCGGCCGAAATCGAGGAGATGACCTGGATCGACCCGCACGATCCCGGGGACATCGAGCTGGCCCCGCTGACCCGGCAGACCGTGCTGGCTCTGGCGCGCGATTCGGTCTAGTGGAGAAGGTGCGGGAAGGTGTGTCCGGGGGTAGGGCAAGCCCCACCCCGAACACGCGGGTGCACCGGATGGGAGTGGGCTCGCGAAGTGCCTAGCGTCGAGAGCATGAGCACCGCCCCCGCGCTGGCCCGCGCGGCGCAGCGCGAACGAGTCGGCATCGTCCGTCAGCTCGGCGTAGACACCGGCTACACGTTGCTCGGATTCCCGCTCGCCATCGCGAGTTGCAGTGTCGCCGTGACCGGGCTGTCGACGGGCCTCGGCACGCTGGTCATCCTCGTCGGCCTCCCCGTTCTCGCCGGCACGCTGTTCGCCGCGCGCTTCTTCGCCGACGTCGAGCGGTGGCGCATTCCTGCCGTGCTGCGTCGGCCGCGCACCCGGCCGAACTATCGGACACCCGAACCGGGTGCCGGCGCCTGGAACCGGATCCTCAACCCGCTCACCCAGATCCAGTTCTGGCTCGACCTCGCGCACGGCATCCTGTATTTCCCGATCGCGGTGACGACGTTCTGCATCGTGGTGAGCTGGTGGGCTGTGGCGATCGGCGGCACGTTGACCGTCGCGTGGGATTGGAGCATCCCGCGTGGCCCGGACAACCGGTCGCTGGCTCAGCTGATCGGGCTCGGCGACAGCACCTTTGCGCGGGTCGGCCTGCAGACCGCCATCGGCGTGGTCTGCCTGATCAGCCTGCCATTCGTGGTGCGGGGCTGCGCGCTCATGTCGGCAGGCTTCAGCCGTCTGCTGCTGACCGGTGTGGCCGAGATGCGGCAGACGATCACCGTGCTGACGGAGCAGAAAGCGGCCGCGGCCTCGGCCGAGGCGACCTCGCTGCGCCGGCTGGAGCGGGATATCCACGACGGACCCCAACAACGACTCGTGCGTCTCGCGATGGACCTGAGCCGCGCCCGCCAGCAGCTGGACAGGGATCCGGCGGCGCTGCGACAGACGCTCGACGAGGCGCTCGGACAAACCCAAGAGACCTTGGACGAGCTGCGCACGCTGTCGCGCGGCATCGCGCCGCCGGTGCTCACCGACCGTGGCCTTCCCAGCGCGCTGGCCGCGCTGGCAGTCCGGTGCACTGTCCCGGTCGAGCTCGTCATCGACCCCGACCTGGGCACCCCTGCCGGTCGGCTCGATGCCGCGGTGGAGACCGCTGCCTACTTTTCTGTCGCCGAGGCGCTGACCAACGTCGCCAAGCACAGCGGCGCCGCGAATTGCTGGGTCACCGTGGCGCATGGGCCTGGTCGGCTCGGCGTCGAGATCGTCGACGACGGGGACGGTGGTGCACATGTCGCGAAGGGGCACGGGCTGTCTGGCCTGGCCGACCGGGTGCGGGCGGTAGGCGGCGCGCTCAGCGTGGTCAGCCCCGCGGGCGGACCGACGACGATCGGGGTGGAGATGCCGTGCTGAGGGTCGTGGTCGCCGACGATGCCGTGCTGCTGCGGGAGGGCCTGATCCGGCTGCTGACCGAGAACGGTCATGACGTCGTTGCCGCGGTAGGTGACGGGCCGTCGCTGGTGCGGGCGATCGAAGAGCACCGGCCGGATGTCTCGGTGGTGGATGTCCGGATGCCGCCGTCACATACCGATGAGGGACTGCGCGCCGCGGTCGAGGCGCGTCGGCGAGTGCCCCGTTCGCCTGTGCTCGTGTTGTCTCAGTACGTCGAGGTTTCCTATGCCGACGATTTGCTGGCCGACGGGGCCGGCGCGATCGGCTATCTGCTCAAAGACCGGGTCTCGGCGATCGACGAATTCCTCGATGCGGTGCAACGGGTGGCGTCCGGCGGCACGGTGTTCGATGCGGATGTGGTGGCCCAGCTGTTGGTGCGACGCCGTCGCGACGACCCGCTGCGGCACATGACCGAGCGCGAGCAAGCGGTGCTCGCGTTGATGGCCGAGGGCCGATCCAATACGAGCATTGCCCGCACACTCGTGATCAGTCACGGCGCGGTGGAGAAGCACATCGGCTCCATCTTCGCCAAGCTGACGCTGCCGCCCGACCACGAGCAGAATCGCCGGGTGCTCGCCGTGCTGGCGTATCTGCGCTGCTAGTCGGCTGACCCGCCGCACTCGCCGCACACCCCGAAGATCTCGATGGTGTGGCTGATGTCGGAGAAACCGTGCTCGCGGGCGACCTCGGCGGCCCAGGATTCCACGTCACCACCGGAGACCTCGACCGTCGAGCCGCAGGTGCGGCACACCAGGTGATGGTGATGGTGTTCCGAGCACCGGCGGTACACCGATTCACCGGTGTCGGTGCGCAGGGTGTCGACGACGCCTGCGGTGGCCATCGTCTGCAGCGTGCGGTACACCGTGGTCAGGCCGATGCCCTCGCCGCGGCGGCGCAACTCGTCATGAAGCTCCTGAGCGGAGCGGAAGCCCTCGGTCTCGTTGAGCAGCTCGGCGATCGCCGCCCGTTGCCGGGTGGACCGGACCGCGCCCGTCACCGACGGTCCTCGCAGGCGTGCGCGACCGCGTCGACGACGATGTGGGCCAGGTGGTGATCGACGAGGCGGTAGAGCACCTCGCGGCCCGCGCGCTCACTGGACACCACGCCGGCCTGCTTGAGGATTCGTAGGTGCTGGCTGACCAGGGGCTGCGGAACGTCCAGGGCATCGACAAGCTCGTGGACGCAGCGCCCCGACTGCTGTAGCTGCAGCACGATCGCGATGCGTACCGGCGCGGCCAGTGCGCGCAACAGCTCGCCGGCGGTGTCGAGCACCTGGCGCGGCGGAAGTTCCAGTGCCGGGACGCCGGCGTGATCGTGCACCGCGTCGTGGTCGGCGTCGGGATCAGGTGGCGTAGTATCGGCGAAATTGGAAACGGTTTTCATTAACCGATAGAATACATGCGCGGAATCGCATGTCAACAGTTCCGGCGGATTATCGGTGCTCGCGCGGTATCGCTACTCTGTTGCACCGTGGCATCCATCATCGACACCGTTGCGAACCTGGCCAAACGCCGTGGTCTGGTCTATCAGTCCGGCGAAATCTACGGCGGCACGAAGTCGGCGTGGGATTACGGGCCACTTGGTGTCGAGCTCAAGGAGAACATCAAGCGGCAGTGGTGGCGTTCTGTGGTCACCGGCCGCGACGACGTCGTCGGTCTCGACAGCGCCATCATCCTGCCCCGGCAGGTGTGGGTGGCCTCCGGTCACGTCGACGTGTTCAACGACCCGCTCGTGGAGTGCCTGAACTGCCACAAGCGCCACCGCCAGGACCACATGCAAGAGGCCTATGCCCTGAAGAAGGGCATCGATGATCCCGACTCGGTGCCGATGGACGAGATCGTCTGCCCCGACTGCGGCACCAAGGGCCAGTGGACCGAGCCGCGCGACTTCAACATGATGCTCAAGACGTACCTCGGCCCGATCGAGAGCGAGGAGGGTCTGCACTACCTGCGGCCCGAGACCGCGCAGGGCATCTTCGTCAACTTCGCCAACGTGGTAACCACCGCGCGCAAGAAGCCGCCGTTCGGCATCGGCCAGATCGGCAAGAGCTTCCGCAACGAGATCACGCCCGGCAACTTCATCTTCCGCACGCGCGAGTTCGAACAGATGGAGATGGAGTTCTTCGTCGAGCCCTCGACCGCAGGCGAATGGCACAAGTACTGGATCGACACCCGGCTGCAGTGGTACATCGACCTGGGCATCGACCCGGAGAACCTGCGCCTGTACGAGCACCCGCTGGAGAAGCTGTCGCACTACAGCGCAGGCACCACCGACATCGAGTACAAGTTCGGTTTCGCAGGCAACCCGTGGGGTGAGCTGGAAGGCATCGCCAACCGCACCAACTTCGACTTGTCCACGCACTCAGAGCATTCCGGCACCGACCTGTCGTTCTACGATCAGGCCACCGACACCCGGTATGTGCCGTACGTGATCGAGCCGGCAGCCGGTCTGACCCGCTCGCTGATGGCGTTCCTCGTCGACTCCTACACCGAGGACGAGGCGCCCAACGCCAAGGGCGGTGTGGACAAGCGCACGGTGCTCAAGCTCGACCCGCGGCTGGCCCCGGTCAAGGCCGCGGTGCTGCCGCTGTCGCGGCATGCCGACCTGTCGCCGAAGGCCCGGGACCTCGCCGCCGAGCTGCGCAAGAGCTGGAACGTCGAGTTCGACGACGCCGGCGCCATCGGCCGCCGCTACCGCCGCCAGGACGAGATCGGCACGCCGTACTGCGTGACCGTCGATTTCGACACGCTCGAGGACGGCGCGGTGACCATCCGCGAGCGTGACGCCATGACCCAGGAGCGTGTCGCACTGGACAAGGTGTCCGACTACCTCGCGGTACGGCTCAAGGGCTGCTGACTTTTTCTCCGCCGAGCAGACGCTGCGGTTCCCGACACGCCGGGTGGTTTCTAGGGGTCGTCGCAATGCTGCTGGTTATTGGGTTTGTAGTAGATCACGTAGTCGTTCGGCTGGGGTGTT
>NZ_BCSX01000004.1 GCF_001570425.1 Mycolicibacterium brisbanense
GGGGCGGGGGAGGCGGCGGGTATGCCGCGGGCTGCGGCGGGTACGGCGGATAGTTCATGGGGTAGTCGACCGCAGGGGGCGACGGCGGGGTGGGCGGCGACGGGTACGTCGGGCCGGCCGGGTACCCGGCATCGGGCCTGGCCTCGATCGAGGGTGGCGCGCCATAAGACGGTTGCGCTTCTGCGGCAGGCGGCCGATCCTTGGATTGCTCGATCGAAGGTGCTTCATAGCCGCTCGACGATGGTTCTGACGGCACGGCACTGGGCTCGGATGCAGGTGTTTCGCCTGCGTGGCCGTCCGGGTTTGTCATGCTGATCAACCTAGCGCACGGCGTGGAAGGTAGAGGTCACCTCATCGCAGGCACCTTTTGCGGGTGGGGGACGTTGCTGTAACAAGAGCAGCAGGCCGATCGGTCGCTGCACGACAGGAGAGTGAAGATCGATGACCAGCCCATTCCAGCCCGGGCAGGCAGCCGGTGCGACACCAGGCGCGCCGCTGCGCGGCGCGTTGCCCACACCGCCCAAAGGGTGGCCGATCGGCTCCTACCCGACCTACGCCGAGGCGCAGCGTGCGGTGGACTATCTGTCCGACCAACAATTCCCGGTTCAGCAGGTGACGCTGGTCGGTGTCGACCTGATGCAGGTCGAGCGGGTGACGGGCCGGTTGAGCTGGCCCAAGGTGCTCGGCGGCGGCGTGCTTTCGGGCGCCTGGCTGGGTCTGTTCATCGGCCTGATCCTGGGCTTCTTCAGCCCCAACCCGTGGAGTGCCCTGCTGACGGGTCTGATCGCCGGCGTGTTCTTCGGCCTGATCACCTCGGCGATCCCGTACGCGATGGCTCGCGGCACAAGAGATTTCAGTTCGACCATGCAGCTGGTCGCCGGCCGCTATGACGTGCTGTGCGATCCGCAGAGTGCCGAACAGGGCCGGGATCTGCTGGCGCGCTTGACGATCTGAGCCCGTCGCGCCGCCGCTGATGTGCGGTGTGGCAAAGTTTGCAGGTCACGATTGTGATGCGCGTGTGCCGAAAGTGTTGCACATCATGCGTATTTGGCTCTACGGTTTGCGCGCGGGCGGTTCCCGCCCGAAGTCGCAGCGGCGGCGACATGGAGTGACGGGAGGCCCAGCGGTGCGCGCTCGGCGGCTGTGTGCTGCGGCAGTGGCCGCGTTGACGGCGGTCACGACCGTCTCCGCCTGTGGAGCTCCCGCCAGCGGCCTCGTCATCAACTACTACACCCCGGCAAACGAGATGGCCACGTTCACCGCCGTGGCCAAACGCTGCAACTCCGAGCTCGGTGGCCGGTTCACCATCAAACAGGTCAGCCTGCCGAAAGGCGCTGACGACCAACGGCTGCAGCTGGCCCGACGCCTGACGGGCAACGACAAGTCGCTCGACGTGATGGCGCTCGACGTGGTGTGGACGGCGGAATTCGCCGAAGCCGGTTGGGCGCTACCGCTGTCCGACGACCCGGCCGGGCTCGCTGAGTCCGACGCCACCGAGAACACCTTGGCCGGCCCGCTGCAGACCGCGCGCTGGCAGGGCAAGCTGTACGCCGCACCCATCACCACCAACACCCAATTGTTGTGGTACCGAGCCGATTTGATGGACGAACCGCCCCGAACCTGGGACGGCATGGTGGCCGAGGCGACGCGCCTGCACGCGGCCGGTAAGCCGAGCTGGATTGCGGTGCAGGCAAAGCAGTACGAGGGCCTGGTGGTGTGGTTCAACACGCTGCTCGCGAGTGCGGGTGGGCAGGTGCTCTCCGACGACGGCAAGACCGTCACCCTCACCGACACGCCCGAGCATCGTGCGGCGACCGTGAAGGCGTTGCAGATCATGAAGGCGGTCGCGACCGCGCCGGGTGCGGATCCGTCGGTGACCCAGACCGACGAGGGCACCGCGCGGCTGGCGCTCGAACAGGGCAAGGCCGCCCTCGAGGTGAACTGGCCGTTCGTGCTGCCGTCTCTGTTGGAGAACGCCGTCAAGGGTGGGGTGAAGTTCCTGCCGCTCAACGAGCGTCCCGACCTGACCGATGCCATCAACGACGTCGGCACCTTCTCACCCAGCGACGAACAGTTCGAGGCTGCCTACGACGCCAGCAAAAAGGTCTTCGGCTTCGCCAACTACCCGGGGGTCCGGGCCGGCGAACCGGCCAAGGTGACCATCGGTGGTCTCAACCTGGCTGTCGCGTCCACCAGTCAGCACAAGGCCGAGGCTTTCGAAGCCATTCGCTGCCTGCGCAACATCGACAACCAGCGCTACACCTCGGTGGAGGGCGGGCTGCCCGCGGTGCGCGAATCCCTCTACGACGACCCCGCCTTCCAGGCGAAGTACCCGCAGTACGCCGTCATCCGCGAGCAGCTCAGCGATGCCGCCGTGCGTCCGGCGACCCCGGTCTACCAGGCGGTGTCCACCCGCATCTCGGCCACGTTGGCCCCGGTGACCGCGATCGACCCCGAGCGCACGGCCGACGTGTTGACCACGCAGGTGCAGAAGGCCATCGACGGCAAGGGGCTGATCCCGTGACCCCGTCAACCGCAACCGCGCCGACAACCCGGACCGACGACCGCCGGTCGCAGCGCCGCTTGGCCTATGCGCTCATCGCTCCGGCCGTGATCCTCATGCTGGCGGTCACGGCATATCCCATCGGATACGCGGTATGGCTGAGCCTGCAGCGCTACAACCTGGCGGCGCCGGGCGACACCGCATTCGTCGGCGTGGACAACTACGTCACGATTCTCACCGACCGGTATTGGTGGACGGCGTTCGCCGTGACGCTGGGGATCACGGTCGTGTCGGTGGCCATCGAGTTCGTGCTCGGCATGGCCTTGGCGTTGGTCATGCACCGCACCATCTTCGGCAAGGGCGTGGTGCGGACCGCCGTGCTGATCCCGTACGGCATCGTCACCGTCGCGGCGTCGTACAGCTGGTACTACGCATGGACTCCCGGCACCGGGTATCTGGCGAACCTGCTGCCCGACGGCAGCGCGCCGTTGACCGAACAGCTGCCGTCGCTGGCCATCGTGGTGCTGGCCGAGGTCTGGAAGACCACGCCGTTCATGGCACTGTTGCTGTTGGCCGGGCTGGCCCTGGTGCCGCAGGAACTGCTCAACGCCGCCCAGGTCGACGGCGCGGGGGCATGGCAGCGGTTGGTCAAAGTGATTCTGCCGCTGATGAAACCGGCCATCCTGGTTGCGTTGCTGTTCCGCACTCTCGACGCGTTCCGGATCTTCGACAACATCTATGTGCTGACCGGTGGGGCCAACAACACCGGGTCGGTGTCGATCCTGGGATACGACAACCTGTTCAAGGCCTTCAACCTCGGATTGGGTTCGGCCATCAGCGTGTTGATCTTCGCCTCGGTCGCGATCATCGCGTTCATCTACATCAAGATCTTCGGGGCGTCGGCGCCGGGGTCGGACGCGGAGGGCCGCTGATATGGCTGAACGGGTCGGTGCGCGCCGCGCGACGGGATGGGTGGTGGTCGACGCCCTGGTGATCCTCTACGCGTTGTTCCCGGTGTTGTGGATCCTGTCGCTGTCGTTGAAGCCGACGTCAACGGTCAAGGACGGCAAGCTGATTCCGACGCAGATCACCTTCGCCAACTACAAGGGCATCTTCACCGGCGACATCTTCAGCTCGGCGCTGGTCAACTCGATCGGCATCGGCTTGATCACCACGGTGATCGCGGTGGTGGTGGGTGCCATGGCGGCCTACGCCGTGGCCCGGCTGGCGTTCCCGGGTAAGCGATTGCTGGTCGGCGTCGCTCTGCTGATCGCCATGTTTCCGCAGATCTCGCTGGTGACACCGCTTTTCAACATCGAGCGCCGGCTCGGCCTGTTCGACACCTGGCCGGGCCTGATCATCCCCTACATCACCTTCGCGCTGCCGCTGGCGATCTACACGCTCTCGGCGTTCTTCCGGGAGATCCCATGGGATCTGGAGAAGGCCGCGAAGATGGACGGTGCCACGCCGTCGCAGGCATTCCGCAAAGTCATCGCCCCGCTGGCGGCGCCGGGCATCGTCACCGCGGCCATTCTGGTGTTCATCTTCGCGTGGAACGACCTGCTGCTGGCCCTGTCGCTGACCGCGACCCAACGTGCCATCACGGCGCCGGTGGCCATCGCGAACTTCACCGGCAGTTCGCAATTCGAGGAGCCGACGGGTTCCATCGCGGCGGGCGCCATGGTCATCACCATCCCGATCATTGTCTTCGTTCTGATTTTCCAGCGGCGCATCGTCGCTGGGCTGACCTCCGGTGCGGTAAAGGGGTAGTTGGATGGCCGAGATTGTGTTGGACCGGGTGACCAAGAGTTACCCCGACGGCGCAGGCAGTGTCCGGGAAGCCGTCAAAGAACTGTCCATGACCATCGCCGACGGCGAATTCATCATCTTGGTCGGGCCGTCCGGGTGCGGAAAATCCACCACGCTGAACATGATCGCCGGGCTCGAGGACATCACGTCGGGCGAGCTGAGCATCGGCGGGGAACGGGTCAACGAGAAGGCACCCAAGGACCGCGACATCGCGATGGTGTTCCAGTCCTACGCGCTGTACCCGCATATGACGGTGCGGCAGAACATCGCCTTCCCGCTCACGCTGGCCAAGATGAAGAAGGACGAGATCGCGGCGAAGGTCGAGGAGACCGCCAAGATCCTCGACCTCACCGAACTGCTGGACCGCAAACCGGCCCAGCTGTCCGGCGGGCAGCGTCAGCGGGTGGCGATGGGGCGGGCAATTGTCCGCAGCCCCAAGGCTTTCCTGATGGACGAGCCGCTCTCCAACCTGGATGCCAAACTGCGGGTGCAGATGCGTGCGGAGATCTCGCGGTTGCAGAGCAGGCTGGGCACCACGACGGTGTACGTCACTCACGATCAGACCGAGGCGATGACGCTGGGGGACCGGGTGGTCGTGATGCTGGCCGGTGTGGTGCAGCAGATCGGTACCCCCGACGAGCTGTACAAGAACCCGGTCAACCTGTTCGTGGCAGGCTTCATCGGATCGCCTGCGATGAACTTCTTCCCGGCGACGTTCACCGATGTCGGGGTGCGGTTGCCGTTCGGCGATGTGACGCTGAGCCCGGACGTGCACGAGTTGCTGGCCCGAGCGCCCAAGCCGGACAACATCATTGTCGGGATCCGGCCCGAGCATCTGGAGGATGCGTCGCTGCTTGACGGGTACGCCAGGATCCGGGCACTGAGCTTCGCCGTGCGCGCCGACATCGTCGAGTCGCTGGGTTCGGAAAAGTACATCCACTTCACCATCGACGGCGGCAGTGCCCGCGCGGCGCAGTTGGCCGAGCTGGTCGCCGATTCTGGAGCAGGCGAAAACGAGTTCGTCGCAAGGGTTTCCGCGGAATCCCGAGCGACGGCGGGTCAGCAGATCGAGCTGGCGTTCGACACGTCGAAACTGGTGATCTTCGATGCCGACTCGGGCCTGAACCTGACCCGGGCGATCGAACCAGAGGAGACACCGGAACCCGAGACGCCCGAGGCGGCGCCCGAGCCCGAGCCTGAACCCGAGGCATCTGAGCCCGAGGCATCTGAGACCGATCCCGACGAATCAGCAGAACCTGCCGACGACGCCGAGGAGAATGCCGCGGCGCCGTCCGAGCCCAAAGCCGAGTGACCGACGTCCTGGCGGCCGTGCGGACCGGCCTCGATGAACACTTCGCAGCCGCGGGTATCACCGCCGAACCGGTCAGTGCGAGCGTCACATTCCTGGGCACCGAGCGCATCGAGGTGCTGCGCTTCGGCCCCGACCCGGCCGACGAGACCGTGTACCACTATGTGACGCTGGGCTGTTCGCGCCACCCGATGTTCGACCCCACGGAATTCGTGGCCGACCCGATCCACGGCCCGCGGGCCGAGGTGACGGTATCGCTGCGCGGGCCGACGCCGACCGGGCTGGCCCGGTCACTGGCGATCCTCGCCGCGGCGCCTGCGGTCGAGGGCCTGGTGCTTGAGGCTGATGCCCTGATCGACCTGGAGACACCGTTGTTCGCCGGTGCGCCGTTCACCGCTTTCCTGTTGTCTCCGAGCGATATCGGTGAGATCGCGTTGCCGGATCCGCTGGCTGCGGTGAATGTTCTTGCCGCGACCCCGATCACCGCGACAGAGGCGGCATGGGTGCGGCTCAAAGGTGCCGACGCGATGCGTGAGGCGTGGCAGACCGACGGGGTGGACGTGCTGAATCCCGCCCGCAGGGCCGCCAACCCCACCTGAAGGTCAGAGCCAGTCGTTCTTCCGGAAGGTGCGGTGCAACACCAGGCACACCGTGAGCATCAGGGTGAGAACCGCGGGATAGCCCCAGACCCAATGTAATTCGGGCATATTGTCGAAGTTCATGCCGTAGATGCCTGCCAGCGCAGTCGGTACCGCCGCGATGGCAACCCATGCCGAGATCTTGCGCATGTCGACGTTCTGCTGCATCGCGACCTTGCCGAGGGCGGCCTGCACCAGCGAGCTGAGCATTTCGTCGTAGCTGGAGATCCGTTCCGACGCCTGGATGGTGTGGTCGTTGACGTCGCGCATGTAGCGGCGCACTTCCACGGAGATGACGTCATTGTGGTCGGTGAGCAGCCGCTGCAGGGCCAGCGTCAGCGGCCCGACGGCGCGGCGCAGTTCGACGACCTCCCGCTTGAGCAGGTAGATGCACTCGATGTTGGTCGGGGTGTCGGGGGAGAAGACGTTCTCCTCCATGACGTCGATGTCGGTTTCCATCAGGTCGGTGACGTGCAGGTAATGGTCCACCACGTGGTCGGCGATGGCGTGCATGACGGCGAACGGCCCCAGCGTCAGGATGGCAGGCGAGGCGTCGAGACGTTTGCGCACGCTGGCCAGCCCACCGTGTTCCCCGTGCCGGACGGTCACCACGAAATCCGGTCCGACGAAGATCATGATCTCGCCGGTCTCGACGATTTCGCGGGCGTTGGCCACCGAGGCGTGCTCGACGTAGTTGACGGTCTTGATCACCAGGAACAGCGTCTTGTCGTAGCGCTCCAGCTTGGGGCGCTGATGGGCGTGCACCGCGTCCTCGACCGCGAGCTCGTGCAACCCGAAAACGTCTGCGACGGACTGCATCTGGTGCTCGTCGGGCTCGTGCAGGCCGACCCACGCGAACGCCTTCTTCCCGACACTCTCCAGCTCGCGCACCTTGGCCTGCGCGGCCGCGTGGGTGTACTTGCCGGGCAACCTCTCGCCCTCGCAGTACACACCGCAGTCGACCATGGCCCGCGCGACGGGAACGTGGATGGATTTGGCGTCGGTGACCGGCGGTTTGACCCGCGCGGCCGGGCGGAGCAGCGACGGCGGTAGCGCGCGGAACGAGGGCATTCGCTGGGCCTCCCATCAGCTGTGACCGGCACCCGATCGGGCCTGTTGCATCGTACGCGCCCAACCTGTTACCGAGAGCTCACGAGAGGGGAACTCGACCCTGTGAGATTGGTCTGTGAAGTACCCTGGCGCCGTGTCGGAAAGTACTGTCGCTTCATCGCGTGAGGACTCCGCGACGGCGCACACACCCCAGGTTGTCGTCGAAGATTCCGAGATCTTTACTGCTCACGAAGGCGGCAAGCTCTCCGTCGAGCTCAATTCGCCGCTGGACACGCAGCGGGCCTTGTCGATCGCCTACACCCCTGGCGTCGCCCAGGTCAGCCGGGCCATCGCTACCGATCACACGCTGGCCGCCAAGTACACGTGGGCCAACCGTCTGGTCGCCGTCGTCAGCGACGGCACCGCGGTGCTGGGCCTCGGCGACATCGGCCCCGCGGCGTCGCTGCCGGTGATGGAGGGCAAGAGCGCGCTCTTCAAGTCCTTCGGCGGGCTGAATTCCATTCCCATCGTGCTGGACACGAAGGATCCCGACGAGATCGTCGAGACCCTGATCCGGCTGCGCCCGACGTTCGGCGCGGTCAACCTGGAGGACATCTCGGCACCCAGGTGTTTCGAGGTCGAGCGCCGCGTCATCGAGGCGCTCGACTGCCCGGTCATGCACGATGACCAGCACGGCACCGCCATCGTGGTGCTGGCCGCGCTGCTGGGCGCCGCCAAGGTGCTCGAGCGCGACATGCACAACTTGCGGGTCGTCGTCTCGGGCGCCGGTGCGGCCGGGGTGGCGTGCACCAACATGCTGCTCGCCAAGGGCATCGCCGACATCACCGTGCTGGATTCGCAGGGCATCGTTCACGCCGACCGCGAAGGCATGAACTCCTTCAAGGCCGAGCTGGCGGGGCGTACCAACCCGCGCGGCCTCACCGGCGGCATCGCCGAGGCGCTCGACGGCGCCGACATGTTCCTCGGAGTGTCGGCAGGCATCGTGCCCGAGGAGCTCATCGCCACGATGGCCCCGGGCGGCATCGTGTTCGCCCTGTCCAACCCGGATCCGGAGATCCATCCCGATGCGGCGCGCAAGCACGCCGCGATCGTCGCGACGGGCCGTAGCGATTTCCCCAACCAGATCAACAACGTGCTGGCGTTCCCGGGAGTGTTCCGTGGTGCGCTCGACGCCGGTGCGCGCCGGATCACCGAGAAGATGAAGGTGGCCGCCGCCGAGGCCATCCACTCGGTGGTCGGGGACGATCTGGCTGCCGATCACATCGTGCCGAGTGCGCTCGATCCCCGGGTCGGTCCCGCGGTGGCCGCGGCAGTGGCGGCCGCATCGGGAGACTGACCCTGCCCGTGCGTCGTCGACTGGTACTGGCGCTGGCGGTCGTCCTGCTGATGGCCGGCTGCAGCTCCCATCCGCCACCTGCCCCGATGGCCGTCGCGGCGGGCATGACACCGGAATACGCGCTGATCGGCCAGTTGTACGCGGCCGCGCTGCGCTATTACGGCACCCCCGCCGAGGTCACCCCGACCAAGGAGGCGCTGGGCGCACTGGACTCCGGTTCGGTGACCGTGTTGCCCGGGTTCACCGGACAGCTGCTGGAGACGTTCGCGCCGGGCGCAGCGGCGCACTCCGATGAGCAGGTCTATCGCGACCTGCTCTCGGCGTTGCCCGAGGGCGTCGCCGCCGGGGACTACACCATGTCGGCCCAGGACAAGCCCGCCGTCGCGGTGACGGAACGGACCGCGTCCGCATGGGGTGGGAAAGACCTGTCCGCGCTGCGCCGCAACTGCGCCAAGGTGATGCCCGGGGCGCTCAAAGGCGCAGCCGTCCCTGCCCTGATAGGTACCTGCCGCCTGCCGAAACCCGTCGAATTCGCCGATCGCGCAAGTCTTTTCGCGGCTCTTGAGGCGGGGAAGATCAACGCGGCGTGGACCACCACCGCCGACCCGGCCAACCCGGCGCAGGTGGTGGTGCTCGCCGACCGCACCGCGATGATCCGCGCGGAGAACGTGGTGCCGCTCTACCGGCGCAACGTGCTGAACGAACGCCAGATCCTGGCGGTCAACGAAATTGCGGGCGTGCTGGACACCGGATCACTGGCGGACATGCTTCGGCAGGTGGCCGAAGGCGCCGACCCGCGCGCGGTCGCCGACGCCTTCCTGCAGGCCAACCCGCTCGGCCACTAGCCGATCAGTAGGGCAGGATGCGGCTCATGGCGGTGGAGAACAACCGCTGGTAGCCCGAGCCCGTGATGCGCACGACGATGTCGAGCAGCTTGGCGTCCGGGCCGACGAGTACCCGGGCCTTGTCCTTGCGCACGGCCTCCAGGATGATCTTGGCGGCCCGCTGCGGCGTGGTGTTGGCCAGCTTCTTGTCGAACACCTTGGCCAGTTCCTGCGGGTCGAGACCCTCGGCTGCGGTCGCGTTGCGGGCGATGGCGGTCTTGATGCCGCCCGGGTGCACGGCGGTGACCTTGACCGGGCGCTTGGCCAGCGCCATCTCCTGCCGGAGGGCCTCGGTGAACCCGCGCACGGCGAACTTCGCCGAGTTGTATGCGGCCTGGCCGGGCACCGCGAACAGCCCGAAGAGGCTGGAGACGTTGATCACGTGTCCGTCACCGGAGGCGATCAGGTGCGGCAGGAACGCCTTGGTGCCGTTGACGACGCCCCAGAAGTCGACGTCCATCACGCGCTCGATGTCTTTGTAGCTGCTGACCTCGATGTCGCCGGTGAAGGCGATGCCCGCGTTGTTGTAAATCTGGTTGACCTTGCCAAAGTGCTCGACGACCGCGTTCGCGTACAGCTCGAAGGCCTCGCGCTCGGTGACATCGAGCCGGTCGGCCTTGACCGGCGCGCCGATGGCCTTGAGCCGCTCCTCGGTGACGGCGAGTCCTTCGGTGTCGACGTCGCTGATGGCGACCTTGGCTCCCGAGCGCCCGAGTTCGATGGCCAGTGCCTGTCCGATACCCGACCCCGCACCGGTCACCACGGCGACCTTTCCGGCAAAGCCTTCCATGCGCACTCCCTTGTGTCGTTTGACTGGTGTCGAGATTAGCCGGTACCCGCGGTTCCGCGTAATTCGGCCGGCTTTCTCGCGGTCAGCTTCAGGAAAGTCGTGAACATGCGCTGATAGCCCGATCCGGTGACTCGCACGACGAGGTCGAGGAATTTCGCGTCGGGGCCTACCAATACGCGGGCCTTGTCCTTGTGCACGCCGTCGAGGATGACCTGCGCCGCGCGCTGTGGGGTTGTCCTGGCGAATTGCTTGTCGAAGTTGTCGGCCACCTCGTCGGCGTCGATACCGTCGGCCATGATGGCGTTGCGCGCGATGGCAGTCTTGATACCGCCGGGGTGCACGGCGGTGACCTTGACGGGATGCTCGGCCAGCATCATCTCCTGGCGCAGGGCCTCGGTGAACCCGCGTACGGCGAACTTGGCCGAGTTGTAGGCGGCCTGCCCGGGCAGCGAGAACAACCCGAAGACGCTCGACACGTTGATGATGTGGCCGTCGCCCGAGGCGATCAGGTGGGGCAGGAAGGCCTTGGTGCCGTTGACGACGCCCCAGAAGTTGACGTCCATGACCCGTTCGATGTCCTTGAACCGGGCGACCTGGACATCGCCGGCGTATCCGATGCCCGCATTGTTGTAGATCTGGTTCACCGCGCCGAAGTGATCCTTGACCTCGTCGGCATAGGCCAGGAACGCCTCACGTTCGGTGACGTCGAGGTGGTCGGCCTTGACGGGTGCGCCGATTGCTTTGAGCCGTCTCTCGGTGTCGGCCAGACCGTCGATGTCGACGTCGCTGATGGCGAGTCTGGCGCCCGCACGGGCCAATTCGACGGCCAGTGCCTGTCCGATTCCTGAGCCGGCGCCAGTGACGACAGCGACCTTTCCGGCAAAGCTTTTCACGCAAACCGCTCCATTGCTCGAGGTGTCTGGCCGTGCCGTCTCGCAACCGCGTCACAAGACATTGGCAATCGCCAGATAGGAAATGAGTCCAGCCTTGTCTAGGCGTTCGCATTCACAGCCGTGTCGGCACGGTGATCCCCCGGGTCGTCGTCTCCTGGTGCTACGGAATGGCCATGATTCACAGCGATTTACGATCTGGAGCGGTGTGTCACGGTGGCCAGTAGGGAGTTCGTACCACCGGATCGCCGCATCCACAAGCCGAGCCGCATCGCCTGCGCGGCATTTCCGGCGGATCGAAATGGCCAACCGCCGCGGTCGGACGTTATCCCGAACCTGATCGGAAATTCACTGATATGTGACGAGCAAACAACTACGACGCGGCAGCGGTCACGGGCCGCCACACTTCGGCGAGGGCCTGCAGCGGCAGATCGAGGACATCGCTGAGTCCGACGATGGTGCCGAATGCGGGGGAGGGCAAGCGACCGGTTTCGATCTTGCGCAGCGTTTCGGGGGAGATGCCTGCGCCGCGCGCGACGTCTTCGAGAGTGCGGGCGCCCCTGGCGGCGCGCAATGCCGCGCCGAGGCGGCGGCCTGCGGCGACTTGCTCGGGACTCAGCGGCGTACGGACCACGCCACCACGGTAGCGCCGGTATTTGTATACCGCTAGTCTTGGTATTTAAATACCGCGCAAGGAGTGATGACGTGATCGAACTCAAGACCGACGACGAGATTGAGAAGATGCGGACCACCGGCCGCTTCGTGGCCCAGGTGCTCACCGAACTCGGCGGGCTGGCGGAGGTCGGCGTGAACCTGCTCGACCTGGAACATCACGCCCGCGACATGGTCAAGCGTCGCGGCGCGCAGTCCTGCTACTGGGATTACGACCCGTCGTTCGGGTCGGGGCCCTTCCGCAACGTGATCTGCCTGTCGGTGAATGACGCTGTGCTGCACGGACTTCCCTTCAACTACGCGCTGCGCGACGGCGACGTGTTGAGCATGGACTTCGCGGTCTCCATCGACGGCTGGGTCGCCGACGCGGCACGCACGGTGATCGTCGGCACACCTGCCGATGAGGACGTGCGGTTGATCCGCGCGACCGAGGAGGCGCTCGCGGCGGGCACAGCGGCGGCACGGCCCGGCGGGCGGCTCGGCGACATCTCCGCGGCCATCGGCGCCGTCGTCGCGGCCTACGGCTACTCCGTCAATCTCCAATTCGGCGGCCACGGCCTCGGCAGGACCATGCACGAAGATCCGCACGTGCCGAACAACGGCAAGCCCGGGCGCGGCATGCGGCTACGGGCAGGTATGACACTCGCGCTGGAGCCGTGGCTCGCCCGCACCACCAACCGCATCGTCTACGACCGCGACGGGTGGACCATCCGCTCGGCCGACGGATCGCGCACCGCGCACACCGAGAACACCATCGCGATCACCGACGCGGGCCCGGTGGTGCTCACGCGTTAGTACCGCGGCCGCAGCAACAGCGTCGCGACGACGCTGACCGCGGCGGTGGCGACCAGATACCCGCAGGCGTACCAGGGCTTACCCCCGCCCGCGGCGATGAGCGCTGTCAGGATCAGCGGCGTCAGACCCGACGCGTACACCCCGGAGAGCTGATACACCGTCGACAACCCGGTGTAGCGGGTGCGCGTCGGGAACAGAGATGCGTACAGCGTGCCCTGGGCGCCGTAGAACCACGCGTGAATCACGCCGAACGCCAACAGCATTGCCGCCGAGTAGGCCAGGATGCTGCGAGTGCCGAACAGTGCGAACGCCGGGAACACCACGAGACCGTAGGCGGCGATCCCGGTGGCGTACATCGTGCGGGCACCGAACCGGTCGGCCAGATGACCCGACACCGGTAACAACGCCGCCATCACCAACGCCGAGATGGTGACCACGATCAGCACCGGCACCTTGCCCAGGTGCAGCGTGGTGGTGGCGTACGCGATGGTGAACACACCCCAGGTGTTGAACGCGGCGCCCTCGCCCCACCGCGACAGCAGGCCGAGGATCGTCGACCGCAGCGTCGGCGGCCGGAAGATCTCCCGTACGGGGACCGCCGAGCGGTCGTCCTCGGCACGGATCCTCTCGAAGGCCGGCGTCTCCGCCACGCGGAATCGCACCACCACGCCGAAGATCACCAGCGCAATGCTGATCAGAAAGGCGATGCGCCACCCGTAGGCCAGGAAAGCCTCCGGCGACAGGGCCAGCTGCAGCACCACGAACACGCCGGTACCCAGTGCCAGGCCCAGCGCCAGCCCGATCTGGGGAATGCTGCCGAACAGCCCGCGACGGTTGCGCGGACTGTGTTCGACGGCCAGCAGCACCGCGCCGGCCCACTCGCCGCCGAGGGCGAAACCCTGCACGACGCGCAGCGCCAGCAGCAGCGCCGGTGCCAGCACCCCGATCTGCGCTGCCGTCGGCAGCACACCCATCAATGCGGTGGCGCCGCCCATCAACAACATGGTCAGCGCGAGCGTGCGCTTGCGGCCGATCCGGTCGCCGATGTGCCCGAACACGAAGCCGCCGATCGGGCGCACCACGAAGCCGACCGCGAATGTCGCGAACGCCAGCATGGTCCCGACGAAGGAGCTCTGGTCGGGAAAGAACGCATGGTTGAACACCAGGCTCGCGGCAGTGGCGTAGAGGAAGAAGTCGTACCACTCGATGGTCGTTCCGAGCAGGCTGGCCAGCAGCGCAGTCCGCACGATCCTCGGGTCGGCAGGCGACGCGGCGGGCTGCGCGGCCGGGGCGGTCGTCGTGAAGGTCACCCTTGTTGACTAATCGCCCCGGGCCGCGCTGCCCAGTGTTGCGTGCGCGGTGATTCGAACCCGCGCCAGCTACCGGCTACCCGAACGCGAGGTCGATGATCTCCTGCTGCTCCACGGCGTGCACCTTCGACGATCCGGACGATGGTGCGGACATCGCGCGCCGGGAGATGCGTTTGATGGGGTTGAAGTACTCGGGGAGCACTTCGGGCAGGGTGAGCCCGACTGAGGGCCAGGCGCCCTGGTTGGCGGGTTCTTCTTGGACCCAGTACTTGTCGGTGGCGTTCGGGTAGAGGTCCAGGGTTTGGGCCAGCCGGCGCTTGGGCAGCGGCGCGAGTTGTTCGAGCCGCACGAGGGCCACGTCGTCGCGCTTGTCCTTGACCTTGCGGGCGGCCAGGTCGTAGTAGATCTTGCCGCTGCACAACAGGATTCGGGTGACCTTACTGCGATCACCGTCACCGTCGGTGTAGGTGGGCTCTTCGAGCACCGAGCGGAATTTCTGTTCGGTGAAGTCGCGGATGTCGGAGACCGCGGCCTTGTTGCGCAGCATCGATTTGGGTGTGAACACGATCAACGGGCGTTGGATCCCGTCAAGGCCGTGGCGACGCAGCAGATGGAAGTAGTTGGCCGGCGTGGACGGCACCGCGATGGTCATCGACCCTTCGGCCCACAGCTGCAGGAACCGTTCGATACGCCCGGAGGTGTGGTCGGGGCCTTGGCCTTCGTGTCCGTGCGGCAGCAGCAACACGACGTTGGACAGCTGGCCCCATTTGGCCTCACCGGAGGAGATGAATTCGTCGATGATGGATTGCGCACCGTTGACGAAGTCACCGAACTGGGCTTCCCAGAGCACCATGGCGTCGGGGTTGCCCACCGAGTAGCCGTATTCGAAACCGACGGCGGCGTATTCGGACAGCGCCGAGTTGTACACCAGGAACCGGCCGCCGGTGGGGGTGCCGTCGGTGTTGGTGGCCAGCAGTTGCAGCGGGGTGAACTCCTCGCCGGTCTTACGGTCGACGATGACGGCGTGGCGCTGGGTGAACGTGCCACGCTGGGTGTCCTGGCCGCTCAACCGGACCAGTTTGCCTTCGGAGACCAGGGAACCCAGGGCGAGCAGTTCGGCGAAGGCCCAGTCGATCTTGCCTTCGTAGGCCATCTCCCGACGCTTCTCCAGCACCGGCTTGACGCGCGGGTGCACGGTGAACCCCTCGGGCAGGGCCAGGTGCGCGTCGCCGATCCGGGCCAGCAACGATTTGTCGACCGCGGTCGCGAGCCGTTGCGGGATCTGCTGATCGGCTTCCACCGATTCGCTCGGTTCGGCGGCGTGCTTCTCCAGTTCGCGGACCTCGTTGAACACCCGCTCCAGCTGACCCTGGTAGTCGCGCAGGGCGTCTTCGGCTTCCTTCATCGAGATGTCGCCGCGGCCGATGAGGGATTCGGTGTAGGCCTTGCGAGAACCACGCTTGGTGTCGATGACGTCGTACATGTAGGGCTGGGTCATCGACGGGTCGTCGCCTTCGTTGTGACCGCGGCGGCGGTAGCACAGCATGTCGATGACGACGTCTTTCTTGAACGCCTGGCGGAAGTCGATGGCCAGCCGCGCCACCCAGGCGCAGGCTTCGGGGTCGTCGCCGTTGACGTGGAAGATCGGCGCGCCGATCATCTTCGCGACGTCGGTGCAGTACTCGCTGGACCGCGAATCCGTTGGCGCGGTGGTGAACCCGATCTGGTTGTTGACCACGATGTGGATGGTGCCGCCCGTGCGATACCCCTTGAGCAACGCCAGATTGAGGGTTTCGGCGACCACGCCCTGCCCGGCGAACGCCGCGTCGCCGTGCAGCATCAGCGGCACCACCGGGAAGGTTTGGGACCCTTCGGCGTCGGCGCCGTTGTCGAGCAGGTCCTGCTTGGCCCGCACCAGGCCCTCCAGCACCGGGTCGACGGCCTCCAGGTGGCTCGGGTTGGCAGTCAGCGACACCTGAATGTCGTTGTCGCCGAACATCTGGATGTAATTCCCCGAGGCCCCGAGGTGGTACTTCACATCGCCGGAGCCGTGGGCTTGCGACGGATTGAGGTTGCCCTCGAACTCGGTGAAGATCTGGCTGTAGGGCTTGCCGACGATGTTGGCCAGCACGTTGAGCCTGCCGCGGTGCGGCATGCCGATGATGACCTCATCGAGGCCGTGTTCGGCGGCCTGGTCGATCGCGGCGTCCATCATCGGGATGACGGTTTCCGCGCCTTCCAGTGAGAAACGTTTCTGCCCAACGTATTTGGTTTGCAGGAAGGTCTCGAACGCTTCGGCGGCGTTGAGCTTGGACAGGATGTACTTCTGCTCGGCGACCGTGGGCTTGGCGTGCTTGACCTCGATACGCTCCTGCAGCCACTTCTGCTGTTCGGGTTCGAGGATGTGGGTGTATTCCACGCCGACATGGCGGCAGTAGGCATCGCGCAGCAGGCCGAGGATGTCGCGCAGTTTCATGTATTGCTTGCCGGCGAACCCGTCGACCTTGAACGCCCGGTCCAGATCCCACAGGGTCAGGCCGTGAGTGTTGACGTCCAGGTCGGGATGGGAGCGGAAGCGGGTCTTGTCCAGCCGCAGCGGATCGATGTCGGCCATCAGATGCCCGCGGTTGCGGTAGGCCGCGATCAGTTCGATGACGCGCGCGTTCTTGTCGGCGATCGAGTCGGGGTTGTCGGTGCGCCACCGCACGGGCTCGTACGGGATGCCCAGTTCGCGGAAGATCTCGTCGAAGAACTCGTCGTCGAGCAGCAACTGGTGGATGGTGCGCAGGAAGTCGCCGGATTCCGCACCCTGGATGATGCGGTGGTCGTAGGTCGAGGTCAGGGTGATCAGCTTGCCGATGCCGACCTCGTTGATGCGTTCTTCGCTCGCACCCTGGAACTCGGCCGGGTACTCCATGGCGCCTGCGCCGATGATGGCGCCCTGCCCGGCCATCAGGCGGGGCACGGAGTGCACGGTGCCGATGGTGCCGGGGTTGGTCAGCGAGATGGTGACGCCGGAGAAGTCCTCTGCGGTGAGTTTGCCGTCGCGGGCGCGCCGGACGATGTCTTCGTAGGCGGCGATGAACTGGCCGAAGGCCATGGTTTCGCACTTCTTGATGGCGGCGACGACCAGTTGGCGGTTGCCGTCCTTGCCGGGCAGGTCGATGGCCAGGCCGAGGTTGGTGTGCGCCGGCGTGACCGCATTCGGTTTGCCGTCGATCTCGGCGAAGTGCCGGTTCATGTTCGGGAACTTCTTGACCGCCTGCACGATCGCGTAGCCGAGCAGGTGGGTGAAGCTGATCTTGCCGCCGCGGGTGCGTTTGAGATGGTTGTTGATCACGACGCGGTTGTCGATCATCAACTTCGCCGGGATGGCCCGCACGCTGGTCGCGGTGGGTACCTCCAGCGAGGTGTTCATGTTCTTCACCACAGCAGCCGCAGCACCGCGCAACACCTGCGACTCATCACCCTCGGCCACCGTCACCGACTTTGCCGGCTTGGGTGCGGGAGCCGCCGGGGCGGCAGCGGCGGCCGGCGCCGCTGGAGTAGCCGGGGCGGGAGCCGCCGGGGCGGCCGGGGCCGGGGGAGCAGCCGGGGTGGCGGGCGCGGCGGGCGTCGCCGACTGGCCGTTGGCGGCCGTAGCGTCGGTCGCTGGTTCGGGGGAGTAGTCGACGAGGAACTCGTGCCAACTCGGATCCACCGACGATGGATCCTCGCGGAACTTGCGATACATCTCCTCGACCAACCACTCGTTCTGCCCGAATGGTGAAGGTGAACTGGTCACGGCAGCTGCTCGCCTCGATTCTTGGTCTCGGCAAGCCGTGGCAAGGGGGCTCGCCGCTCGTCTTTTCGTTGTGTCTGCGGTGACCTGCGTGACCGCCGTCTAAAGGCTAGCGCCTCCGAGCCGACGGCGACCAGGCACCGCCCATCTGGGCAGGACGTGTTGTCGCGGGCCCTCAGGACTGTGCGGACGGCAGCACATGCAGGGTTGCGGGCCACCTCGGCGGGGGTGGCCCGAACGCCTTCTGTGCGTTGCCGATGATCTTCTTACCCATGAGCCGGTTGCCCACGCCACCGACGACGGCGCCGATGCCGACCGGCAGCATCTTGCCCAGCGCCATGGCGCCGCGCTTGAGGGTGTACTTCTTGACGAAGAACCGCACCAGTCGCGAATTGAGCTGGGACACCGCGGGTAATGGCAGCGTTGCTGCACCGTCGGACAGCCAGGCCCCGCTGGTCCGCCCGGAGCCAAGAAGGTCGGCGATCGCGTGCTTGCTGTCCTCGCCGACGAGCACCGCGAGCACCAGGGCACGTCGGCGCTCTTTGTGGTCGGCGGGGATGCCGTGGACCTCGGCGACGGCGAGCACGAACACCGACGTCGCCTCCAGGAACACCACGGTCTCACCGGCCACCGCGGACAGCGCCGTAAGGGTGCCGATACCGGGGAACGCCGCGGCCGAGCCGACCGCTGCGCCGCTGGCCATCACGGCGGCGAGGTAGTGCTTTTCCAGCCGGGTGATGATCTCGGCGGGGGTGGCGTTGGGCCGCTGATTGCGCAGCCGGTCGACGTAGGCCTTGACCGCGGGCGCCTGCACGCGGGCGCTGCGCTCCAGGATCGCCGACAGCACCTTCGCCGCAGCGCTGGGATCCTCGTCGGCTCCATCGCGGACTGCCGGCAACTGTTTCTTGGTGGACCGAGCGCTCACTTCGGGGCCTCCCCACGTGCGGACCGACAAACATCGGCTGAATGTCCAGGCTAACCCTTGGGGAACGTGCGGCGACGGGTGCAGGGTTTCCGTCCGTGACACCTGTCACGGAATAAAAAACTGCGATGCGTGGCTAACCATTTCCATGGCATCATCGCCCCACGTGGACGAGACGACAGCCAGCCAGAATCCCGGCGTGAGCCGCACCCGCATGATTCTGGTGTTGGGCGCCCTGATCGCCCTCGGCCCACTGACCATCGACATGTATCTGCCCGCGCTGCCGAAGATCGCAGACGAGCTCTCGGTGTCGTCGTCGATCGCTCAGCTCACGCTCACCGGAACGCTCGCAGGCCTGGGATTGGGCCAGCTCATCGTGGGTCCGCTGTCGGATTCACTGGGCCGGCGGCGGCCGCTGATGGGCGGCATCGTGCTGCACATGCTGGCGTCGCTGCTCTGTGTCTTCGCCCCGAACATCGCAACTCTCGGCGTCGCGCGCGGCCTGCAGGGCATGGGCGCGGCCGCTGCCGCGGTGGTGGCTGTCGCGGTCGTCGGTGACCTGTTCGCGGGTTCGGCCGCTGCCACGGTGATGTCCCGGCTGATGCTGGTGCTGGGCGTGGCGCCGGTGCTCGCGCCGTCACTGGGCGCGGCCGTGCTGCTGAAGGGTTCGTGGCACTGGGTGTTCGTCGCGCTGGTGCTGCTGGCCGGTGCGCTGTTGCTGATGGCCGTGTTCGCGCTGCCGGAAACGCTGCCGGTGTCGCATCGGCGCCCGTTGCACGTCGGCAGCATTCTCGCCACCTATGCCGAGCTGCTGCGCGATACGCGCTTCGTCATCCTGGTGCTGGTCGCCGCCCTCGGCATGTCCGGTTTGTTCGCCTACATCTCGGCGGCGCCGTTCGTGCTGCAGGGCCGCTTCGGGCTTGACCAGCAAGCGTTCGCGCTGGTGTTCGCTGCGGGTGCGGTCGCGCTGATCGGGTCGACGCAGTTCAACGTGGTGCTGCTGCGGCGCTTCACCCCGCAGGCGATCACCGTGGCGGCGCTGGCGGCGGCTTCGGTCGCCGGGTTGTTGTTCATCGGGCTCACGCTCGCCCAGGTCGGCGGGCTGGCCGGATTCATCGCACCGGTGCTCGCCATCCTGGCGGCCATGGGTCTGGTGATCCCGAACGCCCCTGCGATCGCGCTGTCACGTCATCCCGATGCGGCAGGGACCGCCGCCGCGCTGCTCGGTGCCGCCCAGTTCGGGCTCGGTGCGGCGATCGCGCCGCTGGTCGGCGCATTGGGCAACGGGGCGCTGGCGTTGTCGGTGGTGATGACGCTCGGTGTGGTGATCGCGCTGTCCGCGTTGCTGGCCGTCGGCTTGCGACGCGGTGAAGAGACTGTGGGCGACATCGTTCCCGCAGCCGTCGCCGAACCTGCCTGACGGGTCTCCACCGGCACGCCGACTTGTCGGGAGGGGGGTGGGTCCGTAGCGTCGGCGGGGGCCAGTTCGTTGCCGTCCCCTCACTGATCACATGTTCGAGACCTTGAACGCCCGGTTCGCGGGCCGCACTGCCAGCCACAACCCGTGGAACGCGTTGTGGGCGATGATGGTCGGCTTCTTCATGATCCTGCTCGACGCCACCATCGTGGCCGTCGCCAATCCGACCATCATGCAGCGGTTGGGCGCCGACTACGACGGCGTGATCTGGGTGACCAGCGCGTACCTGCTGGCCTATGCCGTGCCGTTGCTGGTGTCGGGCCGGCTCGGCGATGTGTACGGACCGAAGAACCTCTACCTGGCCGGGCTGGCGCTGTTCACCGTGGCGTCGCTCGCCTGTGGGCTCGCGGGCAGCATCGAGATACTGATCGCCGCGCGCGTCGTCCAGGGGATCGGTGCGGCCTTGTTGACGCCGCAGACCCTCTCGACCATCACCCGCATCTTCCCGCCCGAGCGGCGGGGCGTCGCCATGAGTGTGTGGGGCGCCACCGCGGGGGTGGCCACGCTCGTCGGCCCGCTCGCCGGCGGCGTCCTGGTCGGTGGTCTCGGCTGGCAGTGGATCTTCTTCGTCAACGTGCCGATCGGCATCATCGGCTTCGTTCTTGCCCTCTGGCTGGTGCCCGTGCTGCCGACCGCGCCGCACGAGTTCGACCTGCTCGGTGTGACGTTGTCCGCGGTCGGCATGTTTCTCATCGTGTTCGCGCTGCAGGAAGGACATGCGCACCACTGGGCGCCGTGGGTGTGGGGCGCGCTGGCGGCCGGGGTCGGGGTGATGGTCGGCTTCGTCTACTGGCAGTCGGTCAACTCCGCCGAACCGCTGATACCCCTGCGCATCTTTGCCGACCGCGATTTCAGCCTGGCCAATATCGGTGTGGCCACCATCGGCTTCGCCGTGACGGCGATGATCCTGCCGCTGATGTTCTACTCGCAGTCGGTGTGCGGCCTGTCGCCGACCCGGTCGGCACTGCTGGTCGCGCCGACCGCGATCGCCAGCGGTTTGCTGGCACCGTTGGTGGGCCGCATCGTGGACCGCTCGCATCCGCGGCCGGTGGTCGGTTTCGGCTTCGCCGCCATGGCCGTCGGCCTGACCTGGTTGTCGATCGAGATGACCCCGGTCACGCCGATCTGGCGGCTGGTGCTGCCGCAGGTGCTGATGGGCGTCGGTATGGCATTCATCTGGTCGCCGCTGGCCGCGACCGCGACCCGCAATCTGTCGCCGAGCCTCGCCGGCGCCGGGTCGGGTGTGTACAACGCCACCCGGCAGGTCGGCTCGGTGCTGGGCAGTGCCGGCATCGCGGCCTTCATGACGTGGGAGATCGGCAGGCAGATGCCGGGCCCCGCGGTGGTGCAGGCCCGCGCCGAGACTGCCGTGACGGTGCTGCCCGGGTTCCTGCACGAGCCGTTCGCCACGGCCATGGCCCAGTCGATGCTGCTGCCCGCATTCGTCGCGCTCTTCGGTGTGGTCGCGGCGTTGTTCCTGCGTGGCTCGGGTGACCGTCCGGATGTCGTCGAAGACAGCTACGCCGACGAGGTCGATGACGTCGATGACGACGACGAACCGACCGAGGTGCTGCGCGTGGTGGGCCCGGTCAACCAGTACCTGCCCGACTATCCCGACGACGACGAGTACATCGAGTACACCGTGGAGTGGGACGACGAACACGAGTACGAGCCCGAGCCCGAGTACGAGCCTGCGCCCGCACCCGATCCCGTCACCGAGCCGCTGAGCACCCCCGCACCGCCCGCGGCCACTGCCGCGGAAGAGGACGAGGACCCGTGGCAGGCAATTCTGAACCGGCTCATGGCCGACATGCCCGAGAATTCGTCAGACGAGCTGATCGGCCATGCGCACAACGGGTTTCACGTTGATGCCGGGCAGCATTTCCGGCCCTTGGAGCCGCCGAGCGGGGAACACCGCCGAGTCAACGGCAATCACTACGGCGGGGACCCCGACGACAACCCGTCGTACGGCAGGCATTCGCGGCCGGGGGATTAGCGCGACGTCAGTGCGCGGCGTTGTAGGCATCCATGATGGACGCCGGGATGCGGCCGCGCCGGGAGACGTTATGGCCGTTGGCCACGGCCCACTCGCGCACTGCCCGCACATGCTCGGGTCCCGACGGCGCGGCGGCGGCGGCTTTACGTGACGCGGCCTTGCGCTGCGGGGCTGCCTTGGGCTTGGCCGACTGTCGCGGTTCCGGCCGGGCCTTCTTGCGGGCGGCCCTGGCGTCGCGGGTCTGCGCTTTCTTGGCCGCGGTGATGTAGCGAGCCATGTCCTTGTCGAACTGGGCGCCGTTCTTGGTGGTCAAGACGAGCGAGTAGTCCTGCCCGCGATATGAAAACTCAACGGTGTCAACGACGTCTGCGTCGATTTCCACCCCGTCGAGGTCGTCGACGTACTCGATTGTCACTATCTTGCCCACGCAGATTCCTTCGGCTCGGTGAACTCTTTTGTTCTGAGAGTACCGAGCCCGAGAAATGCACCCAATTCGACGACGCCTGCCGGAGTGGCGGGCAGATAATCGGTGAGCGCCGCCGAACGCACGATCACGGCGGTGTATTTGGCCCGGCTCACCGCCACGTTGAGGCGATTCCGGTTGAGCAGGAACGAGATTCCGCGGGGTACATCGTCGATCGACGACGCCACCATGGAGATGAAGACCACGGGTGCCTGCTGGCCTTGAAACTTGTCGACCGTGCCGGCCCGAACTTCGGTCAATCCGGCGGCGTCGAGCCGTTGGCGCACCATCACCACCTGCGCGTTGTACGGCGTCACGACCAGCACCTGCTCCTGGGTCAGCGGGCCGCTGCCGCTCTCGTCGGTCCATGTCGTCCCGAGCAGCCGCGAGATTTCCGCCACGATGGCGTCGGCTTCCTCGGGACTGTCGGTGGCGTTGCCGTCGTGCTCGAGCGTCAGCAGTCGCACCCCGGGCTCGTAGCCGTCGAGTCTGCGGGCCGCGGTGACCGCGTCCACCGAATGCAGCCGGCCGTCATAGGACAAGCGCGACACCGCCGCACACACCGCGGGGTGCATGCGGTAGGAGCGGTCCAGGAAGTAGCCGAGCTCCGCGGGCAACGTGTGGTGCTCGCCCACCAGCCAGCCCAGCGCCGAGGTGTCCACCGGTTCGGGGTGAGTGCCCGCGCTGACCTGAGGCAGCTGCTGTGGATCACCCAGCAGTAGCAGATTGGCCGCAGCAGGCGCCACGGCGATGGTGTTGGCCAAGCTGTACTGCCCGGCTTCTTCGACGACCAGAAGATCGAGGCTGCCCGGCGGCACCCGCGTCGCATTGGCGAAATCCCATGCCGTACCGCCGATCACGCAACCCTCGTGTTCGGAGATGAACGCCGGATAGTCCTTCTCGTCGAGCTCGGTCCAGCAGGGATTGTCGCTGCGGCCCTTCTTGGCGACCCGGGCGGGGTCGACACCGGCCTTGACGATATCGCGAAACAGATTCTCCACCACCGCATGCGCCTGCGCCACCACGCCGATGCGCCAATGGTGGAGATTGGCCAGCTTCGCGATCACCGCCGCGGCGGTATAGGTCTTGCCGGTTCCGGGTGGGCCGTGCACGGCCAGGTAGGACGAGTCCAGACCCAGCAGCGCGGCGGTGATCTGCTCCTCGACCGGTCGGTCATCGTGGGGCAGGGCGGTGCCGCTGCGGGTGCGCGGCGGCCGACGCAACAGCACGTCGATGACACCGGTGGCAGGCAATCGCGGCAGGCTCGCGGCGATCTGGGCCGCGGTGGCTTCGATCGATTCTCGCAGGGCCGTGGTGCGGATCGGCGGCCCCGGCGTCAGCGCGAACGGGGTTTGATCGAACACCGTGCCGCCCTTGGGTTCCCGCTCGGTGATCACGACTTCGGTTGGGGCTGCGGCGTCGTCGCACTCGAGTACCTGTACCGATCCGAACGCCCGGCGCTGCGGATCATCGGTGAGACCGTCGGGGGCGGGGGGATCGTAGAGGGCATACATCTCGCGGCTCAGCTCGCCGTTGGCCAGCATGCCGCGTAGCAATACCTGTCGCTGCGGTTTGCGGGCCCGTGGCGGGGTGTGCCAGTCCGTGACGACGGTCGCCTCCTCGGCTACGAAAACCCCTGTGCTGTCTGCCCATTCGTCGACCGGGTGGTTCAGCCGGTCGAAATGTCCCCACCAGTAGGGCTTGTCCTCGCGGCGGTGGTAGCCGCGGGCGGCCGAGATCATCGCCACGGCCTGCTGTTCGGGTTTTCGTTCGGCGTCGCCGACGAAGCGGCGCAGGGTGCGGGCCAGTTGGTCTTCCGGTTCGGTCGGCCCTCCATCGGCCACGGGTTGGGCACCCAGCGGTGGCACGCTCGACTCGATGGCCCGGTTGATGAGCCAGTCCCGCAGCTTGCGGGTGGACGTGCAGTCGTACCGGTTGTAGTCCTCGATCTCCTTGAGGACGACGGCTGCGTCGTCGTGGCGGCCCTCGGTGCGCAGCGCGCAATATTTCGCGTACTGGGTGATGGAGTCGGTGGCAGTGGTGACGTCGCCGCTGCGCAGCTGCGCCCCCATGTACAGCGGCTCAAGTGATTTGAGGCTGTAGTTCTTGGTGCCTATGCGAATGCTCTTGCGTACCAACGGGTACAGGTCAACGAGGATGCCGTTGCGCAGCAGTTCGTCGACGGCGTCCTCGCCCTCACCGTAGCGCCCGGCCAACCGCAGCAGCGCCGTCTTCTCGTAGGCCGCGTAGTGGTAGATGTGCATGTTCGGATAGCGCTTGCGCCGTTGCCGCACCAACTTGAGGAAGTCGCGCAGGGCTTGGCGTTCCTCGGCACGGTCGTGCGCCCACAGGGGGTGAAAGTCCTCGGCCTTGGTGCCGAGCACGCCGAACATGTACTCAAGACCCCACTGTTTGCCGTCGTCGGTCCACAGCGGGTCGCCCTCGAAGTCGAAGAACAGATCGCCCTTGTCCGGGTCGGGCAATTGCATCAGCGGCGCGGCGTCGACCACTTCGAACGGTGGTCTGCCATCGACCCGGTCGGCACGTTGCAACCGTGCCTGCGCGGTCAGGTTGGCCAGGATGCGGGGGTGCAGATCGGGCACGGGGCCCTCGTGGCGGGCCAGTTCGGCGACCGTGGTGACCCCCGCGTCGATCAGCCGCGCCCGCTGGGTCACCCTCATGCCTGCGACCACCAGCAGATCGTCGTGTGCGCTGACCTGCTCGGCGCACTCCGGGCAGCGGAAGCACGCCCGCACGTCGTCGGCCCAGCTGACGGGCTTGCCGGCCGCGAGGTGCTCGTCGAGCAGCCGCTGCAGGGCCTCGCGGCGCGGCCGGTAGACGCCGAGCAGCTCGTCGACCGGGTAGGAGGCCACGGCGCCGTCACCCAACACCAGCTCGACCTCATCGGACACCGGCACACCCGCGGCGGTCAGCGCCTGGTTGTACGCCGCGAGCTGCAGCAGCGCCTCGACCTTGACCGAGCGGGCCAGTTTGGTGTCGCGCAGCCGGTAGCGCTCGCCGTCGAACATCAGGAAGTCGGCGAACCCCGCGAACCGGCCGTCGAACATGGCGGCCTGATAGATCACCGGGGCGCGGTTGCGCACGGCGTCCAGCGTCTGTTCGGTCGCGGCGGTGAGCCCCGCGACGGTGTAGGCGGGCCGGCCGATGACCGTCACCGAGGTGTCGGCGCGCAGCTCGTCGAGGTGACGCTGCTCGTGCTCATCGCCGAGTTGGGCGGTGCGAGCAAGCAATTCGTCGTCACCGGTCGGCGCGGGGCCCCAGCCGAGGCGGGCGTCGAACGAGCGCAGCAACGCGTACTCGCAGCGGGCCGCGGCCGCGAGGTCCGAGGCGCTGTAGATGACCACGCGGTCCTCGGTGACGAACACGTTGTCACTGTAGGTGAGTGGCCCGACAGCGGCGGTCCGCGAAACAGTGTTGAGGGTTGTTACGCCGCCATCTTTGCGACCATGGCTTCACGCTCGCGTCGATTCCATGCTTCGCGCACCCGATCGAGGATGTCGCGGGGACGGTCCTCCTTGATCACCCGGATGTGCAGCCAACCCTGGCGACGTACTTTCCGTATGCGCTTCGCGTCCCACACATACCGGCTCCGATCGGCCTGATGCTGCTCCCCGTCGTATTCGAGCCCGATCATCATGTCCTCCCAGCCCATGTCGAGGTAGGCAAACGGGAACCCATCGGGTTCGAGCACAGGGATCTGGGTCCGTGGCCGCGGATATCCGGCGTCGATCACCAGCAGCCGGAGCCAGGTTTCCTTTGGAGATTGGGCACCGGCGTCCATCAGGTCGAGCGCTTCGCGCGCCCGGCGTACTCCCCGCGCACCCCGATAGCGCTCGATGAGTGGCTGCACGTGTTCAGAAGCCACACCGGTCGCTCGTGCCAGCGCGTCGAGATGGGCCACCGCGGCGCCCCGTGGTAGATACCGGCCGAGGTCCAGTGCTGTTCGCGCGATGGTGGTGACTGCCACCCCGTTGATCGCGGCCACCTCGTCGTCGGCCAATCGGTCGTTGTGCGTCACGATGCCGTGCGGCGGTCGGTTGTTGCGCCAGATGAGTTCGACGGGAGAGTCCTCGTCGACATACTCGGCGCCGTGTAGCGCCGCCGCAGCCCGACCGGTGATCACGGCCCGCTGCCCCGACCACAACCAGGCGCCGACCGTACTGGCATAAAGCGATGGATCGGCGATACGCGGTTGGTAAATGTCGGGAAATATCGACCGATATGCCGCCCGCAGGCGGCCCCTCGTCAGTTCGCCACGCGCTACCGCTTCACTGCCTACGAATATCGTCCCCATAGCGGGATCGTGGTCGAGTGGTCCGACAAGCCCCGCCAAAATGAAGCCATGGCTGCGCAGGTGTGGATTTAGCGACCACCACGGCTGTTTCGCGAAGAATGCCCGCCCTCAGGTATTGCCCATCAGCTCGACACCGTTGCCGTTCCACCGAAACTTCACGACGCTGGCCAGGCCGTGGAAGCCGCCGGAGTACTGCAGCGCGACGGTGTCGCCGGTGCTGGTGGTCTTGTCGATGCCGTTGAACCCGTAGGTGTCGGGCACCCCGGTCGGGATGAACTTGCCGAGGTGGAAGAGCACGGCGCGGGTGTTCGGGTTCGGGGCGTTGGTGTTGGCCCGCACGATGATGGCCGACAACTGCGCGCACTCGTTGTAATTGCCTGCCAGCGGCTCCGGGCTCCAGGCCTGATTGCTGCGCGGATCGCGGGGGAGCTCGGAGACTGCACGGGCGATCTCGGGCGCGGCGAGATTGACCGCACACGGATCCGGCTCCGCGGTCGTCGGCTTCGGCGGTGCCGCTGCCGTCGCCGCCGACGTGGTCGTCGGGGCCGGATTGGCCGTCGGCTCCGGCGTTTTGGAGACGGTGGAATCCCCCGAGCCGCATCCCGCCACCACGAGCACAGCCGCCGAGATCATCAAGATCTCTTTCACAGTTGGGCAACCTACCCTGATCGTTGCGGCGGATCGGGCAGGCGCGGCGGCTTGTCCGCCAACTAGCACTAGACTCTGTCCCGATGACCTCGACAGATTCGGACACCGGAGACGCCGAGCCGACGTTTGCCGACCTGCAGATTCACCCCTCGGTGCTGCAGGCCGTCACCGACGTCGGCTACGAGTCGCCCTCGGCGATCCAGGCCGCCACTATTCCACCGATGCTGGCCGGCTCCGACGTCGTCGGCCTGGCGCAGACGGGCACGGGCAAGACCGCTGCCTTCGCCATCCCGATCCTGTCCAAGATCGACACGTCGAGCAGGGCCACCCAGGCCCTGGTGCTGGCGCCGACGCGCGAACTCGCCCTGCAGGTGGCCGAGGCGTTCGGCCGTTACGGCGCGCATCTGCCCGAGATCAATGTGCTCGCGATTTACGGCGGCTCGTCCTACGGGCCGCAGCTCGCCGGGCTCAAGCGCGGCGCGCAGGTGGTGGTGGGCACGCCAGGCCGGGTGATCGATCACCTGGAGAAGGGCCGGCTGGACCTGTCCCGCCTCGACTACCTCGTGCTCGACGAGGCCGACGAGATGCTGCAGATGGGCTTCGCCGAGGATGTCGAACGCATCCTCGCCGACACCCCCGAGTACAAGCAGGTCGCGTTGTTCTCGGCGACCATGCCCCCGGCCATCCGCAAGATCACCAGCAAGTACCTGCATGATCCGGTCGAGGTCACGGTCAAGGCGAAAACCGCCACGGCCGAGAACATCTCGCAGCGCTTCATCCAGGTGGCAGGCCCGCGCAAGCTCGATGCGCTCACCCGCGTGCTCGAGGTCGAACCGTTCGACGCGATGATCGTGTTCGTCCGCACCAAGCAGGCCACCGAGGAGGTCGCCGAGCGGCTCAAGGCGCGTGGTTTCTCGGCGGCCGCCATCAACGGCGACATCGCGCAGGCTCAGCGGGAACGCACCATCGCGGCGCTCAAGGACGGCAAGCTCGACATCCTGATCGCGACGGACGTCGCCGCCCGCGGGCTGGACGTGGAGCGCATCAGCCACGTCGTCAACTACGACATCCCGCACGACGTCGAGTCCTATGTGCACCGGATCGGCCGCACCGGGCGGGCCGGGCGTTCGGGCGCGGCGCTGCTGTTCGTGACGCCGCGCGAACGCCATCTGCTCAAGTCGATCGAGAAGCACACCCGGTCCAAACTGGTCGAATCCGAGCTGCCCAGCGTCGACGACGTCAACGCGCAGCGGGTCGCGAAGTTCCGCGATTCCATCACCGACGCACTCAGTGCGCCCGGGATCGAGCTGTTCCGCCGGCTGATCGAGGACTACGAGCGCGACAACGACGTGCCGCTGGCCGACATCGCCGCGGCGCTGGCGCTGCAATCGCGCGACGGCGAGGCGTTCCTGATGGTCGAGCCGCCACCGGAAAAACGCCGGGAGCGTGCCGAGCGGCCGGCGCGTGACGACGGGCCGCCACGCAAACGGCATGAGACCCGCAGCGACCTGGCGACCTACCGCATCGCGGTGGGCAAGCGGCACAAGGTCGCGCCCGGGGCCATTGTCGGCGCCATCGCGAACGAGGGTGGGCTGCACCGCAGCGACTTCGGCCACATCTCGATCCGGGTCGATCATTCGCTCGTCGAACTGCCCGCGAAGCTGCCCCGCAGTGTGTTCAAAGCCCTTGAGAACACCCGTATTCAAGGCGTGCTGATCGATCTTCAGCCGGACCGTCCCCAGCGCCGGGACCGCGACCACCAAGGCGGTGCATCCAAACCCCACCGGAAGGCCAAGTGACGCTGTCCAAGGGCGTCAAAGGGCTACCCGACCAGGGTGGGCTGGAATCCGTTTCCACCACCGACCGCGTGGCCTCGCTGACCGGTATCCGGGCCGTCGCCGCGACGCTGGTGGTGCTCACCCACGCGGCGTACACCACGGGCAAGTATGGGCAGGGCTACCTGGGCCTGGTGTACTCGCGGGCCGAGATCGGGGTGCCGATCTTCTTCGTGCTGAGTGGGTTTCTGCTGTTCCGGCCGTGGGTGAAAGCGGCCGCAACCGACGGTGAGTGGCCGTCCGTGCGTCGCTACGCCTGGCATCGGGTGCGACGCATCATGCCCGCGTACGTGGTCACGGTGCTCATCGCCTACGTGCTCTACCACTTCCGCACGGCCGGGCCGAATCCCGGGCACACCTGGTACGGATTGTTCCGCAACCTCACGCTGACCCAGATCTACACCGACAACTACTTGTTCGCGTTCCTGCATCAGGGCTTGACGCAGATGTGGAGCCTCGCCGTCGAGGCCGCGTTCTATGTGGTGCTGCCGCTGCTGGCCTACCTGCTGCTGGTGGTGCTGTGCCGGCGCCGGTGGCGGCCGGGCCTGCTGCTGGCCGGTCTGGTGGTGCTGGCCGCGGTGTCGCCGGTCTGGCTGACCATCGTGCACCGCACGACGGGGCTGCCCGATGGCGCGCGGTTGTGGCTGCCGACGTACCTGGCGTGGTTCGTCGCGGGCATGGTGCTGACGGTGTTGATGCAGCTGAAGGTCCGCGCTTACGCCATGGCGTGCCTGCCGGTGGCGGCGGTCAGTTACTTCATCGTGTCGACGCCGCTCGGCGGGGCGCCGACGACATCGCCGGCCGGGCTGGGTGAGGCGCTGGCCAAGACCGTGTTCTACGCGGTGATCGCGGCGCTCATGGTGGCTCCGCCGGCGTTGGGGGACCGGGGCTGGTACGTGCGGCTCCTGGCCAGCCGGCCGATGGTGTTTCTCGGGGAGATCTCCTACGAGATCTTCCTGATCCATCTGATCATCATGGAACTGGTCATGGTCGAGGTGCTGGAGCATCCGGTGTACACGGGATCGATGATCAACCTGTTCGTCGCCACGATGGTGTTCACCGTCCCGGCGGCCTGGCTCTTGCACCGATTCACCCGCGTCAGAAATTAGGTTATGCTTACCTTATGGATTCAACCGGTAAGCAGGCATCGCGCGGACTGGAAGGCGCACTGGTGCGGCTGTGCCGCGGTGGCGACTACGAGCTGAAGGTCGTCGGCCGTACCGAGTTGACGTCGAACTACCTGCGGTTGCATTTCACCGCCGAGCGGCTGCTCGCCGAGCAGCGACTGCACCCCACAATGTGGGTCCGCGGGTGGTTTCCCGACGGCGGCAAGGCGCATCAGCGCGGCTACACGCTGGTCAACCCGGACCCCGAGGCGGGCACCGTCGACATCGACTTCGCGATGCACGACGGGGTGGCGACCCGATGGGCCGCAGGAGCGGGCCCTGGCGACATCCTCGAGGTGACGGTGCTGGGCAGCAACTTCGCCCTCCCGGAACCGCAGCCGGCCGGCTACGTCATCGTCGGTGACGCCGCGTCGCTGCCTGCCATCAACTCCCTGCTCGACGCGATCGGCGACGCCCCTGCCCGAGTGTTTCTCGAAGCCGGCCACGATGACGATCCGGAGCTGCCGATCACCGGAGCGGCCGACGTCACATGGGTGGACCGCGACGGCGACGGCCTGCTGCAGGCCGTCAGCTCGTGTGCGTTCGACGCGGCCGATCACTTCGGCTGGGTGGCGTGCAACAACCGCACGACGCGCGAGGTGGCCCGGGTGTTCCGCGAGCAGTACCGCATCCCGCGCAGGAACATCAAGGCGCAGGCGTACTGGGCGGCCTGATTCAGTCCGCCGGTTGGTGCGCCGGCACCACCAGGGGTGCCACGAATTCCGCCAGCATGGCCCGCTCGTCGGCTTCGTCGAGGCCGGGGAAGACCAGTAGTGACACCATGACGCGGACCAGCCAGCGGGCGCGACGCTCGATCCCCTCGCCACCACTGCCCAGCGACCGCACGAACGCCTCGACCAGAGCCCGGATCACCTCGGAGTGCTCGGCCATCTCACCGCCGATGGGCGGCGAGGCCGTGGCGAACCACGATGACAACGCCGGACTGTCGCGCACAGCCCGCAGCCCGGTCACGACGCCTTCGATCAGCCGTTGCGTCGGGTCGCTCACCCCGGCGACCTGTCGGGTCAGTTCTTCGTAGAGCCGACGCGCCTCCCGGTGCACGTACGCCGTGTACAGCGCCTCGCGGTTCTCGAAATAGCGGTACAGCGTCGCGCGGGAACAGCCTGCGGCCGTGGCGATTTCGTGCATCCCCACGGTCGCGGCGTCCTGCTGCGTGAACAGCTCGTCGGCGGCGTCGAGGATCCGGTCGGCCGCCACCTCGGAGCGGCGCGCGGCCAGCCAGTCGCCGGCCATCACGCGCCGGCCCGGAACGGCACCGACAGAGGGCGCCGCACATAGCTGCCTCCTGCCCACACCACGGCGTCAAGGTCTACCTCGAAATCCGGGCAGCGCGACAGCAATTCGGTCAATGCCACCCGCGATTGCATCCGGGCGGCGGCCGCCCCCAGGCAGAAATGTGCGCCGTGGCTGAACGTCAGGATATTACGGGGGTTGCGACGGACGTCGAGTTCGGCTGCGTCAGGCCCGAATTCGCGCTCGTCGCGGTTGCCCGACCCGTACAGCAGCAGGGTCCTGCGGCCCGCGGGAATGGTGGTGTCACCGATGGTGACGTCGCGGGTCGTGGTGCGGGCCAGGCCCTGCACCGGCGACGTCAGCCGCAGGAACTCGTCGACCGCCTCGGGAATCAGCGTCGGATCTTCTACCAACAGCCGCCGCTGATCGGGCCGCTGCTGCAGCAATTGCACTGCGCCACCGAGCATTCCGGTGGTCGTGTCGTTACCGCCGGTGACCATGGTGAAGGTGAACGCCAGGATCGACAGCACTCCCGAGATGTCCCCGTCAGCGCCCACCCCCGCCGCCACCAGATGCGAGATGGTGTCGTCGGCCGGCTCGGCTCGGCGGCGTTCGATCAGCTCGGCGAAGTAACCGGCCATCGCCGTGACGGCATCGGTGGCGCTGCCCAGCGCGCCTGCGATCCCGTCGGGTGATGTGTTGGCGGCGACGATCGCTTCGGTCCAGCCGTCGAATCGAGCCCGGTCGGCTTCGGGCACACCGAGGTAATGCGCGACGACCATCGACGGCAGCGGTTTGAACAAATCGGTGACGATGTCGCCGCCGCCGTTGGCGCGCAGTCGGTCCAACCGGGATACGACGAACTCCCGCACCTTTGGTTCGACGGCCTCGACCTGGCGCGGGGTGAAGCCGCGGGAGACCAGCTTGCGGAACTCGGTGTGCACGGGCGGGTCCTGCATGACGAACGGCGGGTTCGCGGCCAGCCCGATCATCTCCATGTCGCCATAGGTGACGGTCAGGCCCTGGGCCGACGAGAAGGTCTCGTGATCGCGTGCGGCCGCCCAGATGTCGGCGTGCCGGGACAGCACGTAGTAGTCCTGATCGGGACGATCGACGGGCACCACGTGGTGGACTGGATCGTGTTCGCGCAGTGCGGCATACATCGCCCATGGGCTCGCCCAGGTGTCGGCATTGGCGAGTTCGAAGCGCACCGGGGACTCAGACCGTTGAGACAGAGAAGCTGTCATGTCTCATTCCTACGACAGACTGTGAGTCTGTGTCAATAGCTGTTCGATCCCGGCAACTTTGGTGTTGTTGTCGGCATTCGACTGTTCGTGGCCGACCAAGGGTTTCCGGTGAACGTGCCTCCATGCCCCAGGCGCTGGAACTTCACCATGAAGTCTCAATTGTTAGGGGATTTACCGGATCGCGGGTACGGCCGCCAACACTATGACGACGGCGACCGCGGCGGTCGCGACGGCCGGGAGCATTGCCACGATCTTGTCTTGTGCCTTGATGTGGTAGCCGACAGCGCCGCACATTTGGAGGCACACTGCAACACCGGTCACGACCGATAGCGTTGGGAAAGCGATTCCGAGCAAGAGGCCCACGGCGGCGGCGATCTGGGAGATTCCTATCATCCGATCCAGGGCAACACTCACGCCAAGATGCTCGGCACTGGTGCGAACGGCGCCAATTTGTAGAACCTTTGGTACTCCGCTCGCGGCCATCTCCAGCGCCAACACGATGGACGCAACGATGAATGCGGTATGCATGACACTCCGGTTCTTGTGCGGCAGTCGGTTTGAGGGCGCGGGCGTTCATGGCGGTGATTCGGTGCCGCAGGCGAATCCGGCTCGACGCATTTATTTGTGGATACATCGTATCCATTAAATGTCGGGACATCAACCATGGCGCGGTGGCCAGGTTGCCCTCATGGAGCATTTCGTTCTCGCGCGTCGATGTCAGCCACCGCTTCGGCCGACCGCCGTCGCCATGTCGGAGTCGGGACGGCTATCGGTCCGTCATGCGTCGTCGAGCAGCTGTGTCAGGCCGTTGAGGATCAAATCCAACCCGAGGCTGAACTCGCGGTCCAGGCCGACCGGCAGGTGGTCGGCCACGGCGACGGTGGCGGGATAGGACTGTGGATCCTGGGCGCGCCAGGTTTCGGGGAGCTCGGCGTCGTCGTCGGTCGCGTGCTCGCCGAGTTGGATGGCGAATCCAAGGACGTAACGCGCCACTGTCGCGTAGGCCTGTGCGGCCAGCTCAGAACCGAACCCTGCATCCAGCAACACCGCCAGCATCACTTCGCGCTGCCGCATTGCATTGGGTCCCATCGGGATTCGCCCGGCTAGCAACCGCGGAACGTGCGGGTGCGAACGGAAGACTTCGAACATCGTGCGTGCGACCGTTTCCACGGACTGCTGCCACGGCATTTCGCGTACCGCGGCCACATCGATATCGGCCGCACCGAGCACGGCGTCGATGACATGGGCGGTCAGTTGCGCACGCGACTTGAAATGCCGGTAGAGGGTGGCAGTGCCCGAATCCAGGCGCTGGGCCAGTGCCCGCATGGACAACGCCTCGGCGCCGTCCTCGTCGACCATCGCGGTGGCTGCGGCGACGATGCGCTCCACTGGGACGGCAGGGCGTCCTCGCGACCGTGGGGTCGACTGCTGCGCCGCTTTCGAAGTCGGGGTCACCGACTCAGTATCACTGACCCTTGACACCCAACATAATTATGGCGACACTGTATCCATTATGTCTGTTCGCGATATCGATGTTCACCCGGACTCGCGCTTCGCCGCAGTCGACGGGATGCGGATCCATTACCGACGGTCGGGGGAGGGTCCGACGGTGGTGCTCCTGCACGGCAGCGCGTCCTCGCTGTACGGGGTGGAGGCCGTCGCCCAACGACTATGGGTGTCCTTCGACGTGATTCGCTTGGACCTACCTGGTTTCGGCGTAACGGGGCCGCGCCCCGATCGCGACTACCGCGTCGTCACCTACGCGGCGACGCTCGCCAGGTTCTTGGACGTCATCGGCGTCGAGCGATGCGCCTTGGTGGGGAATTCGTTGGGCGGCAACATTGCCTGGAATCTTGCCCTCGACCATCCCGAGCACCTGCAGCTGACCGGTTTGGTATTGATCAACGCGACGGGCTATCCGGACAAGGAACCGCCCGCCGCAATGGCATTGGCGCGCAACCCGGTAGTCGGGCGACTGCTGCGGTGGTTCATGCCCCGGCGCGCTGTCGAGCGCAGCCTGCGCCAGGCCGTCGGGCCGAACTCGGACATTGTCGACGCCGCGATGGTGGATCGCGCGCACCGGTTGTGGAACCGGGCCGGCAACCGGTCGGCGTTCGTGGATTTTCTGACCACCGACCAGCCCGACCGCAGCGGTGAGATTCCCCATATCGACGTGCCTACGCTGGTGCTGCGCAGTGCCGACATGGATGGCCAACACTTCGCCCGCGACATCGTCGGAAGTGCCGAGAAGGTCCATCCCGACGGCGGACATCTGCTGCCCGAGGAGGACCCGGCTTGGGTGGCCGACGCGATCACCGAGTTTCTACACTCCCGCCCGGCAAGGAACGCCCGATGAAGTACTTCGTCGCAGCCGGAGAAGACCGCCGACTGGACGCCGCCACGCGGGGTCGTCTTCGCGGTAGTTACATTGAATTGAGCGATGGTGTAACGCATTACGAGTTGGCTGGGCCTGACGGCGGCGATGTCGTCGTGCTGGCCGGCGGGCTGGCCATTCCGTTGTTCTACTGGGACGCATTGGCTGCGGAGTTACATGCCCGCGGACTGCGCACACTGGCCTACAGCGGCTACGGGCGCGGCTACTCCGACCGTGTCATCGCCCGCTATGACGAGACGCTGTTCGTCCGTCAACTCCGCGAGCTCGTCGAGCACCTCGACCTACCCGCCTCCTACCACGTGGTGGGGACGTCGATGGGTGCGCTGATCGCCATGGCGTATGTAGGTCAACACGTCGGCAGCGCGGCCACTCTGGCGCTGG
The DNA here is from genome assembly GCF_001570425.1 of Mycolicibacterium brisbanense. Classification (GTDB taxonomy): domain Bacteria; phylum Actinomycetota; class Actinomycetes; order Mycobacteriales; family Mycobacteriaceae; genus Mycobacterium; species Mycobacterium brisbanense. The sequence goes on from NZ_BCSX01000004.1 coordinate 35,888, forward strand.
TGGGCCCTGCCGGGCTGAGCCGTCAACCCGTTGCGCCGAAACTGTTGCTGGGCAACGACATCGCGGCCGGCGTGATCGCCAAGCGGTTTGGGCGGCGCATCCTCGAACGGCATCTGGGACACAATGTGGCAGACGCCGACCATGCCGCCGCACTGGCGGAGATGATCGGTGAGGCCTCACGATACGAAGGTTCGATCTACGCATTTTTCGAGACGCTGCAACACTTTCCGCTGTTCGATCGCGCCGAACTCTACCGGCACACCGGCACGCTTCGCCTGCCCACGCACCTGATCTGGGGCCGCGACGATCACGTCACCCCGATCGGCAGCCTGGGTCGGGTCCGTGAACTGCTTCAGCCCAGCCAATGCCACGTCATCGATGACTGCGGCCACATGGCTCCGTTTGAACGTCCTCGTGTTGTCGCCGACCAACTCGCGACTTTCTACGACACCTTCCACAGATCGGCTTGACCAATGACAACACCAAGCATCATCACAGACGTCTTGATCGTCGGCGCGGGGCCCGCCGGTACCGCGCTTGCGATCGACCTCTTACGCCGCGGTGTGGCGGTACGTCTCGTGGACAAGGCGCCACATGCCTTCGACGGTTCCCGCGCCAAAGGCATCCAGCCCCGCACCCTCGAGGTTCTCGACGATCTGGGCGCGTTGCCCGACATCCTCGACCAAGGTGCCCTCTACCCACCGATGGGAATCCATCTCGGCCCGATCACCATCCCTTTCACGATGATGGCCAAGGGAAAGCGTGGTCCCGATGTCCCATACCCCGACACCTGGCTCATCCCGCAGCACCGTACCGACCGCGCGCTGCATGCTCAGTTCGAATCCCTCGGGGGACGCGTCGATTTCAGCACTGAGCTGCTGGATTTCACCGACCACGGCACACATGTCACCGCACGCGTCACGACCACCGATGGTGCCGAGGACATCTCCGCGCGATACCTTGTCGGCGCCGACGGCGGCGCCAGCCGGGTCCGCAAGGTCCTCGGCGTCGAGTTCAGCGGCTCCACCGACGAGGCCGATCGCATCCTCATCGTCGACGCAGCCGTCTCTGGTGGACTGTCTCGCAAGTACTGGCACGTGTGGCCCGGACTCAAAGGACGCTTCGTGGGCGCTTGCCCGCTGCCGCATAGCGACACATTCCAGTGGATGATCCGACTTTCACCGAACGAACAACCGCCGGAAGACCTGCCCAAGATCAACGCGCGCATCCAAGCCCATACCCACAACAAGCGCCTCGTGCTGCGAGACATCCAGTGGCAGTCGGTGTTTCGACCCAACATTCGGCTGGCTCAGAACTACCGCCGCGGCCGTGTACTGCTGGCCGGTGACGCCGCCCACGTTCACACCCCCGCCGGCGCCCAGGGCCTCAACACCGGGATCGGCGACGCCTACAACCTGGGCTGGAAACTCGGTCAAGTCCTTGCAGGAGCAGACGATCGGCTCCTCGACACCTATGAACAGGAGCGCCGGCCCGTCGCAGCCGGTGTGCTCGGGCTATCCACCAAGAAATACGAAGGCATCGGCAAGTTCGACCCCTCCAGCATTCGGCGCGGCAAGGACGAGAAGCAACTCGGCCTGTCTTATCACGGCGGGCCACTGGCGCCGCTGGTCGCCGACCGCACCGAGACGCTGCGCGTCGGCGATCGTGCGCCAAATGCTGATGTCGTCGACGCGGACGGCAACGGCGTGCGGCTGTTCGACGCCTACCGCGGACCTCACTTCACCGCCATTGCATACGGCGCGCATGCCGCCGACGCGTTGGCGAGACTCGACTGGCCAGCCGCCGGTGCGCGACTCAACCGCGTCATCGTCGACACCGACCCCACCGGACAATTCGCCGAGATCTACGGGTTGTCCCGAGACACGTTGTTGCTGATCCGGCCGGACGGCTACATCGGCCACATCGCCATCCACAACATCGCCGAAACAACAGGCGCCGCTGCCCAATCCATGACGCCGCACATCGTGGCATCAGCGCCATCGAAGCGGTCATGATCGCGTAGGCGCTCACGTCGGACTGTCAAGCCGCGAACTCACCGGTGACGTGGGGCGTCGGGGCGGCTGGCCGCGCAGCGTTGCTGACGTCGCTCAGCGTTGCTGAGGTCGCCCAAGCGCATCGGTGATGAACCTCGTGGCGAGGTCGAGTGACGCCGCGGTTTCGGGCAATTCGGGCTCGGTTTGGTAGACGTGCCACAGCCCGGGGGTGGAGTCCAGCGTGACCGTCACCCCGTCGCGGCGAAGAACCTCGGCCAGGCGCTCGCAATCGGGCGCGAACAGGTCCAGGGAGGCGGGCGTGAGCAGGACGGGCGCGCGGAGCCCCTGGAAGCGACCGTTGATGGGGGAAACCGCCGGCGTGGATGTCGACTCGGCGCCGGCATAGAGCGAGGCCGCTCGATCAAGCATTCCATTCCAACGAATGAGCGCGTCGAGGCCCTCGTTGACCATGCGGCTGGACTCCCTTGAACCCGGTGGCATCAAGTCGGACCAAGGCGAGAAGAGGACGACACCGGCCGGGTGTACGAGGCCAGCGTCGCCGGGAAGACCGGACACGATCCTGCTCAGAAGCGCCAGGGCAAGGTTCCCCCCGGCGGATTGCGCCACGAGCACGGCGGATCCTGACCACCTCGAGGTGAGCGCACGCCACACTGCTGTCACTTGGTCTAGGGCGACGGGATAACGCTGCTCCGGGATGAGGTCGTATTGCACGGATACGGCGGGGAGCCCAGTGCCGGCGGCCAGGGCGAGCACGATGGGGTCGACCGGACCGCCGACGGGGAATGCGCCTCCATGGACGTAGACGATGAAGGGCTTGCCAGGCTCTTTCGCGGGTGCGCCGCTGAATTCGGCCGTTGCGGTGGTGTGGGGTGTGATGCGGGTGACTCGCACTCCGGCGACACTGTCCTTGACGATGTCACCTTCGAAGTTCGCGAGCGCAGTTCGTATCTGGTGGCGAGAGCGCCAATGGCTTACTGCTCGGATGAGAGGTGCCGTAAGTCGGTTGATCGGCACGGGGATTCGGCCCGGTGGGGCGGTGGCGGCTACGCGGGCCGCTGCAGCGGAGATCTTGACCGGTCTAGGCCCGGAGTCCCCAGCGCGGTCTCGCGCGGGGTCCGGTGCGGGTTGTGTGGACATCATGCTTTGCCCTTCTCGTCAACGGGCGGGGAAACGTGACTCGCCGCATCGGTGCCACCGTGCTGCTGATCTCTCTACCGTGTCCATAGGATCGCCTCGAATCGCCTGTGGATACACTGTAGCCATAAACGACTCGAGTGGCCAATCGCGCTCGGCGACGTACTGGCGAATGGGGGCCTGTTGAGGAGCTACATCTGCATGGCAGTGGTCGCGGCGGCGTGCGCACTGCCGGCGGTCGTCATTCCCGCGCCACCCGCCTCCGCGGCCGCATGCCCAGATATCGAGGTGGTATTCGCCCGTGGCACAACACAACCGGGGCTCGGCGAAGTAGGGCAGGCCTTCGTCGATTCGCTCGCCTCGCAAGTGGGCGCACGCTCAGTCGAGGCCTATGCCGTCGACTACCCAGCCACCTGGGATTTCGACACCGGGATGCCCAACGGATCCACCGATGCGAGCGGTCATATTCAATCCATCGCCGCGACCTGCCCCAAAACCCGGATTGTGCTGGGCGGCTACTCGCAAGGGGCAGGCGTCATCAGCTTGGCCACCACGGGGATGCCCCCACAGATCGCCGATCACGTTGCCGCAGTGGTGCTGTTCGGCAACCTAAGGAGCGCCTACGCGGCCACGCTCATGCATGGCCCGCTGCCCACCATCGGCCCCGCGTATACCGGTAAGACCATCGACGTCTGCGTGCCCAACGATTTGATCTGCTCGGACGGCCAGGACTGGGGCGCGCACACTGCCTACGTCCAGACCGGGATGGTCGACGAGGCGGCCGGTTTCGCTGCTAGTCGATTGTGACTGCTAGGTCGGTGACGAATTCCCGGCCACCGTACCCCGAGTGAGATTTCTCAGTGCCCCTGGCCGGGCAGTGCGGATGGCTCGACGTTTGCCGCCGCCGACTAGGCTCGGCGCCGTGAGCATTCCCAACACGCCGCAGTCACCTGCCGCGACGCCGACGTGTTACCGGCATCCCGACCGCCAGACCTACGTGCGGTGCACGCGTTGCCAGCGCTACATCTGCCCGGAGTGCATGCGCTCGGCGGCCGTCGGTCATCAATGCGTGGAATGCGTCAACGAGGGCGCCAAATCCGTGCGGGCACCACGCACCCAGTTCGGCGGGAAGCTGAGCAACGGCACTCCTGTGCTCACCTACGGACTCATCGCGGTCAACGTGCTGATGTTCGTGCTGCAGATGACGTCGAAGAACCTTGAGGGCGAACTGACCCTGTGGTCGCCGGGCGTGGCGATCCACGACCAGTACTACCGGCTGGTCACCTCGGCCTTCCTGCACTACGGCCTGACGCACTTGTTGTTCAACATGTGGGCGCTCTACGTGGTCGGGCCGCCACTGGAAGCATGGCTGGGACGACTCCGTTTCGGAGTGCTCTACGCGCTGAGCGGTTTGGGCGGTTCGGTGCTCGTATATCTGCTGTCGCCACTGCAATCCGCGACAGCGGGAGCGTCGGGTGCGATCTTCGGCCTGTTCGGCGCGATCTTCGTGGTGGCCCGGCGGCTCCGTCTCGATGTGCGCTGGGTCGCCGCGGTCATCGTCATCAACCTGGTGTTCACGTTCGCCGGGCCGGCCCTGGGAACCGGTGCCATCAGCTGGCAGGGTCACGTCGGTGGTCTGGTCACCGGCGCCGCGGTGGCCGCGGCATTCGTCTACGCCCCGCGTGCGCACCGCAATGCGATCCAGGCCGGAGTCTCGATCGGTGCGTTGCTGATCTTCGCCGCGCTGATCGCATTCCGCACCAACCAGCTGCTGACGTCGTTCGGGATGGCCTGAGATCTAGATGGCGGCACCCGGATTGAGGATGTTGTCCGGGTCCAGAGCCTGCTTGATGCGGTGGTTGAGGGCCATCGCGTCGGGGCCGATCTGACCCGCCAGCCACGGCCGCTTGAGCCGGCCCACACCGTGTTCGCCGGTGATGGTGCCACCCAAACCGACTGCCAGGTCCATGATCTCGCCGAACGCCAGCTCGGCGCGCCGCGTCATGTCAGGGTCGGCCGGGTCGAACACGATCAGCGGATGGGTATTGCCGTCACCGGCGTGCGCGATCACCGAGATCAGCAGATCGCGCTGCTCGGCGATCTTCGCGACGCCGCCGACCAGTTCGGCCAGCGCGGGCAGCGGCACCCCGACGTCCTCCAACAGCAGTGAGCCCTTGGCTTCCACGGCCGGGATCGCGAAGCGTCGGGCCGCCACGAACGCCTCGCCCTCGTCGGGATCGGACGTCGAAAACACCTCGGTGGCACCGCATTCGGTGAACACCTCGGCCATGAACGCGACGTCGTCGGCGCCCGCGGCGCCCCGGTCGTCGGAGGCGGCCACCATCATGGCCGCCGCGGTGCGGTCCAGGCCCATCTTCAGTTTGTCCTCGACGGCGTTGATGGCCGCGGAATCCATGAACTCCAGCATGGACGGCCGGATCTTGCCGGTGATCTTCACGACCGAGGCCGCCGCGGCCTCGACCGAGTCGAATGTGGCCACCACGGTGCACGGCGAGTGCTGCGGCGGCAGCAGGCGCAGCGTCACTTCGGTGACCACCCCGAGCGTGCCCTCGCTGCCGACGAACAACTTCGTCAGGCTCAGGCCCGCAACGTCTTTCAAGCGCGGGCCACCGAGGCGCACCGCGGTGCCGTCGGCCAGGACGACCTGCAGGCCCAGCACGTAATCGGTGGTGACGCCGTACTTGACGCAGCACAACCCGCCCGCGTTGGTGGCGACATTGCCGCCGATGCTGCAGATCTCGAACGACGACGGGTCAGGCGGATACCAGAGCCCATGCGCGGCAACGGCTTTCTTCACCTCGGCGTTGAGCAGGCCCGGTTGCACGACCGCGGTGCGGGTGACCGTGTCGACGGTGATCTCGCGCATTTTCTCGGTCGACAGGACGATGCCGCCGTCCAGAGCGGTCGCCCCGCCCGACAGGCCGGTGCCCGCCCCGCGGGGTACCACCGCCACCTTGTGCTCGCTGGCCCACCGCAGCACCTGCTGGACCTCCTCGGTGCGGGTCGGTCGCACCACGGCCAGGGGAGTGCCCGCCTCTGGATCGGCGGCGCGATCCTGCCGGTAGGAAGCCAGGATGTCCGGGTCGGTGACGACGACTCCTGCGGGAAGGGCGGAGATCAGTTCGGGCAGCACATGGCGATCCTACGAGCGATCCAACTGCCGCAGGGCAGGCAGGAAGATCGCGACCACGCCGAGCAGCAGCATCGGCAGAGCCAGCGCCAGGAACGTGGCGTGCAGTCCCGCTCTATCGGCCATCGGACCGGCGACCACCAGGCCCAACGGACCCGCGGCGTAGGCCAGTGAACCCATCACGCCGACCACGCGGCCGCGCAGCTGCGCCGGCGCGCGCGTCTGCATGACGTAGTTGGCGATCGGCGCGATCGGCCCGTAGACCAGGCCCACGATCGCGCACATCGTCAGGATCAGCGGCAGGGGCGGCAGGAATGCGACCACCGTCATCGCCACGCCGAGGGTGATCACGGCGGTGAGCATGGTGGCGCGTCGACTCAGGTATTTCGACACCACGGCGTACCCGAGGGCGCCCACCAACCCGCCGATGCTCATGGCCATCAACACCCAGCCCAGCTCGGCGGGCTCATTGCGGTCGGTGAAGTACTTGGGGAACAGCACGCTCTCCATCGGCATGTACAACCCGGTGGCGACCAGGTCGATGATCGCCAGGGTGCGCAGCACCGGTGTGTGCCAGACGAATCGCAGGCCTTCGACGATGCCGGACCACACTCCGTCCGGCAGCGCCTCCCGATCGGGTGCGCCCGCGCCCTCCAGCCGCAGTACCGCGATGGCTGCCAGCGAGCAGGCGAATGTCGCGGCGGTCACCCACATGGTGTTGATGCCGCCGATCGCGGCGATGAGCAGGCCGCCGATGCCGGGGCCGACGATGTAGGCCAGGTTGAACGCGGCCTCGTAGACACTGTTGGCGTGGTCCAGGCTCCAGCCGGCCTGTTCGGCGGCCTCGGGCAGCATGGTCTGGCGCGCGGTCATGCCGGCCGGGTCGAAAAACGCCCCGAACGCCGCCAGCACGGCCAGCACCACGACGTTGATCGCCTGCACGCCGAACACCAACGCCAGCACCGGCACCGTCGCGACCGAGAGCCCCGAGAGCACATCGGAGAGCATCGACACGCGGCGGCGGCCGAGGTAGTCCACGGCTGCCCCCGCGATCAGCGTCGCGGCCAGCAGGGGCAGTGTCGCGGCCATCGCGACGATCGCGGCGTCCAGCGCAGATCCGTTGCGCTGCAACACCAGCCAGGGAAACGCCACCATCGAGATGCCGTTGCCTGCGCCCGCCATCAAGGCGGCGAACAGGATCAACAGCAGTGGGCCGCGCTTGGTCTCGGTCATGGCTATCGCGGCGAATCTAACATCGTGGGGCACAGTGGACGGGTGCAGCGGGCTCAACTGCCTCATCCCCGGACCGGCGACCTGTTCGACTCCCCGGTGCCGCCCGGCGCGGGCTGGCCCGGCGATCCCGCCGGCCCTGACACGCCGGTGGCCAAGACCGCACCGCGGGTGCGGCGACTGGCCGCCGGCGCCGACACCGTCGCCGAACTCGACGCACGCGTTTCGGTGTGCCGAGCCTGTCCACGCCTGGTGGTCTGGCGCGAAGAGGTCGCCGTGGTCAAACGAAAGTCCTTCGCCGATCAGCCGTACTGGGGCCGGCCCGCGACCGGGCTGGGGGCAGAGCATCCGCGCATCCTGATCGTCGGGCTGGCGCCAGCCGCGCACGGCGCCAACCGGACGGGCCGCGTCTTCACCGGCGACCGGTCCGGGGACTTCCTGTTCGCCGCACTGCACCGGGTGGGGCTGGCCAACCAGGAGCACAGCGTCGACGCCGCCGACGGCCTGCGGTTGATCGACACCCGGATGGCTGCCGCAGTCCGGTGCGCCCCACCCGGCAACGCCCCGACCCCGGCCGAGCGCGCCACCTGTGCGCCCTGGCTGGACGCCGAATGGCGACTGGTCGGGAACAGTGTGCGAGTGATCGTCGCGCTCGGCGGCTTCGCCTGGCGTTCGGCGCTGGACATGATCGGGTCGTCACAGCGCCCGGCGCCCAAGTTCGGCCACGGCGTCACCGCCACGCTGACCGGCGCCTTCGGCGAGGTGACGCTGCTGGGCTGCTTCCACCCGAGCCAGCAGAACACCTTCACCGGCAGGCTCACCGCGGCGATGCTCGACGACATCTTCGTCACTGCGCGCCGCATGGCGTCCGGGGCTGCTGGCGGGAACGAACCCGGCCGGCTGTGACGTTGACGCTGTCATGCGGCTTTCTGTCCTCGACCTCGTCCCGGTGCGCACCGATCAGACCACTGCCGATGCCCTGACCGCCACGACGCACCTCGCGCAGACCGCCGACCGGCTCGGATACACGCGCTACTGGGTCGCCGAACACCACAACATGGCCGCGGTGGCGGCCACCAGCCCGCCGGTGCTGATCGCGCATCTGGCGGCCCACACGTCTCAGCTGCGCGTGGGCTCGGGCGGCGTGATGCTGCCCAACCACGCGCCGCTGGCCGTGGCCGAACAGTTCGCGCTCCTTGAGGCCGCGCATCCCGGTCGCATCGACCTCGGCATCGGCCGCGCGCCCGGCTCCGATCCCGTGACGTCGCTGGCCCTGCGCGGAGCCGCCGGCCGCGATGATCGCGACATCGAGGCATTCCCGCAGTACCTCGACGACGTGATGGCGCTCATGGGGACCCGAGGGGTGCGGGTGCCGTTGCCGCGGGACCTGCTGCGCGAGAACTACGTCCTGAAGGCGACGCCTGCCGCGGCCAGCCAACCGCGGATGTGGCTGCTGGGGTCCTCGATGTACTCCGCGCACCTGGCTGCTGCCAAGGGGCTGCCGTATGTGTTCGCCCATCACTTCTCCGGTCAGGGCACCGCGGAGGCTCTCGAGATCTACCGCGAGGAATTCCAGCCCAGCGAACTCGTGGCCGAACCGCTGACGTTCTTGACCGTCAATGCAGTGGTTGCCGAAACCACCGATGAGGCAAAGGCTTTGCTGCTGCCCCAGTTGCAGATGATGGGGCGGCTGCGCACGGGACAGCCGCTGGGCCCGCTGGATCTGGTCGAGGATGCCGAGGCGACGACGATGACGCCGCAGGCCCAGGCCGTGGTGGCCTCGGGCCTGCGCCGCGCGATCGTGGGGTCGCCGACCGAGGCAGCCGATCAGGTACGGGCGCTGGCCGAGGAGTTCGGCGTCGACGAGGTCATGATCAACCCGGTTGCCTCGGCGCGTCGGGGCGCCGATCCGGCCACGGCGACGGCCCGCGACACCACCCTGGAACTGCTCGCCAAGGAGTTGTTCTAAGGCGACAGCACGACGACGGGTATGGGCCGCGTCGTGCGCTTCTGATACGCCTTGTAGCGGTCCTTGTTGCCCGGCATGTTGTTGACGATCTCCCACAACCGCGGGTAGTCGGGGTCACCGGGCAGCACCGGCTTGGCCGTCACGCCGAACCGCTTGGGGCCGACGTTGATCTCGACCTGCGGGTTGGCCTTGAGGTTGTGGTACCAACCGGGTGCCGTCGGGTCGCCGCCCTTGGACGCCACCACGAGGTAGTCGGCGCCGTCTTTGGCGTAGGTCAGCGAATTCGCGCGCGGTAGCCCGGTTTTGGCGCCGACGGTGTGGATGATCAGCGCTTTCGGACCGCCCGGGATCTGGTGCCCGATCCGGCCGTCGGTGGCCTTGTAGACCTTGTCGTGCAGCGTCAGCATCGGCAGACCGATGTAGCGCTCCCACCATGGCATGCTCATGGGCTCAATCCTGCGCAGATTCGTCGAGTTGCGCCAACGCCGCACGCAGCAGCCGGGCCGACCCCTGGCGATCGGGGTCCCGGCGCAGCAGCATGCCCTTGGCGAACGACAATTTGTCGCCGTCGTGCCGCGGCACCACGTGCAGGTGGATGTGGAACACGCTCTGGAAGGCCGCTTTGCCGTCGTTGATGGCGATGTTGGTGCCGTCGGCGTGGAGCCCGGATTCACGCGCAGCCCGGGCGATGCGCTGCCCGACGACGGCCATTCCCGCGAGGGTCTCCGGTGGCGTGTCGGTCAGGTCGACGGTGTGCTTTTTCGGGATCACCAGGGTGTGGCCGCGCGTGAACGGCCGGATGTCGAGGATGCCGAGGTAGTCGTCGTCTTCGTAGATCCGGATGGCCGGGGCCTCACCGGCGACGATGGCACAGAACACGCATGACATACCGCCACGTTATCCGCGACCGAAAGGGCAGCCGAAAGCGTCTGGTTCACCGTCCATCGGGCAGGCCACTTTTCGGCAAAGAGCGAGTACCTTCACCATATGGCCTGCGGCGACGTCAAATATGCACGGCATCGGAGGCTCAGCAATGACTGTGTGGCTCGCGTGGAGGTTGCCCGATGAATCCTTTGGCTGCGACTTTGACGGTCCGACTCGGAACTAGCGCCGCGAATCTGGTGCTGCTCGAGGATGGCGAGTGGACGCGTTACCCGTGGCCCGAGATTCTCGCTCGCGCCGAGAACACGGCCGAGCGGCTGCTCGACGACGGTGTCACCCGCGTCGGGTTGGTCGGTGAACCCACCGCGGAGCTGGTGTCAGCGATCATCGGCTCGATCCTGGCCGGGACGGCGGTGTCGATCTTGCCGGGACCGGTTCGCGGCGCCGAAGCCGCCCAGTGGGCGCACAACACGTTGACTCGGTTCCGCGGCATCGGCGTGCAACGCGTCCTGAGCCAGGGCAGCTATCTGGACCGCTTGACCGGCGTCGCCGACACCCCGCAGCTCGTCGATCTCGCCGGTGTGTCACATGCCCGGCGGTCCACATCCTTCGTCGCGCCGGAGGCACTCGCACCGGTCGCTGTCCTGCAGGGCACCGCGGGCTCGACCGGTTTGCCACGTACCGTGCAGATTTCGCCCGCGGCCATGCTGGCCAACCTGACCGGCATCAACGAGCGGACCGGTGTCACCGCGGATACCGTGGGATGCTCGTGGCTGCCGCTCTATCACGACATGGGTCTGAGTTTTCTGATGTCGGGCGCGGTCGCCGGCGTCGAGGTGTGGCAGGCGCCGACCTCGGCGTTCCAGTCGTCGCCGTTCCGCTGGCTGAATTGGCTGACCGAGAGCCGGGCCACCTGTACTGCTGCGCCGAACATGGCCTACGGCATGATCGGCAAGTTCGCCCGCCGGGTCACCGGCATCCACCTTTCCGCACTTCGCTTCGCCCTCAACGGCGGCGAACCCGTCGACTGTGAGCTGACCGAGCGGTTCGCGGTCGAGATGGCCCGGTTCGGATTCTCTGCCGATGCGTTGGCGCCGTCGTATGGCCTGGCTGAATCCACCTGTGCGGTAACCGTTCCCGCCCCAGGAGTTGGAATGCTGGTGGACGAGACCGTGTTTCGCACCGACGCCGGGACCTCGCCGCGTCGGCACGTGGTGCTGGGCGGGCCCATCGCCGGCATGGAAGTACGCATCGAGCCCCACGAAGCCGCCGCGGTGGAAGTGACCGATCGCGAGGTCGGGGAGGTCGTCATCCGGGGCACGTCGATGATGTCGGGTTATCTCGGCGGCGAACCGCTCGGTGCCGAGGAATGGTTCCGCACAGGCGATCTGGGATACTTCGTCGACGGTGGCCTGGTGGTGTGCGGCCGGGCCAAGGAGATCATCACCGTGGCCGGCCGCAACGTGTTCCCCGCCGAGGTCGAGCAGGTCGCGGCCCAGGTGCCCGGTGTGCGGGAGGGAGCCGTGGTCGCCGTCGGGGTCGGGGAAGGCTCGATCCGTCCCAGCCTGGTGATCGCGGCGGAGTTCCGCGGCCCCGACGAGGCGGGTGCGCGCACTCGGGTGATCCAGCAGGTGGCCTCCGGTTGCGGCGTGGTGCCTGCCGATGTCGTGTTCGTCAAACCCGGTGCGCTGCCCCGCACGTCGTCAGGCAAGCTGCGGCGCTTCGAGGTCAAACGGACGCTGGTGGCCGACTGGGTGTAGCAGGCCTCAGCTGTTGGCGGCCGCCCAATCATTGAGACGGCGTTCCTGTTCCTCCGGTGAGATGTCCTCGACGCGGGTCATCACGCTCCAGCGTTGACCGAACGGGTCGATGATCGACGCGAATCGGTCGCCGGTGACGAACGTCTGGATGGGCTCGCGGACGATGGCCCCGGCCGCCACGGCGCGTTCGGTCACCGCGTCGGCGTCGGGGCAGTAGAACGCGATCGAACCGGTGGCGTACCCGTTCTTGTCGGGCGCGGCGAGTTGATACGCGTCCTGCGGGTCTCCCAGTTGCAGCCGCCCGTTGCCGAAGTCCAGTTCGGCATGCGCGACGGTGCCGTCGGGTCCGTCCATCCTGCTCACCAGCGTGGCGCCGAACACCGATACGTAGAAATCGATGGCGTCCGCGGCGCCGTCCAGGCACAGGAACGGGGTAAGGCTCGTATACCCGTCGGGAATCGGTTTCACAGTCATGTCGTCCAGTTTCGTAGCCTGGGTTCGATGGGTGCTTGGAGAAACGCGCCAGAACCGAACGCGCCGGTGCGCGGCGTTGTCGGCCGGGCGGGCACCGGCTCGGTGTTCGATCTGCACCGCTGGGCGCCGTCGCCGGATGCCGCGCGGTTCGTCGAACATTTCTGGTCGGTGAGCTGGGACCGCCGTGCCGAGGGACCGTTCGAGAGCACCGTGATCACATTTCCGGCCATGCATATCACCCGAGAATGGGGCGACGACGATGCCCGCCATGGGGTTTCGTTGCCCAATACCCTGGTGCACGGCGTGGTGCCGCAGGTCTTCCGCACCACGATCAGTGGGCGCGGCGGCGTGGTGGGCGCCCGATTCCACCCTGGCGGGTTCACCGCGCGGTTCGGCAGGGACGCCGCTGACTTGACGGGCAGAGTAGTTCCGGTGGACGACGAATTGTTCGGGGCGCCAATAGTTCTCGACGACGATGTGGCCTCCGCGGGCGCTGCGCTGGATGCCGCTGTCGGAGCCTTTGCCGGCGAGCCCGACGCGGCCTACCGAGCGCTGACGCCGCTACTGGCACGGATGCGCGAAGATACGACGCTGCACCGCGTGGAACAGGTGATGGCCCACGCCCCGTGGAGCACCCGCACGACGCAGCGAGTGTTCCGGCGGTACGTCGGCGTGCCCGCCAAGTGGGTGCTGTGCCGCTATCGCCTGCAGCAGGCGGCGCTGGAGATCGAGAGCACGCCCGGAATCGACTTCGCCGATCTCGCGGTCCGGCTCGGCTGGTATGACCAGGCGCATTTCAGCAACGATTTCCGCGCCATGCTGGGCTGGACGCCCGGGGAGTACGCCGGCCGGTTCGGCGGCTGACGTGCTGTGGGTCCTGCGCTTTTAGAAGGGTGGCGGTTGGTAGTTGGTGGCGAGCCAGGCTTGGTGTTGGCGTTGTTGTTCGGTGTTGAGGGCGGCGCGGTGGCGGCGTTCGGCGGTGATGCGGTCGCGGCGGTCGTGGTCGCGGGTGTGGGTGCGTTTGGGCATCATCAATGCCCGATAGGCGCTGGGCTCGGCCGGGGTGGCCGTGGTGATGTCCCCGGTGGGGTGGGCCAGGGCGGGGAACAGGGCCGCGCCGTGGGGTTCGGTGCGGTAGATGTGCCCGGTGGGGGCGGTGAGTAGCACGGTGCCATCGGGCAATTGACGATCAGACCAGCCGGGGCAGAACGTTTTGACCAAGTGATGGTGGCGGCAGTACAGCTTCAGGTTCGACGGGTGGGTCGCCCCGTACGGGTAGGGCACGGTGTGATCGATGTCGGTGGCCAGCGCGGGGGCCTCGCAGCCGGGCCAGCGGCAGGTCAGATCACGCCACCGGATGAAGTCGCGCAACGCCGCCGACGGGCGGTACCCGGGTGTTTCGGTGGGCACCGTCACCGGTGTGGTGCGCCCGGCGGCGGCCAATTCTCGTACGGTTTGGGCGGGTTGGATCCCGAAGCCGGGCAGGTATCCCGGGGTGTCGGAGGTGCCGTCGACGGTGGCTTGGTCCGCCAGGACATGTACGACGGCGGCGTCGGCGGCAGCGCGGGTGGCCGCGGCGGGGCAGTCCGGGGTGCCGCAGCGGCACGGCAACTGTGATTCCAGCCGCGACAACGGCCCCAGGGCGTCGGAGCGGCGTTGTTGGTGGGTGCGGGGGTCGTTGGCGCACACCGTGGCCGCCAACGCGTCGAGGCGTTGATCGAAGGAGGCGCCGTCGGCGGCGCTGACCGTGCCCCACACCACGGCTTCGCCGGGGGTGGTCGGCTCCACGGTGATCTGGCGGGATTCCTCGACGCTGGGCGGTACCCGCACGCCGTCGGGGTCGTATTTGGCCACCCACAGATCGACGCGGTCCTGCAGTTTCTGGTCCGACAGGCGCATCCACTTGGGGGCGTGGCGGGCCAGCGCGGCATCCAACTCGGCGAACACGCCCGCGTCGACGGTGGCGGTGCGGGTAATGATGGTGCGCACCACCCGGTAATCGATGGCCCCGGCGGCGAACACAGCCGCCACCAGGGGCAGTTTGTCGCGCAACACCCGGGCATCGCGGATCTGCCCGCCGGCGCGAGCCCGGCTGATCGCCAAGGCCGCCGACACCTCGGCGGCGACCTCTTCGAACGGATCGGTGCGCCAGAAGATGGTTTCGGCCAGTTCGCGTTCCCGGCGGGCATCCAATTCCCCGATCAGGGCCAGGCGTCGGGCGATGGCCGCGGCCTCCGCGCGCCCCGCATCGCTCAACCCGTCGATCAGGTCCGCGTCAGCGAGGGAATCGAACACATGTTCTATTATGCCACCGGCGACCGACAACTCGCGGCACCCATATCCCATGCCACACTTGCCCGATGGCATTGTTCGGAAGCTCCGACGACGATCTGCGGCGCCGCATCGAGGACCTGGAACGGCGGGTCGCGTACCTGGAGCGGGCGGCTGCGGCCGCGGGCCGACCCATGCCGACTCCCGGTCAGCCCGGTGAGCTGATGGCGAGCCCGATGGTGCGCCAATTGGCCTTGCAGGGCAAGAAGATCGCAGCCATCAAGCTGCTGCGGGACGAGACGGGCCTTGGCCTCAAGGAAGCCAAGGACATCGTCGACCGATTGGCCTGACCGGGCCGAGGCTCAGTGCCGCCTGGTGTGGTGGAACCAGTGGAAGTGACGGTGTGATGACCGCTGGGTCTGCGCGACCTTGTCGATCTTCTGGCCGATCTTCGAGACGAGTTGCCCGATGAATTGCGGATCTGATTTGTCGTCGCAGAGGCCGATCTCGACCACGACATTGTCCCGCGCGGAGAGTCCGTCATGGCACGTCCAGCCGCCTGCGTCGGAACCGAGCTTGGTGATCGACCACATTAGGACGCCGTCGCTCTCCGAGACGTCGCCGTTGCGCCAGTTGTCGGTGGTCGGCGGGTTGTCGGACGTCATGGTCACCTGGAACGTCTTGCCGACGCACTGCTGCCACTTGCCCTTGGTGGTGTCGACGAACTGCTTCGCGGCATCGGCATCGGGAAACGCGACGACCGCCTGCGTGAGACTGAAATCCTGACCCTTGTCAGCGTCGGCATCTGTCGTCCTGAGGTTCTGCCTGCGCACTGCTGTCGATCCGCTGCCCGCATGCTCGCGCTCGGCGGCAAGAACAAAGTTGCACGGGTCTGGCTCGCTGGTGTCCCACGTGCTTTCGACGGTTCCGCCGTAATCGGCGTCGGGTTCCAGCGGGCCGGTCCCCAGAACGGTTCCCGCCTCGTCCTTTGTCAGCAGGACGCCGGCCAGCGCGGACTCTTTGACGATCCGCTCCTCGTCGGAGCCGCCGAGCAACCACAACACCAACGCGACGACCAGCATCACGACCACGAACACCACTGCGAGAACCGTGATGATCAGGCGCGAGCGGCTGCGGCGCGGCGGCGCCGGCGGAGGTGGCGGAGCCGCGTAACCGCCGCCGGGTGCCCAGGGCTGGCCGGGCGTCGGCTGCGGTGAACCCCAGTTCTGGGCGGACGGCCAGGGGTCTGCGGGCGGAAACGTCATCGTGGTTCCTTCGGAAAGGCCTGGGGGAGCTGGTGGCGGCGGACAACGCGCCTTATCGCCCCCCGGTAGCTGAAGCGTAATCGGTCACCCTGCGGATGACTGACGGCAATCCGTCACTTCAGGGCAGCCCGCCATGCGGCCAGCTTGTCGGCATAGGCCATGGTGTGCGCGGGGCTGGTGGACGGCAGTCGCACGCTGGGCGGCGAAGTGTCCACGCCGACCAGGCGGCGGTAGTTCGCCTCGGCGGCCGCGCCGTTGAACACCACCAGCCCGATCTCGTGGTGCTCTTCGAAGAACTGTCCGAAGTCGTTGGGCACCATACTGTCTGGTTCCACGGCGGAATCGAGGCTGCCCACCCGGCGGCAGGATCGCAGGACATCCCACACCGCGATCCTGTGCTGCACCAGCGCGCGCACCCGCTCGTCATACGGCGCGGCCGCGTCGAATCCGAACACCTCGGCGGTGATCCGCCAGAACGCGTTGCGTGGATTGCCGTAGTACTGGCCGGCCGAAAGGGACATGACACTCGGCATGTTTCCGAGGATGAGCGTGCGTGGCCGTTTTCCGACGATGGGCGCCAGCCCGTGCAGAAGCTCACTCACCCCAGGCACTCAACCACACGCGGGCGCCCCGAACGGAGTGGGGAATTCACGTTCGGGGCGCCATGTCGTGTGGTCTCAGCTGAGGTGATGGACCTCCTGCAGTCCGTACACCGGTGTCGGCAGCCCTTCGTAACGGGCCTTGAGCTGCAACGCCAGATACAGCGAGTAGTGCCGCGACTGGTGCAGGTTGCCGCCGTGGAACCAGAGGTTCTCCTGCTGGGTGGGCTTCCACATGTTGCGCTGTTCGCCCTCCCACGGCCCGGGATCCTTGGTCGTGTCCGAACCGAGGCCCCAGACCTTGCCGACCTTGTCGGCCACGTCCTGGCCGATGAGGTCGGCGGCCCAGCCGTTCATCGAGCCGAAGCCGGTGGCGTAGACGACGACGTCGGCGGGCAGTTCGGTGCCGTCGGCCAGGATCACCGAGTCCTCGGTCAGACGGTCGACCTGGCCGTGGGCCAGCTTGACGCTGCCGTCGGCGATCAGGTCCGACGCGCCCACGTCGATGTAGTAGCCCGAGCCGCGGCGCAGGTACTTCATGAAGAGCCCCGAGTCGTCGTCACCGAAGTCCAGCTCGAAACCGGCGGCTTCGAGGCGTTCGTAGAAGTCCTTGTCGCGCCGCCGGATTGCGTCGTAGATCGGTCGCTGGAAGTCGGCCATGATGCGGTAGGGCAGGGACGCGAAGGTCAGGTCGGCCTTCTCGGTGGTCATGCCCGCGGCGACGGCACGCTCCGAGTAGAGGTCGCCGAGACCCAGATCCATCAGCGACTCGGACTTGACGATGTGCGTCGAGCTGCGTTGCACCATGGTGACGTCCACGTCGTTCTCGTAGAGCGCCTTGCAGATGTCGTGCGCGGAATTGTTGGACCCGATCACCACGGCGCGCTTGCCGACGTACTGGTCGGGGCCCGGGTGGTGGCTGGAGTGGTGCTGGTCGCCCCGGAAGATTTCCTGACCGGGCAGGGTCGGGATGCTGGGCTTGCCCGACATGCCCGTCGCCAGCACCAGGTGCACCGGGCGCAGGGTCACGGGTTCGCCGTTGCGGTTCACCTCGACCGTCCAGCGCTGCTCGGCGTCGTCGTAGGAGGCCGAGAGGCACGTCGTCGAACTCCAGTACGGCACCTCCATGACCCGCGTGTAGAACTCGAGCCAGTCGCCGATCTTGTCCTTCGGCGCGAACACCGGCCAGTTGGCAGGGAACGGCAGGTACGGCAGATGGTCGTACCACACCGGATCGTGCAGGCACAGGGACTTGTAGCGCTTGCGCCACTGGTCGCCGGGGCGTTCGTGCTGATCGACGACAATGGCGGGCACGCCGAGCTGGCGGAGCCGGGCGCCCAGCGCGATGCCGCCCTGCCCGCCACCGATCACCACGATGTACGGCTGCTCGCTGTAGCCCAGAGTCAGTTCCTCGTCGAGGCGTTTCTCGGCCCACGAACGCCGGTCCGGGTCCGACCCGTGCACGGCGCCGAGCACCCGGGTCGCGCCCTTGCGCTCCTCGTGGCCCTTGAGCTCCTGCAGGGTGGTCAGCAGAGTCCAGCCTTGGTCGTCGCGCAGTCGCAGATGACCCTTACCGCGGCCGACGGCGGTCTCGAACTCGATGAACGCCGATGTGATGACGTGCTCGCCGTCGAGGTCCTCGGTCGGTGGCTCCGCAGTTCGGAACCCGGAGGGATCGGTGTCTGCCAGGCGCTCGGTCAGCATGTCGGAGATGCCGTCGTGACCCTCGACTGTCTTGAGGTTCCAGGTGAACGCGACCAGGTCGCGCCAGAAGCTGTCGGTGGCGAACTTCCCGACGACGCGGTTGATGTCTCGCTCGGCCAGTGCGGACTCGAAGTCGGCCAGCCAGGCGTCAACCCGTTCCTGCGGTGACAGTGTGGCCAGCGGTGCTGCGGTGGTCTGTGTCATGTGAGTCAGCCCACACGGTGTCAACGAACGCGACAAGGGTTGCACGGGGTTGCAGCCTGCCCGACGGTTGCGGGTGCAAGAGAACACCAGAGCGGACGCAACCTCTTGCAACCCTTACGGTGCACCCGGCTGCTGGCCTAGAAACGTCCACCATGAAAGCAGCCGTGTATTACGGACCGAACAAGGTCGAGATCGCCGATGTGCCAGAGCCCCGACCGACCGAAGGGACCGTCAAGATCAAGGTCGGCTTCAACGGCATTTGCGGCACTGACCTGCATGAATACTATGCGGGGCCGATCTTCGTGCCGACCGAGCCGCATCCGCTGACCGGGCAGCAGCTGCCCCTGACCATGGGGCACGAGTTCTCCGGGACCATCACCGAGATCGGCCCGGGTGTCACGGACTACGCGCCGGGCGACCGGGTGGCGATCGAGCCCATCTACCGGTGCGGACACTGCAGCCCATGCCGGGCGGGGAACTACAACATTTGTCAGCAGATCGGCTTCCACGGCCTGATGTCCGACGGCGGCATGGCCGAGTACACCGTGGTCCCCGTCAACATGCTGCACCGCCTGCCCGACAACGTGTCGCTTGAGCTGGGGGCGCTCGTGGAGCCGATGTCGGTGGCCTATCACGCGGCCACCCTCGGAGCGGTCGGTCCGCTGCACACCGCGGTGGTGTTCGGCGCCGGTCCGATCGGCATCGGCCTGTGGTTCGCGCTGCGCGGCAAGGGCCTGGAATCGGTGTTCGTCGCCGAACCGTCGCCGACCCGGCGGGCCGCCATCGAGGCGCTGGGCGCCAAGACCCTTGACCCGACCGAAACCGACGTGCCGGCCTTCATCGCAGAGGTCACCGACGGTCGGGGCGCCGACGCGGCCTTCGACGCCGCGGGTGTGGCGCCGGCGATCGCGGCAGCCTCCGCGTGTGTGGGCGCGCGCAAGCCGACGATCAGCGTCGCCATCTACGAGAAGCCGCTGACCACGCCACTGCTCAACCTCGTGATGAACGAATCGCGCATCCAGGGTTCGCTGTGCTACACGTCGGCCGACTTCGAGGCGGTCATCGATCTCATGGCGCAGGGCGTGTACGACACCAAGGGCTGGGTCACGCCCATCGCCATCGACGACGTCATCGATGAGGGGTTCGAAGCCTTGCACGCCGGTAAGAAGATGAAGGTGCTCGTCGACCCGAGTGGAGAATCAGCATGACATTGCAGGGCAAGGTGGCACTGGTCACCGGAGCCGGACGCGGCATCGGCCGGGGCATCGCGCTGCGGCTCGCGCGCGAAGGCGCCGACATCGCGTTGGTCGACGTGGCACCGGATGCCATCGCCACGGTGGCCGACGAGGTGACCGAAATCGGCAGCAAGGCAACGACGTTCGTCGCCGACGTGAGTGATCGCGACGCCGTGTACGCGGCTGTCGAACACGCCGCCACGGCGCTCGGTGGATTCGATGTGATGGTCAACAACGCAGGCATCGCGCTGGTGGGCCCGATCGCCGACGTGACTCCCGCCGATGTGGCACGGGTGTGGTCCATCAACGTCGACGGTGTGCTGTGGGGTATCCAGGCCGCCGCGGCCAAGTTCATCGAGTTGGGCCGGCCGGGGAAGATCATCAATGCCTCGTCCATCGCCGGACACGACGGTTTCGCGATGCTCGGCGTGTACAGCGCCTCCAAGTTCGCGGTGCGGGGGCTCACCCAGGCGGCCGCCAAGGAGTACGCGTCGGCGGGGATCACGGTGAACGCGTACTGCCCGGGCATCGTGGGCACGGACATGTGGGTGGAGATCGACAAGAGATTCGCCGAGCTGACGGGTGCGGCGGAAGGGGAGACGTTCCAGAAGTACGCGGGCGGCATCGCTCTGGGACGGCCGGAAACTCCCGAGGACGTGGCCGGTTTCGTGGCGTATCTGGCCGGGCCCGACGCTGATTACATGACCGGACAGGCGGGCCTCATCGACGGCGGACTGGTCTATCGGTAGGCCGGTCGTAGCATCTCGATGTGACGGGGAGCACAATTGCAGGCGATGTCCGGATCGTCGATACCCGAGCCCGCGGTCGCTCCCGGTGAGGACCCGCGTCGCTATGCGCGGTTGCTGACAGCGGTCTACGACGCGACGATGTCGGGGGACCGGGCGCCGGCCCGGCCCCGCTCGATCATCGAGGATTCCTGGAACCGATTGCGGGCCAAGGGAATCAACCCTGAGGAGCACAGTCCGCCGCGCATCGAGACCGGGCTGGAGCTGCTGCGTCAGTCGTCGGGGCTGGTCGGGGTGCTCGACGATGTCACGCGTGGTCTCGAATCGGTGATCCAGGAGGGCGACAACATCCTGGTCATCGCCGACGCCCGCGGCCGCGTGCTGTGGCGGTCGGGCTCACCCCGGGTACTCGCGCTCGCCGACCGCCTCGGCTTCATCGAGGGGGCGTGTTGGAGTGAAAATGCCGTGGGCACCAACGGAATTGGCACGGCGCTCGTCTCGCATTCGGCGGTGCAGATCTTCTCGGCCGAGCACTTCTTGCGCAGCCACCACCCGTGGACGTGCGCCGGAGCGCCGATCCGCGATCCGCGTACCGGTCAGGTGATCGGAATCGTCGACGTGTCCGGGCCGGCTCCCACCGTGCATCCGACCACGGTGGCGCTGGTCGATCTGGTCGCCCGGCTGGCCGAGTCCCGGCTGCGTGAGGTGCACGAGCGCACGCTCAACCGGCTGCGCACGGTGTCGGCGCCGATCCTGGCCCGGATGCGCAGCCCGGCGCTCGCGGTCGACACCGACGGGTGGGTCGCCGCGGTGGATTCCCTGCCCCTGCACAATCGGGTGCTGTTGCCCGAGGACGGCCTGCCCGGACGCCTGTGGATACCCCCTCTCGGTATGTGCGACGTGGAGTCGCTGCCGGGAGGCTGGCTGCTGCGGGTCGCCGACGACGCCGAACCCGCCCCGGCGCCGGCACGGGTCACCCTCGATCTGAGTGACAGCGAACCCTCGCTGGAAATGGTGGGGCAGTTCGGCAGCTGGCGCCGCGGCATCTCCAGCAGGCACGCCGAGATCCTTCTGGTGCTGGCCACCTGTCCGCAGGGCCGGTCAGCGCAGGAGCTGGCCGCGGATCTCTACGGTGACGGCTCCCGCGTGGTGACGGTGCGCGCCGAGATGTCCCGGCTGCGCAAGCAGTTCGTCGGCCTGCTGTCGGGCAAGCCGTACCGGTTCGCCGATTCGGTGCTGGTCGACGTCCGCTATCCGCAGGACATGACGACGCTGCTGACCGCGTCGACGGCCCCGGCGGTGCGAGCGGTCCGCGCCATCCCCTGACGCGTTACTTTGGCGTGGTGTCAGACGACGATTTGCTCGATGGTCTGGAAGGCGACGCCCGCGCCGAACGTGCCGAGTTGATCCCGTGGCTACTGGACCGCGGGTTCACCGTCGAGCAGATCCGCCATGAGATCGCTCCGGCGCTGCTGGCGCCGCGCCGCATCCTCGGGGACGACGGTCGGTACG
This sequence comes from Mycolicibacterium brisbanense, assembly GCF_001570425.1. Classification (GTDB taxonomy): domain Bacteria; phylum Actinomycetota; class Actinomycetes; order Mycobacteriales; family Mycobacteriaceae; genus Mycobacterium; species Mycobacterium brisbanense. The sequence continues at coordinate 58,039 of NZ_BCSX01000004.1, forward strand.
TGTCGGCGCGGGAGATCAGCGAGCAGGTCGGTATCGATCTCGACCTGCTGCAACGTCTGCAGCGAGCCATGGGGTTGCAGTCGGTCGACGATCCCGATGCCGCGGTGCTGCCGCGGGCCGACGCCGAAGTCGTGGCTCTCGCCCAGCGTTTCATCGAACTGGGCGTCGAGCCCGACCAGGTCGTGCTGATCACCCGCGTGCTTGCCGAGGGCCTTGGCCGGGCCGCCGAGGTGATGCGTTACGCGGCGTTGGCGGCAGTGCTGACTCCCGGGGCGACCGAGCTGCAGATCGCTCAGGCGTCCGAGCAGTTGGTGGCCGCGGTGGCGCCGCTGATCGGGCCGATGATCCAGGACATGCTGTTCGTCCAGCTGCGGCATGCACTGGAGACCGAGGCGGTCAACGCCTCCGAACGGGCCGAGGGAGTGCCGCTGCCCGGTGCCCGGGTGGTCAGCGTGGCCTTCGCTGATCTGGTGGGGTTCACGCGGTTGGGCGAGGTGGTGCCGCCCGAGGATCTGGAGCGGCTGGCCAACCGGCTCGCCGACGCCGCGCGCGAGGTCGCGGTGGGGCCCGTGCGGCTGATCAAGACCATCGGCGATGCGGTCATGTTGGTCAGTCCCGATGCGGCCGCCCTGCTCGACGCTGCGCTGGCACTTGTCGCGGCCACCGAGACCGACGAGGATTTCCCGCGGCTGCGAGTGGGGCTGGCCACCGGGCTCGCGGTGAGCCGCGCCGGTGACTGGTTCGGCAGTCCGGTGAACCTGGCCAGCCGCGTCACCGGTGCGGCCCGGCCGGGCAGTGTGCTGGTTGCCGAATCCACCCGCGAGGCGATCGGCGAGACCGAGCGGTTCACGTGGTCTTTCGCCGGTGCGCGACGCCTCAAGGGCATCAAGGGCGAGGTGAAGCTGTTCCGCGCACGGCCCGCCTGACAGCGCCGACGAGCTTTATCGAATCTTCACAGAACGACTAGGCCGGGCATATCGATGCTGTGCAGGCTTGAGTCGTGGACATGAAACGAACCTTGGCGACAGGGGCCGCCGCGCTCGCGACCGTTGCGATCGCGGCAGGCTGTACGAATTCTTCGAGCACTCCCGCGAGCGGCAGCCCGACGACGAGCACCTCCGCGGCGGCGCCGACGACCAGCCCGGCCGTCAGCGACCAGCCGCACAACGCTGCCGATGTCATGTTCGCCCAGCACATGATTCCGCATCACCAGCAGGCCGTGGAGATGAGCGACATGCTGCTGGCCAAGCAGGGCATCGACAAGCGCGTCACCGACCTCGCCACGCAGATCAAGGCCGCGCAGGCGCCTGAGATCCAGCAGATGCAGGGCTGGCTCACCGCGTGGGGCAACCCCGGCATGCCCCCGATGTCGTCGGGCGACATGGGTCACGGCGGTATGCCCGGCATGTCCGGGAAGCCCGCCATGCAGGGCATGATGTCCGACGCCGATATGACCGCGCTGCGCGATGCCCAGGGTGTCGAGGCGGCCAAGCTGTACCTGACCCAGATGATCGCCCACCATGAAGGGGCAATCGTCATGGCGCAGAACGAAATCAAAGACGGTCAGTACCCCGACGCGGTCAAGATGTCACATGACATCGTGACCACGCAGCAGCAGGAGATCGACACCATGCGCGCCATCCTCGGCACGCTCTAGCGCGCTAACCGGCAGGCAGAGTGACGGTAAACCGCGTGCCTGCACCGGAACTGCCGACGCTGATACGGCCGTGGTGAGCTTCGACGAAGGCCTTGGCGATGGACAGCCCGATGCCGGAACCGCCGCGGTCGCGGTCACGTGCCGTGTCGGCGCGGTAGAAGCGCTCGAAGACGTGCCCAAGGTGCTCGGCGGCGATGCCTTCGCCGGTGTCGGTCACGGTGAGTGTCACCGTGGATGCTGTTGCGCTCGCCGCGATGTCGACGCATCCGCGCGGCGGGGTGTGGCGCAGGGCATTGTCGAGCAGGTTGCCGAGCACCTGACCGAGGCGGTCCGGATCCGCCCACAGGGGTGGCAGCGCAGGGTCGACGTCGGTGTGCAGGGTGACGCCCTTGGTGTCGAACCGATCGGCAGCGGCTGCCACCGCTACCGCCACGAGCTCGGCGACCGATACCACGGCGGGTTCGATGCTGGCCCGGCCCTCTTCGGCTTGCGCGAGCGCGGCGGCGTCATCGGAGAACCGCACCAGCCGGCGGGTCTGCTGGCGCAGCACGGCCACCGTGTCGGCGTCGAGGGTGCGCACCCCGTCCTCGACGGCTTCCACGTAGGCTTCCAAAACCGATACGGGAGTACGGATTTCATGCGCAAGGTCGCCGAACAGCCTGCGGCGGCTGGTGTCGACGGCCTGCAGGCGGCCCGCCATCTCGTTGAAAGACTGTGCCAGGGCATCGAATTCGTCTCCCAGGTGAGCCGGCGGCACGCGCGATTCGTAACGGCCGTCGGCGATCGCCGTGGCGGCGGTGGCGACGTCGGTGACCGAGCGTTGCAGCCGCCTACTGACGTACCAGGTGACCACCAGGGCGGCCAGGGCCGCCACGCACACCGCGACGCCCACCGAGATGACGGTCGCGTATACGTAGGCCTGCTCGGCGTGCATCTGCTGGGCCGAATCGCCGGAAACCCCGGCGCGGTGCAGATGTTCGCGGAACAGCGGCGGCCCCACGACGGCCGCGACGACGCCGGTGGTGCCTGCCGCCGCGGCGAGCACCAAGGCCTGGGCGAACAGCAGCCGGGCGCCGAGCCCGGGGCGTTGGCGGCTCATCGGCCGGTGCCCATCCGGTATCCGACCCCGCGGACCGTCATCACGTACCGCGGATCGCCCGGGTCGTCGCCGAGCTTGCGGCGCAGGTGACCGATGTGAACGTCGACGAGATGTTCGCTACCGACATAGCCCGGCTCCCAGACTGTTTCGAGGAGCTGACGCCTGCTCAATACCACGCCCGGGTGTGCCGAGAGTGCGGCGAGCACGTCGAACTCCGTGCGGGTCAGCACGATCGGCTCGTCGGCGATCGACACCTGGCGGCCCGCGACGTCGATGCGCAGCGGTCCGAACACCCGATCGTTCTCCGCGGTCGCGGCGGTGGTGCGCGGCCGGCGCAGCATCGCGCGTACCCGGGCGACCAGCTCGCGCGGGCTGAACGGCTTGGTCAGATAGTCGTCGGCGCCGACGGAGAGTCCGACGATGGTGTCGAGCTCGGTGTCACGGGCGGTGAGCATCACCACGTAGGCGTCGGAGAAGGTGCGCAGCCGGCGGCACACCTCGATGCCGTCGATCCCTGGCAGGCCCAGGTCGAGGATCACGACGTCGGGGTCGACCTCACGGGCGAGAGCCAGCGCCTCGGGCCCGGTGTGGGCGAGGCTGACCTCGAACTGCTCGCGCTCGAGGTAGCTGGCGACGATGCCGGCCAGGGCGGTCTCGTCGTCGACGACCAGGGCGCGGTAGCCGGCCGGTGTTGGGTCCACCACTTCATGGTGCACGAGCATCACCGTTTCATACCCTAGGGGGGTATAGTATCAGTTATGAGCATTCAGACCATCACCGTCACCGGCATGACCTGCGGACACTGCGTCTCCTCCGTGCGTGAAGAGGTCGGCGGAATCCCCGGGGTCACCGGTGTCGACGTCGATCTGCAGACCGGCCGGGTCACGATCGAGAGCGATGCGGACCTCGACGCGGACGCCATCAGCGCCGCCGTCGCCGAGGCCGGCTATCAGGTCGCGAGCTGAGGCGATGAGCGCCGCCACGAAGATCGCCGCGTTCGCCGCCGCCCTCGCGGTGGTGTTCGCCGCTGCATTCGGGATCGGCGCTGTCTTCGGCCCCGCCGGCGCACCCGCCGGACATGCCGAACATGCGGAGCCCGCCGGGCCGTCCGGCGAGAACCGCTACACCCTGCAACTGGAGCAATCGTTGGCCGGGACGGGTCCTCAGGTGCCGCTGCGGTTCCTGATCAAGGACCCGTCCGGCGCGCCGGTGACCGACTACACCGTCAGTCACGACAAAGAACTGCACCTCATCGTCGTCCGCCGCGACTTCACCGGCTATCAGCACGTGCACCCGGTACGTGACAGCGCGGGAACCTGGAGTGTCCCGCTGAACCTGAGCAGCGCCGGCGTCTACCGGGTCTTCGCCGATTTCGTACCCGCGGGTGGGGAAGCGGTGACGCTCGGCGCGGACCTGCACGTCGCCGGGCGCTACGACCCCCAACCGCTGCCGCCGCCCTCGACCGCGGCGACCGTCGACGGCTACACCGTCACGTTGTCGGGCGAGCCGACGGCCGGAGCGGCCTCGGAACTGGCGCTCTCGGTCACCCGTGGCGGCGCGCCCGTCACCGACCTGCAGCCCTACCTCGGTGCCTACGGACACCTGGTCGCGCTGCGCGCCGAGGACCTGGCGTACCTGCACGTGCATCCGATGGGTGAACCCGGCGACGGGGTCACGCCCGCCGGACCCGAGATCCGGTTCCACACCGCGTTCCCCAGCGCCGGGTCCTATCGGCTGTACCTGGACTTCAAGCATCGAGACACCGTGCACACCGCCGAGTTCACCGTGACCGTGCCGCGCGGGCACCAGCACTGATGAGGAGATGACCGTGGAACTGCAGATCGGCGGCATGACCTGCGCCTCGTGTGCCGCACGCATCGAGAAGAAGCTGAACAAGCTCGACGGCGTCACCGCCACCGTGAACTACGCGACCGAGAAGGCCCACGTCGAGGGCGACGTTGCGGCGGAGGCGCTGATCAAGGTCGTGGAGGATGCGGGATATACCGCACATGTACCCACGCCCGAACCCGAAACGGTTGCTGTGCAAGACGATCCGACGGCATCGCTGCGGACCCGGCTGATCGTTTCGGCCGTGCTGGCCGTACCGGTCATCGCGATGGCCATGGTGCCTGCTCTGCAATTCACCAACTGGCAGTGGCTGTCGCTGACCCTGGCCGCACCCGTCGTGGTGTGGGGTGCCTGGCCGTTCCACCGTGCCGCGTGGCTCAATCTGCGGCACGGCACGGCCACCATGGACACGCTGATCTCGATGGGCACGCTCGCCGCGTTCGGGTGGTCGCTCTACGCGCTGTTCTTCGGCACCGCCGGGGTGGCGGGGATGACGCACCCGTTCACGCTGACCATCTCGCGCACCGACGGCACGGGGAACATCTATCTCGAGGTGGCCGCCGGCGTCACCACGTTCATCCTGGCCGGACGTTACTTCGAGGCCAGGTCCAAACGCCGTGCCGGGGCGGCGCTGCGCGCGCTGCTCGAGTTGGGCGCCAAGGACGTCGAGGTGCGCAGAAACGGTGTGGAACAAAGGATTCCGATCGACGACCTGACGGTCGGCGATGAGTTCGTGGTGCGACCGGGGGAGAAGATCGCGACCGACGGGGTGGTCGCCGAGGGATCGTCGGCCGTCGACGCATCCATGCTCACCGGCGAATCGGTGCCCGTCGAGGTCGGCCCGGGGGATCAGGTGGTGGGTGCCACCGTCAACGTGGGCGGGCGGCTTGTGGTGCGCGCGAACCGAATCGGCTCCGACACCCAGTTGGCGCTAATGGCCCGGCTGGTCGAGGAGGCGCAGAACGGCAAGGCGCAGGCGCAGCGACTGGCCGACCGGATCTCGGGCATTTTCGTGCCGATCGTCATCGCACTGGCGGTGGCTACGCTCGGCTTCTGGATCGGTACCGGTGGCTCGGTGGCCGGCGCGTTCACCGCGGCCGTGGCGGTGCTGATCATCGCCTGCCCGTGCGCCCTCGGTCTGGCGACCCCGACCGCACTGCTGGTCGGTACGGGGCGGGGAGCTCAGCTGGGCATCCTCATCAAAGGACCCGAGGTGCTCGAATCCACCCGCAAGGTCGACACCATCGTGCTCGACAAGACCGGGACCGTCACCACCGGCGCGATGACGCTGCTCGACGTGATCACAGCGGAAGGCGTCGACGACGCCGAGGCGCTGCGCCTGGCCGGTGCTCTGGAAAACGCGTCGGAACACCCGATTGCCAAGGCAATTGCGACGGGTGCGCGCGACAAGGTCGGCGATCTGCCCGCGGTGGAGAACTTCGGCAATGTCGCAGGCCTCGGTGTACAGGGAGTTGTCGACGGTCACGCCGTCGTGGTCGGGCGGCGCCGCCTGCTTGCCGATTGGGCTCTGCCGCTGCCGGACACGCTGGACGCGGCCGTGCGCGACGCCGAGACGCAGGGACGTACCGCGGTTGCGGTGGGATGGGACGGTGAGGCCCGGGCGGTGCTCGTGGTGGCCGATGCCGTCAAGCCCACCTCCGCGGAAGCCATCGCCCAACTGCGGACGCTCGGCCTCACCCCGATCATGCTGACCGGCGACAACCAGGCAGCCGCCCGCGCCATCGCGGAACAGGTAGGTATCGACGAGGTTTACGCCGAGGTGCTGCCCGCGGACAAGGTCGAAGTGATCAAACGGCTGCAGAGCGACGGCGCCGTGGTCGCGATGGTCGGCGACGGCGTCAACGATGCGGCCGCCCTGGCGCAGGCCGACCTGGGGCTCGCGATGGGAACCGGCACCGACGTCGCCATCGAGGCCAGTGATCTGACCCTGGTCCGCGGTGACCTGCGGGCCGCGCCGGACGCGATCCGGTTGTCCCGGCGGACGCTCGCGACCATCAAGGGAAACCTGTTCTGGGCGTTCGCCTACAACGTCGCAGCGTTGCCACTGGCCGCGGCCGGGCTGCTCAACCCGATGCTGGCCGGCGCCGCCATGGCGTTCTCGTCGGTGTTCGTGGTCAGCAACAGTCTGCGGCTGCGCCGTTTCCGGTGAGGCGCTGACGACGGCGAAACTCACATCGCCGCCTGCACGGGCGTCTTCCTCCCAGTTGCGAAATTGGTCGCGACGGAAGGAGACGAGATGTCCGACTGTCAGAGCGCACCGGCATGGCACTGTGTGGTTGAGAATGCGCTGGGCCTGCTCACCTTGGTCCGGGACGAAACAGGTTTGTGCGGACTGTATTTCCCGCACCATTGGTACCGGCCGAGTTCGGCCGCCTTCGGTCGGGAGCGCAACCACGGCTTCGACGAGGTGATCGGCCAGCTGGACGAATACCTGGCCGGTGCGCGCACGCGGTTCGAGCTGCCGCTCAGCGTGCACGGCGATCCGTTTCAGATGGCGGTGTGGGGGCTCGTCGCACGGATTCCCTATGGCGTCACCACCACCTACGGCGCGCTGGCGGCCCAGATCGACGGGGCGACGGCTCAGCAGGTCGGCGTGGCGGTGGGGCGCAACCCGCTGTCGATCGTGGTGCCGTGTCACCGTGTCGTGGGACGGGGCGGAAAGCTCACCGGTTACGCCGGCGGACTCGCCCGCAAACGCCGGCTGCTCGAACTCGAACGCGATCATCGACGGTCTGCTGTCGCCGAATCGGATCTGCCACGATGGACACCTCACGAAACTCCTCGGCGAAACGTCTACAGAGTGTGACAGTCAAACAGCCTTTCGAGACGGTGGTGTGTCGGCACGGCCCGACGGTGTTGCGGGTGTGCCGCGCCGTCGTCGGGCCGGTGGACGCCGACGACGCCTGGTCGGAGACCTTCCTGTCGGCGCTGAAGGCCTACCCCGACCTGGACCGCGATGCCAACATCGAGGCCTGGCTCGTGACGATCGCGCACCGCAAGGCCATCGACATCACCCGCGCGCGGGCGCGACGGGCGATTCCGGTCGACGATGTGCCGGAACCGCCACGACCGCCGGCATCCGAACATCACGATGACCTCATCGAGGCGCTGGATCGCCTCGCCGACAAACAGCGACACGCCGTCGCATACCACTATCTGGCCGGCCTGCCCTACCGCGACATCGCCCAAATCCTCGGTGGCAGTGAGGCGGCCGCCCGCCGCGCAGCAGCCGACGGCGTCGCCGCGCTCCGGCGCACGTTCAAGGGAGAACTCCGATGACCAACGACGACATGATGATTCACGATCTGGCGGTATTGAAGGCGCGCCTGGCTGCCGATGCGCAACGCGACGGTGTGCTCGACATCGCCTACCGGGTCGTCGACAGCCCCGTCGGGCAGCTCCTGCTCGCGGCCACCGAGCAAGGCATCGTCCGGGTGGCCTACGCGCGTGAAGACCACGACGCGGTGTTGCAGACCCTGGCGGACAAGATCAGTCCGCGCATCCTGAACGCACCGGGCCGGCTGGACGCGGTTGCCCGCGAGCTCGACGAGTACTTCGCCGGGGCGCGACGGGAATTCGACCTGCCCCTCGATTGGCGGTTGTCGGCCGGATTCCGCAGCACTGTGTTGCATCATCTGCCGGAAATCGGTTACGGCCAGACCGCCAGCTACGCCGCGGTGGCGCGGTTGGCCGGGAACCCGAAGGCGGTGCGTGCGGTCGGGACGGCCTGTGCCACCAACCCGCTTCCGGTCGTGGTGCCGTGTCACCGGGTGGTCCGCAGCGACGGCGCGATGGGTGGTTACCTCGGTGGTGCCGACGCCAAGCGGCTCCTGCTCGACCTGGAGGCCGCGGCATGAGTGCCGGTCCGTGGCGCGGCCGGGTCGAGGCGGTCGACTGGGACGGTGTGCAGTCCGGACTGGACGACGTGGGCTGCGCCCTGACCGGACCCCTGCTGTCGCCGCACGAGGCCGCCGAGATCGTCGCGCTCTATCCCGATGACGCGCGGTTCCGGTCGACCATCGACATGGGCCGATACCGGTTCGGCGAGGGGCAGTACCGCTACTTCGCCGAGCCGTATCCCCGCGCCGTCACCGCCCTCAAGCAAGCGCTCTATCCCAGGCTGCTGCCGATCGCCCGGGAATGGTGGACCAGGCTCGGCCGCGATACGCCCTGGCCCGACGACTTCGAGGACTGGCTGCGCCGTTGTCATGGCGCCGGCCAGACCAAGTCAACGGCGATCCTGCTGCGGTACGGTGCGGGGGACTGGAATGCGCTGCATCGAGACCTGTACGGCGACATGGTCTTTCCGTTGCAGGTCGTGGTCAACCTGAACGATCCGGGTGTCGACCACACCGGCGGGGAATTCCTGCTCTACGAACAGCGGCCGCGCGCACAATCGCGTGGCACGGCCGTCGTCATCCCGCACGGCCACGGTCTGGTGTTCACCACCCGAGACCGCCCGGTGCGCTCGGCCAGGGGCTGGTCGGCGGCACCGGTGCGGCACGGGGTTTCGGTCGTGCGCTCCGGCGTCCGGTTCACCCTCGGACTCGTATTCCACGACGCGGCATGACAACTCGGCCCTATACCCTGCTCGCCGCAGACGGTCGCCCGTACCGCAGCGCAGTGCCCGGCACGCTGGGCGGTTACCGCCGCGGCAGGATCTACGGCCGGCTGGACTGCCCGTCAGCGCTGCGTGCCCTGGCCGCCGGCGGCTATGTCGCGCACCGCGTCTTCTTCGCCGACGAGGCGACCGCTGTCGCCGCGGGTTACCGGCCGTGCGCGGTGTGCCTGCCCGGTGCCTATCGGCTGTGGAAAGCCGGCAAGGGGCCGCGACAGTAGGGCACAGCACTGGCATTCTGGTGCCATGGCAAAGGAAATCGACCGGGTCCGTGCGCAGAGCGCCCTCGCGGTCTTCAAGCAGCACCCGGGCATGGTGCTGTTCGTGTTGTCGCCAGTCATCGTCGTGCTCGGCGTGGTCTGGTGGCTGATGGGCCCGGCCTGGGCCGGGCTGCTGCTGGTCGCGCTCGTGTTGGCGGGCGGCGCAGCGTTGCTGCTCAAGCGCAACTGAGCCCGCGCGCCTGATCGGAGGTGTTCGCCGATGGTGAACGCCGCGCTACCGGCGGTGTAACGGTGTAATCATGTAATACATGAAGCAACATCACCAACATGGCCGGGGCGGCTGGCAACAGGCCCAGCAACCGCCGGCCCACGACGCACCCGAATGGTTCGCCGGGCGCCTGCCCGACAGCTGGTTCACCGGCGACCCGACAGTCGTCGTCGACCGCGAAGAGATCACCGTCATCGGGCGGTTGCCCGATCCCGCCGAGGGCGAGAGCGAGGCCAGGGCCTCCGGCCGGGCCGCCCGCTTCCGCGAAGAGACGCGCGGTGAGCGCATGCGGATTGCCGACGAGGCGCAGAACAAGTTCGGCCGCAAGGTCTCCTGGGGTGTCGAGGTGGGAACCCCTGCGGAGCGAATCCTGTTCACTCACATCGCCGTTCCGGTGATGACCCGGCTCAAGCAGCCCGAGCGGCAGGTGCTGGACACCCTCGTCGACGCCGGTGTGGCCCGGTCCCGCTCCGATGCCCTGGCCTGGTCGGTCAAGCTGGTCGGTCAGCACACCGAGGAGTGGCTGGGCAAGCTGCGGGAAGCGATGAAGAACGTCGACGATCTGCGCGCCGAGGGCCCGAACCTCTAGTTCCCCCGCCGACACTACGGTTTTTCGTGCGTTCTCGGCGATTTCACGCCAAAACCCGTCGCCTCGGCGAGGCTCAGGCCTGAGTCATCTCCCAGTACCTGCCGTGGCGCGCCATCAGGTCTTCGTGGCTGCCGCGCTCGACGATCCGGCCGTTGTCCATCACGAGGATCAGGTCTGCGTCGCGGATGGTCGAGAGCCGGTGGGCGATGATGAAACTGGTTCGGTCCCGGCGCAATACGTTCATCGCGTGTTGGATCAACAGCTCGGTTCTGGTGTCCACCGAGCTGGTGGCCTCGTCGAGCACCAGCAGGGCGGGACCGGCCAGGAATGCCCGCGCGATGGTGATCAACTGTTTCTCGCCGGCGCTGATGCTGCCCCCGTCGTCGCTGACGCGGGTGGCGTAGCCGTCGGGCAGCGTGTGCACGAACCGGTCCACGTGGGCCGCGCGGGCCGCCGCGATCACGTCCTCCTCGCCGGCATCCGGGCGGCCGTAGGCGATGTTGTCGTAGATCGTGCCGCCGAAAAGCCAGGTGTCCTGCAGCACCATGCCGATCGAGGACCGCAGGGATTCGCGGCTGACGCCCGAGATGTCCACGCCGTCGATGCGGATGTGCCCGGAATCCACGTCGTAGAACCGCATCAGAAGGTTGACCAGCGTGGTCTTACCCGCTCCGGTAGGCCCGACGATGGCCACCGTGCTGCCCGGTTCTGCGGTCAGTGACAGGTCCTCGATCACCGGGGTGCCCGGCCGGTAGCTGAAGCTGACGCGATCGAATTCCACCCTGCCGCGCCGGATGTCGAGTCGGCGGGGCGGGTCGGGCGGCTCCTCGGCGGTGTCGAGCAGTTCGAAGACACGCTCGGCGCTGGCCACTCCCGACTGCATGGTGTTGTACATCCCGGCGATCTGGGTGAGCGGTTGGTTGAACTGCCGCACGTACTGGACGAAAGCCTGGATGCTGCCGAGGGTGATCTGACCGGTGGCCACCTGCAGGCCGCCCACCACGGCGACGGCGACATAGCTGAGGTTGCCGATGAACATCGTTGCGGGGGAGACCAAACCGGAGAAGAACTGGGCGGCGAAGCTCGACTGGAACACCTCGCCGTTGAGCTCGGCGAATCGGTGCCGCGCCGCGGCCCGGTGGCCGAACGTCTTGACGATGGTGAAACCGCTGTAGGTCTCCTCGATGTGGGCGTTGAGCCGCCCGGTGTTGCGCCATTGCGCGACGAACAGCCGCTGCGACCGGCGCGCGATCCAGCGGGTCACCCACAACGACAGCGGCACCGTGATCACGGTCAGCGCGGTGAGCAACGGCGAGATCGTCAGCATCATCACCAGCACGGCGATCACGGTGAGGACCGCGCTCATCAGTTGGTTGATGGTCATCGACACCGACGACGAGATGTTGTCGATGTCGTTGGTGACGCGGCTGAGCACCTCGCCGCGCTGGCGGGAGTCGAAGTAGGACAACGGCAGTCGGTGGATCTTGTTCTCGACGTCGGCGCGCAGTGTGGCCATGGTGCGCTGCACGACCACCACGAGCAGCCGGGCCTGGATCCAGACGAACAGGGCGGCAAGCAGATACAGGCCCAGGGCCAGGGCCAGAGTGCGCGCGACGGCGGCGAAATCCACGCCGTGACCGGGGATCACGTTCATGCCGGACAGCAGATCGGCGAACGTGGTGTCACCGCGGGCCCGCGCCGCCGCGACGGCCTGGTCCTTGGTGAGGCCCGCGGGCAGTTCGCGCCCGATCACCCCGTTGAACAGCAGATCGGTGGCGTGGCCGAGAATGCGTGGGCCGATCACCCCGATCGCGACGCCGGCGACACCGAGCATGATCACCACGATCGCCGGGCCGCGTTGCGGCACCAGCAGTCTGACGAGTCGCAGCGCCGAGCCGCGGAAGTCGCGCGTGCGTTCGGCCGGTGCGGCGAGCATTGCGCGGCGCGCGGACGGGATGGTCACTGAGGTCGTCTTCTCTTCGCGCAAGCGCTCATCGGTGGCTCGCCTGTGGCCACCGACTGCGACTCGACGAACTCCACGTAGGTGGGGCAGTGGGCGAGCAGCGACTCGTGGGTTCCGATGCCGACGACGCGGCCGTCGTCGACGACGATGATCTGGTCGGCATCGGTGACCGTGGAGATGCGTTGCGACACGATGACGACCGTCGCCCCGCCCGACACCGCCCGCAGTGCATCTCGCACCCTGGCGTCGGTGTGGACGTCCAATGCGGAGAACGCGTCGTCGAACAAGTAGATCGCGGGCCTGCGGATCACGGCCCGCGCAATGGCCAGGCGCTGCCGCTGCCCGCCGGAGAAGTTGATGCCGCCCTGGGCCACCGGCATCTGCAGCTCATCGGGGTGCGCGCGCACGAAGTCGTCGGCGGCCGCGACCCGCAGCGCCTCCCACATGTCGTCGTCGGTCAGCTCCTGTCCCGGGGCCGCACCGTAGCTCAGGTTTTCCGCAACCGTGCCGGTGAACAGGTAGCCGCGCTGCGGCACCAGACCGATCGTCGACCACAGCTCCTCGATGTCGCGTTCGCGCACGTCGACGCCGTCGACCAGGACCGCACCTGCGGTGGCGTCGTAGAGCCGGCAGATCAGCGACAGCAGCGTCGACTTGCCTGAACCCGTCGAGCCGACCACCGCGGTCGTCGTCCCCGAGGGTGAGGTGAATGAAACATCTTGCAGCACAGGCCGATCCGCACCCGGATAGCTGAAGGTGGCGTTCTGCAGGGTGATTTCACCGGTGCGGGCCCGCGGTTGCCGTGGCTCCTCGGGACTGGTGATCGCGGGCGAGGTGTCCAGCACCTCGGTGATCCGTTCGGCGCACACCGAGGCCCGGGGAAACAGCACCAGCAGGAACGTCGCCATCAGCACGGCCATCAGGATCTGCATGAAGTAGGCGAGGAACGCGATCAGCGACCCCACCTGCATGTGGCCCGCGTCGATCCGCAGCCCACCGAACCAGATGAGCGCGACGCTGGACACGTTGATCACCAGCGTGGTGACGGGAAGCATCAGCGCCTGCCAGCGGCCGCCTTCGATCGCGGTGCCCGCCAGCGCGTCGTTGGCTTCGGCGAACCGGACCCGTTCGACGGGTTCGCGGGAAAACGCCCGGATCACCCGGATGCCGGAGAGTTGGTCGCGCATCACCCGGTTGATGCCGTCGATGACGCGCTGCAACCGGCGGTAGACGGGCATCAGGCGCTTGATGATCGTGTAGTTCGCCAGCGCCAGCACGGGCACGCTGACCAGCAGCAGCCACGACAGCCCGGCGTCCTGGTGCACGGCCATCGCGATGCCGCCGATCGACATGATCGGCGCGGTGACCAGCATCGTGCAGGTCAGCTGCAGCAGCTGCTGGATCTGCCCGACGTCGTTGGTGGTGCGGGTCAGCAACGTCGGGGCACCGAACCGTGCGGTCTCGGCGGCGGAGAACGTCGTGACGTGATGGAAGATCGCCGAACGCAGATCACGTCCGAAGCTCATGGCGGCTCGCGACCCGAAGAACACCGCGCCGACCGAGCACAGCACCTGCAGCGCGGTGACGCCGAGCATCACCCCGCCCAGATCGACGATCCGGCCGGTGTCGCCCTTGGCTACCCCGTCGTCGATGATCGCGGCGTTGACCGTCGGCAGATACAGCGACGCCAGAGTGCTCACGACCTGCAGCGCGGCCACGGCAGCTAGCAGCGACCGGTACGGCCGCACGTACCGCCGCAGCAGCGCCCAGAGCATCCAGCTACTGTCGCACACCGCGACGGCGCCGAACCTGTCTGGCTGCTGACCGGAAAGTGAGTTGGAAAGTCCTGGTCAATCGGCATGTCGGTGGTTGCCCTCACAGGGTGCAGCTACAGTGCATGGCGTGACTGGACGCACGACTGCCCTACGACGGACCCGCACGGCCACTCGGTTGGCAGTGCTGGCTGCCGTGGCAGTCCCGGTGTTCGCCGCGTGCTCGGGCGCCGGTGATTCGGCAGGGCCCGGTGCGTCGCAGCCGGCCTCGCCGGCGCCTTCGGCCGCCGCAAAGCACGGGCCGTTCTTCCCGCAGTGCGGCGGGGTCAGCGACCAGACCGTCGCCGAACTCACCCAGGTGCAGGGCTTGGTGAACACCGCGGCCAACTCGTCGGGATGCCAGTGGCTGCAGGGCGGCAGCATCCTCGGTCCGCACTTCTCGTTCACGTGGTTCCGTGGGAGCCCGATCGGGCGGGAACGCAAGACCGAGGAACTCTCGCGCACCAGCGTGGAAGACATCAACATCGAAGGGCACGGCGGTTTCGTGGCCATCGGCCAGGACCCGCTGCAGAACACGTCCAACCTGTGTGAGGTCGGTATCCAGTTCAACGACGACTTCATCGAATGGTCGGTCAGTTTCGATCAGAAGCCGTTTCCCGAACCGTGCGGCGTGGCCAAGGAGCTCGCCCGCCAGTCGATTGTGAACTCCAAATGAGCGTGCACAGGGGTCGTAAGGGACTTGCCGTGATGGTGGCCGCGTTGGCAGTGTTCGCCGGTCTCACCGGCTGCACCCGCACGGTCGAGGGCGTCGCGGCCAAGGAGGGCTCCAGCGGCGGGCCCAGCAACAACAAGTCCGAGAAGCAGTACCCCAATCTGCTCAAGGAGTGCGACGTCCTGACCCAGGACATCCTGGCCAAGACCGTCGGGGCCGACCCGCTGGACATCCAGAGCACCTTCGTCGGTGCGGTGTGCCGCTGGCAGGCGGCCAACCCGGCGGGCCTGATCGACATCACCCGCTTCTGGTACGAGCAGGGCAGCCTGGACAACGAACGCAAGGTCGCTCAGCAGCTGCAGTACGGGATCGAATCCCGCCGCATCAACGGGGTCGACTCGATCATCATGAAGCCCAACAGCCCCAACGGCGCGTGCGGTGTGGCCAGTGACGCCGCCGGTGTGGTCGGGTGGTGGGTGAACCCGCAGGCGCCGGGCATCGACGCCTGCTCCATGGCGGTCAAGTTGATGGAGCTCACGCTCAACACCAACTCCTGAGCCGCAGGCTCAGCGCGGTACGTGGAAGTCGACCAGCTGGGCGCCGCCGAGGCTCAGCGCGTCCCAGCTGCTGCCGGTTTGCAGCACCGCGATGGCCGACGTGGGGAACTTCAGCGAAATCTCCTGTGTCAACGTGGTATTGCTGCCGTCGGACAGTCCGAGTGCGGTCGCCGACATGGCCGGTTCGTGGCCGATCAGCAGGACCGTCGACACGTCGGTGCCGAATTGTGATTCCACGCCGTTGATCACGTCGATCACGGCGCCCGCTGTGGCGTCGTAGATGCGGTCCAGGTAGCGCACCGGCGCGTCGATCCCGGTGCGCGCCAGGGTCTGACGGGTACGCGTCGCCGTCGAGCACAGCACGGCGTCGATCGGCGGCACGTTGGCGCGGATCCAGTCGCCGGCCAGGGCGGCCTCCCGGATGCCACGGGCCGCCAGCGGGCGCTCATGATCGGCCACACCGTCGGGGTAGTCCGATTTCGCATGGCGCAACAGCAGCAGGGTGTTGGTGCGGGTGCTCATCGCATGAGGTTATCGGGGATCCGGCGAAGGGCCATGCCGATCGACGTCCCCGGACTTGTCGGCGCCCCGACCTACACTCGCCTTGCTCGACGACGAACGACGCGAACGGATCAGGAAGGACGGGCTGCGATGCGCTTTCTGCACACCGCCGACTGGCAGCTCGGCATGACCCGCCATTTTCTCAACGGTGAGGCGCAGCCACGGTATTCGGCCGCTCGCCGGGACGCGGTGGCCGGGTTGGGTGCGCTGGCGGCCCGCACCGGGGCCGAGTTCGTGGTGGTGGCCGGCGACGTGTTCGAGCACAACCAGTTGGCCCCCCGCGAGATCAGCCAGTCGCTGGAGGCCATGCGTGCCATCGGCGTTCCGGTGTACCTGCTGCCGGGCAATCACGATCCCCTCGACGCCGCGTCGGTGTACACCAGCGCGCTGTTTCTCGCCGAGCGGCCCGAGAACGTCGTTGTCCTGGACCGCGCCGGGGTGCATGACGTGCGGCCCGGCCTGCAGATCGTCGCAGCGCCGTGGCGGTCCAAGGCGCCGACCACCGACCTCACCGGTGATGTGCTCGCCGATCTGCCCGCCGATGGCGTGACCCGCATTGTGGTCGGCCATGGCGGTGTCGATGTGCTCGACCCCGACAAGGACAAGCCGTCGCTGATCCGGCTCGCAACCGTCGAGGCGGCGGTGACGCGCGGGGCTGTGCACTATGTGGCCTTGGGGGACAAGCACTCCCGCACGGAGGTGGGATCGACGGGGCGCGTGTGGTACTCGGGCGCACCGGAGGTCACGAACTACGACGACATCGAATCCGATTCCGGCCATGTGCTTCTCGTCGACATCGACGAGGAGGACCCGCAGCGGCCGGTTCGGGTCGGCTCTGAACGGGTGGGCCGTTGGCGCTTCGTCACGCTGCGCCGTGACGTCGACAGCGATCGCGAGGTAGCCGATCTCGACATCAACCTGGATCAGTTGGGCGACAAGGAGCGTACCGTCGTGCGGCTGGCATTGACCGGCTCGCTCACGGTGACCGCAAAGGCGGCTCTCGACGCGTGCCTGGACAAGTACGCCCGGTTGTTCGCGGCACTGACCGTGTGGGAGCGGCACACCGACATCGCGGTGCTGCCTGCCGACGGCGAGTTCGACGATCTGGGTATCGGCGGCTTCGCCGCGGCAGCGGTCGACGAGCTGGTCGCCACCGCGCGGTCCGACGCCGATGGCGCCGAGGACGCGCGGGCCGCGCTGGGTCTTTTGCTTCGGCTCGTCGACACCAGGGCTTCCGATGAGCCGCTTGCGCGTAGAGCAAAGGGAGTGGCGTGAAACTGCACAGGCTCGTCCTGACGAATTACCGCGGAATCACCCACCGCGAGATCGAATTTCCCGATCACGGTGTGGTAGTGGTCAGTGGCGCCAACGAGATCGGCAAGTCGTCGATGATCGAAGCGCTGGACTTGCTGATCGAGGCCAAGGACCGCTCGACCAAGAAGGACGTCAAGCAGGTCAAGCCCACCCATGCCGACGTCGGCGCCGAGGTGACGGCGGAAATCTCCACCGGCCCATACCGATTCGTGTACCGCAAGCGGTTCCACAAGCGTGCCGAGACCGAACTGACGGTGCTGGCGCCCCGACGCGAACAGCTCAGCGGCGATGAGGCCCACGAACGCGTACTGGCCATGCTCAACGACACCGTGGACACCAAGCTGTGGCAGGCTCAGCGGGTACTGCAGTCGGCCCCCACCGCACCGGTGGACCTTTCCGGTTCGGACGCCCTGGCGCGGGCACTGGATGTCGCTGCGGGCCAAGCTGTTTCGCTCTCCGGTGAGGAGCCGCTGCTCGTCGAGCGCATCGATGCCGAGTACGCGCGGTACTTCACCGGCACGGGCCGCCCCACCGGTGAATGGGCCGCGGTGATCAAGCGGCTGGCCGAGGCCGACCAGGAGGTGGCCCACCGCGCGGCCGCGGTGGCCGAGGTCGACGACGCGGTGCACCGGCATACCGAGCTGACCGCGGAGGTGAGCCGTCTGGCCGAGGAGCGGACCCGGGCCACGGTACGGCTGACCGCCGCCCGAACCGCGGCCGAGGCCGTCGCGGCCCTGACCGCGCAGCTCAAGGAGGCGGAGGTGGTGGCTGCGGCCGCCCTGGCCACACATGCCGCCTCGACAGCGGCACTCACCGAGCGCCGCCGGTTGCGCGCCGACATCGACGAGCGCACCGCGGCCATCACCGAGCTCACCGCTGCTGTCACGGCTGCCGCGGCAGACGCCGAGACGGCGCACGAGGTCCATGAGGCCGCCGAGGACGCCGCCGAACTGGCCCAGGCAGCGGTGCGCGACCGGGTAGACCGGGTCGACGCTGCGCGTGCGACGGTCGATCGTCTCGCCGCGCGCGAGGAGGTCGAGCGGCTGGCCACTCGGCTGGGCCGGATAGACGCCGCGCAACGCGAATGCGACCGGATCAGCCGGGAACTCGCCACGATCACCCTCGACGAGACGGCGATGCGGGCCATCGAAACCGCGGCGGTCGCCGTCGAACGTGCGGCCGGGCAGGATGAACTCGCCTCGGCGCGTATCGAACTCGTCGCGGCCACCGATGTCGCGGTCCGGGTCGGCGGCGCCGACGTGGTGCTCGACGCCCGCGCGCAGTGGTCGGTGCGCACCACCGCACAGACCGATGTCGAGGTGCCGGGTGTGCTCACCGTGACGGTGGTGCCGGGCACACCCGCCGCCGAGACCAGGGCCAAGCTCACCGCGGCACAAGGTGTGCTGGCCTCCGCGCTGGCGGCCGCCGGGGTCGCCGACGTCGCCGCCGCGCGGGCGCTCGACGAACGCCGCCGCGAGCTCATCGGGGCCAGGGACCGGGCGCGGGCCACGGTGGATGCCTTGACCGGCGACGACCTGGTGCCGGCGTTGCGGACGCGCCTGGCGAGCCTGAGCGCCGACCAGCCGGCCGAAGCGGCGCTCTTCGACCTCGAGGGTCCCGCTGACATCGCCACGGCCAGAACGGAACTCGACGCGGCAGTCGCGGCTCACCGGCAGGCGGTCATCGATGCGGAAACCCATCGCAAGGTGGCCAACGCGGCCGCGCGGAAGCTCTCGCAGGCAACCACCGGCGTCACGGTGCTGCGCGAGAAGCTCGCCGCGGCTCAGGCCGAATTGACCGTGGATACCGGCCGTCTCGCCGCGCAGCGCGCCACCGTCGGGGACGACGAGCTGGCCGTGGCGGCGCAGGCCGACGGTGACCGCGCCGCGTCGGCCGCCGCTCAAGTGACGGCTCTACGCAGCGAACTTGAGGGCAACACACCGGATCTCGTGAACGCCGAACTGGCTGCGGCAGTACGCGCGGCCGAAGAGCTCGCCGCGCGCCACGATGCGGCGGTGGACGGTCTGCGTGAGGTCGCGGCGCAACTGAAGGTGTACGGCACCGAGGGCCGCAAGGGACATCTCGATGCTGCCGAAACCGAACGCGAGCATGCCGCAGCGCAATACCGGCAGGTGCATCGCCGGGCCCGGGCGGCCGAGATGCTGCGCTCGGTGATGAGCCGGCACCGCGATGCCACGCGGCAGCGCTACGCCGACCCGTTCCGGCTCGAAGTGCAGCGCCTCGGCCGGCTGGTGTTCGGCGAGGACTTCGACGTCGACGTCGACAGCGAGCTGCGGATCTGCACCCGCACGGTGTCCGGCCGCACGGTGCCCTACGAGTCGCTGTCGGGGGGTGCCAAGGAGCAGTTGGCCATCGTGACGCGGCTGGCGGGTGCGGCGCTGGTGGCCAAGGAGGACAACGTGCCGGTCATCATCGACGATGCGCTCGGGTTCACCGACGCCGAGCGGCTGGTGAAGATGGGCGCGGTGTTCGATGCGGTGGGCGGAGACGGCCAGGTGATCGTGCTGACCTGCAGCCCGCAGCGCTACGCGGGCGTGGGCGCCGCCCACCACATCGAGTTGTGAGCCTGCTCACGTGCGCCGCAGGTAGTCGTTGGCGATGTCGCACAACCGGTTTCGGTCGAAACTGTCCCCGTGGCCGGGGTGCACGACGCTGACGTCGAGTTCGCTCAGCCGGTTCATGGTGATGCGGTAGTCAGGGATGTGCGAGCCGACGCAGTTGTCGATGAGGATGTCGTCGTAGACGACGTCACCCGAGAACAGCGTGCCGTGTACTTCGTCGAACAGACCGACACTGGCCGGTGTATGGCCGGGCAGGTGCAGCGCCGTGAAGCTACGGTCACCGAGGTCGATCCGCATACCTTCATTGAGCCATCCGATCTTCGGTGCCGGCTGCAGGCGGTAGTCGCCGGGCGCGTAGTCCGAGCGCGGTAGGGCATCCAGCAGTATCGGACCGTCGATGCCGAATTCCGCGGCACTGATTCCCAGTTCGTCCGCCAAGGGCTCCGGATACAGACTGCCCGGCGGAGGTGTGTGAAACGGTTCGCCGGGATATGCCCAGCAGCAATCGAATTCGTGGGCACCACCCATATGGTCGAGGTGGGCGTGGGTCAACACCACGACGGGATCCCGTGCGAACAACTCCGGTAGGTGAGCACGGAGCGACGCCACGCCGAGACCGGTGTCGACGACGAGATCGCGATCTCGTCCGCGCACGTGCCAGATGTTGGCGCGGAGCAGGTCGTGAACGTGCGGTTCATCGATTCGGTCGAGCGTCGGACTCACCGCACGGGTGCGAAACCACGAGCGGGCCAAGGGAAGTTGCCGGCTCACTGGACGAAGGTCTTGCGTGTTGTCAGGTCCTGCCCGGTGGGCAGGGCGGGGTAGCAGAGCCTCGTGACGGCGATGTAGACGCATGCGGAGACCAGCGGGCCGACCAGCCAGGACAGGTCAGCGCCACCCAGTGCGCCGGCGAGGGGCCCGGCGAATTCGCTGTTCTGCACGAACAAGGCTGCCGCGGCCGCGCCCGCGAGAAACGCTGCGATGCCTGCGATATTGAACCCGCGGGTGTACCAGGCGACGCTGTGTGCGCTGACATCGTTGAGCGCGACGCCGTCATAACGGTTGTGCCGCAACCACTGATCGGTGACATAGATGGCAACCGACGGACCCACCAGCAGAATGCTCGATTCGAGAATGCCGCTGAGCGCGCTGGTGAAATCGGAGACGAACAAGGCGTAGCAGGCGAGCGCTGTTCCGAGCAGACCGTCGAACAGCACAGTGATCGAACGGCGTAACGCGATACCCACGGCTTGCAGGTACAGCCCGGACGAATACATGGTCAGCACGTTGTTGGCCATCGAACCGACGACGATCACCAGCAGGAACACCGGGTAGAACCACGCCGGCACGATCTTGGCGAGATTGCCTTGCGCATCGGCCATGTCGATGACTGTTCCGGCCAGTATGCCAAGCACTCCCAGCGCGACGGAGGGGATGAATCCGCCCAGCGCCGTCCAGATCGCGACCGCCCGCGCCGAGGTCTCGGTGGGCAGGTACCGGGCGTAATCCGGACTTACCCCCCACGACAGTGGCGCTGCGGCGATGATCGCGGTTCCGGCGGCCATCGTCGCCCACAGCGAGCCCGAGCTGAGGGTTGTGTCGGGGTGGTAAGCCCAATCGGCGTGGGCCACGACGAATATGCCCAACACGATCATCACCGCGGCGAGCATCACCGTGAACACGCCGCTCATGCGCATGATGGTCGCGTGGCCGTAGACGCTGATCACCAGTGTGGCTGCGGCGATCACCACGACAATGGCCACCCGGACCGGTACCGGCAGAGACACCCCGGCAGCTTCGACGACCGCATATCCGGCCAATGCGCCGACACACAGGTTGATGGCTTCGTACGCGATGAATACCGGCCACTGGAAGATCCCGAGGTTCAGCCTGTTGCCCGTGATCCCGTACATCGCTCGCATGATGACGCTGCTCGGTGCGCCTGCGACCGGGCCGCTGGTGGCCATCACGCCGATTGCGAACCAGAACAGGTTGCCCACCACCACGACCAGCGTGGCCTGCCAGATGTTGAGGCCCGACACCGTCAGCAGACCGCCCAGAACGATGTAGAGGTAGTTGATGTTGGAGGCGGCCCACACTTTGAACAGGTCACGGGGCTTGCCGTGGCGTTCTTGAGCCGGGATGAAATCGATGCCGCGGGTCTCCACCCTGCCGAATTCGTCGGTGACCACCTCCCGTTCGTCCGTATCGCCCGCCATCCTCGCAACCTCCTTGTTGGTGTCAACACCAATAATTATTGGTGTGAAGAACAATAAGGGGTCGTGGGTGCGTTGTCACCGGATTCGCGGTGTTAACGTCAGGCCATGAGTTCCACGGCGGCTGCGTCACGTCCGCGCCGCAAATCTCCGGAGAAGCGACGGGGTGAGATTGCCGCAGCCGCCGGGCGGATCGCCCAGGACGACGGATTGGCTCAGGTGACCGCCAAACGCGTGGCCGAGGCCGTGGGTGTCTACCCGGGTCTGGTCAATCACTACTTTCGCTCGGTCGACGAGCTCGTCGCGGCCGCATTCGCGGCCGTGAACGAACGCCGCCGCGAGACGCTGAAGGCCAAGGTGGCTGCCGAGTCGGACGGCCCCACAACCGAGCTGCGGATGTTCTTGCAGGACACGCTCGCTGCCGACCACGACTCCGTGGCACTGCTGTGGCTAGATGCCTGGCGCGAATGCCGACGCCGACCGGCGTTGCAGCAGGAGGTCATCCGTCAGATGGAGACCGATATCGCGAACCTGACCGACGTGCTCACCCGCGGAGTGGCCGCTGGGGAATTCGTCACCGACGATTGCGCCGCGGCGGCGATGCGCATCCTGGCCATGATCGACGGCACGTTCGGCCAAAGCGCCGTACGTACGGCGCTGGCGGGGACGTCGTTGGTGAACTACCCGATCGTCACCGAAATGCTTTTGCGCACAACAGAACAGGAACTGGGGTTGGACGCCCGCGCGTTGGGCTAGACGACAAGCCGCCCGCGCGGGCAGTCCTGTCGGCTCAGAAGTAGGCGTTGGCCGGAACCGGCGTGCCGTGCAACAGGTTCTGACCGATCACGCGGGCCTTGTACACGACCGGGTTGTGCAGCGTGATGGTGCGGATGTTGCGCCAATGCCGATCGAGGTTGCGTTGCCGGCTGGCCGCGGACGCGCCGCCGAGTTCCAGCAGCCGGGTGGCAGCCTCGGGCGCCACATCGTCGAGGTGAACTTTGACCTTCGCGACCTTGAGCTGGGCTTCCTCGGCCAGTCGCGCATCGGGCACCCCGTCGACCGCGGAGTCCGTCGCCGCAGCGATCGCCGCCGCGGCGTCCAGCACCGCCGCCCGCGCCACGTACGCGGTGCTGGCCAGCACGCCGAGTTGGCGCTGCAGCAGCGGATCCTCCGTCGGCCGTTCGGTCAACGCGTGGCTGAAGTTGCGCTCGCGCGACCGCAGTAGCGCCACGCCGTCGTCGACGACATTGGCCAGGATCCCGGCCACCACCGCGTGGATGAACAGCTGCAGCGACGCGTACTGCACGGTCGGAACCGGTTCGGCGTCGTACGGGGTGTCGGAGAGCACCTCGTCGGCGGCGACGGCGACATCGTCGAAGCTCGTGGTGCCGGTACCGGTGCGCCGCTGGCCGAAACCGTCCCAGTCGTCGACGATGCGGACCCCGTCGCGGTCGGCCGGGATCACCACGTTGGCCACCGAGTCGTGATCGGTGGTGGCGGTGACGGTGAGGTAATCGGAGAACAGGGTGCCGGTGCTGTAGTACTTCTCACCGGTGAGCAGGTAACCGCCGTCTTGGCCGGGCAGCAGCCGGGTGTTGAACACCAGGCTGCCCACGGCGAGGGAACCCTTCTCGCTGAACGCATTTCCGAAAATCTTGCCGTCGGCCACCTTCGCGAGCCAGCGCTGCGAGGCGGGGTCGTCGGCAGTGCGCAACCGCTCCTCGGTGAACCAGAAATGCGTCCGGAAGATGTGCGCCACAATCGGATCGGCTTGTGCCACGTCGATCACTGCCGAGAACAGTTGGGGCACGGTCAATCCCGAGCCGCCGAGCGACTCGGGTAGGCGCAGCGTGCCGAAGCCGGCACGTTTGAGCGCGGCCACCTGATCGAACGGGTTTTCATCGTTGAGGTCGCGGTCCTTGGCGCCTGCGGCAACCTTGGCCAGTAGTTCGGTCCACGCGGGCGTTCCGGGAAGGACACGCGTCGAATTCTCAAGGGTCGTCATGGCACCGTTTGTACCGACGCCCCGCCGCCGCAGGCACGGCTTTGGATCAGCGGGAACCGAACGCGGCACAATGGACCGCGATGACGATGAACGCGAAGCGCCGGCGCAGGCACGACAAGCTCGCCGCGCAACCCGGCGTCCGTGCGGTCCGGCGGCCGGTGACCCCGGGCAGCGATGAGCACTTCAACCTCTATTACGTGCGGTCCGGCCGGAAGTCCGCACATCCCGTCGTGATCATCCCGGGCGGGCCGGGTGTCGCGTCGGTGCAGTCCTACCGCGGGTTGCGGCGCCACGCCGCAGCCGCGGGTGTCGACGTCATCATGGTCGAGCATCGCGGCGTCGGGATGTCGCGGCACACCGACTCCGGTGCGGACCTGCCGCCCGATGCCATCACCATCGACCAGGCCGTCGACGACCTCGTCGCGGTGCTCGACGACGCCGGGGTGTCCACCGCGACGTTCTACGGCACCTCGTACGGCACCTATCTCGCCTCGGGGGTCGGTGTGCGCCATCCCGAGCGCGTCGAGGCGATGGTCCTCGATTCGCCGCTGTTGTCCACCGGCGACATCGACGCCATGCGCACCGCCATCCGCGGCCTGCTGTGGGACGGCTCGGATCCGCAGGCGTCGGCACTGGCACCCAAGGCTCGCACGCTGATCGAGGCCGGAGTGTTGGGCTCCGCGGGCGGTCAGGTCGCCGGAACCCTGTACGGCTACGGTGGTGCGGCCCTGCTGGACCGCCAACTCGACCTGCTGATGGGTGGGCACACCTTGGTGTGGTCGGCGCTGAGCCGGCTGGGCCGGATGGCGACCCGAAAAGTCCCGTACCGCAACGAATCAGATCTCGTCGGCCGGATCGCTTTTCGCGAATTGAACTACGCGGGTGTGCCCGACGGCCTGCCACTGGATCCGGCGCTGGACCCCCACCTGGGTGGCAACCCGGGGCGCTACGAGCCGTTCGATGCCGAGCCCTATGACCTGGTCGCCGAGATGCAGAAGTTCGATTGGCCCACCGTCATCATCTCCGGGGGCCGCGATCTCACCACGCCGCCGGCGATCGCCGAGCGTATCGCCACGCTGGTGCCCGACGCCGTCCTGGTATCGATGCCGACCGCCGGACACAGCGTGCTCGACAGCCGCGAACGCGCCGCGCTGGCGGTGATCGACGCCGTCCGCAACGGTGCGGCGGAACAACTTTCGGCGACCGCCCCGGAGCTGGACGCGTTGCCGGTACGGCCCGGGCTGCGGCTGGCCATGTCGGCGATCGCGGTTGCGGCCGCGTGCGAGTCGGTGCTGCCGGACCGCGCTCCTACTTCATGAAGCCGATCTTGGTGTAGTCCGGGTCGGCCAGTCCGAACGCGCCGAAGTTGGCCAGATTGCTGCGCACCGCGACGTTTCCGGGCGACTGGAACAGCGGCAGGCTGAACACCTCGGCGAACAGCATCTTGTCGAGCTCGTTGGCGAGCGTCCGCGCCTTGTCGGGATCCAATTCCCGCAGCGTCTCCTCGATCTTGGCGTCGATCTCGGGGCTGCCGATCTTGCCGAAGTTGCTCGCGCCGTTCTGCGTGTAGATCTGGGTCAGCGATCCCAACGGGAACGCGTCGCCGAGGAAGGCGAACTGCGCGATGTCGAAATCGCCCTTGCTGATGAAGTTGGTGAAGAATCCCGTGCCGGGCTTGGTGTCGATGACGAGCTTCACGCCGATCTGGGCCAGAGTGTTCTGGGCGATCTGTGCGACCTGACGGGTGCTGCCCGCGTCGTAGAGCACGTCGCGGATCACCAGCTGCTTGCCGTCCTTCTCCCGGAACTGCCCGTTGAGCTTCCACCCCAGGGCGTCGAGTTCGCTCTTGGCCTTCTCGGGGTCGAACGCCACATCGGCGCTGTTGTCCTGGTAGCCCTTCTGGCCGGCGACGTAGATGTGGTTGTTCAGCGGCACCGGATTGTCGGTGAGCCCGCGTTGCGTGATGTTGGCGATGGCCTGACGGTCGATGCCCTTGGCCACTGCCTGCCGCAGCGCCTTGTCGGCCAGGATGGCCCCCGGCGCGCCGTTGAACGTCAGGTGATACCAGCTGGGGCTGGGCGCGCGGCGGATCGAGATCCCCGGGGTGTTGCGCGCGATGGTCAGCTCGTCGAGCGACGCGGTTCCGGTGGCGTCGATGGTGTTGTTCTGCAGCGCCGGGATGCGCGCGGCGTCGTCGAGCACCGAATACGTCATGCTGTCCAGCAGCGGCGGGGTGCCCCACCACTTGGGGTTGCGCGTCAAGGTGATTCGCTGCGCACCGCGGTCGAGGTTGGACACGATGAACGGGCCCGCCGACGGCCCGGGACCGTTGAGCTGGCCCTTGTTGAAGACCTCGGGGTTCTCGGTCATGCTCTTGGGCAGCAACCGGCCGTTGCCTGCGAACATGCCCTGCCAGTCCGCATACGGCTCGGCGAACGTCATCACGGCCTGACGGTCGTCGACCCCGCGGGTGACCGAGGCGACGCGCTCACTGCCGTTGGGCGCGGCGATCACGAACGCCGGGTTCTTTCCGTTGGTGGCATCGATCTGGGACTTGATGTCTTCCCAGGTGATCGGGGTGCCATCGGACCACACCGCCTTCGGGTTGATCGTGTAGGTGACCACCTGCGGGTTCTTGGAGGTGAGTTCGACGCTGGTGAAGTAGTCGGTGTTGACCGTCGTGGTGCCGTCGGCGGCGATGGTGAAGGCCCGGGGCAGCGTCGGCTTGGACAGCGAGCCGACATCGCCGGTGTTGCCGTCCAGGTGCAGCGGATTGAAGTTCGACGGGAACTCGGTGAGCGCCAACCGCAGATTGCCGCCCTGCTTGAGGTTGGCCACATCCTGCGGGTTGACGTCGCTGGTGGTTCCGACCTCCGCGTTGCCGCCGGCCGAGGGGACCTGGCGATCACCCCCTGAGCACGCGGTGAGCGTGAGGGCGGTGGCGAAGGTGGCGATGGCGAGGCGACGCAGGTTCTTCCCGTTCACCCCGCCGATGCTAGATGCAGCAACGTGCGCTCGGGGGAATGACCCGCTCAGCGCGGCTGGGGCTGTGGCACCGCGGAGAGCAGCCGCTGGGTGTACTCGTGTGACGGGCTGGCGAAAACCGTGTCGCAGGAACCCTGTTCGACGATCGCGCCCTTGTACATCACGGCGACGTCGTGCGCAAGGTGTTTGACCACTGACAGGTCGTGGGAAACGAACAGGTAGGACAGGCCGAATTCGTCCTGCAAATCGAGCAGCAAATTGATGATGCCCGCCTGGATCGACACGTCGAGTGCCGACACGGGTTCGTCGAGCGCCAGGATCTTGGGCTGCAGTGCCAGCGCTCGGGCGATGCCGATGCGTTGCTTCTGCCCGCCCGAGAATTCCGCCGGGTAGCGGCTGGCGTCGGCACGCCGCAGGCCGACGACCTCCAGCAGCTGGGCCACGCGTTCGTCGGTGCGCTGCTTGTCGAAACCGTTGGCGGACAACGGTTCGGCCAACACGTCGAAAACCGGGAGGCGAGGATCGAGGGAGGCCACCGGATCCTGGAAGACCACCTGCAGGTCGGTGCGCACGGCGCGGCGGGTGTGGCGGTCCAGCGCCGCCACGTCGGTGCCCAGCACCTCGATCGAACCCGATTGCGGCGCAGCGAGGTTCAGGATCTGGTGCAGCGTGGTCGACTTACCGGAACCTGATTCACCGACGATGCCCAAGGTGCGGCCCTGCCGCAGCTCGAAGCTGACGTTGTCCACCGCGCGGACCTCGCCGACCTGGCGGCGGAACACCACGCCCTTGGTGAGCTTGTACGTCTTGGCCAGGTCCTGCACCCGCAGCACCACCGGTGCGTCGTCTGACGGAGCCTCGGGGCGGGCCGTCGGCACGTGGTAGATGTCCGCGGCGCTGCGGCCATGCACGTCGGCGGTGCGAATGCACGCAGCCAGGTGGTTTGCGGACACCGTGACCAGTTCCGGCTCGGCAGCGCGGCATTCGTCGATTGCAAGCGGACACCGCGGTGCGAACGGGCAGCCCTGCGGCGTCACGGTCAACGACGGCGGTGAACCGGGGATGGGCACCAGCCGCGTGCCCTGGGCAGCGTCCAGCCGTGGTACCGAGCCGAGCAGACCGACCGTGTAAGGCATCCGCGCGTCGCGGTACAGCTCGCCGACGGTCGCGTGCTCGACCGCGCGCCCGGCGTACATCACCAGCGCCCGGTCGGCGAACTCGGCGACCACTCCCAGATCGTGGGTGATGATCAGCACGCCCGCCCCGGTGACGTCCCGCGCGGTCTTGAGCACGTCGAGAATCTGGGCCTGCACGGTGACGTCCAACGCGGTCGTCGGCTCGTCGCAGATCAACAGATCGGGATCGTTGGCGATGGCGATGGCGATGACCACGCGCTGGCGTTCGCCACCCGACAGTTCATGGGGGAACGCGCGGGCCCGTCGCTCCGGCTGTGCGATGCCGACCAGCTCCAGCAACTCGACGGCCCGCGCTCGTGCGGCCCGCCGCCCCAGCTCGCGGTTGTGCACCTCGAGTGCTTCGGCGATCTGGTCGCCGACCGTGTAGACCGGGGTCAGCGCCGACATCGGGTCTTGGAAGACGGTGCCGATGGTGTTGCCGCGGATCTTCGACATCTGCGCGTCGGAGCGCCCGAGTAGCTCCTCGCCGCGCAGTCGCACCGATCCGGAGACCTCGGCGAACTCGGGCAGCAGGCCGACCACCGACATGGCGCTTGCCGATTTCCCGGCGCCGGATTCGCCGACCAGGGCCACCACCTCACCGGCGTCGACGTGGAAGCTCACACCGCGCACGGCGGCCACCGGGTCGGCGTCGGTCGGGAACGTCACCGTCAGATCGGTGACCTCGAGCAGACTCATCGGCGCTTCTTCCGTCGCCGCAGCTGACCGCTGCCCGGGTCGAGTGCATCGCGTAGGCCGTCACCGGCGAGGTTGGCGCACAGGATGATCAGCACCAGGACCCCGGCGGGGAACAGGAAAACCCACGGGAACGTCGTCGCCGATTTGGTGCCGTCGGCGATCAGCGTTCCCAGCGACACGTCAGGCGGCTGGATACCGAAACCCAGGAAGCTCAACCCTGTTTCGGCCAGGATCGCGACGCCGACATTGAGCGCGGCGTCGATGATCAGCAGGGACGCCACGTTGGGCACGATGTGGCGCACGATGATCCGCCAGCTGCGCACACCCATATACCGTGCGGCGACGACGAATTCACGTTCCCGCAGCGTCATCGTCATGCCGCGCACGATGCGCGAACTGATCATCCAGCTGAACAGCGAGAACAATATGATCAGCCAGAAGACGCGGTCGGACTGGCCCAATCGCGGGGTCACGATGGCGATCAGGATGAAGCTGGGCACCACCAGCAGGACATCGACCACCCACATCAGCGTCCGGTCGCGCCAGCCGCCGAAATAGCCGGCGACGGACCCGACTGTTGCGGCGATGACCGTCGAGATGAGCGCCACGCACACGCCGATCAACATGGATTTCTGCATGCCGCGCAGGGTTTGGGCCAGCAGGTCCTGGCCCAGTGCGTTGGTGCCGAACCAGTGGGTGGTCGACGGCGGTGTCTGCAGCGCGTAGTAGTCCAGGTCGGTGTAGTTGTACGGCAGCAGCGGGGGCAGGGCGTAGCAGCCGACGAACATCACCGCGAGCACGACGAGCGCCGCGACCGCGGGCTTGTTGCGCATGAATCGGCGGAAGACGAGCGTGCGCCGGGTGGCGAACTCCTCGGTGTGCAGACCCGAACGTGCTGCGGTGGCTGTGGTATCGGTCACGTCACCCGCACTCTCGGATCCAGCGCCGCGTAGATCACGTCCGACAGCAGACCGGCCAGCAGCACGACAGAGCCCGTGAACACCGTGATGGCGGCGATGATGTTGGTGTCCTGGGTGGCGATGCCCTGAACCACCCACTCGCCCATGCCGTGCCAACCAAAGATCTTCTCCACGAACACCGCTCCGGTGACCAGTCCCGCGACGCCGTAGGCGAACAGCGTCGCCATCGGGATGAGCGCGGTGCGCAGGCCGTGTTTGAACAGGGCCTGGCGCCGCGTCAGCCCCTTGGCCCGCGCGGTGCGGATGAAGTCCTGGCCGAGCACGTCGAGCATGGCGTTGCGTTGGTAGCGGCTGTAACCGGCGATGGCCGACAGGGCCAGTGTGAAGGTCGGCAGTGCGAGATGCTGCAACCGGTCGGCGAACTGGTTCCAGCCGCCCCCGACGGCGTCGGGCGAGGTCTCCCCGGTGTATTCGAAAAGCCGCACTCCCAGAACGGAATTCACGTCGAGTGCGGCCAGGATCAGCAGGTTGGCGATGACGAAGGTCGGCGTGCTGATCACCAGCAGCGACAGCAGCGTGATGACGCGGTCGGAGAGCCGGTATTGCCGGATCGCGCCCCACGCGCCGACGACGACGCCGATCACGGTGCCCAGCACCGATCCGATGACCAGCAGCCGCAGGCTGACCCCGATGCGGCGCCACAGTTCATCGGACACCGGCTGGCCGGTCACCGTTGTGCCGAAGTCGCCTCGCACAGCACCTGCGGCCCAGTGCGCGTACCGGATCGGGATGGGCTTGTCGAGGCCGAGTTCGGCAGCCTTGGCGTCGATCGTGGACTGCGGCGGGCGCGGATTGCGTTGCAGCAGGCTGTCGAGGGGCTCGAAGGTGTACGAGGTCAAGGTGAACGTCAAAAACGACGCCAGCGCCAGCAGCACGATGTAGTTGAGCAGCCGGCGCGCCAGGAAGCGCGTCATCCGGTTGGTCCCTGCTGCATGGCACACACAGTAGAAGAGGCGAGGCGCAACCGTCCCGAAGCTGAGGATCCGGCGCGCCACTAACCGCCTGGTTGGGAATTTCCAGCGCGGGCTCAGCGTCTTCAAAGTTGTGGCGGGTTCACTGGGGGCTACCTGGCGATTTCGCCAACGCTGACTGAATGAGATCAATCAAGGGGCGATGTCATGACCATCGGGAAACCTCAGAACGTGAAATTCATCGCTGCGATGGCCGGGGGTGCCGCGGTTGTCGCCCTCGGTGCCCTGGGCCTGCTCGGCCACGAGCAGTCGTCCGCCGTGGCGACCAGCACCATGAACCTCGGGGCGACGGTCACCGAGACCACCCCGCCGACCGCTCCGGCCACGTCGATGGCTGTGCCCGGCATCAAGGGCTACAACCCGCCGGCAGGCTTCGCGACCACTCACTGACCGGCGGATGCAGCTTGCCCGATGCTGGTCACGGTGGCTGTCGGGCCGGAGCGCGTGGCCCGGACCGACACGCGGTCGTTGACCGCCCACGTGGGTTTGAGCGTTGCGGGCAACGCATAGGTCTGGCTGAACCCGTCAGTGCTCACGACCGTCACTGAATCGGCGGTCAGCGCCGTGATCATCCCCACCTGGGTGAGTTCTGTGGTGTAGCCACCATGGCCGTCGCGGCGGACCGACTCGCTGTGAACCGTTGCGGCGTCGGCATTGTCGCGATTGTCGCGCCCGGGCTGCGCCCAGGGCGGGGGACCGTCGCCGTGGTGACCGGCCGGGCCGGCCTCACCCATGCCCGGGGAATCCGTCGCGGCGTACACCGCGGCGCCGCCGAGTCCGGCTATCGCCGCGGCGACGCCGATCGCGGCAACCGTCCGCCTCACACTCATGGCACCCACCGTGCAGGCATCGTCTGTGCGTCGGCTGTGAGTGGAGTCAGCGGCAGATGAGCGCAAGTTTCACAGCTCGGGCATAGACAACGCATAGGGCGGCCCCATCGCGTCGGCGAATAATGGGCGTGTGCCTGCAGCCGTCAACGACAACGAACCCGCCCGTGCCGTGATGCGCCGCGCCGACGGCAACCCGATCCAGGTGCTCGTCGTCGACGACGAACCGGTGCTGGCCGAACTGGTGTCGATGGCCTTGCGCTACGAGGGCTGGGATATCGCCACCGCCGGTGACGGCGCCACCGCCATCGCCGCAGCCCGGGAAAACCCGCCTGACGTCGTGGTACTCGACGTGATGCTGCCCGACATGAGCGGGTTGGAGGTGTTGCAGAAGCTCCGGGAACAGATTCCGGGACTGCCGCTGCTGCTGCTCACCGCGAAGGACTCGGTGGAGGACCGCATCGCCGGTCTGACCGCGGGCGGCGACGACTACGTCACCAAACCCTTCAGCCTCGAAGAGGTCGTGCTGCGATTGCGGGCCCTGCTTAGGCGCACCGGCGTGACCAGTGAGGACGGCGGCGCCAAGATCATCGTCGGCGACTTGGTTCTCGACGAGGACAGTCACGAGGTGACCCGTGCGGGCGAGCCCATCACGCTGACCGCGACCGAATTCGAACTGCTGCGCTTCATGATGCGCAACGCCAAGCGCGTGCTGAGCAAGGCGCAGATCCTCGACCGGGTGTGGAGCTACGACTTCGGTGGCCGCTCCAACATCGTCGAGCTGTATGTGTCGTATCTGCGCAAGAAGATCGACAGTGGCCGCGAACCGATGATCCACACATTGCGTGGCGCGGGTTATGTCCTCCGGCCCCCGCGCTGAGGTGGCCGGAACCAGGTGGTGGCAGCCACGCACGTGGTCGTTGCGCCGGCGGCTGGTGCTGACCCAGGTGGCCTTGCTGGCCGTGGTGTGCGTCAGCATCGGTGTCGCGACCGAGTTTGCGCTGCAACGGTTCCTGATGAACCAACTCGACGACCAGGTCATGGAGGCCGGACGCCGGTCGGCCGCAATCTTCGAATTGCCGCCGCCCCCACTGATGTTCCCGCCCCCGCTGGGCCCGGATGGGCGGCCCATGAACCCGCCGCCGGGACGCCACCACATACTGTTCGACCCCGAACGCGGCCCGGGCCCAGGGTTTCTCAACGCGCCCGGGCAGGCCGCGCGCACGGTGGGAGCTGTCGTCGCCCCCGGGCGGCCGGTCGACGCGGGTGTGATCACCTCCGACGGTGACCGGGTGTTCGTCAGTGCCGCCGCCGCCGATCAGCTGGCCCAGGTGCCCCCCGACCACACCCCGAGGACCATCGACGTCGACGGGCTCGGCCGGTACCGGGTGATCGGCCTGCATCCTCGGCACGGCGGCCCGCAGACCATCGTGACCGGGCTGCCGACCTCAGTGGTGGACGACACGCTGCTGTGGGTGCTCGGCATGTTCGCGGTGCTGGCCGTCGTCGCGCTGATCGCCGCCACGCTCGGCGGCATCCTCATCATCCGCCGCCAATTAGCCCCGCTCTCAAGGGTTTCCGCTGCCGCTCGAGCGGTGGCCGACCTCGAACTGGATCGCGGTGAGGTGCGGCTGCCCACCCCGATCGTGAAGGTCGACCCGGCCAGCGCGCACACCGAGGTCGGGCAGCTGGGCACGTCGCTTAACCGCATGCTGGACCGCATCGCCAACGCCCTTTCCGCGCGGCACGCCAGTGAGACCCGGGTGCGTCAATTCGTCGCCGACGCCAGCCATGAACTACGGACGCCGCTGGCTGCCATCAGGGGCTACACCGAGCTGGCGCAGCGCAAACGCGACGATCTGCCCGTCGACGTCGCGCACGCGATGAACCGCGTGGAATCCGAGACCGCACGCATGACCCAGCTGGTCGAGGACATGCTGCTGCTGGCGCGCCTGGACGCCGGTCGTCCGCTGGAGCGTGAGTCGGTCGACCTTTCGCGGCTGGTGGTCGACACCGTCAGCGACGCGCACGTCGCCGGGCCGCAGCATCAGTGGTCGCTTGAGTTGCCCGATGACCCGGTGGTCGTCGACGGCGACGAGGCCCGGCTGCATCAGGTGCTGGCCAATCTGCTGGCCAACGCGCGTACCCACACCCCACCGGGAACCTCCGTCACCGTGACCCTGGAACCCGATCACGACGGCTCGGTCGCTTTGACCGTCGCGGACGACGGGCCCGGCATACCCGAATCGCTGCAGCCCGAGGTGTTCGAACGGTTCGCTCGCGGGGACTCGTCGCGGTCGCGCCGCGAGGGCAGCACCGGGCTCGGATTGGCGATCGTGGCCGCTGTCGTCAAAGCCCATGGCGGCACCATCAGTGTGCGCAGCACCCCAGGTGCGACGGCGTTCACCGTCCGTCTTCCCGGTGTTCAGCCCTCACAGGCTACGCACAGGTCCGACCAATCCGACACCAAGTTGCCGTCGCAACGATGAGAGTGTGAGTCTGGTTGCTGTCGACCCTGTCGTGGAAGAGGTTGGGGCACAGGACCGGACCCTGACGCTCCGGGTGGCCGGGCGCGAACGCCTGGCGCTGGCGGTCCTGCTGGTGGCGACCGCGGCGCTGTACCTGTGGAATCTCTCGATCAGTGGCTGGGCCAACGCTTTCTACTCCGCGGCCGCCCAGGCCGGAGGCAGCAACTGGACCGCGATGCTGTTCGGTTCCAGTGACGCGGCGAACGCCATCACCGTCGACAAGACCCCGGCCGCGCTGTGGATCGTCGACCTCTCGGTGCGGCTGTTCGGGCTGAGCTCGTGGAGCATCCTGGTGCCGCAGGCGCTTGAGGGCGTCGCCGCCGTCGCGATGCTCTACGCCGCGGTGCGCCGGGCCGCGGGTCCCACCGCTGCGCTGCTGGCCGGCGTGGTCTTGGCGCTGACCCCGGTGGCCGCGTTGATCTTCCGTTTCAACAATCCCGACGCGCTGCTGGTGTTGCTGCTGGTGGTGTCCGCCTACTGCGTACAACGGGGTATCGAGAAGGACGCGAGCCGGTGGTGGTTCGTCGCCGCGGGTGCCGCCGTCGGCTTCGGGTTCCTGGCCAAGATGCTGCAGGCGTTTCTGGTGCTACCGGGCCTGGCCGCGGCCGCACTGACCGCGGGGGACCGGCCATTGCGCGGACGGCTCGCTGATCTGCTGGCCGCCGCTGCGGCCATGGTGGTCAGCGGCGGCTGGTATCTGCTGCTGGTCGAGTTGTGGCCGACGTCGTCGCGGCCCTACATCGGTGGATCTCAGCACGACAGCATCGTCGAACTCGTATTGG
The DNA here is from genome assembly GCF_001570425.1 of Mycolicibacterium brisbanense. GTDB lineage: Bacteria > Actinomycetota > Actinomycetes > Mycobacteriales > Mycobacteriaceae > Mycobacterium > Mycobacterium brisbanense. Next base: position 92,989 of record NZ_BCSX01000004.1, read on the forward strand.
GCTACAACGGTTTCGGCAGGCTCACCGGGGAGGAGACCGGTGGTCTGGGCAACATGAACTTCGACGTGGGCGCCGGGCGGCTGTTCGGCTCGCAGATGGGCGCCGACATCGCATGGCTGCTGCCGGCCGCGCTGATCTGCCTGGTCGCCGGGCTGCTCATCACGCGGCGTGCGCCCCGCACCGACCAGACCCGGGCCGCGCTGCTGCTGTGGGGTGGCTGGCTGCTGGTCACCGCGGCGGTGTTCAGCTTCATGAACGGCATCGTGCACCCGTACTACACCGTCGCGCTGGCGCCCGCGGTGGCTGCTCTGATCGGTATCGGCGCGACGCTGATGTGGCAGCGGCGCAACGACATTCGGTCCGCGACCGCGATGTCGGGCGCGGTGCTCGTCACGGCGATCCTCGCCGCGGTACTGCTGGCCCGCCAAGGCGATCCCATGCCGTGGCTGCGGGCCGCCGTCGCGGTCGGGGGAGTGGGATCCGCCGCGCTGCTGCTGGTGAACGGATGGCTGGAGCGCCGGGTGGTGCCCGCCGTGGCCGCCCTGGCTCTGCTGTCGTGTCTGGCCGGGCCCGCAGCCTATGCCGTCGCGACCGCCGCCAACCCACACAGCGGCGCCATCCCGTCGGTCGGACCGTCGCGCGGCGGTGGCCCGTTCGGCGGCTTCGGCGGCATGTTCGGCTCACCCGAACCCGGCCCGGTGCTGACGGCGCGCCTGTCCGCCGACGCCGCGCAGTACACGTGGGCGGCGGCCGTGGTGGGGTCGAGCAACGCTGCCGGTTACCAATTGGCCACCGGCGCACCGGTTATGGCCGTCGGTGGATTCAACGGTACCGATCCCGCACCGACCCTCGACGAGTTCATCGGCGATGTCGACGCACACCGGATCCACTACTTCATCCAGAGCCGGATCATGGGCGGCTTCGGCGGCCGCACGACCAGCGGCAGTCAGGACGCCTCCCGCATCGCCGAGTGGGTCGAGAACCACTTCACCCCGATCACCGTCGACGACGTGACCATCTACGACCTGACGCACCGTGGATAGAACACATAGCCGGCGCATAGCTTCGCCCAACGGGGAACACACACCACGGGAGAATTCTGAAGACATGACAGAAATCGCCACGCGGTCGGACTTCCACTTCGACGCTGACTACGACACCGCTTATGACGGCGACGTTCAGCCGGGCCGGTTCCATTTCGCGTCGCGGCCCAACGCGGCGGTCGCCGCGCGTGCCGCGGGCGTCCCGGTACTCGACGTCGTCGTGCCGGTGTACAACGAGCAGGCAGCGCTCGCCCATTCAGTGCGCCGGTTGCATCGCTACCTGCGGGAGAACTTCGCGATGCCGACGCGTATCACCATCGCCGACAACGCCAGCGTCGACGACACCCCGCTGATCGCTGCCGAACTGGCCGCCGAACTCGACGACGTGCGCGTCGTGCGGCTGGAACAGAAGGGCCGCGGCCGTGCCCTGCACGCCGTGTGGTCCACCTCGGACGCCCCGGTGCTGGCCTACATGGACGTCGATCTGTCCACCGACCTGGCCGCGCTGGCGCCGCTCGTCGCTCCGCTCATCTCCGGGCACTCCGATCTGGCGATCGGCACCCGGCTCAGCCGGGGTTCTCGCGTGATCCGCGGTGCCAAGCGCGAATTCATCTCTCGCTGCTACAACCTGATCCTGAAATCGACGCTGTCGGCCCGGTTCTCCGACGCGCAGTGCGGTTTCAAGGCCATCCGCGCCGACGTCGCGCACGAGTTGCTGCCGTACGTCGCCGATACCGGCTGGTTCTTCGACACCGAACTGCTGGTGCTCGCCGAGCGCAGCGGTCTGCGCATCCACGAGGTGCCGGTGGACTGGGTCGACGACCCGGACAGCCGCGTCGACATCATCGCCACCGCCACCGCCGACCTCAAGGGCATCGGCCGGCTGCTGCGCGGGTTCGCCAACGGTTCGATCCCTGTCAATACCATTGCCGCTCAGCTTGGTTCATCACGCAAGTCGGCCCCGCCGAGCTCGCTGCTGCGCCAGGCGGTGCGTTTCGGGGCCGTTGGCGTGGTGTCCACCCTGGCCTACCTGCTGCTCTTCATGGCGTTGCGGTCGGGCCTTGGTGCCCAGGCGGCCAACCTGGTCGCGCTGCTGGTGACCGCGATCGGCAACACCGCCGCCAACCGGAGGTTCACCTTCGGCATCGCGGGCGCCGGCAATGTCACGCGACACCATTTCGAAGGCCTCATCGTGTTCGGTATCGCGTTGTCGATCACCAGTGGTTCGCTGGGCCTGCTGCACCTGCTGACCCCGGTCCCGCATCGCGCGGTCGAGCTGGGTGTGCTGGTGGCGGCGAATCTGGTTGCCACGGTGGTCCGCTTCGTGCTGTTGCGCGGCTGGGTGTTCCACCCGTCCCGGACGCGACGCTGAACCGCCACTGACTGAAAGACGACGGACATGTTGACGATCACTGATCCACAATCGGACGCCGTGACGGCATCCGGTGAAAGCCCCGCCCCGGTGCAACCCCGCTGGGTGCGCCCCTCCTACTGGGTGCTGCTCGCGGCGACCGCGGTGCTGTACCTGTGGGGGCTCGGTTCCGCGGGATGGGCCAACAGTTACTACGCCGCGGCCGCACAGGCCGGAACCCAGTCCTGGAAGGCCTGGCTGTTCGGGTCACTGGATCCGGGTAACGCCATCACGGTCGACAAACCTCCGGCCGCGATGTGGGCAATGGGCTTGTCCGGCAGGCTCTTCGGCTTCAACGAGTTCACCCAGCTGTTGCCGCAGGCGTTGATGGGTGTGGCCGCGGTGGCCGTGCTCTACGCGACGGTCCGGCGCAGCAGCGGTCCGGGTGCGGCGCTGCTCGCCGGTGCGGTGCTCGCGCTCACCCCGGTGGCCACGGCGATGTTCCGGTACAACAACCCCGACGCGTTGCTGGTGCTGCTGCTGGTGGTGGCCGCCTACTGCATGGTGCGCGCGACCGAGAACGGCGGTACCCGCTGGGTGGCGCTGACCGGTGTCGTGGTGGGTTTCGCGTTCCTGACCAAGATGTTGCAGGCGTTCCTGCCGCTGCCCGGGCTGGCCCTGGCGTTCCTGGTGGCCGCGCCCATCCCGCTGTGGAAGCGCATCGGTGCGCTGGCCGTCGGAGTGGCGACGATGATCGTCTCGGCCGGCTGGTACATCGCCCTGGTGTCGCTGTGGCCTGCGGATTCCCGGCCCTACATCGCGGGCTCGACCGACAACAGCCTGCTGCAACTGGCCTTCGGCTACAACGGAATCGACCGCATCGTCGGGCAGAACCAGCCCGGTGGCGGGTTCGGGCACGGCCCCGGCGGCGGTGGCGGGCCGAACCTGTTCTTCGGCGGCCAGGCCGGTATCGGCCGCATGTTCGGTCAGTCGATGGGCACCGAGGCATCCTGGCTGTTGCCTGCCGCGCTGATCGGTCTGGTGGCCCTGCTGTGGCTGACCCGCCGGGCTGCGCGGACCGACAGGCTGCGCGCAGGCGCGCTGCTCTGGGGCGGCTGGCTGCTGGTCACCGGTGCGGTGTTCAGCTTCATGGACGGCACCATCCACCCGTACTACACCGTGGCGCTGGCTCCGGCTATCGCGGCGCTGGTGGGCATGTCAGTGGCGGCACTCTGGCCGCTGCGGGCACAGCTGCTGCCCCGCCTGGTGCTCGCAACGATGTTGGCGGCCACCGGAATCTGGGCCTTCGTCCTGCTCGACCGCACACCTGACTGGCTGCCCGCGCTGCGCTGGATCGTCGTCGTCGGCGCCGTCGTGACCGCCGTGGTGCTCGCGGTCGGTGGGAACCGGCTGGGCCGTGCGACGGCAGTGGTTGCCTTGGCGGCCACGGTGTTCGGGCTCGGGGCGACCGTGGCCTACTCGATCGAGACGGTGGTCAACAGTCACAGCAGCGGGCCGATGCCGACGGCAGGCCCCAAGCGCGACATGGGATTCGGCGGCCCGGGCGGGCATGGCGGCCCGGGTGGGCCTGGTGGGCCGGGTGGATTCGGCAAGGCCGACGACGTGGCACTCGGTGAGCTGATGACCGGGCTCAACAACCGTTGGGCCGCAGCAAGTGTCGGCTCGATGATGGTCAGCGACCTGGAACTCAAGACCGGCGCCTCGTTGATGGCGATCGGTGGGTTCACCGGCGGGGACAACTCGCCCACGTTGGCGCAGTTCCAGCAATACGTCGCCAACGGTGATGTGCGGTACTTCTTCGACCGGCCCGCCGGCGATCACGGCGGCCCGCCGCACGATCCGCACGGCAGTGCCGGGGACATCACCAACTGGGTCAAGGCGCACTTCACCCCGCAGGAGATCGGCGGCATCACCGTCTACGACCTGCAGCACCCCCGCGCCTGAGCTCTTCCCGCACCTTTTCTTTCGGCGACTTTCTTTCGGCGAGCAGACACGCAGGTACCCCGACACGCTAGTGTTCGGGTACCCGCGTGTCTTTTCGCCGTAAAAGTCACGCCGATTCTGACCGGTGACGACGTCCGGCGAAGCGGCTAGGTTCCGGCGCATGTCCGTCACCGACGAGTACCTGGCCAACAACGCGCAGTACGCCAAGACCTTCACGGGCCCGCTGCCGTTGCCGCCGAGCAAGCACGTCGCGGTGGTGGCCTGCATGGACGCCCGGTTGGACGTCTACCGCATCCTCGGCCTGGGCGACGGCGAGGCGCACGTCATCCGCAACGCGGGCGGTGTCATCACCGACGACGAGATCCGGTCACTGGCCATCAGCCAACGCCTGCTGGGCACCAAAGAGATCATCCTCATCCACCACACCGATTGCGGCATGCTGACTTTCACCGACGACGAGTTCAAGCGCAGGATCCAGGACGAGACCGGCATCAAGCCCGAGTGGGCCGCGGAGTCTTTCGGCGATCTGGAAGAGGATGTCCGGCAGTCGCTGCGGCGCATCGAGGCCAATCCCTTCGTCACCAAGCACGAATCGTTGCGCGGCTTCATCTTCGACGTCGCCACCGGCAAGCTCGACGAGGTGACGATTTAACCCGTCCAGCCGCGAACGTGCGTCCACTGCGAAAATTTCGCGAAAATTTCGCAGAGGACGCACACTCGCGAGCGGTGACGCGCTAACCCACCTTGTAGGTGGCGACCGCCTTGGCCACGGCATCGCCTTCCGGCGTGATCACGTCGACTTCGCAGTGCACCAAGGCTTTCCCCTGCCGCAGCGCCCGCCCGACGCCGATCAGATCGGTCGCGCGGGCCGGGGCAAGGTATTGCACAGCCATCGACACCGTCACCCCGCGTAGGGAATCGGGGACATCGGCGCGGGCCCAGGCAGCCGCCATCACGGTGACATCGGCCAGCGCCGCGATGGCGCCGCCATGCACCATGTCGCCGAGGGTGACGTTGCCGGGATCCCACGGCAGGCGTAGCCGCACGACGCCGTCGACCGCGTCGAGCGATTCGGCGACGATGCCGAGCTTCGCCACAAACGGGGATTGCGGGATGAACTGCGCCATGACTTCCGGTCCGGTCTGGGTGCCCATGGCACCGTAGTCTGCGCACCGCCGGTCATCGGTTCAATTACCTGGCAAGTAATGCCACTAGATTTGCACCGGTGTCGACACCAGAGCCTCAACCGTTTCCCCGGAGCATGGCCCTGCTCGTCGCAGGCGCGTTCTTCATGGAGATTCTCGACGCCACCATCATCACCCCGGCCATTCCGCTGATCGCGTCGTCGCTGCACGTCGAAGCCGTCGATGTCAGCGTCGCGATCTCGGCCTACCTGGTCACCGTGGCCGTGCTGATCCCGGCCAGCGGTTGGCTGGCCGACCGGTTCGGCATCCGCCCGGTGTTCATCGCCGCCATCGCGGTGTTCACGCTGGCATCCATCGGGTGTGCGGTGAGCCTCTCGCTGCCCATGCTCGTCGGTATGCGGGTGCTGCAGGGGATCGGCGGCGCGATGATGGTGCCCGTCGGACGGCTCGCGGTGCTGCGCTACAGCGACAAGTCCGATCTGGTCCGGGCCATCGCCCTGCTGACCTGGCCTGCGCTCGCGGCTCCCGTGCTGGCGCCGGTGCTCGGCGGCGGGATCGCCACCCTCGGGAGTTGGCGGTGGATCTTCGCGGTCAACGTGCCGATCGGCATCATCGGATTCGTCTTGGCGCTCAAGCTGATCCGCGGCGCACCGATAGCGTCGCCCCGCACCCTGGACTGGCCGGGCCTGCTGGCGCTGGGGTCGGGGATCGCCGCGGCCTTGATCGCGCTGGAGCACGTCCGGGTATCCGGCACGGACTGGGGCCTGGTCGCGGGATGTGCGGCCGGGGCCGTCGTCCTGCTCGCCGGTGCGGTGTGGCATCTGCTGCGTGCGTCGTCGCCGCTCGTGCAGTTGCGGGTGCTGCGGGTGCCGACGCTGCGTATCACGGTGTCGGCCGGGTCGCTGTACCGCATGGTGATCACCGCCGTGCCGTTCCTGTTGCCGCTGCAGTACCAGCTGGTGTTCGGGTGGACGCCGTTTGCGGCCGGCTTGATGGTGGCCGCCCTGTTCGCGGGCAACCTGACCATCAAGCCGATCACCACGCCTCTGATGCGCCGGTTCGGCATCCGGACCGTGCTGCTCGTCAACGGCGTGCTGTCGGTGGGCTGGTTCGGTCTGCTGGCGCTGCTGCGGCCGGGCCTGCCCGTCGTGCTGATGGCCGCGATCCTCTATGTCAGCGGGGCGCTGCGCTCCATCGGGTTCACCGCCTACAACAGCCTGGCGTTCTCCGACGTCGAGGGGGATCGGCTGACGCACGCCAACACGCTCAACGCGTCGGTGCAGGAACTCGCGGCCGGCCTCGGCATCGCGGTGGCGGCGCTGCTGCTGAGCCAGCTGGCGTCTTATCCGTGGACCTATCTGGTGCTCGGTGCGCTGCTGGCGCTGACGCTCGTCGAGACGCTGCGGCTGCCCCGTACGGCGGGGGCGCATGTCAGCGGGCATGACGGCTGACCTTCGGGCGTTGACACTCGTACCGTATGCCGATAGATTCCTGGCCATGCTTGCAATCCTGGCCATTTCTACCAACTTAATGGAGAAGTGATGACCGCAACGCTCAAGGCTGAGAAACAAACCGGGCACTACGAGCTGAGCCATCTGCGCTCGCTCGAAGCCGAAGCCATCCACATCATCCGTGAGGTCGCCGCCGAGTTCGAGCGTCCCGTGCTGCTGTTCTCCGGCGGCAAGGACTCGATCGTGATGCTGCATCTGGCCATCAAGGCGTTCAAGCCGGGACGGCTGCCGTTCCCGGTGATGCACGTCGACACCGGCCACAACTTCGACGAGGTGCTGGCCGCCCGCGACGAGCTGGTCGCCGAGCACGGCGTGCGGCTCATCGTCGCCAAGGTGCAGGACGACATCGACGCCGGTCGCGTCGTCGAGACCATCCCGTCACGCAACCCCCTGCAGACCGTCACGTTGCTGCGGGCCATCCGGGAGAACAAGTTCGACGCCGCATTCGGTGGGGCCCGCCGCGACGAGGAGAAGGCGCGCGCCAAGGAGCGGGTGTTCAGCTTCCGCGACGAGTTCGGCCAGTGGGACCCCAAGGCGCAACGCCCCGAGTTGTGGAACCTGTACAACGGCCGGCACCACAAGGGTGAGCACATCCGCGTCTTCCCGTTGTCGAACTGGACCGAATTCGACATCTGGTCCTACATCGGCGCAGAAAAGATCAAGCTGCCCTCGATCTATTACGCCCACCAGCGCAAGGTTTTCGAGCGTGACGGCATGCTGCTCGCCGTGCACCGGCACATGCAGCCGCGCAAAGATGAGCCGGTGATCGAGAAGTCCGTGCGCTTCCGCACCGTCGGCGACGTCACCTGCACCGGCTGCGTCGAATCGACCGCGGCCACGGTGTCCGAGGTGATCGCCGAGACGGCGGTGTCGCGGTTGACCGAGCGCGGCGCGACCCGCGCCGACGACCGGATCTCCGAGGCGGGTATGGAAGACCGTAAGCGGGAGGGCTACTTCTGATGGGGCGAGCGAAGCGACGGGGGAATTGGTTGGGGCGAGCGAAGCGACGGGGGATTTGACCATGACGACTCTTCTCCGCCTGGCCACCGCGGGTTCCGTCGACGACGGCAAGTCCACGCTGATCGGCCGGCTGCTCTACGACAGCAAGGCCGTCATGGAGGACCAGCTCGCCGCCGTCGAGCGCACCTCCAAGGAACGCGGTCACGACTACACCGACCTGGCACTGGTCACCGACGGCCTGCGCGCCGAGCGTGAGCAGGGCATCACCATCGATGTCGCCTACCGCTACTTCGCCACGGCCAAGCGCAAATTCATCATCGCCGACACCCCCGGGCACCTGCAGTACACCCGCAACATGGTCACCGGAACCTCCACCGCACAGCTGGCCATCGTGCTGGTCGACGCCCGCCACGGCCTGCTCGAGCAGTCCCGCAGGCACGCCTTCCTGGCGTCGCTGCTGGGCATCCAGCACATCGTGCTCGCGGTCAACAAGATGGACCTGATCGGTTGGGATCAGGAGAAATTCGAGGCCATCCGCGACGAGTTCCACGCGTTCGCGGCCCGCCTGGACGTTCACGACGTGACCACCATCCCGCTCTCGGCGCTGCTCGGGGACAACGTGGTGACCAAGTCCGACGCAACGCCGTGGTACGACGGTCCGGCGCTGCTGAGCCATCTGGAAGACGTCTACATCGCCGGTGACCGCAACCTCGTCGACGTACGGTTCCCGGTGCAGTACGTGATCCGGCCGCAGACCCACGAGCACGCCGACCACCGCAGCTACGCGGGCACGGTCGCCAGTGGCGTGCTGCGCACCGGCGACGACGTCGTCGTGCTGCCCGCAGGCAAGTCCACCCGGATCACCGAGATCGAAGGCCCGTCCGGCATCGTCGACGAGGCCTTCCCTCCAATGGCCGTGTCGATCAGCCTGTCCGACGACATCGACATCTCACGCGGCGACATGATCGCGCGACCGAACAACCAGCCGCGCGTCGTGCAGGATTTCGACGCCACCGTGTGCTGGATGGCCGACGACGCGTCGTTGGAGCCGGGCCGCGAGTATCTGGTCAAGCACACCACGCGCACCACGCGGGCAAAGGTGGTCGGCCTCGACTATCGCCTCGACGTCAACACCCTGCACCGCGACAAGTCCGCGACCGCACTCAAACTCAATGAGCTGGGCCGTATTTCGTTGCGCACCCAGGTGCCGCTGTTGCTCGACGAGTACAGCCGCAACGCCGCCACCGGGTCGTTCATCCTGATCGATCCCAACACCAACGGCACCGTCGCCGCGGGCATGGTGTTGCGTGACACCCGCAACGAGACCTCGAGCCCCAACACGGTGCGCCACCAGTCGTTGTGCACCGCCGAGGACCGACTGTCGAAGGGTCGCACCGTGTGGTTCACCGGGCTGTCCGGTTCGGGGAAGTCGTCGGTGGCCATGCTGGTGGAACAGAAGCTGCTCGAAAAGGGCATTCCCGCTTACGTTCTCGACGGCGACAACCTGCGGCACGGGCTGAATGCCGACCTGGGCTTCTCGATGGCCGACCGGGCGGAGAATCAGCGCAGGCTCGCTCACGTCGCCGCCATCCTCGCCGACTCCGGTCAGGTCGTCCTGGTGCCCGCCATCAGCCCGCTCGAGGAGCATCGCGCGTTGGCGCGCAAGGTCGCCACCGAAGCGGGCCTGGACTTCTTCGAGGTGTTCTGTGACACCCCGCTGGAAGACTGCGAACGGCGAGATCCCAAGGGGCTCTACGCCAAAGCCCGCGCCGGCGAGATCACCCACTTCACCGGGATCGACAGCCCGTACCAGCGGCCGAAGAACCCCGATCTGCGGCTGACCCCCGACCGCAGCCCGGACGAGCTGGCGCAGTCGGTCATCGACCTGCTGGAAGGCGGCCGATGAACGACCACGAACTGGCCGCGCGGCTGGCCACCCGTGCAGGGGATCTGCTGCTCGATGTGCGTGCCGACTTCGCCGACGCCACGGTCGAGGAGCGAAAAGCGGCCGGGGACAAGCAGTCCCACGACTTCCTGATGGCGGAGTTGGCGGCGCATCGTCCGGGCGACGCCGTGCTGTCCGAAGAGGGAGTGGACGATCCGGTCCGGTTGAGCGCCGACCGCGTGTGGATCGTCGACCCGCTCGACGGCACGCGCGAGTTTTCCGAACTCGGCCGTGACGACTGGGCCGTGCACGTGGCCCTGTGGGAGGCAGGCGAATTGGTCGCGGGCGCGGTGGCCCTGCCCGCCCAGAACACCACCCTGTCCACGCCCGACGTGGCCGCGCCCCGCGCGTTCGACGGGCCGCCCCGGGTGGTCGTGTCGCGTACCCGGCCGCCTGCCGTGGCGCTTGCGGTGCGTGACGCGTTGGACGGCACGCTGGTCGAAATGGGTTCGGCCGGAGCCAAAGTCGCCGCCGTCATCCGCGGCGTCGCCGACGTGTACGTACACGCCGGCGGGCAGTACGAGTGGGATTCGGCCGCGCCGGTCGCCGTGGCGCGGGCCGCCGGGCTGCACACGTCGCGCATCGACGGTTCGCCTCTGGTCTACAACTCGGCCGATCCCAAGCTGCCCGATCTACTGGTGTGCCGCCCCGAGCTGGCCGAGCGGGTGCTCGCCGTCACTGCTCCGCAGTAGCCTCCGCCACGCGCGCCTCGATTACCGCGACAGTCCGGCCGTGCTGGCCGGGCTGGACGCGTATGTCGAGCGGCTGAAGCAAGAGTGCTGACCGGCGTGGGACCAGTCCGGGTAGTCCCACGATTGGAGCCTGAGCGCCGTCGCGGGCCACTAGGCTCATCGAGATGACCCGCCCCACTCTGCGCGAACTTGCCAGCTTGCCCGTCGAACCCGTGCGCCTCGCCGACTCCGCCCTGGTCCTCATCGACTGCCAGAAGACCTACACACAAGGGGTCATGGAGCTCGAAGGCGTCCAGGCCGCGCTCGACGAGACTGCGGAACTGCTCGAACGCGCCCGCACCGCTGGTATTCCGATCATCCACATCCAGCACTCGGACGGTCCTGGCTCGTTGTACGACATCGAGGGGGAGAGTGGCGCGATCGTCGATGCGGTGGCACCACGCGGCGATGAGCCCGTGGTGGTCAAGCAGTTCCCGAACTCGTTCGTGCAGACCGACCTCGACGAGCGGCTCAAGGCCGTCGGCGCGTCGAACCTGGTGCTCGCCGGCTTCATGACTCACATGTGTGTGAACTCCACGGCCCGCGGTGCTTTCAGCCTCGGCTATGCGCCGACGGTGGTCGCCGCCGCGACCGCAACCCGCAGCCTGGCGGGCCCGGACGGTCAGGCGGTACCGGCGGCGGCGTTGCAGGCGGCAAGCCTCGCGGGCCTCGCTGATCTGGTGGCCGTCGTGGTGCCGGGCACCGCAGACATCCCCGACTAGCCCGCCATGACGCACCCCGACACCCGGGTGACGCGGCTCGCCGAGCTGCAGAGCACCTCCCGCAGCCGGCTCGACCAACTGCTCGACAGCACGCCGCTGGCCACTGTCGCACTCGTGCGCGACGGTCATCCCGTGGTGTTCCCGATCGGATTCGCCCGTATTGGGGACGATCTGGTCATCCACGGTTCGACCGGCTCACCGTGGATGCGGGCGTTGGCCGACGGGGCGCCGGTCGCGGTGTCGGTCACCGCACTGGACGGCGTGACGGTGGCGCGCAGTGCGTTCGAATCGTCGTTTGCCTATCGCAGTGCGGTGGTGTTCGGGACGTTCGAGCGCGTCGCCGACGCGGACAAGACCGGTTACCTGCAGATCTTGACCGATACGTTTGTGCCGGGCCGCGTCGCCGAACTGCGGGACAGCACCGCCAAGGAACTGGCGGCGACGCTGGCGTTGCGGCTGCCCATCGGCGTCGACAACTGGTCGTTGAAGATCAGCGACGGCTGGCCGGAAGACCCGCCTGAGGACGTCGCCGCCGGAGCCTGGGCCGGGGTGGTGCCGTTGACGACGCAGTACGGGCCGCCGCAAACCGCCCCGGACGTCGCTCCGGGCACACCGGTGCCGCCCTCGGTACGCGCCATGACGGGTGCCCTGCGCAACACCGCCCCGCGGTAGCGCTGGCAGAATCCACACCATGCGGATGTCGGCGAAGGCGGAGTACGCCGTCCGCGCCATGGTCGAACTGGCCACTGTCGGCGAGGGCGACCTGGTCAAAACCGATGATCTGGCCAAGGCGCAGGGCATCCCGGCGCAGTTCCTGGTCGACATCCTGTCCGATTTGCGAACCGACCGCCTGGTTCGCAGCCACCGCGGCCGCGACGGTGGCTACGAGCTGGCCCGCCCGGCCGACGCGATCAGCATCGCCGACGTGTTGCGCTGTATCGACGGCCCGCTCGCCAGCGTCCGCGACATCGGGTTGGGCGATCTGCCCTACTCGGGTCCGACCGCCGCGCTCACCGACGTGTGGCGGGCGCTGCGGGCCAGTATGCGATCGGTGCTGGAGGAGACCAGCCTGGCGGATGTGGCCAGCGGCGCGCTGCCGGACCACGTTGCGAAGCTGGCGGGCGCCTACCTCAGTCAAGAGGCGCAGCGGGGTCACGGTTAGGCGAGGACTCAGCCGCCGTACGGCCGGGTGATGATCTCCAGGTAATGCCCGGAGGGATCCTGGAAGTACACCCCGCGGCCGCCGTCGTTGTGGTTGATCTCGCCCGGCCGCGCGGCCCGCGGATCGGCCCAGTGCTGCAGCCCGCGTTCCCGGATGCGGCCGTAGATCGCGTCGAACTCGTCCTCGGAGACCAGGAAGGCGTAGTGCTGCGGCCGAATGTCCTCATCCGGGCCCACCTGGGCGTAGTCGAGGCTCACGCCGTGGTTGAGCGTCACGGCCAGGAAGTGGCCGAATTCTTTGGCGCTGGGCAGACCGAACAGGTCGGTGAGGAAGGTCGCCGACTCCTCGCGGTCCTTGGCGGCAACGATGGTGTGGTTGAAGGTGATGGCCATGTAGATCCAGTAAACCCCTGCGCCGATACGGGCGGCAACGGTGCAGGATATGGGGATGGCCGAGGTACCGACACTGACCGGGCCGCGGGTGCGGCTACGGGCTCCCGCGGTCACCGACGCCGACGCGATGTTCACGCGCATCGCCGCCGACCCTGAGGTGACGCGCTACCTCGCCTGGCGTCCGCATCCCGATGTGGCCGAGACCCGGCGCGTGATCACGTCGTTGTTCAACGCGGGCAACGAGATAACGCGTCTCATCGAGGTCGGCGGCGAAGTCGTCGGCCTGTGCGCCCGCCGCTACCGGCAGCCCCATGAGGTCGAGCTGGGGTACTGCCTGGCGCGGGACTGGTGGGGGAGGGGACTGATGTCCGAGGCGGTCGCGGTGCTGCTGGACGAGATCGTGCGCGATACCGCGGTGTATCGGGTGTCGGCGTTCTGCCACGTCGACAATGCCGCGTCAGCCGGCGTGCTGCGCCGGTGTGGTCTGACGCGCGAGGGCCGGCTGGTCCGCTACTCGATGTTCCCGAACATCAGCGAGCAACCACAGGACGTGCTGATGTTCGGAAAAGCGTTGCGGTAGCGGACCATCCGCGGGTGTCTCACCGATTGCGCAGTGAGAGCTGCTGCACCACCACGTCGCCGTTGGACGAGCGAGCGGTGATCTGGGCGACCGCGGCTTCCGGGCTGTTGGTTTCGGGCACCTGCACATCGGTCGAACCGTTGGACTGTGCCCGGACCAGATACGGCCCGCGTTCGGGCAGCCCGATCGCGACATTGCCGTTGCGGGTGGTGGCCTCGACGCTGCGCGGGGCGGTGTCGCGGAAGTCCACGGCGATATCGCCGTCAGACGTGCCGGCGACGAACTGCTCGCTCACCGCGATCGGGTCGCGGGTGATGACCTCGCCGTCCACGGTGTGCACCTCGATCCGCCGTGCACCGCCGAGCAACACGATCTCGCCGTCATTGGTGCGGGCGATCAGCTGGTCCAGGTCGGCCTGCGCGATGACGGCACCCAAGTCCTGCTCGGTGCGCACGGTCATCCGGCGCGCCTGATCGGGCGGCAGCGCGACGGTGATCTCGCCGCCGCGGGCCCATTCCAGCATCGGACCGGGGTTGCCGGCGATGGTGAGGCGCGTTTCGCCGCCGACGCTGCTCACCAACAGGTGGTGTGCTCCGCTGTGCGTGGTGTTGAGCAGGCGCAGATCGGCTTTGGGTTCGCGGGTTTCGCGGTCGGCGGTGATGCGGATCGCGACGGGGATACGCGCGGTGTCGACCACCAGGGTGCGCATGGCCGAAGGCAATGCCTGGCTGTCGGTGATGACCCGCAGCGCGCTGACCCCCCACGCGGTCACGCCCAGCGCCGCCACGGTCGTGGCGACCACCAGTGCTGCGATGGCGATCAAGGTCAGGCGAAAGGCGGTGCGCCCGCCCGGGGACAGCTGCGGCGGCTGCGCGGCTATCGGTGGAGGCATGAGGGTCTGCACGTTGGAAGTCCTTCCCGGGGTGGAGGTTTGAGGAGAACTCGGGCTACGACTCGAGATAGCGGAGCACGGCCAGCACGCGGCGGTTCTCGCTCTCGTCGGGAGCCAGGTCGAGTTTGGTGAAAATCGAGGCGATGTGCTTCTCGGCCGATCCGACCGAGATGTGCAGCGCGGCAGCGATGGCCGAGTTGGTCCTGCCCTCGGCCATCAGTTGCAGCACGTCGTGTTCGCGGGGAGTCAGTTGGTCCAGCGCACTGCGCCGGTGGGAACGCACCAAGATCTGTGACACCACCTCGGGATCGAGCACCGTGCCGCCGCCGCCCACCACGGTGACGGCGTCGAGAAACGCCGGCACGTCGGCCACCCGGTCTTTCAGCAGATAGCCGAAACCCTTTGTGTCCGAGGCGATGAGGTCGGCGGCGTAGCGCTCCTCGACATAGTGGGACAGGACAAGCACCGCGGAGTCGGGGTTCTGCTTGCGTAACAGCGCTGCCGCGCGGATGCCCTCGTCGGTGAAGGTGGGCGGCATCCGGACGTCGACGATGGCCAGGTCCGGACGCTTGTCGTTGACCAGGCGCAGCAGGTTGGTGGCGTCGGGTACGCCTGCGACGACCTCATGCCCGGCGTCGGCGAGGATTCGCTCGATACCGGCCCGCAGCAACGCGGAATCCTCGGCGATCACGATGCGCATGGCAGCACCGCCGTGACGATCGTCGGTCCGGTGACCGGGCTGGACACCCCGAACGATCCACCGGCCGCCCGCACCCGTTCATCCAGACCCCGTAGGCCCGTGGCGTTCTCGTCGGTGCCGATCACCGCGCCGCCCGCACCGTCATCGAACACCGACACGTGCAGCACATTCGCCGACGGGTCCCACCGCACCGTGACCACGGCCTGGGTTGCGTTGGCGTGTTTGGCGATGTTGGTCAGCGCCTCGGCGACGACGAAGTACGCCACAGATTCCACTTCGTCGGGCAGCCGCTGCGGCAGTTCGACGTGCAATGTCGTTGGCACACCCGAGGTTTCGGCCCGCTGCACCACCGACGATAGGGCGGCGTCCAGCCCGCGGTCGGCCAGGATGGTCGGTGCGATGCCGCGCACCACGTTGCGCAACTCCACCAGGGCGCTCTTGGCGTCATCGTGCGCTTCTGAGATCAGGGCCTTTGCGGCGGGCAGATCGCTGTCCAGCTTGGTCTGGGCCAAGCCGATCGTCATCGCCAGGGACACCAGCCGCGGTTGCACACTGTCGTGCAGATCGCGTTCGATACGGTGCCTTTCGGTCTGGGCCGAGGACACCGCGCCTTCCCGCGCGTCGGCCAGCGCACTGACCTGATACTGCAACGCCGCGGTGGGCGAGGGCGACAACAGCCACCGGTCGATCGCGGCGTCCAGTGCCGGCGCGAAAACCAGCACCGCGACCGCGACGGTGAACGCGATGATGGCCAGCAGCCATGCGATCGGTGGCGAGATGAACACCAGGCCGGCCTTGTCGTCACTGTGCCGGATGGCGATCGAGGCGGCCGGGCCCAGGAATGCGAAGGCCAGCAGTCCGAAGGCCAGGCCGGTGGCGAGCAGGTCGTAGGTCATCCGCAGGAAATGCTGCGCCACGGCCTTCCAGAACCGCGTGCCACTGATGTCCAGCCACAGTTGATGCGCCCAACCCTGCAATCCGGTGTAGGGGGAGAGCCGTCGCGGTGGAACACCGATGCGCAGGCCGAAAACCGCCTCACTGCGGGCGCGTTCCACCCATTCGACCCCGCGCATCAGGTAGACGAACACCACCGTTGCGAGCACGAAGCCGACCAGCGACGGGATCGACGATATGCCGATGACCATGATCGACAACGGAATCCAGCACCACACCAGTGCTACCGCGGCGCCGGTGATCATCGATGCCGTCGGTGTCACACCGATGTTGCGCGGTAGTGTGCGGGGCCGGGCGGGTGCGGGAACGACGGGTGGGCCCGTTTCGCTGATTGCGACCATGCGTTCAACCTACGAAGTTGTCGGGCTCGGCGACACAGCGTTTTCCCGCGAACCCCGTGGGGGATATCCCCCGGTCGCACCCGCGCCAAGACGTAGGGTGCGGCCATGGCCACGTCATCTACCCCGGATCAGCCTCGGTCCCGTGTCGAGGTGTTGGGCAACATCGGGCCCAATTGGTTCGCCTCTGTGATGGGAACCGGAATCGTGGCGACGGCCGCGGCCACGCTGCCGATCCAGTTCACCGGTTTGCGCGCCTTCGCAGAAGTGGTGTGGATCATCGCCGCGGTGCTGCTGGTCGCTCTTATCGCGTTGGTCGGCGGGCACTGGTTGCGTCACCCCACAGTGGCCCGCAGTCATGCGCGCAACCCGCAGATGGCGCACTTCTACGGAGCCGCCCCCATGGCGCTGATGACGGTGGGCTCCGGCGCCATCCTGGCGGGGCGCGACCTGATCGGCGAGCGGGTCGCGGTCGACGTGTGCTGGGTGCTGTGGACCGCAGGAACGTTGGGCGGTTTGTTCACCGCGGTCAGCATTCCCTACCTGATGTTCACCCAGCACGATGTCGAGCCCGATGCCGCGTTCGGCGGTTGGCTGATGCCCGTGGTGCCACCGATGGTGTCGGCGGCCACCGGCGCTCTGCTGATCCCGCACATGGTCCCCGGCACCGGCCGGGCCACCATGCTCTACGGTTGCTTTGCGATGTTCGGGCTGTCATTGGTGGCAGCCCTGCTGATCATCTCGATGATCTGGAGCCGGCTCACCCACTACGGCACATCGGGCACGGCGCGGGTACCCACACTGTGGATCGTGCTCGGACCGGTCGGTCAGTCCATCACGGCCGCCGGGCTGCTCGGCACCAACGCGGCGCTGGCCGTCGACCGCGAGATCTCAGCCGGCTTCGGTGTTTTCAGCATTCTGTTCGGGGTCCCGATGTGGGGCTTCGCGGTGTTGTGGATCGCGTTGGCGACCGGACTGACCGTGCGTACGTTGCGGCGGGGCATGCCGTTCGCGCTGACGTGGTGGAGCCTGACATTCCCCGTCGGCACGTTCGTCACGGGAACCACGCAATTGGCGGTCCACACCCATCTTCCGGCATTCAAGGTCGCCGCCGTGATCGCCTACGCCGGGTTGCTGTTCACGTGGTGTCTGGTCGCGGCGCGCACGACGCGGGGCAGCTTGCGCGGCAACCTGTTCCAGCCGCCACCGGCCACCGGTCCGGTCAAAGCGCACAAGGATCCGGTGCGCTGACATGCAGATCGGGATGACCATGCCGGTGATGGAACCGGACCTGGATGCCGCCCTGCTCAAGTCGTGGGCGAAAACCGTGGACGACGGGCCGTTCTCGTCGCTGTGCTGGGGTGAGCGCATCGCGTTCGACAACCCCGACAGCCTCACGCTGCTGGGAGCATTGTCGGCCTGGACCGACCGCGTGCAGTTGATCACCACCGTCATCGTTCCGCAGTTGCACGATCCGGTGATGTGCGCGAAAGCCCTGGCCACCGGCGATCTGCTCAGCGGTGGCCGGCTGACCGTGGGCATCGGCATCGGGGGCAGGCACGAGGACTATCACGCGGTAGGTGCGGACCCGACGACCCAGACCATGCGCGGGATGGCCGAGCGGGTCGAGATCATGCGTCGGGTGTGGGCCGGTGAGAAGGTCACCGATTCGGTGCTGCCGGTCGGCCCGGCGCCGGTACGGGCAGGTGGGCCGGCGCTGTTGGTGGGCACCATCGGTCCGAGAACAGTGCGCAGCGCAGCGTCGTGGGCCGACGGACTGGCAGGCATCACAATGGATCTCGATACCACCAAGCAGAACGAGTTGTTCGATGTCGCCCGCGACTCCTGGGCACAGGCCGGCAAGCCGGTGCCGCATCTGGCGACGTCGTTCTGGTTCGCCGTGGGCTCGGCCGACGCCGCGCGCGATCAGGTCCGCAGCCATCTGCGGCGCTATATGAACTGGATCCCAGGCGACTACGTCGATGCGATCGCCCCCACCACCGGCTGGGCCGGTTCGCAGGACGAGTTGGCGGATACCTTTCGTCGGTTCGCGGCCATCGGTACCGACGAGCTGCATCTGATCCCGACGAGTTCGGATCTCGATCAGGTACGCAAAGTGGCCGAGGTGGTGGCCGACTTCGCTTGAGTCTCTAGTGGGACAGCCCGACCGTCGCCACCAACGGGCCCGGTCTGGGTTTCAGGACGACGCTGAACACCAAGGCGACCGTACCGATGGCCATACAGACCCAGAACGCGTGCTGAAAGGTCGTATCGGTGCCGGACCCGACAATCGGTCCTGCCCAGGCGAATCCGAGTGACGCGCCGATGCCGTAGCTGGCGTTGGCGATGCCCGGCAAGGCGCCCGGCTCCTCGTCGGAGGCCTGGATGACGCCCAGCGAGCTCATCGCCGTCAACAGCACGGCGTTGAACGCCAGCCCGTAGAGCACCATCAGTCCGATGAAGACGTTCTCCTGTTTGGCGAACACCGCCAGCAGGGCAGTAACGGCAACGGAGAGCACGATTCCCGCCCGCAGCACGGTGACGAACCCGATGCGGACCGCGAGTCTGCCGACGAACGGGCCGGCGATGACCTGGACGATCGACGCCGGCGTGAGGAACAGCAGTGCCGTCATGGTGGCGTTGTGGCCGAAGCCCGAGTCGGTGTCCTCGGCCAGCGTAGGAACCAGGAAGCCAGTGACCACCATGAAGGAACCCATCACCAGGATGGTCACGATGATCAGCGGCCACGCCTCACGTGAGCGCATGTGTTTGATGGCCATCAGCGGGTGCGCCACCCGGCTGTCGACGACGACGAGCGCAATCAGGGCGAGCACGGCGACGGCGATCCACATCAGCGCGGACCCCGAGGTCCAGCCCTGGTGACCGCCTGCGCCGAAGAACAGGTCGATGCCCGCCGCTGTCAATGAGATGAGCGCCGCACCCAACCAGTCCATCCGGCCCGTCGAACGGCTGCCGGGATCATCGGAAGGCACTGATTTCCAGGCGAATCCGAGCCCGAGCAGACCCACGACGAGGATCAGTACGAAGATCGACCGGAAGCCGAGATGATCGACCATCAGTCCGCCCAGAAGGGCGTCGCCGCCGGCCACGCCGCCGTTGATCGAGGAGATCACGCCGCAACACACGCCGAACATCGGGCCACTGAGTCGCTCACGCATGATGAGGAACGCCAGCCCGAAGGTGATGTTCGACCCACCTTGCAAGGCGCGGCCCAGCACGAACAGCGGCAACGAGGTGGACACGATGCACAGCACCGTGCCGAGGCACAGCACGATCATGATGGCGAGCAGCACGCGTTTGCGGCCGATGTAGTCGCTCCACCGGATCAGGACCACGTTGGCGATGGCCCCGGCGAGGTAGAAGTACGTCGACATCGCCACGAATGCATTGGGACCCAGCTCGGCGGTGATGGCGTGGTAGGCCGGCGCCACCATGGTGGCGTTGAGCTGAAACGAGATCACCGACGCGACGAGCGCGGCAACCATGAACACGATCTGGCGTTGCGAGAGCGCGGTGCCGCCCGCGTCGGGTGACGTGGCGACCGGGGGCTGGCTCACGATCGCATCGTAGGTGCGGCGACCTGCGCATGTAGCGTTATTGACGCGCTCCGTGGTTCATCCTGGCCCATGTCGTCAGGGCGATCTTGCGGCCCTTGCGTACCTGCCGCGCCACATGGTCCATCGCGGGATCCGGAGATCCGTCTGGCGCCAGGTTCTTCCAGGCCAGCAGGCGACCCGCGCGGGCGGCCACACTGAGGTGAAGGTGCGGAAACCAGGTGCTTCCGCCTACGTCGGGCGAGTGCAGGTACAGCAGTACGGTGGTGGCGCGTTCACCGCCCGGCTCGGCCGCGAACAACCCCGCGTCGTGGTGGCGTTTGAAGCCTGTGCGGTACCCGTAACGTAATGCCTGCCAGTATTCGAGGCGTGCCGCGTCGACGTCGAGCGCGGTGCACACCGCCGATTCCAGATCGGCCAGCCGTGGCCTCAACTCATCGGGAAACCAGTACTGCGTGGTCGATTCGCTGGTCCGGCGCGACGACTGGAAGGATTTCAGATGGCCGGCCGGTGAGCGTGAGACCACCGAACTGCGCCGCCACAACGCAAACTCGAGTCCTTCGACGAACGCCGCACACTCCTGTGCGGTGAGGAAGTCGTCGTCCCACGCGATGCGGTCGTGCTCCAGGCGTTGCGCGAGCGTGGTCATCGAAGGGCGACCAACGGTGTGAGAGTGTGGCTTTCGTACTCCGCGACAGTCCTTTCGGTGCCCAGGACGAGCACGTCGTCGATGTAGTCACCGGCGAAGAACCGGCGCATCACCGACAGTGATCGCTCGTGCTGGCGGTGCCAGTCGGGATGGTCGTTCCAGTGCGGTATCCGGCCGGCCCGGTCGAAGCAATGCCAGCCCAGGATGCGGTGCGGGTGATACAGGTCGTACCCGTGGGTATACGCCCGGACGCTGGTCACCACCTCGTCACCGAAGAAGTAGATGCGGGGGCTGAAGCGGATATCGCGATTGAATTCGCCTGCGGTGAAGATGAAGTGCAGTGACACGAAGTCCGCGACGACGGGTTCGGTGAGGCTCGTCCACCACGGTATGGGTGTGCTGGCCAGCTTGGTGAGGATGCCACGGTCCCGGCCATAGGGGATGATCCGATACGGCCTTTTACGCCGCGCACCGGGTTCACGTTGGGGGTCGTAGGCCGGTAGATAGGCCGTCAGCAACGGTTTACGGACACCCTGCTCGTGCAGCTGCCGGTGCATCGCGATCGCCGAATCGTCCCAGCCACGGGCGAACCGGTGGTGCGAGTCGATGATGAGGGTGTATTCCTCGTCCTGCCAACGTTGTTGGGCCATGGAGCGGGCCCAGTTGCAGCCCCGGCTGCGGTCGGCGTCGATGTCGACGATCTCGATCCCCGGCAGCTCCCACACCTCGGGTGGCAGCGACTCGTGCGCGGCGTGCTGCCAGATCACGCACGTACGCAACCGTTCCGGTGCCGCGGCCTTGCCGTACAGGTCCAGCAGCGTCTTGGGTAGTTCGGTGTCGCGATATGCGGGGATCTGCACGTAGATCCGGGGCAGCCCTGACATGGTCAGCGCGCGTCGAGTCGTTTGTTGAGCGCGGCGACGTCCCGGCTGAGCTTGAGTAGCTGGCGCATCACCTCGTTGAGCGTGACCTCCTCCAAGACCTTGCATGGATCCGGCGGAGGAGGCGGCGGTGTTCCGCCCGGGAGTCCTCCGTCGAGATCGTCCAGGACGTAGCGGCGCATGATCTCGATGAGCGTCTCGGGGCGCTCGGCGAGATTGATGATCGGCCCGTAAGTGGCGATCACGTGATCGATGACGTGCTGTTCGGAAGGCATGTGCGAAACGCTAGGCCGCCGAAAGCGCGCTGGATTGAGTAGTGGACTACTCGTTTGTGAGGTCGCGCAACTGCTCGATGAGCCTCACCCGGTCGGCGGTCGTCGCGGCGATCGGGACCACGTTGAGCACCGTGACACCAGATTCTCGGAAGGCCTGCACGCGTTCCTTGACGAACCCGGCGGGTCCGATCAGGGAGATGTCCCGGATAAGCTCGTCGGGAACGGCCTTGGCCGCGGCGTCCTTGTCACCGGCCAGGTACAGCTCCTGGATCCGATCAGCCTGTGCGCCATAGCCATAGCGGGTCGCCAGGCGGTGATAGAAATTCTTCTCCTTGGCGCCCATGCCGCCGATATACAGCGCCACATGGGGTTTGACGAATTCGCGCAGCGGCTCGACGTCGTCACCGATGGCCAGCACCGGGCTGGCGTAGACCTCGAGCGGCCCTAGCGCGGGATCGCGTCTGGCCTGCCCGGTGGCCAGAGCGTCACCCCAGACCTCGCCGGCTTTCTCGGGCAGGTAGAAGATCGGCTGCCAACCCTCGGCGGCCTCGGCAGCCAGCTCGACATTCTTCGGCCCCAGAGCGGCGAGCAAGATCGGAATACGTTCGCGGACTGGATGATTGATGAGTTTCAAGGCCTTGCCCAGGCCCGTCCCGCGGTCAGCCGGGAGCGGAATGGTGTAGTGGTCACCAACGAACTCGAGAGCCTCTCGACGCCACACGCGGCGGCAGATGTCGATGATCTCGCGGGTACGCGCGATCGGGGCGTCGTAGGGCACACCGTGGAAGCCTTCGATGACCTGCGGTCCAGAGGCGCCCAGGCCCAGGATGAATCTGCCGTCGGACACGTAGTCCAATCCGGCGGCCGTCATCGCAGTCAGCGTGGGCGTGCGGGTGTAGATCTGCAGGATGCCCGAAGCCAGTTGAACCCGCTCGGTGCAGGCGGCCAGATAGCCGAGCGCGCTGACTGCGTCGAACGAATATGCCTCTGGCACAAAGATAATATCGATGCCGGCCCGTTCCAGGTCGGCGACCTCGGCC
The DNA here is from genome assembly GCF_001570425.1 of Mycolicibacterium brisbanense. GTDB lineage: Bacteria > Actinomycetota > Actinomycetes > Mycobacteriales > Mycobacteriaceae > Mycobacterium > Mycobacterium brisbanense. The sequence continues at coordinate 115,800 of NZ_BCSX01000004.1, forward strand.
GCGACGTCCTTGAATCCGCCTGCGTAGTTGATGCCCAAACCGATGCGCATGATGGGAGTCCTCCGTCTCGTCGCGGCTAGGCCTGCTTGGCGCTGATCTCGTCGAGGGCCTCGGCCTGGATGCGGCCGAACTGTGCCGCCATCGCCTCGGACAACGCCTGCGCGCCCGACAACGGCCGCACCATCACCATGAAGTCATCGATCAGGCCGTCGTCGTTCATGTGCAGGAAGTCGCATCCCGTGATCTTCTTACCGGCCACGTTCGCCTCGAACACCAGGGCATGATCCCGGCCGCCGGCGTCGGCGATCTCGCGGATGTAGTGGAAGTCCTCGAACACCCGCATGACCCCGCGCAGGATCGCGGCGGTGATCGGCTTGCCGGGGTAGGGCTTGAAGGCCACGGGACTGGTGAACACCACGTCGTCGGCCAGCAGGGCGGCCATGGCCTCTTCGTCGCGGGCTTCGACGGCCTGTCGGAACGGATGCATCCCACACCTCACATAGTCAATTTGTTGAGTATTGGAGCCACGGTAACGGTGGATGGCCTCGCTGTCTAGAGGCCGAATAGTCAATTAGGTGACTATTCATGTTGTACGATCCCCGGCGTGGCGCTTCGTGATGCGGTGCTCGCCGCCTTGCTCGACGGCGAATCGTCGGGCTACGACCTGGCCAAGGCGTTCGACGCCTCGGTGGCCAACTTCTGGATGGCCACGCCCCAGCAGCTCTACCGCGAGCTCGACCGGTTGGCCGAGGACGGACTGATCCAGGCCCGTGTGGTCCAGCAGGACAGGCGCCCGAACAAGCGGATGTACTCCCTGACCGACACTGGCCGCGCCGCATTGCGGCAGTTCACTGCCACGCCGCCCAAACCCTCGATGCTGCGCGACGAGCTACTGGTCAAGGTGGCGGCGTTGGATGCCGGTGACGCCGCCGCGGTGCGCGACCTGGTTGCTGAATTCGCGCAACGCGCGACGGTGAAACTCGCTCGCTACGAACGGGGCCGGGCGGTTCTGCTGGATGGGCGCACCGAGGAGCAGTACCTCAACGAGGCCGAGCGGGTGGGCCCCTACCTGACCCTGCTGCGGGGAATCTCGTTCGAGCAGGAGAACATTCGATGGGCCGAGCACACGGTGGCCGCCATCGAACGGAGAATCAACGCGCTCCGATAGTGGGGCCCGCGGCGGCCAAATGTCCGCCTGACTTGCGAAAACTGGCTCTCTGCTGGCTGTTTCGTGCCTGCTGGCTGTGGACGCGGATCGAAAAAGTTGGGAAGTCTTGGAATAACCGCTGTGGGCCGTTGATTGCAATTGGTAAGACCCGCTCAACCCGGGCGGGGTTACCGGTGACCAAGTGGGGTGGTCAGAGGTGCAATTGAAGAACAATCAGAGACGGCTCAAGACCGTTTCGGCCGGCGTTGGGCTGGCCGCCGTGGTGGCGATGGGCGCTGTCGGGCTGCTCGCGAGCGGTGCGTCCGGCGGCCTGCAGATGCAGTCGCAACCCGAGATGACGACCGGCCAGACCGTCACTCAAACGACGGCCGAAAAGTCGCCTGCGACCTCGGTGGCGACACCGCCGTTCACCTTCACGACGCCGGAGGGTTTCGCGGTACCGCACTGATCGTCGACTGACGGTGCTCTAGTGTCGCGGCGGTGGAACTGGCACTTGTCGGCCAAGCTGCCGCGATGTTCGCGGTCACCAATGTCGACGACATGGTGATGCTGACGGTCTTCTTCGGCAGGGCCGCAGGCAGACGGCCGGCAGTGACGCGTGTTGTCGCCGGTCAGTATCTGGGGTTCAGCGCGATCGTCGCCGTTTCGGTGCTCGGCGCACTGGGCGCGACGCTCCTGCCGGACGATGCCGTCCCGTACCTCGGACTGCTTCCGGTCGCCCTGGGCATCCGCGCGGGCTGGATGGCGTGGCGCTCACGACACGAGCCGGCCCACGACGTCGATCGCGACGACGGCGTCGGCCTACTTCACGTCGCTGTGGTGACCTTCGCCAACGGCGGAGACAACATCGGCGTCTACGTCCCGGTGTTCGCGGTCGCGGGCATCAGCAGCATCGTCGGCTACGTCGCGGTGTTCCTCGTCGGCGTCGCGATCTGGTGCGCTGCGGGCTACTACCTCGCAGGCAGGCCCGCCATCGCGACAGCGCTGTCGCGGTGGGGGCACATCGTCCTGCCCGTCATCCTCATCGGCATCGGGCTACGGATCCTGGTCCAGGGCAACGCGTTCGGGTTGTGACGTGCCGGATGGCAGCGGTCAGCAGCCCCAACCGCCGCCCCAGCCTGCGTAGCCGTAGCCAGGGTAGCCCCACGGCGGCGGCGGCGGAGGTGGCGGCGGACCCCAGTACCACGGTTGTCCCCAGCCCGGGCCCCAGCCGTGATGCCCCCAGCCCCAGCCCTGTACGAACGTCGTTGTCGACAGGTCCTGCGACGTGGGAGCGGCATGCCCGATACCGGCGCTCAGGCCGAGGGCGGCGATGCCCAACCCTCCGGCGATAGCGGCTTTGGCAAATGTTCGCTTGAGTTTCATGGGTGGCGCCACCTCGTTCATAGCCAGTCCGACCCCGGCCAGGTCCTGCGCGATTGTTCGCACCTGGTCGCGGTAATGGAGCCTACTCTTCTCCGGTCCGGATTGACATCCCTGTCGGCGTGGCGACAATGAGCAAAACAAGTCGCGGACTTGTTGTTACAGCAAACAATTGGCGCCGCCGGTTCTGGAACGAGGTCATCGTCACCCGAGTCGCGAGACCGCGACAACAATGCGACGATGCGTTGCGTGGACGACGCAAACACCGCCCAGGCCCGCGTTCTGCTGGCCGCGCTGTGGGAGCAGGTGAACGACACGTCATCGAAGCTCGAAGCAGCCGAACGCCGACTCGCCCGTGCGCATGCCGGCGTCAGTTCGCACCACCGCCGCGCGGCCGCAGACCTACGCCACGAGCTGTACCACGAGCATCGATTGATCGATGAACTGCACCGCCGGTTCCCCGCTGCGAGGCGCGTCTAGGGCAGGTTCAACCACGCGGTCAGCACATGGCCGTTCGGGTCGACCGCGTACAAGTCGATATCCGTGTCGTCGTGCGTGACCGCGGCGACGTGACTCTTCTGGCTGAACTGGGCACCGCCCACCTCGTTCCATCCCTCCCAGCCGGCGGCGCCGGCTCGCCACCAGGCGGTGTAGACACCGCCGTCGGTACCGACACCGAACAGATCCAGGTTGGTGCCGCGAGCCACGGCTGTGAGCGGGGTCAGCTGGGCGAACAGCCCGGTGCCGACTGGTTGCCAGTCGCGCCAGCCTTCGCCCTCACGCCACCCCGCCGAGTACACAGCCGAATCGGCGCCGTCCATGCCGACACCGAACAGGTCGATGTTCTTGCCGCGCACCGCCGCTGCGATCGGAGTCGTCTGGCTGAAGGTGCCAGAGCCGATCGGCGTCCAGTCGTGCCAGCCGTCGCCCTGTCCCCACCAGGCGGAGTAGACAGCGCCGTCGGTTCCGACCGCGACCAGATGAATTTCGTCTTCGCGAAGGACCGCCGTCACCGGCGTCGACGGCGAGAACACCCCGCTACCGATCGTCGCCCAGCCGCCCCAATTCGGTCCGCCCCGCCACCATGCTGAGTACACGCGACCGTCGGTGGCCACTGCATACAGGTCGATATTTCCACCGCGTGCCAGTGCGCTGACGCGCGTTCCAGGTGCGAACTGCCGGTGACCGATGGGTGCCCAACCACTCCAGTGGGGACCCCCTCGCCACCATGCTGTGTACACCCGAGAATCGTCGTGCACCGCATACAGATCGCGATCCGAGCCGCGAGCCAGCGCGGTGATCGGCGCCCCCTGAGGAAATGACATGGGGCGCACCGGTATCCAGTTCGACCAGTGTGGGCCACCGCGCCACCAGCTCGTGTAGACCGGCCCGTCCTGTCCGACCGCATACAAGTCGATGTTCGAACCGTCCGCCGCCGCGCCGACCGGGGTCAGATCGCTGAACACGCCCGATCGGATCTGGGACCAGCCCACCCACGGGTTGACGTAGGTGCAGCGCACGGTCGTGGAACCGGGCAGCGATGCCTTCGCGATGATGCGGCCGCGGTCGTCGAACATGTTGAGTGTCTTGCCCGTACCGGCTCCGAGCGCCAAGCCACTGTGCGTGCCGGAGTCGGCAACATCGAACGTCAGCGTCCCGAAGTCGGCCAGTTGGGTGAGGCTGGGGTTGACGGACGGCCCCGACTCGGGCCGCTCCACGACCCACTCCGCCGAGTCTGCGCGCCACTTGGCGCCACCGGGTTTGCCGATTGTCAGGGAAGTGACCGTCGAGCGGGTCCTGTTGACGTACAACACCGATGCCGTGGTGGATGCCGCCCCATCCGGCACGACGATGATCGTGATCGCATCACCGACGGTGACGACGAAGTTGGAGATCGTGACCGATTGGGCGGGAACCCATTCCACCCACGCGTACAGGTCGACCGGCCCGGCGTTGATGTTGCCGCCCGACCCGACCGAGCTCTTCGACGCGATGCCTGCCTGGCACACATCGGAGCCCGGGTGAAACCCGCCGATTCCCACCCAGTTCGCGCAGTAGTAGCTCTGATCATCGGTCGGTACCCCGACGTGGGGCACGGTCCACTCGCCGAGCACCCAGTCGAACGAGTCTCCCTGAGGTGGTGAGACGACCGCGCCGCACCACGCGGCGTTGTCGGCGAACCTCAGCGTCGGGCGCCGGCCGGGGAGCCCTTCGGGATGAAGTTCGACCTCGGCCGTCACGACCTTCATGCCCCGCAGATCCGCGAGGAGCCGGTCGTAGCGCTCACGCTGCCGCGGGTCTGCCGGACGTTTCGGAAAGCCGTACCGCATCAGATCCTGGTCGGAGGCCGCCGCGGGGTCCCAGCGATCCGGTGGAACGTCAAATGTAGTGATCTGCGGTACTTCTCGCACCTGCATGGCTGCTCCACTCTCAGGTAAGTATCAGTGAACGGCGGGCCTTCGCCTCAGCTGCGATACGCCACTCAGCCGGGCCAAGAACCGTGGCACGACAAGTATCGGCTCGGGCGGGCAGCACACCCTCGAGTAGTCGACTACTCGATTGCGGAGGGCCTTGCGGCGGCTGGGGCGAGTCTCCTGAAGGCAAGGCAGCAGCGTCACTCCACGCGACAGTTGATCAAGCGCTGAAGGAGTAAGACCGGCAACGAGTTTCGTCGTTGCCGGTACCGATCCATTGCGGTGATCGTCGCGCGGGTCGAAAATCCGGGTGAAGGCCAGGAACATCACTGATCCAATTGCGGCAAGTTGCATTTGGACAGTGGCGCGGCGAGGTACCCTCCGCGATGGACACAGCCTGGGCGTTGGGAAGGGGAGATACGGGTGAAGATCAACAAGCTTGCGGCGCCCGTTGGCATCGCCGCGATCGGGGTCGGCATGGCCGGCGCTACGGCGGGCCCCGCCTCTGCGGCCAACAACATCAGGCCGTACGGCCAGCAGGAGACGCTGAACGACTACGGCACCGGTGCCCCGATGATCGGCTACACGGTCAAGGGCCTTGCCCCGAGTTCGGACCCCGTGCCGCACAACGGCCAACTGTATGCAGCGATCGTGAAAGTCTCAGGGCTCGGAGGCTGGGCCACCCCGTTGATCCCGCTGTTCAACGCCCGCGCCGAGAGCGGGGCGAACTACCGGGTCATCGGCGGGGGCGTGCCGCCGGCACCGCCTGGCGGGACGACGACCGGCACACTCTACTTCGACGTAGTGGGCGATCCGCCGAACAGCGTCGTCTACAACGACGGCGTTCAGGACCTTCTGGTTTGGGTGTCCGGCGCCCCGGAGGGTGGCGTCCCTGGTGGCCCGCCAGACACGGCAGGCGAGTCCTCCGAGATCATCGCCCCACCACCCGCCGAGGAAGCTCCAACGGGGGGCGATGAGTTTGCCCCTCAAGTCGTCGCGCCGCCCCCCTACCAGCTCACCCAACCGGAGCTGGCTGCACCAGGGTTCAATGGCGGAGACCACGGCGGCGGTGGTGGACATCGTTGAGCAACTAACCCCACGGTTGCCCGACGAGGGCAACCGTGGGGAACTGGGCTGACTGCTGGCCCCAACTCCGAATCGGTTCTGCTTCAGCGGGATCGGCGAGAACGAGCACCAGCCCCGGTGCCCATGGTCGGCGCGGGCACGCGGATCTGTGCCATTCGCGGGACCCTGCCGGGGAGAGTGAGACGGCTTGTGCTCGATCGGTAACGGACGTGTCGAGCGAATGCGCTGCTAAACGCCGGTTTTGAAGAGTGCCCCCGGCAGGATTCGAACCTGCGGCCTTCTGCTCCGGAGGCAGACGCTCTATCCCCTGAGCTACGGGGGCGCAGTGTCAACGGGCTGTCCGAGACATCTGTGCCATTGGGCGTGCATAGCGTAGCGCATCAGAACCGGAACACCGATTCGGGGCGTGAATGCCCAGGCCATAGGATGGACCCCCGTGACCCCCGCCGACCTCGCCGAGCTGCTCAAGGCCACTGCTGCGGCAGTGTTGACCGACCATGACCTGGACCCCGCCGCGCTGCCGGCCACTGTCACGGTCGAGCGCCCGCGCAACCCTGAGCACGGCGACTACGCCACAAACATCGCATTGCAGCTGGCCAAGAAGGTCGGCGTCAATCCCCGCGAGCTGGCCGGCTGGCTGGCGACGGCTCTGAGCAGCACCGATGGCATCGCCGCGGCCGAGGTCGCCGGGCCGGGGTTCGTCAATCTGCGCATCGAGGCGTCCGCGCAGGGCGTCATCGTCACCAACGTGCTCGCCGCGGGTGACGCGTATGGAAACTCCGCCGAGCTCGCCCAGAAGATCAACCTCGAGTTCGTCTCGGCCAACCCGACCGGTCCCATCCACATCGGCGGCACCCGCTGGGCCGCCGTCGGTGACGCGCTGGGACGGCTGCTGTCCACCCAGGGCGCCGACGTCACCCGCGAGTACTACTTCAACGACCACGGCGCGCAGATCGACCGGTTCGCGCGGTCGCTGGTCGCCGCGGCCAAGGGGGAGCCGACGCCGGAGGACGGGTACGCGGGCACCTACATCAACGACATCGCCGCGGCCGTGCTGGCCGAGCGGCCCGATGCGCTGAGCCTGCCCGCCGATCAGCAGCAGGAAGCCTTCCGCGAGGTCGGCGTCGACCTGATGTTCACCCACATCAAGGAGTCGCTGCACGAGTTCGGCACCGACTTCGACGTCTACACGCACGAGGATTCGATGCACACCTCGGGTCGCGTCGAGCAGGCCATCGCCAAGTTGCGTGAGACCGGCAACATCTACGAAAAGGACGGCGCAACGTGGTTGCGCACCACCGAGTTCGGTGACGACAAGGACCGCGTCGTCATCAAGAGCGACGGCAACCCGGCCTACATCGCCGGCGACCTGGCCTACTACCTGGACAAGCGCCAGCGTGGTTTCGATTTGTGCATCTACATGCTCGGCGCCGACCACCACGGCTACATCGCCCGGCTCAAGGCCGCCGCTGCGGCGCTGGGCGACGACCCGGACACCGTCGAGGTGCTCATCGGTCAGATGGTCAACCTGGTGCGCGACGGGCAGCCGTTGCGGATGAGTAAGCGGGCCGGCACGGTCATCACGCTCGACGACCTGGTCGAGGCCATCGGCGTGGACGCCGCGCGGTACTCGCTGATCCGTTCGTCGGTGGACACCCCGATCGACATCGACCTGGCCCTGTGGTCGAGCGCGTCCAACGAAAACCCGGTGTACTACGTGCAATACGCGCATGCTCGGTTGTCGGCGCTGGCCCGCAACGCCGCCGACCTGGGAGTGGTCGCCAGCACCGACAAGCTCGATCTGCTCAACCACGACAAAGAGGGCACGCTGATCCGCAACCTCGGTGAGTTCCCGCGTGTGCTGAAAGCCGCTGCGGCGCTGCGTGAACCGCATCGCGTGTGCCGGTACCTGGAAGATCTGGCCGGTGACTACCACCGGTTCTACGACGCCTGCCGGGTGCTGCCGCAGGGCGACGAAGAACCGAGCGAGCTGAACTCGGCGCGGCTGGCGCTGTGCCAGGCCACCCGCCAGGTGATCGCCAACGGCCTTGCCATCCTTGGCGTCACCGCACCGGAGCGGATGTGAGCGCACATCCGGCCGGCCCCCGGCACGCCGATGAGATCCACCACCCCGGGGCGCCCGCACGGCCGCAGACTCCGGAAGAGCTTCTGCTGCTCGCCCCGAATGTGTGGCCCCGCAACCTGGTTCGCGGTGCTGACGGCGTGGTGTCCATCGCGGGGGTCACGGTCACCGATCTGGCGGCCGAATTCGGCACCCCGCTGTTCGTGATCGACGAGGACGACTTCCGGTCGCGCTGCCGCGATATCGCCGCGGCCTTCGGCGGCGGCGAGTACGTGCACTACGCCGCCAAGGCGTTCCTCTGCAGCGAGATCGCGCGCTGGGTCGATCAGGAAGGCCTCTCACTGGACGTCGCGACGGGCGGCGAACTGGCCGTCGCGTTGCACGCCGGCTTCCCCGCGCAGCGAATCACCATGCACGGCAACAACAAGTCCGTCGAGGAACTCACAACGGCGGTCAACGCGGGGGTGGGCCACGTGGTGGTCGACTCCGTGATCGAGATCGAGCGCCTGGACGCCATCGCCGGTGCGGCGGGCATCGTCCAGGACGTGCTGGTGCGCGTCACCGTCGGTGTCGAGGCACACACCCACGAGTTCATCTCCACCGCGCACGAGGATCAGAAGTTCGGGCTGTCGCTGGCCAGCGGCGCCGCGATGGACGCCGTGCGCCGCGTGTTCGCCACCGACAATCTGCGCCTGGTGGGTCTGCACAGCCATATCGGCTCGCAGATCTTCGACGTGGACGGTTTCGAACTGGCCGCACATCGGGTCATCGGTCTGCTGCGAGATGTGGTGGCCGAGTTCGGCGTCGAGAAGACCGCGCAGATCTCGATCGTGGATCTCGGTGGGGGACTGGGTATTTCCTATCTTCCCGACGACGATCCGCCGCCGATGGACGAGCTGGCCGACAAGCTCATGGCCATCGTGCGCCACGAGTCGGCCGCTGTGGGCCTGCCCGCGCCGAAACTGGTGGTCGAGCCGGGCCGCGCGATTGCCGGCCCAGGCACCATCACGCTCTATGAGGTCGGCACCGTCAAGGATGTCGCCATCGGCCCGACGGCGCAGCGGCGCTACGTCAGCGTCGACGGCGGGATGAGCGACAACATCCGCACCTCCCTGTACGCCGCGGAGTACGACGCCCGGCTGGTATCGCGGGCCAGCGAGGCGCCCGCGGCGCTGGCGAGGATTGTCGGAAAGCACTGTGAGACAGGCGATATCGTCGTTCGCGACACGTGGGTGTCCGACGACGTCGCGCCGGGCGATCTGCTCGGTGTAGCTGCGACCGGTGCCTACTGCTATTCGATGTCGAGCCGGTACAACCTGCTCGGTCGCCCAGCGGTGGTTGCGGTCAAGGACGGCCGCGCGCGGCTGGTGTTGCGGCGGGAGACCGTCACTGATCTGTTGAGTCTGGAGGTGAGCGACGTATGAGCGGCAAGAAGTCGATCGGCGTAGCGGTATTGGGTTTGGGCAACGTCGGCAGCGAAGTTGTGCGCATCATCAACGAGAGCGCCCCGGACCTCGAGGCGCGCATCGGTGCGCCGCTTGAATTGCGCGGTGTCGGTGTGCGCCGGGTGTCCGGCGACCGTGGCATTTCCGCCGATCTGCTCACCGACGACATCGACGCGTTGGTATCGCGCGATGACGTCGACATCGTCGTCGAGGTGATGGGCCCGGTCGAGCCCGCCCGCAAGGCGATTCTCTCGGCGCTCGAACAGGGCAAGTCGGTGGTCACCGCGAACAAGGCGCTGATGGCGCAGTCCACCGGTGAGTTGGCCCAAGCGGCCGAGAACGCCCGTGTCGACCTGTATTTCGAGGCGGCGGTAGCAGGCGCCATCCCGGTGATCCGCCCGCTGACGCAGTCGCTTGCCGGTGACAGCGTGGTGCGAGTGGCGGGCATCGTCAACGGCACCACCAACTACATCCTTTCCGAGATGGACAGCACCGGTGCGGATTACGCGAGCGCGCTGGCCGATGCCAGCGCGCTGGGCTACGCCGAGGCCGATCCCACCGCGGACGTCGAGGGCTATGACGCCGCCGCCAAGGCCGCGATCCTCGCGTCGATCGCGTTCCACACCCGGGTGACCGCCGACGACGTCTACCGCGAGGGCATCACCAAGGTCAGCGCCGAGGACTTCGCGTCCGCCCGGGCGCTCGGCTGCACCATCAAGCTCTTGGCGATCTGCGAACGGATCTCCACTGACGAAGGCAAGCAACGGGTTTCGGCTCGAGTCTATCCGGCGCTGGTGCCACTGACGCATCCGCTGGCCGCGGTCAACGGCGCGTTCAACGCCGTCGTGGTCGAGGCCGAGGCCGCGGGCCGGCTGATGTTCTACGGGCAGGGCGCAGGCGGAGCGCCGACCGCGTCGGCAGTGATGGGTGATCTGGTGATGGCCGCGCGCAACCGCGTGCAGGGCGGCCGCGGACCGCGTGAGTCCAAGTACGCCAAGCTCAAGATCGCGCCCATCGGTTTCATCCCGACCCGCTACTACGTGAACATGAACGTTGCCGACCGTCCGGGCGTATTGTCCGCGGTCGCAGCCGAATTCAGCAAACGTGAGGTCAGCATCGCCGAGGTGCGGCAGGAGGGCATGGTCGACGACGAAGGATCGCCGTGCGGCGCACGCATCGTCGTGGTGACTCACCAGGCGACCGACGCGGCCTTGTCCGAAACCGTCGAGGCCCTCGCCGATCTCGACGTGGTGCAGACCATCAACAGCGTGCTTCGTATGGAAGGAACAGACGCATGAGCTCCCGCATGCAAGAAGGACAAGCCAGTCCGGAGCAGGCTGTGCACCGGCCGTGGCCGGGGCTGATCGAGGCCTACCGCGCCCGGCTGCCGATCGGTGACGACTGGACGCCGATCACGCTGCTGGAGGGTGGAACCCCGCTCATCCATGCCAAGCGCATCTCCGAACAGACCGGCTGCACAGTGCATCTCAAGGTCGAGGGGCTCAACCCGACGGGGTCGTTCAAGGACCGCGGCATGACCGTCGCCGTCACCGAATCCGTGGCGCGCGGCCAGCAGGCCGTGCTGTGCGCGTCGACCGGCAACACCTCGGCGTCGGCCGCGGCGTACGCGGCGCGGGCGGGCATCACCTGCGCGGTGCTGGTGCCGCAGGGCAAGATCGCGATGGGCAAGCTCGCCCAGGCGGTCATGCACGGCGCCAAGATCATTCAGATCGACGGCAACTTCGACGACTGCCTGGAGCTGGCCCGCAAGCTGACCGCGGACTACCCGACCATCGCGTTGGTCAACTCGGTCAACCCGTACCGCATCGAGGGCCAGAAAACCGCGGCATTCGAGATCGTCGACGCGCTGGGCACCGCCCCCGACGTCCATGCACTGCCGGTCGGTAACGCGGGCAACATCACCGCGTACTGGAAGGGCTACAACGAGTACCACCGGGACGGGCTGACCGACCGGCTGCCGCGCATGCTGGGCACGCAGGCCGCCGGTGCCGCGCCGCTGGTGCTCGGCGAACCCGTCAAGGAACCCGAGACGATCGCCACCGCCATCCGCATCGGCGCGCCCGCATCGTGGAACACCGCGGTAGAGGCTCAGCAGGAGTCCAACGGGCGGTTCCTGGCTGCCACCGACGAAGAGATCCTGGCGGCTTACCACCTGATCGCGCGCACCGAGGGCGTATTCGTCGAACCCGCGTCGGCGGCCAGCGTCGCCGGCCTGCTCAAGTCCATCGAGGACGGTTGGGTCAAGCGGGGTTCCACCGTGGTGTGCACCGTGACCGGCAACGGGCTCAAGGATCCGGACACCGCCCTGCGTGGCGTGCCGCCGGTCACCCCGGTTCCCGTCGATCCGATGGCCGTCGTCGCCAAGCTCGGACTGGTCTGATCTGTGAGCCAAACCCTGCCGGTCGGCATCGCCGCCACTTCCGTCGTCGCCGCATCGAGCGCGAACCTGGGCCCGGGCTTTGACAGTCTGGGCCTTGCCCTCAGCCTGTACGACGAGATCGTGGTCGAGACAACAGAATCCGGCCTCCAAGTGGAGGTCGAAGGGCAGGGTGCGGGGCAGGTGCCGCTGGATGCGACGCATCTGGTGGTCCGCGCGATCGAAGCGGGTCTGCGGGCCACCGGTTACACCGCCGCGGGTCTGATTGTGCGCTGCCGCAACGACATTCCGCATTCGCGCGGACTGGGCTCATCTGCGGCCGCAGTGGTCGGCGGCCTGGCTGTGGTCAATGGTCTTGTGACACAGGCAGGTTCGGAACCCATGAGCGAGGATCAGCTGATCCAGCTCGCCAGTGAATTCGAAGGCCACCCGGACAACGCCGCCGCCGCGGTGCTCGGCGGCGCGGTGGTGTCCTGGACGGATGCCCCGAGCGTCGCAGGCGGGCAGCCGCGCTACGCGGCCGCACACGTCAGGCTCCATCCCGACATCCGGTTGTTCTCCGCGGTGCCGCAGCAGCGGTCGTCGACTGCCGAGACCCGAGTCTTGCTGCCGGAACAGGTCAGCCACGTCGACGCGCGTTTCAACATCAGCCGGGTCGCGTTGCTGATGGTGGCGCTCACCGAGCGTCCCGATTTGCTGATGGACGCCACCCAGGACGTGCTGCACCAACCGCAGCGTGCCGCGGCGATGCCCGCCTCGTCGGAATACCTGGGGATATTGCGACGTTACGGAGTAGCGGCAGTGCTCTCAGGGGCCGGGCCATCCGTGCTCGGTCTGAGCTTCCAAGCTGGTCTACCTGCGGAGGCGTTGCAATACGGCACTGCCAACGGGTTCACGGTGCGCGAGATGTCGGTGGGCGACGGAGTCCGGTGGATGTCGGGTGTTGCAGTCCGCAACTGAGGTAACACGCCCCACGTGGGGGTTGCTTGCTTCCCGCCTGAAAGCGGGCTATTCTCGCTGTCGTCCAGCAATCGCAGCGGCTCTGCCTGCGCAGACACTAGGACGACCACCCAAACTTCTTGTGTTCTACTCGTGGACTAACGGGTCGCCGTTCGACGGCAAACCCATGCGATCACCGTTGCACAGGCGACGGTGCGAGCTACACGCTCAGCGGTACAGCTGAATGCGTGTCGACCTTTGGGGAACCCTCGCACGACGTAAACAGCGAGGGAAAGAAAGGAAATCCGTGACTGATACGGACCTCTTCACGGCTGATAACAGCAATGACACTGGAGAGCTGTCGAACGCCGTGACGGCAGCGGCTCCAGTGGAGACACCGGCTGCTGCGCCCTCCGCGCCCACGTCCGACGCCCGCGCCGCAAACCCGCGGCCTGCCTCGCTGTCGACGATGGTGCTGCCCGAGCTGCGCGCGCTGGCCAAGGAAATCGGTGTCGAAGGCGCGTCGGGTCTGCGCAAGAGCGAGTTGATCGCCGCGATCCGTGCCCACCGGGGCGAGACCAACGGCCGCGGCGCCGAAGTCAAGTCCGACACCGAGGCTCCGGCCGAGGCGCCGGCGCGTCCGCGTCGCGAACGCCGTGGCTCGTCCCGCCAGGCGGGAGCCCCGGCTGCCGACGCCGAGCCGGCCAAGCAGGCCGAAGACGCCAAGCCGGCCGAGGCGGAAGCCAAGCCCGCCGAGCAGGAAAAGCCTGCTCAGCAGGACCAGCCCGCCAAACAGGACAAGCAGGACCGGCCGGCCAGGCAGGACCGGCAAGACAAGCACGAGAAGCAGGACGCGTCGGACAAAGCGGACACCAAGTCGGCCGACGAGCGCTCTGACCAGCAGGGCGACCAGCAGAACCGCGGCGGCAACAACGCCGGGGGAAATGCCGGGGACGACGACGGTGACGGTCGTCAGGGCCGGCGCGGTCGGCGCTTCCGGGACCGTCGTCGGCGCGGTGAGCGCGGCGGCGAAGGCGAAAGCGGCGGACGCAACGAGACCGAGCTGCGAGAAGACGACGTCGTGCAGCCCGTCGCGGGCATCCTCGACGTGCTCGACAACTACGCGTTCGTCCGGACTTCGGGTTACCTGGCCGGTCCCAACGACGTGTACGTGTCGATGAACATGGTGCGCAAGAACGGTCTGCGTCGCGGTGACGCGGTGACCGGCGCGGTCCGCGTGCCCCGCGAAGGCGAGGGCGGCGGCCAGAACCCGCGGCAGAAGTTCAATCCGCTGGTGCGCCTGGACAGCGTCAACGGTGGCCCGGTCGAGAACGCGAAGAACCGGCCCGATTTCACCAAGCTGACGCCGCTGTACCCGAACCAGCGGCTGCGCCTGGAGACCACGCCCGAGCGTCTGACCACGCGCGTCATCGACCTGATCATGCCGATCGGCAAGGGTCAGCGCGCGCTGATCGTGTCGCCGCCCAAGGCCGGTAAGACCACGATCATGCAGGACATCGCCAACGCGATCACCAAGAACAACCCGGAGTGCCATCTCATGGTGGTGCTCGTCGACGAACGGCCTGAAGAGGTCACCGACATGCAGCGATCGGTGAAGGGTGAGGTCATCGCCTCCACCTTCGACCGGCCGCCGTCAGATCACACCCAGGCCGCCGAGCTGGCCATCGAGCGGGCCAAGCGCCTGGTGGAGCAGGGCAAGGACGTCGTCGTGCTGCTCGACTCGATCACCCGGCTGGGCCGCGCGTACAACAACGCGTCGCCGGCTTCAGGCCGCATTCTCTCCGGTGGTGTGGATTCCACCGCGCTGTACCCGCCCAAGCGGTTCCTCGGCGCGGCACGCAACATCGAGCACGGCGGCTCGCTGACCATCATCGCCACCGCGATGGTCGAGACCGGCTCCACCGGTGACACCGTGATCTTCGAGGAGTTCAAGGGCACCGGCAACGCCGAGCTCAAGCTGGACCGCAAGATCGCCGAGCGCCGGGTCTTCCCGGCCGTCGACGTCAACCCGTCCGGCACCCGCAAGGACGAGCTGCTGCTGTCGCCGGACGAGTTCGCGATCGTGCACAAGCTGCGCCGCGTGCTGTCGGGCCTCGACAGCCATCAGGCCATCGACCTGCTGATGAGCCAGCTGCGCAAGACCAAGAACAACTACGAGTTCCTGGTCCAGGTGTCCAAGACCGCGCCGGGCTCGATGGACGTCGACTAATCCACCCGCCGTACGCAACACTGCCCCGCACGCCCAGCGTGTCGGGGCAGTGTGCGTTGTGCAGGGCTAGAGCGCCGGGTCGGCCTTGAGGCCGGGCATCACGTAGCGGCGCACGTGCAGCAGTACGGCGTCGTAGTCACTGGCGTCGAGTTGCTCGCCCGGCATGGTCGCCAGCGAAAGCAATACGCGCGCAACCCATTCCGAAGCCTCGGCAATGTCGGCGTCGGGGTGGATCTCACCGGCTTCGCGTGCGGTGACCAGGTACGGCGACCAGAACGCCGCGAGATCCGGCACGAGGCCCTGCACACCTGCGCCCGCACACGCGGCGAACTCGTCGGGTTCCTCCATCCGCAGCTTCATCAACAACGCGCCCGGATCGTCGTAGGCGGTGCGGCCATGCCGGACCCCTGCGGCGATCTTCTCGTCGAGGCCGTTGTACTGCGCGAGCATGGCGTGCGCCTCAGACCAGTACGCCTCGTTGAGCCGCACGATCGCCGCGCCGAGCAGGGTGACCTTGTCGGGGAAGTGGCGGTACAGCCAGCCTCTTGACACTCCGGCGGCCTCTGCCACCTCCGACACCGTGGTCGCCCGGATGCCCTTGGCGCGCAGACAGACTTCCGCCGCGTCGATCAGGCGATCACGCACGGTGCGGGGGGCGGTGGTGCTGGTCAACTGCTGCGGCTCCTGGTCGCGACGATTCTCGGTGGTAATGATTGTGCCAAGTACCTGACGCTACCGGCAGGCGCCACAGCCATGGTAGACAGTTTCGAAAAACTGTTCACTAGCCTTGGGGGCGACGAATGGCCGAAACGCTGCAGCAGCTGCTGGGCGAACGTGCAGATCAGGACACTGTCGCGATCAAATCCGGCGACCGCACCTGGACCTGGGCCGAACACGTCGCGCAGGCGCGCGCGCAGGCCGCGGCCTTGATCGCGGCCGCAGATCCCGCCCGGCCGCTCCACGTCGGCGTGCTCATGGGGAACACCCCCGACATGCTCACGGCACTGGCCGCCGCTGCGCTGGGTGGCTATGTGCTGTGCGGCATCAACACCACGCGCCGCGGCGAAGCACTCGCCCGCGACATCGCCAGGGTCGAGTGCCAGATCGTGCTCGTGGACCCGCAGCACCGCGCTCTGCTCGACGGGGTCGATCTGCCGGGCGTCACCGTCATCGATGTATCGCAGACCGCGTGGCCGGCACGCGAGCTGGTCCCGTATCGCCAGGTCGGGCCCGATGACACGTTCATGATGATCTTCACCTCGGGCACCAGCGGTGAGCCGAAGGCCGTCGAGGTGGCGCACTCCATCGTGCTGTTCTCCGCGGTAGCTCTGGTCCAGCGCTACGGGCTGACCTCGGCGGATACCTGCTACCTGGCCATGCCGTTGTTCCACTCCAACGGGGTGTACGCGGGATGGGGAGTCGCGGTGGCCTCCGGTGCGGCGATGGCGCCCGCCGATTTCTCGGCATCGCGGTTCCTGCCGGACATCCGCAGGTACGACGCGACGTACATGAACTACGTCGGCAAGCCGCTGGCGTACATCCTGGCCACCGCCGAGCAGCCCGACGACCACGACAATCCGCTGAAGGTGGCTTTCGGCAACGAGGCCGCCGACCGCGATATCGACGAGTTCAGCCGCCGGTTCGGCTGCAGCGTGTGGGACGGTTTCGGCTCCACCGAGCTCGCGATCATCATCACCCGCTCGGAAGGCTGCCCGGCGGGCAGTGTGGGGAAGGGCTTTCCCGGCGTCGCGATCTACGATCCGGAGACACTCACCGAATGCGAAGTCGCGCGCTTCGACGACACAGGTGCCCTGGTCAATGCCGACGCGGCCATCGGTGAGCTGGTCAACACCGGCGGCAGCGGGATGTTCCGCGGCTACCACAACGATCAGGACGCCACCGACGAACGGCTCCGGCACGGCATGTACTGGTCGGGCGATCTCGCCTATCGCGACGCCGACGGCTGGATATATCTCGCGGGCCGCACTGCGGACTGGATGCGGGTCGACGGCGAGAACATCACGGCGGCGCCCATCGAACGGATCCTGTTGCGACAGCCGGTGATCAACCGGGTGGCGGTCTATCCCGTACCGGACGAGTTTGTCGGGGACCAGGTGATGGCCGCGATCGTGCTGCGCGACGACCAGCAGCTGACACCGGAAGCGTTCGGCAGATTCCTCGCCGCGCAACCCGACTTGTCACCCAAATCCTGGCCACGTTTCGTGTGGCTCGCCGAGGATCTGCCGACCACCGCCACCAACAAGATCCTCAAACGCGAGCTGGTCGCGCGCGGGACCGACCCGGCAGGCCGCGTGCTGTGGCAACGCGACGGAACGGTGTACGTGCGCATTTGATGCGTGGAATAGAGCCTGGCCAGCACGCGTTTAGGCTGCTGGCGGCCGAACTGGCATAATGGACCGTCGACCCTCGGTCCCGGTTCACGTCCACAGGGGCGACCCGGGCCAACGACTGAAGAGGAACCATGAAAACGGGCATTCACCCTGAGTATGTCGAGACCACCGTGCATTGCGGTTGTGGCAACACGTTCACTACGCGCAGCACGAAGAACAGCGGACAGATCGTCGTCGAGGTCTGCTCGCAGTGCCATCCCTTCTACACCGGCAAGCAGAAGATCCTCGACAGCGGCGGCCGCGTGGCCCGCTTCGAGAAGCGCTATGGCAAGCGCAAGCCGGCCGGCGAGAAGGCCGCGGCCGACAAGTAGCTTTGCCGACGACGCCCGATCTGTCGCATTCGCGTCAGATCCGGGCGTCGTTCTCGTTTGAGCAGGAAGTCAGGAGGAGGTTGACGTGACCGAAACAGCACCCGCTATCGAGGCGATCCTCGCCGAGCACGCCGACCTCGAACTTCAGCTCGCCGATCCCAACCTGCACGCCGACGCGTCGGCTGCCCGCAAGGTCGGACGCCGGTTCGCGCAGCTCTCACCGGTCGTGGCCACGTATCGGAAGCTGGAAGCTGCCCGCGGTGATCTCGAAGCCGCGCGCGAACTTGCCGCCGACGACTCGAGTTTCGCCGCAGAGGTCGACGAATTGACGGCGCGCGTCGCCGAACTCGACACCCAGCTGACCGATCTGCTGGCCCCGCGGGACCCGCACGACGCCGACGACATAGTGCTCGAGGTCAAGTCGGGCGAGGGTGGCGAGGAGTCGGCACTGTTCGCTGCCGACCTGGCCCGCATGTACATCCGCTACGCCGAACGGCACGGCTGGACCGTGACGATGCTCGGTGAAACCAGCTCCGACCTGGGCGGATACAAGGACGCGACGCTGTCCATCCGCAGCAAGGGCGATTCGGCCGACGGCGTGTGGGCCCGGCTGAAGTTCGAAGGCGGCGTGCACCGCGTGCAGCGTGTCCCGGTCACCGAGTCGCAGGGCCGTGTGCATACGTCCGCCGCAGGTGTGCTCGTGTACCCGGAGCCCGAAGAGGTCGAGCAGGTCCAGATCGACGAATCGGATCTGCGCATCGACGTGTACCGCTCGTCGGGCAAGGGCGGCCAGGGCGTCAACACCACCGACTCCGCGGTCCGCATCACGCATCTGCCGACCGGCATCGTGGTGACCTGCCAGAACGAGCGTTCCCAGCTGCAGAACAAGGCCCGCGCCATGCAGGTGCTGGCCGCGCGGCTGCAGGCGCTGGCCGAGGAACAGGCCGACGCCGACGCCTCGGCGGACCGCGCCAGCCAGATCCGCACGGTGGACCGCAGCGAGCGCATCCGCACCTACAACTTTCCCGAGAACCGCATCGCCGATCACCGGATCAACTTCAAGGCGCACAACCTGGATCAGGTGCTCGACGGGGAGCTGGACCCACTGTTCGACGCGCTGGCCGCCGCTGACAAGCAGTCGAGGCTGCAGCAGGCATGACCCGGCCCGGCGGGGAAGGCGCGACCGATCTACGGCGAGCCATCCAAACGGCCGCCGACAGCTTGGCCGCGGCGGGCATCGACTCGGCGCGCACCGATGCTGAACTGCTGGCCGCCCACGTCGCAGGCACCGACCGGGGCCGCTTG
The DNA here is from genome assembly GCF_001570425.1 of Mycolicibacterium brisbanense. GTDB lineage: Bacteria > Actinomycetota > Actinomycetes > Mycobacteriales > Mycobacteriaceae > Mycobacterium > Mycobacterium brisbanense. The sequence goes on from NZ_BCSX01000004.1 coordinate 134,952, forward strand.
ATGCTCATCGACGATCCTGGCGAGACCTTCCAAGAGGCGTTCGACGAGTTGATCGCAGCACGCTCGCGGCGGGTACCGCTGCAGCATCTGGTGGGTACCGCCGCATTCGGTCCACTGCTGCTGGCCGTCGGTCCGGGTGTGTTCATACCCCGGCCCGAGACCGAATCGCTCCTGGAATGGGCTCTGGCGCAAGCACTTCCACAAGATCCCGTGATCGTGGATCTGTGCACCGGGTCCGGCGCACTGGCGCTCGCGCTGGCGGCGCACCGCCCCGACGCGCGGGTGATCGCCATCGACGACTCGGCGGCCGCCCTGCAATACACCCGGCGCAACGCGGCCGGCACGCAGGTCGAGGTGCTCGCGGCCGACGTCACGACGCCGGGATTGTTGCCGGAACTCGACGGCAAGGTCGATCTGCTGGTCGCCAACCCGCCGTACATCCCGGCGGGCGCCGAATTGGATCCCGAGGTGGCCGAGCATGATCCGGCGCATGCGTTGTTCGGCGGCGCCGACGGCATGGAGGTGATCGGCCCCATCGTCGGGCTTGCCGCCCGGTGGTTACGCGACGGCGCCGGCTGCGCCGTCGAGCATGACGACACCACCTCGGAGCAGACCGTCGCGATGTTCACCGACAACGGCAGCTTCGCGTCCGTCGTGCCGCACCGCGACCTGGCCGGACGACCCCGCTTTGTCACAGCCATCCGAATTGCGAGAAGCTGAATTCATGGAGCCGAGATGACAACCTTCGACTGCAGTGACTCCGATCAGCGCGCGACGGGCATCGCCTCGGCGATCAGCGCGCTCAAGGGCGGTCGGCTCGTGGTGATGCCGACCGACACCGTCTACGGCATCGGCGCGGACGCTTTCGACCGTGACGCGGTCGGCAGTCTGCTCGCGGCGAAGGGCCGTGGCCGCGATATGCCGGTCGGCGTTCTCGTCGGGTCCTGGACGACAATCGATGGCCTGGTCTTCTCGGTGCCCGACGCCGCGCGGGAGTTGATCCGGGCGTTCTGGCCGGGCGCGCTGAGCTTGGTGGTCCGCCAGGCGCCCTCGCTGCAATGGGACCTCGGCGACGTCAACGGCAGCGTGATGCTGCGGATGCCGCTTCACCCCGTGGCCATCGAACTGCTCCGTGAGGTCGGGCCGATGGCGGTGTCGAGCGCCAACATCTCCGGCCGGCCTGCCGCGGTCACCGCCGCCGCCGCACGCGAGCAACTCGGAGATCTGGTCGAGGTCTATCTGGATGGGGGCCCGGCCGAACGGCAGGCCGCATCCACCATCGTCGATCTGACCGGTGAGCAGCCGCGCATCCTGCGCGCGGGCCCGATCAGTGCCGACGACATCGCCAGGGTTCTCGGCGTGGAAGCCGCGGCGCTGGCCCCGACACTCACGGAGTGATCTCAGCTTGCTGACGTACGGTGCACCGGTGATCACGGCCGGCAGTCACACCGATGCCGGAATCCTCGCGTTGTCCGATCAAGGGGCCGGCGTGCCGCTGCGCGAACTGGCGCTCGTCGGCCTGACTGCCGCGATCATCACGTACTTCGCCACCGGCTGGGTCCGGGTCGTGGCAATCCGGCTCGGCGCCGTCGCCTATCCGCGCGAACGCGACGTGCACGTACAGCCGACGCCCCGAATGGGCGGGCTGGCCATGTACGTCGGGGTGGCCTCGGCCGTGCTGTTGGCGTCCCAGCTCCCGGCGTTGAACCGTGGATTCGTCTATTCGACGGGTATGCCGGCCGTCGTGGTGGCCGGCGGTCTGATCATGGCGATCGGGCTGATCGACGACCGGTGGGGTCTGGACGCGCTGACCAAATTCGCCGGTCAGATCACCGCCGCCAGCGTGCTGGTCACGATGGGCGTGGCCTGGAGCGTGCTCTACATCCCGATCGGGGGAGTGGGCACCATCGTGCTCGATCAGGTGTCGTCGATCCTGCTCACACTGGCGTTGACGGTCTCGATCGTCAACGCGATGAACTTCGTCGACGGGCTCGACGGTCTCGCGGCCGGGCTCGGGTTGATCACCGCGCTCGCCATCTGCGTTTTCTCGGTCGGCCTGCTGCGTGACCACGGCGGCGACGTGCTGTTCTACCCGCCTGCGGTGATTTCGGTGGTGCTCGCGGGCGCCTGCCTGGGCTTTCTGCCGCACAACTTTCACCGCGCCAAGATCTTCATGGGGGACTCCGGGTCCATGTTGATCGGTCTCATGCTCGGCGCCGCCTCGACCACCGCGGCCGGCCCGATCTCCCAGAACGCCTACGGTGCCCGCGACGTGTTCGCCCTGATGTCGCCGTTCCTGTTGGTCATCGCCGTCATGTCTGTGCCCGCCCTGGACATGTTGCTGGCCATCGTGCGCCGCACCCGCGCCGGGCGCAGCCCGTTCAGCCCCGACAAGATGCATCTGCATCACCGGTTATTGCAGATCGGGCACTCGCACCGCCGGGTGGTGCTACTCATCTACTTGTGGGTGGGGATCGTCGCCTTCGGAGCGGCCAGCACGATTTTCGTCGACCCGCGCTACACCGGCGTGGTGATGGCGGCGGCCATTCTGGTCGCGATCGTGGTGACCCTGATACCGCTCTTGCGCCGCGGTCCCGATGGGCGGGAACCGCAGCTCGACGATCATTACGACGAATAGTAGTAGGCCTTCTACCATGTGGTACGGTGCTGGCAGAACCCGAAAAACCTCACGGGTTGCCGGCCCGGCCCATCGGTTCCGAAAAGCCGATCGGCGCCGAATAACGACCGACAAAGGGAGCTACCCCTTGGGTGATTCCAGCGCGCCCGTCGCCCTTCGATACGCTCGTCGGGCACATTCAGGACTTTGTCAGGTAAAAGCTGTACAGGGATTGGGGTGAAGCAGTGACGACACCAGCGCAAGATGCGCCGTTGGTGTTCCCGTCGGTGGCATTTCGGCCACTGCGGCTCCTGATCGTCTGTGTGGCACTGACCGGCGTTGCCGTCGCGGCCGCTGCGTTCACCGGACACGTTTTCTTCGGCTTGTTCTTCGGCGTCGGCCTCGGCCTTGGCCTGATCAATGCGTTGCTGGTGCGGCACGCGGTTGAGTCGATCACCGCGGAGGAGCACCCCCTCAAGAAGAAGATGGCGGTCAACTCCGCCACGCGGCTGCTGATCATCACCGCGATCGCGCTCGCGATCGCCTTCTTCTTCAAGAACTCGGGCGGCATCGCGGTGCTGTTCGGGTTGGCGATCTTCCAGGCACTGCTGGTGATGTCCACCAGCTTCCCGGTGCTCAAGAAGATCCGCACCGACGGCCTGGACGCCGTCGATACCTCTGGCACGGATTCGAAGGGTTGAGCTGACATCAGATGACCGAGACTGTTTCTGCCGCAGCGATCCACGTCGGCCACCACGAAGAAGTGCAATGGCTGGGGATGACGTTCAACATTGACACGATCACCGCAACCGCGGTCGCCGCCGTCATCGTCATCGCGCTGGCGTTCTTCCTGAAGGCCAAGGTCACCTCCACCGGTGTTCCCGGTGGCGTGCAGCTGTTCTTCGAGGCCATCACCATCCAGATGCGTCAGCAGATCGAGAGCGCGATCGGCATGAAGATCGCTCCGTTCGTGCTGCCGCTCGCGGTCACGATCTTCGTGTTCATCCTGGTGTCCAACTGGCTGTCGGTGCTGCCTGTGCAGTTCGGCGGGGCCGACGGCGCGGCGTCCGAACTGCTGGCCCCGCCGGCCTCGGACATCAACTACGTGCTGGCGCTGGCCCTGTTCGTCTTCCTTTGCTACCACGCGGCGGGCATCTGGCGGCGCGGTCCGTTCGGACACCTGAAGAAGCTGGTCAAGGGCCACGTCGCGGTGCTGGCGCCGATCAACATCGTCGAAGAGATCGCCAAGCCCGTCTCGCTGTCCCTCCGACTTTTCGGCAACATGTTCGCCGGCGGCATCCTGGTCGCGCTGATCGCCATGTTCCCCTGGTACATCCAGTGGGCGCCGAACGCCATCTGGAAGACCTTCGACCTGTTCGTCGGTCTGATCCAGGCCTTCATCTTCGCCCTGCTGACCATTCTGTACTTCAGCCAGTCCATGGAACTGGACCACGACGAACACTGACCTGCCAGTACCACAACAGACCCTGGTGGCATCGCTGCCAGTTACCAAGGAGGAATAAGGAATGACCGACCCCACCATCGTTGCCGGTGCCCTCATCGGCGGCGGTCTGATCATGGCCGGTGGCGCTATCGGTGCCGGTATCGGTGACGGTATCGCCGGTAACGCGCTGATCTCCGGTATCGCGCGCCAGCCGGAGGCACAGGGCCGCCTGTTCACCCCGTTCTTCATCACCGTCGGTCTGGTCGAGGCCGCGTACTTCATCAACCTGGCATTCATGGCTCTGTTCGTGTTTGCGACCCCGGGCGCTTCGTAATCCAACGTGATGGAACAACTGAGCGCAACGATCCTGGCGTCCAGCCAGGCGGCTGAAGAAGGCGGCGGGGGTCAGAGCAACTTCCTGATCCCCAACGGCACCTTCTTCGTCGTGCTGCTCATCTTCTTGATCGTGCTTGGCGTGATCGGGAAATGGGTGGTGCCGCCGATCAGTAAGGTCCTGGCGGAGCGGGAAGCGATGCTGGCCAAGACTGCCGCGGACAACCGCAAGTCGGCCGAGCAGGTTGCGGCCGCACAGGCCGACTACGAAGCGGCGATGGCGGGGGCTCGCACCGAGGCTTCGGCCATTCGGGACGAAGCTCGCGCAGCCGGCCGCTCGGTTGTCGACCAGAAACGTGCCGAAGCCAGCGGTGAGGTAGCCGCAACCGTTCGCGACGCAGACCAGCAACTGTCTGCGCAGGGTGCCGCCGCGCGGTCCGACCTCCAGTCGTCGGTAGACGGCCTGTCGGCCACACTGGCCAGTCGCATCCTCGGCGTCGACGTCAAACCAGGTGGGACGCAGTAGATGGAAATCTTCATCGGACAGCTGATCGGCTTCGCGGTCATCGCATACATCATCTGGCGGTTCGTGGTACCGCCGGTGAAGGCGCTGATGGCCAAGCAGCAGGAAGCAATACGCACCGCACTCGCGGAGAGCGCCGAGGCGGCGAAGAAACTCGCCGACGCCGACGCCATGCACGCGAAGGCGCTCGCGGATGCCAAGGCCGAGTCGGGCAAGGTCACCGACGAGGCCCGCCAGGATTCCCAGCGGATCACCGCGCAGCTCGCCGAGCAGGCGGGCGCGGAGGCGGAGCGCATCAAAGCTCAAGGCGCACAACAGATTCAGCTGATGCGCCAGCAGCTCATCCGCGGGCTGCGCAACGGTCTGGGCGAAGAGTCCGTGGCCAAGGCCGACGCACTGGTCCGGGCCCACGTCGCTGACCCGGCCGCGCAATCCGCCACGGTGGATCGCTTCCTGGACCAGCTGGACCAGATGGCACCGTCGAGCGCGGTGATCGACACCGCCGCGACCTCCACGCTGCGGGCTGCCAGCCGCGAGTCGCTGGCCGCCCTGGTCGACAAGTTCGATGCGGTCGCCGGTGGTCTCGACGCCGCCGGGCTGACCACGTTGGCCGACGAGCTGGCCGCCGTGGCCAAGCTGCTGCTGTCGGAGTCGGTGCTCAATCGGCATCTCGCCGAGCCCAGCGACAATCCCGATTCGAAGGTGCGCCTGGTCGACACGCTGCTGTCGGGCAAGGTGGGCGCGACGACGCTGGACCTGGTGCGGACCGCTGTGTCGCAGCGCTGGTCGACGGAGGGCAACCTGGTCGACGGCATCGAGCACACCGCCCGCCTGGCACTGCTCAAGCGTGCCGAGGTCACCGGCGAGGTCGACGAGGTCGAGGACCAGCTGTTCCGGTTCGGCCGCGTCCTGGATGCCCAGCCGCGGCTGTCCACTCTGCTGAGTGACTACACCGCCCCGGCTGACGGTCGGATCGCCTTGCTCGACAAGGTGCTCACGGGCAATGCCGGTGTCAACAGCACCGCGGCGGCGCTGCTGGCTCAGACCGTGGGCCTGCTCCGCGGCGAGCGGGCCGACGAGGCCGTCATCGACCTCGCAGAGCTTGCCGTGGCCCGGCGCGGTGAGGTGGTCGCGCACGTCACGGCCGCCGCCGAACTCAGTGACACGCAGCGCAACCGCCTGACCGCAGTGCTCACCCGCATCTACGGGCACCCGGTCTCCGTCCAGCTGCATGTCGATCCGGATCTCCTCGGTGGGCTCTCCATCACCGTCGGCGACGAGGTCATCGACGGCACCATCTCGTCACGACTGGCTGCGGCCGCCACCGGCTTGCCGGACTGACGAGCGCTTGCGCGAGGAAGCGACAGGCCTCGCCCCGAACGACACGAACGACCCCAGGAACTAGGTAGGAAGACGAAAAACCATGGCAGAGTTGACAATCTCGGCTGCTGATATCGAAGGTGCCATCGAGGACTACGTATCCTCGTTTTCCGCCGACACCGAGCGTGAAGAGATCGGCACCGTCATCGACGCCGGCGACGGCATCGCCCACGTCGAGGGCCTGCCCTCGGTGATGACCCAGGAACTCCTCGAGTTCCCCGGCGGCGTCCTCGGCGTCGCGCTCAACCTCGACGAGCACAGCGTTGGTGCCGTCATCCTGGGTGAGTTCGAAAAGATCGAAGAAGGCCAGCAGGTCAAGCGCACCGGGGAGGTGCTGTCGGTTCCGGTCGGCGACGCCTTCCTGGGCCGCGTCATCAACCCGCTGGGCCAGCCGATCGACGGGCAGGGCGATATCGCCGCCGAGACCCGTCGCGCCCTCGAGCTGCAGGCCCCTTCGGTGGTTCAGCGTCAGGGCGTCGGCGAGCCGCTGCAGACCGGCATCAAGGCCATCGACGCCATGACGCCGATCGGCCGCGGCCAGCGCCAGCTGATCATCGGCGACCGCAAGACCGGTAAGACCGCGGTCTGCGTCGACACCATCCTCAACCAGCGCGAAGCCTGGGAGACCGGCGATCCCAAGCAGCAGGTCCGCTGCGTGTACGTCGCCGTCGGCCAGAAGGGCACCACCATCGCCAGCGTCAAGCGCGCGCTGGAAGAGGGTGGCGCGATGGAGTACACCACCATCGTCGCGGCCCCCGCCTCGGATTCGGCCGGCTTCAAATGGCTTGCGCCCTACACCGGTTCGGCCATCGGCCAGCACTGGATGTACGACGGCAAGCACGTGCTGATCGTCTTCGACGACCTCACCAAGCAGGCCGAGGCCTACCGTGCCATCTCGCTGCTGCTGCGCCGTCCGCCGGGCCGCGAGGCCTACCCGGGCGACGTCTTCTACCTGCACTCCCGTCTGCTGGAGCGTTGCGCGAAGCTTTCCGACGAGCTGGGCGGAGGCTCGATGACGGGTCTGCCGATCATCGAGACCAAGGCCAACGACATCTCGGCCTACATCCCGACCAACGTCATCTCCATCACCGACGGCCAGTGCTTCCTGGAGTCCGACCTGTTCAACCAGGGTGTGCGACCGGCCGTCAACGTCGGTGTCTCGGTGTCCCGCGTCGGTGGCGCCGCGCAGATCAAGGCCATGAAAGAGGTCGCAGGCTCGCTGCGTCTGGATCTGTCGCAGTACCGCGAGCTGGAGGCCTTCGCGGCCTTCGCCTCTGACCTGGATGCGGCGTCCAAGGCACAGCTGGACCGTGGTGTCCGCCTGGTCGAGCTGCTCAAGCAGGCGCAGTACAGCCCGATGGCGGTCGAGGATCAGGTCGTCGCGATCTTCCTGGGTACCCAGGGCCACCTGGATTCGGTTCCCGCCGAAGACGTTTCGCGCTTCGAGACCGAGTTCCTGGAGCACGTGAAGGCCAGCCACTCCGAGATCCTCACCGGCATCAAGGAGTCCAAGAAGCTCTCCGAGGAAGCCGAAGAGAAGCTCGTTTCGGTCATCAACGACTTCAAGAAGGGCTTCGCGGCGTCCGACGGCAGCTCGGTGGTCGTCTCCGAAGCCGATGCCGACGCGCTCGATCCCGAGGACCTGGAGAAGGAATCCGTCAAGGTCCGCAAGCCGGCTCCGAAGAAGAACTAGGTAATCAATGGCAGCCACACTTCGCGAGCTACGCGGTCGTATCCGCTCCGCCTCGTCGATCAAGAAGATCACGAAGGCCCAGGAGCTGATCGCCACGTCGCGGATCGCCAAGGCGCAGGCCCGGGTCGACGCGGCCCGGCCCTACGCCACGGAGATCACCAACATGCTCACCGAACTCGCCGGTGCCAGCGCGCTGGATCATCCGCTGCTCGTGGAGCGGCCCGATCGCAAGCGGGCCGGCGTGCTGGTGGTGTCCTCGGACCGTGGCCTCTGCGGCGGTTACAACGCCAACGTGCTGCGGCGTGCCGAGGAGCTGTTCTCGCTCCTGCGAGAAGAGGGCAAGAACCCGGTGCTCTACGTTGTCGGTCGGAAAGCCTTGGGCTACTACAACTTCCGGCAACGTACCGTGACCGAGTCGTGGACCGGCTTCTCCGAGCGGCCGACCTACGAGGACGCCAAGAAGATCGCCGACACCCTGGTGGAGGCGTTCATGGCCGGAGCCGACGACGACGGTGACGAGCCTGGTGCCGACGGCATCCTGGGTGTCGACGAACTGCACATCGTGTCCACGGAGTTCCGCTCGATGCTGTCGCAGACCGCGGTGGCACTGCGGATCGCGCCCATGGTGGTCGAGTACGTGGGCGAGCCGGAAACCGGTCCGCACACGCTGTATTCGTTCGAGCCCGACGCCGAGACGCTGTTCGACGCGCTGCTGCCGCGGTACATCGCGACCCGCGTCTACGCGGCGCTGCTCGAGGCCGCGGCCTCCGAGTCGGCATCTCGCCGCCGTGCCATGAAGTCGGCCACGGACAACGCCGACGATCTGATCAAGGCGCTTACGCTGGCGGCCAACCGCGAGCGTCAGGCTCAGATCACCCAGGAAATCAGCGAAATCGTCGGCGGCGCGAACGCGCTGGCTGACGCCAGCAAGTAGAGCCCCCGTCGAGAGCTAGAGAAGCGAAGAGAAGAAATGACTGCAGCCGTAGACACCAAGACCGCGGGTCGCGTTGTCCGTATCACCGGCCCGGTGGTGGACGTCGAGTTCCCGCGTGGAGCCGTTCCTGACCTGTTCAATGCGCTGCACGCCGACATCAGCTTCGGCGCGCTGGCCAAGACCCTGACGCTCGAGGTTGCCCAGCACCTCGGCGACAACCTGGTGCGCTGCATCTCCATGCAGCCCACCGACGGCCTGGTGCGCGGCACCGAGGTCTCGGACACCGGGGCGTCCATCTCGGTGCCCGTCGGTGACGGGGTCAAGGGCCACGTGTTCAACGCCCTCGGCGACTGCCTCGACGATCCCGGCTACGGCAAGGACTTCGAGCACTGGTCCATCCACCGCAAGCCGCCGGCCTTCGCCGACCTGGAGCCCCGCACTGAGATGCTGGAGACCGGTCTGAAGGTCGTCGACCTGCTCACCCCGTACGTGCGCGGTGGCAAGATCGCCCTGTTCGGTGGCGCCGGCGTGGGCAAGACGGTTCTGATCCAGGAGATGATCAACCGTATTGCCCGCAACTTCGGTGGTACCTCGGTGTTCGCCGGCGTCGGTGAGCGCACCCGTGAGGGCAACGACCTGTGGGTCGAGCTCGCGGACGCGAACGTGCTCAAGGACACCGCGCTGGTGTTCGGTCAGATGGACGAGCCGCCAGGCACCCGTATGCGCGTCGCCCTGTCGGCCCTGACCATGGCCGAGTTCTTCCGCGACGAGCAGGGCCAAGACGTGCTGCTGTTCATCGACAACATCTTCCGGTTCACCCAGGCCGGTTCCGAGGTCTCGACCCTGCTGGGTCGTATGCCTTCGGCCGTGGGTTACCAGCCGACGCTGGCCGACGAGATGGGTGAGCTGCAGGAACGCATCACCTCGACCCGTGGTCGTTCGATCACCTCGATGCAGGCCGTGTACGTGCCCGCCGACGACTACACCGACCCGGCGCCGGCCACCACGTTCGCCCACCTGGACGCCACCACCGAGCTTTCTCGTGCGGTGTTCTCCAAGGGCATCTTCCCGGCGGTGGACCCGCTGGCCTCCTCCTCGACGATCCTGCACCCCAGCGTCGTCGGCGACGAGCACTACCGCGTCGCCCAGGAAGTCATCCGGATCCTGCAGCGCTACAAGGACCTTCAGGACATCATCGCCATCCTCGGTATCGACGAGCTGTCGGAAGAGGACAAGGTGCTGGTGTACCGCGCCCGTAAGATCGAGCGCTTCCTGAGCCAGAACATGATGGCGGCCGAGCAGTTCACCGGCCAGCCGGGTTCGACTGTGCCGCTCAAGGAGACCATCGAGGCCTTCGACAAGCTGGCCAAGGGCGAGTTCGACCATCTGCCCGAGCAGGCGTTCTTCCTCATCGGTGGCCTCGACGACCTGGCAAAGAAGGCCGAGAGCCTCGGCGCCAAGCTGTGATGGCAAAGCGAGCTCTAGCCCGAAAGGTGGTGTGACGTGGCGGAATTGCACGTCGAGATCGTCGCCGTGGAGCGCGAGCTGTGGTCGGGTGACGCGACTTTCGTGTTCACCCGCACCACCGCGGGCGAGATCGGCATCCTGCCGCGGCACATCCCGTTGGTCGCCCAACTCGTCGACGACGCCATGGTGCGTGTCGAACGCGAGGGCGAGGACGATCTGCGGATCGCCGTCGACGGAGGTTTTCTGTCGGTGACGGAAGAGGCCGTCCGGATCCTGGTCGAGAACGCTCAGTTGGAATCCGAAATCGATGCCGATGCGGCCAAGCGGGATTCCGAATCCGACGATGAGGCAACTGCGGCATGGGGCCGGGCGCGGCTGCGCGCCCTAGGCCAGATCGACTGATATGCCGATGAGCGCGTCCATGATCGGCATGGTCGCGCTGGTCTGTGTGCTGCTACTGGCAGTAACTGCGCTGTCCTACCGACTCTGGAAATTGCGCCAGGTCGGTGGGACAGCTGCGATTTTGCGGGATTATCCCGCGGTCGGCGGTCATGGCTGGCGGCACGGAGTCATGCGTTACCGCGGCGGTGAAGCCGGCTTCTACCGGCTGTCGAGCATGCGGTGGTGGCCGGATCGCCGGCTGAGCCGACGGGGTCTTGAGGTGGTGTCACGACGCACCCCGCGCGGCGATGAATTCGACATCATGACGTCCGAGATCGTCGTGCTCGAACTGCGTGACACCAGTCCCGAACGCCGCCAGGGCTACGAGATCGCGCTCGACAGGGGAGCCCTGACCGCATTCACGTCGTGGCTTGAGTCGCGACCGTCGCCCCGTGCGCGCCGCCGCACCTACTGACCCTGGCCCGGTTTCCAGAGCACATCGCCGTCCGGGTTGGCGACGCGGGACAAGATGAACAAGAGGTCAGACAGCCGGTTGAGGTACTTCGCCGGCAGGATGCTCACCCCGTCACCGTGCTCGGCGACGGCGGTCCAGGCCGAGCGCTCTGCTCGCCGGACCACGGTTCGCGCCACGTGCAACAACGCGGACAGCGGAGACCCGCCCGGCAGGATGAACGAATTCAGTGCGGGCAGTGGCTCGTTGAACTCATCGCACCAGCGTTCCAGCCGGTCGATGTAGTCCTGCGTGACCCGCAGCGGCGGATATTTCGGGTTTTCCACGACCGGGGTCGAGAGGTCGGCGCCGGCGTCGAACAGATCGTTCTGGATCTGCCGCAGCACGGCGAGCAATTCCTCGGCGGGCGCTCCCATGGCGATCGCAACGCCGATGGCGGCGTTGGCTTCGTCACAATCTGCGTAGGCAATCAGTCGCGCGTCGTTCTTGGCGACCCGGCTGAAATCGCTCAGCCCAGTGGTGCCGTCGTCACCGGTGCGGGTGTAGATACGGGTGAGATGAACAGCCATGTGGGAACCGTACCGGGCCCAACATGCACCTCGGCATTCTGAGAGAGCTTTCTGAATCTGACTCGGTCGCCGCTTAAACTAACCCGCGTGAGCGAGCGATTCGTGGTGACCGGCGGAAACCGGTTGTCAGGCGAAGTTGCTGTCAGCGGAGCGAAGAACAGCGTGCTGAAGTTGATGGCAGCCGCGCTGCTGGCGGAGGGCACCAGCACCATCACCAACTGCCCGGACATCCTGGATGTGCCGTTGATGGCGGAGGTGCTGCGCGGGCTGGGTGCCACCGTCGAGTTGAACGGGGGGACGGTTCGGATCACGTCTCCCGACGAACTCAAGTACGACGCAGACTTCGCCGCGGTCAGACAATTCCGGGCTTCGGTCTGTGTTCTCGGCCCGTTGGTCGGCCGTTGCAAGAAAGCCAGGGTCGCGTTGCCCGGCGGCGACGCCATCGGTTCCCGGCCACTGGACATGCATCAGTCGGGACTGCGGCAGCTCGGCGCCCGATGCAGCATCGAGCACGGTTGTGTGGTGGCCGAAGCAGATCACCTGCGGGGCGCCGAAATTCAGCTGGAGTTCCCCTCGGTGGGGGCGACCGAGAACATCCTGATGGCCGCAGTGTTGGCCGAGGGCGTGACGACGATCCACAACGTGGCTCGGGAACCGGACATCGTCGACATCTGCGCGATGCTCAACCAGATGGGTGCCCAGGTCAGCGGGGCAGGCACGTCGACTCTGACCATCACCGGCGTCGATCGGCTGTATCCCACGGAGCATCGCGTGATCGGTGACCGCATCGTCGCGGCCACGTGGGGGATCGCGGCGGCGATGACGCGCGGCGACATATCGGTGACGGGTGTCGACCCGCAGCACCTGCAGTTGGTGCTGCACAAACTGCACGACGCAGGGGCGACCGTCACCCAGAACGACGATGGTTTCCGGGTGGTCCAGTACGAGCGGCCCAAAGCCGTCAATGTCGCGACGCTGCCGTTCCCGGGGTTCCCGACTGATCTGCAGCCGATGGCCATCGGGCTGGCGTCGATCGCCGACGGCACCTCGATGATCACCGAGAACGTGTTCGAGGCCAGGTTCCGTTTCGTCGAGGAGATGATCCGGCTCGGGGCCGATGCCCGGACCGACGGACACCATGCGGTGGTCCGCGGAATCCCGCAGCTGTCGAGTGCCCCGGTGTGGTCGTCGGACATCCGCGCCGGCGCAGGCCTGGTCCTGGCGGGCCTGGTCGCGGACGGAGATACCGAGGTCCACGACGTCTTTCACATCGATCGCGGCTACCCGTTGTTCGTGGAGAACCTGATCAGCCTGGGGGCTGAGATCGAGCGGGCAAGCTAGTCGGGGCGGCCGCAGTGCGGCCGAAACGCTTCTGACCAGGGCATTTGACTCTCCAAGGCGGATAGTTCTAATCTAGTCGAGTTGCCCCGGCAGCGGGGAGACAAAGCCGCTTGACTCTCTGACGAAGATGGTTTAAGCTGGCAGGGTTGCCCTAAAGGGGCTAACTCGAAACAATCTGGTCTGTTGTTTGAGAACTCAATAGTGTGTTTGGTGGTTTTTGTTTGTTGTTTTTGGTTGCATTCTTTTTCCCGTTTAGGGTGTGACCTTTTGTTTTTTTGGATGCCAGT
>NZ_BCSX01000005.1 GCF_001570425.1 Mycolicibacterium brisbanense
TTGTACTCGGTCGTGAACGACCGGCGGGTTCGGGACATAGTGACATCCTTCCAGCGGGATCATCCATCCCGCTATCTCGATGTCCACCACCCGGGGGGAGCCTCAGTCCACCTCCGGACTTCGACGGGGAGGTCGCGGGCGCGCTGTGGTCAGACGTGGATCCCGACAAGCGCGAGCTGACTGTGCGTCACACGCTGTCACGGGTGGACGACGAGCTGGTGCTGACCGAACCCAAAACGGACCGCTCACCGCGGCGGGTGCCGCTGCACCCGGGGCCGTGAGTGCGCTCAAGGGATGGCGTACCCAGCAGCTGCAGGAACGGCTCGCCGCCGGTAATCAATGGACGGACACCGGGGTGGTGTTCGCCACCGAGTTTGGGACGATGGTCGACCCGCGCAACGTGCCGCGAAGGGTGGAGCTGGCGGCGGCGAAGGCGGGCATCGAGAACGTGGGTGCGCACAGCATGCGGCACAGTGCGGCCGTGGCGTGGCTGGCGTCGGGCGTGCATATCAAGGCGGCGGCCGACCTGCTCGGGCACTCCTCCATAGCCATTACCGGCGACCGGTACGGGCACATCTCCGACGACACCGCCAGAGCTACGGTCGACGGTTTGGGTACGACGTTGGGCCTCTGAGCGCGCGCTCCCCTATTCCAATCGCTTGAGCAGTGCTTTGATGTTTGCTAGCGCACTCAGGAGGAGCAGCCGATGTCCGTCTCACCGCATTACGCCGGGGCCCTCGTCAGCGGGATCGCCGCCCTGGTCGTAGGCCTCAGTGTTGCGGCACCGGCCGACGCCGACGACACACAGGACCAGATATTTTTTACTTCATTGGGAAACAGGGGAATTAGTTGCCGTTCGCTTCCTGGATGCGCAGGCAACGACCAGCTGCTCGGCCTGGGTCACGCGCTCTGCACCGATCTGTCCACTTCGCGTGACCCAGTGCTCGAGGCCAGGTCTCTGATCGCGAATCAGGGCTTCAGCGTAGAACAAGCTGCGGGAGTGGTCGGTTCGGCTATCGGCGCATACTGCCCCGAGTGGGTACCGGCACTTGATCGAGCGGCTGGGAACTAGACACCGTCCGGGGCTGCGGTCGGTCGACGGTTTGGGTGCCGCACTCGGCCTGTGAACCGGTGTTCGAGCTGGTTGTGGTCAACCGTTGTGGTCAGGGCATGAAAAAGGCCGCTTCCCAACGTGGGAAACGGCCTCTGGCCTGGTCGGGCTGACAGGATTTGAACCTGCGACCACTTGACCCCCAGTCAAGTGCGCTACCAAGCTGCGCCACAGCCCGTGGTGCACCCGGATCTCTCCGGCAGCGGTCGAAAGCCTACCGCAGCCGCCCGCTGTTTTCGTAATCGCCCCACCCGTCACATGTCGACGGTCAGGGCGCGGGGGTCGGCCTGCCGCTGGCGTTCGGTCAGAGACGCGTCGATCGTCACGGTGACCAGGGCGGGAGCGTCGCCGAGAGATGCCAGCACGGTCCCGTCGGGCGCAACGGCCAAGCTGTGCCCGGTCGACACGGGCGCGGACTGGGTCACCGCGGCGACGTGACAGATGTTCTCGATCGCGCGAGCCCCGGCAAGCGTCGACCACTGCGTGACCTTGCCCGGCCCCGGCACCCACGATGACAGCACCGCGAGAACCGTCGCACCTGCCCGCGCCTGGCGTCGGCTGATCTCCGGAAAACGCAGCTCGTAGCACGTCTGCAGCCCAAAGACGGTCGAGCCGATGCGGACTGTCGACGGGTCGGTTCCGTCTCCTGGGCTGATGTGCGTCGACTCGCTGAACACCCCGACGTCGTAGAGCAGCGCTTTGCGATGCCGACCCAGAAACGTCCCGGAGGCACCCCAGGCGGCCAGCGTGTTGAACGGCCGCGCGGGCTCGTCCGGATTGACCTCGACCAAGCCCGCGACGATCGCGATACCGAGCCGGGCAGCCAGTTCCGCCAATGCAGAACCGAACGGCCCGTCGAGCGGCTCGGCCACCGAAGCGAAAGTGCCGTCCACGACGGGCTTTTCGTACATCGCGTATTCCGGGAACAGCACCACCTCGGCGCCGTCGGCCTGGGCCGAGGTGGCGGCAGAGGTGATCTGCTCGAGGTTGGCGGCGACGTCGGTGCCCGAACCGATCTGCGCCAGTGCGACCTTCACGCTCTCACTGTGCCGCAGGTTGGGCGATCTCGATCTCCGCTTGATCGACGGCGATCTCCGGTGGCAGCTCCTTGAACCCATGGCTCGTCACGGCCAGCACCACGATGCCGATGCCCAGCCAACTCAGCCCGAGGACGATGGCCCGGCTGTCGAGCTGCATCAACAGATATGACGTGATGATCGCACCGATGGCCGGCGCCACGACGTAGAGCAGTGGGTTGTGCGCGACACCCGCGGCGCGCTGGCGGAAGTAGTAAACGATGACCGAGACGTTCACCAGGGTGAACGCGACGAACGCGCCGAAGTTGATGAACGACGTCGAGGTCGCGACGTCGAGGAACACCGCCAGCAGACCGACCACGCCGACCATCACGAGGTTGACCGCCGGGGTTCGGAACTTCGCGTTGATCTTGCCGAACACCGACCGCGGCAGTGTGCCGTCGCGGCCCATCGCGAACAGCAGCCGCGAGGCCGACGCCTGTGCGGCGATCCCGGACGCGAACTGCGCCAGGATCAGGCCGGCGAGGAACACCGCGCCGAAGAGGTTTCCGCCGATCTGCTTGGCGATCTCCAGCGCCGCCGACGACGAATCGCTGAATTCCCCACCGGGATGGACCAATTGGGTGGTGTACGCAACGAGCAGGAAGATCGCGCCGCCGATCAGCGCGATGAGCATGATGGCGCGCGGCATGTTCTTGCGGGGTTCGACGGCCTCCTCGGTGAATGTGGTCACCGCGTCGAAGCCCAGGAAGCAATAGGCGGCGATGGCCGCACCGGCGGTCACTCCCCCGATGCTGGCACCGATCCCGCTGAACGGGCTGACGCTCACCAGACCACCGGCCCCGGCGTCGCGGAACACCGCGGCGACCGAGAGCGCCACAAACAGCACGATTACGAGCAGCTGGAAAGCCATCAGCAGGTAGTTGGCCTTGTCGGCGACCTTGATGCCGATGACGTTGAGCGCGGTGGTGATCAGGATGAACCCGATGACCCACAGCCAGCCGGGCACCGCGGGGAATTGCGCTTCCAGATACGCCGCTCCGATCAGCCAGATGACCATGGGCAGGAACAGGTAGTCGAGCAGCACCGCCCAGCCGGTGAGGAATCCGATGCGGGTGTCGATGGTGCGGCGTACGTAGGTGTATGCCGAGCCCGACACGGGATAGGCCGCCGCCATCCGGCCGTAGCTGGAGGCTGTGAACAGCATGGCCACCAACGCGATCAGGTACGCCGACGCCGACGCCCCTGCGGTCGCAGCGGCGACCACACCGAAGATGCCGAGCACGATCAGCGGCGTCATGTACGCCAGGCCGAACAGCACCAGCGAGCGTAACCCGAGGGCACGCACCAAAGTTGGCTGCCCCGAGGCTGTTTGGGTCATTGCGGTGTCTTTCATTCGGCGTGGTAGTTCGAGGGTGACCAGCGCTGCGGATCGATGCGCCCGTCGTAGAGCGGTAGCGGAATGGGTCGGTCGGACGGCCCGAACTGATCCCACATGCGGTTGGTTCCGGCGGTGCCGCGTTCGCGGACCGCCGCGACGGCCCCGAAGTCGATGTGCTGGTAGAGCACTGCGGGTGTCTCATCCGAACTTTCCTGCAGCACAGCACCTTCGGGGTCGACGAGGATGCTGCGGCCCATCCCGACGGGACCCGCACAGTTGACGCTGACCGTGAATACCTGGTTGACGATCGAATTCGCCCGCGCCAGCACCAGTTCCTGAAAGCGGTCCGGGGTGGTGGTCTTGACGACGTTGACGATTACGTCGGCGCCCATCCAGGCGAGGTGACGGCTCAGTTCGGGGAACCAGGCGTCGTAGCAGATGGACAATCCGAGGCGCCCGACGTCGGGGATGTCGACGGTGACGAACGTGTCGCCCGGCGTGAACTTCTCGTACGGGCGCCACGGAAAGATCTTGCGGTAGGACCCCGCCAAGCGACCGTCGGGCGAGAAAACCGGTGCGGTGTTGAACAACTCGCCGCCTTCCCCGAGCTCCAACACCGAGCCGGGGACCAGCCACGCGTCGGCGGAGCGGGCGACCTCGCCCAGTGCCGCGATCAGCGGGCCGTCCAGTGGTTCGGCGGCCTTCGCGAGGGTGTCGGTGTCGTCGGTGCCGAACAGATGAATCTCGGGATAGACGATCAACGCCGGGCCCGCCACCGCCTCGCGCACGCGCATCACGTCGGCCGCGAACTCTGTGACGGTGTCGGTTCGACCGAACACCGGCAGACCCTCCATCGGCAGCGGTGTCGCCTGAACTGCAGCGACTGTGAACGATCCGGGCACCGGGACCTCCGAGAAGTTAATAGCTCACAATGAGCGAATTAAGGAAGGATATTAGTTCAGGATGAACAAATAAGGCAATAGGTCCCGTACCCTCAATGTCATGACGCTGTCGGCCGGGGATGCGCACCCGGCGTTGAGCGCACCCGCGGTCGCGGGCATCACCCGCCTGAGTGCGGCCGACACCGTGCGGGCACGGCTCGAACTGGCCATGGAACTGGAACTCATGGCCGCCGGCGAAAAGCTGCCCGCCGAACCCGACATCGCCGAAGCCCTGGACGTCAGCGTGGCCACGGTGCGACGTGCCCTGCAGTCGATGGCCGACGAGGGTCTGGTGGTCCGCCGGCGCGGCCGGGCCGGCGGGACGTTCGTCGCCCGCAGTGGCACCGCGGTAAGCCCGGGATCCGACCGTCCATCGGCCACCTTCCGCGCCGACGCCGCCGAGGTGCATCGCCTCATCGATTTGCGAGCCCTGGCCGAAGACGCGCTCAGCGCCGCCGCGGCGCATGCCGCATCCGACGAGGAAATCGACGCGCTCGCAGCCATCGTCGCCGAGGCGGCTGCGACGACCGACTGGACCAACTATCACAACGCCGATCAGCGCTTCCACGAATCAGTAGCTGCGGCAAGCCATCTCGACTGGGCGATCAACACCTACTGCGACGTGCTGCACGGGCTGTACCGCTATTTCATCCCGTACCCGATCAGCTATCTGCACACAGTCAACCTCGAACACGCCCAACTGGTCGACGCGTTACGCCACCGCGACAGCCGGGCGGCGTCCGAGATCGCCCGCAACCACGTGCTGACCCTGCACAAGACGATGTACGTCGGGCTGCGGCAACCGACCTAGGTCAGACGGTCACCAGCCGGTAGAGCCCGATCAGCCCCACCACCACGATCACGCCCCGCAGCGCGTTGGGCGACAACCTGCGTCCGTAGTGCGCGCCGAGGAAACCGCCGATCAGCGAACCCACCGCGATCAGCCCCGCGGCGGTCCAGCTGATCCGGTCGAACGCGACGATGGTGTAGGCGACCGCGGCAACGATGTTCACCAGCAGCGACAGCAGGTTCTTGGCGGCGTTCATCCGCTGGATCGACTCGGGCAGCAGTGCGCCCATCACAGCGATGAGCAGGATGCCCTGTGCCGCAGTGAAATATCCGCCGTAGATACCCACGGCGAAGGTTCCCAGCACCAGCGCGACCATCCGTCGTGAGCTCACGTGATCCGCGGACTGCCCGGATTCCTCGGCCCGCCGTCGCGCCCACGCCTGGATCCGCGGGCCGATCACCACCAGCACCAGCGCCAGGATCAGCAGCACCGGCACCACCTGGACGAACACCTTCTCCGGCAGGTGCAGCAGCAACCACGACCCCAATCCGGCGCCGATCAGCGAGCCGGGAATCTGCCATCGCAGTCGGTTCCACTGCCCGCGCAGTTCGCGGCGATACCCCCACGTGCCCGACACACCACCGGCAACCAGGCCGATCGCGTTGGACATCGTCGCGGTGACCGGCGGAAAGCCCAGCGTCACCAGCGTGGGAAAGGTGATCAGAGTGCCCGATCCGACGACGGCGTTGATCGCGCCCGCCCCGACTCCCGCCAAGGCAATCAAGATCATGTGGGTGACAGACACTCGGGCCACCTTATCGGCCCGGTTTGTGGAGTTTTACCCGCACCCGGTACGGCTGAGACTCCATAAGTCACGCGGCTACCGGCGCTTGGGGGCGCCCCTCTTCTCGCGGACCCGCACATTGATCCGGATCGGGCTGCCTTCGAATCCGAACGTCTCCCGCAGCCGGCGCTCCAGGAACCGACGGTAACCGGCCTCCAGGAACCCCGAGGTGAACAGCACGAACGTCGGCGGCCGGGTCGCGGCCTGGGTCGCGAACAGGATGCGGGGCTGCTTGCCGCCGCGCACCGGAGGCGGCGTCGCGGCGATCACCTCCTTGAGGAAGGTGTTGAGCTGGCCGGTCGAGATGCGCATGTCCCAGGAGGCCAGCGAGGTCTCCAGCGCCGGCACCAACTTCTGCACCGCACGGCCGGTCTTGGCCGAGATGTTCACCCGCGGGGCCCACTGCACCTGCGCCAGCTGCCGTTCGATCTCACGGTCCAGGTCGTGACGCCGGTCCTCGTCGACCAGGTCCCACTTGTTGAAGACCAGCACCAGCGCCCGGCCCGCTTCGATCACCATCGACAGCACGCGCTGGTCCTGCTCGGTCAGCGGCTGGGATCCGTCGATCAACACCATGACCACTTCGGCGGCGTCGATCGCACCGTGCGTGCGTACCGAGGCGTAGAACTCGTGACCGCTGGCCTGCCCGACCTTGCGACGCAGCCCCGCGGTGTCGATGAAACGCCAGACCTTGCCACCCAATTCGATCAGTGAGTCGACCGGATCGACCGTGGTGCCCGCGACGTCGTGCACCACCGATCGCTCATCGCCGGCCAGCCGGTTGAGCAACGAGCTCTTGCCGACGTTCGGCTTACCGACCAGCGCGACGCGCCGCGGGCCACCGCCCCCGCCGGACAGTTCCGACACCTCGGGCAGTTTCGCCATCACCTCGTCGAGCAGATCGGCGACCCCGCGCCCGTGCATGGCGCTGATCGGGTGGGGTTCCCCGATGCCCAGCGACCACAGAGCCGCGGCATCGGCCTCGCCGCGTTCGGTGTCAACCTTGTTGGCCGCCAAGAAAACCGGCTTGCCGGACTTGCGTAGCAGCCTGGCAGCGGCCTCGTCGGCCGCGGTCGCCCCGACCACCGCGTCGACAACGAGGATGATGGCGTCGGCCGTGCGCATCGCGACCTGTGCCTGGTCGGCCACGAGCTGTTGCAGCCCTTTGGCGTCGGGTTCCCATCCTCCGGTGTCCTGCACCATGAATCGCCGGCCCAGCCAGTTGGCGTCATAGGACACCCGGTCGCGGGTCACGCCGGGGATGTCCTGAACGACGGCTTCCCGGCGGCCGAGGATCCGGTTCACCAGGGTGGACTTGCCGACATTCGGCCGGCCCACCACGGCCACCACGGGTGGTGGAGCTGCGGCTTCCTCGATCGCTTCGGCGACCTCGGCCGCACCGAGTTCCCAGTCGCTTTCGTCAGCCCACGTGCCGTCGGAGGATTCCGAGCTCATCGTCGCACTCCTGCATGCTGGGTCACGAGCTCCAAAAGGTGTGTGACCACTTGGCTTTCATCCATGTCGCTGGTGTCGACCACCAGTGCGTCGTCGGCGGCCCGCAGCGGTGAGACCGCCCGGGTCGAATCGAGATGATCCCGCCGCTGCACGTCGGCCAGCACGGTCGCGTAGTCGTCGGGCAACCCGCCCGCGATGTTCTGCGCGTTACGCCGCCGCGCCCGCTCCTCGGCCGAGGCCGTGAGGAAGATCTTCACGTCGGCATCCGGCAGGACGACAGTGCCGATGTCGCGGCCCTCCACCACAACTCGGCCACCGCCGGCCGCCAGAGCACGCTGCAGATCCACCAGCCGGGTGCGCACCGACGGCACAGCCGACACCGCCGACACCGCACGCGTCACCTCGTCACCGCGGATTTCGGTCGAGACGTCCTCGCCTGCGAGGTAGGCCCGGTCCTCGTTGGGGTCCGATCCCACGCCGACTTCCACGTCGGCAGCCACGCCCTCGATGGCAGGCACGTCGGTGAGGTCGACGCCGGCACGCAGCACCGCCAACGTGACGATCCGGTACATCGCCCCGGTGTCCAGGTACCGCGCCCCCAGGGCACGCGCCAAACCTCTTGACACCGAAGACTTTCCGGTTCCGGCCGGACCGTCGACCGTTACCACCAATGACCCGCTCACAAACCCACCGCCTGATAAAGCTCGCCGACCTCTTTGCGGCTAAGCGCTCGGATACTGCCCGGCCGCTGATCCCCCAGCGACACTGTGCCGATATCGGTGCGTACCAGTTCCTGCACCGGGTAATCCACCGCGGCCAAGAGCCGCCGCACAATCCGGTTGCGTCCCTCGTGCAGGACGACCTTCACCATGGTCTTGCCGGGCAGGGTGTCGACCACCGCGAAATCGTCGACATGAGCCGGTCCGTCCTCCAGTTCGACACCGGCCCGCAGCTTCTTGCCCAGCCCCCGCGGCACCGTGCCGAGCACGGTCGCGATGTAGGTCTTGGGCACTTCGAAGGACGGGTGCATGAGCCGGTGGGCCAGCTCTCCGTCGTTGGTCAGCAGCAGCAGACCCTCGGTGTCGGCGTCCAATCGGCCCACGTGGAAAAGCTTCTGGTTACCGCGAACCCGGTGCTCCACCAAGTCGCCCACACACGGACGGCCCCGATCGTCGGACATCGTCGAGTGCATGCCGCGCGGCTTGTTGATCGCCAGGTACACCAGGGTGTCGTCGAGCACGATCCGGGACCCGTCCACCCGGATCTCCGCGACAGCGGGATCAACCCGGGTGCCCAGTTCGGTGACCACTCGGCCGTCGACCTCGACGCGGCCGTCGGTGATCATCCGCTCGGCGACGCGACGGGACGCAATTCCCGCCTGCGACAACACTTTTTGTAGGCGCACACCTTCGTCAACCATGTCAGTCCTTGTCCACGTCGAAAGTCTGCGGCTGATCGCTCTTCGGCGAACCACCGTTGAGTTTGGCGAATCGCGGTTCATCGCCGAGTGTTTCGCTCAGATCGTCGATCACGTCGACATCAGGCAGCAGCGGCGCGATGTCGGGCAGGTCGGTCAATGAGCTCAGGCCCAGCCGCTCCAGGAACAGCTCGGTGGTCGCGAACGCCGTCGCGCCGGTGTCGGGGTCGGTGCCCGCCTCGGTGATCAGGCCGCGCGCCAGCAAGGTCCGCATCACCGCGTCGACGTTGACGCCGCGCACCGCGCTCACCCTGGCACGTGTCACCGGTTGCCGGTAGGCCACGACCGCGAGGGTTTCCAGCGCGGCGCGGGTCAGCTTGGACCGCGCCCCGTCCAGCAGCAGCCGCTCCACATACGGCGCGTAGCGCGCGCGGGTGTACATCCGCCAGCCACCGCCGGCCTCGCGCAGGTCGATGCCGCTGTCCCGGGCAGCCAGCTCCTCGGCCATCAATCGCAGCTTCGCGGCGATGCGGTAGGCCGGTTGTTCGGTGGCGCTGGCCAGCGCGTCGATGGTCACCGGGGTGTCGACGACCAGCAGCAGCGCCTCCAGCACCGCGCCCAGTTCACCGTCGTCGAGTTCGGGGACGGCAGCGACGTCGACATCGGGGTCCACCCCCACGTCGACGCCAGGATCGCCGCCGGCAATCTCGTCAGTCATCGTTCTCTATTCTTCCGCGTCGGCGGTTGCCAGGTGTTCGCTGGTCGGCCGATCCCCGGTCCACGAAACCTGGAGCACACCAAGCGGTTCTGATTGCTCGAATGCTACCGCCCGGGCCCGGAACAGCTCGAGCAGTGCCAGGAACCGCCCGACGATCTCGATGCCCGCCGAACAGTCCGCGACCAATTCGCCGAAGGTGGCCCATTCGCCGATCCCCCGCTGTTCGAGCAGGCTCAGCAGCCGATGTGCCTGCTCGGGGACGGACACCTTGGGTGCGTGGATGTGATCGGTGCCTACGGTGGGCACCGGGCGTGGGCTGAACGCGGCCGCGGCGATGGTGGCGAACTTCTCGGCGTCCACCCCGAGCATCACCTCGGGCAGCAGATCGCAGTAGCGGTCCTCCAATGACACCGCGCGCGGGTAGCTGCGCAGTGCGGCGGCCTCCAGTTCGGCGAACATCTCGGCGACGTGTTTGAACGCCCGGTACTGCAGCAACCGGGCGAACAGCAGATCCCGGACCTCGAGCAGGGCCAGGTCTTCCTCGTCGTGCACCTCACCTGCGGGCAGCAGGCGCGCTGCCTTGAGGTCGAGCAGCGTGGCCGCGATCACCAGGAAGGCGGTGGTCTCGTCGAGCTCCAGCTGGGCGCCGATCTGCTTGGTGTAGGCGATGAAATCGTCGGTCACCTGGTGCAACGCCACCTCGGTGACGTCGAGGCGGTGGGCGAAGATGAGTTGCAGCAGCAGATCGAAGGGGCCTTCGAAATTGTTCAGCCGGACCTGGAAACGGCTCGGCTGGCTCTCGCCCGAGGCGTCGGCCGGTGCCGCAGCCGCGGCGGCATCGGTTACCTCGGTGCTCTCGGCATCCTTCACACGCCGAACCGATGAATGACTTCGGCCGCCAGCGATCGATACGCCTGCGCGCCGCCGGACTTCGGTGCCCACGTGGTGATCGGCTCGCCGGCGACGCTGGTCTCGGGGAATCGGACGGTGCGGGTGATGACGGTGTCGAACACCAGATCGCCGAAGCGCTCGACCACCCGCGCCATGACCTCGCGGGCGTTGACCGTCCGCGGGTCGTACCGGGTGACGAGGATGCCGCTGATCTGCAACCGGGGGTTGAGCCGGTCGTGCACCTTGTCGACGGTGTCGGTGAGCAGTGCCAGCCCACGCAGCGAGAAGTACTCGCATTCGGTGGGGATGATCACACCGTCCGCACATGCGAGGCCGTTGACGGTGAGCAAACCCAGCGATGGCTGGCAGTCGATGAGCACATAGTCGTAGCGGTCCAGCACCGGATACAGCGCCCGCGCCAGGGACTGTTCCCGGCCCACCTCGTTGACCAGCTGGATCTCGGCGGCCGACAGGTCGATGTTGCTGGGGACCAGATCGAGGCCGCTGACCCGCGTCTTGATGAGCACCTGATCGATCGATACGCGCGGCTCGACCAGCAGGTTGTGCACGGTGTGGTCGAGTTCGTAGTGCGGCACACCCAGGCCCGCCGACAGCGCTCCCTGCGGGTCCAGATCCACCAAGAGGACCCGGCGGCCGTATTCGGCCAGGCTGGCGCCCAGGTTGATGGTCGAGGTGGTCTTGCCGACCCCGCCCTTCTGGTTACACATCGCGATGACCTTGGCCGGACCATGGCTGGTACGCGGCACAGGCTCGGGGATGGTGCGCGACGGCCGTCCGGTCAGGCCCAACTCAGGTAGCGGGTCGTGTCCGTCGCCGTCGGTCACTTCGGCTCCTCACGCAAGCGTTGTATGCGCGACCACCACAGGCCGGGCAACCCACACTTGGCGAACATCCGGGCAAGTTTAACGTTGCAACGCGCCGGTACCGGGTCGACCCGCGGTCAACGTGCGGATCAAGCCTGCACCGGTTCGGCCGGACGGTCGGAGTCCGGGGCCCGGTGGCGCCCCGTCATCGGGTGGCCGCTGCCCTCCTCGCTGATGCCGATGCGTTTGTGAAGCCAGACCAGCGGGCCCGGCGCCCACCAGTTCACCCCGCCCATCACGTGCATGAACGCCGGCACCAGAATCAACCGGACCAGCGTCGCGTCCATCAGCACGGCGATGGTCAGCCCGACCCCGAACATCCGCATGAACGACACCTGCGCAGCCATCAGCGCAGCGAAAGAAATCGACATGATGACGGCCGCGGCGGTGATCACCCGACCCGTGTGGGCCAACCCCTTGGCGACGGCCTCGTCGGTGCGCACGCGCGCGGATTCCAGGGCCTGGCCCTGATCGGCGTGACCGGACGCCAGCCAGTACTCACGGATGCGCGAGATGAGGAACACCTCGTAGTCCATGGACAGCCCGAAGGTGATGCAGAACAGCAGCACCGGCATGTTGGCGGCCAGGGTGCCGGTGGCCGTGGTGCCCATTGCTCCGAGATGGCCGTCCTGGAAGATCCACACCAGAGCGCCGAACGCGGCCGTCAGGGACAGGACGTTGAGCACCAACGTCTTGAGCGGCAGCACGACACTGCCGGTCAGCAGGAACAACAGCACGAAGCTCGTCACCGCGATGAGGGCCAGCACCTTCGGCAGCCCCGAGGTGACCGCAGCGACGATGTCCCGGTTGATCTGAGCGGTGCCGGTCAGCAAGGCACCGCGGCCATCCGGCCCGGGAACCGCGTGCAGCCGATCGAGTTGGGTGGTGGAGGCGTCGGAGAACAGCGGCGCCGTGCTTGCCACGGTCAGGTAGGTCGTCCCGTCGGCTGTGGCTCCCTCGGCACCGGGACCCACCTGATGGCCACCCTTGAACATCCCGACGGACGACTGGACCCAGGACACCTCGGGGACGGTCGACAACGCGCCGGCGTAGCGGCTCAGTTCGGTGGGGCCGACGCCGGTGACATGCGGTATCACGACGGTGATGTTGTTCGCCGAATCGGTGGCGAAGTCGGTGCGCAGCTGGTCGCCCACCTGACGGGCGGTGGTCGACGTGGGCAGCACGCGGTCGTCGGGGAAACCCCAGCGCACCCCGAGGAACGGCGCGCCGAGCGCCAACAGCAGTGCGGTGACGACGAGACCCACGGGAATGGCCCGCCGGATGATCGCCTTGGTACTGCGGTACCAGAACATCCGCTCGACAGGCGGACGCACGGGATCGGGCCTCCTCAGGACCCGCCGCACCAGCCGGCGGACATCGAGCGCATCCAGCCTGGCGCCGAGCAGCGCGATGGCCGCAGGCGTGACGACGAGCGCAGCACACGCCGCGAAGGCCACCACCGCGACACCGGCGTAGGCGAACGACTTCAGGAAGTACATCGGGAACAACGCCATCGGCAGCATCGACAGACCCACGATGAGGGCCGAGAACAGCACCGTGCGACCCGCCGCGGACATCGTGCGCAGCAGTGCGTCATCGCGAGAATGGCCATCGGCCAACTCGTCTCGGTAGCGGCTCAGGATCAGCAGCGTGTAGTCGATGGCAAGTGCCAATCCCATCGCGACGGCAAGGTTGAGCGCGAAGATCGACACATCGGTGACGAACGTGATGGCCCGCAGCACCGCCATGGCTCCGAAAATCGCCATCGCGCCGACAGCTACCGGCAGTACCGCCGCCACCAGCCCGCCGAACACCCAGACCAGCACCAGGAAGCTCAGCGGTATCGCGATGGACTCCATCAGCGCCAGGTCGCTCTCGGTCTGCTCGTTGATCTGCGCATACACGGTGGCCGAACCCCCGGCCCGCACCACGACACCGTCGCGGTCATGGGCAAGCTGGTCACTCAGTTCCTTGGCGTAGGTGGGTGCGTTGGTCTCCCCTCCGCTGAGACCGGCGACGATCAACCCGGACCGGCCATCGGTACTGGTGAACTGGGCGGCGTTCTGCGGCGTCGTGTTCCACGGCGATTGCACGTAGGCGACGTAGGGAGATTCCTTGAGCCGCGCGGTGATATCGGTTCCCACTGCCCTCGCCCGCGCACTATCGATCCCCTGTGGGTCGCTCACCGTGACGAGGAACTGCATGTCGGGCTGGTGAAAGGTGTCCGCCAACACGGCCGAGGCCCACGATGATTCGGAACCGGGGTCCCGGAATCCCCCGCCGGACAGGTGTTTTGCCACTGGAATACCGAACACCGCACAGCCGAGCATCACCAGTAGCGCGACTGCGATGACTCGCCGGGGCGCGGCCATGGCGAGCCGGGTGACACGCGTCATGGCGTGAGTGAGGGTGCCCGGTCGAGTTCGTCGGCGATCACCTTGGCGACCTGGACCGACTGCTTGGCGACGAACGAGATGAGCCCGGGCCGCGACAGGAAGCCGACGAACCGCAACCCCGGTGCGGCAGCCACCGGCCCTGTCGCGCGTGGCAGTCCGTGTTCGTCCAAGACACCCAGGTGGCCGACGATCGGTTCCAGACCCCGGTGGTATCCGGTCGCACAGATCACCACGTCGGGTTGCAGCTGTTGCCCGTCGATCAACTGAACCGAATTCTCACCGAGTGATTCGATGGTGGGCACCACCTCGAAGCGGCGGGCACGGATGGCGTGGATCACCTCGCGATCGACGATCACCGGCGCGCGGCCGAGTCGCTTGCCGCGCGCGAACACGCCTTCGCTCGGTGTCGGCAAACCGTATTGGGACAGGTCGCCGACGTCGACCCGCAGCGCCACCCGGGAGACGGCGTCGGCCAACCACAGCGGCGCATCGTAGAGCGGATTGGCGATGTAGTCCGAGGGGAATCCGCCGGGCAGCGCGCGTAACAGAATGTGTGGCGCGGTGCGCACGGCAAGCCAGGCCTGGGCCGCTCCGCCGGTGGCGACATCGTGCACGATCTCCATGGCGGACGAACCCGCCCCCACCACAAGGACCCGTTTTCCGGTGTAGGGCTTGGGGTTTCGGTAGGTCGCCGAGTGCAGCACGGTACCGCGGTAGGTGCTCATGCCGGGCCATTCCGGGATCTTCGGAGTGTGCTCGTAGCCGGTGGCCACGACGATCTGCGGCGCACTGATATCCCCCGACGAGGTGGCCAGTACCCAGTTACCCGCGATCCTGTCGATCCTGGCCACGCATGTGCTTAGCAACAGGTCGAGGCCGTCCTCGTGGGCATGATGATCCAGGTGCGCGACAACCTGATCCCGGGTCGGGAAGGTCGCGGTTCCCTTCGGGAACGGCCGGTTGGGCATGTGGGACGTCTGCCGACCGGTATTGAGCTTCAGCCGGTCGTAGCGGCTCTTCCAAGACGACCCGACGTGGTCGGCCCGGTCGATCAACAGCGGACGTAAACCCCTGTCGCTCAGGCTCAGAGCAGCGGCGACACCCGAGGGTCCCGCACCGATGACGACAACCTGATGTTCGCGCACGGTGGCCTCCTAGAGCTTGTTCCGCAGCGCGGCCAGGACCGCCCCGGTGGATGACCTTCCGCCGATGGTGACGCGCACGCCACCGTCGGGGTAATGCTTGACCCGCACCCCCGCGTCGTCGAACACGTCGTGCCACGGGACGCCGTTCGCGGGGAGGTAGATGAAGTTGGCGTGCGCCTCGGTGCTGGCGATCCCCATCCCCCGCAACCGTGACTGCAGGTTGCGGCGTTCCGAGGTGAGCAGCCGGATCCGCTGCCGCAGTTGAGATTCCGCTCGATACGAGGCGGCGACCGCAACCAGGCTGGTGGTGCTCATGCCGAACGGCAGCTGCATCGCCCACAGTTTGGCGGCCAGTTCGCGAGAGCCGAAGGCATACCCGATGCGCAGGCCGGCGAGCCCGTATGCCTTGGAGAAGGTACGGATCACAACGACATTGGGGAACCTGCGCACCAGATCGACCGAGTCGATGCGGTGATCGGGGCCGATGAATTCCGCGTAGGCCTCGTCGATCAGCACAACCGTGTCGGTGGGGATCCGTTGCAGGAAGGCGTCCAGTTTGGCCGCGGATTCCACGGTGCCTGTGGGATTGTGCGGCCGGCAGATCGCCACCACCTTGGCCTCCGATGCCGCATCGGCCATGGCATCCAGATCGTGGCGGCCGAAACTGTTGAGCGGCACCTTGATCGGCGAGATCCGGACCATCGCCGAGATGATCGCGTACCCCTCGAAGGTCGGATCCGCGAAGACGATCCGGTTGCCCGGGTCGGTGATGGCATGCAGCACCTGCAGCATGACACCGGTCGCGCCAGGCCCGAGGATGACCTGTTCATCGGAGATCCCGATGTGATCGGCGATGAGGTGGCGCAACCGCTCGGGCAGGAACTCCGGATATCGGTTGGCCGCATCGATCGATTCGATCAGCGCGGACCGCACAGCCGGAAGCGGTGGGAACGGATTCTCGTTGAGCGACAATGCCATCGGGTCCACGGCCATTGGCAGGGCACCGATGTCGGCGTTCAGCGGAAGCTTGGTGACGCGCGGCAACGGACGCGATTCAGCGACCACAGTCATGATTCCCTCCCACCCGCGCCCACAGCGCGATCAGCCGGTCGTTTGTTGGCGGACAGCCGGGTATAGGTGGCCTTGGCAAGGGAAACCTGGCCCTTGGCCGCGTACCACATCAACCGCATGGCGGACACCTTCTTGGGCGCGGCGAGGGCGCCGGCCTGCCATTGCCTGGCCGATTCGCGCCGGCGCAGTTTTCCGCTCGACGTCCGCGGCAGCGTTCCCGGTGCGAGCAGCTCCACATGACTGGCCAGGATGCCGGTGCGCTCCCACACCCGCTTGGATACGTCGCCGGCGAGGCTGGGCGGTGCCTCGGAGGTGGTCTCCACCAGCAAGGCCAGCGATTCCTCCTCCTCGCCTTCCGGAAGAAAGCCGACCGCCACCGCACAGCCGGTCCGTACCCCGGGCAGCCCGTCCAGCGCTGCCTCGAAATCCTGGGGTGCGTGGTTGGCGCCCCGGATGATCACCGTGTCCTTGGCACGCCCGCACACGTACAGCTCGCCGTCATGGACGAAACCGAGATCGCCGGTGTCAAGCCAGCCCTCGTGCAAGGCCTGGTCGGTGAGATCGGGCCTGCCGAAGTACCCGGCCATCACGCTCGGACCCTTGACGAAGATACCGCCGACCTTGTCGGCCTCCATCGTCCGTGACATGTCGTCACGGATCTCGATCTCGACCCCGGCCAGTGGCCGGCCCACACTGACGAGCTCTTTGCGTCCCGGCGCAACGCGTCCCGAGTAGGCCAGGGTGTCGGCTTCCACGCCAAAGGTTCTGAAGGCCGTCCTGGAAGGCTTGAAGGTCAGGGCCAGGGAGGCCTCGGCCATCCCGTAACAGGGCGTCAACGCCAGAGGATCGAAACCCCATCGCGAGAACCGCTCGCCGAACCTGCGCTGCACGGCGGCCACGACGGATTCCGCGCCGTTGAAACACACACTCCACGACGACAGGTCCACCCCTTCGAGCTCTTCGTCCTTGATCCGGTTGACGCACAGGTTGAACGCGAAGTTGGGAGCCGCCGAATACGTGCCCCGATAGCGCGAGATGGCCCGCAGCCAGGAGGCAGGCGTGGTGACGAACAACTCGGGCGGCAGCAGCACGAGCGACGCCTCGATATAGAACGCCGACAACAGATTCCCGATCAAACCCATGTCGTGGTAGAGCGGCAGCCAGGACACGCCCACCGGGGTGGTGGTCCCCTCCTCCGCGAGACGGCTGTCGATCGAGGCGAGGTTGGACAACAGGTTGCGGTGGGTCAGTGCCACGGGCTTGGGGTCGTGCGTTGTGCCCGAAGAGAACTGGATCAACGCGACGTCGTCGGGCGCCACCTCGACCTGGTCGGCGTCGACACCCCCCAGATCCGCTGCGGTCACGCAGCCCAGCCGAGGCGCCGCCGCCTCCACCGCGACACCGAGAAACCGGCGGATGCGGTCGTCGGTCACCACCAGCGCCGCGTCGACCGACTGCAACATCGCCGTGGTCCTACGGTGGTATTCGTCCATCTTGCCCAACCGGACCGGCGGGTACAGCGGCACGGGAACGGCACCCGCGCACAGCACCCCGAAAAAGCTCTCGACGAACGCGGGACACGTCGGCAATACCAGCGCGACCCGATCCCCCTTTCGCACACCACGTTTCATCAGATCCGCGGCTATCGACAGCGCCCGCTCGTGGACCAGCGCCTTGGGCACCTGCTGGTCCTGCTCTTTCGCGTTGACGAAGAACAGGCTCAGGTCGGTGTGCGCCGCAGCCGCAAGAGCGGCGGGAAGCGTGTCATGCTTCGGGACTACGGCGTCCGGGCCTTTCATGACTGCTTCTCCGTGATGCGCCGCAGCACGAGTCGACCGAGGTCTCCGACGGTCAGCAGCTCGTCGGCGTCGTCGGCGTCCAGGTCGATCTCCCAGCGGTTCTCGATCCGCAGAACCAGCGACATCACCCGCAGTGAATCCAATCCGCCGTCGAGCAGCGAGGATTCCGCCGTCAGATTGGGAATCGGCATCTCCGCGCGGATCATCGCGATGATGTCGTCGGTTACGGCCGCCAGACTCGGCGCCTGCTCCGTAGGAGATGTCATTGTGGCCTCCCGCCCCATTGGATGGCGGCGGCACCGGCGAAGTCGCCGGCGTGGGCGAAGCCCGCCATCATCACGACATCGCCGCTGTTGACCGCGCCGTCGTTGATCGCGGCCTCCAAATTTGCCGGTATGCCGACCGCGAAGAGATTGCCGCACTGCCCGAAGGTGTCACGATGCCGCTCGCGCGGCAGTTCAAGCGCTTCGTCCCAGTTGCGCAGCAGCAGACGATTGGGCTGATTGGTCACCAACAGGTCGAGGTCGTTGGATTTCACCCCGATCCGCTCGCACACCGCCTTGACCACCTGCGGGACTTGGCGATTGCCGCGCGAGAGGACCTTCATGATCTTGGCCTCGTTGAACCCGACGTAGCCCTGACCCGGTCCGGCCTCCCACCACTTCCGCGGCGGATCGGTG
Organism: Mycolicibacterium brisbanense; assembly: GCF_001570425.1. Lineage (GTDB taxonomy): Bacteria > Actinomycetota > Actinomycetes > Mycobacteriales > Mycobacteriaceae > Mycobacterium > Mycobacterium brisbanense. The sequence continues at coordinate 18,561 of NZ_BCSX01000005.1, forward strand.
TCGAGGGTCATGTCGACCGCGTTCTCGCCGAAGAATCGGCATTCGATGTCGAGTACCGGTGATTGATCGGAGAGCGCGACCAAGCCCACCGCGGCGCCGTCCCCGGGAACCGAGGCCTGCGCGAGCTTGACGACCTGATCCTGTTCGAAGATCTTGCCTGCGGCGTTGACCGAAGCGGCAATCAACGCGGTACGGCCGGCCCCGGACCACAGCAGCTGGCGCGCGAGGCTGAGCATGTACACGAATGCGGCGCAGCCACCGTTGTGCACGTCCAGGATCCACTTGGGCTTGATGCCCAACCGGGCAGCCGTCTCCCCGCCCGCACCGACGATCGGCAGATCGGGCATCTGCGAATGGGTCAGCAGGATGTCGACGTCGTCGAGCATGCCTTTGCCATGTCTGGCCGTCAGCGCCGACACGGCCCGCTCGATCATGTCGACGTTGGATTCCTCGAGTGCCGAATGATGGCGGTACTCGGGCGGCGCGAACATCGGATTGTCGCGCAATGTATCGGATTCCGCGTGGTCGGCATACCACTGAGCCGGCACGCGGTTCTCCGGCAGATAGGTCGCGACGTCGAGCAGGCTGACGGCCGGGGTACGAGTGGTCCTCACCATCAGCCGACACTTGTCTTGTGCCGGTTGGACTCCCGCATCCAATCGGGGGTGATGGGCAGCCCGTTGTGGTACCGGTACTCGGCGATGGCCTTCAGATTCCGCAGCTCCAGCAGATGCCCCGCACCGAACATGTCCCAGAAGTCACCGACCCACACCGGCCGACCGGCCGGCGCCGTCTCCGGATAGGGGTTGTGGTCGTAGAACGGATGATGGCAATTGGTCCACAGCACAACCGATCCCGGCTTGTTGAGCACCAGCTGCGCGTCGACGACCCGCATCAGATAGATCATCCACAGGTGCTTGCCCTGATCCCACGCGCAGTGGTAATCCACGGTCCGGGCCGCTGGGTTGGCCACGGTCCTGGTGTAGATCTCGGTCTCCGAGCCCAGCTTGTCCCACGCCAGCCACAGGCCCGGCTCGGCGGTCTCCTCGAAACCGCGCAGACTGTACGTCCATTCCTCGAGACACCGGGTGTCGGAGAGGTACTCGTACAGCTCGTCGGGCGGGCAATCGATGTAGTCGTTGACCGTGCAGTATTCACCGAACACCTGGTCGTGGGGATAGACCGAGTGCATCATCTCCAGAATGATCGGGGTCGCCTTGTCCCGCGGCGAAGTCTCGATGCGGTGGACCCCGGGAATGGCTTCGGAGCTGCCGGAATGGGTGGCGATATCGTCAAGCGCTGGCAGGGACATTGACCGTGCCCTCCTGTTCTGTTGATGTGCTGTTCTGGGCTGCGGGAGCACCGATCGCGGTGAGAAACGGTGCAAACGGCGGGATTTCGTCCGCCGAGCATTCGATGCTGACGACCGACGGACCGTCGGTGTCCAACGCATCGGCGAGCGCGGCGGGCAGTCGGTCTATGGCGGTGACATCGGTGGCGGCGAGGCCCGGGAACATCGCCGCCAGACCGGCGCCGAGCCGACTGGGCGAAAACCGGTTGTAGCTGTAGAGGTCGTCGTAGTACAGCTGCTCACGAGTCACGCACATGGCGTGGGCGTTGTTGTTGAACAGCACCACGGTCACCGGCAGGCGGTGCTGGATGGCGGTGTGCAACTCCAGGCCGTGCATATAGAAGGACCCGTCGCCTGCGATGATCACCGTCCGCTTGCCACCGGCAAACGCCATGCCGATCCCCGCGCCGAAGCTGTAGCCCATGCCACCCATGCCCAGCGCGACGATGAACCGACCACCGCGCCGCACCGGCAGATAGTGGACCGCGGAAGCACCGGTGTTGCCTGCGTCGACGACGATGTTCACCCCGTCCGGTAAGGCCTGGTCGAGCGCGAGCATGGCGTCGCGGTAGCGCACCCCCTCGTCGGAACACCACGGTGGGGCAAGTTCGTTGTGCGGCACGATATCCGGCACTCGCACGCCGAGCGGCCTGCCGTGGCCGGTGAGCGCGCGGGTGAGTCGGTTGAGCGACGACCGCAGATCTTCGGTGTGCACGTGGGTGCACGGCAGGTACGGCGGGGCCGATCCGATCGACAACGTGTGAGTCGCACCGAGCGCCGCATCCAGCCCGGTTCGGGCCATCACCGGCATCCGGGTTCCGACCAACAGACACACAGCGCTCTGCGCGACCGCGTCGACCGTTCCCGGATGGCCGATCACCCCGGTGACCCCCAGCGCTGACGACGATCCCATACCGGGAACGCCCGCGACATCCTTGGCGTCGGGAACACAGGCGACGCGTGCCCGCAGGACCGAACGTAGCTGTTCGAGTTCGGCGCGCGCGTCGTCGCGGGCCACCTGCTCGCCCGCGATGATGGTGATCGGCCCGTGCGCCTTGCGCAGAGCGCGCACCAACGGATGCGGGTCTCCTACCTGTCGTTGTCCGAGCGCCTGACCGTTGTGTGACTTGGGACCGCTGAACCCCAGCGGTTGTTGCTGAATGTCCTTGGGCAAAAGCAGTACGGCAGGACCGCCGCTGCGCGCTGCGGCGATGGCCCGGGGTAGTGCGGTGACGATGTCTGCGGGCCGCAGCACGCGTTCACAGCTCACCGAGACCGAGCCGAACAGCGCCTCGGCGTTCAGCGAACCTGCGCGCCCGCTGGTGTCCTGGAAGCTGCCGCGGCCATCGAGGGCGGTGGGCGCCTGACCCACGAGGGCCAGTACCGGGACCCGGCTCGCGAGCGATTCGCCGAGCCCGGGGATCAAGTTCAGGCAGCCCCCACCCGAAGTGGCCATGACAACGCCGAGACCTGCTCCGCTGCGGCTGTATCCATCGGCCATGGTCGCCGCGGAGAATTCGTGCTTGGCGAGCACCGCGGTGATCCCGTCACAGAAGTATGCGGCGTCGTACAAGTCTTCGATGTTGGCGCCGTCGACGCCGAAGATATGGGACACCCCGCCGGCTGCCAGATAGTCGACGATGTGGTCGACGACTCGGTACACCGTTGGACGTTCAGATACGCCCCTTACTGAAGCTGTCATATTTCACCCTCGGGTCAGCGATGTGAAACAAACGGCGGCAGTCACGATCCCCGTTCGCGACGTCGCGGAGAGCAACAACATACAACGCAATGCAGGCAGAGATAAGGGAAAACACAGCGTCGGCATTCCGATTGTTTCGCGTGCAAAGAACTGGTAGGAAGCTGTTCCTTTCAAGATCAGTGGGCCAAGCTGTAGAGCTGGCGCTTTACCTATCGGTAGCAATACTTCCCGGGACAGGGACCGACTAAACAAGGGGCACTTCACACATGCGCTGGAACAGGCGCTGAGCACTGGATACGGCGATCTATTTGCGGACGCAAACATCGACCCGTTGAGATTCTCGCAACGAGACAGCAGTCCGCGCTGAACCGTTTCGACCAGTGCCGACGATCCTCGTGCGGACGGTCCCGACACCGCACGCGGCGCGGGGCCCTGGCCGTTGACACACCATCTGCGCAGGGCGTTTTCAGCAATTTCTGTGCAGATTCAAATTAATGACCCAGTTTCGGACGACGTCTTGACGGGTACCCACCGCGCGGCCGTTAGCACAGTTGGCGCGTGCTTGCCCCGTAGAGCGAACTACTGACACCCGGCATGCCAAGCCGAAGGGCCGCCCGAAAGGGCAAGGCTCCATGTCATGCACTTATTTGCTGACTTAACGATTGCCCGACGTGGCACACGTGTGCCATCCTGTATCTCGCAAATCACCGCAGTTGCCCGATCGGGCAATCCGAGAGCGGAAGTTGAGGGAAATGCAGACACCTATTATGCATTCATCAGCTCTCGCACTTCCCGGCGCAAATTCACCATTTCTCACGTTAATTTTGGCGAATCCCGCAAAACAAACGATATTAACCGGAATGAAAATTATTCCCGCTATTACATACCCGAAATCAGCGGCGAATTCCGCGAACTCGGCCGTCATGGCCAACTGTCGAACGACAGCCGGACCCGTACGCGCGCGCCAAACATCGGGCCGCGCCCGCCGAACACGCCCAGGCATGACGGGCGGAAGCTGCTCGAAGCCCTCGACTGGCGCCGCTAGCTGCGAAAACCCCGACGAAGCCGACGTTGTTCGGGCGAGGCGCCCCGGCACCGGACACTGCGCCGAAGGAGCCATCGATACGCGCAAAGTCCGTAACCATCACGCAATTTCGCGTCCATTCCGGCTACCTCCGACCAGTACCACCCGGCAGCCCAACACTGAGCACCAGCGTGTGACCGAAATGAGACGGTTTCGCAATCATGCGGATCGTTGCCAAACCATGTACGGAAGGTTGCGGCAATGCCGACTCAGTTGATCAAGTCGCCCGCCGGACTGCTCCGCGCGGCCGCCGCCGGGGTCGATCCGGTTGGGTTCTTCCACCGTCACGCCGCTGGTCCCAGCCCCTTCGTACTGGCCTTTCCGGGTCTCGGAGAGGTGAAATTCTTCGGCACCGCCGATGCCGCACGCGACATCCTCACGATGCCCGCAGCCCAGTGCGAGGCACCCACTCCGAACCCCATCGAGCCCGTCGTCGGGCCAGGATCGCTGATCCTGCTGTCCGGCGAACAGCACCACCGTGAACGCAGCCTCCTGATGCCGGCGTTCCACGGCGAGCGGGTCAAGAAGTACAGCGACATCATCGCCTCGGCGACATGCGAGGAGATCCGCGACGTACGGCCCGGGAACACGATCGCCGTGCGCCAGCTGGCTATCGCCGTCACCCTGCACATCGCCATCCGGGTGGTGTTCAGTGTCGCCGAGCCCGACCGGCGCGCCATGTACACCCAGGCAATCACCGCATTGATGCGGGCCAACACCGCACCTCTGATGCTGGTTCCCGCACTGCGCCGCGAACTCGGCGGCCACGGCCCGTGGGCTCGCTTGCTACGGCTGCGCGACGACCTCGACCGGCTGCTCACGGACGACATGGACAGCCGGGCACGCAGCGGCCTCGCCGGCGCCGACATGCTCGACGTGCTGTTGTCGGCGACCGACGATTGCGGGCGGGGACGCAACGGAGCGGCCATGCATGATCAGCTCAGGACACTGCTCGCCGCGGGCCACGAGACCACCGCGACGTCGATGGTGTGGGCGCTCTACCACATCTACCGCGACGAGGCGCTGCGGAAACGGGTCACCGAGGAGGTGGCCCAAGCGCATACCCCTGCCGAGATGGCCGGGTTGCCGTACCTGGCTGCGGTCATCAAGGAGGCCTTGCGCATGCACCCGCCGGTGCCGATCGTGCTGCGCAGGCTGACCGAGCCCCTGACCGTCAGCGGTGTCGACTGCTCCCCTGGCGATGTCGTCGGAATAGCCTTGTATGCCTTGCATTTCAACCCGGACATCTGGACCGACCCCGAGCTGTTCCGTCCCGAACGATTCCTCGACGCGCGCGTCTCGCCGTTCGAGTTCGCCCCGTTCGGCGGTGGCTACCGGCGCTGCATCGGTGCAGCATTTGCGAACTCCGAACTTTCCATCGCGATTGCGACCATCATGAAGACATTGGAGCTGCGGATGCCGGCGCGAGACCGCGCCCGACCCGCGCCACGCAGCGTGGCGCGGGGAATCGCCGTCGCGCCGGCACGCGAGGTCACCCTCGACGTGATCGATCGCTATTGAGTCCACCCGTCCGCCGCCGGTACTGGAGGTGAAATGTCAACAGACGCACGGCAGTTCCGTCGAGGCGCCGACGGCTATGAAGAGGCACGTCGGGCCACCGTCTGGAACGGTCTGGTGCCCGACCGCTATCCCGACCTGATCGTTCAGGCCCACGACGTCGACGACGTCGTAGCCACGGTCACCGGTGCGCACGGGCACATCAGCATCGTGTCGGGCGGACACAGCTGGGCGGCCAGTCACCTGCGCGACGGTGGCACACTGCTCGACGTCAGCCGCCTCGATCACTGCGTGATCGACGCCGACCGCATGTCCGCCGTGGTCGGGCCCGGAAAGATCGGCAGCGAGCTGGCTGCCGAACTCGACAAACTCGGCCTGTTCTTCCCCGCCGGGCACTGCGAGGGTATCTGCCTCGGCGGGTATCTACTGCAGGGCGGATACGGCTGGAACAGCAAAGTGGTCGGGCCGGCATGCGAGAGCGTCATCGGAATCGACGTCGTCACCGCCGACGGCCAGCGGATGTACTGCGACGCCGACGAGAACTCCGACTTGTTCTGGGCCGCACGCGGTTCGGGCCCGGGGTTCTTCGCGGTGGTGACCGCCTTTCATCTTCAACTGCATCCCCGTCCGGCGGTCTGCGGCAGCTGTCTGTACATCTACCCCGTCGAAGTGCTCGACGACGTCTTCACCTGGGCGCGTCGGATCAGCCCGGAGATCGACGACCGGGTGGAACTGCAGATCATCACGTCACGCAATCTGCCCGCCTTGGGGCTCGAACACCCGACCATCGTGGTGGCCTCGCCGGCGTTCGCCGACACCGAAGCCGAGGCAGAAGCCGCCCTGTCGATCCTGTCCAGCTGCCCGGCCGTCGACCGCGCAATCGTCAAGATCCCCTACACCACAACTGATTTGGCCGGATGGTACGGCGCGGTGATGAGCAATTATCCCACCGGGCACCGCTATGTCGCCGACAACATGTGGACGTCGGCCTCGGCCGAGGATCTGCTGCCTGGCATTCACCGGATCATCGAGACGATGCCGCCACCACCGTCACACTTCCTGATGTACAACTGGAGCCCGTCGCCGGCGCGGGAAGAGTTGTTCTACGGGCTGGAAGATGAGATCAACATGGCGCTCTACGCCGTGTGGCCAGACCCAGCCGATGACGAGCGCTACCGCGACTGGCCCCGGGACAACATGGCGGCCATGGCGCACCTGGCCACAGGGGTCGGCTTGGCAGACGAGAACCTCGGCAGGCGACCCGCCCGGTTCGCCACCGATCAGAACATGGCGCGGCTGGACATACTGCGCGCCAAATACGATCCGGAAGGGCTGTTCAACAGCTGGATGGGGCGGTTGTGAGCTGGCAGCGCCACGCTCCATTTCTCCGAACCTCCTTTTGGCGCATGGCATTACACCAGCGCAACATCTTCACCATCGGCCAGATCGGCGATGGCCGGGAAGCCGCCGCGGCCCGGTACGTGGTGGCCAACGCGCGTCCCGGCGATCCCGACGACGTCATCGCGACCATGGACCGCTTCGCCTACGAGGAATCGTTCCTGATCAACGTGGGCGACGAGAAGGGCGCGCTGCTCGACGCCGCGGTGGCCCGCGCGGAACCACGGCTCGCGCTGGAACTGGGCACCTACTGCGGATACGGCGCCCTGCGGATCGCCCGGGCGGCGCCTGCGGCACGGGTGTTCTCGATCGAACTGGCCGCGGCGAACGCCGAGATCGCCCGCACGATCTGGGCGCACGCCGGACTGGCCGACCGCATCACGTGTGTGGTGGGGACCATCGGCGACGGCGGGGCCACCCTGGATGCGCTCGCAGACTACGGATTCGGTCCGGGCACACTCGATTTCATGTTCATCGACCATGACAAGAGCGCCTATCTGGCCGACCTGCGCAGTGTGCTGGACCGCGGTTGGCTGCGCTCTGCGGACGCGAGAAGCAACAGCGGCTGTGGAGCGATCGTGGTCGCCGACAACGTCAAACTTCCCGGTGCCCCGGACTACCTGGCGTACATGCGCGCCGAACAAGGCGTGCGGTGGAACACGGTCGAACACAAGACCCACGGCGAATACCAGACCCTGCTGCGCGATGTGATGCTGGAGTCCGAACTCCTCAGCTAACGGGCCCGCGGGTGCGCACCGGCCCATACCTCGCGCAGAGTGTGCACGGTGACCATGGTGTAGATCTGCGTGGTGGTCACCGAAGCGTGCCCGAGGAGTTCCTGAACGACGCGGACGTCGGCGCCGCCGTCGAGCAGGTGCGTTGCGAACGAGTGCCGCAGCGTGTGCGGCGACACCGCGGACGTGATCCCCGCTCGCTCGGCGGCGTCCTGCAGCACCTGCCAGGCGCTCTGGCGTGACAGCCGACCGCCGCGGGCATTGAGAAAGATCGCGGGGGTGCCGCGACCGCGGCGGGCCAGATCGGGCCGACCGCGCACCAGATAGGCGTCGAGGGCGCTGATCGCCGGTCGGCCGATCGGGACCAGCCGTTGCTTGCCGCCCTTACCGTGCAGCAGCACCGACCGGTTGTGGCTGTCGACGTCGTCGACGTCGAGCCCGACCGCTTCGGAGATGCGAGCCCCGGTCGAGTACAGCAATTCCAGCAGCGCGCGGTTGCGCAGCGTCAGCGGACCGTCCGCTTCACTCTCGCCACCGGCGGCCTCCAACAGCGCGAGCACCTCGTCGAGCGTCAAGCTCTTCGGCAACCTGCGGCTGGGAGTGGGCGGCCGAACCTCCCGGGCTACATCGACCTCGGTGAGGCCTTCGGCGGCGGCGAACCGGTGCAGGCCGCGGACCGCGACCACCGCCCGCGCCGCCGACACCGCCGAGAGCGCGGCTTGACCGGCGTCCGGGTCACCACGACGCAACGCGACCAGGAAGTCACTGACGTCGGACTCGGCCACCTTGGCCAGGTCTTCGATGCCGCACCGGTGCAGATGCTCGGCATAGCGACGCAGGTCACGCCGATACGAGCTGAGCGTATTGGCCGCGACTCCCCGTTCGACCGTCAAATGGTCGAGGTAACTGCGGATCTGGGTCTCCAGCACCGTCGGCGCGGCAGAGCCGCTTGCGCGCAGAGGAGACGACAGCGTCACTGCAGGCCTTTGCGCCGCCGAAATGCCGTCGGCCGGTCGGTCCACGGTGCGTCGACCGACCGCAACGAATCCATATCCGCCATCGTGTGGGCGGCCAGAATCCCCGCCACCGCAATGGAATTCACGATCTCACCGGAGAACACCCGGGACACCGCCTGCGCCAAAGGAACCCGTTCCACCCGCATGTCGGCTTCTTCGTCGTGCGCCTCCGGCCGGTCGGTGTGACTCAAACCGGTGGCCAGGAAGATCCGCACGCTCTCGTCGGAGAACCCCGGCGTGGAGTCCAGATCGACGAGGACACGCCAGTTCTCGGCGACCAGGCCGACTTCCTCCTCGAGCTCGCGGGCCGCGGTGACCTGAGGTGGTTCCCCACCGAGATCCAGCAGTCCGGCGGGCAACTCCCACAGTCGCCGGCCCAGCGGGTGCCGGTACTGGTACACCAGCACCACATTTCCGTCGTCGTCGAGAGCGACCACCGCCACCGCACCGTAGTGCTCGACCACCTCACGCCGCGCCGATCCGCCGCCCGGCATGCTGACCTCATCGGCCCGCAGGGCGAAAATCTTTCCGACGTAAACGGTTTCGCTTGCGAGCGTCTCGAAGTCGTGTTCAGCCACGGATTTCCGATGTCTCCAGTGAGGTGTTCAGCGACTCGTCGGCGGCGTCGGTGTCCTCGTTGTACGACTCGGGCAGGTCCATGCCGGGCAGGCGTTCCTCGGCCTTGTAGGCCAGCGCCGCGCCGATGAACGCCGCGAACAGCGGGTGCGGCCGGGTAGGCCTGCTCTTGAGCTCCGGGTGCGCCTGGGTGCCCACGAGGAACGGATGGATCTCGGGCGCGTATTCGACGAACTCGACCAGGTGACCGTCGGGCGAGGTGCCCGAGAATCGCAGACCGCTCTTGGCGATGCGATCCCGGTAGGCGTTGTTGACCTCGTAGCGGTGGCGGTGCCGCTCGGACACCTCGGTGGCACCGTAGGCCTGAGCGACCACCGAACCCGCCTGCAGAACCGCCGGGTAGGCACCGAGGCGCATAGTGCCACCGAGGTCGGCTTCACCCGACACCGCGTCCTGCTGGTCGGCCATCGTGGAGATCACCGGGTCGGGGGTGGCCGGGTCGAACTCGGCGGAGTTCGCACCGGTGATGCCGACGGTCCGCGCAGCTTCGATCACGATGCACTGCAGCCCGAGACACAGTCCCAGCACCGGCAACCCACGCTTGCGCGCATAGCTGATGGCGCCGATCTTGCCCTCGATACCGCGAATGCCGAATCCACCGGGAATGAGCACGCCGTGCACGTCGGACAGGGCCGCCGCGGCTCCGCTGTCCGTCTCGCAGTCGTCGGAGGCCACCCACCGCATCTCCACCTTGGCGCGGTGTTTGAAGCCGCCCGCGCGCAGCGCTTCGGCTACCGACAGGTAGGCATCGGAGAGATCGATGTACTTGCCCACCAAGGCGATCCGCACGGTCTCCTGCGGATCGTGGACGCGGCGCAGCAGGTCGTCCCACTCCGTCCAGTCGACGTCCCGGAACGGCAGGTTCAACCGGCGCACCACGTACGCGTCGAGCTCCTCGCGGTGCAAGACCTTGGGGATGTCGTAGATCGACGGCGCGTCGGGCGTGGAGATCACACCGTCGACGTCGACGTCGCACATCAGCGCGATCTTGTTCTTCAGCGGTTCGGGCACGTCGCGGTCACAGCGCAGGATCAACGCGTCGGGAGTGATACCGATGCTGCGCAACGCGGCCACCGAATGCTGGGTGGGTTTGGTCTTCAGTTCACCGGACGGCGCGAGGTACGGCACCAGCGACACGTGCAGGAAGAAGACGTTCTCGCGACCTACGTCGTGGCGGACCTGGCGGGCCGCCTCCAGGAACGGCTGCGATTCGATATCGCCGACCGTGCCGCCGATCTCGGTGATCACCACATCGGGCCGCTGTCCCCGGGCGTCGGGCTCGGCCATGGCCAGGATGCGGTTCTTGATCTCGTCGGTGATGTGCGGGATCACCTGAACGGTGTCGCCGAGGTACTCACCGCGGCGTTCCTTGGCGATGACCGTCGAATAGACCTGGCCCGTGGTCACATTCGCCGAGCCCGACAGATCGCGGTCGAGGAAGCGCTCGTAGTGGCCGACGTCGAGGTCCGTTTCGGCGCCGTCCTCTGTGACGAAAACCTCGCCGTGCTGGAACGGGTTCATGGTGCCCGGGTCGACGTTGAGATACGGGTCGAGCTTCTGCATGGTCACCTGCAGTCCCCGCGCGGTCAGCAGCTGACCCAGGCTGGATGCGGTCAGACCCTTTCCGAGCGATGACACCACACCACCGGTGACAAAGAGATGCTTGGTGGCGGTTTGCGGGTGCTTGCGTAAGGGGGGCAAAAACAACCTCCGTGACGACGGGCAGGGGATCGCCGAACTGGCCTGGGGCCTGCCGACCCACGGAATCTCACCTTAACACCGTCGCCGACATGCTGTCGCAGACGCACCGCGGTGGAGCAAACGAATCCGGGCTGCTACTGCGGCAGGGTGACCGACGCCGCACCACGGCCCGTGCCGTACTGACCTGGGCGCCCGCCACCGGCGAGTTCGCCGAGGGCCAGCACGGTGGTGATCTGACCGGCGCTGGTGTCGGCGTCGTCGACGGTGCTGACGGCGGCGGTCAGGCCGGCATCGGACCTGACCACAGCGACCGGGCCGGTGCCCGAGGCCGAACCGTCGCGGCCGACCAGGACGACACCTGATCCGTGCGGAGCCAGCCCGGCGGCCAGCCGCGCAACGGTGGTGCCGCGGTTGCCGCCGTCGTCGCCGAGCGGCCCTCCCGTGACGATCACCGCAGTGTTGGCAGCGCCGACGTGCCCGTTGTAGGTGAGGAACCCGGTATCGCGCAGCGCGGTCAACACGGTGTTGCGTTGTGTGTCGTCGACCGGGGGGACCGTCGGGTTCCTGTCGATCAGCAGCGCCATACCGAGCAGGTCGCCTGCCTGCGAGCCTTGGTCGAGGGCGACGGTGTTGAGCTGCTTTCCCGCGGGCACGACGGGCGAGTTGACCACCGAGAGCAGCTTGTCGGCGGAGTTGGCCTCGACGAACTCGTTGGTCATGGACACCGCGCCGCTGACGGTGCCGCCGGCCTGTCCGATGATCCGCGCGATCGCGTCGACATCGCCATCGGCGGCGTCGGGCGTGCGGAACACCACAACCGATTTGTCCTTGAGTGCGTCGCGCACCATCCGCGGGGCCAGTTGTGCGTCGAATTCGCCTGCGGCGGTGAGCTTCTGGTTGAGCGCGTTCTTGTCCTCGGTGAGCGAGTCGATTTGGTGCGCGAGCTGCTGTTTGTCGTCACGCAAACCGGACAGCACCGTATTCGACAGCAGTCCCGACCCGAGTGCGACCCCGATGGCCAGCGCCAGGAACACCGCCGCCAATGAGATCGCGTGTGCGCGTAGTGAAATCACAGCTCAACCGTCGACTAGCTGACCAGGCCCTGCACCCAGGTGACGAACTGGTGCCAATAGTTGACCGCCCAGTCGAGCACCGCGGTGTCGGCCCGCGACACCCACAGCGCGACGATGACGGCCACCAGCATCGCCAGCACCAGCAGGGCGATGGCACCGCCGGAGACGCGGCTGCGATAGAGCGTCGCCACCGCCTTGGCGTCGACCAGCTTCTCCCCCACCTTCAGCCGGGTCAGGAAGGTCGACGGGTTGCTGGCCTGCCGGGAGCGGTCGAAGAACTCCTCGATGTTGGCGGCATGGCCCGCGGTCACGATCAGCGACGCGCCGTGGTGGTCGCACAGCAGCAAGGCGAGGTCGGCGGCCGATCCGGCGGCCGGGAACGTCATCGCGCCGATCCCGAGGTCCTGGATGCGCTCCAGCCCGGCGGCGTGGCCATCGGCATCGGCGGGCAACACCACCTGGGCGCCGCAGCGCAGCACCTCCACGCTCAGCTTGTCGGGATCGCCGACGATGAGCGCCGGCCGGTACCCGGCCTTGCGCAGAACGTCGGCGCCGACGCCGACACCGACGAGCACCGGCTGGTATTCCTTGATGAACGGCTTGAGGGCCCTCAGGTCGGCGGCGGCGTTGGGTTCCTCGGCGACGATCACCACGTGCCTGCGATGCAGGTCGACATCCACATCCGGGATACCGATGCCGTCGATGAGCAGCGGGCTCTCGCTGCGGATAAACTCGATGGTGTTGCCAGCGAAGGCCTCCAGATGTGCCACCAAACCGCTCTTGGCCTCATGCATGAGGTCGTGGATCTCGTGGTCGGTGCGCTCGGTGCCGAGCGCCAGGCGACGGTCCCCGGCGTATACGCCACCGTTGTTCAACCGCACGCGAGCGCCGTCTTTGATCTTCTTGAAGACCTCGGGGCCGGCCTCGTCGATCAGTACCACGCCGTTGGCTACCAGCACCTCGGGACCCAGGTTGGGATAGCGGCCGGAGATCGAGGGGGACGCGTTGACGACTCCCGCGACATTGGCCTCGACCAGCGCGTCTGCGGTGATCCGGTCGAGATCCTGGACGTCGAGCACGACGATGTCCCCGGCTCCCACCCGGCGAAGCAGCCGATCGATGTCGCGGTCCACCCGGGCAGTTCCCGTGATCCCCGGGCGCGAACTGGCATTGCGGGCAAGCAGCGCTGACATCTTCATGCGCCGATTCTGTCGGGGATCAACGGGCTAGCCATGGAGGCGCGCCGTAACATCAGCCCCAGAAGTGACCTTTAGTCACATCCGTAACAGCCAAACGATCTCAATCGCGCTTCGCGGCATAGTGCCGCGCAGCCTTCGCTCGATTGCCGCACACCGCCATCGAATGCCACCGCCGCGCGCCGTTCTTCGAGGTGTCGTGGAACCACAAGATGCAGTGGGGGTGTGCACACTGCTTGATGCGATCGGGCGCCTCGGCGAGCAGGCTCAGCAGACTGTCGGCTGCCAGCCACGCCGCCAGCCATGGCTGCGGCACGTCGGCCAGCTCCTGCGGGCCGGATTCGGTGAGCGTCCGACGGATGCGGCCACGGTCGAGCACGGCATTGAAGGCGTCTGTGGACCGGTGCTCGACCACCGCCAGGATCGCCTCGCGCGCGGCCAGGAGTGCCCCGCGAACATCTTCATCGGCCGCGCAACGGTCGGCGAGGTGGTTGGTGGTCAGCCAGCACCGCACGCCGTCCACGTCGGACAACAGATCTTGGGGGCCGTCGCTCGACATCCATCGCGTGTTCAGCAGGTCCAGCGCGAGGGGTTCGCCGAGGTGAGGGCGCGGATCGCGCATACCCGACATTAACTCGCCTCCTCTCGCCGCGAACCGGACCCCGACCGACTAACCAACGAAATAATTTTAGCCGGTTGACACCCGATCAACGTTGTGCCTAACCTTCTTATGTCGCTTTATCGGTTATATCTTTTGGAGGAGCACGATGACCACCGCCGTCACCCCCCGCCTCGCCACTGGCCACGTCGGCCTCAACGTCACCGACCTCGAGCGGTCGGTCGACTTCTATCGACAGGCTCTGGGCTTCGAACCGCTCGGCATCAGTGCCGACGGCGAGCGCCGGTACGCATTCCTCGGGTCCGAGGGCGTCTTGCGGCTGACCCTGTGGCAGCAGAGCGACGGCGCCTTCTCGGCGAATACGCCTGGCCTGCACCACCTGTCGTTCGAGGTCGAGAGCGTGGATGCGGTGCGGGCGGTGGAATCAGTCCTCAAAGAGCACGGCGTCCGGTTCGCCCACGACGGCGTCGTCGCACACGGGGAGGGCACCGCATCGGGCGGCATCTTCTTCACCGACCCCGACGGCATCCGGCTCGAGGTGTACGCACCCAGCGGCGCAGAGCACGCCCCGGCGCCCAGCGGCTCGGCTCCCACCTGCGGCTTCTTCTGAGTCGGCCATGGCCAACGATCTCTATCACCGGGGCGAGCTCGCGGTACAGCAGCGCATGGGCCAGACGGCAATCGCAGAGCGCGTGGGCCGGATGGTCCGCCACGAGATTCCCGCTGCCGCGGCAGCCTTTCTGGCCGAACAACCCCAGATCGTGCTGGCCGCAGCCGACGACGGTGGCCGAATATGGACCAGCCTGATCGCCGGGCCGCCAGGCTTCGTGCGTGCCGACGACACGCGAACCATCACGATCGACGGGAAACCGGCTGTCGGCGATCCGCTGCGCGCTGCCCTGCAGCACACTCGCCCGGTGGGCCTGCTCGCCGTCCAGCCGCAGACGCGACGGCGGATGCGGGTCAACGGAACAGCCGAACCGACCGGCGGCGGGGTTCGCATCCGTACCGAGCAGGTGTACTCGAATTGCCCGAAGTACATCACGCGCCGCCGGGTCGAGGCGGTGCAGCCGCCCGACGTTCCTCAACTGCGCCGCGCGGCCGAACTCTCCGAGGCTCAGCGCAGCACGATCGCCACGAGCGATACGTTCTTCATCGGGTCCGCCGACCTCGAAGGGAACACCGACGCGTCGCATCGCGGCGGCAATCCCGGTTTCCTGCAGGTACTTTCGCCGACGCGATTGCGCTGGCCGGATTACCGGGGCAACTCGATGTTCATGACGCTCGGCAACATCAGCGCCAGTCCCCGCTGCGGTCTTCTGATACCGGACTGGCACACAGGTACCACTCTTCAGCTGACCGGCACCGCGCAGATCGTATGGGACGGGCCTGCCGCACCCGGTGCCCAGTGCTGGATCGACTTCACGCTCACCGAAGCAGTGGAGCTCAGCAATGTGAGCCCGTTGCGTTGGGGCGCCGCCGAACTCTCGCCCGCCAACCCAGCCTGAGGCGTTACGGAGCGCTGCGCTCCTGCTGCGCGGCCTCCAGCAGTTCCCTCGCGTGGGCTCTGCCGCTGTCGGACTCCCCCAGGCCCGCCAGCATCCTGGCCAGCTCGGCGACCCGCTCGTCGTCATCGATACGCCGCACGCCACTGGACTTGCGCCGCCCGTCACCGGCATCGACGAGCAGGTGGGCGTCGGCG
The DNA here is from genome assembly GCF_001570425.1 of Mycolicibacterium brisbanense. Taxonomy (GTDB): domain Bacteria; phylum Actinomycetota; class Actinomycetes; order Mycobacteriales; family Mycobacteriaceae; genus Mycobacterium; species Mycobacterium brisbanense. The sequence goes on from NZ_BCSX01000005.1 coordinate 34,291, forward strand.
TAGGCCGCCACCTGTGGGAGGTGAGTGACAACGATGACCTGATGGGTCCGAGCCAACCGGGCCAGCCGGCGGCCGATCTGCACTGCAGCGCGCCCGCCCACACCGGCGTCGACCTCGTCGAACACCATCGTGGTGCCCTCTGCCGAGGCCGAAAGCACGACCTCGAGGGCGAGCATCACGCGCGACAGCTCACCGCCCGACGCACTCTTGGTCAACGCGAGCACATCGGCGCCACGGTGCGCGGTGAAGCCGAACTCGACGGCATCGACCCCGTCATGACCGGCATGCACGACCGTGCCATCCGGCAGCGTCACCGGCGAGGAATCGTCGGCCCGCGCGGGCATCGGGGTCACGCTGATGCTGAAGATCGCATTGGCCATGGCCAGGCCGGCCAGTTCCGCCGTCACCGCCTTGGCCAGACCCTTGGCGGCCTTGACCCTGACTTTGGTCAACTCGCCTGCAGCCGCCACCACCTGGCTTTCCAGCTCGCCCACGCGGCGCTCCAGCGTGGCCAACGTCTCCTCCGACACGTCCAACTGCGCCAACCGGTCGGCCGCGTCGCGGGCCCAGGCCAGCACACCGTCGATATCGGCCGCGTATTTGCGGGTCAGTGTGCGCAGCTCCGCCTGCCGCGCCAGCTTCGTCTCCAATGTGCTTGCATCACTGGGCAGTTCGTCCAGGTAATGACCGAGCTCCGCGGCGACGTCGCTGATCACCACCACCGCTTCGGCCAACCGCACGCCCAACGCCTGAAGTGATGCGTCATCGGTGGACTCGAGCGCTGACTTTGCCTGTCCCACACCGTCGGTCGCCGAAACCGCATCCGGTGACGGATCGTCGAGTGCACCGGCCAGCGCCACCCGCGCCGTCTGCGCGGCCTCCCGCAGGGCGTCCAGCTCCGAGAGCCGCCGGATGTCGGCGACGATGGCCTCGTCCTCACCGGGCTGCGGTGCCACTGCGTCGATTTCGTTGATCCCGAAGCTGAGCCGGTCGGCCTCCTGGGCGAGTTCGCGGGCCCGTTGCCGACGGTCGACCAGGTCCTTGCGGGCAAGCTGCCATTCCTCGCGGATGCGGCGATACCGCGCCAACAGCTTGTCGACGTCGGCATACCGGTCCAGCGCCACGCGCTGCTCTTCCGGGCGCATCAATCGCAACTGATCGTTCTGCCCGTGCAGCGTCAGCACTTCTGCGGTGAAACTGCTCAGCGACTTCGCCGGCACGCTGCGGCCACCGAGATACGCCCGCGACGGCCCCGCCCGGCTGACCGAACGCGCGGCGATCACCGTTCCGTCGTCGTCGCGGTCGGCACCAGACGATTCGAGCAGCTCGTCGACCCGCAGCGCCACATCGGCGCCGAGTTCGGTGGTGCTGAAACGTCCTTCGACGACGGCCCGGTCGGCGCCTGACCGCACGCGGGTGGCATCGGCGCGAGCACCGCCGAGCAGATGCAGGCCCGTGACCACCATGGTCTTGCCCGTACCGGTCTCACCGGTCAACACGGTGAGACCGCGGTCGAACTCGGCGGTGGCAGAGCTGATCGCGCCGAGCGATTCGATTCGGATCTCAGCTAGCACGTGCCTACTTCCCTCGCCAGCCTCTGACCGGCAATTGGAATTTGCGCACGAGCCGGTCGGTAAACGGTGCGCTGTCCAGCCGTACCCACTTCAGAGGCGTCCCGCATCGGGTGACCTCCAACCGGCCGCCGGCCGGTATCACCATCTCCCGCCGACCGTCGCAGAACACCAAGGCATCGTGACCGCCGGCCTCGATCTCGATGGCGATCGACGCATCCGGGCTGGTGACCATCGGCCGAGCGAACAGTGCGTGGGCGTTGTTGGGTACCACCAGGATCGCTTCCAGGTCCGGCCACAGCACCGGACCGCCCGCGGAGAACGCGTATGCCGTGGACCCGGTGGGCGTGGATACCAGCACCCCGTCACAGCCGAACGCCGAAACCGGCCGGCCGTCCACTTCGAGAACTACGCCGAGTACGCCGAGCCGGGGCCCCTTTTCGAGGCTCGCCTCGTTGAGTGCCCAGCCGCGGTTGATGATGTCGTTCCCGACGCGCACGGACACGTCGAGCGTCATCCGGTTCTCGATCCGGTACGCCCGGCGGATGACATGGTCGAGTACATGGTCGATGTGCTCGGCCTCGGCTTCGGCGAGGAAGCCGATCCGCCCCAGGTTGACCCCGAGCACCGGGATCTCCACATTGCGCGCCAACTCGGCGGCGCGCAAGAAAGTGCCGTCACCGCCCAACACCAGCACCAGTTCGCAACCCTCGGCGGCGCGTTCGTCGGGGTCGACCACCTCGATCTCGACGCCCAGTGCGCGCATGTCGTCGGGAGCCAGGTGCAGCGGCCCCCGGTCGACGGCTTCGGCCGAGAGCACGCGCAGGCCGATCCCGTTGTCGCCCAGCACTTTTTCAACCCGGCGGGCAACCTCGGTGGCTTCCTCCCGTCCGGTGTGTACCACCAGCAGTATCGTGCGCTCGCAGGTCATTGCGGGCCCTCCTCGACAGCGCGGTGGACCGCCAGTTCCAGCGATTCACCGTGCAGCGGCTCATCTGTTTCGGCGCGCAGCCGCAGAAAGTACTCGACGTTGCCCGACGGTCCGGGAAGTGGGCTCGCCGTCACGCCGACAGCATGCCAGTGCAGTTCCGCCGCCTTTCGGGCGACCGTACACACCGCCTCGGCCCGCAAGCGCGGGTCGGACACCACCCCGCCTGCCCCGACGCGATCCTTACCGACCTCGAACTGGGGCTTCACCATGGGAACGATATCGGCGCTCGGCCGGGCACACGCGGTGAGCGCGGGCAGAACAGTCGCCAGGGAGATGAACGACAAGTCGGCGACGACGAGATCCACCTGCCCGTCGATCGCGTCAGGCGTCAACTCCCGGACGTTCGTCCGTTCGATCACCCGGACGCGGTCATCGGACCGCAGCGACCAGGCCAGCTGCCCGTAGCCGACATCCACCGCGACGACTTCGGCAGCCCCGCGGTCCAACAGCACCTCGGTGAATCCTCCCGTCGAGGCGCCAGCATCCAGACACCGGCGACCCGAGACGTCCAGCTCGAACGCGTCCAGCGCGCCGATCAGTTTGTGTGCGCCGCGGGAGACCCAACTGCGCTCCTGGCTTTCGGCGACGACGATGTTGGCGTCGACCGTGATGGCTGTCGCAGGCTTGGCAGCAGGCATGCCGTCGACCCGAACCCGCCCTGCGGCGATCAGCTCGGCAGCCTGCTGGCGCGACCGGGCCAGCCCGCGCCTGACCAGCTCGGCGTCAACACGAGCTCGACGAGCCACCGCCACTCACCTACCGGGCTCGGCGCCGCCGCCGGCCACACCTCTGTCGACCGACTCGAGCGCAGCCACCAGCACTCCGTGGGCTTCTTCCAGCCGGGACGCCACCGCCTCGATCTCCTCGATGGCCACATCGGCGCCGTCTGCGTCGCTCATCTCCGGCAGCTGAGCCAGCACCGCGGCCACCAGCGACCGCACCTGATCTGGATCGGTAGTCATAGCGCTTGTCACGCTAGTCGATGGATGCGGACGGCAACGACCACCGCCGCCGCGCGTGCCGGGCGAGCGTCATCACGTCAGGCGAGTTCCGTGACCCGGTCCTCGGCATCGGTGACGCCCTCCACGTCGGCCGCAGCCGCGTTGATGAACCACTGCAGCGCCTCGTCCGTCCGTTCGAGTGCCAGGAGCGTGTCGGCGTAGACGTAGAACAGCCGCGCCGCCGTTTGGCCGGTTTGAGACGGATCCAATTGCGGCGTCGAGAGAATGGCGAGGGCCTGTTCGAACTGACCCAGATCAGACCGGGCACCGGCGACGACGATGCGCAATTCGTCGGCGTCATCACCGGTGAGTGCGGCGGCCTCGTCACTGCGGGCCAGCTCGATGGCGCGTTCCGGACGTCCAACACCACGTTCGCAGTCGGCGATCATCGGCAACAGAGCAGACTTGCTGCCCATCCGGCGGGCAGCGCGCAGCTCGGCGAGGGCCTGGGCCCAGTCACCTGCGTGATAGGCAGCGATGCCCACCGCTTCCCGGACCGCGGCGATGCGCCCGGCCCGGCCGCGCGCGGCACGCGCGTGCGCCAGCGCGGCATCGGGATCCTCATCGATCAGATTGCCCGCTGCAACCAGATGGCGCGCAACGTAATCCGCGGTGGCCTTGTCGAGAGTGATCAGTTCCCGCCGGACCTCCGGCGCCAATTGCTTGGCCTCGATATCGGAACCGAGCAACGGTACGTCTGATTGCCGTTGGTCATCGGTGCGCTCTTGTGCTCCACGCGCACGGTTCGGACCGCCCGAGCGCGGAGCTGACTGCCGGCGCTGACCTTGGCCGCCCGATGCACGCCGCGGCCGACGCTCGCCGCCGCCTTGTCTGTCTCCGACCACGTGTGCCTTTCTGCCTGCCCTCCCGCAAAGGACAAGGATACTGGCAGGCACGAAGCCGACATAATCGCCGAATTCGTGAATGCGCTATTTAAATATGAGAATCGCCCCCCACGAAAGTGGGGGGCGATTCCTAATGTGTGTTCGGCGGTGTCCTACTTTTCCACCCGTGTGGGTAGTATCATCGGCGCTGGCAGGCTTAGCTTCCGGGTTCGGGATGGGACCGGGCGTTTCCCTGCCGCTATGGACCGCCGTAACTCTATTCACCCGTTTCTGGGTGTCAAACCTTGTGTGTTTTGGTGGTGGAGTGTGGTGACCCCCGTGGGGGGTGACGTGTGGTGTGGTTGCGAGGCTTGGGTGTGCGTCTTACAGGTAACCCAAACATTGTGGTGTTTGTTGGTTGTTGTAAGTTTTCGGCCGGTTAGTGCCAGTTCCCTGCGCCTATTGCTAGGTGTCTAGGTCTGGTCTATCGATCCCGTGGTCTGCGGGGGGCCTTATCCCACTTGATGGGTGAGAAGCCTGGTCTTGGAGGGGGTTTCCCGCTTAGATGCTTTCAGCGGTTATCCTGTCCGAACGTGGCTATCCAGCCGTGCCCCTGGTGGGACAACTGGT
>NZ_BCSX01000006.1 GCF_001570425.1 Mycolicibacterium brisbanense
CGGCCTGCAGGTGCACCCACACCCCGGTGGCCTGCGAGATCAACTGAATCCAGATCCAACAAACCCGACTCTAAAACCGGGTGGACTCAGAAACGGGGACTCGCCATCGGCAACACACAGGTCACGGTCAATCCCCTTGATGAACTCGACCATGTCTAGAAGCAGAGCTGTCGGTATCTCGGTGTAGCTCATCGGGCAGCCCCGATTGCGGCCTTCTTGAGCAGCCTGCCCAGCTGATGGGCGCGAAGCGAAGAAAACTCAATGGTTGCTTCCTGTTTCCCGTCGCGGAAGAGGTGCAGGTAGACCTGGCCCTCATCGACGGCGTCGGCTTCAAACCGGATTTTGTCGCCGTACTTGAAGATCACAGGCTCTTCCAGCTCGATATAGCTGCCAGTGCATTCGATTTTCATAGCGTCCCTTACGGGTCGATACGGGCACAGTTCACCGGTCGGTGAATGTGGACCGCGTTCCCCGCGCGTGCCTCCCGAAGGGCCGTGACGTTAACGCCTGGACTGTTTGCCCTGTCAAGTGCGTGCCGAGTCGTCAGGCCGTTACTTGCAGAGCGCGCCGTTTCCTGCGCCTAGGTGCCGTGTCACCGGCACGCCGCCACGGTACACCGGGTTGACGGCTTTTGCCGTACCCGTGGAGCCCGGGGCAGCTGCCCGTGACAGCAGCGTGGCCCGACGTTCAGCCATCCCGTACCCGACCGAATATGGACGCGGGATGGACGTGGCGGCCTGCTGCGGTGGTTTGCCCGAGTCGCAGCTAGCGCCGGAATAGCCATCTAGCTGGGAAAACAGATGGTGGGGCGGGCGGGGCTCGAACCCGCGACCAATGGATTATGAGTCCACGGCTCTAACCGACTGAGCTACCGCCCCGGGCGCAGTTGCGCGGCCCCTATGGTCCCACACCGTCGGCAGACGGTGAGCGCAGGCCGGTGTGAATCGCCATTCGCCCTCGTCCGGCGCGACGACGCGCGACCATGATGCATGACGGTGTGGCGGCTCGTCCTGGCAGCGTGGCTGACCGTGGCAATGGCTGGGTGCTCGGCGGCCCACACCGCGGCGCTCAAGACCATCGACCCGGCCCAGTTCCAACGGGTCGTGCAAGACGCGGCGGCCAAGCTTCAGGTGCCCGGCGCACTGGTGCTGGCGCAGACTCCGCAGGGCACCTTCGCCGCGACGGTCGGCACCACCGAACTCGGCGCACAGAAACCACCGCAACCCGATACGCACTTCCGGATCGCCTCCAACACCAAGACCATGACGGCGGCACTGATCGTGCTGCTCGCGCAGGACGGGAAGCTCACCCTCGATGCCCCGATATCGGCCTACGTCGAGGGTGTGTCCTACGGCGAGAAGATCACGCTCGCAGACCTGTTGACCATGCGCAGCGGGCTCTACTGCTACACCGACGCGCCGGAGCTCTCGACGGCGCTCGACCAAGACCCGTCGAAGGCATGGACAACGCAGGAGGTGCTGGCGATCGCCTTCGCGCACCCACCGACCGCCTCGCCGGACAGCACGTACGAGTACTGCAACACCAACTACGCCCTGCTGGGTCTGGTTGCCGAGAAGGTCGGCGGGCGCCCGCTGGCCGAGCAATTGCGTGATCGCCTGTTCGCTCCACTCGGTATGCGGGGCACCACGCTGCCCGCGACGAACGACACGACGCTGCCCGAACCGTATGCGCACGGCTACATGTACGGCACGACGCGCTACGCCATGGTCGACGAGGCTTACCCGGCCGACATGGTCGCCGCGGCGCGAGCCGGCACCCTCAAGCCGATCGATTACACCCGCCAGAATCCGTCGTATGCCCAAGCGGCCGGCGGTGCCATCTCCACCGCCACCGATCTGGCCAGGTGGATGCGTGCTTTGGTCACCGGCAAGGTCTTCGACGTCGACCACCACCGGCAATGGCTGAACAGCCTGCGGCCCGAGGACCCGGCCAAGCCGGACGGTCAGCGATACGGCTACGGCATCAGCTACCAACGCTACGGGCCCCAGGCCGCGATGTACTACCACGGCGGGGAGATGCCCGGCTTCAACTCGTTCATGGGGTTCGACCCGGATAACGATGTGGCGCTGGTCATTTGGTCGAACCTGACACTGTCGCCGGACGGCAGGACGACGGCCAACGCACTGGTACCGACCGTACTGAACGAGATCTACCCGGGGCTGGATCTCGGCTGAACCCCCACCTGGCTGCGCCGACACTACGGTTTATGGCGCGGAATCGTCGAAATCACGCCATAAACCGTAGTGTCGGCCTTCAACCGTAGATCGGTTGTCCGTCGTCGCCGAGTCGATACTGCTCGGTGCCGTCGGTCACGCGGGCCCCGTCGGCTCCGAGCGCGACAGCCACCTTGTTGTATCCGTTGCGCATCACGTCGAGGGTGAGCTCGATGGCCTCCTCGCGGGAGAAGTGTTGCAGCAGTTCCTCTCCCGACACCTGAGACGGCGTCCAGATCAGCGCGTCGACATACCGCAACGCGGCCTTGTGCCGGGCCGACAGATCGGACTGCTCGTAGTGGTCGATCTCGTCGTACACCGACTCGCTGCCACCGGCCTGCAGCGCACCGCTATCGCGCAACGACTGGCACAGCCGGCAGTTGTGCTGACGGGCCCCACGCAGCCGAACGATCTCGGAGGTCACCGGATCGACCGCGCGCATGCGTCCCACCGCGGGCAGGAAGACGTTCATCACGAAGTCGGCCGGTTGGGTGTCGTGGTCCCAACTGGCCGGCTCAAGCGCCACGTCCACCCCGAATGAGCGCAGCCCGGCGTGCACGCGGGGCACGAAGTCCGCGATGTAGATCAGGGTGGACACGGTGAAGACGTCGGAGCCCAGCAGGTCCACGATCGCGGCGCGCTGGGCGTTGCTGATCCCGGTCACGTCCATGCTGAACTGCTCGGCGAACTCGCTCACCATGGGATCGACGGCACCGCCGGTGGTTTCGGCGGGCAAGGGCGCCAGCCCGGTGGTCGTGGCGCACACGTCGCGGATATCGGCGTTGATATCGGCCCATTTCGGCGGCGACAGCGCCACCAAACGTGTCAATTCAGTGCACACACCGGCAGTATCCACCACCGGTGCCGCCGCCACGGGGTATTTACTGAGCCTGGCTTACTGACGACATGTGGAAGTCGGGGATCCGCAGTGTCGGCATCGCTGCCCGAGTGGCCCAATCGCCCCATTCGCGTGGCAGTGTCACCTCGCTGACGCCGGCCTCGGTGGCCCGCCGCAGCAGGTCGAGCGGGCTCTCGTTGAAGCGGAAGTTGTTGACCGCCGCGGTGACCTCGCCGTCCTCGATCAGGTAGACGCCGTCGCGGGTCAGGCCCGTCAGCAGGAGCACGGTCGGATCCACCTCGCGGATGTACCACAGCGTGCTGAGCAAGAGTCCACGCTCGGTACCCGCGATCATGTCGGCCAGCTCCGCCGATCCACCGGTCATCAGCAGGTTGTCGGCGGGCGCGGTCACCGGGACGCCGTATTCGGCCGCGACGGCACGCGGGTACGCCAGCGCGTCGATCACGCCGTCGCGAACCCAGTCGACCCGGCCGATGTCCATCCCGTTGTCGAAGATCGACGTCCGTTCCGACGAGCTGGGGACCGCCACAAACGGTTGGCACGCCAGCAGTTCCGCATACGGATCGGAGTACAGCGTCAGTCCCAGGTCGGTGAGTCGCTCCCCCACCCGAGTGCCTCCCGGCGCCGAGAGTGCCGTGCGGCCCTCCTGCGCCCCGCGGCCGTCCATGGTCCAGTTCAGGTAGATCATCATGTCCGCCACCGTCGACGGCGGCATGATGGTCTCGTAGCGCCCGGCCGGAAGCTCGACGGTCCGGGACGCCCAGCCGAGCCGCAACGCCAGGTCGTCGAGTAGCGAATCGACCGGAACCGCAGTGAAATCCGGCGTGCTGAGGCCGGCCCAGGCACTGGCCCCGTCCCGCTTGGCGTTGATCTCCACCGAACCGGTCGGCTGGGTGTAGCGGCGGCGCAATCCCGCCGAGGTCGCGACGAATGTCGTCTCCACGATGTGCCGGGCGTAGCCGTAGAGCCGGTCGGATCTGCCGAAGCCGCGGGCCAGATCGGCGGCGACGCCGGCGAACACCTGCGCACCCGTGCCCGGCACGGGCTCATCCCAATCGGCTGGACCGCCGTCAGGCGGCAACGGCGGGGCCGCGTCGCGGGCGGGAGGCGCGGCCGCCGCGGCGGCTTTGGCCGCGGCCACCAGATCAGGGATCACCGCCGGATCCACCTCACTGGACTGCACCGAGCCGACGTGCGCCTTGTCTCCTTGGCGCACAATCGATATCACGGTGGTGGTGCGGCTGATCGACTCCCCGTTGGTGGTCATCGAATTGCCCGCCCAGCGCAATGCGGCATCGGCGCGGTCGGTGACCAGGACGATGGTCTCGCTGCCGGAACCCGCTGCGGCCAGCGCGATATCGACGACCTGTTGTGCGCCGATCATCGGCCTGCCTCCGTCCGGGTGTTGAGCACGTTGATGCCACGGAACAGCGCACTGGGGCAGCCGTGACTGACCGGCGCGACCTGACCGGGTTGAGCCTTGCCACAGTTGAACGCCCCGCCCAGACGCCAGGTCGACGGTCCCCCAACGGCTTCCATCGAACCCCAGAAGTCGGTCGTGGTCGCCTGATAGGCCACGTCACGCAGTTGTCCGTCCAGCCTGCCGTCGCGGATCCGGTAGAACCGCTGCCCGGTGAACTGGAAGTTGTACCGCTGCATGTCAATTGACCAGCTCTTGTCGCCAACGACGTAGATGCCGTCGGATACCCGGGAGATCAGGTCGGCTGTGCTGAGGTCCTCGGCGCCGGGCTGCAGTGACACGTTGGCCATCCGCTGGATCGGCACATGATGGGGTGAGTCGGCATACGAGCATCCGTTGGACCGGGCCTGGCCCAGCCGAGGCGCGAACACGCGGTCCAGCTGATAGCCGACGAAGATCCCGTCGCGCACCAGATCCCACGATTGCGCCCGCACGCCCTCGTCGTCGAAACCCACTGTCGCCAAGCCGAATTCCACGGTGCGGTCGGCCGTCACGGTCATCACCTCGGAGCCGTAGCGCATGGCGCCGAGCTTGTCCGGGGTGGCGAACGAGGTTCCGGCGTAGGCGGCCTCGTAGCCGATGGCCCGGTCGTATTCGGTGGCGTGCCCGATCGATTCGTGAATGGTCAGCCACAAGTTGGACGGATCGATCACCAGGTCGGTGGGACCGGCGGCAACCGACGGCGCCTCGGTCTTCTCGGCGAGCAGTTCCGGGAGCTCGGCCAGTTCGCCGGTCCAGTCCCACACCTCGTCGCCGGCCACCGCCTCCCACCCACGCGCGGTGGGCGGCGCCAGGGTGCGCATGGTCTCGAAGGAGCCGACGGCAGCGTCGACGGCGATGGCTTCCAGGGTGGGCAGCACCCGCACCCGCTGCTGGGTGATGGACGAGCCGAAGGTGTCCGCGTAGAAGGTCTGCTCCTTGACCGCGTGGACTCCCGCGGACACGTGGTCGACGCCGTCGGCGGCCAGCAACCTCCCGGAGTATTCGTCGAGCAGCGCGATCTTGTCGGCGGACGCCACGAGGAATGGGTCGACTCCGTAGCTGGACACCCACGTCACGTCGCTGTAAACGGGTTCGGGTGCCAGCTCGATGCGTTCGGCGTTCAGTGGCGCGAGCGTCGTCGCCACTGCCACCGCCCGCCGCGCCGTCTCGGCCGCCACCGCGGGATCCAATTCGGCGTGCGCGGCGAAGCCCCAGGTACCGTCCACGATCACCCGCACCGCCAGTCCGACCTCACGGTTGACCACCGCAGTCTCCAGCTCTCCATCGCGAAGCTGGATGATCTCTGTGGTGATGCGGTGGATCCGCAGATCCGCGTAGGTAGCACCGGCGGCCAGTGCCGCTGAGAGCGCGGCATCGGCCAGCGCGAACCGGGGCAACTCCAGGAAGTCGGCATCGACACGTCGCTGAGCTGTCACGTCTCCACGGTATCGACCCGCTCCGCCGTCCAGGATCGGCCCCTAATGTGGCCTCTATGGCAAAAGTCAGTCGGCGGGCGGTTCTGGGTGGCGCAGCGGTCGCCGGGGTGGCCGCAGCGGGATTGGGAGGATACGAACTGTTGCGCAGGCCGGACGCCGTCTCAGGCGGCCGGCCCAACATCTTGGTCATCGTGGTCGACCAGATGCGCGCACCGCAGTGGTTCCCCGACGTTGCGCAGCTCGCAGCGTTGCTGCCCAACCTCGATGACCTGCGAAGGCGCAGCACATCCTTCGGTTCACACTACAGCGCGTCCAATATGTGCACACCGTCGCGGGGCGTGCTGACCACGGGGCTGTACTCGCACCAGACCGGGTGTCTGTACACCGGAGAAGGTCCCACCGAGTCGACGCTGGCGGCCCGGTTCCCGACCTGGGGAACGATGTTGCGCGACGCGGGATACCGCACCTGGTGGTGGGGCAAGTGGCATCTCGGTCATGAAGCCGACAACACACCCGACGGGCTCGACGTTCACGGATTCTCCGGCGGCACATACCCGTCGCCCAACGGAGCGCCGAATCAAGGTCTACAGCAGGACCCTTCGATCGTCGACCAGTTCACGGGCTGGTTCGACGACCATGCCACCGACGGACCCTGGTGCACGACGGTGTCGCTGGTGAATCCGCACGACATCTGCTGGTGGCCGAAAAACCCTCTGCCCGCCGATATTCCGCACTACTTCAGTGCCAAGCCTGCCAATTTCGAGACCGCCGACGATCTGCGGCGCCGCGGCAAACCCCAATTGCAGATCGACTACATGAACTTCATGTCACCGTTGATGACCGGTGCTCTGGACTACACGGGGCCCGACGCCGCGGCGCAGTGGGCCCGGTGCCTCGACATGTACCTATGGCTGCACCAGCAGGTGGACATCCAGATCGGCCGGGTGCTCGACACGCTTGCGGCCCGGCCGGACATCGACAGCAACACCGTCGTCGTGTTCACCTCCGACCACGGGGAGTACGCCGGCTCACACGGTCTGCGCGGCAAAGGCGCCGCTGTCTATGACGAGAGCATCCGGGTGCCGCTCTACATCAGGGATCCGTACGGGCACCTCACTCCGAGTGCGGGCCAGGCACGGACGCAACTCACGTCCAGCGCGGACCTGGCTCCGCTGTTGCTGACCATCGCACACGGCGGGTCAGGCTGGCGTTCTGATTCCCGGTACTCGTACCTGGCGAGCCGTGCCGACATCGCACGCATCGCCGCCGACGCCACCGCACCCGGCCGGCCGTGGGTCGCGCACGCCACCGACGACATGTCTGTCGAGGAGATGGCGGCGCTGCTGAGATCCCCGCTGGCGCAGAAGGTTTTCGGCGCCAGCGGGCCCCCGACGAACATTCCCACCTCGGCGCCCAGCCACATCGTCGCCGTGCGCACGGCCGACGCCAAACTCGGCATGTACACGTACTGGAAGCCCGGCAGCATGGACATCGACACATCCCGGCCGATCCATCACGAGTTGTATGACTATGCAACACTTTCGGGGCTTCAGGAACTCGACAACCAGGCAGGCCGCAGCCCCAGACAGGCGGCGCTGCAAGGTCTGCTCGATCACGAGGTGCTCCCCGAACTCCGAGCCCCGTTGCCCGACTTTCTCGACGACGCGCAACAGCAAGGTTTGGCGAACATGAAAGAACTTGCTGCCCTGCGGGGAGGCTGACGCGCAAACCGCTTCCCGGCAGCGTCGGACGTACTAGCGTCGTTGCGGCAATCGTTGCTCGCTAGGAGGTTGGCGCATGCGCGTGTTGGTCACCGGCGGCACCGGTTTCGTGGGTGGATGGAGCGCGAAGGCGATCGCCGACGCCGGACACTCCGTGCGGTTTCTGGTACGCAAACCCGAGCGTCTGCACACCAGCGTCGCGCAACTCGGCGTCGACGTTTCCGACTACGCCGTCGGCGACATCACCGACCGCGAGTCGGTCCTGCGCGCTCTCGACGGCTGCGACGCCGTCCTGCACAGCGCCGCCCTGGTCGCGACCGACCCCAGCCAGACCGACCGCATGCTGACCACCAACATGGCCGGTGCACGCAACGTGCTGGGCGGGGCCGCCGAACTCGGCCTGGATCCGATCATCCACGTATCGAGCATCACCGCGCTGTTCAACCCCGACGTGGACACCCTGCATGCCGACCTACCCGTCTTCGGCGGAAGCGACGGCTACGGCCGGTCCAAGGCACAGGTCGAGATCTACGCCCGTGGAATGCAGGACGGTGGCGCACCGGTGAACATCACCTACCCCGGCATGGTGATGGGTCCACCGGTCGGCGATCAGTTCGGCGAAGCCGGTGAAGGGGTGGCCGCGGCCCTTCATCTCGGCGCGATCCCGGGCCGCAGTGCAGCCTGGACGATCGTCGACGGTCGAGATCTGGCCGCCCTGCACGCCGCGCTGTTGCAACCGGGGCACGGGCCACGCCGCTATATGGCCGGAGGCCATCGCATTCCGGTGGACCGACTCGCGAAACTGCTGACCGAGGTCAGCGGCAAGACCATGCTCGCCGTCCCGGTTCCCGACACGGTGCTGCGCGCCGCGGGCCAGGTGCTCGACCGGCTCGGCCCGTTCCTTCCGTTCGACACTCCCATCACCGAGGCAGGCATGCAGTACTACACCCAGATGCCGGCGTCCGACGACTCGCCGAGCGAGCGCGAGCTCGGCATCACCTACCGCGATCCACGTACCACCCTCGCCGATACGGTCGCCGGGTTGCGCAGCCTCAACCGGTGAGTCGTCCAGGAATTGTTGCTGAGCGTCCCGGTACGCAGATAGCGCGGCAGGCTGGGCACATGCGCTGCCGCGATCCGGCGTTTGCCACAGCACTTTGGACCGCGGGGCACCTCTGATCGGCGATTGGCGCTCGTTGCCTCGTCACAATATGTTTCTGGGGTGATTTCCTCTGCTGCCGGTTCAGTTGCGCGTTGGATAGTCCCCTCCCTGGCAGTTGCGGCCGTGGCGTGCGCGGGTATCGCGGCCGAGACGGCGCCGGTCAGCAGCCCGGCGGTACGCCTGGCGAGCGACGGCAACCCGCTGGCCGGGCAGACCTTCTACGTCAATCCCGACTCCAAGGCGATGCGCGCCGCCAAGGGCGCGGGCAGTCCCGAACTGGACGCCATCGCCAACACGCCGACGGCGTACTGGATGGACAACGTGTCGAGCCTGGCGGTCGACTCGAAGTACATCGCCACGGCGCAAGCGGCAGGCACCATGCCGATCCTGGCCCTCTACGGAATCCCGCACCGCGACTGCGGCAGCTACGCCGCGGGCGGGTTCGGCTCGGCGGATGCCTACAAGGGCTGGATCGACGGCGTCGCGGCCGCGATCGGCAGCGGGCCAGCCGCGGTCATCCTCGAACCCGATGCGCTGGCCATGGCCGACTGCCTGTCCGGCGCCCAGCGCCAGGAGCGCTTCGACCTGATGAGCTACGCCGTCGATACGCTGACCCGCAACCCGAACACCGCCCTGTACATCGACGCCGGCCACTCGCGCTGGGTGAGCGCTCCGGAGATGGCCAACCGGCTCAACCAGGTCGGTGTGGCCAAGGCCCGGGGCTTCAGCCTCAACACCGCGAACTTCTTCACCACCGATGAGGAAATCGGTTACGGCGACGCGATTTCCGGAGCCGTCGGGGGCAAGCCGTACGTCATCGACACCTCGCGCAACGGCGCCGGGCCCGCAGGCGGCGACATGTACTGGTGCAACCCCAGCGGTCGCGCGCTGGGTGTCGCGCCCACCACGGCGACCGGAAACGGAAACGTCGACGCCTTCCTGTGGGTGAAACGGCCCGGTGAGTCCGACGGCTCATGCGGCGCCGGAGAACCGTCCGCGGGCACCTTCGTCAACCAGTTCGCCGTCGACCTGGTGCGCAACGCGGGCCGCTGAGAACCTCGGCACGGCATGGCACCATCGATGAACGTGACGTCGATGGAGCGGCCCATGCCGCCACTGAATGCCGATGAACGCACCACGCTGGAGAGCTGGCTGGACTTCTACCGCGCGACGTTGGCCGCCAAATGCGAAGGCCTCGACGACGAGCAGTTGCGGGTCGCCTCGGCGCCACCGTCCGCGTTGACCCTCCTGGGCTTGGTGCAGCACGCCGCGGAAGTGGAACGGAATTGGTTTCGCCGGGTGCTCACCGGCGAGGACGCGCCTGGAATCTTCGGCCCGCGAGATCATCCCGAGGGGCATGACGGTGGTTTCGACGTATCTCCGGAGTCGTCCTACCGCGCGGCATTTGAGATCTGGCAGGACGAGATCCGGCATGCACGCGCCAACTGCGCGAGGCGTGCGCTCGATGACACCAGCCCGTTCATGGGCAGCGAGGTGAGCCTGCGCTGGATCTACACCCACATGATCGCCGAGTACGCCCGCCACTGCGGACACGCCGACCTGATCCGCGAACGTATCGACGGGGCGGCCGGAGTCTGAGGTTGGCCGCGCTCAGCCGATCGGCGGCTGCACCATCGCGCTGCACTCGCCGAAGCCGATGGTGACAAAACCCTGCCGGCGGGCGCGTGCGGTCAGCGTGATCTCGTCACCGTCCTCGAGGAAGGTGCGGGTCTCGCCGTTCGGCAGGGTGACCGGGTCTGCGCCCCCGTGGCTGAGCTCCATCAAGCTGCCCTCGGAGCCGGGGTGCGGACCGGACAGGGTGCCGCTGCCGAACAGGTCGCCGGGCCGCAGGTCGCATCCATTGCTGGTGTGATGGGTGATCATTTGCCCTACGGCCCAATACATGTGCCGGCTCGACGAACGTGCGAGCACGGCAGGCGCATCTCCGCTCTCACGCATCCGTGCGGTACGGATGCGGACCTCAAGGTCGACGTCGAGGCCGCCGTGGTCACGGTGCGCCGGACTGTCGAGATAGGCCAGCGGCGGCGGATCGTCAACGGGCCGGCGCATCGGAATCCGGAAGGGCGCCAACGCTTCCGGGGTGATCACCCACGGCGATACGGTGGTGCCGAAGCTCTTCGCCAGGAACGGGCCCAGCGGCTGGTATTCCCAAGCTTGGACGTCGCGCGCCGACCAGTCGTTGAGCAGACAGTAACCGGCGACATGGGTTTCGGCGCCATCGAGCGGCACCGGCTCGCCGAGCTGGTTGCCCGGTCCGATCCACACCCCCAGTTCCAGTTCGAAATCCAGCCGGCGGGTCGGAGCGAACACGGGTGTCTCTGACAGCTTGAGCTGACCGTGCGGGCGGACGACCGGCGTGCCGCTGACGCGGACACTGGATGCCCGCCCGTGATAGGCGATGGGGATCCACTTGTAGTTGGGCAACAGCGGCGCGTCGGGCCTGAACTGCGCGCCGACGTTGCGTGCGTGGTGGATACCGACGTAGAAGTCCGTGTAGTCCCCGATGCGGGCGGGTAGCAGGACGTCGACTTCCCTTACCGGAGTGAGGAACTCGGTGACGGTCCGCTGATATGGGGCACCGTCGACGAGCAGTGCCTGAAGGTCGTTGCGCAGCGCGATGCGCGGTGCGGCACCAAGGGCGAACAACTCGTTGAGTGTGCCGCCCGCCGCGGCGCGGGCGGCGTCGCGGGCCGGCTCGGTGAGCAGTCCCGACGCCGCGAGGGCGCGCAGGTCGAGGACGGCGTCGCCGATGCGGACCACACCGTGAGGTTCGTCGCCCGCGCTCACCACACCGAAAGGGAGGTTCTGCAAAGGGAAATCACTGTCGGGCCCCGCGGAGGGGACCCAGCTTCTCGGCGGTGTCACGGCCGGCTGGGATCGAATCGCTTGGTCAGCCCGCTCCAGCAGTCCGCATAGTCCAGCTGGCGCTGCGGAACGTCGGCGGCGTAACGCGTAACCCTCTGCGGGAAGCGGGTTTCGAACATGAACGCCAGCGTGTTCTCCTGTTTCACCGGCTTCAGCGTGGCGGTGCTGGCGGCTTCGAAGGCCTGGGCATCGGGCCCGTGCGGCATCATGCCGTTGTGCAGGCTGAAGCCGCCCGGCACAAAGCCGTCCGGTTTGGCGTCGTATACACCGTGGACGAGTCCCATGAACTCACTCATGACGTTCATGTGGTACCACGGCGGCCGGAACGTGTCCTCGGCAACCATCCACCGTTCCGGGAAACAGACGAAGTCGACGTTCGCGGTTCCCGGGGTCTCGCTCGGTGAGGTCAGGACGGTGAAGATGGACGGGTCGGCGTGATCGAACAGCACCGGACCAACGGGCGAGAATCGCCGCATGTCGTACTTGTACGGTGCGTAATTCCCGTGCCAGGCAACGACATCGAGCGGCGAATGGCCCAGTTCGGTCTGCCACAGCGTGCCGCCCCACTTGACGTACAGCGTCGTCGCCACGTCGCGGTCCTCGTAGGCCGCAACGGGGGTCAGAAAATCGCGGGAGTTGGCCAGGCAGTTCGCACCGATCGGGCCGCGCTCCGGCAGGGTGAACGACCCGCCGTAGTTCTCGCACAGGTAGCCCCGGGCCGGGCCGTCGGGCACCTCGACGCGCAGTTTGACGCCGCGCGGGATGACGACGATCTCGGCGGGCTCGGCATCGATGATGCCGAATTCGGTGCAGAACCGGACCGTCCCGTGTTCGAGGACGAACAGCATCTCCGCGTCGCCGTTGTAGAAGCAGCTGTCCACCATCGAGCCGGTGATGCAGTAGACGCTGCACGCGAAACCCGTGCGGGTGCCGACGTCGCCACCGGTACTGATGGTCCGAATACCGGTGATGAATGTGGTGGTGGTGTCATCGGGTATCGGCAGTGCGTTCCACCGCATTTGAGCGATGGGCACGGGCGGGGCGTCATCCGGCGCCGAACGCCAGTGCGCGACTCCCCCGGTGCGGCCACCGGGATCGGTGGCCACGGCCGTGAACCGGCCCGAGTGCGCCACGCTGGGCCGGATCCGATACAGCCAGGACCGCTCGTTGTGGGCCCGCGGCGCGGTGAACGGTGATCCGCTGAGCTGCTCGGCATAGAGCCCGTAGGCACAATGCTGCGGCGAGTTGCGGCCGACCGGCAGTGCCCCGGGCAGTGCTTCGCTTTCGAAGGCGTTACCAAAGCCGGACTGGTAGTCGGTCATCACAGATTGCCGCGCTTTTCCTGCTCACGCTCGATCGACTCGAACAGAGCCTTGAAGTTGCCCTTCCCGAAGCCGAGAGATCCGTGCCGCTCGATGAGTTCGAAGAAAACCGTCGGCCGGTCCCCCAGCGGCTTGGTGAAGATCTGCAGGAGATAGCCGTCCTCGTCCCGATCGACGAGGATGCCGCGCTTGTGCAGTTCTTCCACGGGGACCCGTACTTCGCCGATGCGGGCACGCAACTGCGGGTCCTCGTAGTAGGCGTCGGGCGTATCGAGGAATTGCACGCCTCGCTTGCGCAGTACGTCGACGCTGCGCACGATGTCGTCGGTCGCCAGCGCCAGGTGCTGCGCCCCGGGGCCGCGATAGAACTCCAGGTACTCATCGATCTGCGACTTGCGTTTGGCGACAGCCGGTTCGTTGAGCGGAAACTTGACCCGGTGGTTGCCGTTGGCGACGACCTTCGACATCAGCGCCGAGTACTCGGTGGCGATGTCATCGCCGATGAACTCCGCCATGTTCACAAAGCCCATGACCCGTCGGTAGAAGTCGACCCACTCGTCCATCTTGCCGAGCTCGACATTGCCGACGATGTGGTCCAGCGCCTGGAACAGCCGCTCGGATGCGGCGCTGCCCTCGACGTGGGTGCTGGTGGCCGGTTGGTATCCCGGCAGATACGGACCGCGGTACCAAGTCCCGTTCACCTCCCGCTGGACGAGGGTGTGCCGGGTTTCCCCGTACGCCGCGATGGCGGCAACCCGCACAGTGCCGTGTTCGTCGGACATGTCATGCGGCTCTTCGAGCACCGTCGCGCCGGCCCGGCGGGCCTGATTTATGCACTTGTCGACGTCCGGGACCTCGAGTGCGATGTCGACGACGCCGTCACCGTGCTTGGCCTGATGGGCCACCAGGGGGCTGTCGGGGCTCACCGCTCCCTTGAGCACAAACCGGATGGAACCCGACCGCAGGACGAACGCCTTGTGGTCGCGGTTGCCGTTCTCCGGGCCCGAATAGGCGACCAACTCCATGCCCCAGGTGGACTGGTAGTAGCTGGCGGCCTGAGTGGCGTTGCCGACGACGAAAACGATGGCGTCCCAGCCATTGACGGGGAAAGGGTCGTTGCTCTGGTCGTAATCGACGAGGCCCACGAGCTGTCTGAGCTGGTTGAGGTCGAGCTCAGCCTGCTTTTCCTGCTCACTCAAATCGATCTGGTCGGTCATGATGGCATCCGTTCCATGCACCATGGTAGTTCCGGAACTACCCGTGCGGGCGCAGGCGCGGCCGGGATGGACGGCACGCTGCCTCACCCGAGTGGCGGTCTCCACATCGGGTAGAGCACCGGGCAATCTGAGACGATCAATTCACCGATGGTTTGGTAGCCGTGCCGTTCGTAGAGCTTGCGGCTCTGCG
This sequence comes from Mycolicibacterium brisbanense, assembly GCF_001570425.1. Taxonomy (GTDB): domain Bacteria; phylum Actinomycetota; class Actinomycetes; order Mycobacteriales; family Mycobacteriaceae; genus Mycobacterium; species Mycobacterium brisbanense. The sequence continues at coordinate 14,490 of NZ_BCSX01000006.1, forward strand.
GCGATGACGCCTCGAGATATGCGGGCATCCCGTCCCGATCCGCCTGCCCTAGTACCGATGCCAGCAGCGCAGACCCGAGCCCCTGTCCCTGCGCCGCGGGATCGATCCCCATGAAATTCAGATACCAGCAGGGTTCGGTGGGGTGGTGCGCGTCCAACGCCGCGAACACCTCGGCCATTCTCGCCATCGACGCTGCATCGCCCACCGTCGCCAGCAGTCGTGCGGTGTGTGCCTCGGCGTCAGCAGGGGGAACCAAGGACACGCCAGGAGGAAGCCACAGTGCCGCCCCTTTGCCGGCCCCGGCCACCCATATCTCTCCGTTACGCCAGAACGCCTCGACGACCGCCTCATAGAAGTTGTGACCGCAGCGGCGCCGTTGTTGGTCGTCGGGGACGATCCAGCGGAAGGTCCGGTCGGCGAAGAATGCGCCGGACATGACATCCACGACGGCTGGAAGCTGATCCTGCGTCGCCCGGTGCGGTTGGGGCGAATCCTTCGGCGTCACAGCTGATCCTCCGACCCACGCCCCCGGTCACGTGCACAATCAGCGTATCGACTGAGCGCGCTCAGGGGCGCGGATTCACCGCGGCTCCCTCCGATGCCGACGTGAGTTCGCCACTGATCGGGTCGGGTTCGACGAGGGGCGGTACTTCCTCGCCGGCGAGGACACGGCGCATCCGGTCCTTGTCCAGCTGGCCCTCCCAATTGGCGACGACGAAAGTGGCCACACAGTTGCCCAGCAGGTTCACCGATACGCGCATCGAGTCCATGATGCGGTCGGCGCCGAGCAGCAGCGCCACCGCGGCAACCGGGATGGCGCCGTGCCCGATCGCCGCGACGGTCGCTGACAGCGCCAGGAACGACGAACCAGGAACCCCCGCCATTCCCTTGGAGGTGAGCATCAGGACCAGAACCGCGGTGATCTGCTCACCCAGGCTCAGGTCTACGCCGAGCGCCTGAGCAAGGAACAGCACGCAGATCGACAGATACAGCGTCGCGCCGTCCAGATTGAACGAATATCCGGTCGGCACAACCAGACCCGTGGTGGTCCGCGAGCAACCGGCGTTCGTGAGCTTGGTCATGATCCGCGGTAACACCACCTCCGTCGAGGCGGTACCCAACGCGAGGAAGAACTCATCTTTGATATAGACGAGAAATCTCCACAGGTTCACGCCGGCAAAGACCTTCGCGATCACCGCGAGTATGACGATGAACAGCACCGCCGCCAGGTAGCAGGCGGCGATCAACTTGCCGTAGCTGGCCAGCGAAGCGATGCCGTATTGCCCGATGATGTAGGCCATCGCACCGAAGGCGCCGAGCGGGGCCAGCCGCATCACCCAACCGACGATGGTGAAGAAGATATGGCTCATGTGATCGACGAATTCGAGGATCACGGGTGGACCGGACTCTCCGAACTTGGCCAGTGCCAGGCCGAACAGCACTGCGAAGAAGAGCACCTGCAGCAGCGCGTTCTCGGCGAAGGCTGAAACGACCGAGGTCGGGATGATGTTGAGCAGGAATTCGACGGTGTGCGGCAGCTCGCCGTTACTCGTCTTCTTGGCGACCGCTTCGGCTCCGGTCACCAAGGTTTGCGGATCGATACTGAATCCGGCGCCCGGCTTGACGAGATTTCCGACAACCAAGCCGAATACAAGCGCGAAGGTCGTCACCGCCTCGAAGTAGACGAGCGCCTTCACTCCGATCCGGCCCACCGACTTGAGATCTCCGACGTGAGCGATACCGAGCACGACCGTGCAAAAGATGATCGGCGCGATGAGCATCTTGATCAGCTTGATGAATCCGTCGGCCAGTGGTTTCAGCGCGCCACCTGCTTCGGGCCACAACCAGCCCAGGAGGACACCTGCGACGATCGCTACCAGCAACTGGAAGAACAGCGACGTGTACCACGGCGGCTTGTTCGCCAGCCGGATCATCTCACTGCTCGGCGGATCGATCGTATGTGTCATTCGCGAAAAGCTAGGGCCGCGTTGTTATCCCGACGTTAAGCCGTCGCTACCCCGCTGTATCGATCAAGAGATACTCCGCCAGGGGCGGCGGCCAGACTGAAACGTCGGCGACCCCTTGCCGCAACATCGTGGAACTAGCCTCGCGATCAAGCGGCCTCGACGCCGTCATCTCGACCCTGCCGGCGAATACCGGGCTGCTGGCCTGAGTGCCGAATATATCTTTCCCGCAATTGCGGCATAGCGCAGTGGAAACAGCAGGGAAACAGTTCATTCCTACCGTCGGTCCATGACTGAAACCGCTGTACCTCAGATGACAGGCGCAGTACCGCCCGGCACTGCGGTGGGGTCCGGGGATCTCGTTGAGGCGGCCGGGCATCCGGTCGGCAGCGGTGAGATCAAACCGGGCTACGACCCACGGCTCACCAACGAGGACCTCGCACCGCTGCGCAAGCAGACCTGGGGTTCTTACAACATCTTCGCGTTCTGGATGTCCGACGTGCACAGCGTCGGTGGCTATGTGACCGCCGGCAGCCTGTTCGCGCTGGGTCTGGCCAGCTGGCAGGTCCTCGTGGCGCTGTTGATCGGCATCACGATCGTGTACTTCCTGTGCAACCTGGTCGCCAAACCCAGCCAAACCGCAGGCGTTCCGTACCCGGTCATCTGCCGGACGGTATTCGGTGTGCTGGGGGCCAACATCCCGGCCATCATTCGTGGCCTGATCGCCGTGGCCTGGTACGGCATTCAAACATTCCTGGCGTCAGCTGCGCTGGACATCGTTCTGATCAAGTTGTTCCCTGCGCTCGCGCCGTACGCCGTGGTCTCCGACTATGGATTCGCCGGACTGTCGTTGCTGGGCTGGGGCAGCTTCCTGCTGCTGTGGGTACTACAGGCCTGCGTGTTCTGGCGCGGCATGGAGGCGATCCGCAAGTTCATCGACTTCTGCGGCCCGGCAGTCTATGTCGTCATGTTCCTGCTGTGCGGGTACCTGATCTTCAAGGCCGGCTGGGGCGCCATCGATCTCAACCTCGGTGGGGTTTCCTACACCGGCTGGGCCTCGGTGCCGGTCATGCTCGGCGCCATTGCCCTGGTGGTGTCGTACTTCTCCGGCCCGATGCTCAATTTCGGTGACTTCTCCCGCTACGGCAAGTCGTTCGAGGCGGTGAAGAAAGGCAACCTGTTGGGGCTGCCGGTGAACTTCCTGGTGTTCTCGGTGCTGGTGGTGGTTACCGCGTCGCTGACGCTGCCGGTGTTCGGCGAGCTGATCACCGACCCGGTGCAAACCGTGGCCCGCATCGATTCCACGTTCGCAATCATCCTGGGCGCGTTGACGTTTACGATCGCCACTATCGGCATCAACATCGTCGCCAACTTCATCAGCCCCGCGTTCGACTTCTCCAACGTCAGCCCACAGCGCATCAGTTGGCGTGCCGGTGGCATGATCGCGGCGGTCGGTTCGGTGTTGATCACACCGTGGAACCTCTACAACAACCCCGAGGTCATCCACTACACGCTGGAAACCCTCGGCGCGTTCATCGGGCCGCTGTTCGGCGTCCTGATCGCCGACTACTACCTGGTGCGCAAGCAGAAGGTGGTTGTCGACGATCTGTTCACCATGGACTCGTCCGGAAAGTACTGGTACCGCAGCGGTTACAACAGAGCCGCAGTGATTGCGACCGTGGTGGGTGCCGTGTTGGCGGTCATCCCGGTGCTGCTCGGCGGGCACCTCGTCGGTATGCACACCGCCGCGCAGTACAGCTGGTTCATCGGCTGCGGTGTGGCGTTCGGGCCCTACTACCTGTTGGCCAAGCGGGATGCGGTGGTCGCCGCGTCGGTGTAGACGGTGACATTGCGCTCAGGGTCGTGAGTTCTCGAAAATCACAGCCCTGTGCGCAATCTCATCGTAGCTGCCGTCATACGATGCGGTTCTTGAGGTTTCGCAACACGTCGAGCGTGGCACCTGGCGCCAGGGCCACCACGTCGGCAGCGGCGAAGGCGCCGCAGTCCAGTCCGCGCAGCACCACTGCGGCCAGCGCCTCGGCGGTCGCCGGCTCGTCGACGATCGACCCGCCGCGTCGGTCCAGATAGGCCTGCAACCGCGGTGCCGCTGCTGTCATCGCGGCGCGGAAGAAGGCGAACGTCGCGAGCCAGCGGGTCACCAGGTGGCCGGGATGCATGTCCCAGCCCTGGTAGAAACCGCGCGCCAGCGAGCGGGTCACCAGGCGGTGATGACGCCGGATCGCCTCGGCCACTTGGTCGTCGGAACCCACCGGGGCGACCTGGGTCGAGCCGTCGCATACCCACACGCCGGTCTGTGCCGCCGCGACCTGCATGACGGCCTTGGCATGGTCGGCCACCGGATGGTCGAGCGCCTGATGCTGGGGCGCTATGCCACAGGCCGCGCTGTAGTCGTAGGTGCCGTAATGCAATGCGCTGCAACGGCCGTCGGCGCGCTGGATCGCCTGGGCCACAGTGGCGGCTCCGTCGGGGCCGAGTACTGCCTGGGGACTCTCGATCTGCAACTCGAAGCGCAGTGCGCGCTCGGGCAGACCATGCGCTGATTCCAGGGCCTCGCACAGCCATACCGCCGCGGTAACTTGCTCGGCCGCACGAAGTTTGGGAATCGTGAACACGAACCCGTCGGGCATGCCGCCGTCGAGCACGTGCTCCAGGGTGCGTACGGAACGCGGGCGCTCGCTGACGGTCAGCCCCTTGATCCGGATCCCGGCGCTGTCCAGGCCGAGCGCATGCAGCGTCTGACCGGCCCGCACCGCGTCGGCGTCCTCGGTGTCATCGGGGCGGCGGCCATAGCCGTCCTCGAAGTCCAGCCTCAGATCCGCGATCGGAGCCTCGGTGAGACGCTGCCGCACCAGTGCCAGTTCGTCGGGGTCGCCGAGGTCGGCGAACACCGTCGCATGACGGTCCATCAGGTCGAGCGCAGCCGCACCCCACTGACGCGAGGTGTCCGGTGAGGCATCCGCCGCGCTCACGTAGACGGTGTGCACCGGCTGGATGTCGCTCCGGTCACCGGGAAACCGGCTGGCCAGATCCGCGTCGACCGTGGTGAGCAGCTGGTCGACGCGGGACAGCGTGTCCTGGTCGATTCGTGGACGATGTTGTGCTGGCACCGTCATATCGTTGCGCTTAGACGCGTTTGGTGATGCGAGAAACGCCGTATCGCCCCTGACGCTGTCGGGTCGGTTACTGTACCTGGTGCCCGCCGACGCCGGCATGGTGGCGAAGTAGCTCGACAGCAAGGGAGCGTGAGACCGATGTCGTTCACCCATATCGTGACGTTCAAATGGCAGGCGGATCAGTTCGACGACCAACCGATTGCCGATGCACTCAACGCGCTCGTCCCCAGCCTCGCGGGAGTGCAACGCTACGTGTGCGGGGCGGATATCGGTCTCTCCCCCGGCAGCTACGACTTCGCGGTTGTCGGCACCTTCGACAGCCGCGATCACTTCATCGCCTACCGGGATCATCCGGAGCACCGGCGCATCATCGACGAACTGATCGCGCCGAATGTCGACACGAGAACCGTTGTGCAGCTGGAAGATTGACCCTTGAGGTAGCACGCCTGCCGGGTAACCGGGGCACCAGCATGGGCACCGTCTCACGGTAAGCCGCGTAACGCGCACCCAGCGTTGCCAGCAGGTCGCGTTCCTCCAGTTGTATCGCCAGGAGAATCCAGCCTGTCGTCACGGTGGCGAAGAGCAGATGCGCCAGCGTCATCGTGGGCGCCGCCCAGAACGCGACGATGAAGCCCAGGTTCAGCGGATGCCGGACGACGCGATAGAACAGCGTGGTGCGGAACCCGGTCTCTGAATGTGGCCGCGCGGTGTTGAAAACCTGTCGCAGCCCGAACAACTCGAAATGGCTGATCATGAACGTCGACGCCAGCACGATCCCCCAGCCCAGCCAGAACAGCGTCCACACTGTCATGCGGGCCGGCCGCCAGTCGATGTCCCACACCACGGCCGGTATCGACCGCCACTGCCACATCAGCAACGCCAGTGTCGAGCTCGCGCAGAGCACGTAGGTGCTGCGCTCCACCGCCGTGGGCACGTAGCGGCCCCACCACCGTTTGAACCCAGGACGTGCCATCACGCTGTGCTGGGCGGCGAACAGCGTCATCAGGAGCACATCGACGACGACCGCGACGCCCACCGGCGCTGAGGTGGCGTCATCGACACTGCGCGGGGTCAGGCCACCCACGAAGCCGATTGCGTAGACGAATACGGCCAGGAACAGGACGTAGCTGATCGCGCCGTAAGTGATTGCGAAATAACGGTTCATGGCCACAAGCGTGACGCCGGCAGCGCACCCCGAAATGGGGCATTTGCCTCAACTTTCGAGTCCGCCGACCAGACCGCGCTCCAGCGCATACATACTCGCGCCGATCCGGTTCGAGACGCCGATCTTGGCATATGTGCGCTCGACGTGATTGCGCGCCGTCTTTTCGCTGATCACCAGTTTCGCGGCGATCTCCTTGTTGCTCGCCCCTTGGGCGACCAGCCGCAGCACCTCGACCTCACGCGCGGTCAGCCCAGCGGGACGCAACGCGGTACGTCGTCCGCGATGCCCGGCTGCATGCAGGACCGCGTCGACGGCGACCTGGTCGAGTTCGCCGTCGCGCACCCGGGTGTGCAGTCGGCGGGCCGCGCCATGCGTCGACAGCGGCTCACGATACGGTCTGGGCTCGACCGCCGACTGATACGCGACCGCGGCGGCCACCAGCCGGTCGGGCATGGTCAGCTGCCGCGCGGTCAGCCCGCGCGGATAGCCGCGGCCGTTGAGGTACTCGTGATGGTTGGCGGCTACGGAGGCTACGCGCCGCAGACCGGGAATGCGGTGCAGGATCCGCTCGGTCAGGTACGGGTGCAGACGCACCCGCTCGAACTCGGCCAGCGTCAAAGCGCCTGGCTTGGACCAGATTTGATTGGACACGCCGATCCGGCCGATGTCGTGGATGTGCGCCGCCCGACGGGTGAGCGTGACCTCTTCGGCGCCGAGTCCCACGGTGGCGGCGGCATCCGCCGCCAGTTGCGCTGCGGCCCGCGAATGACCAAGCGTGAAAGGGCATTTCAGGTCGACGAAATCGCCGAGCGCCGTCAGCAGCGCGTCGAGCGCGGCCTCATCGAGCCGCGCGTTCCGATCCGGCGCCTGGTGCAGTGCCATTGCCCAGACATCCCCGTTCGCCGGGACGGCCAGCAGCGCATCCGGGTCCGCGACGAACGCGTCGACCACGGCCGGATCGAACTGGCCGCCGCGGCGGCTCCGGGCCATCGACACGGCTCCGCCGGCACCGTACTCGCGGTCGTGCACCTCCACCATGTCGGCCAACTGCGCGACCCGCATCTCGATCGGAATCGCCTCGCCCGATACGCCGCCGGGAAGGCCTCCGCCGTCGAACCGCTCGAAGGTGTACCGCAGTGCCGTCTGCACGTCGTCCGCCAGTCCGATCTGCTGCGCCAGCAGCGCAGCGGATGTGCAGTGCGAGTGGATCAGCTGCGAGATGTGGCCTCGGGCATGAAGATACAGCACAAATCAGCACGTGACTGCCGACGGTCCGGATGAGCTTCCGACGCGAGCCGCCGCCAACGTCTGCCGCATAGCTGCCCGTGGTCAGTCGTCGACAGTCGACAATGCCAATTGTAGAGTCACCAAGTCATGGCCGAGTTGGAGTGTGAGCTCTACGTCGAGTCCGGTATCGAGGATCGCATCGACGTCGGCCTGATCCTGAGAGGCGATCATGGAGACAAACTTTCCATCTGCATAAACAGCCAGCGGCTCGGGGGCGGCTCGCCGGCGACTGGCAAGAGCCTGAGCGGCATTCCGTGATCGGTCACGTTACTGGGATGAAGGGGAAAATCCACAGTGACACTGCCTTTTTCGAGGAGCATCTTGAGCAGGCTGCGACTACGTGGTCGCGTGAACTCAAGCAGATCAAGCACTTCTGCAGACGAGGCGCTGAAGTCGTCGCGCCACATCGAAATTGACATCAGCCCTGACCATTCGCGCAATCCACCCACTCCTGGAGCCAACCCTTCAGGGAGATGGGAGGTCACAACGTGGGCTAAACGACGAGAGCGTACGCCCGACGTCATCAACATCAAAGCTTGGGGATTGTTGACGCCGTGCCGTATGTATCCACCGAGTTCTGGGCACAACTCCACATGGCATTCGTCGTGCGCTAGGCGCGCGTTTACTAGCTCAACCAATGCGCCGACAGTCCAGGACAAGTAGTGCTCGAAATGGGTGGTGACCGCCGAGTGGAAGCGCGTACAACGCCCGCTCATCAAACCGTCAGATCGCTGAGCTTCAGCGCAGTAGCAGAGTATCCACCAGCACGTAGGCCGCGACCGCGAAGACCAGATAGGCGAACCAGTGTTGGAGTCGCCGGTGGTCGAGCCGGGTGCCGAGATGCCCTGCGATCAGGGACCCGACGATCGCGGTGCCGACAAACGCCGCGGCGATCGTCCAGTCGATGCTGGTGCCACTCAGGTGGGAGAGGATTCCCGCGGCCGAGTTCACGACGATGATCACCAACGATGTTCCGATGGCGACCGGCATCTCGACCCCGAGCATCAACACCAACGCAGGAATGATCAAGAAGCCGCCACCGACGCCGAAGAGGCCGGTGAGCAGGCCGACGAGGAATCCCGCCGGAATGGACCGCGTGGCGCAGCGGCGCCAGTTGATGCCCGAGTCGCCAACCCTGCATGCGGTCCCGGTCGACGCGTTCTCCTGCAGCATGCGCACACCGGCCAACACCATCACGGCGGCGAAACCCGACAGCAGCACCGATTGCGGCAGCTGCTTGCCGATGAGGCTGCCGATGAAGGTGGCGGGAATGCCGGCCAGTGCGAACACCGCGGCGAGTCGCCACTGCACCTGCCCGGCTCGGATCTTCGGCAGGACGCCGACCGCCGAGGCGGTTCCGACCACGATGAGCGACATCGGAATTGCCTGCTCGATGCCGAGTCCCAGCACGTACACCAGGGCGGGTACCGCCAGGATGGAACCGCCTCCCCCGAGCAGGCCCAGCAGCACCCCGATGACCGCTCCGAGGGCGAGGGCAAGGGCGATGTTCATCGAGTCCTACCCTGTTCCGTCGGGGCGGGACAGTGCGTCGGCGACGGCGTGCAACCGCGCCGCAGCCTCCTCCGCGACCGCGTGAAGTGCCGGCTGGTCGGCCAACTGCACCATCATCTGGGGGTCCGCGATATCGACGATCACGACGCCGTCGTTCTCCGGATCTGATCGCAGGACCACGTTGCACGGCAAGAACACTCCGACCCGGCGATCCGCGTCGAGCGCCCGGTGCGCCAGCTTCGGGTTACACGCTCCCAGGATCAGGTAGTCCTCCATGTCGGTGCCGAGCTTCGATTTCAGCGTCGCCCTGATGTCGATCTCCGTCAGCACACCGAATCCCTGATCGGACAGCGCGCGTCGCGTCCTGTCCACGGCGTCCTCGAAGGACGACGTGATCCTGGTGGAGATACTCGATGCCATCAGGCATTTCACCTTCTCGAATTGACCGTGACATGATTGGAATTCACTGGTCTGTATGGATTTCGGTCAGCGTCGCGCGGCAGCCTTGGCCCACACGTCGGCCATGTCCAACGCCTTGACCCTGGTGATGAGATCCTCGAGCGCCGCGGCCGGCATCGCGCCCGGTTGCCGGTAGACCAGGATGCCGTCGCGGAACGCCATGATGGTCGGAATGGCCTGGATCTCCAGGGCGGCAGCCAACTGCTGCTGCGCTTCGGTGTCCACCTTGGCGTGCAGGACGTCCGGGTGCGTCTGCGATGAGCGATCGAAGACCGGGGCGAACGCGCGGCACGGGCCGCACCACGACGCCCAGAAATCCACGATCACAATCGGGTTCGCCGAGATCGTCGCCTGGAAGTCGGCGGCGGTCAGGTTCTTGGTGGTCTTGTTGATGGTCATTGTTGTCTCCTTTCGGGTCGGGATGTTCAGGCCAGGCCCCGCAGCATGAGGTTCCAATACATGAACGGCAGTCCGTACTTCTTGAGGTACCAGTACGCGCGGTGCGGTGTGGTGGGGTTGAGCAGCGGGAACGTGGGCTCCAGGTTGAGGTCGTAGTCGAACTCGGCAAGCAGCATCGAGTGCGACGAGGTGACGATCGGGCACGACGAGTAGCCGTCGTAGGAGGCCGGAAGCGGCCTTCCGTTCAGGTACGCGTCGATGTTGTCGACCACCGCCGGCGCCTGCTTCCGGATGGCCGCACCGGTCTTGGAATTCGGTGACGAACCGGCGTCGCCCAGGCTGAACACGTTCGGATACCGGACGTGCTGCATGGTGTGTTTGTCGATGTCGACGTAGCCCGTGGCGTCGCCGGTGGACAGCGGACTGTGCTTCACCCAGTCGGGTGCGGATTGCCGTGGCACGGCGTGCACGATGTCGTACGGCAGCATGGTGTCGGTACCGCCCGGCCCCACACTGCTGATTCCGACCTTTTGGGCGGCCCCGTCGACCGAGGTTACTTCGGAGTTGGTGTGCAAGGTGATTCCGTAGTCGGCGATCACCTTGTCGAGGCTGTCCGCGATCGCCGGAATCCCGAACGGCCGGGCGCCGGGCATGACCAGATGGATGTCGATGTCCTTCAGCACACCTTCCGAACGCCAATGGTCGGCCGCCAAGTACGCGATCTTCTGTGGAGCGCCGGCACATTTGATGGCGCCCGAGGGGACCGTGAACACGGCGGTTCCGGAGCGGAGGCCGCGGATGAGGTCCCAGGTGCGGGGCGCGAGATCGAACCGGTAGTTCGATGAGACCCCATTGCGCCCAAGGGTTTCCTCCAGGCCTTCGGTGCGGTTCCAATCGAGTTGGATACCCGGGCAGACGACCAGCACCTCGTATTCATAGGTGGCGCCGTCCACACAGGTCACCGTGTTGGCGTCCGGATCGACCGTGGCTGCGGCCTTCTTGATCCAGGTGGCGGCCTTGGGCATGACCGATGATTCGGCGCGTTCGGTCGTCGATGCCTTTGCCTGACCACCGCCGACGAGCGTCCACAGCGGTTGGTAGTAGTGCTTGTCCGACGGCTCGATGACGGCGACGTCGGTGAGACCCTTGCGCAGCAACCGCGCCGCGACGGTGATGCCGGCGGTCCCGCCGCCGACGATCACGATCTGATGTTTGGCAGAGATGGTCATGGTGTGTCCTCGATTTCAGGCGTTCTGGACGGCTTCTTCCCAGGCGCCGTACCCGCCCAGGATGTCGCTCACGTCGATGAATCCGTTGTGCCGCAACAGGCTGGCGGCGACCGATGACCGGTAGCCACCCGCGCAGTACACGACGGTCGGCTTGGCGGAGTCCAACTCCCCCAACCGAGCCGGCAACTGGCCCACCGGAATCGGGATCGCGTTCGGAACGGCCCCGGCCTCGACCTCGCCCGGATTGCGGACGTCGACGATCTGCAGGTCTTTGATCCGGGCCGCGCGCTCGTTGAACGCCTTTGCCGTCAGCCGCGACGCGACGACGACCTCGTCCTGATGGGTGAACATCGTCCGGTACGGGTCGGCCAGGTAACCGACGACGCGGTCGAAGCCGATCCGGCCCAGCCGGTTCTTACCCTCCAGCTCCTGGCCGGGTTCGGTAAACAGGACGATGTCGACATCGGACCGCAGCACCGAACCGGCGAACTCGGCGTAGCGGCCTTCGAGCCCGATGTTGATCGCCTGGCGCAGGTGGCCCTGCGCGAACTCCTCAGGCGTGCGCCCGTCGACCAGGACGGCTCCTCGATCGATCGCTTGCCGGGCTTGCTCATAGGTCATCGCGGCCGGCATCTTGGTCTCGTCCAGCAGCGCACGGTCCTTGCGGTTGAGGATCGCGTCGTAGACGAAGTACCCAGGCGCTGGGGGTTGCCCTTCGGTGACGAGCTTCATGAAGGTCGCCTTGTCGGGGGCCCGCAGCGCGTAGTTGGTGGCCTTCTGATCGCCGATAGTCGACCACAGGTCCGTCGACAGGTTCTTGCCACAGGCCGAGCCCGCACCGTGCGCCGGGTACACCCGGGTCGCATCGGGCAAGGTCATCAACTTGTTGTGCAGCGAGTCGTAGAGTTTGTCCGCCAATTCCTCGCGGGTGAAGCCGATCGAGGCCAGCAGGTCCGGGCGGCCCACGTCACCGATGAACAACGTGTCCCCGGTCATCACCCCGTAGGGCACCTGGTCGTCGGCGTGCTCGTAGACGACCACGCTCATCGACTCGGGGGTGTGTCCCGGGGTGTGCCGGAATTCCAGCGTGACGTCACCGAGTGAGTAGCGTTCGCCGTCGCGGACGCCCATGGATTCGAATTCGGTCTCGGCGACGGAGGAGTAGACGATCTTCGCGCCGGTGGCCTTGGCGAGCTCGAGGTGGCCGGACAGGAAGTCGGCGTGGAAGTGGGTCTCGATGACCAACTCGATGGTCAGTCCCTGTTCTCTGGCATCGGCCACATATTCGGACACATCGCGCTGCGGGTCGATGACGACCGCGCGACCGGTGGTCTCGTCGCCGATCAGATAGGACGCGTGGGAAAGACAATCCAGGTAGTACTGATGCAGGATCATTGACGTCTTCTTTCTCGTTGGTAGTAATACCCCTACGGGTATCTACAAGTACCCCCCTGGGTAAATTATTCCGAGCTTTGGGCCATGCAAGAGGGGGCATCGCTCATATGCTGAACAATACCCCCTCCCGTATTTCTCGCTAGAGGCTTTGGTCCCCTGAGGAGGGGACAACCAGCCAGGATCCGCGCTAGGTCTTGTCTTGCGCAGTCTTACGTCGACCGAACCAGCCCCGCCGGACCGACTCAGTGGCGTCACCCGACGCGTGCCCGGCACACCACTGCCCGGCCGGCACCCCCCGCCGAACCGCGTCGACGTGCATCCCACAACCGGCCCAGGTGGTCTTTCCACATACCCGGCATGTGACAGCGCGACACATCGCATACTCCTTTCCTTGGCGAGCGGAACTCAGGCCAGACTCAAGAAAAGCTTCTCCAGCTCTTCGGCGGTGAGGGCGCCCGGACGGCCGCCCGGACCATCGGCGGAATCCATACAGTTGCGCAAACCTGACGCGATGATCGCGAAGCCGGCCCGGTCCAACGCCTTGGATGCGGCGGCGAGCTGAGTGACGACATCCTTGCAGCCACGACCCTGTTCGATCATCGAAATCACGCCGCCGAGTTGCCCTTGCGCGCGGCGCAGGCGATTGAGCACGGCGGTCATATCCGCCTCGTTCTCTGTGGTCATGTTGTCAACATACCATACCCCCTATAGTATCTATGGAGACGATTGCGCTAGGCTGCGATTCGAAAGACTGATACCGTACGGGGTATAAATCCGGACGGCGGTCCTGCGCGATGCGCGGGAACCGGTACACATCTGCGATAGGGCGAAACGATGAAGATGCCGTCGTTGTTCGGCTGGTTACAACGGTTTTGGGTGGTCGCGGTGGTGGTGCTGACCCTCATGGCCGCCGTGGCGGTGGTGAGCCGGCTGCGCACGTTCTTCGACTCGGATCTGCCATTCGTCGCCGGGTCGGAACGTGTGGACGCCATCGTGCCGTTCAACACCAAGCGCGTCACCTATGAGGTCGTCGGCCCTCCGGCCACGAGCGGCCAGGTGAGTTTCCTCGACGCCAACGGAAAGACCCGGGAAGCGACATTCACCGCACTGCCGTGGTCGGTCGACGTCGTCACCACAGCTCCCGGCATCTTGGCGAACGTGGTTGCCCAGGGCGACAGCACATCACTGGGCTGCCGCATCTTGGTCAATGACAAGGTGGTCGCCGAGCGCCATGCCGCGGGGCGCGACGCCCAGGCATTCTGTCTGGACAAAGCCGCATGAGCGACCGCGCCGCACGCCCGTTCATCGCCCGCACCATCCGCGCCGGCGCCGTCCCCATCATCGTGGTGTGGGTCGCGATCACCGCCGGGCTGAACCTTCTTCTCCCCCAGGTCGAATCGGTCAGCAAGCACAATGCGGTATCGATGTCCCCACAGGACGCCCCCTCGGTCATCGCGGCCAAGAAAATGGGCACGAAGTTCGCCGAATCGACCTCCGACAGCATCGCGATGGTGGTGCTCACCGGCGACGACCCGCTCGGCGAGACGGCACATCGCTACTACGACCAACTGATCGCCGGCCTCGAACGCGACAGCGTGCATGTCGAGCACGTGCAGAACTTCTGGGGTGATCTGATCACGGCGGCCGGCGTGCAGAGCGCCGACGGAAAGGCCGCCTACGTCCAGCTCAACCTTGCCGGGGACCAGGGCAGCACCCTGGGCAACGAATCGGTCGGAGCCGTACGCGACATCGTCGACCGCACCCCGGCACCGGCCGGATTGCACGTCTATGTCACCGGTCCCGCCCCGTTGACCACCGACTCGCTGGAAACCGGCGACAAGAGCATGGTCAAGATGACCGTGGTGACCATGGTCGTGATCACGATCATGCTGCTGCTCGTCTACCGTTCGATCAGCACCGTTCTGCTGATCCTCGCCATCGTCGGGATCGAGATGGGCTCCGCGCGAGGAGCCGTCGCCCTGCTGGGCCACTTCCGGGTGATCGACTTCTCGACCTTCTCCGTCCCCCTGCTGACGGCCCTGGCCATCGCGGCCGGGACCGACTACGCGATCTTCCTGATCGGCCGCTACCAGGAGGCCCGCCAGAATGACGAAGACCCGGAATCGGCCTATTACACCGCCTTCCACGGCGTCGCTCACGTGATTTTGGGCTCGGGCCTGACCATCGCGGGTGCGATGTTGTGTCTGCGCCTGACCCGCTTGGCCTATTTCAAGTCGCTGGCCTTTCCGTCGGCAGTCGCACTGATCGTCGCCGTCGCGGCGGCACTCACCGTCGCCCCTGCCATCCTGGTGCTGGCAAGCAGATTCGGCCTGCTGGACCCGAAGCGAAAAATGAAGACCAAAGGATGGCGCCGGATCGGCACCGCCACCGTCCGCTGGCCCAAACCGATTCTCGCCGTCGCGACCGCCGTCACCATTCTCGGCGTCCTCGCCGTGATCGGGTACCGGACAAGCTACAACGACCGGCACTACATTCCCGCCGACGTGCCGGCCAATATCGGTTACACGGCAGCCGAGAAGCACTTCAGCGCGGCACGGTTGAACCCCGACATCCTCATGGTCGAATCCGACCACGATATGCGAAATTCCACCGACATGATCGTCCTGGACCGAATCGCCAAGGCGCTGTTCCGAGTTCGTGGTATCGCCATGGTCCAGAGCATCACCCGGCCGCTGGGCTCGCCGATCGCGCACAGCTCCATTCCCTATCAGGTCAGCATGCAATCGGTACCGATCACCCAGAATCTGCAGTTCCTGAAACAACGAGTGGGCGACATCGACTCGATGTCGGTCAACCTGGGCACGATGATCGACGCGATGACCCGGATACAGAATCTGATGGTCAAGTTCTCCGACGCCATGCACCGCACCACGGCCTCGGCCGACCGCACGGTCGAGGACGCAAACACCCTCAAGGCGTCCGTCGACACGATGCGAGACCATCTTGCCGATTTCGATGACGAGGTTCGGCCGATCCGCAACTACTTCTACTGGGAGCCAAACTGCTTCAACATCCCGGCATGCTGGGGCGTGCGGTCGGCATTCGACGCCATCGACGGCGTTGCCACCCTCAGTGACAACATGGGCGTGCTGCTGAAGGACATGGACGCCATGACGAACGGGATGGGCGACATCGACGCGCTGGTCCCGCAGATGGTCAACCAACTCCCCCCGATCATCTCGACGGCAACCTCGATGCAGCAGACGCTGCAGACCATCCACAGCAGCTTCGCCGGGCTGATCGACCAGATGCAGCAGATGACCGACACTGCCACCGCGATGGGCGAGGCGTTCGACGCCTCCAAGAGCGACGACTACTTCTATCTGCCGCCCGAAGTCTTCGCCAACCCCGACTTCCAGAAGGGACTCGCGCTGTTCCTGTCCCCCGATGGCAAGGCCGCGCGTCTGATCATCACCCACGACGTCGATCCGGCCACCGAACAAGGGATCTCGACCGTCGACGACGAACTCGTCGCCGCACACGAAGCGGTGAAGGGCACCTCGCTGGCCGATTCGGAGATCACCCTGACCGGGACCGCCGCGACCTATCGGGACATCCAATCCGGCGCCAAATACGACACCATGATCGCCGCGTTCGCCGCGCTGACCCTCATCTTCCTGGTCATGATCGTGATCACCCGGGCATTGGTCGCATCGCTGGTGATCGTCGGCACCGTGGTGTTGTCGCTCGGCGCCGCGTTCGGACTGTCCGTACTGGTCTGGGAGCGGGTGGTCGGCATCGAACTGAACTGGATCGTGCTCGCGTTCGCCGTCATCATCCTGATGGCCGTGGGCAGCGACTACAACCTGCTGCTCGTCTCACGGTTCAAGGAAGAGATCGGTGCCGGTATCAAAACCGGGATCATCCTATCGATGGGCAGTACGGGCAGTGTCGTGACCGCCGCCGGGCTGGTCTTCGCGTTCACCATGGGCTCGATGGTGTCCGGCGACCTGCTGAATGTGGGGCAGGGTGGCACCACGATCGGGATCGGTCTGCTGCTCGACACCCTGATCGTGCGCTCGCTGATGACCCCGTCCATCGCGGCGCTCCTGGGCCCCTGGTTCTGGTGGCCGCTCAAAGTCCGCTGGCGCCCCGCGGTCCGCAACACACCACCGCCGGCACCGGACCCCGACGGAAACGAACAACGACACCAGGAGGTTTCGGCATGACCCGATCGGACAACTCAGGACACGGGGTGAAGGTCATCGATATCGATCCGGTGGCGGCGGCCGCGGTCGTCGCCGAATCCGGCGCCACCCTGCTCGACGTTCGCGAAGACGACGAATGGGCGGCCGGTCACGCGCCGGGCGCGGTGCACCGGCGGTTGCGTGATCTGGATGTACGCACCTTCGACGGCACGGCTCCCGTCGTCACCATCTGTAAGTCGGGACGCAGATCGGGTGCCGCGGCGAGCCAACTCGCGGCCGCCGGCGTGACGGTCTACAACGTCACCGGTGGCATGACGGCCTGGCAGCACGCCGGGCTGCGCGTCATCCGCGACGACGGCACGGCGGGTGCCGTTATCTGACGCGCGGCGCAGCTTCCGTCGGGGAATATACCCCCGCGGGTACGCTGTTGCGATGAAGCGAAAGTGAAGGACGTGAACCATGACCGGTGACCAGGAAAATATCACTGCGGTGCTGAACAGGCTGCGGCGTGCGCAGGGTCAGCTCGCCGGCGTGATCTCGATGATCGAGCAGGGCCGCGACTGCAAAGACGTGGTGACCCAGCTGGCCGCGGTGTCCCGGGCCTTGGACCGGGCCGGTTTCAAGATCGTCGCGACCGGCCTGCGGGAGTGCATCGCCGGCGAGACGGCCGACGGTTCGGACCCGATGACCGAAGCCGAACTGGAGAAGCTGTTTCTCGCGCTCGCGTGACCGCGCTCAGTCGGTGACCTCGACCCAACGGCCGCCGGAGTTCATCGACTCGATGAGAGCGTCGGCGACTAGCGCCGCGCGCAAGCCGTCCTCGGCGGTGGCCAACGCCGACGGACGGCGCTTCCGGTCCGAGTTGGACGTCACCAGCTGCTGGAACCGGTTCGCTGTCGACGGCGGCGATCTGCCCATCATCAACCCGCCTCCAGTTGTATCGAAGACGAATTCCCCGACCTGAACGCCGCCATCGAGCAGCGCCTGCCGTCGGTAGTGCTGGTGGCCTATAGCCGTGACGGATGGATCGCCCCGCCGGCCCAGATCAGTGTTGGCGACCATCACCGCCCGATCGAGCTGGTCGGTTTCGATAGTGACGAGCCTTGCGCGGTCATTGTCGTCGGGGAGGACGGCCACCATCTGGCGCTGCGTGTCATCGCCCCAGGTACTGCGCCGCATGAGGCCGAACTGGCGCTCGAACAGATACCGCAGCGGACCGCATCTGTGCGGCCTACCCCGGCGATGGCCCGATCGCTGGTCGGTGTAGCTACTAAGCTTGCCGATCACGAGGGACTCAACAATCCGCAGCGCAACGCTGAGATTCTGCAGTGGTGTGTTGAGGCCGCAGAGCGGTTCGACGATCACTGGTGCTGTGCACCGTGCCGCTGTGTTAGACGTCGGTGGGCGCAGTCGGTATTCGCGGACCAGTGATCGGTTGGATCCGCGCAGGATGTCGATGTCGTCGCGTAGTGAGGCGATGACGCGGTCGTTGTCGGTGCAGGTGATCTCCGATTGCGCGAGGCGTTGGCGCAGAATATGTCAAGAACCAGCATTTCCTGCGTAGAAATGAACCGATGGCGTGTCACACACCTATTTTTTAAGGTGGGCCCGAACCAACGGCCGTGGGCGCTTGGAAGGCACGTCACGGCCTACCAGCAGTGACGAGTGGAACTTGCTCGGCAATGCCTGCCGCAAGGCGCGCCGCTTTTCGATCGGCGTGGTCGATCGTGATCCGGAGCTGGTTGACGTCGCCTAGCCATTGATTGCGCTCCGCTTCCTCAACTTGAGTGCAGAGGTTGTTACGGATTTCATCCAGTCGAGCTGCCTGGGCGGGATCGACCTGGCAGAAGTCGCAGCGGATGCAGGCATGTTCATGGGCGCAATCGGAGCCATACGGACGGTGACAGTTGCCGAGGGCGATCTTGCGTTGCCCGAAGTGCTCCATGAATTCGTCCCATTCGGCCTGCGTGGGCTCACGGTACTCAGCGGAGGGCCGGGCTTGTCTGCGGCCCTCGATGAAGCGGTTGTACGCCTCGAAGACGTCCTGTTGGTACACCGCGGTGTAGCCACGGGTGACCTCGATATTGTTGTGGCCCACAATCTTTCCGGCAAGGTGAATCGGAAAGCCAGCGTTGACGATGTCGGTGATGAAGATCCGGCGGAAGTCATGCGGCGTGAAATGCAAGGGTGTACCGTCAGTGTCCTTCAAGGCCATACTGTTTGCGAGCTCTGATAGCCACTTTCGGATCGTGCAGTCGTTGATCACACGGGACCGTCCGCCCTCGCGGATTTGAATGAGGTGCGGCATCGGCGCAGACACGTGACGCTCATGTTTGTCGATGCGGCAGCACAGCGGAACCCGCCCGTCGATGCTGATGAACTCGACCAGTCGCGCCAAGGTGGTTGTCAGCTCAGGACTGCACGGGAATATCCGCTCTTGATCGTTCTTGCTCGGTGCGATCTGCAGGAGCGGGATGACCGTGCCGTCGGGCTTGCGATACTGCTTGATGCTCAGATGGGTCAGTTCCAGCATTTCTTCGATCCGGATACCGGTGTGGCGCAGGACCTGAACGATCGTCCATGTCATGAAGGCATGAAGGCACGCATGACGGCATACGGGATGTCGACCCGCATCTGCGATCCATCGCGCAGAACGTAGACACGAGACCGGTCAGACCCCTTGCCCGGTGTGTGCTTGATGTAGGTGTTCCCGTACACGGTGAATGGATCATCGAACGACGCTGATCTCGCGAGTGCTTGCAGCTCGGCCGCCTCCAGGTAGGCGCGCTCGGCCGCCGCAACGAGGGCGTCCATGTGCGGGGCGAGAGTGCGTCTGCGTGCCTGCATTCGGTGTGCGCGCTGGGCGCGGCGTTTCTGCTGGCCCCGCACGTCTCGAATGCTGACCGGACATGGGACCGCCCACTGACCCCACGTCGACGGATCTTCATGGGCGCAGGCAGCTACGTCAAGGTAGAAGCTGCGGACCGCTCCGAGAATGCTCTCGGCGTGCCTGCGCGGTGTTCCATCGGGTTTGGTACGCAACCATTCTTTCCAAGCGGATGCTTGGGCCTTCGTCAGGTTGATCGTGTCGATGCCGGGGTTGGCGTCCTCGATCGGCACCACCGCCTGCTCGTTGAACGCTGAACTGGCGCTGAATGTCAGTATGACGGTCGAGACGTAAGAGGTTGGCGGAACTGATGCTGGAGCTCCCGGCAGTGCTGCCGCGCCGGGCGTTCGTCGGCCATGAGGCAGCCGAAGGCTAGATAGAGAGTCCTGCGCTGTCCGACGTAGCGCGGCCTCGTCCAAACCGGCGGCCAGTTGCAAGACATACCGAGTGAACTTGATGAACAATTCACTCATGAGTCGACACTGAAAACCGAGACCGCAATCCTTGAGTATCGGTTTCGATCTGTCGCCTAGTCGCATAGGTTTGACGTGTGCTCATCCGGTCGCCCGGCACTCGAGAGTCAACGGACGGGTCGGCACGGCCGACGCCGCTCGGCCCCTGACGTGCCAATCGCATGCCCAATGTTGGGAGCAACGAGTTGTCTTTCACTCGCCAATCACGAGACTCGGCGATTCATATCTCTGCAAGCGACCGCCCTCGGCGCTTGCCACACCATCCCGACCGGCATTCACTGCCGAAACAGTTCAGATTTGACACTGCAGCCGATGCGGGAACGACAATCACAACCGACTTTACGTCGCCCGCAAGGTCCGCTCGACGATCACAGCGATGCACCTGAGTCTTCGCCGCGGTGCGCCTAGCGCAGCACCCGCTGATGCAGCATGCCTGGCACAACAACACGATTGCCTAATACTCGACCTTGATGGAACGGTGTTTCGCGGATCACAGCCGACCGAGGGCGCTGTGGAAGTACTCGACTCCGTTTCCAGCCGAACGATATTCGTTACCAACAATGCTTCCCGCAGTTCGGCCGCAGTGGCCGAGCACCTGCGCGGCTTGGGCCTGACCGTTGAGACTGGTGACATCATCACAAGTGGTCAGAGTGCCGCGCGGCTGTTGGCCACAGAATTGCCAACTGGGTCAGCAGTTCTGGTAGTCGGCACGGATGCACTAGCCGACGAGATTGTCAGAGTCGGCCTCCGGCCCGTGCGGACGTACTCCGACACACCCGTCGCTGTCGTTCAGGGACATTCCCCACAGACATGTTGGTCCGACTTGAACGAGGCAGCGTTAGCAATTCGCAACGGCGCGCGCTGGGTAGCCACAAACCTCGATGCAACCTTTCCGACCGGCCACGGGATAGCTCTCGGAAACGGGTCGATGGTCGCAGCATTGCAAAAAGGCACCGGCGCGACGCCGGAAGTCGCAGGTAAACCCGCGCCGAACATGCTGCGAGATGCCCTGAACCAAGGAGTATTTCGTTCGGCACTGGCAATCGGAGACCGGCTCGACACTGATATTGCGGGAGCGGCGGGCGCCGGACTATCGAGCCTGCTAGTGCTGACCGGAGTCACTGACGTCGTTGACCTGATTCAAGCGCCGCCAGGCCACCGGCCAACCTATGTTGCCCAAGACCTTCGCGGCCTCTACGAGAGTCCAGCGACGCTGCGCGTCGGTCCGCAAGAGCGATGGCACGTGCATATCGCGGCTGACACGGCGACAGTGAGTTCTTTCGCCAAGAGCGCCAACGAGTCCGCGCTGTCACTGGTTCGTGCGATCGCACATGCGGTCTGGACGGCCAACCTGCCCTGGGACACACTGACAATCGTCGCAGCCGACGATGTCGCCCGCAAGGCACTGCGGCTGTGGTCGCTAATTGACTGAGTACGGTCGACTCCGACAGATTGTCCAGCCACCACCGAGCGTCGACGTCTACCCCCCTCATCCCTGGCCGCAACCAGCGATCGAGCGGCCCGCACCATGTCGACCACGTCGCGGCCGTCCACTGGCCACAAACTTACCCATGGTCAGAAGGACAGCCGACATGAGTTCAAAGACGTACTGGCCCGAATTGAATTGCCCCGCTGTGGATATGGCGACTAAACTCTCAATGTATGCGAGAGCCCAAGGCGGTTGCGCCAGAGCCACACTCTGACTCCGCAATTCACCTTCACCCGGGAAGCCCACACTGGGCGGTCATGTGGGATATGGATGGCACTCTTGTCGATACGGAGCCCCACTGGATGAACGCACAGCGGCGGCTCGCGGCTACCCACGGAATTGTATGGACGGACGAAGACAATCTGAAAGTGGTCGGGCAGTCCATGGAGTTCGTCGCAAAAACGTTGCAACAGAGCGGAGTCGAACAACCGACGCTGGAGATCATCAGATCTCTCGTCGAGGATGTCGCTGCCACGATACAGACCAAGATCCCATGGCTGCCGTGCGCGGAATTGCTCCTCAGCGACCTCGCTCGTTCTGGCGTGCCGTGCGCACTGGTCACCATGGCTCACACACCGATTCCCCACCTTGTCGCTGCAGCGGCAATCCCCGGGGCCTTCGCGGCTGTCATTGCCGGTGACGATGTCGCCAGAGGAAAGCCGGACCCAGAACCCTACCTGACTGCCGCACGTAGGTTGAAGGTCGAACCGACACACTGTGTAGCAGTGGAGGACTCACTCAGTGGCACTTTGAGCGCGGAATCAGCCGGGATGGCCGTTGTCGTCGTTCCGGGCGTCGTGTCCGTACCGCCGTCACCGGGCCGGCACTTCGTACGGTCGCTCGCGGACCTATCCGTCGAAAAGCTACGCGAGATCGTGGATGTGTCCCGCCCCGCCGACAACTCGCGCTGAGCTTTTCGCAGTCAAGGTCTGGTAGCTCGAGCCGCCCACCACCGGTGGTGTGCTCGCCGGCAGCCTTTTGCCGTCAGAGGGGTACACCCGTCGTATCCGGTTCGCACCTCGGCAGCTTCGGCAAAATCTTCATCGGCGGTATAGAAGTTGCTCACGACAAGTGTTGCGATCCCGGCGGCCCGCGCTGCGGCTAGGCCCGATGAGGAATCCTCAACAGCCAGGGCACTTTCGGGTGTGATGCGAAGCCGATCCAGAGCCAGCAGGTAGACCTCTGGATCCGGCTTCAAGCGGCTGACGTCGTCTCCGGTCACGACCACCTCCGGTACGGCACCATCGAAAATCTGGCTGAGTAACGGTTCAACCCATCGTCGAGTCCCCGTTGTGGCCACCGCCATCTCGAGACCTTGTTCGGCAAGACTCGCCACAAGAGGCCGCAAACCGGGCCTGGCGATGACGTCACCGGCGAGAATCCGTTCCCGAAAGATCTGGGTCTTGGTCCGATGGATGTCGGCGGCGAGGGCATCGACTCCGTGCGCGAACCCCCGGTTTCGCAGATCAGCCGCGATCCGTCGCTGACCTCCGGTGATCTTGAGCAACCGCCTGTACTCGTCAACATCCCATTCGATATCCAACCCGTGCGCCACGAATGCGTCGTTGAATGCCGGCCGATGCCCGTCACGTTCGGTATCGGCCAAGGTTCCGTCGACATCGAAGACCACGGCTGCGAGACGGTGAGTGCTGCTAGCAGTCAATTGCAGGCTCCTGCTTCCCGGCGCTGGCCGAGTCCAAACATGAGAAGGCCGCCTCGGCGATCGCACTCGCCGTCAAACCCAGATGCGCAGCGACCTGTGGACCTGGGCCGCTCTCTCCGAACCGGGCGATGCCCACTACCGCGTCCCGGTCGCGCGCAACGGCACGCCAACCGGTGGGTATCCCGGCTTCGATCCACACCACCGGGAGGTCTGGGAGCACTTTCGGATCCCGCAGCAATGTCTCATGGAGGCGTTCTCGCCACATCACCGATAACACAGAGGCATGGATGTCACGATCGGCCAGTAGGTCGGCGGCCTCGACGGCAAGGGAAACCTCGGAACCGCTAGCGGCGAGCACAACATCGACCGCGTCTGGCCTGTTGCGAACAACCCTGAAGCCGTGTGTGCTGATATTGCCGCATGCGCCGTCTCCCAGGGTGGGCAGACTCTGCCTGCTGAGTATCAGCGCTGTCGGTCCGGCGAGGTTACGTGACGCGATGTCCCAAGCCTGCGCCGTTTCAGCCGCGTCGGCCGGGCGAAGGACCGTCAAACCCGGTATCAATCGCAGCGATTCGATGTGCTCGATCGGCTGATGTGTCGGTCCGTCCTCGCCTACATAGATCGAATCATGAGTGAAGACATAGATCACCGGTTGGCGCATGAGGGCGGACATTCTGAGAGCGGGACGCAGATAATCGGCAAACACCAGAAATGTGCTGCCGAAGGGTCGGAGACCACCATGGACTGACATTCCATTCATGACGGCAGCCATGGCGTGCTCTCGGATGCCGAAATGTATTGTGCGACCGCCATAATTGCCAGTCTTCACATCGCCACCTACTATTCCGGTATTCGTCGATCCGGCTAGATCGGCCGATCCGCCCACCAGTGCCGGATAGTGCGGAGCGAGGGCATTCAGTGCCATACCTGACGCCTGGCGTGTCGCGATCCGCTCCGTCGCGATATCGGCAGTCAGCGGCGTCAAGATGTCGGTCTCGGGCGGACCAGGCACCCTGCCCAGCGGAAAGTCCGCGGCAAGCTGCGGATGATCGGCGATCCAGTCGGCGTGATCGCGCTCCCACTGTTCTCTGACCTGAGCAGCCTGGCCTGCCAGCGCCGAGGTCGCCGCTCGTACGGCCTCCGGCACGTGAAAGGCCGCTGGCGGCCAGTCGAAGTTCGTGCGCATCGCTGCGAGGGCCTCAGCCCCCAACGGGCTGCCGTGGACTTTCGACGTTCCTTCCAGCCCCGGCGCACCGCAGCCGATGGTGGTTCGCAGTTTGATGAAGGTGGGTGTCGACACATTCTCGCGGGCTCGGGTGAGCGCCTGATCGATAGCAGCCACATCGTTGCCGTCCTCGACCGATATGGTCTGCCAGCCATAAGCGGCAAACCGCGCCAATGCGTCGTCCCTACAGCTGAGGTCCGCGGTGCCGTCAATCGTGATGTTGTTGTCATCGAAGATCACCGTCAGGCGGCCGAGGCCGAGTCGTCCTGCCAAAGAAGCGGCCTCGTGGCTGATCCCCTCCATCAGGTCGCCGTCGCCGGCGAGTACCCAGGTTCGATGGTCGACGACGCTTTCGTGTACCTCGTTGTTGCACCGAGCCGCCAGCATCCGCTCCGCGAGCGCCATCCCAACAGCATTGGCCAGTCCCTGGCCGAGTGGACCCGTCGTCGTCTCGACGCCCGCTGTGAGCCCGTACTCTGGGTGCCCCGGGGTACGCGAGCCGAGCTGGCGAAACTGCGCCAGCTCCGACGCAGGCAGGTCGTAGCCGAAGACGTGCAGCAGTGCGTACAGCAAGGCCGAACCATGGCCGGCCGATAGGACAAAGCGGTCCCTGTCGGGCCAACGCGGATCTGTCGGGTCGTGACGTAGGTGACGTGACCACAGGACCCAGGCCGCAGGCGCCGCACCAAGGGGCAGGCCTGGGTGTCCACTGTTGGCCGACTGCACGGCATCAGCTGCCAGGAAACGCAGCGTTGTGATGGCCAGCTGATCGATCTCGGGGGTGAGAGGCTCGCTCTGGGCGGACGTGCTCGCGGCGATGCTCATCGCGACTCGATTCCGGTGGTGGCCGCGTGGCGCAACACGGCCACCCGCTCCTCGATTGTCCCGGCCCCGGTGAACAACGCGGAGCCAGCGCAGAATACGTCGGCACCGGCGCGCGCGGCCGCACCGATAGTGGTCGCTGAGATACCGCCGTCCACCTCCAGCTCGATGTCGAGTTCCCTTGAGTCCAGATCCCTTCTTGCCCTTGCAATCTTGTTTTCCATCTCCGCGAGATACCGCTGGCCGCCGAACCCAGGGTTCACGGTCATGACAAGTAGCAGGTCGACGAGGCTGAGCACGTTGGTTACTGACTCCAGCGGCGTGGACGGGTTCAGTGCGACGCCTGCTCGAGCTCCGAGCTCCCTGATAGCGCAGAGTGTTCGGTGCAGATGCCTTGTCGCCTCGGCATGGACTATGACGATCTCGCATCCGGCTCCAATCCACCGCGGCAGCATGGGTTCCGGATCCTCCACCATGAGGTGTGCCTCGAATCCCATCGAGACATGCTCACGATTGGCAGCGATGACATCCGGCCCAAAAGTCAGGTTCGGTACGAACCGGCCGTCCATCACGTCCCACTGAATGCGGTCCACCCCCGCTTTCTCCAGGCGCCGGACTTCCTGGCCTAGTTCCGAATAATCCGCGGGCAGAACCGAAGCGACGAGCGTAGGCACACGCGTTACCATCCAGCCTCCTTCTAGGTTGCAGCGATGCTAAGAATCAGTTCAAGGCTCGGTTCCCCCTGCTCGGGGGATTGAACGGGTTATATCGGGCATCAGAGGCAAAAGTCGCGTGACTGTGAGCGTGCCCAGCCCTATGGTGTGTCGATGGTGACGTCAGCCACAAGCCCGGTTCGGCTTGTATTGGTGGATGACCACGAGATGGTCATCGAGGGTCTCAAAGCCATGCTCGCCGGGTTTGCGAGCAGAGTGCGGATCGTCGGCCAGTCCGTCGGCGCCGACAAGGCCGTGGATGTGGTGGAAAGTCTCGATCCCGATGTTGTGCTGTGTGACGTCCGAATGCACGGATCTAGCGGCCTAGATCTGTGTTTGGCTATGCGCCAACGTGATCCGGATCGCAAGGTCGTGATGCTGTCAGTCTATGACGATGAGCAGTACCTGTTTCAGGCATTGCGGGTCGGTGCATCTGGCTATCTGCTGAAGAGCATCAGCAGCAACGACCTGGTCCGGCAACTGGACTTGGTTCGCAGTGGTGGCAACGCGCTCGACCCGGGTCTCGCAGCACGGGCGGCCGACACCGCAGCCCGGCTGAAGCGCGACGAGTTCTGGCCCGGCGCCAGGCAAGGTCTGACCCAGAGGGAAAGCGAGATTCTGTCCTACATGGTTACCGGCCTGTCGAATCGCGGGATTGCCAACAAGCTGGTCATCGGGGACGAAACAGTCAAGAGCCATTTGCGTTCTATATATCGCAAACTCGGTGTCGCCGACCGCACCAGCGCCGTCGCCACCGCGCTCCGAGAAGGTATCTACCAGTGAGTAATCCGGCATTGGCGGCCACGGCGCTACAGTGGCGACGCACCAACGCAGTCCGTGACCTTGTGGAGGCTGATCGTGAGCTCGCGCTTCTTCGGCAGTTGATCCAAGCGGCCTCGAGCGGCCCTGGGGTCGAGCCGCTCGCCGCGGCTGCCGCGCGAATCATTACCGACGCCACCGGCACCGACGCGTGCTTGGTCCATGTTCTTGACGACACCGATCGGTCGTTGACGCTGGCGGGTGCAACACCGCCGTTCGACCATCAGGTCGGCCGGATCCGCATGCAGCTGGGGACAGGGATCTCCGGGTGGGTGGCCAATCATCGGCAGCCCGTCGTCATCACCGAGAACAAAGAAGGCGACTCGAGATACTTGGCTGTCGATTCGTTGCGCGACGCCGCCTTCACATCCTTGGTCTCGGTACCGATGGAGACCGACCCTGGCGGACTGGTCGGCGAACTGACCGTTTACACGATGGAAAGACGTGAATTCACCTCTGGTGACGTGGAATTGCTTTTGGTGATCGGCCGCCTCATCGCCGGCGCCCTGCACCAGGCCAGGCTGCATCGCCGACTCGTAGCCAGGGAACGCGCACACGAGAACTTCGTTGAGCAAGTTATCGAAGCGCAAGAGTTCGAGCGCCGCCGGTTGGCCGGTGATATTCATGACGGGATCTCGCAGCGGCTCGTCACGTTGGCGTATCGCCTCGACGCTGCCTCCCAAACAATGCGGGAACAACCCGACGAGGCCTTCGTGCAACTCGAGGCCGCGCGCGATCTTGTCGAGCTGACGCTACAAGAGGCGCGGGCAGCCATCGGCGGGCTGCGTCCGCCCGTACTCGATGATCTCGGGCTGGCCGGCGGATTGGCAAGTCTGGCCCGCTCGATCCCAGGCCTGCGGATCGATGCCGACCTAGCTGATACTCGTCTTCCTGAGCACATCGAGCTCGCCTTGTACCGTATCGCTCAGGAATGCTTGCAGAATGTCGTCAAGCATGCGGATGCCACAACCGCGCGGCTGACTTTCGCTGTCAACGACACGACCGCTCATCTCGAAATCAATGATGATGGAGTCGGTTTCGATACGCTCGAGCATCCATTGGGAGATGATGTAACGCACGGCTATGGGTTACTGTCGATGGCAGAACGCGCGGAACTCGTGGGCGGCCGGCTCAACATCCGGTCTCGGGTCGGCAGCGGAACCTGTGTGACGGCGACGATTCCGCTTCCGCACGCGCGAGATTAGAACCCCACGTGCTTGGCGTGTAGCTCGGCAAGAGCACTTTGCAACATGCAGACGTCATCCCTGCCTACACTCTCGACGAAGTGAAGCAAAGCAGCTCGACGACCACCTGGTTCCGGAACCTGGTACAGCGCATCCATCATCAAATCGGCCACCAGATGGTCGTGGCCCTGTGTGGCTGCGTAACGGTGCGCCCGGCTGAGCCGATCTTGGCTGACCAACCCTTTGGCTGTGAGTCGCCGCAGTACCGTCATTACTGTGGTGTAAGCAAGCTTGCGTCGCACCGACAACGCGGCGTGCACCTGTCGAACGGTCTGGGGTTCAGATATTGACCAGAGGTGGTCCATGACACGGCGCTCAAGGTCTCCCAACGCTCGCCAGTTGCCCATGGTCACGCTCCTGCCGATCGATCACAATCCGCGCGGTTGACAGTACCGACCGAACCGCAGCAGTGACGTCACCGATTAGGTGGACCCGCAGGGTGAGAAGCTGAACCGTTCACTTAATAGAATGGGGCCGATTGTCAATAGACGCCTTGACTTTCTAGTGGCACCATTCATGACATGTCAGACGCATCGAGCACTGCGGCGGTCGATCCTTCATGAGTATGCCTACGGCCGAAACACCTCGGAAGTCGTTTGGTTTCACACCGAGCCAATCCCTCGGCGGACAACTCGAAGACGAGTTGCCAGAGACGGAACACCAACACTGCCTGCCTCCCGATGCCACAGTGGATCTCGCGGAAGCCCGCAGCGATGCCGGCATCGATACCGTCATCGCCAACCTCGACACGGAACTGGTCGGCCTGGCACCGGTCAAGAGCCGGATCGCCGAAATCGCGGCGCTGTTGCTTGTTGACCGAATGCGTGCGCGATACGGCATAGCCGCGCCACAGCCCACGTTGCATATGTGCTTCACGGGCAATCCGGGGACAGGGAAGACGACCGTTGCGCTACGGATGGCCAACTTGCTCCACAGACTGGGCTATCTCCGACGAGGTCACCTGGTGAGCGTCACGCGCGACGACCTCGTCGGCGAATATATCGGGCACACCGCACCCAAGACGAAGGAAGTGATCAAGAGAGCGATGGGTGGTGTCCTGTTCATCGACGAGGCCTACTATTTGTACAAGGCCGAGAATGAACGGGACTACGGGGCTGAGGCAATAGAGATTCTGCTGCAGGTGATGGAAAACAACCGTGACGACCTTGTGGTCATACTCGCCGGATACGCGGACAAGATGGACCAGTTCTTTTCCGCAAACCCTGGAATGCAAAGCCGTGTCGCCCACCACATCTCGTTCCCGGATTACACGGTGTCCGAACTGGAGCGGATCGCTACTCTGATGACCGAACAGCTGGGGTACACGCTCTCCGTAGGCGGTCAAGACGCGCTACGTCGTTATCTTGAGCGTCGAGTCGACCAGCCATGGTTCGCGAATGCCCGCAGCGTGCGCAATGCAATGGAGCGAGCAAGGCTGCGTCACGCCTGGCGACTCGTCGAGGACTCGCACGCTCCAGTAGATCTCAAGGCCCTGACCACCATCGAAGCCGCGGACCTTCTGGCCAGTCGCGTATTCGATGACGGCCGAACGTCGAAGGCAGCCCCATGACGACCAACGCCCGCCTACGGGCACTGGTTGAACTCGCCGAAACCGGTTCCGTGCGTGGGGCGGCCGAGCGCCTGGTGGTGACTGAATCGGCGATCTCTTCGGCGCTGGCGAGCTTGAGCACCGAAGTCGGCGTCCCGTTGATAGACAGACAAGGGCGTGGAGTGCGGCTGACCCCGGCCGGGATTCGCTACGTCGAGTACGCACGGAAAATCCTCGGACTACATCATGAAGCTCTGCTCGCGGCGCGCGGCGAGGTCGACCCCGACCATGGGGCCATCCGCCTAGCAGCCGTGACCACTGCCGGCGAGCTGCTCCTTCCCGCACTACTCGCATCGTTCACGGCCAAGTATCCCGGCGTGGACTGCAAGCTCGAAGTAGCGTCCAGAACCGCGATCTGGCCGATGCTCGCCGATCATGAGGCCGACGTTGTTGTCGCTGGCCGTCCGCCGACAACCCTCGATCAGACCCGCGTACGCGCCGTCAGCCCCAATACGCTGGTTGTCGTCGGCCCGCCCGAATCCGCACAGCGATTCGACCCTGCACGGACGACATGGCTGCTACGGGAATCCGGTTCGGGTACCCGTGCGACCACGACAACGTTGTTGGACGAGCTCGAGGTCAGCCCACCTCAGATGGTGCTTGGGTCACATGGCGCTGTGGTCGCCGCAGCTGTCGCTGGTCTCGGCGTGACACTCGTATCGCGTCAAGCCGTCCGCCGGGAAGTGGACATGGGATCATTGGTCGAGCTCCCAGTGCCCGGAACACCATTGAACCGTCCCTGGCACATCGTGACGCAGGCAGCGAGTACAGGTTCCACCGAACTGCTCATCGCCCACCTACTCGCACATCGCGATCTCGGTTGGCGCGCTGTGCGCTGACGCCCCCCGGACCGTCCCCCAGAACGGGGATGGGCTACCGCGATTGCCGGATTACCTCTTCAAGTATCGGCAGAGGAGCAATCATGGCAAATACACGCGATCCCATCGACCACTTTCGGACTACACAACATCACGCGGGCGAATCGTTCATCGATATCTACTGCTGGCCTGGCCTGCTGTCCATCGCGCTCGGTGTCATATCACTGATCGGATCCGTCGCATCGGCGGCCTATCAGCACCATGAGTGGGTGTCGACCGCCGCAATCGTCGGAGCACTTGCAGTAACTGGCGGTGTCGCTTGGCTGGTAATCGAGCATCACAGAGTTCTCCGCATCGAAGAGCGTTGGCACGCAGAGCATCCCTGCCAGCACTTCGAACACCACCAGCTCTCGCAGTGATCGCTGTCAGACCACCGATCTGCCATGCATCAGTGCCATTGTCGTATCCCTGAGCACGACTGGATCGAAGACGCGGGGCACCACAGCGTCAGCACGCGACCAGCGAGCCAGCCACGCATCGACTGGCCGTGCGATGAGCACGACGAGTGACGGGCAATGCAACAGTTCGTCTTTCAGTTGTTTCGCCAACCCCATGCCCCCTAACGGCGCCGCCTCGGCATCGAGAATGGCCACATCGACTGAACCCGTACCTATTTGCTCAATGACACCGAATTGAGTTGCGGCGTGGTCGAATCGAAGGGCTGCACCACTGTGGTCGGGAACTGGTCCTAGAGCTTGCGCCGTTCTGCTTCGAAGCTCCGGATCGCTGCTGTAGATCAGTACACCGAGCGCAGCGTACCCGCTTGTCCGACCTGGTTGTTGTATCACCGTGCGAATTTTAGCGATTGAATCCTCCGGGGTGTATCCCCTTGTGCTTCACCCTAGTTGGGGTGGCCGTCCGTCGATTCATTGAGCAGTGTGGCCCTATGAGTCCGTATGTGCCCATTCTGGTTCTTGGTGCGATTGCGGCTGTGTTCGCGGTCGGTTCGGTGGGGATCGCCCTGCTGATCGGGCCGCGGCGTTACAACCGGTCCAAACTCGAAGCGTACGAATGCGGTATCGAGCCGATGCCCCCGGGCGCGGCGGGCACCAGTGGTCAGCGGATGCCGATCCGGTACTACCTGACCGCGATGTTGTTCATCGTGTTCGACATCGAGATCGTGTTCCTCTACCCGTGGGCGGTCGCCTTTGACAGTCTGGGCCTGTTTGCGCTGGTGGAGATGTTGTTGTTCATGCTCACGGTGTTCGTGGCGTACGCGTATGTATGGCGGCGAGGGGGCCTGAATTGGGACTAGAGGAACGGCTGCCCGGCGGCATCCTGCTCTCGACGGTCGAAGTGGTGGCCGGGTATGTGCGCAAGGGATCGCT
>NZ_BCSX01000007.1:0-163538 GCF_001570425.1 Mycolicibacterium brisbanense
GGTCCACGACGGCAGCTGGCTCGACCGCTGGCACCGCCGCGCAGCCACTCACCAGGCCTACTACCAGGCACACCCCGAACGATTCCGCCGACGCCCACACACCCCAGCACCAGCCAATACCGTCGGCATCAACCTACCCAAACCCGAAAACCGACTCCAAGCAGCTTGACAACGGCCGTGCGCGGCGGGCAGCGCAACACTTTCGTCGAAGTGGGCGCACGATAATGGCGCCATGAGCACGTGGACCAGAAACCTCCGTCTCGCGACGGTCACGGCCGGTGCGCTATTCGCGTGGTGTGAGTGGAGAACGTGGCAGGCATCGCGGGACGCGTTACCCGCCGACCGGCTCGATCCCGGCCGGATCACCCCGGGCGAGGCGATCCTTGTTCTCGGCTGCCCCGAGCCTGCCCTGCACCGCTGGCGCGTGCGCATCGCGATGCGCTCGACCGACCCGTCGCAAGCACGCTTCGTGTTCTCCGGCGGAGCTGTGCGGTCCGAACTCTCGGAAGCGCAGATGATGGCCAACTACGCCGTCGTGTCACGCGGTGTGCCCGCAGCCAACATTCGGCTCGACGATCAGTCACGCACGACGGTCGAGAACATCAGGAATTCGATACCGCTGTTGTCCGACGCCCCGGCCATCAAGATCGCGTCGAACACTTTCCACGCCCGCCGGGCGCGGCGCATATTGCACGACGAATCACCCGAATTGGCAGCCCGATTGGTGCGGGCCCGCGATTATCTCCCGGTCGAGTGGGGTGCCCTGCACGCGGTCATGGCGGGGCACGAAATCCTGCGGCGGCTGGTCCGGCGGGCACAGGGCACTCAGCGTCGGCGGGTTCGCAGATAGTCGCCGACGACCGCGGCACCCAGCCCGTCGAGATCCGGCACCACAACCCGCCCCGCGACGCGCCGCGCCACCTGGTCGATGAACCGGGCCAGCCCCGGATCACTGCCGAGCCGGAAGATCGTCACCTGAGCACCGAGCCGGGCGACCTCGTCGAAACCCCGCACGGTGTGGGCGATGGTGCGGGGGTGGGGTGGGTAGTCGAAGAACACCTCGGAACCATCGTCGAAGCCCTCCAGGTGCGCGGTGGGTTCGCCGTCGGTGACCACGAGCACGACGGGCTGCGCATTGGGATGCCTGCGCAGATGCCGAGACGCCAACGCCAACGCATGATGCAGGTTGGTGCCCTGCTCGTAAACCCCTTCCAGCGCGGTCAACTCGGCAGCGCTGACGGTGCGCGCATAGCGGCCAAAGGCGATGATCTGCAACGCATCTGACCGGAACCGCGTGCTGACGAGATGATGCAATGCCAGCGCCGTGCGCTTCATCGGCAGCCAGCGGTTCTCCATGACCATCGAGAACGAGGTATCCACCAGCAGCGCTACGCACGCCTGGGTGCGGGTCTCGGTCTCGGAGATCTCGACGTCTTCGACGGCAAACCGGATCGGCCGCTCCGCGACACCGGTGCCCGCCTGCCGTAACACCGCGTTGGTCACCGTGCGGGTGACGTTCCACGGCTCGGTGTCGCCGAACTGCCAGGGCCGGGTCGCGCCTGTCAGCTCGCCCGCTGCGCCGGCCCGACGGGTGTCGCGTTCCCCGTGCCGGCCCGAAAGTTGTTGCGCCACATCACGCAGGGCGGTCTGGCCCAGCTGACGCATGGCCTTGGGCGACAGCCGCCACTGCCCGTCGGAGCCGCGGTCCAGGAAGCCCTGGCTGACGAGGGCCCGCTCCAGCTCGGCGAGCGTGCGGGCGTCGATGGCGGCCTGGTCGCCGAGCTGGCGCGCCAGCGCGTCGAGGTCGACGTCCTCCATCGTGGCCCCGGAATAGCTCTGCGACAGCGCGTCGGCGAGTTGCTCCAGCTCGGCGATGTCGGACAGTGCCTGCGCGCCCTCGCCCATGCCCATCGGGTTGTCACCCGAGAACCGCTGCGAGCCCGACCAATCCTCGCCGGGGCGCGCGGCCTGCAGGTGTGCGTCGAGCCGGTTCAGCGCGTTCATCAGCGAGGGCGACCCGAAAGCCTGCTCCGCCAGGGCATCCAGCTCAGCACGCTGCTGCGCCGAGAGGCTGTTGCGGAAACGCTGCGCAGCGGCCGCACGCTGTGCCAGCGAGTCGAGCAGCTCGTCGATGTTCGACGGGTTCTCCGGGAAGAACTCGCCGTGCTTGTCCATGAAGTCTTGAAAATCCTGCTCGGTGTCCTCGCCGCGGGCGTGCTTGTCCAGCAGGTCGTTCAAGTCGTCGAGCATGTCGTTGACCCGCTGGCGATCCTCGTCGGTGGCGTTCTCCAACGCCTGTTTCATCCCGGCGAAGCGCTGGTCGAGCATCTCACGACCGAGCAGATCCTTGATCTGCTCGTACTTTTCGCGGGCCTCCGGCGAGCGCCACGCATACTCCGAGAGTTCCTGCACGGCCTTTGCAGGCGACGGCGACAACGACTCGAGCTGCAGTTCGCCGAAGCGGGCATCGTCGTCGAGGGCTCGGGCCAGCTCCTTGCGCTCGGCTAGCACGGCCTCGTCGAGCAGCTTCTTGATCTCCTGCAGGGTGCCGTCAAGGTTGTTGCGGGACAGCAGTTCTCGCCGACGCCGATTGGCCTCGGCGGCCAGCCGGTCGGTGCCACGCATGTCCCGCGTCCCGCGGCGCAGCAACTCCGACAGCGCGCGGCGTGGCGAGCTGCCCTCCATCACGTTCTGGCCGATCTGCTCGAGTGCGTCGCGCAGATCGATCGGCGGCGCCAGCGGATCGGGGCCGCCGCTGTATCGCGAATACCGCGAGGTGTGCCCGTGCCCTCTGGCCGCGCGGCCACTAGCCATAGACCGTCTCCCCCTCGCCCGACACCTTGTCGATGCGCTTGGCCAGATAGAGCGCTTCCAGGGCCAGTTCGACCGCTGCGGCCCGTTCACCCACCGACCGGGCTCCCAGCCGCGCGGCCACCGCATCCAATGCCGGCAGGGCGGGAAGGGCTGCCAATACGTCCTTCGCGGAGACCCGCTCACCGGTGGTCACCGGAGAGCCCTCCTCCACCGCGGCCACCACCGGGCCGACGTCGATGCCGCCGAGTAGCCGCTGCGCGGTGTCGGCGGTGGCGCGGCGCAGCAGATGCTCCAACACCGCCTGCTCGCGGCCTTCCTCGCCGGTCTCGAACTCCAGCTTGCCGCGCAGCACGTCGATCACGGTGGCGAGATCCACCACGCGCGCCACCGGATCGTCCTCGCCGATGATCGCGGCGCGGTGCCGGGCCGAGGCCGCGACCGTCTCGGCCGCCGCGATGGCGAACCGCGCGGACACACCCGAACGCTGGTCGATCGAGCTCGACTCACGCAGATTGCGGGAGAACCGGGCGAGCACACCGAGCAGGTAGTCGGGCACCTCGGCGGCCAGATGCGCCTCTTGGCGTATCACTCCGACCTCGGATTCGATCTCCAGCGGGTAGTGCGTGCGGATCTCGGCGCCGAACCGGTCCTTGAGCGGAGTGATGATGCGACCGCGGTTGGTGTAGTCCTCGGGGTTGGCACTGGCGACGACGAGCACGTCGAGCGGCAGCCGCAGGGTGTAGCCACGCACCTGGATGTCGCGCTCCTCCATCACATTGAGCATCGACACCTGGATCCGCTCGGCGAGGTCGGGCAGCTCGTTGACGGCCACGATGCCGCGATGCGCCCGCGGGATCAGGCCGTAGGCGATGGTTTCGGGATCGCCGAGGCTGCGGCCCTCGGCCACCTTGATCGGGTCGATGTCGCCGACCAGGTCGGCGACGCTGGTGTCCGGCGTGGCCAGCTTCTCGGTGTACCGCTCGCTGCGGTGCCGCCATTCGATCGGCAGGTCCTCACCGGAATCGGCAGCACGCCGGATGGATTCCGGCGTGATCGGGCTGTAGGGGTGCTCGCCCAGCTCGGCGCCGGCGATCACCGGTGTCCACTCGTCGAGCAGCCCGGTCAGCGCCCGCAGCAGCCGCGTCTTGCCCTGACCGCGTTCGCCGAGCAGCACCACGTCGTGTCCGGCGATCAGTGCCCGCTCCAGTTGCGGAATCACGGTGTCGTCAAAGCCCAGGATGCCGGTCCATACGTCACGCCGGTCGGCAAGGGCCGCCAGGAGATTCTCCCGGATTTCGGCTTTCACGCCTCGCTCACGATGCCCGGATGCGCGCAGCTCACCGACCGTCCGAGGCAGGTCCTTTGGTTGGCTCACCACTCCAAGCTACGACTGCTCCGGCGGCTCGGCATGGTCACCGGTCTGACTTGCGGTCACCATAGGGCTACAAAGTCGTGGCGACTGCCACTCGCCCGGTAGTCTGCGCCCATGCCGTTGGCTAGCGGTCAAGTCTTCGCGGGGTTCACCATCGTCAGGTTGGTGGGCACCGGTGGCATGGGCGAGGTGTATCTGGCGGCTCATCCCCGGCTGCCCCGCGAGGACGCCCTCAAGGTGCTTCCGCAGACCGTTAGCGCAGATAATGAGTTCCGTCAGCGGTTCATCCGCGAAGCCGACATGGCCGCCACGCTGTGGCACCCGCACATCGTCGGCGTCCATGATCGGGGCGAGTTCGAGGGCCGGTTGTGGATCTCGATGGACTACGTCGACGGCCACGACGCCGCCCGGCTGCTGCACGACGTGTATCCGTCCGGGATGCCCGCCGCGGATGTGATCGAGATCATAGCGGCGGTGGGCGACGCGCTGGACTACGCGCATCAGCGCAAGCTGCTCCACCGCGATGTCAAGCCGGCCAACATACTGGTGGCCGGCAAACATGGCGCCAAGCGCAGGATCATGCTCACCGACTTCGGCATCGCGCGCCGGGCCGACGAGGTGAACGGGTTGACGTCCACCAACATCACGGTGGGCTCGATGTCCTACACGGCGCCCGAACAGCTGATGGGCCAGACCCTCGACGGCCGGGCCGATCAGTACTCGCTGGCAGCGACCGCCTACCGCCTGTTCACCGGGTCGCCGCCGTACGCGCACAGCAACCCGGCAGTTGTCATCAGCCACCACCTGAGCTCCCCGGTTCCCAAGCTCGCGGCCACCAAACCTGAACTCGCCGTATTCGATTCGGTGATGGCCAAGGGTTTGGCGAAGGATCCCAAGGATCGGTACGACACCTGCCACGACTTCGCCAACGCGCTGGCCGAGGCCGCCGCCGGGGCATCGGCAACCCTCAAGATGCCTGCGCTGGCGCCCCCGCCGCCGGTGGCTCAGCAGCCTCTGGCCGCACCGCCGGTGGCGCCGCCGCCCATGCCACCGCCGCCGCGACCGATGTCCCCGTCGAATCCGACGAGCGCACCGGCCGCGCGCCCCACGCCGCCGTCTGAGCCTCCGGTCTTCACCTCGTCGTGGTCGGTCGCCGAGCCGCCCCGCAAACCGCCGACGACTCCACCGATGCCTGCGCCGGCGACCAGCTACGGCCCGCCGCCGATGCCGTACGTGGCACCGGTGAAAACGTCGGGGGGCAAGCGCAAGGGCCTGCTGATCGCGGGCGCGCTCGCCGCGGTCGTCCTGATCGTCGGCGGTGTGACGCTGGCGGTGACATCAGGTGGCGACGAGACTCCTCCCGGCCCCCAGACCACGACGGCCGCTGCGTCGACGAGCCCGACGACGACGGCATCAACGCCCCCGCAGCCGCCGGGCCACTCGTACACCATCGCGGACTACATCCGCGACAACAAGATCGCCGAAACGCCCATTCACCGCGCCGACCCGGGCGCACCGGTGTTCACCATGCCCACCCCGCCACCGTGGGCCGACGCGGGTACCCGCACCCCGTCGTGGGCCTACTCGGCGATCGTCAACGACAGCGTGACCCCGACGGATCCGCCGTCGGTGATCTCGTTGATCTCCAAGCTCGTCGGCGACGTCGACACCAACAAGCTGCTCGAGTTCGCGCCGAACGAACTGCAGAACCTCGCGGAGTACGAGCCGGTCGGCGGTGTCACGCGCGGCAATCTCAACGGATTCCCGTCGGTGTCCCTGGGCGGCTCGTACGTCAAAGACGGCCGGCGTCGGGCCATCACGCAGAAGACGGTGACGATGCCGATCCCGGGTGGGGCGTTCGTGCTGCAGATCAACGCCGACTCGCTGTACCGAGACATGAGCTCGCTGACCGACATCAACAAGGTCATCGATGCTCAGGCCACCATCGTGATGCCCTGAGCCGACGTCGCGTTTTTGTCTCACCCGAGTTACCCGATACCCTCGGTATCGTGAATTCGCTAGATTGGCACTCTCGGCCGACAACAGTGCACTTCGGACCGGCCGCGTGGCAGTCCAGAGCTCTGGGCGTTGGGTCGGCGATATTCTTCCGGCCGTTGCTGGGGCTGTTGACGCTGATCGGCCTTGCCGTCAATCGCGTCGCACCGGCGTTGTTGCAGCGCGCTCATCTCGACGTGATCGACCGCCCGCTGCGCGTCGTCCCGGCGCTGCCGGGTACCGAGGTGACGCCGGTCGCGCTGCCCAATTGCCCGGCGGAGTGGGTCAGCCAAGCCGGCGACTCCGAGTCGGTGATCGTGTACATGCACGGGTCGGCACTGGTGACGCTCGGGCTGAACTCACACCGGCGGTTCGTCTCGAAACTGTCGGCCAGCACCGGGGCCCGGGTGTTGAACGTGGGCTACCGACTGGCCCCGCAAGCCGGCATCGAAGAGGCGGTCGCCGACGGCCTCGACGCCTACCGGTACGTGCTCTCACTCGGCTACCAGCCCAATCGCATTGTGCTGGCCGGTGATTCGGCAGGCGGGCTGATCGCCGCCGACATCGCCATCGCCGCGCGCGACGCCGGCTTGGTGCCACCGGCGGGCCAGGTGCTGCTCTCGCCGTTGACCTCGTC
This sequence comes from Mycolicibacterium brisbanense, assembly GCF_001570425.1. Lineage (GTDB taxonomy): Bacteria > Actinomycetota > Actinomycetes > Mycobacteriales > Mycobacteriaceae > Mycobacterium > Mycobacterium brisbanense. Next base: position 6,819 of record NZ_BCSX01000007.1, read on the forward strand.
GGACATGGAGCTCAAATACCGTGCCCTGCAACAACATCGGGACGTGATGTTCCCGTTCATGACGGTCAAGTTCATCTATGACGTGTTCGCCACCGTCAACGGCACCCGGCCCACGCCCGTCATGCCACCGGAAGCCGACCTGCACGGCCTCGGTCCGTTCCTGCTTCAGGTCGGCACCCACGAGATGCTGCTCAACGACGCCTTCGCCCTGGCCGACCGGCTCACCGCGGAGGGGATTCCCGTGTGGGTTCAGGTGTGGGAACGGGCGATGCACATGTTCCAGCTGAGCTTCGACGTCAACCCGGACGCTCGTCGAGCCATCGACGAGATCACGTCGTTCATCGAATTCGTGACGGCCGAGGAACAGGACGAAGTCAGCGCCTGACGCCGGCTACGGGTTCTTGACCGGCAGCACTTGAAAGCCTGACACCATCATGTCGGAGTCACGCTGGTACGTCAGGTTGTCGGGAGCTGTGGTCTGCACCGTCAAACCTGCGCAGTACGTTCGCAGTTCGCTGCGGTAGGCCACGAACAACGCGATGGCCGGGTGTGGCTGCAGCACACCCATCTGCGGTATCTGGTAGTGCACGGTCTGCGCCGGCAGTCCGCAGATGGTGATGTTGTCGACCTTCATGGCGCTCTCGGGCACGCCAAGGGTCGAGATCGACTTGCGCTGAGCAGCGAACACCTCGTCGGGAGTCATCGCATCGGCGACGCTTTCCAGCGCGATCACGATGGTCGGCTTGAAATTGCCGTTCTGCAAGCTCGCGTTGCTCATCGTGTAGCGCAGCAGATCGGTGTCGCGGCCCTCCACCCGCTCCCAGCCCGGAGGTTGCGGAATTCTGATGGTGGGCTCGTCGGCGTCCACGCGGGGCACCGTGACCAGCGGCGCGTCAACCGGATTGCACTTGAGCTCCCCGGTTTTCGCGGCCGCCAGCAGGTCTTGTGAGGCCACCGGATGACCGTCGACCAGATGCGTGCAGGACGTCAGCACCAGCGCCGCAGCCGCCAGCGCAACGGCCATCTTCGACGCAGTCGCCATGGTCGTCAATATTAGTGTGCGAAATGCCGTGCACCAGTGAGGTACAGGCTGATGCCGGCCTTGGCGGCCGCCTCGGTGACCACGTCGTCGCGCATGGAGCCGCCCGGATGCACGATGGCCCGGACCCCGGCTTGCGTCAGCGTCTCGAGCCCGTCGGGGAACGGGAAGAACGCATCGGAGGCCGCGACCGCGCCCACCACCCGGTCCCCCGCTCGCTGCACGGCCAGCGCCGCCGCGTCGACGCGGTTGACCTGTCCCATGCCGACGCCGACGGTGGCGCCGTCCTTGGCCACCACGATCGCGTTGGACTTGACCGCGCGGCACGCGCGCCAAGCGAAGACCAGGTCGGCCAACGTCTGCTCGTCGGCGGGGTTGCCGGTGGCCAGCGTCCAGTTGTTGGGGTCGTCGCCTTCGGCGTCGAGCGCGTCGCGGTCCTGCAGCAGCAACCCGCCGCTGATCGGGCGCATTTCGATGCCGCCGACCAAGGGTTCGGATGCGACCAGGATGCGGATGTTCTTCTTGCGCGCAAGCACTTCCACTGCACCGGGCTCGTACGCCGGCGCGATGATGACCTCGGTGAAGATGTCGGCGACGGTCTCTGCCATCTCGACGCTGACCTCGGTGTTCGAGGCGATGACGCCGCCGAACGCGCTGAGCGGATCGCACTCGTGGGCCTTGCGGTGCGCATCGGCCACCGAGACCGACGAGATGGCGATGCCACACGGGTTGGCGTGCTTGATGATCGCCACGCAGATCTCTTCGTGGTCGAACGCCGCCCGCCACGCCGCGTCGGCGTCGGTGTAGTTGTTGTAGGACATCTCCTTGCCGTGCAGCTGCTCGGCCTGCGCGAGGCCCGGCCACGCCGAATTGTCCCGGTAGACAGCGGCCTGCTGATGCGGGTTCTCGCCGTACCGCAACACCGCGCTGCGGTGCCAGGTGCCTGCGAACCAAGCCGGCAAGGGTTGCGCAGGCTCTTCCGGCGCCAGCGTCGAGGCCATCCAGCCGGCCACCGCGACGTCGTATTCGGCGGTGTGCCGGAATGCCAAGGACGCCAGCCGCTTTCGCTCGTCGAGGGTGAAACCGCCGGCCCGCACGGCGGCCAGCACTCCGTCGTAACCCAGCGGGTCCACCACCACCGCGACACTCGGGTGGTTCTTGGCCGCCGCCCGCACCATCGAAGGTCCGCCGATGTCGATCTGCTCGACGCATTCGTCGACCGACGCGCCGGATTCCACGGTCTCGGTGAAGGGGTAGAGGTTGACCACCACCAGCTCGAACGCTTCGACGTTCAGTTCTTGCAGGGCGGCAAGGTGTTCCGGCTTGCGGGTGTCGGCCAGCAGGCCCGCGTGCACGCGCGGGTGCAGAGTCTTCACCCGGCCGTCGAGCACCTCGGGAAAACCCGTCACCTCTTCGACCGGGGTCACCGGAACACCGCTCGAGGCAATGGTTTTGGCCGTCGAACCGGTGGAGACGATGGTCACCCCGGCCTCGTGCAGGCCGCGGGCCAGGTCGGCGAGGCCGGTCTTGTCGTACACGCTGATCAATGCGCGCCGGATCGGTCGCTTGTCGCTCATCCTATGGTCGCCTTTCGTCCGGTCCAGGTCACGCCGCGGGTTGCCAGCGCGGCCAGCACGTCCACCAAGAGTCGTCGTTCGACGACCTTGATGCGCTCGTGCAGTGTCTCTTCGGTGTCCTCGTCGCGCACCTCCACGGCGTGCTGCGCAAGGATCGGCCCGGTGTCCACTCCGGCGTCGACCAGGTGCACCGTGCATCCGGTCACTCGTACGCCGTAGGTCAGTGCGTCGGGCACGGCGTGCGCGCCGGGAAAGCTCGGAAGCAACGCCGGATGGGTATTGACCACCCTGCCGTTGAAGCGCGAAAGAAACTGTGGCCCAAGGATCTTCATGAATCCGGCGGATACCACCAGATCGGGTTCATGGGCCTCGGTGGCGGCGGTCAACGCCCGGTCCCACTCCGCCCGGTCGGGATGGTCGCCCAAGCGCACCGTGTAGGACTTCACGCCGGCGGCTGCCGCGATGTCGAGTGCCGCGCACGCGCGGTCCGTCCCGACCGCCACCACCCGGGCCGGGTAGTCGTCGACGGCGGCCGCCAGTAGCGATGCCAGCAGTGATCCGGTGCCCGAAGCCAACACGACCAGGCGTGCGGGCGCACTCGGGGGCACATGTAGCGGTTGCTGCACGCGCAGCAGCCTAGTCGGCTCTGTCGTGGGGCGGATCGCCGGTCACGTCATGATCGGCGATGAAGTGCTCCTCGGGATCCTCCGGGTAGTGGCCGGAGCGGTCGATGTCGGCGCTGGTGTCACCGCTCGACCACGCCACGATGGGCTCCTCATCGGGGGCGTCGACCTCCTCGACGTCGAGCGGAGGTTCCGCGTCATCGCCGCGCCGATACTCGGACTCGACGTCGGCCTCGCGGTCCTCCGGCTCGGCCACCGGTTCGTCGTCTTCGTCGTCGAACACCCGCGGTTGCGGTGCGGGCTCGGCGACCCGCCTCGGCGCGCGGGCGATGCCACCGGACATCGCCACCGTCAACCCGCCGATGCCGGCGAACCACAGGAACACCGCAGGTCCGAACGTCGACTGGTCCACCCCGACGTCACCGAAATTGCCCAACCGACCGCCCGCGGCGTAAGCCAGCAGCGCCATCGTCGCCGCCGCGACCGCCGATGCCACGGCGAGCTTCGCCACGGCGGGCAGCAGGGTCAGGGGTCGTCGCGCACACTGCTGCCCGACCGCCACCCCCGATGCGGCCCCGACGATCAGCAGCGCCACCCACACCGGCCCGAGGGGCGGCGAGGGCAGTGCGGCCAGCACGGGCACCGCGGGGATGTCGCCGCCGAAGACGGTGAACGAACTGAACGTCGCCAACCCCACGTGGGCGCTCGAACCGACCGCGATGGCCGCCGCCCCGACGATCACATTGGGGATGTAGAGGATGGCCAGCAGGGTCAGGCTGAGCTGGCCGAGCACGGTGTCGGTGATGGCGTAGAGGTCGTGCATGGTGGCCCAGTGGACGACCAGCGAGGCCGCGGTGACCGCGCCGGAGAGCCCGAACAGGGCGAGCACCCCCGCCATGGCCGCGCGCAACGCATCGGGCAGCCAGTTCGGCAACGGCGATTGGTGCAGGGTGCGGCGGCCGATCTTCGATCCGACACCGAGCACCGCACCCAAGGCATGTACCGCGAGCACTCCGGTGAAGGCCCGCAGCGCGCTCGGGGTCTGCAGCTCGGTGAGCACCGATGCCGCGTCATGGATGACGGCCAGCATGACCGCGGCGATCAGCACCGGACCGCCCAGAGCCGACGCCACCACCCAGCGGGTGACGAACCAGGACGAGTTGGGCGCCGTGGCAGCCGCCGTGGTGCGGGCTGTCCCCCACACCATCAACAGCACCGGCAGCAGCGGCATGACCCCGAGCACCCGCCCGCCGATGGACACCGGAACCTGGTGCACCCCCAGCCACATGCTGGCGATCGCACCGAACGCGCCGGTCATGTCGCTGTTGGCGATCAGCAGCTGCAACAGGGTGACAGCGGCGATGACCACCAATGCCACGACGGACGGACCGAATGCGACCCGAAGCAGTTCACGCGCCTGGCGTGTGCCGGCTGGCCGGTTGCTCACGGGGTTGGCCGCTCCTCGCAGATGATCACGCGTGTGCGGGTTGCGCACGCGCGGACCAGCTTACGACTGTGACGGACCGGATTGCTGTGAGGACGAGTGCTGAGTCGGTTGCTGCGTCGGTTGCTGCGTCGGTTGCTGCGTCGGGACCTGGGTGGTCGGCGCAGACGCGTTCGAACTGCTGGACGACGACTGCTGCTGCGGCTGTCCGAACGCGGGAAAACCGGTCGGCGGAGTCGGCGGGCCGTTGTGGCCACCCGCGGGACCGCTCTGGGGGCCGCCCTGAGGGTTCTGCTGAGCCTGGAAACCGCCGGTGTTGGGCCCACCCGAGTAGCCGCCGTACTGCGACGGGTAGCCCGGGCGCTGCTGCTGCGGCGGGGCCTGCTGATAGGGCTGGGCGCTGTGCTGCGGTTGGCTCTGCTGTCCGTAGTACTGCGACGGGCCGCCGTACTGGCCATACTGCGGGGCCTGCGGCTCGAACTGCGGCTTGGGCGCAGGCGGTGCGATGATGCCGGACTCCAGCAGCACCGCCCACAGGGCAAGACCGGTCTGCACGAGAGTGAGGCCGAGAACGACCCAGTACGCCCAGGTCGCTGTATCGAGGGCCGCGATGACATTGCGGATCACCAGCAGGAACCCGAACGTGGACAGCACTGCCACCAGCGCGGCGCGCTTCTTCTGCTTCGGCAGCAGGCTCACCCCGGCCACGAGGGCCGCGAGCAGGGCGGCGTAGATGTCCCATTCACCGTGGGAGACCAACGAGAAGCCGCCCGTGGAGGACTCGGTGAGACCGACGAAACTCAGCAGATAGGTCACCACCCCGAGACCGGCGACACCGCCGAGCAGATAGGTGGGCAGCGGGCTGTCACCCGCGGGCGCGGCTGCTGCGGCAGGGGCGGCGGGCCGCCCTGGCTGCTGCGGCGCACCGTACGGCGAGGTGGGCGGGTATCCGGGGCTACTGGGCGGATAGGACATGGAACCTCTCCTGTGCTGGTCGGGCGTCGCGTAGCGCGTTCACGCGGGCATCATCACGACCGCCTGAGTGCTTCGATCTTCCACGCTAGCGCACCCGGAGGTGTGGGTGGCACACGCTCCGGGTGTCATTCCGATCTCAAGCCGATACCAGAACAGGAGCATCGGCCGAATCCTGTTCGGCCGCCTCGATTTCGCGTACCAGCGGCAGCACTTTGGCGCCGAAGTACTCGATTTCCTCTTGGAAATGCAGGAATCCGCCGAGGATCAGATCGACACCGCGTTTGCGGTACGCGGCAATGCGTTCCGCGATCTGCTCGGGCGTACCGATTAGCTGAGTACGGAATCCGTCGTTGTACTGCACGAGGTCTTCGAAGGTGGAGTCCGCCCACATCCCCTTCTTGTCGCCGGTCGAATTCCCGGCTTGCTGCACGGCGTTGTGGAAACCTTCCACGGCGGGCTTGTTGGCCTTGGCGATGATCTCCTTGAGTGTCTCCTTTGCTTCCTTCTCTGTGTCGCGGGCGATGATGAAGCCGTTGAGCCCGAATCGCACTTCCCGGTTCACGTCCCGGGCGTGATCGCGCACCTCGACGACCTGCTCGGTCACCCCGTCGAAATCCTTGCCGTTGGAGAAGTACCAGTCGGCGTAGTAGCCACCGTTGCGCCGGGCCGCCGACGAGTTGCCGCCCTGGAACAACTCCGGGTTGGGACGCTCGGCGGTGTTGAGCGGCTTGGGCTTGAGGGTGAAGTCGTGGATGCGGTAGAAGTCGCCGCGGAAATCAACGTCGTCCTCGGTCCAGATCTTGCGCAGCACCTGCAGGAATTCGGCGCTGCGGCGGTAGCGCTCGTCGTGCTCGAGCCACGGTTCGCCCAGATGGGTGAACTCGTCCTTGAACCAGCCGGAGACCACGTTGACCGCGAACCTGCCGCCGGACAGGTGGTCGGCGGTGGCACCCAGTTTGGCCAGCACGCCCGGTTGCCACAGCCCGGGATGAACCGCGGCGATGACCTTGAGCCGCTGCGTTGCCAGCAACAACGCGAGGCTGAAACTGGTCGATTCATGCTGGAATTCGGCGCCGTAGCTGGCCTCGTAGCGCACCTGGCTCAAGGCGTACTCGAACCCGTTGTTCTCCGCTGTCTGCGCCAGTTTGGCGTTGTACTCGTAATTCCAGTCGGTGCGCTGTTCGATGTCGCTGGTCACCAGCCCGCCACTGACATTGGGCACCCAGTAAGCGAACTTGACGTGGTCGGCGATGCGTTCGGTCGTCATGGCGTTCGATACCAGCAAACATCGCACCGGTGGTCACGGGTAACACTCGCGCTGAACTTTTCCCGGCCTCGGCAGACGCCCGGCCTTGCCCTTCGGACTAGAACACGTTCTAATTCTGGAATGGACTACGGGCTCGTTCTCTTCACCAGCGACCGCGGTATCGCCCCCGCGAAGGCCGCCAAACTCGCCGACGACCACGGCTTCACCACGTTCTACGTGCCCGAACACACGCACATCCCGGTCAAGCGCGAGGCCGCGCACCCGACCACCGGTGACGAATCACTGCCCGACGACCGCTACATGCGCACCCTGGATCCGTGGGTCTCGCTGGGTACGGCGTGCGCGGTGACCTCGCGTGTGCGGCTGTCGACGGCTGTCGCGCTGCCGGTCGAGCACGATCCCATCACCCTGGCCAAGTCGATCGCGACCCTCGACCATCTGTCCGGCGGCCGGGTCAGCCTCGGTGTCGGATTCGGTTGGAACACAGACGAACTCGCAGACCACAACGTCCCGCCGGCACGGCGCCGGACCATGCTGCGCGAGTATCTGGAAGCCATGCGTGCGCTGTGGACCGAGGAAGAAGCCTCCTACGAGGGCGAATTCGTGAACTTCGGGCCCTCCTGGGCGTGGCCCAAACCCGTGCAGCCGCACATCCCGGTGCTGGTCGGCGCAGCAGGCACCGAGAAGAACTTCAAGTGGATCGCGCGATCGGCCGACGGCTGGATCACCACGCCGCGCGACTTCAACATCGACGAACCCGTGAAGTTGCTGCAGGACACCTGGTCGGATGCCGGACGGGACGGCGCACCGCAGATCGTGGCGCTGGACTTCAAGCCGGACGCCGACAAGCTGGCGCATTGGCGCGATCTCGGCGTGACCGAGGTGCTTTTCGGCCTGCCCGACCGTGCCGAGGACGAGGTGGCCGGCTATGTGGAACACCTGGCGGGCAAGCTCGCCGCGCTGGTCTGACAGGGTTCAGCTGCCGATCTGGTCGAGCACCCCGTCCATGATCTTCTTGACCTCGTCGGCCAACGGCTTGCGGTCCTGAGTCTGCACCTCGACCAGCACGTTGCCCTTGACGGCCAACGCCCGGTCGATCACCTGGTCACCACCTTGCAGCGTGCTCTCCAGCGTGGTGATCCCGTTTCCGGCATCGGTGGGGGTCCCCAGCTTCCAGGTCACCTGGAGACGGGTGTAGGTGAAATCCTTGCCGGCACAGTTGCGCAGGGTGTCGAGGTATTCGCTCATGGCCTTCTGGGCTTCGGCGGGGCTGTCGAACGTCGACACCGATTGGTCGACGGACGGCGTGGCGTCCGGCTTGGATTTGTTGGGGCCCGTGCGTGTCTGGAAGATCGACGAGTAGCCGTTGCCCGCGTAGACCACCGACATCCCGCTGTACAAAGCCCCGAGACAGTCACGTGGCACGTAGCTTTCCCCGCTGTCACTGGTGTCCGGTTTCATCCAGGACGAGATCGTCACCATGTTCGGCAGTCCCACGATCCCGGAGACCACATCGGGAGTGAGCAGCAACGATTCGAGATTGCCGCCATCGATCACGGGACCCTTGCCCGCCGCAGGCCCCGCCGCGACACCGTCGACAGTTCGCGTGCACGATGCCGTGACCGCGACCACCATCACCGCAACGGCGGCCACAGCGGCCTGGCAAACCCGAGAATTCTGCCGCGGCATCCGATGACTGCCCTGGCTCATACGCTCAGCCTAGGGCGGAACCCCGACTTTCGGGCTGCATCGCGCGGTCGGTCATATCAGTGCTGCGCGGTTGCCCTTCTCGCCGGAGCGCACCACGATCGACGCGCCGAGCGGGTCTCCGTGGCACAGCAGGCCCAGCAGCGCCTCGTCTTTCGTCGTGGCGAGGAACCGGCTGCCGTCAGAAGCCATCCGTCCGATGACGATGCCCATCGGGACCTGCCAGTCGTATCGGACCGTGTAGGTCTCGACAGTGGCTGCACCGTCGGCTTTTTCGGTCACCGACACCTTGGGCAGCGCGGCGATCTCGTCGCACAGCGCGGCGCTGTTGTCGGCGACCCAATCGGTGGGCTCGGTCGAGTAGATGCCAACCGAGTACTTGCTGGCGATCCCACCGTTGGCCCCGACGAGCGCGTATTGCCCTGGCTTGTCGCGCATTTCGTTGACCGCCTCGGCGATGGCGTGCATCGAGTAGTTGTTGCCCGGCCCGCCGAAGAACGGCAGCCCGCCGGTCAGGGTCAGGCCACGCTCGTCGTCGGTGGCCAACCCGGTGCCGTCGCAGATGTTGAACACCGGGAAGGGAAAACAGCTGTAGAGGTCGAACGCGGCCACCTCGTCGAGCCCGATTCCCGCCACCCGCAGCGCCTCGCCGACCGCCGCAACGGACGCGGGACTGGCCCCGACATCGGCCCGCTCGAGCAATTTCTGCTCTTTCATGTCGGCGTGGCCGTGCAGGTACACCCACTTCTCCTCGGGCACATCCAGCCTGCGCGCCGATTCGACCGACATCAGCAGGACCGCCGCGCCCTGGTTGACCTGATCGCGGGCCACCATGAACCGCGGATAGGGATCGCAGATCATCCGATTGCGGTCGGTGACCGCGGCCAACTCGTCGACCGAACGTTCCACCGGGGACGACGAAAAAGGATTCTTGGCAGCCACTTTGGAGAACGGCGCGAACAGCTCAGCCATGCTCTGCCGGTATGCGTCGACCGAGAGCCCCAGCCGGGCCCGCCGCGCGTTTTCCAGCAGCCCGTATTGCACCGGCGCGCCGATCAGCCCGTGGGCGATGGTGTACTCGTCGAAGATTCCGTCGTATCCGAAACCCCGGTCCTCCAACTGACCGCCGACGATCTCGGTGAAATCGGGCTTGTCGTCGCGCTTGGCGTAGAACCGCTCGGTGGACACCGCGTCGGAGCCGAACAGCAGGACAACGTCGGAGCGCCCCGCCGCGATAGAGCCGGCGAACTCGGTGACCAGATGCTGGGGGCCCTGCCCACCGATGACTTCGAGGACCGCGCGGGCGGGTTCCGCACCGATGCGCCGCGCCACCGACCGCGGGTAGTTGTCGGACGCTCCGAACGGAGGCGGTGTGGGCTTGGAGATCTCGAACTGCCGCACACCGGCGACGGTGTCGATGGCCCGGGCCACGATCCCCGCGTCGACTCCGCAGTCTCGCAAGGCCGCCCTGGCGCCCTCGGCGGCCAGCTCGACCGAGGACATACCGCGGTAGTCGGAGGCACCGATGTGCTCGGTGAACTGCCCGACGCCGACGATGACCGGGGTGCGCTGATCGACCACTGTGAACAACCTCCTGACACGTGTTAATTCGCCACGCTAACGGATTGGGATTTGTCGGCTCGCCTGGGTGCCACCGAGTTACACGCTGAATTTGACGTACATCGTTCATGACGTACATCAAGGCAAGCGTAGACTTTCGTCATGACCTGGCCCATTCGCCCGATGTCCCTGGTGGTGGGCGGCATCGTGCCTCCGGCCAACGTCGTCGGACGGGTCCGCGAGGAACAGGAGATTCTCGCGAGCCTGCCCGCCGGCGGCGCCGCATTGGTCGGCGACCGGCGACACGGCAAGACGTCACTCGCCCGGCTCGTCGCACACACCGCCCGCCAGCAGGGCCTGACGGTGGTCTCGGTCAGTGCCGAACGGCAAACCTACGCTGAATTCGTCACCGCATTGGCCGGCGAGCTCGGCCGCATCGACAACGCGCTGCGCCACGAGGTCGAACGGTGGAAGGTCGCCTTCGTCACCGGACCGATTCGCTTCGAGCGCACCCAGGCCGAGGCCGCCCTCGACGACCTTTTGCAGCGCGCCGTGTCGCGCGCCGAGCGCGGACCGCTGGTGCTGTTCATCGATGAAGTCACCGTGCTGGCGCGCAACCTGGAACGCGAGAAACCCGGCGGCGGGGACGCGTTCCTGCATCTGCTGAGACGTTTCCGGCAGGACAACACGGGCCGGCTCGCCACCGTGCTGTCCGGATCGATCGGCTTTCACCATGTTTCGGAAGACGCCCTGAGCTCGGTGAATGACATCCGTAAAGTCACCGTCGGGCCGATCCGCCACGACCACGCCACGTATCTGGCGGAGTGCCTGCTGCTGGGCGCGCAGGTTGCCACCACCGACCGGCACCGCGTCGCCGAATCCATCGCCGCCGCAGCCGAAAACGTGCCGTACTACATCCAGCACCTGGTCGCGGCGTCAGCGCAGGCCGGGCTGGTCGATCCCGACCGGATACCCGATCTGTTGCGCGCGGCCATCATCGACCCGCACGATCCGTGGGACCTGCGGCACTACCGGGACCGGCTGCGCAACTACTACGGCGACGACGCCGCCGCCATCGCCGACCTGCTCGACATCTACGCACACTCGTCGGACGCGTTGAGTGTCGACGCGACAGCACATCTGCTGCAGTCCGAGGGCTCCCCGATCCGCAACCGCGACCAACTGGTGTCGTTCATCGAGCGCCTCGAGCAGGATCACTATCTGCGCCGCGTCGGCGACGACGATTGCTTCGCTTCAGGATTGGTGAAGGCCGCGTGGCTGGCGATGCGGCGGTGAGCATTCCGCTGTTCACCCCGGCCGCGGTCGATCCGGCCGAGCTCGACGCGCGTACCGTCGGCCGGGCGGCATTCCTCACCCGGCTGACCGACCGGATCATCGACGCGGCGCGCGACGGCTCCCGGCCGCACACCCTGCTGATCGGCCCGCACGGCAGTGGCAAGACGCACACGTTGCACGTCGTGGTGCACCGAGCACTGTCCCGCGGTGATATAGCGAATGACGTTCTGCCGCTGCTACTCCCAGAAGACAGTCTCGCCATCGGAAGCTACGGCGATCTTCTCGTCGAACTCGTTCGGTCGCGTTTGCCCGACGCTCGGGAACTGCGCGACGACGTCATCGGATTGGAACGGGCCATCCTCGACCTGGCCGACGGCCGAATGATCCTGGTGGCGATCGAGAACCTGGACCGCGTGTTCGAGGCCATCGGCGAGGCAGGCCAGGGCAGCCTGCGGGCGTGGGTCGAAACATCCACTGCCGTCATGCTTTTCGCAACCGCACCGGCGCTCTTCCCGGCAGTCGCATCACGCACGCACCCGTGGTACGGCTCGTTCATCGTCGAGGAACTCCCCGACCTGACCATCGACGAGGGAGCCCAGATCATCGCGCCGACCGGCGAACTCGCCGAATATCTCCACTCCCCCGAAGGCCGGAACCGGCTGACTGCCATCGAACGGTTGGTCGGCGGCTCGCCGCGCTTGTGGCAGACGGTCGCCGACGTCGCCGACGTGCCGGCACTGCAGGCGTTGGAGCCGGTGATCGCCGCACTGTTGGACCGGCTGGCACCGTCGTACCAGCAGCGGCTCTGGCAATTGCCGACCGGCGAGCAGCGTCTGGTGGTCGAACTCGCACGCGGCGAAGGCGCCCGGACCGTGTCCGATCTGGCTGCCGCCGTGGGTGTTTCGAATCAGACCGCGTCGGCAGCACTGGGCCGGCTCACCGCCACTCGGTGGGTGGTCCGCGCGAAAGCGGAGGCCGGCGACCGCCGAGCCACGTGGTACGACCTGAGCGATCCACTCCTGCGCCGGGTCGTGCAGTACCGCGAGGGCCGCGTCTAACTCCTGCTCGCCGGGCAGGACGGTTGACGAACTTGTCACTTAGTGACACAGTTGAGCTGTCACTAAGTGACAGATCGGGGTGAGGGCAATCGGCGAGAAGCAGGACCAGGCGCGCCTGGCGGTGTCACGCATTGCCTGCGCCCTGTTCTGGGAACGGGGCGTCGCCGCAACGAGTGGTGACGACATCGCCGAGGCAGCAGGACTGTCCACCCGCACGATCTGGCGCTACTTCCGCAGCAAGGAAAGTTGCGTCGAACCGCTGCTCGCGAAGTCGGCCGACCGGTTCGTGGCGAGCGCCCGGCGCTGGCCGCACGAGCTGTCGTTATCCGAACACCTTGCAGCAGACAGCATTACACATCCGCTCTCACCGCAAGATATCGAGGATGAGCTCAGCGCGGTGCGGCTCGCCACCATGACGGCGACCGAACCTGCCCTGCGCACCGCGTATCTGATGGTGCACGACCGGATGGAGCAGGGGCTGATCCCGGTGATCGCCGACCGGTTGGGCCTGCCGGAAGGCGACCTCACCGTGCGGCTCTGCGCGGCCGCCGTCACCGGCGCCTTCCGGGTCGTCGATGAGGACGTCAGCCGAGCGATCGTCGTCGACGGCAAGGCCGTCACCCAGGACGAGGCACTCGCGCTGATAGACCGGGCCATCCGCGAAGCCACCAACGGCCGCCTCGGCGGGCCAGTCACACAGTAAACCCTTATTTCACAACCGAATACACATCACGAGCGGCGACGCCCGTCGAACAACCCTGCCTACAGAAAGGACCGCCATGGCGCTACCCGAACTCATCACCGTCGAAGACTTCTTCCGACCACCCGTGCGCACCGCCGCGACGATCTCACCCGACGGCACCCGAATCGCCTATCTCGCGCCGTGGCACAACCGGCTCAACGTATGGATCGAGAACCTCGATGGGGACCCCGACCCACGGTGTGTGACGGCCGACGAGACGCGCAGCGTGTACATCTACCGGTGGACCCATGATTCGCGCTGGTTGCTCTACCTGCAGGACACCGGCGGTGACGAGAACTGGCACATCTACCGCGTGGATTTGGAGCATCCCGAGAGCCCGGCGGTCGACCTGACGCCGTTTCCCGGCGTGCGATCGGACTTCAACCTCCTCAAAGGGCGTCCCGGCAAGGCGATGGTCCAACTCAACAAGCGCAACCCCGAGTTGTTCGACGCGTACGAACTCGACATCGCCACCGGCGAACTCACGCTGCTCGCGGAGAATCCTGGCACCGTGATCGGCTGGATGTGCAGCCAGCACGGCGACCTCTTCACCTCGGTGCTCACCGCCGACGGCGATGTCGAACTGTCGCAATGGGATACCGGCACGAAGTCGTTGCGATCCATCAAGACCTACGACGGCACCGACTATCCCATCGGCATCCATCCCGTCGCGATCACCCCTGACGGCACGGGCATCTGGCTCGGATCCAACCACGGCACCGACCGAACCAGGCTGGCCCGCCTTGATGTCGCCACCGGCGTGGAAACCGAGGTGGACAGCCATCCGGTGCTGGACCTGGCCGCTCAGATGGTCCTGCCATCACCGCTGATCCTCAGCGAGCGCACGGGCGAATTGATCGGGGCCCGCTACTACGGCGAGCGCCAGGTGATCCACGCGCTGGACGCGGATTTCGCTGCGGTACTGGAGAATCTGACGCGGCTCGGCGAAGGCGATCTCGGCGCCATCTCGTCGGACAGCAGCGGGCGGCGCTGGGTCGTCAACTTCATGCACGACCGCGACCCGTACGTCACGTATCTCTACGACCACACCACGGGCGAGAGCCGAATGTTGTTCCGGCCGTACCCGAATCTGGATCCTGACCAGCTGGCCCCGATGACACCGGTCACCATCACCGCGCGCGACGGACTGAACCTGCACTCCTACCTGACGCTGCCCGTCGGCGTGGATCCGGTGAACCTGCCGCTGGTACTGCTGGTACACGGCGGTCCGTGGTCACGGGACGTCTGGGCTTACCAGCCCGACGTGCAGATGCTGGCCAATCGCGGATATGCGGTGCTACAGGTCAACTTTCGGGGATCCACCGGCTACGGCAAGGCTTTCACCAAGGCAGCGATCGGGGAATTCGCAGGCAAGATGCACGACGATCTGATCGATGCCGTCGACTGGGCCGTCAAACAGGGCTATGCCGATCGCGACCGGGTAGCCATCTTCGGTGGCTCCTACGGCGGCTACGCGGCGCTGGTCGGCGTCACGTTCACCCCGGATGTGTTCGCCGCAGCCATCGACTACGTCGGGATTTCCAGTCTCGCGAACTTCATGCGCACGCTGCCGAACGTGGCCAGGCCGTTCCTGGCCACCAACTGGCACATGTACGTCGGCGACCCGAACGACCCGCAGCAGGAGGCCGACATGCTGGCCCGCTCCCCCATCACGAAGGTCGACCAGATACGTACTCCCCTGCTGGTTGTCCAGGGCGCCAACGACTCCCGCGTGGTGCAAGCCGAATCCGACAACCTCGTAGCGGCATTACGCGAGCGCGGGGTCGCCGTCGAGTACATGGTCAAGGACGACGAAGGCCACGGATTCCTCAACCCCGACAACCAGATCGACATGTACCACGCCGTCGAACGCTTCCTCGCCGAGCACCTAGGTGGTCGCCTTTAACTGCCGAGCAGACACGCAGGCCCCCGACACGCCGTGCGTGCGGGGGCCTCCGTGTCTGCTCGCGGGAGAAAAGTACCCGCGGGCGAAAAGCTACAGGCTCTCGAGGATGGCGCGGGCCAGTGCGGCGGTCTCCGAGGGGGTCTTGCCGACCTTCACACCGGCGGCCTCAAGGGCCTCCTTCTTGGCGGCGGCGGTGCCCGACGAGCCCGACACGATGGCGCCGGCGTGGCCCATGGTCTTGCCCTCCGGAGCGGTGAAGCCCGCGACATAGCCGACGACCGGCTTGGTGACGTTGGCCTTGATGTAGTCGGCCGCACGCTCTTCGGCGTCACCACCGATCTCGCCGATCATCACGATGACCTTGGTCTCCGGGTCCTTCTCGAACGCCTCGATGGCGTCGATGTGGGTGGTGCCGATGACCGGGTCTCCGCCGATGCCGATGGCGGTCGAGAAGCCGAAATCGCGCAGCTCGTACATCATCTGGTAGGTCAGCGTGCCGGACTTCGACACCAGGCCGATCGGGCCCTTGCCGGTGATGTTGTTGGGCGTGATGCCGACCAGCGACTCGCCGGGGGTGATGATGCCCGGGCAGTTGGGGCCGATGATGCGGGTCTTCTGCCCCTTGTCGACGTTGTAGGCCCACGCATAGGCGCTGTCCTGCACCGGGATTCCTTCGGTGATGACCACCAGCAGCGGGATCTCGGCGTCGATGGCCTCGATGATGGCGTCCTTCGAGAAGGCCGGCGGCACGAAGGCGATCGACACGTCGGCGCCGGTCTCCTTCATGGCCTCGGCGACCGATGCGAACACCGGCAGCTCGACGTCGTTGCCGTCTTTGTCCTTATGGCTGACCTTGGTGCCGGCCTTGCGCGCATTGACGCCACCGACCACCTGGGTGCCGGCCTTGAGCATCAGGGCGGTGTGCTTGGTGCCCTCACCGCCGGTGATGCCCTGGACGATGACCTTGGAGTCCTTGTTCAAAAAGATCGACATAGCAGCAGTCCCTTACTTATTCGCCAGCTCGGCGGCCTTGTCGGCACCGGCGTCCATGGTCTCGGCCTGGATGACCAGGGGGTGGTTGGCCTCGGCGAGGATGCGGCGGCCCTCTTCGACGTTGTTGCCGTCCAGGCGGACGACGAGCGGCTTGTTGGCCTCGTCACCCAGGATCTGCAGCGCCTTGACGATGCCGTTGGCCACCGCGTCGCACGCGGTGATGCCGCCGAACACGTTGACGAACACGCTCTTGACCTGGCTGTCGTTGAGGATGACATCCAGACCGTTGGCCATCACCTCGGCCGAGGCGCCACCACCGATGTCGAGGAAGTTGGCGGGCTTGACGCCGCCGTGCTTCTCACCGGCGTAGGCGACGACGTCGAGGGTCGACATGACCAGGCCCGCGCCGTTGCCGATGATGCCGACCGCGCCGTCGAGCTTGACGTAGTTGAGGTCGTTCTCCTTGGCCTTGAGCTCGAGCGGATCGGTCGCGTCCTTGTCCTCGAACTCGGCGTGACCCGGCTGCCGGAAGTCGGCGTTGGCGTCCAGGGTGACCTTGCCGTCGAGGGCCAGGATCTGGTCGTCGGGCGTGCGCACCAGCGGGTTGACCTCGACCAGGGTGGCGTCCTCCTTGACGAACACCTCCCACAGCTTCTGGATGGTCACCGCGGCGGCGTCGAGCACCTCGGCGGGCAAGTGGCCCTGCTCGGCGATGGACCGCGCGAAGGCCAGGTCGACACCCTTGACGGCGTCGACGGGGACCTTGGCCAACCGCTCGGGCTTGGTGGCGGCGACCTCTTCGATCTCCATGCCGCCCTCGACCGAGCACATGGCGAGGTAGGTGCGGTTGGCGCGGTCGAGCAGGAAGGAGATGTAGTACTCCTCGGCGATGTCGCTCGCCTCGGCGACCAGCAGCTTCTTGACGATGTGGCCCTTGATGTCCAGGCCGAGGATGTTCTGCGCGTGGGTGAACGCGTCGTCGGCGGTGGCGGCGTACTTGACGCCACCAGCCTTGCCACGGCCGCCCACCTTGACCTGCGCCTTGACCATGACGGGCTTGCCGATCTCCTCGGCGATGGCCTTGGCGCCTTCAGCGGTGTCGGTGACCCGGCCTGCCGAAGTGGGGACGTTGTGCTTGGCGAACAGCTCTTTCGCCTGGTACTCGAAAAGATCCATGTGTTTCCTCTATGAGGCGGTATCTGTCTGCTTGGCTTCTAACGCTTTTGAAGCTGCCCGGTCCGCATACCTTCTGACGGGCCCGTGGGCACTTTATCGATCGCCTCATCGGCCGTAACCACCGCCTACGACGATGTGGTATATCTCACCGGCCCTTGGCGGTGATACAGATCACATTCTGCAGCGGAATAGCCGGATGAGTTGCCACCATCATTGGGGTTTGGTTAACGTGCCTCTGGTCCAGATAACGTTGAGGTCACGACGAGAAGGATTTCCTGGGTTGTCGCAGCATCGTTCGTCCGTATCTCCCAAAGGGGTATCGATGAACGCTCGGGACCGAAAAAACGTCTCGCCCGCTGCGCTGGACGCCGCCGAGATCACCGACATCATCCCGTTCAACGAGTTCGGCGAACTGTCTGACCTGGAGTTTCACACCTCCGCCGCGTTCGATCGGGAATCTCGCGTGATCCACGCCCCCGAACTCGACGACCTGCACGACACCGATGACCTGATCCCGATCCGCCTGGCCGTGCCGTCGGAATTCCGCGCCGAATCCGGCGGTGACCGCGGCACCCGCGGCCCGAGCCACGCCTACCGTGACAGCCACACCGACGTGAGCGACGGCAATGCCGCCACCGACGTGATCGACATGAGCAGCCGCCGCGGCGCTCACCGCAAGGAAACCCCCGGCCCGGTCAAGAGCCGCCTGCTGATCGCCGCCATGGCGGCGGGCGCCACCGCCGCAGGGGCCTACTCGCTGACCACCGGCACACAGGCCAGTGCCGACGACACCATCGTCGCCTCCGGCGCCAACACCGCACGCACCGCCGGGGCGACGGGCTCGGTGGACGGCATGCAGATCGTGACCGTCGCCGCCGACAACACCTCCGCAGTGCACGCCGAAGAGATCACCAAGGCCGCCGCGTTCGCACAGGAGCGCGCCGAGCGTGAGGCCCGGCTGTCCCGCCCGCTGTTCGTGATGCCCACCAAGGGCTTTGTCTGGACCTCGACCTTCGGGTACCGCTGGGGTGTCCTGCACGCCGGCATCGACCTGGCGAGCCCGATCGGCACGCCCATCGCCGCGGTCTCCGACGGCGTGGTCATCGACGTCGGCCCGACGGCCGGTTACGGCGCCTGGGTCAAGCTGCGCCACGCGGACGGCACTGTCACGCTGTACGGCCACATCAACAGCTGGAACGTCAGCGTCGGTCAGCGCGTCATGGCAGGCGACCAGATCGCCACCGTCGGCAACCGGGGTAACTCGACCGGCCCGCACCTGCACTTCGAGGTTCTGCTCAACGGCACGCAGCGCATCGATCCGGTGCCGTGGCTGGCGCAGCGCGGGCTCAGCCCGGGCAACTATGTTGGCTGAGTGAGCGACTCCGCCGACAACAGAGCCTCAACCGGCCCGTCCGACGATCAGACTCGCATCATCCGGCGACAGCCCGTCGACCCGGCGTCCGCCCCGATGTCGGTGCAGCACGAACCCAAGACCAGCATCATCCGGCGCCATCCGACGGGCGCCATCCCCACGGCAGCCGACGCCGAACCCGCGACCGGACTGATCTCGCGCGACGCCGACGACCAGAGCCAGACCCGCTACATCCCCCGCGCCCGGCCGCTGGCGATTCCCCGCACCCCGGCCGGCGCCAACCCGCGCACGTCGGTCGCCGCCGCGACGGCCGGCATCCTCAGCGGCTGGGCCACCGCCATGATCGCCACCGACCTGATCGCCGGGTGGTGGCACAGCGACCGGCTGTTCTGCGTCGCGATCGGCTTTCTCACCGCGATATCGGCCGCCGCCACCATCGGCGGGCTCATCGCCCTGCTGCTGCGCAAGCGCATGGGCCGGCTGCTGATCGTGGTGGGCTCGATCATCGGGCTCTTGATCTTCGGCAGCCTGTTCATCGCAGGCGCCCGGCTGCACCCGGTGGTGTATGCGATGCCGGCGCTGCCGGTGGCGGCCATCGCGCTCACGCTGCTGCCGTCCACCCGGCGCTGGGGAGCGGGGCCGCGACCGTGAATCCGATGACCTACCAACCCGTTTCGACATCGCGAGGCCATGGCATCGCGGTCACGACGACGGTGCTGGCCGTGCTCTGCGCCGGAGTCAACCTGCTGGCCGCCGCGAGCGCGGTGTTGGTGCATCTGTTCTTCGAGCTGCTCGACGCGGTGCAGAACTGGGACAGTCTGAAACCCGAGTCCGGCCGGGAGCAGTCGTCGGTGTTGTTCGTCGCGGCAGCGGCCGTGCTGATCATCGCCGCGGTCGGGTTGATCGTGGGCGCGGTTCAGCTGATGCTGCGCAAGACGTCAGGGCAGATCGCCGTGGTGGTGAGCGCGGTGATCTCCGCGGTCGCGCTGATCGCCACCCCGCTGGCCTGGGCCACCGCGATGACCTTGAGCATCGCTCCGCTGATCACCGCCGGCTTGGCGTTGCTCCCCGGCATCAGGCACTGGTGTAGAGGACTCGGCTAGAGCTTCTGCACCGGTGCGTGGTTGTGCATCAGCTTGACCCTGCCCGCGCTGCCGAAGTCGATCAACGACATGGCGGTCTCGCCCATCCCTGAGACCTCCTCGACCCGTCCCAGGCCGTACTTGTCGTGGGTGACCCGATCGCCGGGCTCCAGCACGATCAGGGGGCGGTTACGGGCCGCGGCAGGGCGTGCCGGGGCCGGACGCGGGGTGCCGTAGCGGCCGGCGTTACCGGCTCCCGCCCAACCCGTCGCACCGCTCGCCCCGGAAGCGCTGTACGCCGACGCCGGCTGCTCGACACGGCGCCAATTGATGAGTTCCTCCGGGATCTCCCGCAGGAAGCGGGATTCCGGGTTGAGCATCGGCTGGCCCCACGACGAGCGGACCTTGGCCCGGCTGAGGTAGAGGCGCTGCCGCGCGCGGGTGATGCCCACGTAGGCCAGCCGCCGTTCCTCGGACAGCTCGGTCGGATCACCCAGCGCCCGCATGTGCGGGAACATGCCGTCCTCCCAGCCGGTGACGAACACCGCGGGGAACTCCAGCCCCTTGGCGGTGTGCAGCGTCATCATCGTCACCACACCGGCGCCATCCTCAGGGATCTCGTCGGCGTCGGCGACCAGTGAGACCCGCTCCAGAAATTGAGCCAGCACACCGGTTTCGGGAATGTCCTCGTCGACCGGTTCGTCTTCGGCCAAGGCCTTGGCGTTGGCCAGGTCGATGCTGAACTCGTGCGCGACGCTGACCAATTCGTTGAGGTTGTCGAGCCGCGCCAAATCCTGTGGATCGCTGGAGGCCTCCAGTTCGCGACGGTATCCGGTGCGTTCCAGCACGGCCTCGACCAGATCGCCCAGCTCGCTGTCGAGCTTGCCGCGCAGATCGTCGAGCAGTGCGACGAAACTCGCGATCGCCTTCTCCGAGCGGGTGTTGAGCATCGGCACCCGGCCCTCCGCGGCGGCCTGCAGCGCATCGTTGAAGCTGCCCCCGGTGTTCTCGGCGTACACCGCGACGCACGCCTCGGCCCGGTCCCCGATGCCACGCCGCGGGGTGTTGAGGATGCGGCGCATGCTCACCGAATCACCCGGATTGTCCAGGACGCGCAGGTAAGCGACGATGTCGCGGATCTCCCGGCGCTCGTAGAAGCGCACTCCCCCAACCACTTTGTAGGGAATGCCGGCGCGGATGAACACCTCTTCGAGGGCACGCGACGAGTTGTTGGTGCGGTAGAACACCGCCACGTCGCCGTACTTCAGCCCCTCCCGGTCGGCCAGGGCGTCGATCTCCTCGGCGACGAACCGGGCCTCGTCGTGCTCATTGTCGGCCACATAGCCGACGATCAGCTCACCCTCGCCGGCGTCGGTCCACAGCCGCTTCTCGCGGCGGCCGGTGTTGCGGGCGATCACCGAGTTGGCGGCGTTCAGGATGGTCTGGGTGGAGCGGTAATTCTGTTCCAGCAGAATCGTGGTCGCGTCGGGATAGTCCCGTTCGAAATCCTCGATGTTGCGGATGGTGGCGCCGCGGAAGGCGTAGATCGACTGGTCGGCGTCACCCACCACGCAGAGCTCGGCGGGCGGCACCGTGTTGTCGGTGCCCTCGATGTCGTGTCCGACCAATTCGCGGACCAGGACGTACTGGGCGTGGTTGGTGTCCTGGTACTCGTCGACCAGGATGTGCCGGAACCGCCGCCGGTAGTACTGCGCGATCTGCGGGAAGGCCTGCAGGACGGCGACCGTCTCACCGATCAGGTCGTCGAAGTCCAGCGCGTTGGCCGCGCGCAGGCGGCGCTGGTACTCGGCATAGACCTGGGCGACGACGCCGGCCATCTCCTCGGCGGCCTCCGATGCCTCGGCCGCGGCCTGTTCGGGGCCGATCAACTCGTTCTTCAGGTTGGAGATGCTGTTGGCCAGCAGCCGCGGCGAATAGCGCTTGGTGTCCAGACCCATGTCCTTGCCGATCATCATCAGCAGGCGGCGTGAGTCGTCGGAGTCGTAGATCGAGAAGTTGGAGTTCAGCCCCGGCAGCAGCGAGGCCTGGTTGCGCAGAATGCGCACACACGAGGAGTGGAAGGTGGAAACCCACATGTTCCTCGCCCGCGGCCCCACCAAGCCGACGACCCGCTCCCGCATCTCCGCAGCGGCCTTGTTGGTGAACGTGATGGCCAGGATCTGTCCCACCCCGACGTCGCGCGCGGCGAGCAGATACGCGATGCGCCGCGTCAGCACCGCGGTCTTGCCCGATCCGGCACCCGCCACGATGAGCAGCGGAGAACCCTCGTGCAGCACGGCCTGGCGCTGCTGGGGGTTGAGCCCTTCCAGGAGCTGATCGGTTTCGGAAGCAGTCGGGGAAGCGACGGGCGAGGTGGTCATATCGTCATCAAACTTACCGCCGCACCACGACAGTTTTGCGCTGGCACGGGCTTGACTGAGACCATCGAGCCGTGCCTGACATCGATGAACTGCGTCGCGAGATCGACGAACTCGACGCCACCATCCTGGCCGCCGTCCAGCGGCGCACCGAGGTTTCCAAGATGATCGGCCAGGCCCGCATGGCGTCGGGCGGCACGCGTCTGGTGCACAGCCGGGAGATGAAGGTCATCGAGCGCTTCAGCGTGCTCGGGCCCGAGGGCAAAGACCTGGCGATGCTTCTGCTGCGCCTCGGCCGGGGCCGGCTCGGCCACTAAATCCCCGCGGAACTGCATTCCCGGTCGTTAAACGCGCCACTAAGCAACCCTCCCTTCCGTCTGGCGGCGGGCCCACGCCGCGCGCACGCGCTCGAGAATGTCGCGTGGTCGATCCTCCTTGATGACGCGGATGTGCAGCCAGCCTCGGCGTTGGACTTTCCTGAGCCTGATCACGTCCCACGCATACCTGACCCGGTCGGTGCGGTGTTGATCGCCGTCGTACTCGACCGCGATCATGGCGTCCTCCCAACCCATGTCCAGATATGCGAACTCGTTGCCGTATTCGTCCAACACGGGAATCTGCGTCTGTGGTCGGGGATAGCCGGCATCCACCAAAAGCAACCGAACCCGTGTTTCTTTCGGCGACTGTGCACCGGCATCCATCAGGCTCAGCGCTTCCCGACACCGCCGTACTCCATGGGCGCCCCGGAAGTCCTCGACCAGTGGCAGGACATGGTCGGCCGCCAGACCGGTCGCTCGGGCAAGTGCGTCGAGGTGCTCAACGGCCGCGCCCCGAGGCAGGAACCGGCCGAGGTCCAACGCGGTCCGCTGAATGGTCGCGACCGCCATACCGTTGATCTCGACGACATCGTCACAGGTGAAGCGGTCGTTGTGGGTGATGATGCCCGGCGGCGGTCGGTGGTTCTGCCAGATCAATTCGATCGGAGCATCGTCGTCGACCCATTGCGCCCCGTGCAAAGCCGATGCAGCCCGCCCCGTGATCACCGCCCGCCGCTTGGACCACAGCCAGGCGGCCATCGTGTTGCCGTACAGCGTCGGTTCGGCGATGCGGGGTTGATACACGTCGGGAAATATCGGGCGGTACGCAGACCGTAAGCGACCGCGGGTGAGTTCACCGCGTGCCAGCGCCTCACTGCCCAAGAAGATGGTGCCCATGGCGGCGATCTTGCTCAGCTGCTCCGACATGCGACCCAGACGGCAGTCAGGGCTGCTTAGCCGCTGGTTTTACGACCCGGAATGCCGTTCCGCGGTGAAGGTGAAGGTGGAGGTGGCGGGGCCGCGCTGGGCGGCGGCGGGGTGCGCAACGCGTCGGCCAACCACGGCGCGAGCCATTTGACGGCCTCGGCCGTGGGGTGCACGCCGTCGCTGCGCATCCTGATCCCGTCGATACGGGCGGTGTACACCCCACCGGGATCGAGCTTCGCATTGAAGTCGAGGACCTCGAAATTCGGCCGGTTACCGACGGCCGTGCGCAGAATCTTGTTCCATTCCTCTACTCGCGCGGGCTGGTCCTCGGGGTAGAGACTGCCGTCGGACCGTTCACCGCGACGGTTGTACGGAGCCGTCGTCACCACCACCCGCGCGCCTGTCGAACCCAGGATGTCCAGCGCGCGCTGCAACTCACCCTGCAGGTACTTGGTGAAGTCCGGGTCGCCGATGTGCGTCCAGTGGCCCTGCCACATCCGGTCGACGGTCTCCCAGCGGCCGATCATCAGCAACACGACGTCGGGCCGGTCGTGGGTCACGCGCTGCGTCCAGCGCTCCGGCCAGGTGTCGCACTCGGGCTTCTGGTTGAGGGTCTCCCCGCTGGACCGGTATGGGCCGCCACGGGCGATGCCGCAACCGATGGTGGTGTAGTCGTTGAAGCGCAGTCCCGGGGTGGACGGCAGATAGCGCATCAGCGTCCACGCCACCGAGTCGCCGAACACCCCGACCACCTTGGTGTTGGGGTCGCGCACCTGCGTATTGCCCACCGCCACGGGCACCTCGGCGCCGACGTCCTCCTTGAGGGCGGCCGACATCACGTCCGGGCCGGTGCGTTCGGTGGGCTGCGGGACGGGCAGGACGCCCATCGTCACCACGGCCGCCGTCGCGACCGTCGCCGCGGCCAGCCGCAGCATCGGCACGTGCGCGGGACGCCAGCGCCGCACGGGTTGCTCGATCAGCCACCACGACGCGATGGCCACCGAGAGCGTGACCGCGCACCGCAGCGCCAGCAACGACCAGCCCGTCCACCCGGTGCGTTCGCCGTTGAGGATCAAGAAGATCGGCCAGTGCCACAGGTATACGCCGTAGGAGACGGCACCGAGTGCGACGAGCGGACGCCAGGCCAGTGCCTTCGCGACGTAGCCGTCCTGATCCAGTGCGACCGGCGCGACCACAAGGACCGCGCCGACCGCGACGACGATCAGCAGGCCGCGGCGGAAGTCGTCGGCGCTACCCGAGGCCACGTGTGCCGCCGCCGCGAGCAGCGCGAGCCCCACCACTGGCAGCAGCCAGGCGACCCAGCGCAGACGGCGAGTGCGTATCAGCGTGCCGGACATGGTCAGCGCCGACCAATCCCGTACCAGCAGGGCCGCCGCGGCCGCCCCGACCAGCAGCGCCTGCACACGCGTGTCGGTGCCGAAATAGACCCGGTTGACGTCCTGCGTGCTGTCACCGACCAGCAGGATGGCTTCGGCGGCCGACGCCACGACACCCGCCGCGGCGATGCCGACCACCGCCCATCGCACGGTGCCCGCCGAGCGTCGACGCAGCAACAACGCCACGCCCACCAACAACAGCGGCCAGATGAGGTAGTACTGCTCCTCCACGCCCAGCGACCAGGTGTGCTGCAACGGGGACGGGGTGCCGCCCTGGGTGAAGTAGTCCACCTTCTGGAACACGAAGCCCCAGTTGGCAATCCAGAACAACGCGGCGACGGCGTCGTTGCGCACCCCGGCGACCGCGTCCGGCGGGAACAGATCCCGCGCAGCGACCACGGCCAGCGTCATCACGAGCATCGCAGGCAGCAGCCTGCGCGCCCGGCGAACCCAGAACGCCTTGAGATCGATGCGGTAGGTGTTGCGGTACTCGTCGAGCAGCAGCGAGGTGATCAGGAATCCGCTGAGCACGAAGAACACATCCACGCCGATGAAGCCGCCGCCGAGTCCCGGGACGCCGCCATGGGCGGCCACGACCAGCAGCACCGCAACAGCACGGATGCCGTCCAGTGCCGGGATGTCGCGGCGGGCGGTGGTAGCCCGGCGAACGGGAACCCGGACCGGCGCCGCAGTCACGTCCATGCCCTCCCGTCTAGGGTTCGAGCATGAGAGTCTAAGTGGCCTGCGGCGCCGAATCGGGAAGGCGCGCTGGGGAAATCCCTACTTGGATGGGCGCAATGTCCGCGCGCTAACGCGTCAGCGCAATGTACTTGGTATCGAGGTACTCCTCGATACCCTCGGAGCCACCCTCGCGACCGAAGCCGGACTCTTTGACGCCGCCGAACGGTGCGGCCGGGTCGGAGATGACGCCCCGGTTCACGCCGACCATGCCGGAGTCGATGCCCTCGGCGACCCGCAGCGCACGGTCGAGCGACTGCGTATAGACGTAGGCAGCCAGTCCGTACTCGGTGTCGTTGGCTGCCTTGATGCCCTCGTCTTCGGTGTCGAATCCGATGATCGGCGCGACCGGACCGAACACCTCCTCCTTGAGGATGCGGGCGTCGGCAGGCACATCGGTGAGCACAGTGGCCGGGTAGAAATTGCCGGGGCCGCCGGGAGCGACGCCACCGACGGCGACCGTCGCGCCACGCGACACAGCGTCGGAGACCAATTCGGTGACCGTGGCGACCTGGCTGGAATTGATCAGCGGACCCAACGTGGAGGACGGGTCGAGCCCCTTGCCGAGGGTGAACTCGCTCATCCGCTTGACCAACTTGTCGGTGAATTCTTCGCGCACGGCGTTGGCGACGTGGAACCGGTTGGCGGCCGTACAGGCCTCACCGCCGTTGCGCATCTTGGCCAGGATCGCGCCGTCGACGGCGGCATCGACGTCAGCGTCGTCGAATACGACGAACGGCGCGTTGCCGCCCAACTCCATCGATGTGCGCAACAACGCGTCGGCCGACTGCTTCACCAGCGCCTTGCCGACGCCCGTCGAACCCGTGAAGGTGAGCTTGCGCAGGCGGCCGTCGTCGATGAGCGCCGTGGTGACTCCACGCGCATCATTGGTCGGCAGCACCGACAAAACACCCTTGGGCAAACCGGCCTCGTCCATCAGCTGGGCGAGCAGCAGCATGGTCAGCGGGGTCTCCTGCGCGGGCTTGACGATCATGGTGCAGCCCGCGGCGAACGCCGGACCCATCTTGCGAGTGCCCATGGCCAGAGGGAAGTTCCACGGCGTGATCGCGTAGCAAGGGCCGACGGCCTGCTTGGTGACGATGATGCGACCGTTCCCCGCGGGGCTTGCGGTGTAGCGCCCGTCGATGCGGACGGCCTCCTCGGCGAACCAGCGGAAAAACTCGGCGCCGTACTTCACCTCGCCCTTGCTCTCCGCGAGCACCTTGCCCATCTCAAGGGTCATCAGCGCGGCGATGTCGTCGGCGCGTTCGGTGATCTTCTCGAAGACCGCCCGCAGAATCTCGCCGCGTTCCCGCGGAGCGGTGGCCGCCCAGTCGGCCTGGACCGCGCAGGCGGCGTCGAGCGCCGCGATCGCATCCTGGGGCGTGGCATTGGAGACGGACGTCAGAACCTGGTCGTCACTGGGGTCCAGCACATTAAAGCTTGACGAGCCCTCACGTTCCTCACCACCGATCCACAGGCCGGTTGGAACTGACTTCAACAAGGCGGCGGTATCCATACCTCCATCATTTACTCCATTGCCCATCGGGCCGCACTAGGGTTCTCCATATGAGCGCTGACATTTCGGCCACGCCCGCCTGGCAAGCACTGGTTCGTAACCACGACAAAATCGGTGAGACTCATCTGCGCGAGTTCTTCGCCGAGGATCCTTCCCGCGGCACCGAGCTGGTGTTGACCGTCGGCGATCTCTACATCGACTACAGCAAGCACCGCGTCACCCGTGAGACGTTGAAGCTTCTGGTCGACCTGGCCCGCGCCGCGGGACTGGAGCAGCGGCGCGACGCCATGTTCGCCGGCGAGCACATCAACACCTCCGAGGACCGCGCGGTGCTGCACACCGCGCTGCGGTTGCCGGTCGGCGCCGAGCTCACCGTGGACGGCCAAAACGTGGTGACCGACGTGCACGAGGTGCTCGACCGGATGGGCGCGTTCACCGACAAGCTGCGCTCGGGTGAGTGGACGGGAGCCACCGGCAAGCGCATCACCACTGTGGTCAACATCGGCATCGGCGGCTCGGACCTGGGTCCCGTGATGGTGTACGACGCGCTGCGCCATTACGCCGACGTCGGCATCTCGGCGCGCTTCGTGTCCAACGTCGACCCGGCCGACCTGGTTGCGAAACTCGACGGACTCGACCCCGCCACAACGCTTTTCATCGTCGCATCCAAGACCTTCTCGACGCTGGAGACCCTGACCAACGCGACCGCCGCGCGGCGCTGGCTGGTGGAATCGCTGGGCGACGCCGCGGTGTCCAAGCACTTCGTGGCGGTCTCGACCAACAAGAAACTGGTCGACGCGTTCGGCATCAACACCGACAACATGTTCGGCTTCTGGGACTGGGTCGGCGGCCGCTACTCGGTGGACTCGGCGATCGGCCTGTCGGTGATGGCGGCGATCGGCAAGGAGCGCTTCGCGGAGTTCCTGGCCGGGTTCCACCTTGTCGACGAGCATTTCCGCACCGCCCCGCTGGAGGCCAACGCCCCGGCGCTGCTCGGCCTGATCGGCCTGTGGTACTCGAATTTCTTTGGCGCACAGTCACGTGCGGTGCTGCCCTACTCCAACGACCTGTCCCGGTTCGCGGCGTATCTGCAGCAGCTGACCATGGAGTCCAACGGCAAGTCGGTGCGTGCCGACGGGACGCCGGTGAGCACCGACACCGGTGAAATCTATTGGGGCGAACCCGGAACCAACGGTCAGCACGCCTTCTACCAGCTGCTGCATCAGGGCACGCGGTTGATCCCCGCCGACTTCATCGGGTTCTCCCAGCCCACCGACGACCTGGCGACCGCCGACGGCACCGGCAGCATGCACGACCTGCTGATGAGCAACTTCTTCGCGCAGACACAGGTTTTGGCGTTCGGCAAGACCGCGGCCGAGATCTCCGCCGAAGGCACCCCGGCTTCAGTGGTGCCGCACAAAGTGATGCCGGGCAACCGGCCGTCGACCTCGATCCTGGCAACCAAGCTGACCCCGTCGGTCGTCGGCCAACTCATCGCCCTCTACGAACACCAAGTCTTCACCGAAGGCACCATCTGGGGCATCGACTCCTTCGACCAATGGGGCGTCGAGCTCGGCAAAACCCAAGCCAAGGCACTCCTGCCCGTCATCACCGCCGACACCTCCCCCGCCAAACAAACCGACTCATCCACCGACGCCCTCGTGCGCCGCTACCGCGTCGAGCGAGGCCGCACCGCCTAACCCACTACGCAAAACGCTTGGTGTACTTGGGCGGTAACAGCCGCAGCACCTGGGTCAGCGGAGCCCAGGGCCACCGCGGCACGACGGCGCGGCCTTTCTCTTTCTCGATGGCTTCGACCATCGCGCGCACGCCGGTCTCGTTGTCGACCATGAGCATGGTCGTGTTCGACCGGGCCGTCATCTCCGACTCGATGTAGCCCGGCTCGATGACGGTCACCCGGATCGGGCCCTTGTCGTACTCGGCACGCAGCGACTCCCCCAGCGACGACATACCGGCCTTGCTCGCACAGTAGGCCGCTTTGCCGCCCGGCACGCCGCTGTTGCCCAGCACCGACGAGATCAGCACGAGGTGCCCGGACCCGGACTTCTTGAACATCTCCAGCGCGGACTCGATCTGCACCAGTCCGGCAACGAGATTGGTTTCCAGCGTGGCCTTGTTGGCCCAGGGCTTGCCCTCGCCCAGGGGCCAGCCCTTTCCGATGCCGGCGTTGACGATGACGCGGTCGATCCCGCCGAGTTCCTCGGATAATTCGCCGAACACCCGGGGCACAGCCTCGTGGTCGTTGACGTCGAGTGCCGCGACCGCCACCTTGATGTACGGGTGACGATCTGCCAGCTCGGCTTTGAGTTCGTCGAGCCGGTCGGTGCGGCGCGCACACAAAGCCAGATCACGGCCCTTGGCCGCGAACTGTCGGGCCATGCCTGCGCCAAGGCCTGAGCTGGCACCGGTGATGAGGATCTTCTGGCGGGTCATGGCAGCAGGATAACCGAGTTAGACAGCTGTCAAGAAACGCTTCCGGTGCGGGCGCTCTTTCGGCGTGGTCGCACCAGGACGAGCACGACGACAATCGCCACCACGGGCACCGCGGTCAGTATCCAGCCCAGCGTATGGATCGCGTCGACCATGCTCGCCTGAGCCCCTGCCACAACCTCCCGCGCCCGCTGCGGATCCAAAACGTTGGCGCCGCCGACCGCACCGGGGCCGCCATGGGCCGCCCTCAACGCCTCACGCGCTTGATCGTCGGTGATCCCGGCGCCCGCGAGCTTGTCCCGGCCGGAGTGCAGAAACACCGTGGTGCCAATCAGCGCGAACACCGCGGGCCCCAAGGAGTAGGCAGCTTGGCCCACACCGCTTTTCACCGCAGAGACGGCGCCGCTCAACTCGACGGGAGCGGTTTCGAGCATGATGGTCGCTTCGATTGTCTCCGCGACGGCGGCGCCGACGGCATTGAGGGCGACGGCCGCGAACAGCACCCACAGGGGGCTGTGTTCTCCGAGCCTGGTCAGGACCAGCAACCCGGCCAGCAGCAGGAGCAGTCCGGCGACGAACACCGCTCGCCCACCCACTCGTGCGGCCGCACGGCCCGCTGCCGCCGCGCCGAGTGCGGACAGCAGCGCCGCCGGTGCCATGAGAAACCCCAGCAGCGTGGAGGATTCGTCACGAACGGAGACGAGATAGAAGGCGAGCAGGATGGTCATGCCACCGCCCAGGAAATTGAAACTGGCGCCGGCGAAGACCGCGGCATCGAACGCCCCGGACCGGAAGATCCGCATGTCGAGGGCGGGGCTGGGCGTACGCAGTTCGTAGACGACGAATCCGGCGCCCGCGACCAACCCGAACACTATGCAGACGATGGCCGTGGTGTTCAGCCCACCCTGCAGATGTGCCAGACCGTAGACCGTGGCCAGCAAGGCCGCCGCCACCAGAAGCAGGCCGGGTACGTCGAGTCGCCGGGCACCGCGCGGCGTTTCGGGCACGTACCGCAGGAGTAGGACCAAAGCGATGAGCGCCACCACAGGTGCGACGAGAAAGCCGGTGCGCCAACCGATGTGCTGAACCAGCAGGGTGCCGACGGCCGGCATCGGAACCGCGACGGCGAAGCTCGCGCCCAGATGCAGTGAGATCGCGGCCGCCCGGCGTGGTGGCGCGAAGACGACGTTGATGATGGCCAGCGACAGCCCCAGTTGCAGGGCGAACGCCACACCGATTGCGCCACGGGCGAATATCAGCACGGCGGCGTTGGGCGCCGCGGCGGCGAGGACACCGAACACCACGGTGCCCAGCAGACCGAGGGTGTACATCCGCTTCATGCCGTACTTGTCGCCGAGCGCCCCGGCTCCCAGGACGGTCGCGGCCAACGTGAGCGTGGCAACGCTCGCGACGAAGCTGGCGGTTCCGGCGGTCAGATGCAAGCCGGCCCGTACCGATGAGATGTTGGCCGCGAGGATGACCGGGTCTGCCGCCGTGATACTGGCGCCCAGCCCTGTCGCGAGGATGGTCATGGTCGCGGCGGTGCCCGACACCCAGGTGGGCTGGTCTGCGGTGACTGTCAAGTGTCGCTACTTCAGCAGCCGCGACATCCGGCGGTCGGCCAGCACCTTGCCGCCGGTCTGGCACGTCGGGCAGTACTGAAAAGACTTGTCCGCGAAGGACACTTCCCGCACGGTATCACCACATACGGGACAGGGCAGCCCGGTGCGGGCATGCACACGCAGCCCGGACCGCTTCTCGCCCTTCAGCGTGGCGGCCTGCTGCCCGACCGAGCGGGTCACCGCATCGGTCAGCACCGAGATCATCGCATCGTGCAGATCGGCCAGCTGGGCCTCGGTGAGCTTGTTTGCCGTCGCGAAGGGCGACAGCTTGGCCACGTGCAGGATCTCGTCACTGTAGGCGTTGCCGATCCCGGCGATCACTTTCTGGTCGGTGATCACGTTCTTGATCCGGCCACTCTCGCCGGCGAGCGCGGCACCCAGCGCGGCCTGATCGAGTGCCAGCGCGTCCGGCCCGAGCGCCGCGATCTGGGGCACGTCGGACGGATCACGCACCACCCACACCGCGAGCCGCTTCTGCGTGCCTGCCTCGGTGAGGTCGAAGCCCTGCCCGTCGAGATGGACCCGCAGCGCGATGGGTCCCTTCCCCGACGGTTTGAGCGGGGTGGGTGCGAGCTTGTCCGACCAGCGCAGCCAGCCGGCGCGCGACAGGTGGGTGATCAGGTAGAGCTCACCGGCCTGCAGCCCCAGGTACTTGCCCCACCGGGCCGCCCCGGTGACAGTCTGCCCGTGCAGCGCCGACACCGGCGGGTCGAAGGTCTTGAGCACTGACAGCGCGGCGACGTCGACGCGCGTCACCGGCCGTCCGGTGGCATGTCGACGCAGGTGGTCGGCGAGGGCCTCTACCTCAGGCAACTCGGGCACGCCTTCCAGTGTGTCAGGCCGACACCGAGCATGCTGGTATCCATGCCAGAGCGGCCGCCGCCAAAACCGGTTTCCCACCCGCTGCGCAACGTCTTCGTGCTCAACCCAGGGCCGCAGCGCTTTCTGTTCGCCCTGCGCGCCGGGCTGTGCATGGCGGTCCCGGTCCTGGTCGGCTGGGCCGCAGGGCACACCGCTGCCGGGTTGATCGCCACCATCGGCGGGTTCACGTCCGTGTACGGCAGCGGCAGACCCTATCTCAACCGGGGCATGTATCTGGGCACGGTGGTGCTGTGCTTCGCGGCCGCGGTGGCACTCGGGGATTGGGCCGCCGCGACGCCGTGGCTGGCGGTGGGAACGGTGACGGTGATCGCGATGGTCGCCGCACTGGTGTGCAATGCGCTGGCCATCGGACCACCCGGCGCTTACCTGTTCGTGCTGGCGTGCGCGGCCGGCACGGGCGTGGCCACCACGCATCTGTCGCCGCTGCACCTCGCGGCGCTCGTGCTGGCCGGGGGCGCCTTCGCGTGGGTGGTTCACATGGCGGGCGCGCTCGCGCGTCCGCGCGGCCCGGAGCGCGCCGCGGTGGCGGCCGCCGCGACGGCGATTGCCGGGTACATCGACACGATCGGTGACGGGGCCGCCGAAGCATCAGCCCGGCACCGGGCCGCCACGCTGTTGCACACGGCGTGGATCACTCTGGTCACCTACCAGCCGGTGCAGCCCAAACCGGACGACACCCTCTACCGCCTGAGGGTGATCAACCGTCGGCTGCACGCGCTGTTCGCCGAGGCCATGCGCAGTGCCGACACGGGTCGGCCGCTGCCGTTCGACGGGGCCGAGCTGGCCAGGCATCTGGCCACCGTGCCCGCCGACGCCTTCGTCGACGACCATGGCGCAGAAGGGGTTCCGCTCGGCAGGCCCAGCGCGGCCACATTGTTGCGCCGGGCCGCGACCCCGGGTTCGAACTCGCTGCGACTGGCCGGCCGCGTCGGAATCGCCGTCTTGATCGCCGGCGCCATCGCCGGCGCGCTGGGTATCAGCCACGCGTATTGGGCGATGGCGACTGCGGTGCTGATGCTGCATCAGGGATTCGACTGGACGCGGACCATACAGCGCGGCATCGAACGGACGCTGGGTACCTGGCTGGGCCTCGGCGTCGCGGGGGCGATCCTGGCCCTGCACCCGCAGGGAGTGTGGTTGGCCGTGGTGCTGGGTGCCTTGCAGTTCACCATCGAGATGTTCGTGGTGCGCAACTACACGCTGGCCGTCATCTTCATCACGCCCGCAGCGCTGACCATCGCGTCGGGCGGCGCCCCGGTCGCCGACGTCGGGAGCCTGTTGCTCGCCCGCGGCGGTGACACGCTAATCGGTTGTGCGGTGGCCCTTTTGGTGTATTGGGTGACCGAGCGCAGCCGTCCGCCTGCCGGACTCACCGCTGCCATCTCGGCCACCCTGGCCGCGGTCGACACGACAGTCAGGCATCTTGCGGCCGGCGACGTCACCTCACCGATCGCCCGCACGGATCGCCGCGATCTGCAGCTGCAGGCGATGGCGATGCTGCCCGCGTACGACATCGGGGTCGGTGGATCGGCCGCGCAACGCGCTGCCGCCGAACGTTTATGGCCCACGGTGGTGGTCGCCGAGCAACTCGCCTATCGCACGCTGGCGGCGTGCTGGGCGCTGGAACACGACGGGAACACCGAGGCAGCCGCCGATACGGCTGCCGATCTGGCCGAGCAGCTCTCAGCGCTCGGGTTGCCAGACCAGTGACAGTAGCCAGCTGACGATCGACAGCACGATCGCCGCCCAGATCGCGGTCCACCAGAACTCGTTGATCTGCAGACCCCAGTGGGTGGTGCTCTCGGTGATCCTCGACGTGATCCACAGCATGAGTGCGTTGATCACGATGTGGATGAGCCCGAGCGTCAGGATGTAGAGCGGTATCGAGAGGATCTGAACGATCGGTTTGATGATGGCGTTGACGACGCCGAAGATCACCGCGACGACGAAGATGATGCCGACGCGTTGCAGCGTGGTGTCGCCGCCGACGAAACTCATTCCCGGCACGATCAGCGTCACGATCCACAGTGCGAGCCCGGTCAGCCCGGCGCGCAACAGAAATGAGGTCATGGGTGTCAGTCTGCCGATCGCAGTAGGTAGGTGTCCATGATCCAGCCGTGGCGTTCGCGCGCCTCGGCCCGCGCCGCGACGATCTGCTCACCCACCTCGCCGACGCGGCCGGCGAACAGGATCTCGTCGGGTGTGCCCAGGTAAGCGCCCCACCAGATCCGGGTCTGCTGCGGGCAATCCTGAAACGAGCATTCGGCGTCCAGCATCACCACCGCGGTGCCCGAGATGCCCTCGTCGCGCAACCGGCGGCCCGTGGTGATCAGTACCGGCTCGCCGACGTCGTTGAGCGGTATGCGATGCCGCGCCGTCAGCGCCTGGACAGCGGTGATGCCAGGGATGACGTCGTAGTCGAATTCCACATGCTCGGCGACCCGGTCGAGGATGCGCAGGGTGCTGTCATACAGCGACGGATCTCCCCACGCGAGAAACGCACCGGTCCCGTCCGGCCCCAGCTCGGTCTCGATGGCCTGAGCCCAGATCCTGGCCCGTTCGGCGTGCCAGTCGGCGACGGCACTGGTGTACTCCCCGGTGGTGGCGCGTGGCGGGTCGACCAGTTCCACGAACCGATAACCGGGCTCGCGAATGAAGCGTTCGCAGACGGCTCGTCGCAGCGCGACCAACTCGTCGGAATCGGTCCCGCGCCGCGGCGCCTTGTCCATCGCGAAGAACACCTGCGTGTCGTTGAGCGCGGAAACCGCTTGTGCCGTGACGTAGTCGGGATCGCCCGCGCCGATACCGATGACATGGATGTGGCGCACACCCGAAGGGTAACGATCCGACAGCGCGCCAAAGTATGCGGTACCGTAGGTATTGACTAAATGTTGCGAAGAGCCCTAATTTCGATGGGCAGCTTCGCTCCGGTCAGTCGAAGGGACGTCAACGGTGACAACTTCGGTCAGGGCGGCCAACGCCGCCACACGTGACGAGTTCTCCGAGCGCCTGCTCAAGGGTTCGGTGCGCAAATCCTATGCACCGGTCGTAGACATCGACTGGGACGCACCGCTGGACCCCGACAAGTTCTATCTGCCCCCGAAGACGGTGTCGTTGTACGGAACCCCGTTGTGGGACAGCATGACCCGCGCCCAGCAGATCGAGCTGTCGCGCCAGGAGCTGGTCAACACGCTTTCGGCGGGCATCTGGTTCGAGAACATCCTCAACCAGGCGCTGCTGCGCAAGATGATGCATCAGGACCCCACCGCCCGCGCCACCCACTACGAACTCACCGAACTGGGCGACGAAACCCGGCACATGGTGATGTTCGGCAAGGCCATCGAGAAGGTCGACGCCAAACCGGTGCGCCCGCGGCTGTACCAGCGCATGATCATCAACGCCCTGCCGTTCGCATTTCGCGGCTCGTTGCTGTGGGTGGCAGCGCTGATCGGTGAGGAGATCTTCGACTCGCTGCAGCGCCAGATGATGGATGATCCGGAACTGCAGCCAATGATCCAGCGCCTCATGCGGATTCATGTCACCGAAGAGGCCAGGCACATCCAGTTCGCCCGCGACGGGCTGCGCAAGCGCACGCCGACGATGCCGTGGATCACCCGCGCCTGGGTCGGCAATCTCAACGGGGTCGGCGGTCTGTTCTTCCGCTTCCTGTTCACCAACAAGGTGCAGTACCACCGCGTCGGTCTCGACGCCCGCGCGGCCCGCGCGATGGCTCGCGCCAGCAGCCACCGACACGAGACTCAGATCGCCGGATTCGCCCCGCTGGGTGCGTTCCTGGAAGAGGTCGGGCTGATGGGCCCCATAGCGCGCCGGTTGTGGCGCCGTACCGGGTTCCTGCCCGCCGCCGCACCGCGTGGCGGCGCGCTGCCGACGAGCGCGGGTACGGGCGCCGAGGCCGACGATGACGACGTATACGACGGCGCGGCGACGCTGCAGATCGCCGGCCAGGAACACCCCGTTCACGTCCGCCTGACCGGACACGTGGACCCCATCGACGGCCGATACCACTGGCGTGGAACGATTCTCGACGCACCGGCCGCTGCGAACGTCGGCCCGGTACGGCTTGCCATCGAATCCCGATGCGTGGACGCGCGAATCACCGAACGTACCACGCAGGGCAGCTATTCGATCGTCGGCATCGGCGCGCCGCCGTTCGCGCTGCCGCACGTGGAGGTCACCGTCGTCGAGTGACGACAGTGGTGGCGAGCAACCCCACCGCGAACACACCGCCTGCGACGCCTGACACCAGCAGCGGCAGCTGCCCGGCCTGGCCCGCAATGCCGTTCCACAGCAGCCCGGCCCACAGTCCGGCGCCGAGCACGGCAAAACCGCTGAGGCCCTGGAAAACTCCCTGGGCGCTGCCCTGCAGATCGGTGCTCACCAACGACGACACCCAGGCTTTGCCGACCCCGTCCGTACAGCCGGTGAACAGGCCGTACGCCCCGATCAGCAGCCAGGCCACCACGGGATCGGTGGTCAGCCCGAGCCCGGCGTAGCCGACCGCGAAGAACACCAACCCGACGCCGAACACCGGCAACCGCCCGATCCGGTCGGCCAGCAGTCCCGCCGGGTAGCTGGAGATCGCGTACACCGCGTTGTAGGTCACGTAGGCCAGGATCACCTCGACGACGGAGAAGCCGAGCTCGTTGAGCCGCAACAACAGCAGTGCGTCAGGGAAATTCACCAGCCCGAACAGCACCAGCACGGCCGTCACCCGCCAGTAGCGGGCCGGCAGATCGCGCACCCGCGCGAAGGTCGGCGTACGCGCCGTAACGGGCGCCCGGCGTTTCTCGGTGACCATGAACACCAGCGCCACGCTGAGCACGGCAGGTACCACCGCGATCCACAGCAGCGGCGGGATCCGGTGGTCGAGCAGTTCATAGCCCGCGAGGCCAAGCAACGGGCCGACCACAGCACCCAAAGTGTCCATGGCCCGGTGGAATCCGAAAACCCGACCGCGGAAGGACTCGTCGATGCCGGCGACCAGAAGGGCATCCCGTGGAGCGCCCCGCACCCCCTTGCCCAATCGGTCCACGACGCGGCCAGCCAGCACGCCGGGCCAGGCCCCGGCAGCCGCGACGATCACCTTGCCCAGTGCGGCCATACCGTATCCGGTGGCGATCAACGGCCGCTTCGCAAACCGGTCACCGAGCGGGCCCGCCGCCAGCTTCGTCAGGGCGGCGGCCCCTTCGGCGGCGCCCTCGACGGCGCCGACGACCGCCGGTGGCGCGCCGAGGACAGCGGTGAGATAGATGGGCAGCAAAGGATAGAGAAGTTCACTCGCGGCGTCCTGAAGAAACGACACCGCGGAGAGCACCCGGACATTGCGGGTAAGCCAGGGCCGCACACGGAAATCATGCCGTGTCGCGATGCATTGCCTAGGCGTAGGTTGGGTAACCAGGGCACATAAAGGTGCGCAATGACAGACTTTGACGGGGCAACAGGCGTGGTTGCGGTCGGCGCTTCGGCCGGCGGCGTGGAAGCGTTGACCCGTTTGGCAGCCGGCCTCACACCGGATCTGCCCTATGCGGTACTGGTGGTACTGCACGTGCCGGCCGACGCTCCGAGCGTGCTCGCGAGAATCCTCAGTCGAGCCGGCCCACTACCGGCGAGGACGGCGTTGACCGGCGCGCCATTGGAACCCGGAACCATCTATGTCGCGGCGCC
This sequence comes from Mycolicibacterium brisbanense, assembly GCF_001570425.1. Classification (GTDB taxonomy): domain Bacteria; phylum Actinomycetota; class Actinomycetes; order Mycobacteriales; family Mycobacteriaceae; genus Mycobacterium; species Mycobacterium brisbanense. Next base: position 44,552 of record NZ_BCSX01000007.1, read on the forward strand.
GGATCGCCATCTGCTGGTCCACGACCATCAGACGCTGTTGACCGAAGGGCCGACCGAGAATGGCCACCGCCCGGCCATCAATGCGTTGTTCAGATCAGCCGCCCTCACGTTCGGCCCGCGCGCCATCGGCGTCCTGCTGTCGGGCGTGCTCGACGACGGTGTGCTCGGTTCGGCCGCGATCCGGTCCCGGGGTGGCACCACCATCGCACAGACTCCATCCGATGCGCTGTTCGCGTCGATGCCGCAGAACGCGGTCGAGGCGGGAGTGATCGACCATCAGGCCGACGCCGCAGAGATGGGAGGCCTCATCAAACAGCTCACTGGGCGGGTGATCGAGGAACGACAGATGGAACCTGACAACTCCATGGAGCTCGAGAACAGAATTGCGATGGCGAAACCATTTTCGACCGACTTCGACAGCGAGGCGCTCGGCCCCCCGTCCGGCTACATCTGCCCGGACTGCCATGGCTCGCTCGCCACCGTGGGCAAGGGCAGCTATCGGTGCCGCGTCGGCCATGCGTGGACGGCCGAAGCCTTGCTGCGGGCCCGCGATCAAGAAATGGAGACCGCGCTGTGGGTCGCGGTACGCAGTCTGCAGGAAAAGGCCAAGCTGTCGCGGCACCTCGCAGAGCAGACCGGCCCCGGGCAGATCGCCGAACGGTACTACAAGATCGCCGACGAGGCCGAGCACGCGGTATCGGTACTCGGCGAACGCCTGTCGGCGACGACCCGTCAATCGGAGGGTCGCGGTGGCTAGCTCACAGAGCCCCATTGCCGTGTCGGCACACACCTGGGGCAAGAGTCAGGTGCTCAACGTTGACGGCGTCCTCGACGGCAGCACATATCGCGAGCTGCGCGACGCCGTGATCAAGACAGCGCTGGATGAGCCTCGGGCAGTCATCGTCGATGTCACCGATCTGCAGGTCTTGGCCGAGTCGGCATGGTGTGTGTTCACCAGCGCCCGCTGGCACGTCAGCGTCTGGCCCGACGTGCCCCTGATTCTGGTCTGCCGCAATGCCGGCGGGCGCGATGCGATCAGGCGCAACGGCATCACCCGGTACGTCCCGCTGTACTCAACGCTCGAGTCCGCGCACGCGGCCGCCCGCAGCGACGACCTGGAACCGCCGCGTCGGCGCGCACGTGCTCAGTTGCCCGCGGTGCATTCGAGCTTGCGCCGCGCGCGGCAACTGGTGGCCGAGTGGTTGACGAACTGGTCGCAGGCAGACTTCATTCCGGTGGCCGCCATCGTGGTCGATGTTCTGGTGGAGAACGTCCTGGAACACACCCTCAGCGCGCCGCGACTCATTGTCGAAAGCCGGGATGACGCGGTCACCATCGCGGTCTCCGATGACAGCCGGGCACCTGCGGTTCGGCACGAGGACCCGCGTCGGGGCGGCGACACGGTGTCCGGGCTTGCGGTGATCGCGGCGCTGGCCCGCGCTTGGGGCAGCACACCGACGTCCACCGGCAAGACCGTGTGGGCAGTTATCGGTCCGGAGAATTCGCTGTAGCCCCGAGTAGTGTTCAGCACAACCTGTAGACGGTTGAACGGGGCGATATGGAACCGACGGACGAGTCTTTCGAGGCGCTACTGCGCTATATGCGCGACTCGCGCGGATTCGACTTCACCGGTTACAAACGCACGTCACTGATCAGGCGAGTACGGCACCGCATGGACCATGCCGGCTACGACACGTTCGACCAGTACCTCGACGTGCTGCAGGCGAGCTCCGAGGAGTTTTCTGCGCTGTTCAACACCATCCTGATCAACGTCACCTCGTTCTTCCGCGATCCCGACGCCTGGGATTTCGTCCGCACCGACGTGATCCCCCGCATGCTCGCCGAACGCGGCCCCGACGATCCCATCCGGGTGTGGAGCGCGGGTTGCGCCTCGGGCCAGGAGGCCTACACGCTGGCCATCCTGCTGGCCGAGGCCCTCGGGCCGGACGCGTTCCGGCAGCGGGTCAAGATCTACGCCACCGACATCGACGAGGAAGCCCTCACCGAGGCCCGCGCCGCGTCCTATGACGAGAGGGCGATCGAGTCGGTTCCCGCACCCCTGTTGGCCCGTTACTTCGAACAGCTCAACGGCCGCTACATCTTTCACAAGGATCTGCGCCGTGCGGTCATCTTCGGTCGCAACGACTTGGTCAAAGACGCTCCGATCTCACGCGTCGACCTGCTGGTGTGCCGCAACACCCTGATGTACCTCAACGCCGAAACACAACGAAACGTCTTGGGCCGCTTGCATTTCGCGCTGGCCGCACAGGGCACACTGTTTCTCGGCCACGCCGAGATGCTGCTGAGCCACGCCGACCGGTTCACTCCGCTGAACCTCAAGCACCGGGTGTTCCGCAAAGCGGCAGGCTCCCACACCGGCCTGGAGCGCTACGATCCGGCAGCGTCCATGTACGACCGCCACGGTGACCTGCCCGGTCTGAGCACCGTGCGCGAGCTGGCGTTCCGCGCCAGCCCGGTCGCCCAGATCGTCGTCACCGGCGAAGACACCGTCGCCATGATCAACCAGCAGGCCGAGTCGATCTTCGGGCTCTCGGCCCGCGACATCGGCCGCCTGCTGCGTGATCTCGAAGTCTCCTACCGTCCAGTCGAATTGCGCGCCTACATCGAGCAAGCCAAGGTCGAACGCCGTTCGGCGCGGATCCAGGACGTCAAGTGGCAACGTCCCGGCGCGGAGACGGTGTGGTTCGAGATCCACGTCAACCCCTTGGTGGACGCCGAGAACGGCCTGCTGGGCGTGTCGATCGTGTTCTTCGACGTCACCGCGACCCGAGCCTTGGTCGACAAGGTGGTGCAGACCAACCGCCAGTTGGAGGCGGCCTACGAGGAGCTGCAGTCCACCAACGAAGAACTCGAAACCACCAACGAAGAGCTGCAGTCGACCGTGGAGGAGTTGGAGACCACCAACGAAGAACTGCAGTCCACCAACGAAGAACTCGAAACCATGAACGAGGAGTTGCAGTCCACCAACGACGAGCTACACACCATCAACGACACGTTGCGAGAACGCAGTATCGAACTCGACGACGCCCGGACGTTCCTGGATTCACTGGTCAACTCGATCCATCTCGGCATGGTGGTTGTCGACCGCGAGATGCGCGTGGTGGTGTGGAACCGGCATTGCGAGGATCTGTGGGGTCTGCGTTCCGACGAGACCACCGGCACCGTATTCACCTCGCTGGACATGGGGCTGCCACTCGACGGGATCCGACCGCTGATAGGCAATGCCTTCGTCGATTCCGGTCAGACCGGCGAGGTCACCGTCGACGCCGTCAACCGGCGCGGCAGGCACACCCGAATCAGGGTGAGCTGCACGGCATTCCGGTCCGTCGAAGGCGCCGTCAAGGGCGCTTTGCTGCTGATGGAAGAACTGGCCTAACTGGCTTCGGCATCGGCTGCTGCGGCGTCGCGCGCGGCCGCGGCGGCGGCTTCATGCCATTCGGCCGCGTTGCGGTGCATCTCCGCGGCGTCCTGGTGTTTGCTCGCCTCACCGTTGGACGCGAGCATGGCCACCTGCTCGTGCGCGGCGGCAGCGCGCCGATGAGCCTCGCCGGCCTCGGTATGGCGTTGCGCGGCAGCCAAATGGGCGGCCGTGGCGTTCTGACGTGACTGCTGCGCGCGCAGCCTGGCGTACGCGACGTCCTGGGCCGTGGGTGCTATGCCCCGGGCCAGCTCAGCGCGGCGTTGCTGAAGCTCGTTGACCCTCAACCTGGCGGCGTCGGCGCGAGCGCGCGGGGTCGAGCGGCCGGCTTCGTCAGTTGTCGACGACATCGGAGGCACGATCAGCCGTCACGATCTCGTGCGCAATGTCGACGAGAGGCGTGTTCGAGTTCTGCGACAAGCGCTTGAGAACCTCGAAAGCCTGCACAGCGTCGATCTTGAAGCGTTCCATCAGCATGCCTTTCGCCTGGCCGATGACGTCGCGGGTAGCCAGCGCACTGCGGAACTGTTCGTCGCGCCGCAGCAGGTTCCACGCCAGCGCGGCGTGGGTGGCCACAATCAGACCGGCCTCTACCGCCTCGGCGTCGAATGCGTAGGGGCGCTCGGCGTAGAAGTTGAGCGCACCCATCGTCTGCTGATCGGCGTACAGCTGAAACGCCATGATCGACCGGATCGGAGTCTCGTCGAGCGTATCCCGGCAGTAGGCGGGCCACCGCTGCTCGGACTCGACATCGTCGACCTTGATGACGTGCTGATCCCAGGCCGCGGTGAGGCAGGGGCCGTCTCCGGCCCGCTGCTGGAACTTGTCGAGCAGGATCGGGTACTCGCTCGTGGCCGCTGCCGTGTGGAGCTTGCCGTCCCGCGATGCGATGGTGATGCCGGCGTGCTGCGCGGCCGGGATATAACTGACGCCGCTCTCGGCGAGCTCACCGAGGATGGCGTCGACGTCAACGTCGGCGTGCGGCGATTGCTGGATGTCGCGGATCATGTCGCTGATCTGCAGAGCAATGACCGCGTGTGGGGTCTCTGACATCGAGTTCACTCCGATCCCCCTCGGGCGACAGGCGCATCGCGAAAGGCAGTCCCGTCAATCGTAGTCCCACGCTGCCGACAATTGACTCCCGCGACTTCTAGAACACGTTCTAGTGTGTAGGCCATGCGGTTCACCTATGCCGAAGCCATGACCGATCCCACCTACTACATCCCGTTGGCCAAGGCAGCTGAAGCGGCCGGCTACCACGCCATGACGATTCCGGACAGCATCGCCTACCCGTTCGAGTCGGATTCGACATATCCCTACACCCCCGATGGCAACCGCGAGTTTCTCGACGGCAAGTCCTTCATCGAGGCGTTCGTGCTCGCCTCGGCGCTGTGCGCGGTGACCACCACGCTGAAGTTCAACTTTTTCGTGCTCAAACTGCCGATCCGCCCGCCTGCCCTGGTCGCCAAGCAGGTCGGGTCGCTCAATGCCATGTTCGACAACAGGCTCGGCCTCGGCGTGGGCACCAGTCCGTGGCCCGAGGACTACGAGTTGATGGGCGTCCCGTTCGCCAAGCGGGGTAAGCGCATGGACGAGTGCATCGACATCATCCGTGGGCTCACCACCGGTGAGTATTTCGAGTATCACGGCGAGTTCTACGACATTCCCAAGACCAAGATGACGCCCGCGCCGTCGCGGCCGGTTCAGATCCTGGTCGGCGGGCATGCCGAAGCCGCTCTGCGCCGGGCAGCCCGCTGCGACGGCTGGATGCACGGCGGCGGCACCGACGACCTCGACGTACTGATCAAGCGGCTGAACCGGATTCGCGAGGAGGAGGGGCATACCGGTCCCTTTGAGGTTCACGTGATCTCGGCCGACGCGTTCACCCTCGACGGCATCAAGCGCCTCGAGGACAAGGGCGTGACCGATGTGATCGTCGGGTTCCGGCTGCCCTATATCAAGGGCGAGGACACCGAGCCGCTGGACCGCAAGATCCGGCACCTGGAGAAGTTCGCCGAACACGTCATCGCCAAGGCGTAGCCACACCTACAGCGCGTCGATGGGCCTGCGGGCCGACCCACTTCGTAGAAGATCATCGCGAGCACCTCACCCACGGTCGATCTGTCGTGCGCGTAACCTCGCTCACTTTTGCCTGCAAAATGCAAAAGTAAGTTGATGGAACATCAGAAGTCCCGATAGCGTTGCAGACGCCGTTCTCGCCAATGCCGCCCGAGAGCTCCGACATCCCGCCCTACCGGAGAGCCGTATCCGCATGACGACGACTTCCCCCAACCGCCCGGCAGGACCCGTCTCCGTGGTCGCACCCGATCCCACCGTGCGCTGGCTCGCCGTGGTCGCGCTGGCGCTGGGAGGCTTCGGTATCGGTACCACCGAGTTCGTAGCCATGGGTCTGCTGCCCGACATCGCGGCGAGCTTCGGCATCAGCGAACCCACCGCAGGCCACGTCATCTCTGCCTACGCACTGGGCGTCGTCGTCGGCGCACCGGTCATCGCGGCCGTGACCGCGCGGCTGCCGCGCAAGGCGCTGCTGCTGGGCCTGATCACCGTGTTCACCCTGGGCAACCTCGCCAGCATGGTGGCGCCCTCATATTCGACCCTGGTCGCGGCCCGCTTCGTCGCAGGCCTGCCGCACGGCGCGTTCTTCGGAATCGCCGCGCTGGCCGCCGCGCACCTGATGGGACCGCAGAACCGGGCCAAGGCCGTAGCGCACGTGCTCTCCGGTCTGACCATCGCGACGGTGCTCGGCGTGCCGATCGCGTCGTGGCTCGGTCAGGCGCTGGGCTGGCGCAGCGCATTCGGCCTGGTGGTCGCCATCGGTGTGATCACGCTGACAGCGCTGTGGTTCTGGCTGCCCGACCACCTGCGCACCATGCACGCCTCCAGTCCGCTGACCGAACTCGGCGCGCTGCGCCGCCCCCAGGTCTGGCTGGCCGTGCTGGTCGGCATGATCGGCTTCGGCGGCATGTTCGCCGTCTACACCTACATCAGCACCACGATGACCGACGTCGCCGGGCTGTCCCGCACCCTGGTGCCGGTCGCGCTCATGGTGTTCGGCCTCGGCATGGTCCTCGGCAACCTGGTCGGCGGCCGGCTGGCCGACATGTCGGTGATTCGGGCGCTCTACCTGTCCCTCGGCACACTCGGGGTTTTGCTCGCGGTGTTCGTCGCGGCCGCCCACAATCCGTGGACCGCGCTGCTGGTGCTGTTCGGCGTAGGCGCGGCCGGATCCGCGGTGGGTCCCGCGCTGCAGACGCGGCTGATGGACGTGGCGCACGACGCGCAGACCCTGGCCGCCGCGCTCAACCACTCCGCGCTGAACATCGGTAACGCGACAGGCGCCTGGGTGGGCGGACTCGTCATCGCGGCGGGTTACGGCTACACAGCTCCCGCTGCTGCCGGTGCGCTTCTCGCGGTCGGCGGCCTGCTGGTGCTCACGGTGTCGGTGGCGTCAGAACGACGGGCCACCATCCGGCGATGATTCGGGGATGATGTGGACCGCGGCCTCTTCAGCGGAGGCCGCGCCCCCGTCGATGCCGACCTCATACCCGAGCATCTCGTCCTCGTCGTCTTCGCCGAAACCCGCATTGGGTGCGACCAGGCGGCCCGAACGCCGGTCTCCGACCTCGTCGTCGCCGGCCTGCTCATCGGGATAGTCGGGGTCGTCGAGCTGCATTGCCGGGTCGGGTTCCTCCTCGGCGAGCAACTCGTCGAGAGTCTCGTGATCGCGCGGTTCCCGCCACCGATCCGGAGGCGTGTACCCCTCGTCGAGCAGATCATCGACACCCCGGTCGATGAGCGCGTCCTCCTGAGTCAACTGGTCGTCGTCATCGACGCTGTACTCGTCAGCGGCGTTGTCACGGTTGCTCATGTTCAAACGATGTCACACTTCGTGCGTGCCCGCGGTGGGCGCGGCCGTGCACCTGCGTCACAGCGCTCGGCTGATGATCTCCTTCATGATCTCGCTGGTGCCGCCGTAGATCTTGTTGACGCGCGCGGCCGCGTAGGCCCGCGCGATGGGGTACTCCATCATGTAGCCGTATCCCCCGAAGAACTGCACACATCGATCGACGACGGCGACGCCCTTGTCGGCGGCCACCAGCTTGGCCATCGAGGCCAGCGCGGGGTCGATGGTGCCGTCGATGAGCTGCTGCACGCAGTAGTCGACGGTGGTCTTGATGGACAGCACCTCGGCTTTCAGCTCGGCGAGCTCGAATCGGGTGTGCTGGAACTTGATCAGCTCGCGCCCGAAGGCTTCGCGCTGCTTGGTGTATTTGATCGCCTCCAGGACAGCGGCTTCGGCCATGCCCGCGCAGATCGATGCGATCACGAGCCGCTCGCGCGCCAGCTGCTCCATCAATTGATAGAACCCCAGCCCTTCCTGGGCCCCGAGCAGGTTGGCGGCAGGCACCCGCATGTCGGTGAAGAACAGCTCACGGGTGTCCTGACCGTGCTGTCCAACTTTCTCCAGCACCCGCCCACGTTCGAAACCCTGTAGCGCATCATTGGTTTCGGCGACGATCAGCGATACGCCCGCCGCTCCCGCGGTCGGGTCGGTCTTGGCGACGATCACCAGAAGATCGCAGTGAGACCCGTTGGAGATGAACGTCTTCGACCCGTTGATGACGTAATCGTCGCCGTCGCGAACAGCGGTCGTGCGCACCGCCTGCAGGTCTGACCCGGTGCCCGGCTCCGTCATGGCGATGGCGAGCACCAACTCGCCGCTGATGACCTTGGGCAGCCACCGCCGCTTCTGCTCGTCATTGCCGTAGGTGTTGAGGTAGTGCGCGACGATCGGCGAGTGCACCGACCAACCCGAGGCCGAATCATGGGCCAGCGCAAGCTCTTCGGCGACGATGGCCGAGTAGCCGAAGTCGCCTCCGGTGCCCCCGTACTCCTCGGGCAGGTCCAGGCCGAGCAGACCGGCGTCGCCGAGCTTGGTCCAGAACTCCCGGTCGACCTGATGGTTGCGGGCCCACCGCTCCTGATTGGGCGTGGCCTCCTTGCGCAGAAACTCCGCGGCGTGCCTGCGCAGCTCACGGTGTTGGTCACTTTCCCAGGTGGCGCGGTAGCCAGGAAACAGTTCCGACATGCCGCAGACGATACACTTGTATCGTTTACTGGTCGACTGTATGGGGCGTGGGCTGATGAACGACGAGGACCTGACCGCCAAGGCCCGAATTCGCAACACCGCACTCGAGCTGTACGCACGACACGGCGAGGACCGAATATCGTTGCGCACCATCGCCGCCGAGGCCGGTGTCACCCTCGGCCTGGTGCAGCACCATTTCAAGACCAAGGCCGGATTGCGCGATGCCGTCGATCAGCTCGTGGCCGACCACTTCGCATCGACGCTGGCGCAGGTGCCCGCCAACGCTACCGTGGCGGTCCGCGACGAGGCCGTCCGCCAGATGCTGCGCGACAACCCAGCGGTGGTGAACTACGTGCGCCGCGCCCTCCTCGACCCGTCGGCCGAACGGCTACACCTGCTCGACGTGCTGGTCGAACTCACCCAGCGGGAGGTCGGCAAGCTGCGCACCTCCGGGCGGGCATCGGTCAAACGCCGCGAATCCGCCCAGGTGGTCACCGTGCTGGTACGGCAGATGGGCGAGCTGCTGCTACAGCCGATGGTCGACGCGATCTGGGCACGCGTCGCCGCACCGGGCACCGAGCCCAAACCGCGGCTGCGGGTGAGCGTCGACGACGCCTGAGCCGGCCACGCTCATGCGACCTCGCCGCGAGGTCGTCACATCCGCAACACCAGCCCCGGACAGCATCACGGCCGTCCCGAATCGGACAGCTCGCGCATTTTTTCCGCCGCAGTAGGGTACCCCCTCGCCGTGGCATTCGACCTCACCCCGACCGCGGCCCAGCATGACCTGGCCCGCCGCACGCACGAGTTCGCCGAGCAGGTCGTGCGCCCGGTCGCCGCCGACTACGACCAACGTCAGGAGTTCCCCTGGCCGGTTCTGGAAGAAGCAGCGGCCCAAGGCTTCTACAGCCCGCTGTTCTACCGTGACCTGATCGGCGATCCGACCGGGCTGTCCCTGCCGATGTTCATGGAGGAGTTGTTCTGGGGTTGCGCAGGCATCGGCCTCGCCGTCGTCATGCCCGCACTGGCGCTGTCGGCGATCGGCCAGGCCGCCTCGCCCGAACAGATGCTCAAGTGGGCGCCCGAATGTTTCGGCAGCCCGGGCGATCTGAAGCTCGCGGCGCTGGCCATATCCGAACCCGAAGGTGGCAGCGACGTGCGCAATCTCCGCACGTATGCCGTCCGTAGCGGCCCGGGGCCCGACGCCGACTGGATCATCAACGGTCACAAGATGTGGATCGGCAACGGTGGCATCGCCAACGTGCATGTGGTCAACGCCGTCGTCGACAAGGAGCTCGGCCACAAGGGCCAGGCGCTGTTCATCGTGGAAGGCGGCACACCGGGACTGGAAATGGTGCGCAAACTCGACAAGCTCGGCTGTCGCGCCTCGCACACCGCAGAACTGAGGTTCAACGACGTCCGGGTCCCGGCCGAGAATCTGCTCGGCGGCCACGAGAAACTCGAGTACAAGCTGGCACGAGCTCGCGAAGCTGTCGAAGGCGCGAGGCATTCGGGCTCGGCAACGCTGGGCACCTTCGAGCAGACCCGACCGATGGTCGCCGCGCAGGCGCTCGGAATTGCCAGGGCCGCACTGGAATACGTCACCGAATACGCGAACCGCCGGGAAGCGTTCGGCGCGCCCATCATCGACAACCAGGGCATCGCGTTCCCGCTCGCCGACCTGGCCACGCAGATCGATGCCGCGCGACTGCTCACGTGGCGGGCGTCCTGGATGGCGGCCACCGGGGTGCCGTTCGACCGCGGCGAGGGCTCGATGTCGAAACTGGCCGCCAGCGAGGTGGCGGTCCGCACCACGGAGCGGGCCATCCAGACCATGGGCGGCTGGGGCTACATCAGCGATCACCCCGTCGAGAAGTGGTACCGGGATGCCAAGCTGTACACCATCTTTGAAGGCACCAGCGAGATCCAGCGCGTCGTCATCTCCCATGCGCTGGGCGCCGCCGACGGTAAACCACCCCTGCACGTCGATTTGGAACCATCAGGCGGCCCGTTGAACCGGTGGTTCGGCCGCGGTACGCCGCTGCGGACCCGCGCGGCCGATGCCGCGCTCTCGTCCAAAGACCGGGTGCCGGAACCGATCATGCGTTTGGCGATGAAAGTCCTGCAGCCGCCGCGCAAGTGATCGCCGGCGGAGCGACGTAAGCTGGGCCCGCCATGAGCATCACCGTCGACGAAATTCAGATCGCCGATCCCGCGGACGCGTGGGCCCGCGCCGGATTCAGTGTTGACTCCGATTCGGTGTGTCGTATCGGCGGTGTCCGTATCCGACTCGGAGCCTGCGACCGAGGCAGCGGCATCGTCGGGTGGTCGTTGCGCGGCCTGCCGCCGGCATTTCCCGATGATCTCGACGGGATTCCGACGAAGCCGTCGACCGCTGCCGCCGCCGAGCCTGCCACGCACCCGAACGGAGTCACCGGCATCGACCACATCGTGGTGCTCTCCCCCGGCTTGGACCGCACAGTGGAATCGCTCGCCGACATCGGCGTGCACCCGCGCCGGGAACGCGACGGCGAACTCGGCGGGCAACCCATTCGGCAGATCTTCTTCCGGTTCGGGGAGGTGATCATCGAGGTGGTCGGATCGCGCGAGACGGTATCCGACGGGCCATCGACGCTGTGGGGTATCACGTACGTCGTGGCGGACATCGATGCGACGGCCGGGTTCTTCGGCGACCTCACGGGTCCGGTGAAAGCCGCGGTCCAGCCGGGACGCCGCATCACCACGCTGCGGCACCGAGATCTCGGGATGTCGGTTCGGACGGCGGTGATCTCGGCGCGTCCGTGATGCGGTTGTCGCCGCAATGCCTATCCTCAGGCCATGACCGAGCCTGCCGACCGTGGCCCCGCCTTCGACGGCATCCGGATCGGCAGGCCCGCGACGGGCGCGCTCATCGATGCGGGTTACCGCGAACTTTCCGATCTGCCCGCAGATCTCGACGGCCTGCTCGCCTTGCACGGCGTCGGCCCGAGAGCCGTGCGGCTGCTGCGCGAGGCCTTGGAGAACCGATGAGCGACAACGTCGTCGTGATACATACCGACGGTGGGTGCCGCCCGAATCCCGGCCCCGGCGGCTGGGGTGCCGTGCTGCGTCACCGCGAACACGTCCGCGAAATGTTCGGCGGGGAACCGGGAGTCACCAGTAACAATCGGATGGAACTGACGGCGCCGATCATGGCGCTCGAGGCCCTCACCCGACCTGTGGTGGTGCACCTGTATACCGACAGCACCTATGTACGCAACGGCATCACGAAGTGGGTGCTCGGTTGGGAACGCAACGGCTGGCTGACCGCGGCGAAGCTTCCGGTGAAGAACGTCGACCTCTGGCAGCGGCTGCAGGCCGCCTGTGCACTGCACCAGGTCGAGTGGTTCTGGGTGAAGGGCCATGCGGGTATCGCCGACAACGAGTTGGCCGACCAGCTGGCGACCCGGGGTTTGGAGGAAGCTGTCGGCGCTGCCGTCAGCTGACGGTCTGCGTTAACAATCACCGCCGCGCCGAAACTCACACCAGGGACAAATGAGTCGCGGAATTTGTCCCTGACGTCAGTCTCGGTGACTCGACACCGAGATCGCCTCGCCCCCGCGATGAATTTTGCCTTGCGGTGCAGTCTGAACTGCGTGGGCAAACTCATCTATGGCTTCAACGTGTCGCTGCGACTGTTGGAGAACCGCACCTTCCCGGGCGGTACGGTCCTGCTGCGCTACGCGGCGAAACACGACTGATCACCGCAGAGACGCGATCACTCCCACACCACGTCGTCGGGCGTCTTGTCCGGGCGCAGGCCCCGCCAGCTGGGCTGACGCAGCCGCTTGTCGGACGTGCGTTCGCTGTAGCGCACCTCGCCGACCAACTCCGGCCGCACGAACGTCACCCCCCGCGCGTCAAGGGTGGGAAGTGGTGCATTGAACGGTGATTCGTCGGTATGCAGCGGAGCCAGCAGCTTCTTCAGCTTGCCCAGTTCCTTTTCGGTGAAGCCCGTGCCGACCCGGCCGGCGAAGTGCAGCCCACCCTCATCCGGAATTCCGAGCATCAACGCACCGATACCGCTGCTGCGCCCACCCTCGCCCTGACGCCAGCCGCCGATCACCACCTCCTGGGTATTCCAGAACTTGTCCTTGATCCACGACGCCGACCGCCGACCAGGTTGATACGTGGCATCACGCTTCTTGGCGACCACGCCCTCGAACCGCTGCTCGCGCGCATGGTTGATGGCCTCGGGACCGTCACCGGGCAACAGCGGCGGCACGATCAGCGCGCCACCGGCGGCCAGCGCCTCCAAAACCCGACGCCGATCGACATACTTGACCCGCAACAACGACCGGCCGTCGAGCAGCAGGATGTCGAACGCCCAGAACTCGACCCGAGTAGATCTCGCCCGGTTCTGCATCTCACCGAAACTCGGTACGCCTGCCTCGTCGAGCGCGACGACTTCGCCGTCGAGAATCACGTGGTGGTCGGCGAGATCGGCGGCAAGCGCCTGTAGTTGCGGATACTCACCGGTGACATCACGCCCCCTGCGTGAGCGCAACTGCAGCTTGCCGTGGTCTGCGTCGACCAGCAGCCGGTAGCCGTCCCACTTGCCTTCGAATGCCCACTGGGATTCCTTGAGTTTGGCGACGGACCCTTCGGTGGCCAGCATCGGCGCGAAGTCCTGCAGTTGCACGCGCGGCTGATCCTTCATCCGGTGCGCGAGCCAGTTCTTGCCTTCGGTCTGGATGAGGGCGTACCGGCCGTCGATACGGTTGCCGCGCAGTGTGAAGATGACCTCGCCGTTCTTGTCCTCGGGATCGTCTGTGACGCGGAACTTCTCGGCCTCGTAGGTGCCGGTGTCCCAGATGATCATGTTGCCCGCGCCGTACTCCCCTTTCGGGATGGTGCCGTGGAAGTCCAGATACTCGATGGGATGGTCTTCGGTGTGCACCGCGAGGTGATTGACCGACGTGGTCTCGGGCAGGTTCTTGGGGACAGCCCAGCTCACCAGCACGCCGTCGCGTTCCAGCCGCAGGTCGTAGTGCAGGCGGCGGGCGTGGTGTTCCTGGATCACGAACCGGTCGTCGTTGCCCGACGGGACAACGCTTTTGGGTACGGGCTCCGGCGTCTTCGCGGCATCGCGCATACTGCGGTAGGTGGTGAGCTTGTCGGCCACGGGGGCGTCGTGGTCAAGCCCGGCGAGCAGGTCACCGTCCCGCGAAACCCTTTGCAGCACTTCATCGAACCGCAGATGTTGCAAATCCGGATCACCGACCTCCTCCCAGGTGCGAGGCGCGGCGACCGTCGGATACTCCCGGCCCCGCAACGAGTACGGGGCGATGGTGGTCTTGGCCGCGTTGTTCTGGCTCCAGTCCAGGAATACCTTGCCTGCCCGCAGGCTCTTGGTCATGGTGGCCGTCACCTGTTGCGGCATGGCGTGCTCCAGCTGCTGGGCGACCCGCCGCGCGAGCACAGACGCCCCGTGGGAGCTGACCGGATCGGCAAGCGGCACATACAGATGCAGGCCCTTGCTGCCGCTGGTCAACGGGTACGTCGTCAAACCGATGTCACTCATCAGCTCACGCACCGCATGGGCCACCTCGCACAGCTGCGGCATGGTGACGCCCGCGCCGGGGTCGAGGTCGAAGACGATCCGCGTCGCGGGCCCCATCTCGCCGTGGTCGAATCGCCATTGCGGGACATGCACTTCCAACGCGGCCTGCTGTGCGATCCAGGCCAGCCCCTCACGCGTGTCGATGACCGGGTAGGTCGTCGTTCCCGACTTGTGCACGATGGTGCCGCGTGCCAACCAGTCCGGGGCCGACGACGCGAGTTGCTTCTCGAAGAACGACGCTTCGTCCACCCCATTTGGCCAGCGCTTGCGGGTCACCGGCCGGCCCGCCATGTGCGGCAACATGACCTCGGCGATGCTGAGGTAGTAGTCGAACACCTCGGCTTTGGTGGTTCCGGTGGCGGGATAGAGCACCTTGTCGGGGTTCGTCAGCCGAACCCGTTCGTAGCGCTCCATCACCCCAGGCTAGATGCGCGCGCCTGTCTCCGGGTGGAACAGGTGCACGACACCTTCGGGGTGCTTGCGCAGCCGCACCGTCTGGGCCAGCTTCGGCGCGGTACGCGGGTTGCACCGAGCGACCAGCTCCACACCGGAGCCCGAGCCCGCATGGGTGTAGACATAGGCCTCGCTGCCGAGATCCTCGACCAGATCGACCACCACCTCGATGCCGCCCGAGTCCACGATCTCCAGCTGCTCGGGCCGGATGCCGATGGTGACCTCGGAGAGCCCGTTCAACCGGGTCAGCTGTTCACGCTCCAGCTCCAGTGTCGAGTTCTCGCCCACCCGCACACCGTCTGCGACGACGGGAAGCTTGACCAGGTTCATCGCGGGCGATCCGATGAATCCGGCGACGAACTCGTTGACCGGCTTGTCGTAGAGCTCCGACGGTGAGGCGAACTGCTGCAGTTTGCCGTTGCGCAGCACCGCAACCCGGTCCCCCATCGTCATCGCCTCCACCTGATCGTGGGTGACGTAGACAGTGGTGGTGCCCAACCGGCGCTGGAGCGCGGCGATCTGGGTGCGGGTCTGTACCCGCAACTTGGCATCCAGGTTCGAAAGCGGCTCGTCCATGCAGAACACCTGCGGCTCACGCACGATGGCTCGGCCCATCGCGACGCGCTGACGCTGGCCGCCGGACAGCTTGGCGGGCTTGCGGTCCAGGAATGGCTCCAGGTCAAGCAGTTTGGCGGCTTCCTCAACCTTGCGGCGCCGCTCGTCGGCGGGTACGCCACGCAGTTTGAGGGCGAAGCCCATGTTCTCGGCGACGGTCTTGGTCGGGTACAACGCGTAGTTCTGGAACACCATCGCGATGTCGCGGTCCTTGGACGGCACCCCGGTCATGTCCTTGCCGCCGATCTCGATGGCGCCCTCGTCGATGTCCTCGAGGCCGGCCAGCATCCGCAGCGCGGTGCTCTTCCCGGATCCGGACGGGCCGACCAGCACCACGAATTCACCGTCGGCGATGTCGAGGTTGAGCGAGTCGACCGCGAGCTTGTCCGAGCCCTCGTAGATGCACGAGGCGTTGCGGTAAGTGATTGCAGCCATTTGTTCTAACTCCCTACTTGATGGCACCGAAGGACAGACCACGAACCAGTTTGTTCTGCGCGACCCAGCCCGCGAGAACCACCGGAAGCGCGGCCATCGTCGCCGCCGCGCACAGCTTGGCCCAGTACAGGCCTTCACCCGCGATGAAGCCGACCAGGAAAACGGGCATGGTCTGGGCTTGCACCGCAGTGAGATTCACCGCGAAGAAGAACTCGTTCCAGGCGAAGATCACGCAGATCAGCGCCGTGGCCGCGATCCCTGGTGACACGAGTGGCAGGATCACCTCGCGCACCGAGCGCCACGTGCTCGCGCCGTCGAGGCTCGCGGCCTCCAGGAGCTCCCCGGGCACCTCCAGGAAGAACGACCGCATCATCCACACCGCGATCGGCAGGTTCATCGAGGTGTACAGGATGATCAGCGCCCAGATGTTGTCCAGCAGACCGATGTTCGACACGATGACGTACAGCGGGATGATCGCCGCGACGATCGGCAGCATCTTGGTGCTCATGAAGAAGAACAGCGCGTCCTGTGTCTTGCGCACCGGCTTCAGAGAGAGCGCGAAGGCGGCCGGGATACCCAGGGCCAGCACCAGGACCGTGGACACCGTGGTGGCGTACAGCGAGTTCAGCAGGCTGGTCCCGACGCCGTTGGCGAACACCGCCTTGAACTCGTCGAGGGTCGGCACGAAGAAGATCTTCGGCGTCGTGGTGTAGGCGTCGACCTCCTGTTTGAAGGCGGTCAGCACCATCCAGAACACCGGGAAAAAGAACCCGAGGCCGACGATCCAGGCCACCACGCCCCACGGATCGAACTTGCGCCGCTTGACTTTTCCGTTGTTGTCGGCCGTTTCCGGCGTCGCGCTCGTCGTGACGGTACTCATCAGGCCGCCTCCTCCTTGCCCGTGAACGATTTGAAGATCAATCGCAGTGCGAAGCTCGCGATGATCATCGTGAAGATCACGACGATCACGCCCATCGCAGCGGCCTGGCCGATGTCGAAGCCCAGGAAGGCGCGCTGGTAGATGTAGAACGGCAGGTTCGCGCTCGCGGTACCCGGCCCGCCCTGGGTCATCATGTAGATCTGGTCGAAGGTGTTGACCAGGTAGATCGCCCCGAGCACCGTGCCCAGCTCGATGAACCGCCGAAGGTGCGGCAGGGTGAGCTCACGGAACAGCTGGAACGCACCGGCGCCGTCAACCCGGCCTGCTTCGAGGATGTCGCGGGGCATGGACTGCAGGCCCGCGAGGATCAGCAGCATCATGAACGGGGTCCACTGCCACACCAGCGCGATGATGATCGAGGTCAGCGGGAACTGGCTGACCCAGTCGACGTGTTTGAGGCCCAGCGGGGACAGCACCCAGTTGATGATGCCGAACACCGGGTCGAGCATCGCGGTCTTCCACATCAGCGCTCCCGCAACGGGTGTCACGAGGAACGGGGTGATGAGCAGCGTGCGGACGATACCGCGGCCGAGGAACACCCGATCGAGCAGCAGCGCCAGGACCAGCCCGATGATCACCGACAGCAGCACGGTCGCCACGATGATGACCACCGTGTTGATCGCGACCTGCCAGAAGGTTCCGTCCTTGACGACGTCGAGGTAGTTCTGCAGCCCGACGAAGTGCCGGGAGCCGGGCCGAACCAGGTTCCACGACAGGGTCGAGTAGTACAGCGTGAACAGGAACGGGATCTGGGTGACGATGATCATGAAGATCAGCGCAGGCAGCAGGGGCCCGCGGCGGCGCCAGCCTTCGGCCCGGGACACCCCCGGATCCTGCTTCTGTTTGATCCGTGCGACGTGCTCGGCCTCGGTCAGCGCGTCGGCTTCGGCCGGTAACTGACTGGTTGTCATGGCTTCTCCTGGTAGGTCTTGCCGACGACCTCTGCGTATTTCTGCGACTGCTCCAGCGCATCGGCGACGGACTTCTGCCCGGCGATCGCCGCGCTGATCTGCTGGCTCACCCGGGTTCCGAGGTCCTGAAATTCCGGGATGGCCAGGAACTGCACGCCGGTGTACGGCACCGGTTGCACCGTCGGCTTGGCGGGGGTGGCACCCTCGATCGAGTCGAGCGTCACCTGACCGAATGCCTTTGCCGCTTCTTGATATTGGGGAATCTGGTAGGTCGACAGCCGACTGCCCGGTGGCACCCGCGCCCACCCCAGTTGCTCACCGACCAGCTTGATGTAGTTCTGGTCAGTCATCCAGGAGATGAACTTCCATGCGGCGTCTGGCTTGTCGCTGCTCTTGGGGATTCCCAGCGCCCACGTGTAGAGCCATCCGGAGTTGGGCTTCTCGACCGTCGGCGCCATGGCGTAGCCGACCTTGCCGACCACCTTCGACGACGCGGGATCCTCCAGCACCGAGACCGCCGATGTCGCGTCGTACCACATGGCGGCCCGACCTTGTGCGAACTGCGTCGCGCATTCACCGAAACCGCTTGTCGCGGCGCCGGGTTCGCCGTGGTTGCGGACCAGGTCGACGTAGAAGTTGACGGCCTTCTCCACCTCGGGGCTGGTGAGCTGGGCGTTCCATTTCTCGTCGTACCAGCGCCCGCCGAAAGTGTTGATCACGGTGTCCAGCGGGGCCAGCACCTCACCCCAGCCGGGCTTGCCCCGCAGGCAGATGCCGACCATGTCCTGGCTGTCGAGTTTGGCCGCGGCGTCGGCGACCTGCTGCCACGTCGGGTTGTGCGGCATCTCGATACCGGCCTGCTCGAACAGGTCCTTGCGGTACATCAGGAACGAGGACTCGCCGTAGAACGGCACCGCGTACATGTTGCCCTTGTAGGACAGTGATTCCCGCAGCGACGGGATGAAGTCGTTCTCGTCATAGCCCGGCGTGTTGCGCGCGTAGTCGGAAAGGTTGACCAGCCAGCCGTTTTCGGCCCATTGCGGAGCCTCGTAGTTGCTGATCATCACGACGTCGAATTCCCCGCCGCCCATCGCCGTCGACGCGGTGATCTTGGCCCGCGCCTGGTTCTCCGACAGGGTGACGAACCTGAGTTTGATATCCGGGTTGGCGGCCTCGAACCGGTTCGCCAGCGAGCGGGCGTCGGTCATCTGCGAGTTCGACACCATCGCGATGGTCACGGTCTGATCGGTGGCGCCGAGCGAGCCCGCCCCGGCACAACCGGCCGTCAGGGCCAGGCCGGCCGCCGCGACGACCGCGGCCAGCTTTCTTGCGAATCTCATGACAACCTCATTTCTGCGCCAACAACCAACGGGCGCAATCGATATCGCATACCAACAGCCGGGCCAGCTTGCCCCGCAGAGCACCGAGGATGGCCTGATACTTACCGGCGCCGCCGGAGACCAGAATGGTTTTCTCACACGTGCGGATGTCTTCCAGCGGCACCGACATCGCCCGCTGCTGCAGCTCATGGTGAACGGGTTCGCCATGGGCGTTGAAGAAGCGACCGCCAATCTCACCGACGGCGCCCTGGGAGACGAGCTCGTCGAGCATCCGGATATCCAGGAAGCTGCCTTCGAACAGCGTCGTGGAGGTCGATACCGCCCCCACCCCGAACAGCATGGTGTCGGCGCGCCGTCCGGCGTCCAGCGTGCGCGAGATGACCGAATCTCCGCGCATCGAAACCACGGTCGCCGGGTCGGCATAGAGCGGGGCAGGCAGCCGGAAGGTCTCGGCGCGCAGAGTGTCGGCGCACCGCGTGAGGATCTGCTCGGTGCCGGTC
Source organism: Mycolicibacterium brisbanense (assembly GCF_001570425.1). GTDB lineage: Bacteria > Actinomycetota > Actinomycetes > Mycobacteriales > Mycobacteriaceae > Mycobacterium > Mycobacterium brisbanense. The sequence continues at coordinate 63,897 of NZ_BCSX01000007.1, forward strand.
TGATACGCGGCGGTGGACATGGCGCCGTCGAGTTGGACCACCGCACGGCAACTTGCCACACCGGGCACCAGCGCGGTCGCGACACTGACCTGCTCCGGGCCCCATGTAAACCCGAGTACGTCGTCGGCGGCGATGCGCCGCATCAGCAACGCGGCGCCGGCCCGCCCGGCATTGGCTGCCACGACCGCTTCGGTGAGGCCGAAGCGCCGTTCGAGTTCCCGTTCCTCGTCGGCGTGGAGGTCATCGCTGATGCCGGGAGGAACCACCACCTCCACGCGCACAAGGCCGTTGGCCTTGGCCTTGGCGACCAGGCGCCCGGCGGTGGGCCGGGAGACCCCGAGCCGGGCCGCGATCTCGGCCTGGGTGAGGCCGTCGAGGTAATACAGCGAGGCCGCACGCAGAGCGAGTCGCAGATCCTCTGGTGTCGGTGCGGACACTGGACCCCACTTCCCGATACAGTGAGCAAATGCTCACGGGTGCGAGTAGATGCTCATCACGCTAACATGACAGATGTGACGCACACAACATCCGCTACGCAAAAGCCCACTGCGGCGCGCCCGAACTACAACCGCGACCAGGTCCAGGTCGGCATCGTGCACTTCGGCGTCGGCGGGTTCCATCGCGCGCATCAGGCGATGTACATCGACCGGCTGCTGCAGAAGGGCCTGGCCACCGAGTGGGGCATCTGCGGTGTCGGGGTATTGCCGTCGGACCGGAAGATGGCCAACGTCATGGCTGCCCAGGACGGGCTGTACACCCTGATGCTGGTGCACCCCGACGGCACCCGCGAGGCACGCGTGATCGGGTCCATCGTCGACTACCGGTATGCCCCCGACGATCCCGAGGGCGTCGTCGAACTCCTGGCCAGCCCCTCCACCCGGATCATCTCGTTGACCATCACCGAGGGTGGCTACAATCTCGACTCCGTGTCCCCCGATGAGGTCAACGTGTTCGGACTGGTGACCGACGCGCTGGCGCTGCGGCGCGACCGTGGCATCGCGGCACCGACCATCGTGTCCTGCGACAACATCGAGGGCAACGGCGACATGGCGCGGCGCACATTCACCACCTACGCCGATCGGGTGTCTCCGGGCCTCGGCGAGTGGATCGACACCCATGCGCGATTCCCCAATTCGATGGTGGACCGCATCACCCCGGTCACCACGCCGGACGTGATCGAGACGGTGCACTCGGAGTTCGGCATCACCGATCAGTGGCCCGTGGTGGCAGAACCGTTCACGTCCTGGGTATTGGAGGATTCGTTCTCCGACGGCCGCCCCCCGCTGGAGGAGGCCGGCGTGCTCATGGTCGACGACGTGAGGCCCTACGAGCTGATGAAGCTGCGGCTGCTCAATGCCGGGCATCAAGCGTTGTGCTACTTCGGCTACCTCGCCGGCTACCGCTTGGTGCACGACGCCGCAGCCGATCCGTTGTTCGCCGAATTCCTGCTCGACTACATGGATTCCGAAGGCACCCCGACGCTTGAGCCCGTGCCGGGCATCGATCTGGACGACTACAAGCGCACGCTGATCGAGCGTTTCGCCAACCCGGGTGTCCGCGACACCATCGTGCGGCTGTGCTTCGGCTCGTCGGACCGGATCCCGAAGTGGCTGCTGCCGGTGATCCGGGAGAACCTCAGGACCGGTGCGCCGATTCGTCTCTCGGCGGCCGTGGTGGCCAGTTGGGCCCGCTACGCCGAGGGCGTCGACGAGCAAGGCGAACCGATCAACGTCGAAGACGCCCTGGCGGAGACACTCGTACCGTTGGCCCGCTCGCAGCGCGAGAACCCGACAGCCTTCATCGAGTACACCCCCCTGTTCGGCGACCTCGCGACCGAACCCCGGTTCGTCGAGGCCTATCTGTGGGCGCTGGATTCGCTGCATCGCGTCGGCGCCCGAGCCACTTTGGAGGCACTGCGATCATGAACCGCGCTCTGGTCATCGGTGAGGCGCTGGTGGACATCGTCAAACGCGGCGGCGCCATCACCAGCGAGCATGTCGGCGGCAGCCCACTCAACGTGGCGCTCGGGCTGGCCCGGCTGGGCCGCGATGTCGACTTCCTGACGCACATCGCCGACGACCCTCACGGCAGGCGCATCGCCGAGTACGCCAAAGCCGTTGGGGTCGACCTTGTTTCGGGCAGCATGAGCGCCAAACGCACGCCCACCGCGCAGGTCACCCTCAAGAACGGCTCGCCGAGCTATACCTTCGACTTGGAGTGGCAACTCTCCGGCACACCCGAAGTAGGCCCCCCGCTGGTCGCGCATACCGGCTCCATCGCCACGGTGCTTGAGCCCGGGTGCCGCGCGGTGGCCGCACTGCTCGACGCGTACCACCTGTCGGCCACCATCACGTTCGATCCGAACGTGCGACCGGCCTTGATCACCGACGACGACGCGGCCCGCGGCCGGATCGAACGCCTCGTGGAACACGCCGACATCGTCAAGGTCAGCGACGAGGATCTGCGGTGGATCGACAAGCGGAGCTCCCCGGAGAAGATCGCCCGCACCTGGTTGGCCATGGGTCCCTCGATCGTCGCGGTGACCGTGGGCTCGGAAGGTGCGTTCGCGCTGTGCGCTGCCGGAATGGTCAGGGTGCCCGCCCGCTCGGTCGAGGTGGTGGACACCGTGGGAGCCGGCGACGCGTTCATGGCCGGCTTGATCGACGCCCTGTGGGATCAGGGTCTGCTGGGCGCCGACAAGCGCCGCGAACTGCGTGCCATCAGCTGCGATGCACTGGAAGACGCCGTCGTCCGGGCCTCGCGGGCGGCGGCCTGGACGGTCGCCCGAGCAGGCGCCGACCTGCCCGATCGCAACGCGTTGGCACATCCCGGCTAGACGCTGAGCCTTTGGTTCTTCGCGCATGCGCTCATCACCGGCCATACTGGGCAAATGCGATCCATCTGGAAGGGTTCGATCGCCTTCGGCCTGGTGAACGTACCGGTCAAGGTCTACAGCGCGACCGAGGACCACGACATCAAGTTCCATCAGGTGCACGCCAAGGACAACGGGCGCATCCGATACAAGCGGGTATGCGAGGTGTGCGGCGAGGTCGTCGAATTCCGGGACATCAACAAGGCCTATGAATCCGACGACGGGCAAATGGTGGTGATCACCGACGAGGACATCGCCACCCTGCCCGAGGAACGCAGCCGCGAGATCGAAGTGGTCGAGTTCATCCCGGCCGAACAGCTCGATCCACTGATGTACGACAAGAGCTATTTCCTGGAGCCCGATTCCAAGTCGTCCAAGTCCTACGTGCTGCTGGCCAAGACCCTCGCCGAGACCGAGCGCGTGGCCATCGTGCACTTCTCGCTGCGCAACAAGACCCGGCTCGCGGCATTGCGGGTCAAGGATTTCTCCAAGCGCAACGTGATGGTGATCCACACCCTGCTGTGGCCCGACGAGATCCGCGACCCCGATTTCCCGGTGCTGGACAAGGAAGTCGAGATCAAGCCGGCCGAACTGAAGATGGCAGGTCAGGTGGTGGAGTCGATGACCGACGACTTCCATCCCGATCAATTCCGCGATGACTACCAGGCCCAGCTCTACGAGCTGGTGCAGGCGAAACTCGAAGGCGGCGAAGCATTCTCGGTCGAGGAGCAGCCGGCAGATCTCGATGAGACCGAGGACGTCTCCGATCTGCTCGCCAAGCTCGAAGCCTCGGTGAAGGCCCGCAAGGGCGGCGGCTCGGCCAAGTCGGACAAGGACTCCGATGAGGACTCCGACAAGGACTCCGATGACGAAGAGGCCAAGCCGGCCAAGAAGGCACCGGCGAAAAAGGCCGCCGCCAAAAAGGCTCCAGCGAAGAAGGCCGCCGCGAAGAAGTAAGTAGGGTAGTCGCCTACCCTAGGCCCGCCCTTCCGTACGACCCGACAATGCCAGCCATGGCAAAGCTGGGCGAGCACGCACTGGTCCTGGGTGGAAGCATCAGCGGTCTGCTGGCCGCCCGGGTGCTGTCGGACTTCTACGACACGGTCACCGTCGTCGAACGCGACGAGCTGTCGGAGACACCGAGCAACCGTCGAGGCGTTCCGCAGGGCAGGCATGTCCACGCCCTGCTGGCCCGGGGCGCCCAGACGGTCGGTGAGTTCTTTCCCGGCATCCTCGACGAACTCGCGGCAGCGGGCGCGCCGGTGTGGGACGACGGCGATCTGTCGCGGTTCTACATTTCCTACGGCGGGCACCTCATGCGGCGCACCGGCCGGGCCCCGGGCACGCCGGCCGACTACAAGGCACTGGCGCTGTACCAGCCCAGCAGGCCGCTGCTGGAATGCCATGTCCGGCGCCGGTTGCAGGCCTTGGGCAACGTGACGATCCGCGACGGCCACGACGTCTCCGAGCTGACCGCGACCGCTGATCGCTCACGCATCACCGGCGCCCGCATCGTCGGCCACGACGGTGGAGACGAACAGCAGCTGAGCGCCGATTTCGTCGTCGACGCCCGGGGCCGCGGCGCACACACCCCGGCCTGCCTGGAACGGCTCGGCTACGGGCGCCCTCCCGAGGACCGCATCGTCATGCACACCACCTACGTCAGCCAGGCGTTGCGGATCCCGCCGAACGCCTACGACGTCATGCTGACGATCATCGGACCTGTCCCCGATCGGCCGAACGGGATGTTCCTGTTCCGCTACGAGGAGGACCTGTGGATCTTCACGGTCTTCGGAATGGTGGGCCACGAGCCGCCGCGGGATCTTGCCGGCATGCTGGCCTACGCCGACGAGTTCGCTCCCCCGCGGCTCGTGGCTGCTGCGCGGGCCGGTGAGCCGATCACCCCGGTGGTGCAGCATCGGCTGCCGTCCAGCCAGTGGCGGCGCTACGACAAGATGCAGCGATTCCCCGCGGGCCTGCTCGTGTGCGGCGACGCGATGTGTAGCTTCAACCCGATCTACGGGCAGGGCATGTCGGTGGCAGCCATGGACGCAGTGGCACTGCGGGAAGCGTTGCGTGGCGGCACCACCGATCTGGCGCGGCGCTACTTCCGGGCCGCCGCGAAATCGATCGGCGTGGCGTGGAACCTGGCGGCGGGGTCAGATCTGGCGTTCCCCGAGGTCGAAGGACACCGCACGCCGTCGATGCGAGTGGCCAACCGGTTCGTGGACCGCGTGCTGACTGCGTGCGAGACCGACGCCGAGGTGCACGCACAATTCTTCAAGGTCACCGGTTTGGTAGATGCGCCCACCCGCTTGTTCCACCCGGCCTTCCTCTACCGGGTCGCCAGAGCCAACATGCGCAGCCACCAAGTCAATTCGCGGTCGAAGCAGGCCGACCTGGCGCGGGTGGGCGATTGATCCCGCGTCAAGCGACGCGCACGTCCACGCGCAGCGTCTCGAACTCGTCGAGGATCCGGCGCAACGCGGCATCCATCGGATGCGCGGCTTCGAGATCGTGGCTGCACCGCCGATCCACTGCCACGACTTCACCGGATTGCAGTGGGGTGTCTTCGACCCGATCGATGAACGCGTCGAACAACCCGGCCGGCGTGGCCAGGTAGTGCAACCGATGCGTCGCGTCGTCGAAATTGGCGCCGTACATCAGCCCGCACTGCGTGATCACGAAGCATTCCGAGGTCATGCCGGTGCCGGCGGACTCAGCCCTGCTCCACACCAATGCGGCGTGGCGCGCCTCGGCAACCCGGTCCTGGACGTCGTCGCTCGAGGCCAGCAACTGGTGCACGAGCCGTCTACCCACGTTTGGGTACACGTCGACCGCGCGGGTGAAGTACCGCCGGAAGACATCGCCGAAAAGGTCATAGGGCTGATCGTTCATAGCGCCTCCCGTATCGGACGGACGCCTCAATTGTGCGCCCGAATCGTCAGCCGGGCGGCGGTTTGGCCCGCTCGGCGAGATGCGCTTCATTGCGCGCGCGTTCGGCCCGGATCTGGCGGGCCCATTGGGCGGCTCGCGTGCGCTTTCGGCGGGGCATCATGACCCCGCGATCGGTGGTGGCCGATGCGCCGGCGGCCGGCGGCAACTCCGCAGTCGTGGTATTCCAGTGCGGGAAGAACAACCGACTGCCCGGCCGCGTCACATAGGTCAGACCACTCGGTGTCGTCCACACGACGCTGCCGTCGGGCTGCTGACGGTCAGACCAGCCGATCCAGAAAGTTTTCAAGAGGTGATGAATTCTGCACAGACACTTGGTGTTTGACGCGTGGGTTGATCCGCTGGGATAGGGCTCGGTGTGGTCGATATCGCAGAACTGGGCAGGACGCCCACACCCCGGGAACATGCACGTCATATCCCTCATACGCACGAACGCCGCCAGCTTCGCCGACGGCCGATACCGCGGCTCAGGCTCGTCACACGGTGGAATGAGTTCGCGAACTTTCGCCCCGTTGGCGATCAGTTCTGCCAGCAATGGCGTGGGCACCACGCCACCGTCGAGTAGGACCGCTGTCGGCTTCTTCTTGGGCTTCTCGTCCTCCACCTGTTGTGGCGGGCTCGGCTCAATAGCGTCATGCCCGGATGCATCGGGAGAAGGCTCGGGCTCCACGGTCACCTGCTCGCGCGGGATCGGAATGGTGTCGTGATCCCCGGACAGGTAGGGATCAGGCTCAGCCTCTAACGCTGCCTTGTCGGCCAACACATAGACGACAGTGTTGGCGCCACGGGCGTCAGGTGCACTGGCCGGACAGTCCGTATTGCCGCACTGACAGCGCAGCCTGTCCCCGAGGACAGCGATCACGCCCATCGCGTCGGACCGGAGTTGGCCGGCGGTCCGCGGATCGTCCGCGCACACGCCACTGAGCACATACGCCATGCGCTTCTTCAGTGCCGCGCCGTCGGCGGCCAACAACCGACCCCACAGCGACACGGTGCCGCTGACATCATCAGGCTTGCCCAGGCACACATCGCGGGCACGAACGGCTTCGCGCAGTCGCCGGAGTGCGCCCGGGTCGTACCGTTCGATCAGGGTGTCGATGGCTTGTTCAAGTTTGTCGACCGACATCGGACCCCACTCGGTGACGCGCTGCACCAACTCCTCGTCGATCAGCCGCAGGGCCTCATCGTCCAGTACCAACAGCGTTCGCCAGGTGATGGTCGCGATCAGCCGGGAGCTGACCCGACCCTCGTCGAACAGGGCGGCCACCCGGGGAAACCGGTCGCCGAGCGCAACCGCTATGCGCATCTCCTTCGACGCGACGCGGTGGGCCACGCCCATCGCTGCTGCGATCTCGGCGGCCGCGGCATCCCAGTAGTCGCACGCCCAGTGCAACAGTTCGTCGTCCTGCTCGGCGACTCGGCGATTGACCAACTCAGCAATCAACCGCAGCCGGCGGGAATCCGACGCAGCCGCTGCCCGGGTTTCCCGCTCGATCTCCGCGACAAGTCCCGCGTCGCCGAGTTCCTCGAACATACGTTCGATTGTATACCCTGCTACCGACTCAAGCTCTCGGCAGATCGACGCTACCCATCTGTCCGAATGCCGCTTCCCACAATCGATTCGGTGCCCTCGTCCCACCGCCAAGCCACATTGTGCCCGGAGAGATGCACACCGCCGATCCACCGGTCGACGCCATTGAGCGTGACGTGGTCGTCCCCGCCGGCGAGCACACACCGCCCGGCATCGGTGATCTGTACTGCCGTATCACTGTTGACGGAAACAGAATCCACGTCCAGCAGCGGCACCGGAGCGGTCGCCAGCCGCTGGATCGCCGCATAACCCCAGCAATCACCGAGGAACCTGCGCGCCTCCCGGGCATTCGCCCGCACAAACGCGGTTGCCGCGTCGGATGCACCTTCGGCGATCGCGGCCAGCAGGCGACGTTCGGTGAGCGACAGCCCGTCGCGTGTCGACGGGTACTCGCGGCTCAGCCTTTCGAACGCCTCGCCGAGGAAACGCAGTTCCCCCGAACGGGTTTCAGCGATGCCACCCAGCGCGGCCGGCGTGGGCGCCCGAAATGCCGCCCATGCCAGAGTGGCAAGCTGCAGAGCCGACGTGGTCAACCGTGCACACGCATTGGTGCCGGGCAGCGCGCGCAACTGCTCGGCACCCAACTCCCCGAGCCCACCGAAGCGGGCGATTCCGGCGTGTTCACCGATGCAGATCAGGGTGATCCGCTCGGCATCCACCTCCAGCTCGGCCAACCGTTCCAAGATCTGGATGATCTGCAGCTGATCGACAAGATCGGCCTCGAACCACAACACGTACTGCCCGTCGCGGTTGGCCGCCAGCACGTTGTCGCGCTCGGCGAATGTCGAACCGATGGCAGCGCGGTCTTCGTCGAGGGCATCGGCCAAAAACGCGGCTCGGATCTGGCTCAGTTCTTCGGCGTCGACGGCCGGGACCGGGCCCTCGTGCAGGACGTCGCGCCAGTAGAGGATGCGACGCGCAATACCGGTACGCGCCAGGTCGGTGGCGTCCCCGTTGCTCACGTGCAGCGCGTCGGCCATCCCGGCAGCGTTCAGCAGTGGAGCGATTTCATCGGATACCTTGGCGAGCAACGCATTACGTGCGCTCACGTAGGATTCGCCGGTCTTGTTCATCCGCGCGCGGACGCGCCGCTTGAAGTCAGCTTGCTTGGTCATGGCATCTCCCGCAGCCGCCGGTCGGGCCCCCAGCGACCGATGCGACAGCCGGACGGTAGATGTCGGTTGTCCCAGCCGAGAGGTGGACCTCCCTTTGCCTCCTGAGGTAACCGTGCTGGGGCGGGTTGCCGAAGGTTGGGCGCGACCGGGCGCCCGGCGCCAGCGTACAACACGCGGTTGGCGCGGTACGTCAGCCGTTGCAGTCACGCAGCTCGATCGTCGAGCCAGGTCCAGCCCCGTCCAGTGCTGCCGCGTCGGCGCCGTCTTGGAACAGTGCAACGCCGCCCGCGAACCGCTTGCCGTCGCCGCTCGCCGCGATCGCGAGACAGCCCAGTCCCGATGTCAGCACCTGGCAGTCGTTCGTCTTGCCCAACACGTCGCACCACAAGACGGCCGCGTCCTCCGCCTCCTGACGGGTCTTGTAGTTGAGTCGCAGCACTTCCTGCCCGGTCGACGAGGACGCCGCAGCCGCGCCCCAACACCCGCGCTCGCATTCGAAGTCGACGTCCGCCCGCGCCACCGGGGATCCGACGGCGACGACACCGACCGACAACCCCGCGGCGACGAGTACCCACACAGTCGGCGTGACACTGTGAATGGTCTTCATGTCGCAATCCCTGGTTCGCTGCATCTATTGCGCCACAGTGGCGCGCCTGCGGGTAGTAGACAGCGGTCGGATTGCTACCGATCCCAACAATCGTCGGCTCACCGACGCGATCCGCGCAGGGCACCCGGCGCCGCGTCGAGAGGCGATTAGAACGTGTTACAGAAAGCTGCCCGACGGGCCTTCGGACACTGCTACGGTGACGCCGTAGACGAACAGGGAGCGCAGCGTGATTCTGGACAGATTCCGACTCGACGACAAGGTTGCGATCGTCACCGGAGCAGGCCGCGGCCTGGGCGCGGCCATCGCCGTCGCCTTCGCCGAAGCCGGCGCCGACGTGGTCATCGCGTCGCGCACGCAATCTCAACTCGACGAGGTGGCCGAGCAGATTCGCCGCGTCGGCCGCAAAGCCCACGTGGTGGCTGCCGACCTTGCCCACCCGGAGGCCACCGCCGAACTCGCGGATGCCGCGGCGAGTGCGTTCGGGAAACTAGACATCGTCGTCAACAACGTCGGCGGCACCATGCCCGCGCCACTGGTCAACACGTCCACCCAGGCTCTGCGCGACGCGTTCACGTTCAACGTTTCGACCGCCCACGCGCTCACCGCGGCCGCGGTGCCGCTGATGCTCGAACACTCGGGCGGCGGCAGCATCATCAACATCACCTCGACCATGGGACGGCTGGCCGGCCGCGGGTTCGTCGCCTACGGCACCGCCAAGGCCGCACTCGCGCACTACACCCGACTGGCGGCGTTGGACCTGTGCCCGCGCATCCGCGTCAACGCCATCGCGCCCGGCTCGATCCTCACCTCGGCGCTGGACATCGTCGCGAGCAACGACGCCCTGCGCGAGCCGATGGAGAAGGTCACGCCGATGCGCCGGCTCGGCGATCCGGAGGACATCGCCGCCGCCGCAGTGTATTTGGCCTCACCCGCGGGCAGCTACCTGACCGGAAAGATCCTTGAGGTCGACGGCGGCATCACCTACCCGAACCTCGATCTGCCCATTCCCGACCTGTAAGGAGCACCGTGAGCATTCGCGTCGCAGCGATCGGCACCGGCAACGTCGGCCGCCACGCCTTGACCCAGTTGATCACCAATCCGGCGTACGAGCTCACCGCGGTCTGGGTGTCCTCGCCGAGCAAGGCCGGCAAAGACGCCGGAGAGCTTGCCGGGCTTGATGTTTCGACGGGCATCGTGGCCACCACCGATCTCGGCGAGGTACTGGCCACCAAACCGGAATGCGCCGTGTACACCGCGATGGCCGACAACCGCCTGCCTGAAGCGCTCGACGATTACCGGCGCATCCTGGCCGCCGGGGTCAACGTCGTCGGCAGCTCGGCGGTGTTCCTGCAATACCCGTGGCAGGTGCTGCCCGCCGAGCTCGTCGAGCCCATCGAGCAGGCCGCCCAAGAGGGTGGTTCGTCACTCTTCATCAATGGCATCGATCCGGGCTTCGCCAATGACCTTCTGCCCCTTGCCCTTGCCGGGACCTGCCAACGCATCGAGCAGATCCGCTGCATGGAGATCGTCGATTACGCCACATACGACAGCGCGACCGTGATGTTCGACGTGATGGGCTTCGGCAAGCCGCTGGACGAGACGCCGATGCTGCTGCAACCGGGTGTGCTCAGCCTGGCGTGGGGCTCGGTGGTGCGGCAGCTGGCCGCCGGGCTGGGGATCAAGCTCGACGAGGTGACCGAGACCCATGTCCGCGAACCCGCACCCGAGGACTTCGACATCGCCTCCGGTCACATCGCGAAAGGCACGACGGCCGCGATGCGCTTCGAAGTGCGCGGCATGGTCGACGGCCGCGCCGCCGTGGTGCTCGAACACGTCACGCGGTTACGCGACGATCTGTGCCCGGCCTGGCCGCAGCCCGCGCAGGAGGGCGGGTCGTACCGCATCGAGCTGACCGGTGAGCCCTCGTACTCCCTTGACCTGTGCCTGAGCAGCCCCAACGGCGACCACAACCATGCCGGCCTGGTGGCCACGGCCGCCCGCGTCGTGAATGCGATCCCGATGGTCGTCGCGGCGGCGCCGGGTATCCGCACGACGCTGGATCTGCCGTTGGTGACGGGCAAAGGGTTGTACGCCGCTGGGTGAACCGCTTCCGGGCATGTTTCCGCCGCACCGCGGGTTTTACTTTCTGTGAGTCTCCCGAGGGTCCCCTCGGCGTACGCTTGACTCACCGATCGGAGCAGGTCATGAGTGGGTGTGCGCGGTATCTCGGAGCGCTTCTGGCAACCGCAGGCATGAGTGTGGCGATGCTGACGGCCGCGTCGGCCAACGCGACGCCCAAGTGCATCAACACCACCCCGACCACCACGCAGTGCCAAACCAACGGCAGCACCCAGATCGTCACCACACCGCCTGCGACGAACTTCTCGCCGGGGTGGGGCTGGGGTATCGGTCTGGGCGGGTTCCCCATCGTCTGGTGACGTGACCACAACCACAAGCGGGTTTCTGGTTTAAACCCAAAAGTTTCGGTTAACCTAACTTTCCTATTCGAGATACCGGATCGAAAGCTGGGTTCAGTTGCTGCAGGACGTCACGGCACGGAAGCGGTCGAGTTGGTTGCTGCTCGGACCGGCGTTCGTCGCCGCGATCGCCTACGTCGACCCCGGCAATGTCGCTGCCAACATCAGCGCCGGCTCGCAGTTCGGTTACCTGCTGGTGTGGGTGATCGTCCTCGCCAACGCCATGGCCGGCCTGGTGCAGTACCTGTCGGCCAAACTCGGCCTGGTCACGGGCCGCTCACTGCCCGAGACCGTCGCCGACCACACGCACAACCGCGGACGCATCGCCTACTGGCTGCAGGCCGAACTGGTCGCCGTGGCCACCGATATCGCCGAGGTTGTGGGTGGCGCGATCGCCCTGCAACTGTTGTTCAAGCTGCCACTTCTGATCGGCGGCGTGATCACCGGCGTCGTGTCACTGCTGCTGCTCGCGGTACAGGACCGACGCGGTCAGGGGATGTTCGAACGCGTCATCACCGGCATGCTGCTGGTCATCGCCATCGGATTCTTGACCAGCCTGTTCGTCGAGACACCGCCGCCGGGAGCCGTCGCCGAGGGCCTGATCCCGCGCTTCCACGGCGTCGAGAGCCTTCTGCTGGCCACCGCCATGCTGGGCGCGACGGTCATGCCGCACGCCGTCTACCTGCACTCAGGCTTGGCCCGCGACCGCCACGGCCACCCCGATGCCGGCGAACGGCGACGCCTGCTGCTGCGCATGACCCGGTTCGACGTCGGGCTGGCCATGATGGTGGCCGGCGCGGTGAACCTCGCCATGCTGCTGGTCGCCGCCACCAACCTGCAGGGACGCAACGACACCGATTCGATCGAGGGCGCCCACGCCGCCGTGCAGGACGCTCTGGGCCCGGCGGTCGCGCTGCTGTTCGCGATCGGACTGCTCGCCTCGGGGCTCGCCTCCACTTCGGTCGGGGCGTACGCCGGCGCGATGATCATGCAGGGCCTGCTGCGACGCAGCTATCCGTTGCTGCTGCGCCGGTTGATCACCCTCATCCCGGCGCTGGCCGTACTGGCCATCGGCGTCGACCCCAGCCGGGCGCTGGTGCTCTCGCAGGTGGTCTTGTCGTTCGGCATACCGTTCGCGCTGATTCCGCTGGTGCGCTTCACCAGCGATAAAGCACTGATGGGCGACGACACCAACCACCGAGTGACCACCATGCTGGGCTGGGCGGTCGCGGCAACCATTACCGTGCTGAACGTGGTTCTGATCTATCTGACCGTCACGGGCTGAATGCGGCACCTGTACTTCGCCTATGGCTCCAATCTGTGCGTGTCACAGATGGCCGCCCGCTGCCCGGGCGCGATCGAGCCCCGGCCGGCCCGCCTCGACGGTCACGACTGGCTGATCAACGAACGCGGCGTCGCCACAGTGGAGCAGTTCGACGGGTCCGAGGTGCACGGCGTGCTGTGGCGGGTGACCGACCACGATCTGGCCGCGTTGGACAGTGCCGAGGGAGTGCCGGTGCGCTACCGGCGGGACCGGCTGACGGTGCACACCGTCGACGGCCCCACGTCGGCGTGGGTGTACATCGACCATCGCGTCAACCCCGGACCGCCGCGACCCGGATACCTGGAACGCATCATCGCCGGCGCCGTCCATCACAAACTTCCCGCGCACTGGGTCAAGTTCCTGCGGCGCTGGGATCCCGCGGGCTGGCCGCAGCCCGCCGCTTTGACGAATATCCCTGAGCCCCAGTCATTCTCGGCACTGCTCGAAACTCCCGGGGTCGACGAGCACAGTGAGCTGCGGTCCCGCTTCGGCTTTCTGGCCATCCACGGCGGCGGGCTGGAGCAGATGACCGACGTGATCGCCGAGCGCGCCGCTGCCGCGGCGCGAGCGTCGGTGTATGTGGTACGCCACCCTGACGGCTATCCGCATCACCTGCCTTCGGCGCGCTATTTCGTGGATGAATCTGCTTGTCTCACAGCCTTTCTCGACCATGTTGAGGCGGTGGTCTCACTGCACGGCTACGGCCGGATCGGACGCAGCACCCAGATGCTCGCCGGCGGCGCCGACCGTGTTCTCGCCCGGCATGTGGCAAGCCACATCGCCATCCCGGGCTACGAGGTGATCACCGACTTGGCAGCCATCCCTCGCGAACTCCGGGGCCTGCATCCCGACAATCCGGTGAATCGGGTGCGCGGCGTGCAGCTGGAACTCCCGCCGCGGGTGCGTGACCTGAGCCCGCGCAGTCCCGTACCGGCCGACGACGGGATCTCACCGGTGACGGCCGCACTCATCGACGGCCTGGCCGCCGCAGCGCGGAATTGGCGGTTACTCTCGGGCGAGTGACCCGCAACTTCCGCTTCGGCGTCGGCCTGCGCACCGCCAAGACCCACAGCCAGGTCGCCGATTCCGCCCGCCGCGCCGAGGATCAGGGCTTCGACATCCTTCATGTGCCCGACCATCTCGGCGCACCCGCCCCCTTCCCCACCCTGATGACCGCCGCCAACGCGACCAGCACGCTGCGGGTGGGGACCTTCGTGTTCAACGCGTGCTTCTACAAGCCGGCCCTGCTGGCCCGCGACATCGAGGCGCTGCGCGACCTGTCCGGAGGACGGTTCGACGCCGGACTCGGGGCCGGTTATGTGCGTGAGGAGTTCGAGGCTGCCGAGTTGCCGTTCCCCAGTGCCCGCGAACGGGTCGACTACCTGCGCCACATCACGACGTACGTCTCCCAGCATGTGCCCAACGTGCCGATCCTGATCGCAGGCAACGGCAACCGGTTGCTGACAGTGGCCGCCGAGACCGCCGACATCGTCGGCCTCACGGGCGGCTCGCACGTCGACGGAGATCCGCTCAAGGAACGAATCGACTTCGTGCGCAACGCAGCTGGTTCACGCTTCGACGACCTCGAACTCAACATCGCCATCACCGCGATGCCCGCTGCCGGATCCGAACTGCCCGATCTGAGCATGCCCCGCCGCTTCCTGCCCGACCTCACCGACGAGCAGCTACTGCGCCATCCCGGCGTGCTGTCGGGGTCGATCACCGCGATCGCCGACCGGTTGCGGGAACTGCGGGAGACCTACGGGGTCACCTATTTCATCGTGCAAGCCGCGCACGCCGAACAGTTCGCGAAGGTCATCGCGCAGCTGAGGTGAGTCGCCTGCGGATGCCGTAGGCCACTGCGCCGACGGCCAGAACTGCGAGCCCGGCCAGCACCGACACCAGCGGCAGGGCGAACGCGACGACGACGCAGCCGAGCAGGCCGACGATCGGGATGAGCCGCGGCGGCCGCCCCTCCGCCGGCGTGAGCGTCCAGGCCGAGGCATTGGCCACTGCGTAGTAGAACAGCACAGCGAACGACGAAAATCCGATCGCACCCCGGATATCGACGGTGGCCGCCAGGGCGGCGACCACCACGCCGACCGCCAACTCTGCCCGGTGCGGCACCGCGAACCGCGGATGCACGGCGGCCAGTGCGCCGGGGAGATGACGGTCGCGGGCCATCGCCAACGTCGTGCGCGACACACCCAAGATCAGCGCGAGCAGCGACCCCACCGCCGCCACCACCGCCCCGACCCGCACCACCGGTGTCAGCCATGCGGCACCGGCGGCCTGCACGATCTCGGCCAGCGGCGCCGCGGACTGCGCCAGCCGGTGCGGGCCCAGCACACCGAGCGCGGCGACCGCCACGAGTGCGTAGACCACCAGCGTGATCGCCAACGCGATCGGGATGGCCCGCGGGATGGTGCGAGCCGGGTCACGCACCTCCTCACCCAGTGTCGCGATGCGCGCATAGCCGGCGAATGCGAAGAACAACAGCCCCGCAGCTTGCAGGATGCCCGCCGCCGATCCGGCCGACGGCGCCCACCCGGACACCTCGAAGTCCTTGCTGCCGAACGCGGTTACCACCACCGCGGCCAATACCGCCAAAACCACGGCAACGATCACCCGGGTCAGCCACGCCGACTTCTGCACACCCACGTAGTTCACCGCGGTCAAGGCCACCACGGCGGCGACCGCGACCGCGTGCGCGTGAGCGGGCCAGGCGTAGAACCCCACGGTCAACGCCATCGCGGCGCACGACGCGGTCTTGCCGACGACAAATCCCCAGCCGGCCAGGTAACCCCAGAACGGGCCGAGACGCTGCCGCCCGTACACGTACGTGCCTCCCGACGCCGGATACAGCGCGGCCAAGCGTGCCGACGAGGTGGCATTGCAGTAGGCGATCACCGCGGCCACCGCGAGCCCGACCAGCAATGCCGTCCCGGCCGCCCGTGCAGCGGGTGCCAAGGCGACGAAGATCCCGGCCCCGATCATCGAGCCCAGCCCGATGGCCACCGCATCGAACACACCCAGTTGCCGGCGTAGCCCCGCGGTCGCGGGCTTCGACCTATCGGACATTCACGTTCCAGACGCGTTCGGAGCACTCACGGACACGTCTATACACCCCTCAGGAGAACAGCGGGAGCCGCCACAGTGGCTGCCCGTGGTCGAGCATCCACAACCGCCGGGCATTCACCCGCACCAAACTCACCGACCCGGCGATGAGCACGAAGGCCAGCGCACCGCCCAGCACCGCCGTCAGCACCGACGCGAACATGTCGCCGGGGCCCGCCGTCGTGATGTCGAACCATGCGTCGCACAACAGCAGGATGCCTGTCGTGAAGGCCGGGAACACCAGCACCTGACGGTGCATCCAGGTCAGGATCGCGGTGGCCGCCATGAAGAAGACGAGCACGCTGTCGAATCCGACCCAGGTCAGCGGCCAATCCCGCACGGTGTAGTTCTCGGGCAACGTCACCGACAGATAGACGATCCACGGGATCATGAAAATCGCACCGCCGGTCATCAGGCCGAGGTGTGCTTGCTTGAGTCTCGCAGGCAGTCCGCGCGGTTGGAGCTCCTCGAGTGGACGTTCGAGGCGTTGAATCAGCTCGCGCCGCTGCGCCGCCGTCATCGCGGCGATCTCCGTGTCGCTCAGGATGTCATCTGTCATCGCCGTTGCCCGTTTGCTACTCAAACCCTGGGCATCCGAATCGACGCCCAGGGTTTCCACCCTAACCACCGGCGTCGGCGTCCATGCCGATTTGCCCACAACCAGGCTTGTCACAGCGAACGAGATCGATTGCCCCAGAATCGGTCTGGCACAGTGGGAGATAAGCGTGCGATGGCCGGTGTCCCGGAAGGTGGGACTTTCGACTCTGTGGTGCCCGCCGCGATTTGGGGCAGTGTGGATCGTGTCGGGTGGCTGCCGACCGGGTATACGAGGAGGGATCATGGAGACCTTCACGCTCAACGCCGGAACCTGGATCCGCCGGCTCGCAACCCGCGGCCCGCTGGTCCGCACGAGCGATCGAATCGAGGCCGCTGTCGGCTTCCTTGTGCTGGTCTTGGTACTGCTGGCCATGCCCGTGGCCGGGGCCATCGGCACGACGGCCTACGACACTCGCGTGCATGAGTACGCCGCTCAGCGGCTCACCACCCACCGCGTCGACGCCGTGACCACGGACGCCAGCGCGCCGAGCAAGATGCGCAATCAAGATGCCTTCGTGACGCCGGTCCAGTGGCAGTTCGCGGGTAAGCAGCACATCGACACCGTCCGGACCCCGGTGAGATTGAAACCCGGCGACCACAAGTCCGTGTGGGTCGACGGTGCAGGCAATCGGACCGTGGCTCCCCTGACCGACCGCGATGCGGCGATCGACGCGGCCGGTATCGCGATCGTGTCGTGGCTGGCGGTCGCCGGAGTCGGTGCGACCCTGCTGGTCGTGGTGCACAACCGGGTCGATCGGCGCCGCTACGCCGGATGGGACCGTGAACTGGAGGACCTCGCCGACAACGGACGGACGAATCGCAGCTGAACGCGTCGAACATCAAGCGGCACCGGCACTTCCGGGCGTCCACGGCCCATCGAACGGCTTCCTGTGCCTAGCTATGCGTGGGCTGTGGATTGATGAGAATGTCTCTTGGAAACTGGCGCACAGAGTGACGCGTCGTAGAATTTTAGTTGTGCTTAGTACTTGCGGTGGGTCCCATGTCCCCGCCGCAGGTCAACAGCCATTTCACCATCGGACATCGCGCGGTCGGGAGCGACGCGATACGGCCACCGGGCCGTAGTTGAGGAGGTCGACATGTCGACTCTCAGTCCCCTGCCCCTGCGGGAGAATGTCATGCCACCCGCCGAGCCGACATCGCGGTGGCGCAGGCTCATCCCCCGCTCGCGCAGGGGCAAAACCGCCGTAGCCGGCGGGGTATCCGTGCTACTCGTCGCTGGCCTGCTGGGCGCGAGCTACGAGACCTCGCCCGGCGGCACCCTGTGGGGTGTCGAGAAGACGATTTTTCCGGCGCACGCGCAAGACGTCGCCCTCACCGCCGTCGTGAACGACCTCAAGAACGCCCAGGACATTCTGGGCAGCGGACAGCAGCCCACAGCCGATCAGCTGACCGAGGCCCGCACGTATCTCAACCAGGCCAAGCAGGACCTGGACTACCTGTCCCCGTCACCGCAGCGGACCAACCTGCAGAACCTCTATTTGCAACTGACACAACAACTTCTGCAGTACACGCCCGGCTCGGCGCAAGAACTTCCCGCACTGCCCGCACCGCCTCCGGCACCGCAGGCCGCCGCGGACCCGGGCAGCCCGTCTCAGCCGGCCGATGTCGCGCTGACCGGCGCGAGCGCGCCGACATGGGGCTACCCGATCACCGATCAGTCAGGCACCGTCGCGCCCGACGACTACGGCCCGCCGCCGCCCGACGTCCCATACGCCCCCGCGGCCGACTGGCCACAGCCCTACGCTCCTCCGCTGACGCCGAATCTCCAAGACCTCGGTTACTACGACCCGTCGTGGGGACCGCTCTACGGCTACGACCCCACCGATTGGTACAACTACAACCTCGGCGGCTACAACCAGTACGGTTACGACTTCCTCGGCTTCGACCGGTGGGGCTACGACCGCTGGGGGTATGACCGGTGGGGATACGACCGCTGGGGCTACAACTGGGCCGGCTACAACTGGGCCGGGTACGACCGCGACGGCTGGGACCGCGACGGATGCAACGAATGGGGCCAACACCGTGGCCACCCCGGTGACCCGCGCGATGTGGACTGGTACAACCGTCACCATCCGTACGCGCAGTACTACCAGTGGCGGTTCCGCCACGACGATCCGGTGTACCACCGCACTCAATGGGACCAGGCGCACGGATTCAACCCATACCTGTACCAGAACTGGAACATGAACCGGGACTGGCACAATCCGCGCAACCGCGACTGGGCGCCGACCGTGCCGGTGGTCACCACCGTCAACTCGGTCACCAACGTCAACATCCATGCGTCCGCACCTGTCGTCAACCTGAATGCCTCACTGGCACAGTTCATCTCCAATGACACGGTGACGACAAACTCCGGGACGCTGATGAAGGACCTGGCGAACAAGTCGGCGCGAGACTTCACCAAAGAGCTCAGCCCACGGATCGTCACTCCGGTCACGTCGCTGCCACCGTCAGCGGCGGAGAAAATACTCGCCACGCCCGCGGCTGACCACCAAACACCCTTCGCACCACCGGCATTGACCGCGCCTGCGCCGACAGCGCCGCCGTCGAAGGTGGCACCCGGGTTCACCGCACCCAAGGTTGCGCCGGTACCCGCCTTCACGCCGCCGACGGTCAAACAGCAAGGCAAGCCGGCGAACGTGGCACCAGGAGCAGACCCCGGGCTGGCGGCCATCCCACCGAAGGCCGGCTCACCGAACCCTGACGCGCAGAACCCTGCTGGCGTGCCACCGGCCGAGCCGAAACCTGCTGGCCCACCAGAAGGTGCGCCGGTTCAGCTCCCGGACAACCCGGCGGTTCACGTGCCGCAGGGCCCGGCGTCAGAGGCACCCGCACCGGATGCCCCGGCTCATCCGGTAGCGCCCGTTCCACAGGAGCCACCACAACAGCGGACCGCACCGGAACCACCGGCGCAGCACGAGGCTCCGGCTCCCGAGTGGCAAGCCCCGACTCCTGAGCCGCAGGCCCCGGTCCAGCAGAAGCCCGTTCACCAGGCGCCTGTGCCTGAGGCCCCGGCCGAGCAGAAGCCGGTGCAGCAAGCACCCGTGGAGGAAGCCCCCGCTCCACAGCGGCCGATCCGCCAGGCCCCGCCAGTGCACGAGGCACCGCCGGTCCAACAGGCACCGGTGCACGAGGCGCCGCCGGTCCAGCAGGCACCGGTACACGAGGCGCCGCCGATCCAGCAGGCACCGCCGGTGCACGAGGCGCCGCCTCCGCGCCCCGCCCCGGAGCCCCGTCAGGCCCCCGCCCCACGGGCACCTGCGTGCGCACCCCCGATGTGTATGACGAGATAACCGAATTCACGGCCGGAGGGCCCCGATTCCCGGGGCCCTCCGTCGATGGATCAGCGCGCCTCCTGCAGCTGGAGCAGAGCGAGCTGCAGCGTTATCACCAGACGAGACAAGGGATCCTCGATGTCGATGTCGACTTCCTCACGAAGTTTGCCGATGCGATACCGGACCGTGTTGACATGCACGTTCAACCGTGCGGCGGCGGCACGAGAATCGGCACCGGTGAGCAGGTATTCGCGCAGCGTCTTGACGTACTCGGTGCCGTTCTGCAGGTCGAGGGACGTCAGCTGGCGCACCGGACCGCTCCGCACGATCTCGGCGGCCAGTGGACTGGTGGCCAACCGCAGTAGCGCGGCGGTCGGCCAGACGTTGTCGAAGACGGCGACGCGTTCGTGATGTCCATGGCGGGCGACCGACAGCGCGCGTTCAGCTTGCAGCCGGGCCTGGGGCAGTTGGCCGGGACCCATCGCGGGTGAACTGAGCCCGATGCAGATTCCCGGGATGTCCGCGAAGAGTGCGATGATCCGGTCGGTGAGCGCGGCGTCTGCTGTCGGCGCCGACACGATGACATAGAGCAAATCGTTGAGATCGCCGACGATCAACTGGACGTCGCCCACGAGTTTCGCGCGATCCAACAGGTGCACCACCCGCGACTTCGCGTGAGTTCTGCGGTCCGGTGTGAGCTCGAAGGCCGCCGCGATGACCCAGTGCACACCATCAGGCAACACCTGCGCGTGGCTCGCCACGTCGGACTCGTCGCCGCTGTGCAGAAGCCGGGCAAGATGCTCAACCTCCACGCGACGCACGCGGCCGAGCACACCGTCAAGCTGCACCAGGTGCGTCGCGGCCCGGGCGGCACAGCGCAGAAAGCCGGCGCGTGCCTCGGGCCCCGGACTCGCTGCTGTGGGCGGCAATACCGCCCACAGCAGGCCCAAGACCTCGTGATCGCTGCGGATCGGCACCACGAGACGTGGCCGTGCGCCCGGCGACACATCCTGCAGCACAAGCGGTTCCTGCGCCGCCAGGACCGCACGAAGGGTGCCGTTGCGCCGTAACTCCTCGATGACCGGCGCGGGTGTTCGACGGTGCAGCAACGTCTGGATGCGAACATCGTCGGTATCGGATTGATCGGCGGAGTAGGCCAGAATCCGGTGCAGCGAGTCCTCCACCGTGACCGCGCCGCCCGCGATTGACGCAGCGGCGTCGGCGATACCGAACAGATCCAGTGAACCCGGTGTCGCGCCCTGAGGCCGAGAGGTCTCAGGTGCACTGATGCGCTCGACCCGGCGCAGCACGTCATTCCAGCTGGTCTGGGCCGACACCCGCAGTATCGCCGCGCCGACGCTGAGCGCCAGGTCGTGTGCCGAGGGCGACAGTTCGCCGCGAACGACGAGTGCCGCCACTGCCGTTTCGCCGATGGCGGTTCCGGCAAGCCGGACGACGGCATCGGATGCGGTGTCGATGAGAAGCACGATCGCATCCTCGGGAAGACCCGCGCCATGCGTCGCGAAATCCGCCTCGTCGAGGACGACGACCCGACCCACCGACACCGCCATCCCCCGGGGGTGCTCAAGGACCTCGCAATCGAGCACCTCGACAAGGTCGGCCAGCGTCGCCCCTGCCGACATCCCGCCTCAGCCTGCCGTCATGCCGCCGTCGACGACGACAGCGCTGCCGGTCATGAAACTCGACAGATCGCTGGCGAGAAACGCGGCGACGTTCGCGATTTCCGCCGGCCGGCCTTCACGGCCCATGGGTTGCCAGTCCGGCAGTGTTGCCCGCACGGTGTCGAGGCCTCCGAGACGCTCGGCGTGGGCGAGGTTGATCGGCGTATCGACCCATCCCGGACATATGCAGTTGCACCGAACCCCGGCATCGGCGAAGTCGAGTGCGACGCTCTTCGTCAGCATCAGGAGCGCACCCTTGCTGACGCAATACGACGCCAGCATCTTTTCTGCGACAAGGCTGTTCACCGAACCCATGTTGATGATGCTGCCGCCGCCCGCTTCCAGCATGTGCGGGATCGCCAGTTGGCACGCAACGAACGCGGCGCGGACGTTCACGCCGAAACTGCGGTCGAAGTCTTGCAGCGACGTTTCGACCACGGTCCCCGGCAGCGAGACCGCGGCATTGTTCACCAGCGTGGTCAAGCGTCCGAAGCGCGCGATCGTCGCGTCGACGAGGGCGGCCATCTCCGTCTCACTGCTGACATCTGCCCGAAACGGCAAGACCCTGTCGGGATCCTCGGTCAGCTCGGCGGTTACGTGGACACCGGCCTCATCGATATCCGCTGCCACCACCTGCGCGCCGGCCCGCACGAATGCGACCGTGATGGCTCGGCCGATGCCGCTGGCCGCGCCCGTCACAATCGCGGTCCGGCCCTGCAAGCTGAGCGGGATCGACGGCGAGGCCACAACGTTGGGTTGAATCACATCAGTCATCTTTGCCCTCCTCACCGGCGTTGTCACCGGAAAACATGACAGCGCCGGCGGATTCGAATTCGGCTTTGTGGGTGCGCCACAAGGTGGTCGCGATAACGACGCCCAGCACCAACCATCCAGCAACGAAGAACAACACGATGTTGTTGGGATACAGCGGGATCGGCACCAGCGAGTAGTACAGCCCGAGTAGAAGTATCGCCGTGGCGACCGCCGGGATCACACCGTGACGGACAATGTTCCACTCCGGACGGTAGCGCTTCCAATAGAGCACCGGGACAGACAAATTCCCCAGCACATACACGACGATGACGCCCAGGGTGATGATCAGGCCGATGAACGCGGCGCCGGGAACCGGGCCGAGCCACACTCCGACGCCGATGGCCAGCACCGCATTGAAGGCTGCGGTCGCCAGGATCGCGGTCCACGGGGTCTGCCACTTGGTGTGGGTGCGGCCGAAGGACTTCGGGAACAGACCGGCACGGCCAAGCGCGTACATCACGCGTGATCCGGCATTGACACCGGCGAGCGAGATCGCCAACGCGCTGTTGAGCAACGCGAAGGCCACCAGGATCCACAGCCACGGGGCGACCACGTTGGCCAGCGTGAAGAACGGGCTGGGCTCATCGGCGATGCCCGTCGCCTTGTCGATTCCCCACCCCATCACCAATGCGTAGTCGACGAAAACCCACACCGCACCAACGAGCAGGATCGACAACATCACGACGCGCGGGATCACCTTGCGTGGCGCTACCGTCTCTTCGGCGAGCGGTGCGGCCGACTCGAAACCCGTGAAGAGCAGAACGCTGAACGCGAATGCGAGGAACAGCGACTGCTGAGAATCGACGTGCGGGAACGCGAACGGTTCGGCCGACACGTGACCGGTATGGATCAGCACGGCAACGGCATACGCGACGATCACGACCGTCTCGAACAAGCCCAGGAGCACGGTGGCGCGCGCGGAAAGCTTGGCGCCCAACAGGGTCAGAGCGGTGACGATCGCGATCAGCACGAGCGTCAGCAGCCACCAGGGGATGGTGATGCCCAGCTGCTGCTCGATCACCGGCTGCAGGATGCCTCCGGTGGCCAACAGGATGAACGCCGGCTGCGGTGGGTCGTAGAGCAGATATGACCACGACGTGACGAAGCCGGCACGGCCGCCCAGGCTGTTGCTCACATACGTGTAATAGCCACCCGCTGACGGCAATTTGCGCGCGAGCGACACCACGCAAAGGCCGGTGAGCAGGACTGCCACCATCGCGGCGATCAGCAGCAGCGGCGACGAGGCGCCCACGAGGCCGGCGATGACCGGCGCCAGGATGATGATTCCCGCCGCAGGCCCCAGATGACTGACGGCCTGGAACAACGCCTCGCGGGCCGTGATGACCCCCGCAGCAAGACCGCCGTCTTGTATCGCCTCCGGGTCGGCATCGGTTTCCTTGGTTTCGGACTTCTCAAGAGTCACCATCGCTCCTCAGTGTTTCTGCAGCCCCACTCGGCTGAGTGATCAGGTTCGGCACCGTATGAGGCACTCTTCCGCCGAAAGTCACCGCAGACCATGTGTGGCCGGTCCAACGTTCGACGACGACTTTGGACAGCGAAAACAACGGACGCCGCCGTGCGCCGTCGCCCACATCGCAGTCGTCGACCACTACACGCCGGACCCGATGCCACTGATCGGCGCTTGGCCGACTACCATGAGTCGTCCCTGTGGGTTTTCACCACCTATTTCGATAGGTCCCGAGCCCCCGTAGCTCAGGGGATAGAGCACGGCTCTCCTAAAGCCGGTGTCGCAGGTTCGAATCCTGCCGGGGGCACACGTCAGAAGCTATATCTAGCTGTGCTACGTAACGTCGACCCATCGATTATTCACCGGTTGTAGTCCGGTCGAGCAGGTGCCGACCACCGTGAGAACACGACCGCGTGGCACGGGGCCGAAGAGGACCCGTTTGGTAGCCCGGTCAGGTGCCGTCAAGACCGCAATAACGCCAGGACAGCGGCCTATGATTTCGCCATGATCCACACAGCGGTGATCGGTGTTTGCGAATACCGGATCAATCCTGACGAAAAAGACGTCATCGACGCGCACTGGATCACAGCTGACCAAGTCGAGGAGGGCGCCAAGGTCTGCCGAGGCCGCGCAACCGGCGACACATCCGACGGCTTTCCCGGTGACTACCACGTTCAGTACTTCAGCGCCGAAGACGAATTGGTGGGCGATTTGGATCTGCGTATCGAACGGCTCGGGGATGCTTGTCGCCTGACCTGGCGGAACCGTCCCGATGCCGAATCTGCGCCCGGCGAAATCGTTTTCGAGGGAATCGGTTTCCCGACTGACGGCCAATCGATGGTGTTGACCTACTGGATGACGGAATAGGCACGCCTGATTCTTCCCAACATCTTTCACGCCGGCTGGGCGTACCTGGCCTGATCTCCGCCCCCCAGGCGTGGCCGCGAAACTGCCGCGAATAAGCAGTCGACAGGTACGGGACAATCGATGTCATGCGTCAGATCGACGGCCACAAGCTGCTCAACTTCGCCTCGCAGATCGATGACAACACCATCGAGCAGGCGAAAGAGACTGCGGCGATGCCGTTTGTGCATCCGCACATCGCGCTGATGCCCGACGCACACAGCGGCAAGGGTTCGGCTGTGGGAACCGTCATCCCGACCATCGACGCCGTCATCCCGGCCGCGGTCGGCGTCGACATCGGGTGCGGCATGATCGCCGCCCGGACCATCTACGCCGAATCCGATTTGGCGGGACGCAACCTCGCGGAGCTGCGTGAGGCGATCGAGCGTGCCACCCCGTTGTCTCCGGGCAACTACAACGCCAACATCGACCGCTTCGGGTTCACCCGCGATCGGCTCGCCGACCTCGAAGAGCGGGCTCGTGCCGAGAACATCGACCTGTCGCACTCGCCGAAGTGGCGCGAGCAGCTCGGATCGCTCGGCGGCGGCAACCATTTCATCGAGCTGTGCCTGGACGAGCAGCAGCGGGTGTGGATGTTCCTGCACTCCGGATCGCGGGGCGTCGGCAACAAGATCGCGCAGAAGCACATCAAGATTGCGCAGCGGCTGTGCAAGACCTGGTGGATCGAGCTGCCGAACCCCGATCTGGCCTACCTGCCGCAATCGACACCCGAATTCGCCTGCTACATCAGGGAATTGCATTGGGCGCAGCGATTCGCGCTGGAGAACCGCGCGGAGATGATGGATCGATTCCGTACGGTGCTGGCGACGTGGATGGGCATCGACGCCGACGGCGCTGCGGACATCGAGGTCGATCGCGTGAATTGTCACCATAACTATACGCAGAAGGAGCACCACGGTGGGCGCGATGTGTGGCTGACTCGCAAGGGCGCCGTCGACGCTCACGAAGGGGTGCGCGCGGTCATCCCGGGCTCGATGGGCACCCGCTCATACATTGTGCGCGGCAAGGGAAATGCCGCAGGACTGTGCTCGGCTCCGCACGGCGCCGGCCGCAGGTTCTCCCGCAATGAGGCACGTCGCCGCTTCACCGCCGACGATCTCGCCGCGCGGATGCAGGGCATCGAGTACCGCCACGGCGCCGAATGGGTCGACGAGATCCCCGATGCCTACAAGGACATCGACCAGGTGATGGCCGACGCCGCCGACCTCGTGGAGGTGGAACACCAACTGCGCCAGGTCCTCAACGTGAAGGGCACGTGACGTGGTGCGTGATCGCCACGATCGCTGGAATCACAACACGCACTACTACGACATCGTGCTGTCAGCAGTCCCACCCGGAGCCCAAACCGCGCTCGACGTAGGCACCGGGGACGGGCTGCTGGCCGCGCGTCTGCGTAGCGAGATTCCGGAGGTCACCGGGATCGATTCCGACGCCGAGGTCATCGGTCGCGCGCGGAACGACCCGGCTGAGGTCAACTGGATGATCGGGGATGTCATGACATCCCCGCTACCCCAGGGCCACTACGACCTCGTCGCAACGGTCGCGACCGTCCACCACCTTCCCGACCTCGCGGGCGGGCTGGCACGTCTGGCCGACCTGACCGCTCCGGGCGGGGCCCTGGTGGTGATCGGTTGCGCCCGCAGCTCGTCACCGTCGGATTACGCGCTTGACGTAATCGGCGCTGTACAGCACCAGTTCTACTCGCGCACTCGGGGTTACTGGCAGCACAGCGCGCCGGTGGTGATGGAGTTTCCTCACACCTACGACCAGGTCAGGCAGATCGCCGTGGCAGCGCTGCCCGGCATGCGCTGGCGACGACTTCCACTCTGGCGATACGCGATCACCTGGACAAAACCGCGCTAGCGCCACGGCCGCCCCGGGAATCACAGCCGTGTAATTCATCCCCAGTGTGGATAGAGCCTGTGGATAGCCACATCCTGCCCGCGTCCACCGACACGCGAGGTGCGCAAAAGGGCTTCCCAGCACCGGGACATCTGCTTCACATGCGGGCTACCAGGCGTAACGCCGATTTGCGGCCAGGACCCGGCACCCACAATTACCCCGCCCCACCGATCAGCCGTTTTCGGCAGTGGTAGCGTCCGCCTATCTGTTGTGTGTGGCGAGGGGCACTAAATGGCAGGTCTTATAGTCGACGGCGCGGGTTTGACTGCGAGCGCGGCAAGCAGTGCGGATATTGCGGACAGACTTGCCGCAAGCGCGGAGGGCGGCCCCCGTCTTGGCGGCCAGCCCAGCCATGCGGGCGTATCCCGGTTCGGCGCGGCCGTCGCATCGGTCCGGATTCGCCAGTCGGCGCGCATGAGCACCCACCACACAGCAATGCGCACAGCAGCGATCCGCTACACCGACGCCGATGATGAAGGCGCCGGTGCGGTTGCCAGGACGGTATGAGCCCGGCCGATTCTCCGGAACCGGTTCTCCCCTCCCGTTCGCAGATCGAGAACTGGGACACGTCGCATCTGGAAGCGGCAGCAAACCGGTGGCGCACCTCCGCCAGCGAGTCCGACACGCTGTTCGCGCAGCACCGCCTCAACGTCGCGACGCCGGCAGGTAGCGAGTGGGAGGGCGCGGCCAAGGACGCCGCGCTGGACCGGGTCACCGCTGACGCAGCGGTGGTCCGCAACCACGCGGACGTCATCGTCGAGGCGGCCGACATCGCCGAGAACGGCATCGTCGATATCCACGCGGCCCAACAGAAAGTCCTCGAGGCGATCGCGGAGGCCGAAGCCGACGGGTTCAAGGTCAACGATGACCTCTCCGTGCGCGACACCCGGCGTGCCGACCTCTCCAACATGGCCGCCCGCCACACGGCGGCCCGGGTGTACGCCGAAGACATCCGCTGGAACGCCGAACGGCTGGTCGCAGCCGACACCTTCGTCAGTGAGCGGCTCCAGGCCAAAGCCGTCGAACTCGACGCCATCAAGTTCGACGACGAGCAACACAACTGATCGCCTCTGTCACGCCACGCGCAGCAGGATTTTCTCGCTGCAAACGTTGACAGCGCAATAACTAGTGAAGTTCCTGTGAGAGCAAAGCCATTGGTGCACTTCAACAAACCCGCTGGTGAGGAATTTCCGGAGGTGTACTAAGGTTCTTCACAGACGGGGGTCTTGAGCTCGTACAGGCAATACAAACCCGGAGGTGGGGAATGATTTCGAAACTGACGCGGGCCGCTGTGATCGGGCTGGGCGCACTGGTGGTGCCAATCGGCATCTCCGTTGCCGGTGCGGCGCCGGCCTCGGCCGGTCCGGATGTGTGCGTGAGCGGGCCGTTCGGCTATGCGTACGCGTGCGTCGACACTCCTGGCTGGGGTCGCTGGGATGACGGGCCACGCTGGCACGGCCATGGTCACGGTCACGGCTGGGACGACTGAGTCGGTTTAACCGGAGGTTGCACAAACAACCTCCGGTCAAATCGGCCCAGTCACTCTCTTAGTTGTAGTAGCCTCGCGCCATGGAAAACGTCTGGATTCTGGGCGGATACCAGAGTGACTTTGCCCGCAATCTCACCCGCGAGGAGCTCGACTTCGCGGACCTGACTTGTGAAGTCGTCGACAACACGCTGGCAGCGGCGAAGATCACGGCTGCCGACATCGGCGTTGTGCATGTCGCGAACGCGTTCGGCGAGCTATTTGCTCGGCAAGCTCATCTCGGAGCGATGCCGGCCACCGTGCACGAAGGTCTGTGGGCCACCCCGGCGTCCCGCCACGAAGCGGCCTGCGCGTCGGGCAGCGTCGCCACCCTGGCCGCCATGGCCGATCTGCGGTCGGGGGCCTATGGCAGCGCGCTGGTGATCGGGGTCGAACTGGAAAAGACCGTGCCCGGCGATGTGGCCGCGCGACACCTGGGCACCGCGGCCTGGACCGACCACGAGGGCACCGAGGCAACATTCCTGTGGCCATCGATGTTCTCTCACGTGGCCGACGAGTACGACCGCCGCTACGGCCTGCTGACCGCTCATCTGGATGCCATCGCCACATTGAACTTCGCCAATGCCCGGGCCAATCCGAATGCCCAGACCCGCAATTGGACGGTGCCTGACCTGACGGCCGACGACGAACTCACCAATCCCCTTGTGGAAGGCCGGATTCGACGCTTCGACTGCAGCCAGATGACCGACGGCGGAGCCGGTGTGGTGCTCGGTACCGACAGGTTCCTGCGTGAACATCCACGTGCCACCCCGCTTGCCCGCATCGCCGGCTGGGGTCACCGCACCGTGGGGCTCGGTCTGCAGCAGAAATTCGATCGCACCGGCGAATCCACCGAGGACAGCCCCTACCTGTTGCCCCACGTCCGCAGCGCCGTGCAGGATGCATTCGACCGGGCGCACGTCACCCTCGACGACGTCGACGGATTCGAGGTGCACGACTGTTTCACCCCTAGCGAGTACTTGGCCATCGACCACATCGGGCTCACCGGACCGGGCGAATCGTGGAAGGCCATCGAGAACGGGGAGATCGAAATCGGTGGGCGGTTGCCGATCAACCCGAGCGGCGGTTTGATCGGTGGCGGTCACCCTGTCGGGGCTTCAGGTGTCCGCATGTTGCTGGACGCAGCCAAACAAGTCGGCGGGAGGGCAGGCGGTTATCAGGTGGACGGGGCAAAGACGTTCGGCACGTTGAACTTCGGAGGTAGCACCGCGACCACGGTCAGCTTCGTCGTGGCGGGAGGTACGGCCGCGTGACCGTGCATCCCGAAGTCGTCGCCAAGTACCTGTCCACCCTGCCCGAGGACGACGACCACCCGTACCGCACCGGGCCGTGGCGGCCGCAGACCACCGAGTGGAACGCCGACGAGCTGCCGGTCGTCGACGGTGAGATCCCCGCCGACCTCGACGGTGTGTATCTGCGCAACACCGAGAATCCACTGCACCCCGCGTTCAAGGTCTATCACCCCTTCGACGGTGACGGCATGCTGCACATCGTCGGGTTCCGGGACGGGAAAGCGTTCTACCGCAACAGGTTCATCCGCACCGACGGTTTCCTGGCCGAGAACGCGGCGGGCGGGCCGCTGTGGCCGGGTATCGCCGAACCCGTCAATCTCGCGCAACGCGACCATGGCTGGGGCGCACGCACCCTGATGAAGGACGCGTCGAGCACCGATGTCACCGTGCACCGCGGCGTCGCCCTGAGTAGCTTCTACCAATGCGGGGACCTGTATCGCATCGACCCGTGCACGGGCGACATGCTCGGGAAAGAGGACTGGTCGGGTGAGTTCCCGAGAGATCTGGGTGTCTCGGCACATCCCAAGGTCGACGACCGCACCGGCGAACTGCTGTTCTTCAACTACGGCAAGCAGGCGCCGTACATGCACTACGGCGTGGTCGACGGCACCAACCGACTGGTGCACTACGTCGACGTCGAACTGCCCGGCCCGCGGCTGCCGCACGATATGGCCTTCACCGAGAACTACGTGATTCTCAACGACTTTCCGCTGTTCTGGGATGCCGAACTGCTCAAGCTCAACGCTCACGTCCCGCGTCTGCACCGCGACCTACCGTCACGGTTCGCGATCCTCCCCCGCCGGGGTCAGCCCGGCCAGATCAGGTGGTTCGAGGCCGATCCCACCTATGTCCTGCACTTCACCAACGCCTTCGAGGACGGCGACGAAATCGTGCTCGACGGGTTCTTCCAAGGCTCGCCAGAGCCCGCCGACGACGGGATCGACCATGGGATGGACCGCCGCTGGCAGCGGTTCTTCCGGTATCTGTCCCTCGACGGTATGCAGACCCGTTTGCACCGGTGGCGGTTCAACCTGCTCACCGGCACCACCCGCGAAGAGCAATTGTCCGACAGCCTCACCGAATTCGGCATGATCAACCCTGAATACGCCGGGCGCGACTACCGCTACACCTACGCGGCCACCGGCAAGCCCGGCTGGTTCCTGTTCGACGGGCTCGTCCGGCACGACCTGCACACCGGGTCCGAGGAACGGTTCGCCTTCGAGGACGGCGTGTACGGCAGCGAGACGGCGATGGCCCCACGCGCCGGCGGGGCCGGTGAAGACGACGGCTACCTGGTGACCATCACCACGGACATGAACGCCGACGCGTCCTATTGCCTGGTGTTCGACGCGGCCCGGGTGGCAGACGGACCGGTGTGCAAACTGGCTCTCCCGGAACGGGTTTCCAGCGGCACCCACTGCACCTGGGCGTCGGGTGACGAGTTGCGCCGGTGGCGGATCTAGGTGCAGCCCAATGCCGTCGGCCGCATGCTCGGCCTCCTCGGTGACGAATGGACTCTGCTAGTCGCGCAGCAGGCCCTGCTCGGAGCCACCCGCTACACCGAATTCATGGCGCGGCTGCCGATCTCCAACTCGGTGCTCACGCGCCGACTGGCCACCATGACACGTGAGGGGCTGCTGGACCGCCACGAATACCAGCAGAACCCGTCACGGTTCGAGTATCGGCTCACCAAACGCGGCTGGTCGCTGTGGCCGGTGCTGGTGTCCATCTGGGAGTGGGAACGCCGATGGGTGCCCGAACACACCGAGACACTGCCTGCCATGTATCACCGCGGCTGCGGCGCCGAGTGTTCCCCCGTGCTCACCTGCCGCGGCTGTGGCGCGACGGCGAACGAGAAAACCCTTACCGCGCAATGGGGTCCGAGTGGATCCTGGCCGCGGTCCATGCCGGTCGAATCCACCCGCAGGCGCACCCACACCGACCGTGCCCCGGGCCAGCCCGACCTGTTCCCGCAGACGATGAGCATCCTGGGCAACCGCTGGTCGTTCGCCATCCTGGTCGCGAGCTTTGTCGGCACCAGCCGGTTCACCACATACCAGGAGCTGCTCGGCCCGCCACCGGGATCACTGACCGATCGGTTACAGATCCTCACCGCCTACGGCGTGCTGGAGGCCGGCGACGGCCGCTACTGCCTCACCGAGAAGGGCCGGGCGGTACTGCCGATCCTGCTCACCGCACTGGACTGGGCGCAGCGTTGGTACACCACGCCCGAAGGCCCCGCGGTGTTGTTGACCCACACCAGCTGTGGTGCCGGGTTCACCGCCGCGTTGACGTGCGACCACTGCGGAGAACCGTTGCGGGCGGGCGCTATCGGGGTCGGTCAGCCGGCGCGCTGAGCGAGCCGGAACTCCAGGTTGTTACGGGCCGCCGGCCACTCGATGTCGAGGATCGAATACACCACGGTGTCGCGCCGCGAGCCGTCGGCCGCGATCTGGTGGCTGCGCAGTACACCGTCCAACTTGGCGCCCAATCGCTCGATCGCGGCCCGGCTGGCGAAGTTGAAAAAGTGGGTGCGGAATTCCACTGCCACGCAGTTCAACTCGTCAAAGGCGTGGCCGAGCATCAGAAGTTTGGTCTCGGCGTTGACGCCGGTGCGCCGGACATCGCCCACGTACCAGGTGTGGCCGATCTCGAGCCTGCGGTTGGGCCCGTCCACATGCAGATAGCTCGAGGACCCTACGAGTCTGCCGTCGAGGGTGCGTACGACGAAGCTCACCCCATGGTCGGCGGCGCGCAACTCCAGCATGCGCTCGACCCACTGCTCGGCCCCACCGGGAACCGGGGTCATGGTGTACCAGAGGGTGCCCAGCTCACCGTCGGCCGCGGCAGCGTCGATCTCGGGGATGTGCGCGCGGGTGAGCGGTTCCAGCCGCACCCACTGTTGACCGGTCAGTTCCACGGGTTTGACGAACTCGCTCATGACCGCCCCAACGTCGACACCAACGCCCACACCGAACACACCGCTGCGCCCACGGCCAGCCCCCCTCCGACGTAGAGGCCGTAGCCCGCCGCGACCGGCGGCTTGACGTTGAGGGTGTAATACCACACCGTCAGGCCGATCAGCAGCAACGAAACCAGCAGCGCCGCAGCCGATGCCATCCGTTCGGAGAGACCACGCCCGGCCATCGCACCCGCGACTATCAACATCGAGCCGAGCAGCACGATCAGCTGCCCGGCGCCGAAGCCCTTGTGCAGCACGATGCTGCCGACCGCTCCGCCGATCGCATTGGCGCGTCCACCACCATTGGCGCTCGTGGTCAACCAGGGCAGCCACGCGACCACCACCAGGACGGCCGCGCACAGAGCCACCAGCCAACCTGGACGCAGACGCACCATAGCGACGAGACTATCGGGTGTGACGTCACTACCGGACTGGGCCCGCAAGCTCGATCTGTCGCCGCACCCCGAGGGCGGTTGGTATCGCGAAACCTGGCGCAGTGACCTGACCGTGAGCGAAGCGGCGCTGCCCCCTGGCTATACCGGCCCGCGCAGCGCGGGTACCGCGATCCTGTTCCTGCTCATGCCCGGGCAGCAATCGGCCTGGCACACGGTGCGCAGTGCCGAGCTGTGGTTCCATCACCGCGGCAGCCCGCTCGAGCTGCAGATCGGCCCCGAGCAGGACGGCGCGGCCACCCACGTGCTCGGCCCCGACATCACGGCCCGGCAGCATCCGCAGTTGCTGGTGCCGCCGGGCCACTGGCAGCGGGCGCGGCCGCTCGATGACGAACCGGCCCTGGTCAGTTGCGTGGTGGTGCCGGGCTTTGACTTCGCCGACTTCGCGCTCAGCCCGGCAGAGACGTCAGATTGAACGCTGCACCGGTCGGGTCCGTCACAGCGGCCAGCCGGCCGTAGGGCGTGTCCTCGGCCGGCCGAATCACCGAACCACCGTTCTCCACGATCAATTCGATGGTTTTGTCCACATCGTCGGAGCCGAAGAACACCGTCCACGTCGCGGGCGCTCCCTCGGGCAGGAACGCGCTGCCGTCCATCACCCCGAGCACCGGAACGCCGTTGAACGACGCTGTGCTGTACCGGAATTCGTCGGTATCGGACACGGTGTTGGTGGTCCAGCCGAACACTGTGCGGTAGAAGTCCAGCGAGCCGGCGTAGTCGCGCGTCGTCAACTGGAAGTAGGCAGGCGCACCCGCCTCGTCGGCGGCCTCGTAGCCGTCGTGGCCCGCCGGTTGCCACAGCCCGAAGAACCCGCAGCCGGGGCCGCTGAGCAGCGCCATCCGTCCCCTGCCCGGGATATCCATCGTCGCCACACAACTCTGGCCGCCGGCCGATACAGCCGCGGCGACGGTGGCGTCGGCGTCGGCGGTGTGCAGATAGGTGGTCCACGCGTCGGGCGCGTTCCACTGCGGATCGTTGCGCATGAGTCCGGCGACCCGCCGGCCGCCGACGGCAGCGCTCACGTAGCCGCCGTATTCGGGACCTGCGGTTTCGAACGTCCAGCCGAACACCGCCCCGTAGAACTGCTGGGCGCGCTCGACGTCGGAAGTGGTCAGGTCGATCCAGATGGGTGCGCCCAGCGGCGCGGGCTCACGGGTAGCCACGATGGTGTCTCCTTCACGGTGATCAAACGGTCACCGGTACAGACTGCCCGGGGCGCAAGAACTCATCGAGGGCTGCCGAACAGAGAGCGTGTCAGGTCACGATGCGCAGCGGGTTCTGCAGCAGTGCCGTCAGGTCACGCAGGAAGATCGCAGCGGTGGCGCCGTCGATCGCGCGGTGATCAGCCGACAGCGTCAGCCGGAGCACCTTGCGGGCAGCCACCTCACCGTCGATCAGGCGCAGTTCCTCGGCCGCCGCCCCCACCGCGAGGATCGCGGCCTCGGGGGGATTGATCACCGCCGCGAACTGCTCGATGCCGTACATCCCGAGGTTCGAGATGGTGAAGGTCCCGCCGGACATCTCGTCGGCGCGCAGCTTCCCGATGCGGGCTCGGCCGGCCATCTCCTTGGTCTCGGCGGCGATCTGCGACACCGTCTTACGGTCGGCGTCGCGCACGACCGGAACCACAAGGCCCGCGTCGACGGCGACCGCGACGCCGATGTGCACCCCGTGGTGGCGCAAGAGAACGTCGCCGCCGAATGACACGTTGACGCCGGGATTGGTGCGAAGTGCTGACGCCACGGCGCGGACGATGAAGTCGTTGACACTGACCTTGGGTCCCCCGTCTGCCTGCAGGCTGTCGTTGACGGTTTCGCGGAAGGCCAGCAGATCGGTGACGTCGACGGCCGCGGTCAGATAGAAGTGCGGGGCGTTCTGCTTGCTCTCGGTCAGGCGTTTGGCGGCAACGCGCTGCAGCGTGGTCAGCGGCACCTCGTCGGCGTCGGAGTTCGCCGGAAGGTTTGGGGCGACGGGGGTTTCGCCGCGCTTGACGGCGGCATCGACATCTTTGCGGATGATCCGGCCACCCGGGCCGCTGCCGTCCACGGTGGTCAGGTCGATACCGTTGGCGTCGGCCACCTTGCGGGCCAGCGGTGACGCCTTGGGCCGGTCGGACCGCACCGCCGGGGTGGAAGGCTGTGGCGCAGCGACGAGTTCTGGTTGCGGCGCGGTGGGCGGGACCGGTTGCGGCGCAGCTGAGGTGGCACTGCCATCGCCGATGACCGCGATCGGGACGCCGATCGGAACGCGGTCGCCCTCGCCGGCGAGCATGTGCTCGAGGATCCCGGCGTCGTAGGCCTCGAGCTCCATGATGGCTTTGTCGGTCTCGATCTCGGCGAGGACTTCTCCGCGCTCGACTCGGTCACCGATCTTCTTGTGCCACGCGATGATTACGCCGTCCTCCATGGTGTCGGACAGGCGGGGCATGGTGATTTCAGGCACGTGTGGTCCTCAAGTTGTGGTCAGAGCCGGCCGACGGCGGTCAGTGTTTCGCGGGCCGCGGCGTAGAGCGATTCGGCCGAGGGCAGGGCGGCTTGCTCGAGCGGTTTGGCATAGGGCAGCGGGACTTCGGCGGCGGCGACGCGGCGCACCGGGGCGTCGAGATAGTCGAAGGCACCGTCTGAGATGGATGCGGCGACCTCGGCGCCTATTCCGTAGGTGAGCCAGTCGTCTTCGGCGATGACGGCGCATCCGGTCTTGCGGACCGACTCCACCAGGGTGTCCCGGTCGAGCGGACGCAGGCTGCGCAGGTCGATGACCTCGGCGTCGATTCCGTTGTCGTCGTGCAGCCTGCGGGCGACCTGCGTTGCCACAGCGGCCATTCGGGAGTAGCCGATGAGGGTGATGTCGGTGCCGACCCGGCGCACCGCGGCCTTGCCGATCTCGGCGGGCTCCAGGTCCGCAGGCACTTCGCCTTTGGTGTTGTAGAGCGCGAGGTTCTCCAGGAACAGCACCGGGTCGTCATCACGGATCGCGGCACGCATCAAGGCTCGGGCATCGGCCGGGGTGCTCGGCGCGACGACCTTGAGTCCCGGCACGAACGCGTAGTAGAGCTCGATGTTCTGCGAATGTGTTGCGCCGAGCTGTTGCCCGCCGCCGCCGGGCGTGCGGATCACCATGGGCACACTGGTCTGGCCACCGAACATGCCGTAGATCTTGGCCGCGTGGTTGACGATCTGGTCGAGCGCCAGCAGCGAGAAGTTGATCGTCATGATCTCGACGACGGGCCGTAGGCCGAGCATGGCCGCGCCCACTGCGGCGCCGACGAAACCTTCTTCGGCGATGGGAGTGTCGCGCACCCGCTTCTCGCCGAACTCGGCGAGCAACCCGGCGGTGATCTTGTAGGAGCCCTCGAAAATCCCGATCTCCTCACCGATCAGGAAGACCGAGTCGTCGCGGTGCATCTCCTCACGCAGAGTTTCGCGCAGCGCTTCACGATAACTGATGACAGGCAACGGTTTTCCTTCTTGCTGAAATGCGGTCAGAACAGCGGGTCTGCGGGCAGTCGGCGCGACTCCCCCGCTACCGGGGTGGCATAGGTGTAGTCGAAGAGCGTGGCGGGATCGGGATGCGGGCTCGCATCGGCGTACGCCACCGCGGCGTCCGCCTCTTCCTGCGCCGAGCGCTCCAGCGCTGCTGCGCCGTCCTCGTCAAATGCGCCCACCCGCAGCAGGGTCGCCTTGAACAGGGCCAGCGGATCCGCGTCTTGCGCTGCGGCGACATCGGTTTCGCTGCGGTATTTCGCCGGGTCGACGACCGAGTGCCCACGCAACCGATGGCTGACCGCCTCCAGCAGTGCGGGTTTACCTTCGGTACGGGCGGTCTCGACCAGCCGGCGCGCGGTATCGCGCACCGCCAGCACGTCGGTGCCGTCGACGCGCTCCCCGACCATGCGGTACGCAGCGGCACGTTTGTACAGCTCGGGTTCGGCGGACGCCTTCTCGACGGTGGTGCCCATGCCGAGGTTGTTGTTGATCACCACGAACACCACGGGCAGCCGCCACAACGCGGCGATGTTGAGCGACTCGTGGAAAGCGCCGATATTCGTTGTGCCGTCACCCATCTGGCACATCACCACGTCGTCGCCGCCACGATAGTCGATCGCGAGGGCGGCCCCCACGGCCAGCGGAAGTTGGCCTCCCACAATGCCGTAACCGCCGAGCATCCGAGTCTCGGTGTCATACATGTGCATCGACCCGCCCCAGCCCTTGGAGATGCCGGTGCTGCGGCCATACAGTTCGGCCATCACCCGTTTGGGGTCGATGCCCTTGGCGATCGCGTAGCCGTGTTCGCGGTAGTTGGTGAACAGGTAGTCGGTGGGCCGCAGGGCGGCCATGAGGCCCACCACGGTCGCTTCCTCACCGAGGTTGAGGTGGCAGTACCCACCCACTTTGGCCTGGGTGTAGCCCTGCGCGGCCCGCTCTTCGAAGCGCCGGATCAACACCATCTGGCGGTAGTAGGCACACAGGGTGTTGAGGTCTTCCCCGGCGAGGGCGGGCCGGTCGATCGTGTCCGTCATGCAGAACTCCTCAGCGCTTCGGTGGCGTGATGTGTACGGGCAGACCCAGCGCAGCGAGCGCGGCTTCCATACCGATCTCGCCGAGGGTCGGGTGCGCGTGGATGGTGTCGGCGAGTTCGTCGAGCGTCGCCTCAAGCGCCATCGCCAGTGCGCCTTCGGTGATCAGGTCACTGGCCGCGGGCCCGATGATGTGCATGCCGAGCACTTCGCCGTACGTACGCCCGGCCACGATCTTCACGAATCCTTCGGTGTCGCCGAAGGTTCGGGCCCGACCGAGCGCGGCGAACGGGAACTTGGCGGTCACCGGATCGTGCCCGGCCGTCTTCGCCTGCGCTTCGGTGAGGCCGACACTGGCGATCTCGGGATGGGTGAAGGTGGCCGCAGGCACGACGTCGTAGTCGATTTTCTTGTCGTGGCCGGCCAGCACGTCAGCCGCGGTGAGACCTTGATGCGACGCGACGTGAGCCAGCAATGCCTTGCCGGTGACATCGCCGATGGCGTAGACGTGGTCGACGTTGGTACGCAGTTGCTCGTCGACCTCGATGAAGCCACGCGCGTCGGCGATCACGCCGGTGGCCGCGAGGCCGAGTTCGCCGGTGTTGGGTTTGCGTCCGACGCCGACGAGCACGACGTCGGCATCGATTTCCCGCGGGTTCGGACCATCGGCCGTGACCCGTAGCGCATCTGCCTGGGCAATCGAGCTGACGGTCGAGCCGGTGAGCACGGTGATGCCCCGCTGCTTGAACGAACGGCCAAGGGCCGCACCGATATCGGCGTCCTCGGCGGGCACGAGCGTATCGCGCATCTCGACGACCGTGACGGCCGAGCCGAACGCGGCGAACAGGCTGGCCCACTCGGCGCCGACGGCGCTACCTCCCACGATGACGATCCGCTCGGGCACCGCGGTGAGGCCGAACGCGCCGTCGGACGTGATCACACCCGGCAGTTCGGCGCCCGGGATCGGCAGCGGGATGGGCGTGGATCCCGTCGCGATGATGACGTCGCGCGCGGTGGCGGCGTCGACGACTTCCCCCGGCGTCGCCGCATACCGCGGACCGTCACCCGAGGCGATGTCGCAGATCTCGACGGTGGTGGGCCCGGTGAATCGGGCGTGGCCCTCAATCACGGTGACACCGTTGGCTTTCAGCAGGCCGGCCACGCCGTCGGCCAACCCGGTGACGACGTCGGTCATGCGCCGTCGCACGACGGCATAGTCGAATCCGACGTTGTCGGCATGGATTCCGTACTCGGCGGCGTCGCGCACGGTCTGCAGCACCTCGGCCGACCGCAACATGGCCTTGGTGGGGATGCAGCCCCAGTTGAGACATACGCCGCCGGGGCGCTCCTTTTCCACCAGGCCCACCGAGAGGCCGTGTTGGGCCGCCCGGATGGCTGCGACGTAGCCGCCGGGGCCGCCACCGATCACCAGAAGATCGAACTCACGCACGCAGTTGAGTCTGCTGCCGTGTGAGCGCCGCCACCATACGAGTCGGCCCAGCGTTGGATCACCCAGATTGGGCAGAGTGCCCAATCTGAGGCAACTCCAGTGCGGACAGCGCGAGGGAGAGTTCGACGTAGGCCGCCCGGCCGTGCAGCGGCCTGCCGATCAGTTCGGTGATCCGGTTCAGTCGGTTGAGCACGGTGTTGCGGTGACAGTGCAGCCGGACGGCCGCGTTGGCCGTCGACCGGTCCTCTTCCAGCCACACGACGAGCGTCTCGAGCAGAACGTCGCGTTCGCGGGTTGGCCGGTCCAGAACACCGCCGAGATTGCGAGTGACGAGTCGCTGGGCAAGGTCCGGCGACCGCACCAGCAGGGCCTCGGGATAGTGGTCGCCGAACGACACCAACTCCGTTGCCCCCGGCGCCACCATGCTCAAGGCGATCAGCGCGAGGGTATAGGCGGAGCCGGCCTCCGCGAGCCCCGATACCGCGGGCGAGACTGCGGCCCGTCCCCGGGCCAGCGGCCGCAGCCGGGCGATCACCGCGTCGGCGTCGCGCTGCTCGAGCGCCACCACGCCGATGCGCGTGTCGACCTTGGTCTGCCACACCGACC
This sequence comes from Mycolicibacterium brisbanense, assembly GCF_001570425.1. GTDB lineage: Bacteria > Actinomycetota > Actinomycetes > Mycobacteriales > Mycobacteriaceae > Mycobacterium > Mycobacterium brisbanense. The sequence goes on from NZ_BCSX01000007.1 coordinate 103,461, forward strand.
GAAAGCCGAGTCCGTCGAGCGCAGTCCGCGGGCTTGCGAGCGCGGGACTGCCGTCCGTGCGGACATCGGCCACGATCACCAGGTAGCCACCCTTGGCGGGTAGTTCCAGCTCGCGCGCCACCCGCGCGGCGAAGCCCACGTCGCCAGCGCGCCGACCGAGCAGATCCTCGATCAGGGCATTGCGGCGCTGCTCATCGTGACGCACGCGCTCCTGCTCACTGTCGCGGTAGGACGTCGACAGTGCCGAAGACAGCTCGTCGATCACCGTCCACGTCGCGGTGCCGGCGTCGAGGACGTCATTGGGTGCGACACCGGTGGCCTCAGCGCGCTCCAGAAGCGCCTGCCAGACGATCCGGCCGCCGAGCCGAAAGGTCCGCAGCATGACCTCCAGGGGCACGCCCTGTTCGGCGCGGTGCCGAGCGATCGCGCCAACCACCTCGTCGGCATGGTCTAGCTCGCCGATCCTGCCGCTCAACAGCTCCAGCACCCGGGTGAGGTAGTCCCGGCAGCCCTCCCGCAGATCGTCGCGCGGAACACTGGCGTAATCGGTCCATTCGGGGTTGTCGGTGAAGATCGCCGACAGCAGCCGATCGATCAGCGTCTCGACGTCGGGCAGAGTGGCACCGGCCAACTCACGGGTGACCTTGGTCGTGAATCCCGGGTGTCGCTTCTGCACAGCCGCACCCTACTGGTAGCGCTCCGCGAGCCGGGCCCGATGCGCTGCCGAGGAACCGAACAGCGAGCGGTTGAGTGCGGCACGTTTGAGGTAGACGTGGACGCCGCTCTCCCACGTGTAGCCGATGCCGCCGTGCAATTGCATGGCCTTACCCGCGACCTCGACCGCGGTATCACATGCATACGCCTTGGCCATGGCCACCGTGATCGCGTTGGGATCACTGACCGCGGATGTCACCAGCTGACGCGCCACCGATATGCGCACGAGCATGTCGGCACAGGCATGCTTGACGGCCTGGAACGCACCGATCGGGCGGCCGAACTGCTGGCGAACGCCGACATAGGACACCGTCGCGTCGAGCATGGCCTGCGCGATGCCGAGGCTGTCGCATGCCACGGCCACCGCTGCGCGGTCTCTCAACGCCTGCAGCCGCGCCCGCGCATCCCCGTCGAACCGCCACACCTCGGCCACCTCGACGCCGTCGGCGGTCACGGCGGACAACTCGCGGGTCCCGTCCAGCACCGGCTGATGCTCGATGCGCAGACCGGCGGCATCCGACGCGACGCCGACGAGCACCGGTTCACCGTCCGGGTTTCTCGCGGGCAACAGAAGACGTTGCGCCACAGCCGCATCCGGTACGAAGTTGGCACGGCCGTGAACGCAGCCGGCGAATTCGAACTCCTGCGACGACTCCCCGGCGGATACCGCGAGCGCGACTCTGGCAGCGCCTGCGGTCACATCACGAAGCAGTCGGTCGCGGAGCTCGCCCGCCTGCACAGCAAGCAACGCCCCGAGGCCCAGCACCGCCCCGCCCAGATAGGAGGTGGTCGCTGCGGCCCGGCCGATTTCCTCTGCGATCACCGCCACCTCGGCGAGAGTCGCACCGGAACCGCCGAACTCCTCGGGTACGTCCAACCCGACCCAGCCGGCCTGCACGAGCAGCGGCCAGTCGGGGTCCTTGGCGAGGAGATCTTGTGCCACCGAACGCAATTCGGCGTGCAACTCTGGGAAACTCATCGGGGCAGCCCCAATCCCCGCTCACCGATGATCGTGCGCTGGATCTCGCTGGCCCCACCCGGGATGGTCCATTCCCACGATCCGATGAAGTCGAGCATCCAGTTGCCGGACTCCCAGCCGCTGGATGCCGGTTTGGTCAGCACGGTCTGGCCCGGTAGCCCGGCGATCTCGGCGCCGAATCCGGTGATGCGCTGCAGCAGTTCGCTGTAGTAGAGCTTGACGATGGACGCGTCGGCCGGACCGGCATGCCCCGTCTCGCTACGCTCCACCAGATCTCGGCACAGCCCGCGCAGGCCCGCGAGTTCGATCTCGAACTGCGCCAGGCGATCCGCGACCACGCTGTCGTCAATCGGTGCGCACGCCTGCACGAGCCACCGGAAACCCGCATTGCTCAAGCGCTCGGCCAACTCAAGCATCGTCATGCCACGCTCGGCGCCGAGGGTGGCCTGGGCGACCTGCCAGCCCTGGTGGACTGTACCGACCATATTGGCGGCGGGGATTACGACATCGTCGAGGAAGATCTCGCAGAAGTGCGACTCGCCGAGCGCATTACGGATCGGCCTGACCTCGATGCCCGGCGTGGCCATGTCCATCAAGAAGTACGAGATACCGTGCCGTTTGGGCGCATTCGGGTCGGTGCGAGCCAGCAGCAGGCACCAGTCCGCATGCATCGCGCCGCTGGCCCAGATCTTCTGCCCGTTGACGACGAACGTCTCGCCGTCCCGCCGCGCGCTCGTCCGCAACGCGGCGAGGTCTGACCCTGCCTCCGGCTCGGAGAAGCCCTGAACCCAGATCTCGCCGTCGAGGATCGCGGGGAGGTGGCGCCGTCGTTGCGCGTCGGTTCCGGCAACGAGCAGGGTCGACGCGGCGTGGTGAATGCCCACGAATGCCAACACGAGCCTTGGTGCGTCGTGCGCGGCGAGTTCCTGATACAGCACGATCTGCTGGGGCACACTCAGTCCACCGCCCCATTCGGCGGGCCAGTGCGGCACGGCATAGCCGGCGCTGTGGAGTTCGGCGAACCACGACTTCTGGAAGGACACGAATTCCTCGTCGCTGAAGCCGGTTTGGGCCGCGCGCCAATCCGTGGGAATGTGCTGTGCGCACCAGTCGCGCACCGTCGCCCGGAATTCGTCGAGTTCGGTCACGAGAACAGCCCGGTGAGCCCGCGCCTGCCGAGACGGTGCGTGAGGATGTCGCGAGTCTGGGACAGCCCGAACGGCAAGCGGCGCAACGGCTGGCTGTACCGCGACAGCCAGGACAACGTGGTCTCATCGCAGAAGCCGACCGCGCCGTGCAGTTGATGGCAAACCCGGAACACCACCTCTGCCGCCTCGATCGCGGCGAGCCGCAGCGCCAGCGCATCGTTGATCGCGTCGGGGCCGCCGATGCTCCAGAGTGCGTACTTGGCGAGGATGTCGACGCCGCTGCGCTCCACCTCGGCATCGGTCAGCTGGAACTGCACGCCCTGGAATGCGGACAAGGTCTGCCCGAACTGCTTGCGCAGGCCCACATGCGCGACGGTGAGTTCGAGGGCCCGGTCGAGCATGCCGAGCAACGTCCAGCACGGCAGTACCAGACCCAGCGCGACGTCAGCGGCGCCGTCGTCGGCGGTGAGCCTCAACGCCGTGGTAAAGGCCGGCCCTGGCACCCCCAGGCCGGTGACGCGACTGCGTCGACCAGCCAATGTGGTTGCGAACCAGTCGATGTCGAGCCCGGCAAGCGCGGCTTCGGGCGCGGTGTCCGAGACGACGAGGACTCCGGCCAGCCGTTCGGCCACCGGGTACGGCAGCGCCCAGTATCCGGCGCTACGGCACAGCGCCGCGGCCGCCTCCAGCGCATCGGGGTCGCTGCGGGGTTCGAGTTCCCACGCCCCGAGACCGTCCAGCGTCGGAGCAACCAGGGCTTCACGGGTCTCCGGCTTGGCTTCGGCTTGTTGCAGAAGCTGATCCCCACCGGCCGCATCGAAAGCCCGAAGGGCCTGCCGGCCGTACTCTTTCGCATCGTCGCTGAGATCGAGAATCACGCTCTGGCCTCCGCCAACATCGCCCGGGACAACAGGATGCGCTGCATCTCGATGCTGCCCGAGGACACCGTCGATGCCTGCGCGTAGCGCCAGTGGTCTTCAACTTCTTGTCGGAAGTACTCGCCGTTGCCGCCCCGCGGTAGCTCCGCGACGATCTCCATGAGCACCTCGGCGCTGTCCTGATCCAGCTTGGTCACGGCGATCCGATAGGCCGCCGCGTCAGCGGGTTTGACGCGCCCGGCGCTTTGCAGCGCCACCACGCGGTAAGCCATCAACCGGGCTCTTCTGCAGTGGGTGAGCATGCGGGTCCAGCGTCCCCGTAGCTCGGCAGGCAGGTCGTCCCAGGCATCACCGAGCACTGCGGGTGCGGCCTGCAGGAGTTTCTCGCACCTGGCGTAGCGTGCGATACCGACACGTTCGAACGACATCACGTCCTGCAGGATCGCCCAGCCCTCGTCCACAGTCCCGAGAACATCGGCGTCGGTGACCCTGACCTCGTCGAAGAACACCTCGTTGAGGTGGTGCGGGCCCATCATGGTGCGGATGGGCCGTACGGTGATGGCCGGATCCGACATGGGCACCAGGAAGACGGTCAAGCCGTGCTGTTTCTTCCCGCCCTTGGACGTGCGGGCCAACAGAAAACACCACTGCGCCATGGTGGCGTACGACGTCCAGATCTTCTGCCCGTTGATGCGCCAGCCGTCGTCGTCGCGGAACGCCGACGTCCGCAGTGATGCCAGGTCGGAGCCGGCCTCCGGCTCGGAAAAGCCTTGGCACCAAATCACTTCGCCGTTCGCGATGGGCGGCAGATGTCTGCGTTGCTGCTCCGGCGTGCCGTGGCGCATGATGATGGGCCCCACCCAGCTGACGCCCATGTACTGCGCGCCCCTCGGTTCGTGGTGGGCCCACATCTCTTCGCGCACCACAGTCTGCTCCCACACCGAGGAGTCGTCGCCGCCGAACTCGCTGGGCCACGACATGCACAGCAGGTGCCGTTGCGCCAGGGTTCGGCAGAACCGCTGGGCCGCGTCGAGATCGGCGGGATCGTCGGTGAACGCCCCGAGGAAGTCGGCGGGCATCTGGTCGGCGATCAGCCCGCGTAGTTCGCCGCGCAGTCGGGTGGCCGCCTCGCCGAAGTCGAAATCCATTGGTCGTCTTTCTAAGCGGTCTCGTGATGGGCGCCGAGCTCGGCGAGTACCTCGGCGGTGTCGGCACCCAGCTCGGGTGCGAATCCGCCCACCCGGCCCGGGGTGCGGGAGAACCACGTCGGCACACCGGGAAACCGCACCGGCCCGTGCGTGGTGGCGACGGTCTCGAACAAGCCGACGGCGTTGAGGTGCGGGTTGTCGAACAACGCGTCGGGCGTGTGCACGGCCGCGGCGGGAATCTCCAAGTCCCGGAACAGCTGCAGCCACTCGTCGGTGGTGCGTTCCTTCAGGGTCCGCGCCAACAGCCCGTACACGGTGTCGATCTGGTGGGCCCGCTGCTCGAGCGTCGCGAATTGTGGTCCGTTCCAGGCGGGCTGCACGCGCTCGATGAAGGCGTTCCAGTGCTTGTCGTTGTAGATCAGCGCCGCGATCTGACCGTCCTTGGTCTCGTAGGGCTTGCGATTGGGCGCGACCGCGCGCGGGTAGACCGCGGGGCTCAGCGGCGGATCGAACATCGCGCCGTTGGCATGCTCGACGAGCATGAACGAGGCCATGGTCTCGAACATGCTGACCTCGACCTCCTGCCCCTCACCGGTGCGCTCGCGGTGGAACAGCGCCATCATCGTGGCGTACAGCGCGGTCAGTCCCGCGACCTTGTCGGCCATGATGGTGCCGACATAGCCGGCCTCGCCCGTCAATTGCTCTTGCACTGCGGGCAATCCGCATTCGGCCTGGATGGTGTCGTCATAGGCGGGGCGATCGGCATCCGGCCCACGCCGGCCGTAGCCGTAGCAGTTGGTGTAGACGATCGCCGGGTTGATCGCCGCGACGCGGTCGTAGCCGAAGCCGAGCTTGGCGATCGCCTTGGCCCGCATGGAATGAATGAACACGTCGGCGGTTGCGATCAACGCGCGCAACGCTTCCCGGTCTGCTTCGGTCTGCAGATCCAGCACGATCCCCCGCTTACCGCGATTGACGTTCACGAACACGCCGCTCATACCCGGTGCCGGGCCCACCGAGATGTACCGCGTGTTGTCACCTTGTGGCGGTTCGACTTTGATCACGTCAGCACCCATGTCAGCCATGATCTGCGTGCAGTACGGGCCCATCACCATGGCCGTGAGGTCGACTACGCGCACGCCGTGCAGCGGGCCGCTCACGATGTTCCAACCCTGGGTGCCGCTCTGTCGAAGCTGTAGCGAATGTGGGCCCCGTGCCCGTCGGGCACCACCGGGAAGCTCACCGGTGCGCTCATGTCACGGATCGCATCGATGTTGGCGTCGACCTCCTCGATCGTCCACTCCGGACGGTAGACGCCCGGTGACTCCGACACCGCGACGCGGGCCACCCGCCCGGCGATCGCGACGTATACTTCGCCTGTGACACTGCAGTTTTCGTGCGTAAGCCAACCTACGACGGGTGCCACCAGCTCGGGGCCCATCGGTGGATAGGCCGACATGTCGAGGCCTTCGGCCATCCGCGTGACGGCACCGGGCACGATGGCGTTGCACGTGACGCCGTGCGCAGCCCCTTCCAGCGCGACGACGTTGCACAGCCCGAGGATGCCCGCCTTGGCCGCCGCATAGTTGGCCACGCCGTGGTTGCCGTACAGGCCGCCGATCGAGCTCGTCAAGACGACCCTGCCGTATCCGGCGTCGCACATCGGCGGAAACGCCGGCCGCACCACGTGGAAAGCGCCCCGCAGGTGAACGTCGAGCACGGCGTCGAAGTCCTCGTACGTCATGTCCCTGAGCGCGCCGCGCCGGACGATGCCCGCGTTGTGGATCAGGATGTCGATGCGGCCATAGGCTTCCAGTGCGGTGTCGATGACGGCCTGGCCACCTTCGGCTGTCGCCACGGTGTCGGTGTTGGCGACGGCTTGGCCACCCGCCGTGAGGATTTCGTCGACCACCGAGTGAGCGGGGCCAGGGTCGTTGCCGCCGCCGGTGAGGCTGCCGCCAGGATCGTTGACGACGACTTTCGCTCCCCGCGCTGCCAACAGCTGCGCGTACGCACGGCCCAGGCCCCGGCCGGCTCCGGTGACGACGGCGACGCGATGGTCGAAGCGCAGCGTCACGTGGTTTCCAGGCCTTCCAAGTCGCCCTGGTCCCGCCATGCCTTGAGCAGATCCCCGAACGCGTAGAAGCCGGGACCATACGGCTCGCCTAAATGGGATCGAATCCCCTCCGCGTCCTTTCCAACCCCGCCACCTTCGTTGTTGTAGTAGCCGGGTGTGCATTCGGCGTCGAACGCCGAGGTGTCGATGTATGACTCCTTGATGGTCCGGCACCAGCCGTCCTGCGCTGCCTGGCTGGGTTCGACGGTGGTGATGCCACGGCTTAGTGCCTCGGCGATCACGTAGGCGATGTGCTCGCCCTGCAGTTCGTAATTCGCGGCGATGTTGGCCGAGATTCCCACTTGCGTGAAGCCGGTGAAGAACTGGTTGGGAAATCCGCGGCTGGTCATGCCGTGCAGGGTCTTGTAGCCGTTGGCCCACGCGTCATACAGCGACAGGCCGTCACGACCTTTGATGGTGTCGATGGAGTAGCGCCTGCTGATCTCGGTGGTGATCTCGAAGCCGCTGGCGAAGATGATGCAGTCGACGTCGTATTCGCGCCCGCCCGCGACAATGCCCGTTGCGGTGATCCGTTCCACGCCTTTGGCTTCGGAGACGTCGACCAGGGTGACATTGGGCCGGTTGAAGCTCGGCAGATAGTCGTCGTTGGAACAGGGCCTCTTGCACAGGAACCGGTAGTACGGCTTGAGCGCTTCGGCGGTGTCGGGGTCTTCGACCAGCGCCTCGACCCTGCGGCGCAGGCGCTCCATGACCTTGTAGTCCTCTTCTTCGCGCAGGCTCATGAACTGCTCGGGGCTCAGCGCCGCCGGATCTGCCAGGGCGAGCACCCGGGCTGCGGTGTTGCGCCCCAGTTCGGTCCAGAAGTCGCACACCAGGTCCGGTTGCCCCAGCGCCATGCCTTCGAATGTCCAGGCGTGGAAGTTGCGTTGGCGTTCCTTCTGCCAGCCCGGCTGCAGCGTCTTGACCCACTCGGAGTCGGTGGCGGTGTTGTTGCGTTCGTCCACCGTCGATGGCGTGCGTTGGAACACGTACAGGTGCTGAGCATCTCGAGCCAGGTGCGGCACCAGCTGCACACCGGTGGCGCCGGTGCCGATCAGGGCGACCCTCTTGTCAGCCAACTTGTGGAGCCCGCCCGAGCTGTCGCCTCCGGTGTAGTCGTAGTCCCAGCGCGACGAGTGGAACATGTGCCCGCCGAAGTCTTTTATGCCTGGGATCCCCGGCAGTTTGGGCCGATTGAAAGATCCGGAGGCCATCACCACGAACCGGGCCCGGATGTCGTCGCCGCGGTTGGTGCTGATCCGCCACCGCTGGATGTCGTCCTCCCATGTCAAGGCCTTGACCTGGGTGGAGAAGACGGCACCGTCGTAGAGGCCGTAATGCTTGCCGATGTTGCGGCAGTGCTGCCAGATCTCCGCGCCGTCGGCGAACTTCTTGCTCGGCATGAAGTCGAGCTCTTCGAGAAGAGGTATGTAGCAGTAGGATTCGTTGTCGCACTGGATGCCAGGATAGCGGTTCCAATACCAGACGCCGCCGAAGTCTCCGCCCATCTCGATGATGTGCACGTCCTCGACGCCGGCCTTCTTCAGATACGCACCGGCGAGCAGACCGGCGAACCCGCCGCCGAGCACGGCCACGTCGTTGTCGACGTCGATCGAGTCCCGCTCGACATACGGGGTGTGCGGGTCGACCTCACCGAATTCCGAGAACTGCTCTCCGGTCTGCACATACTGCTTGGAACCTTCTGTGCGCAACCGCTTCTCGCGCTCGACTCGGTACTTCTCGCGGAGCGCCGCGATGTCGATATCCGTGGGGGTGTCGGTGGGCCCGCAAGTCATGCGTTGGCCTTTTCGGGCAGCGCGGCCGCGTGTAGCGGGGCGTCCATATCGTGCACGGCGGGGAGCACCTCTTGGGCGAACAGCCGGACGCTCTCGAAGGCCTTCTCGTATGGCATGGTGCCGAACTGCGGCACGATGGTGACCTCACAGAACGAGCACGCCTCCTGCGCGGCCTTGAGCTTCTCGAACACGGTCTGTGGCGTGCCGATCAGCAGGTTGGAGGCGTGGTACCCGGGCGGGCCGCCCTTCTTCTGATTCCCGACCTCCGATGCCAGCAGCGCTGTCGCGCTCGCCTCGCGCGCGGCGTAGGCCTCATAACCCTTGACGCCCTGGAAGTTCGAGGCGTCGGCAAAACCGTAGTGCACGTTGACGTCTCGGTTGGCGGTCCAGATCCACTCTTCGGTGTCTTGCGCCTCGGCTTCCGATGGCACGCAGTACATGAACATCACGTTCTTCGGCTGACACGGCCCGAGACCTTCCTCGGCGCGGAAGGTGTTGACCTTGCGGACCTCCTCACCGGCGTCGGTGATCGGCTTGTTGCCGACGAACAGCGGCACCATGCCACGGCGGGACAGGATTTCGAGGGATTCCGCGGTGGAGGACGAGCTGTAGATGCGGTCGAACAGGTCAGTGCTGATCGGTTCGGGGCGCAACGACATCTCCGGGAACGAGAAGATCTTGCCGTCGTAGGAGAACCGTTCACCGGAGAACGCGAGCTTGAGGATGTCCAGCGTCTCGTTGAACCGGTCGCGGCTCTCCTCGCGCGGGACACCGACCGCGGCGAACTCGGCCTTGGACACGCCACGCCCCAGGCCGATGGTGGTGTAGCGACCGTTGGAGACGATGTCGAGGTAGGCGATCTGGGTGGCCAGCCGGATCGGGTTCCACCACGGCACCACCGCGACGAACGTGCCCAGGCTGACCCGTTCGGTGCGTCCGGCGAAATAGGTGAGCGCCTGAATCGGGTTGGGCGTCATGCCATATGGTGTGCCGTGGTGCTCGGGGAACCAGATCCCGTCAAAACCCAGTGGTTCGGCGAGATCACCGAGGGCCAGCGCCGCCTGCACGCACTTGTAGTCGGGCGTGGCGGGACGACGGGTGAAGTCGCCGGCGAGTACGCGTTCCCAATCGTGGGAGTTCTGGGCCCCCGTACCGAGGTTGACCTTCATGTTCTCTCCTCCACAAATCACTGGATGGCCCGGGGTTCTCCGACGCCCATGTACTTCGACAGTTGGTAGTGCAGGTTGACGGTGCTGCGTTCGCGGTAGGGGTTGGGTTTGGTTCCGGGGAAACCGGCCGATTTCATTCCCTGCTGGACGGCGGCCATGTTCGAGAAGTCCTGTGGCAGCACCGATAGCCAGTTTGGGCTGCCGGCCGGGGTGTACACCCATTCGGTCTGGGGCTCTTGCCCTTTCGGGTACAGCTCGAAGACGGACACCTCGAAGATGCACTTGTCGGGGTTGTAGCTCGGATCGGGCCGGGCGCTGTAGCACAGGGCGCTGGTGAGGCCCTGCCCGATCTGGAAGTTCGGGAAGAGCTGCCACGCGGTGCCGCTCTGGCCCAGAATGTCGGGCGGGATGGTCGGCCAGACCACGCCGCGCGCCTCGTCATCGCGGCGGGCCGAGGTCAGCCAGTGCTCGAGCACCTTGTCGGCCGGGGTGCCCTCGGGCAGTTCGTCGACGAGGCGCTTGGCGGCGTTGACCAGTGTCTGCGTAGTGGTCGCATTGGTCTCTTCCATGGTGTAGACCTGCATCTCCGCCGTCGAGATCCGCGGATCCCCGGTGCCGAGACGAATCTTGGACTTGGTCTCCTCCAGATCGTCCGGGGCGTCGTAGCCGATGTTGGAGTGCCGGCCCTGCACTTTCGCCCAGCCCTTGAATTCGCCGAACTTGTTGAACTCCGGGTGAGTGGTGAACACGTGGTAGGTCTCGTTGAAGGCCTCCATCGCGACTTTCCAGTTGCAGTCGAAGTTCAACCATTTGCGCCACTTGTAACGCATGTTCTCCAGACCGAACGGATCAAGGATCTTGGCGGCGGGAAAGAGGAAGTCCGCCAACGGTTCCGGGTCGGAGTCCAGATTGATGAACAGCCAGCCGCCCCAGGTGTCCACGTGAACACGGCTCAGTCGGGTGTTCTCCGGGCTCAGTGCGCCCTGCCAGTCGTCCTGTTCGCGGATGTGGGTGCAGGCGCCGCTCAGATCGTAGGTCCAGCCGTGGAATCCGCAGACGAACGACTTGCGGGTGCGTGCACAGGCGTTCTTGGCGCCTTTCGGGGTGTCGATCAGCCGCCGGCCGCGATGCATGCACACGTTGTGGTGGGCCGCGAAGTCGTCGGCGCCGGTACGCACGACGATGATCGAGTCGTCGAGGATGTCGTAGGTGAGGTAGCTGCCGACTTCGGGCAGGTCCTCGACGCGGCCGACCTGCTGCCATACCTTGCGCCACAACCGGTCTCGCTCGGCACGCGCGTAGTCCGGTGAGAGGTAGGCGTCCACGCCGATGGTCATGGGGCCGGATAGTTCTTCTGTCACTGATGCCTCCTCATGGCCGCGCGAAAGTCGTCGTCCTTCAGGAACAGTGAGGTGTTGTCCGCACCGAGATGCGTCCAGCGCAGGTTGAGCCCGCCGTCGACCAGCAGGGTCTGGCCGGTGATGTAACTCGACAGGTCCGACAGCAGAAACAGGATCGCACCGGCCTGCTCGTCGGGCGTGCCGCGGCGCCCCATCGCGATGGCGCGGCGGTCCCGGTCCGGATCGGTGTCGACATATGTTGCCGAGGCGGCGGTTTCGGTGACGCCGGGTGCGACGGCATTGACGCGGATACCGTCAGCGGCGAGTTCGGCGGCCATGGTTCGCGTGGCCGCGACAATCGCGGCTTTCGCGGTGCCGTACGCGATGTGGTAGGGCGCGGTGTTCATACCGCTGATCGACGACACCGAGACGATCGAACCTGCGTTGCCGTGGGCACGGATCTCCGCGGCGACGGCCTGGCTCATGAAGAACATGGTTTCGAGGTTCGCCGTGAACAATTCGCGCCAGTCGGCCCGCGTGACCCGCGTGGCAGGCATCCAGGTCCGCGGCGCGGCCCCGCCGGCGACATTCACGAGGCCGTACAACGGCTCCCCGGTACGGCGCACTGCATCGAGCACGGTGGCGATGCCGGCATCGGTCGCGGCGTCGGCGACCACCGGCACCACGCTCATGCCCTGGTCCACCAGGGGCCCGACATGGGCGTCGAGGTTGTCACGCGATCGGCTGAACGCCACGACGGTGGCGCCCGCCTCGGCTACCAGGCGCGTGACGCTGGTGCCGATGCCACCGCCACCAGCGCCCGACACCACCACGACCCGGCCGGTCAAACTCAGCTGACTGTCCACGGCTGACCTATTTGTCCGGACAACATACGATGCTCTTCATATACGAGAACACTATTCCGCAGGGATTATTCGCCCGTCAAGAGTGTCTCTGGCTCAGTGCAGACCTATTGTCTGGACTACGGCGTCTTGCTAACGTCCGACATCGTGAGCCCGGATGCGCGGTACCCGTCGACCCCGTCAACAGACGCGGACTGGCAACTGCAGCGCATCACCGCACCGAGCCGGCTGTTCGGTGCGAACGGTCTGCGCACCGGGCCTGACGGCCGCATCTATGTCGCGCAGGTGACGGGCAGCCAGATCAGCGCCGTCGATGTCGACACCGGGTGCGTGGAAACCGTCAGCGCCAAGGGCGGCGACATCATCGCTCCCGACGACGTGGCATTCGACGGGCACGGGAACCTGTACGCCACCGAGGTCATGGACGGCCGGGTCAGCGTGCGCGAACGTACGGGCACCACTCGAGTGCTCCGCGATGACGTGCCCTCGGCCAACGGCATCACCTTCGACCGCGGCAGGCTGTTCATCGGCGAATGCCGCGAGGGTGGCCGCCTGATGGAGATGGACTTGAGCGGGGGCGCTCCGCGCGTGCTACTCGATAACGTCCCGTCGCCCAACGCCATGGAGATCGGTCCGGACGGGATGCTGTATTTCCCGGTGATGGGTGCCAACGAGATCTGGCGCGTCGATCCGTCGGGTGGCCAACCCCAGGTGGTCGCTGCCGATCTCGGTGTCCCGGACGCGGTCAAGTTCGACGCGCACGGATTCATCGTCTCGACACAGGTGGCCAGCGGCCAGGTGCTGCGGATCGACCCGCGCACCGGCGCTCAGAGCCTGCTGGCCCAGCTTTCGCCCGGCCTGGACAACCTGACCTTCGTCGACGGCCGGCTGTTCGTGTCCAACTTCACCGGAGAGATCACCGAAGTCACATCCACGGGCACGTCGACGCTGTTGCCGGGGGGACTGAACTGGCCGCTCGGTCTCACCCTCGACACCAATGGCGATCTCTGCGTCGCCGACGGCACGTTCTTCTACCGGGTGGGCGCCGACGGGGAACTACAGACCGAGGGCATGCTGTTCACGCCGGGATATCCGGGGTTTCTGCGTGGCGTGACCACCTGCGGCGCAGGCGAATTCATCGTCACCACGGCGGCCGATACGGTGGCCCGGTATCGGCCGCGCACGGGCGAGAGCGACGTGATCGTCGCGGGCGTGGACCAGCCCTACGGCGTGGCGCTGGCGCCGGACGCGACGCCGGTGGTCGTCGAGCAGGGCGCCGGGCGCCTGCTCGCGGTCCGTACCGGCGCGGTGGACGTGTTGGCCGACGGGCTCGACCATCCCGTCGGTTTGGCGTTCGCGCCCGACGGTGCACCGCTGGTGTCGGTAGCGGGTGCCGTGGTCCAGGTGGCCGGCTCGGCCGTCGTACCGCTGGTCGACGGGCTGGACACGCCGCAGGGGATTGTGGTTCACGACCACTGGCTCTACGTCGTCGACGCCGGGACAAAGGAGCTCATCGAGTACGACTTCGACACCGCACGCCGCCGCAGCATCGCCACCGGGTTACCCGTCGGTCCGCCACCGGGCGTGGTGCCCAAACCGCTCAAGGGCATGCCGCCGTTCTCCGGGCCGCAGGGACCGTTCGCCGGGATCACCGCCGGAACTGATGGGACGCTCTACATTTCGGCCGATGGCGACGGCAGCGTCCTGACACTGCGCCGCAGCGGAGTCGCGCCATGACCATCAGCCCCACCGAACACCGCTACTTGCAGGTGGCGCGCACGCTGCGCAAAGAGATCGTCGACGGCGTCTACCCCGTCGGTTCGCAACTACCGACCGAACACGAACTGTGCGAACGCTTCGAGGTGAGTCGCTACACCATTCGGGAGGCGTTGCGGCGGCTACGCGACGACAACCTGGTGTCCTCGCGACCACGTGCGGGCACGCTGGTGATGCCCCGAGCCGCGACGAATTCCTATGCCCAGGACGTGATGTCGATCAACGATCTGCTGGCATTCGCCGCCGGGGCGCAGTTCACCATCGAATCCAACGCCATGGTGACCATCGATGACGACATGGCCGAGCACACCGGCCTCGCGGTCGGCGAACAATGCCTGGCGGTCCGCGGTTACCGGCAGATCGACGGCGCGCCCGTGTGCTGCACCGAGTACTACATCAACCGGTCATTCGCCGCGGTCGGCCGGCTGCTGCAGCGCCACAGCGGACCGATCTTCCCGCTCATCGAGGACCTCTTCGGGGTCAGCATCATCGAGGTGCATCAGGAGATCTCGGCAGTGCTGGTCACGCCCGACCTCGCGACAGCGCTCAACGTTTCCCCGGCCAGCGCCGCCCTGCGGATGCTCCGCACCTACACCACCTCCGACGGTGAGGTCGCCCAGGTGACCGTCAACACCCACCCGGCGGACCGGTTCCGGCACTCCATGACCATGCGTCGGGTCAAAGGCCAGCCGTGAGAACCCTGGCCGACGCATTGGCCGACGCAGCCCGCGGCACCCCCGGCCGGGTGTTGCTGATCGACGGCGACATCCGGCTCACGTGTGGCCAATTGCATTCGCGAGCAACGGCGTTGGCGTATCACATGGCACACCGGATGCCGGCTGGCAGCGTCGTCTCGTTCATGCTGCCGAATTGGCATGCAGCCGCCGTCATCTACCTGGCCGCAACGCTGGCAGGCATGGTGGTCAACCCGATCCTGCCGTCGCTGCGAGACCGGGAGCTGCGGTTCATCCTCGACGACGCAGACAGCCGGATGATCTTCATACCCCGGCAGTTCGGCGGACATGACTACGCGGCAATGCTGACCCGGGTGTCCGCCGAGCTGGCGTCGCCACCCGACATCGTGGTGGTGCGCGAGGACGCCGAACTACCGAACGGCAGACCCGTACCGCTGCCCATCCTCGACCCCGCAGCAGTTCGGATGATCCTCTACACCTCGGGCACCACCGGACGGCCCAAAGGCGTGCTGCACAGTCATGATTCGATCGCCGCACTGATCGAGCAGCTGCGCGTGCACTGGATGGTGGACCCCGGCGACACGTTCCTGGTTCCCTCCCCGATCGCCCATATCGGCGGATCCATCTATGCATTCGAATGCCCCCTGCTGTTGGGCAGCACCGCAGTGCTCATGGACAGGTGGAACGCCGACCGCGGGATCCGGTTGATGATCGACCATGCCTGCACCCATATGGCCGGCGCCACACCGTTTCTCGAGCAACTGCTGGGCGCCGCCGAACGTGCGGACACTCGATTGCCGGGCCTGAAGGTGTTCATCTGCGGCGGCGCATCGGTGCCGCCCTCGTTGATCCGCCGCGCCACAGACTATTTCGACAAGGCCGTGGTGACCCGGGTGTACGGATCGACCGAGGTGCCGGTGACGACCGTCGGCTCGCTGGGTCCCGCTGACATCGACCACGCCGCCGATACCGACGGTCGTGCCGGTGTCGCCGAGATCAGGCTCGTGCGCGGCGAGATCCGGGCACGCGGCCCGCAGATGCTGCTGGGCTACCTGCATCCCGACGACACCGCCGCCGCGCTCGACGCCGACGGCTTCTTCCGCACGGGTGATCTCGGTCGGTGGGTGGACGGCGAGTATCTCGTGGTGACCGGGCGCGCCAAAGACCTCATCATCCGCAACGGCGAGAACATCTCCCCAAAGGAGGTCGAGGACGTTCTGGTCGGCGAATTGGGCATCGCCGAGATCGCGATCGTCGGCCTCCCGGATGCCCACACCGGTGAACGGGCCTGCGCCGTCATCGTGCCGTCCTGCGGTCCCGGGCCGGATGTCGCAGCCGTGGGGCGCCTGCTCGCCGACCGTGGCATGGCGAAATTCAAAACACCCGAACGCGTGGAGATCTGGGAGGCGCTGCCCAAGAACGCCGCGGGGAAGGTGTTGAAGCACGAGATCCGCGCGTCGCTGCTGGCGGGAGGGACAACCTAGATGCAGGTAGCGATCGTCACCGGGGCCAGCAGCGGCATCGGCTTCGGCTGCGCCGTCAAACTGGCCGAGGCCGGTATGACAGTACTGGGCACCGGGCGCGACACCGCACGGCTGGCCGAGCTGACCGCCGCCGTCGGCGCCCCCGAGCGGGTTGCGACGCTGGCCGTGGATCTCACCGACGGCGACGCGCCGCGCCGCATCGTCGACGCCGCGTTGTCACGGTGGGGGCGGATCGACTTTCTGGTCAACAACGCCGGGGTCGGCAGCCCCAAACCGCTGCACGAGACCGACGACGAAACCCTCGACTATTTCCTCGGTTTGATGCTGCGGGCACCGTTCCGGCTGGCGCGTGAGGCGATACCGCACCTGATGCCGGGATCGGCGATCATCAACGTCACGTCGACCTTCGCGGTGGTGGGCGGGCTGCGCGGCGGCGCCTACTCGGCAGCGAAGGGCGGGCTGACGGCGTTGACCACGCACATCGCATGTCAATACGGTGCTCAGGGAATCCGGTGCAACGCCGTCGCCCCCGGCGTTACCGTGACCCCCATGGTGGCCACCCGGCTCGAAGACGAGAGATTCCGCAAGATCAATACCGAGATGACGCCGCACCAGCGGCTCGGCCGGGTCGACGACATCGCGGCGACGGTGGCGTTCCTCTGTTCGGACGGAGGCAGCTTCATCAACGGGCAGACCATCGTGGTCGACGGCGGCTGGAGCTCGACCAAGTACCTGTCCGAACGCGCGTTGACCTCCGAATGGGTTGAGCGGTGAACGTTTTCGATGTCCTGGATCAAGCCGCGGCGCGGTTCGGTGATCGGGGTGCGGTGTTCAGCGGTGAACGTCAATTGTGTACGTGGTCGCAGTTGCGCGAGCGGGCGCTGCGGCTCGCGGCGTCGCTGCGGCGGCACGCCGAACGCGGCAGCAGGATCGCGGTGGCCAGCGAAAACCGGCCGGAGATCGTGGAACTCATGTTTGCCATCTGGGCTGCCGAGTGCGTCTTCGTCCCGATCAACTACAAGCTGCATCCCCGGGAGATGGCCGACATCGTCGCCGATTCCGGGGCCTCGCACGTCTTCGCGTCGGCCAAGATCGCGGGTGCACTGGAGCTCGACACCAAGGTCGAGGTGATCGCCTCCGACGCCTATACCGCACGCCTCGCAACCGAACCAGCCGCGCTGCCCGACACCGCCCCCGCCGACCTGGCGTGGCTGTTCTACACCAGCGGCACCACCGGAAAATCCAAGGGCGCCATGCTGTCCCATCGCAACCTCATGGCGATGACGGTGTCGCATCTCGCCGACATCGACGACCTGGACGAGAACTGCAGCCTGATCCACGGTGCCCCCATGTCGCACGGATCCGGGCTGTATGTCGCACCCTACGTGCTGCGCGGGGCCCGGCAGGTGGTCCCGGTATCCGGCGTGTTCGATCCGGCAGAGTTCCTGGATCTGTGCACCCACCACCCGGGCTCGTCGGCGTTCCTGGCGCCGACCATGATCCAGCGGCTCCTCGAAACAGGCCGTCCCGCACCACAATCCCTGCGCACCATCGTCTACGGCGGCGGGCCCATGTATGTCGACAGCATGCGCAAGGCACTCGGCGCGTTCGGTCCGGTGTTCGCCCAGATCTATGGCCAGGGTGAATCGCCCATGACCATCACCGGTTTACGCCGGGCCGACCACGACGACGCGGACGACGCCGTGCTGGGCTCCGTCGGCTACGCGCGCTCGGGGATGCACGTCGCGGTGCTGCGCAACGATGGCAGCCCGGCCGAGGTCGGTGAAATCGGCGAGATCGTGTGCCGCGGCGACGCTGTCATGTCGGGCTATTGGAACAATTCCGCCGCCAGCGCCTCGACCCTCAAGGATGGCTGGCTCTACACCGGCGACATGGGTTCATTCGACGAGCACGGCTACCTCACCCTGCGTGACCGGTCCAAGGACGTGGTGATCAGCGGCGGCAGCAACATCTATCCCCGCGAGGTGGAAGAGGTGCTGCTCACCCATCCCGGGGTTGCCGAGGCCTGCGTCGTGGGCGCCCCCGACCCCGACTGGGGCGAAATCGTGGTGGCCTTCGTGGTCGGTGATGCCGATGCGGGCGCGCTCGACGCGCACCTGTTGGAGCGCATCGCGCGATTCAAACGGCCGAAACGGTACGAGTTCGTCGACACGCTGCCCAAGAACAGCTACGGCAAGGTGCTCAGGCGGGAGCTGCGGGAGCGGCTGGCCTGAGCCTGGACATCGGTAACATTCGGCTCCGTGTCGGACTCGACGGATGATCCCCGCAGCAGGCGGTGGGCCAAGGCGCTGAATTCAAATGCTCGCATTCAGGTTTCGTCGATCGAGATCATCAAGTCGAACATTTTCGCGCCGCAGACCATCGAATTCGATCGGCTGACGGCAATCGTGGGATACCACGGCTCGGGGAAGACGCTGCTGCTGCGCTTGATCGAAGCGGTGTTCGGCTGGAGCACAGACGCTGGATCACCGCCGTTCATCCGCGACGACATCGCCAATCGCGTTGAAGCCGAGGTCATGGCAACCGTCCTGATCGACGGTCGGCAGGTTACCCGCCGCGTGGACCTGGCCAGTTCTGGGGACGAACGAGAAGCCCTATGGAACCAGGCAGTTGACGCCCCCGTCTACGCCAGCTACAGCGCTGCCACGGAGATGCTTCACCAACTGCTGATCGTGTTCCAGTCGTACGGCTACTACGCCGACAGGCACCGCGAGTCGACGGACGAGCATATGCACCGCAGGTACAACAGAGATGATCTGGCGGCACTGCGCAACATCCTTGGCCGTGACTACCGAGAAGTCACGGTGCATGCCCTACCCGACGGCGTGGGCAAGGACCCTTACTACGACCCCTATTTTGTTGCCACCCTCGCATCGCCACCTCATCAGATCGTCACCGGCGCCACCATGAGCCTCGGCGAACTCTGGGCGCACTGGCTGCTGGGCTGGAAAATGGGTTTCGACAGTTCGCACCTCGTCGCTCGCCTTGTGGATGAGCCCGAATCGTTCCTGACACTCCGAGGACACCGGGCATTGGCCGACGAAATGGTCAGGCGATCACTCGCCGACAAGACACAGCTGATCGTGGCAACCCACTCGCCGAACATCTTGAGAAGGTTCCCGCTCAGCAACATCAGGCTGTGCGTCAACCAGGGCGGGGCCATCGTCGTGCAGCCACCCCAGAACGCCGGTCAACTACGCGCGTCGATCGGCTTGTCTCATTCGATTCGCGTAGTCGTATTGGTCGAAGACGATGTCGCGCAACGACTGCTCACCCTGTTCTGCGGGCGATTCGACCCATCCCTGATACGGGAGATCGACGTCGTCATCGGCGGCGGCCACAGCGAGATCATCCCAGCACTCAAGACAATGAAGAGGTCACGACATATTCGCCACTTCGGCGTCCTGGACGGTGATGCGCGGTCGGCTCCCAAAGTCGGTGAGGTCGCCGACAGGGTCGGCTTCCTGCCTGGTACGCGGGGTCCCGAGGCAGAGCTGGCCGCGGTGGTTGAACGTTCGACGACGCGCGTCGCCGACGCCTTGTCCCTCACCGAATGGTCGGTCCGCTCCGCAATGAGCATCTGCAGCGACCTGGACCATCAATACTGGATTGCGCAGTTCGCCGACCAGCTCGGACGAGCCACCGATGTGCTGCTCTACGAGCTCGTGAGCGCGTGGCTCGAGGACCCATCTGTGGCACGGGAAGCGGCGGAACTGGTTGCGCAGGTGCGCAGGGTGGCGGATTTGCCGTGAAGCGCTCGTTCTCGGGCGGATGAAGCGAAAGATGGACTAGCTGGTCCTGACGGGCATACCCTGATGTGATGTAGATCACTCTTCTCGGGCCGAGGAGGCGGACAATGGCCGCCCAGTTCGTAAAACAGACCACACATTTTCCACGGCAGAAGGCGCCATGCGGGCGCATGGCAGACGGCGATCACCACGTCGAGAGTGATGACGACGGCCTCAGCTACGACGACCTCAGATTCTCGTGCGGATGCCGCGAGAGCAGGCATGTCTATCACGACGGATGCGTAGCCATCCGCACCGTTAGACATGACGGGAAGGTGCTGCGCGACGAGCGCTGTGGAGAGCATGAGGCTTTCGAAGTGTAAGACGCCGCAATGACGGCCTCGTACAACATCGTGGTGATCGGCGGGGGCGGGGCCGGTCTGCGTGCCGCGATCGCCATCGCCGAAACGGACCCGAAACTGTCGATAGCTATCGTGTCGAAGGTCTATCCGATGCGCAGCCACACCGTGTCGGCCGAAGGTGGCGCAGCGGCGGTCATCGGCGCAGACGACACGCTTGACGAGCACGCTTACGACACAATCTCCGGTGGCGACTGGCTCTGTGATCAGGATGCGGTGGAGGCGTTCGTCGCCGAAGCGCCCCGCGAGCTGCTACAGCTCGAACACTGGGGCTGCCCGTGGAGCCGCACCGACGACGGGCACGTCGCGGTGCGGGCGTTCGGCGGCATGCGCAAACTCCGTACCTGGTTTGCCGCCGACAAGACGGGATTTCACCTGTTGCACACCCTGTTTCAGAGGGTGCTGAGTTATCCGGACATCGTCCGCTACGACGAGTGGTTCGCCACCACGCTGCTGGTCGACGACGGTGTGGTGCGCGGGCTCGTCGCCATCGAATTGGCCACCGGCAGAATCGAAACCATCCTCGCCGACGCGGTCGTCATCTGCACCGGCGGGTGCGGACGGGTGTTCCCGTTCACCACCAACGCCAACATCAAGACCGGAGACGGCATGGCACTGGCCTTCCGGGCCGGCGCGCCGTTGAAGGACATGGAATTCGTCCAGTACCACCCGACAGGGCTGCCGTTCACCGGGATCCTCATCACCGAAGCGGCTCGCGCCGAGGGTGGTTGGCTGCTGAACAAAGACGGCTACCGGTATCTGCAGGACTACGACCTGGGCACCCCGACACCCACACCGAAGCTGCGCAGCATGGAGCTCGGCCCGCGCGATCGCCTGTCGCAGGCCTTCGTCCACGAGCTCGACAAGGGCCGCACCGTCGAAACCCCTTATGGCCCAGTCGTCTACCTCGATCTTCGGCACCTCGGCGCCGAACTCATCGACACCAAGCTGCCCTTCGTCCGGGAACTGTGCCGCGACTACCAGCACGTCGACCCGGTCACCGAGCTGGTCCCCGTTCGGCCCGTGGTGCACTACATGATGGGCGGCGTACACACCGACATCCACGGTCGCACACCGGTTTCCGGTCTGTACGCCGCAGGCGAGACCGCCTGCGTGAGCATCAACGGCGCCAACCGGCTCGGCTCCAACTCCCTTCCCGAACTGCTGGTGTTCGGCGCTCGCGCAGGTCATGCTGCCGCCGAGTACGTGGCGCAGGTGCGACCCGGTTCACCCGCGGTGGCCGCCCAGGCCCGCACCGAAGAGCAACGCCTGCAACGGGAACTGCAACGCCACGGCGACGGCGACGACCGGATCGCCGACATCCGCACCGAAATGCAAACCGTCCTGGAAACCGCCGCCGGGATCTATCGCGACGGACCGACACTGACCCGGGCCGCCGAACAGATCCGGGCCCTGCAGGAACGGTTCGCCGTCGCGGGCCTCGACGACCACAGCCTGACCTTCAACACCGAGCTGACCGGACTACTCGAACTGTCCGGCATGCTCGACATCGCCCAGACCATCGTCGAATCGGCGTTACACCGCACCGAATCCCGAGGCGCGCACCAACGCACCGACTACCCCGGCCGCAACGACGACCAGTTCCTGGCGCACAGCCTGATCCACCGCAAGCCCGACGGTTCGGCACGCGTCGACCTGCTGCCGGTCACGATCACGCGCTGGCCGCCGGGCGAGCGCGTGTACGGGAGGTGAGATGACATGACCGAGACGACTACGGACCGAATTGTCATGGAGGTGGCTCGCTATCGGCCGGGCACCGATACCAAACCCGTGTTGCAGTCGTACGAGGTTCCGGTCACGCGGGAATGGGCGGTGCTCGACGGGCTCAACTACATCAAGGACCGCTTGGACGGGACGCTGAGCTTCCGGTGGTCGTGCCGCATGGGCATCTGCGGCAGTTGCGGCATGACCATCAACGGCGATCCCAAGCTGGCCTGCGCGACCTTCCTCGTCGACTATCTGCCCGGCCCGGTCCGGGTGGAACCCATGCGCAACTTCCCGGTGATCCGCGATCTTGTGGTCGACATCAGCGATTTCATGACCAAGTTGCCCAAGGTGAAACCGTGGATCATCCGCGACGACCAGCCACCGGACGGCGAATACCTGCAGACGCGGGAGGAGATGGCCGAGTACAAGCAATTCAGCATGTGCATCAACTGCATGCTGTGTTACTCGGCATGCCCGGTGTATGCATTGGATCCGGTGTTCCTCGGCCCCGCCGCGATAGCGCTCGGCCAGCGTTACAACCTCGACTCCCGCGATGACGGTGCGGCAGAGCGGGCCGACGTGCTGGCCGCCGCGGACGGGGCGTGGGCGTGCACGTACGTCGGCGAATGCTCCACGGCCTGCCCCAAAGGGGTCGATCCGGCGGGCGCCATCCAGCGCTACAAGCTCACCGCGGCAACACATTCCGTGAGAGATCTGGTATTGCCCCGGGGTGCCCGATGACGACGAGTGCCTACCACCAGCCGGTGCCGCGGTTCTGGTGGGCAAAACGCCGGTCCTATCTGCTGTTCATGCTGCGTGAGCTCAGCTGCGTGGCTGTCGCGTGGACCGTCGTGTTCGTGCTGATCGGGGTGGCCGCCATCGGCCGCGGGGACTACCGAGGTTTCCTGGACTTCTCCGCGCACCCGGCCGTCGTGCTGGTCAATATCGTCGCCCTGGCTTTTCTCCTGCTGCATGCCGTCACCTGGTTCGGACTGGCCCCGCGCGCGATGGTGATCCACCTGGGCGGCCGCCGCGTCCCGTCGAGCACGGTGCTGGCCGGTCACTACGCCGCCTGGCTGGTGGTGTCGGCCGTCATCGTCTGGCTGGTGCTGTCATGAAGGCGGCCCCGCGCCGCACGCCCGAGCCGTACTTCTGGCTGCTGTTCTCCGCAGGCGGCATGGCGGCCGCGCTCGTGTTGCCGATCCTGTTGTTGCTGTTCGGCGTGCTGGTGCCGCTCGGCGTAGTTGATCTCGATGCCGCGCACCTGACGGCCGTGGTGCGCAATCCGCTGACCAGGATCGTGTTGGCCGGCGTCTGCGTGCTGGCGCTGTTCCACGCTGCGCACCGGTTCCGCTTCACCGTGGAACACGGGTTGCAGCTGGGCCGGTTCGACCGCGCGATCGCGGTGTGTTGTTACGGCGCAGCGGCTTTGGGCTCGCTGGCTGCGCTCTGGATTGTGCTCACGACATAGCGCGAGCAGGCACGCAGGTACCGCAACACCGGCGTGTCGGGGACCTGCGTGTCTGCTCGGCGGGGAACTTTAGGGGGCGTACAGAGCCTTGAACTTGTTCAGGGACTCTTGAATGTCACCCTTGAGGGCCGCCGCCACCACCATGCCGATGGGGCCGAACAGCGCCGGACCACCGAGATGCACGTCGAACGTGACGCTGGCGCCGTCACCACCGTCGACCGGCGCAGGCTTGATCTTGCCGATCAGCTTGACCTTGACCCCGCCCCGGCCGTCACCGTTGAGGGTCAGAGACTGCGGCGGCTTGTAGTTGACGAGCGTCCACTGGACGCGGTTCAACATGCCCTTGACCTCGACGATCGAGTCGATGACGGTGCCTTTTTCCAGGGTCTCCGGCAGCTTCGACCGCCACGCCCGGTGAATGCTCAACCACTCGTCATACCGGGACAGATCGGAGGCGTACTCCCACGCCTTCTCGGGTGGGAGTGGAACATCAATGGAGACAGACAGTTTCGCCATAGGTTATTGCGTCGGTTCGTCCTTGTGGATGGCGTTCTTGGCGGCATCCTGTGCCTTGTCCACAACGCCCGAGAATTTGCCCTCGGTCTTCTCGTCGACCATATCGCCTGCCTTGTCGATCGCGGCGTCCACCTTGTCGGCGTTCTGCGCCAGCAGATCCTTGGCCTTGTCCAGGAAACTCATGTGCCCACCCTATCGCTTGAGATTCGGCTGAAACGCGGCACGCATTTCGTTGCCAGTCTGCCGCGTCTCAGCTATCTCCACAAGCGACGCTGTTCACCCAGCACAACGCCCTGTACCCACCACAGCACCTCGATGATCCCGGCACCGATGAGACCGATTCCGAGTGCCACCGAGGTGACCTCAAGATTGGACGGATCCAGCATGAACAGGCGCTGGGCCAGCGGCAACGAGAAGATCACCACGTAGGCCAGGCCGGACACCACGACGAGCGCCACGCGCCACCACTGATACGGCCGAGCCACCACCGAGAGCACCCAAAGCGAGGACACCAGCAACGTGATCAGCGCCGCGGTGGACGCCTGCATCTGCTCGGTTTCCCCCGCCTCGTGCCCCGGGTAGGCGATCAGATACGAGACAAAGGTGGCTATCCCTACCACGAGCCCCGACGGCAGGGCCGCGGTCATGACGCGGCGCACGAATCCGGGGTGCGCCCGCTCGGTGTTGGGCGCCAGCGACAGGATGAACGCCGGGATGCCGATGGTGAACCAGGCCGCGATGGTGACGTGGATCGGCTGGAACGGAAACAGCAGCGGATCGGTGCCGAAGAACCGCGACGACAACCCGGCGCACGCCACCAGGATGGCCAGCAGCACCGAGTAGACCGTCTTGGTCAAGAATAGGTTCGACACCCGCTCGATGTTGCCGATCACCCGGCGGCCCTCACCGACCACATAGGGCAGCGTCGCGAACTTGTTGTCCAGCAGCACGATCTGCGCCACGGCCCGCGACGCCGAGCTGCCCGAGCCCATCGCGACGCCGATGTCGGCGTCCTTGAGCGCGAGCACGTCGTTGACACCATCGCCGGTCATCGCGACGTTGTGGCCGCGGGACTGCAGGGCATGCACCATCGCGCGCTTCTGATCGGGCCGCACCCGGCCGAATGTCGTGTACTCCTCGAGCGTGTCGGCCAGCTTCTCGGGTTCCTCGGGAAGCCGGCGGGCATCCATGGTCTCGCCGTGCAGGCCGAGCGTGGCGGCCACCGCGCCCACCGACACTGCGTTGTCCCCGGAGATCACCTTGACCGTGACATGTTGAGAGGCAAAGTATTCCAGCGTGTCGCGGGCGTCCGGCCGCACGCGCTGCTCCAGCACC
The DNA here is from genome assembly GCF_001570425.1 of Mycolicibacterium brisbanense. Lineage (GTDB taxonomy): Bacteria > Actinomycetota > Actinomycetes > Mycobacteriales > Mycobacteriaceae > Mycobacterium > Mycobacterium brisbanense. The sequence goes on from NZ_BCSX01000007.1 coordinate 128,785, forward strand.
ACCAGTGCGGCCGGGGTGACCTTCCCGGGGGCGCGAGCGTCGTCCACCGGCAGGTCCGACGACCCGACGAGCAACACGCGCAGGCCCTGCGCACCGATGGCCTCGGCTTCCTCGGCGACCGGAGAAGCCGGGTCCAGCAACACATCCGGTGCGCCGATGACCCAGTTCCCGTGCTCACCGTAGGACGAACCGCTCCATTTGGTGGCCGACTTGAACGGTGCCGTCGCGGTGGCTGTCCACCCCGGGGGCATTCGGTACGCCTCACCGATGGCGGCCATGCTGGCGTTGGGCCGTGCGTCGTCGGCGGCGAGCTGGGCCAGCACCTGTGCCACGTCATCGGTTCCGAGGGTCTTCAGATCGCTGACCCGCATACCGTTCTCGGTCAGCGTCCCGGTCTTGTCGGCGCACACCACGTCAACCCGGGCCAGCCCCTCGATGGCGGGCAGCTCGTTGACCAGACACTGTCGCCGGCCCAACCGCACCACACCGACCGCGAACGCGATCGAGGTCATCAGCACCAGGCCCTCCGGGACCATCGGCACCAGCGCACCGACCATGCGCAGGATCGCGTCTTGCCAGTCGGCGCGGGTGGTGAACAACTGCGTGTAGATGGTCAACAGCCCCGCGGGCACCAACAGATAGGTGATGAACTGCAGGATCTTGTTGATGCCGTTGCGCAGTTCGGATTTGACCAGGGTGAACTTGGACGCCTCTTCGGCGAGCTTGGCGGCATAGGCCTCACGCCCGACCTTGGTGGCCCGGTAGGCGCCACTGCCGGCCACCACGAAGCTGCCCGACATCACCGCGTCGCCGACCCGCTTGACGATCGGGTCGGCCTCGCCGGTGAGCAGGGACTCGTCGACCTCGAGATTGGCCTCTTCGAGCACCTCGCCGTCGACCACGATCTGATCACCCGGCCCCAATTCGATGATGTCGTCGAGCACGACCTCGCTGGGCGCCATGGGCGTGCTTCCGGATTGCCTGCGCACCTTGGGTTTCGCCTGGCCGACGATGGCCAGCTTGTCCAGAGTCTGCTTGGCCCGCAGCTCCTGGATGATGCCGATGGCGCTGTTGGCGATGATCAACAAGCCGAACGCGCCGTTGATCACCGAACCCGTGGACAGCACGATGAGGAACAGCACACCGAGGATGGCGTTGATGCGCGTGAAGACGTTGCCCCGCACGATCTCCGAGACACTGCGCGCGGCGCGGGTCGGAACGTCGTTGGTCTTGCCTTCGGCGACTCGCTGGGCGACTTCGGCATCGGTCAGCCCGGCGGCTGTCATCGTCGTCATCGGGTAAAGGTCCCTGTTCTGTCCTCGTCGTAATATTCGAGCGTCAGTTTGTCACCGGCGAACGTCGCCTTGGAAACCGTTCCGGGCGGGGCGTTCTCGGTGACGAACATGAAGGTGAACACGTCACCGTCCCAATGGTCGAGCGGAACCCACAGCTTGGACCCGAGCGCCAGCATCAGCTTGCCGTCCACTTCGGTGACCGTGGCGGGGCCCCAGTAGTCGTTGCGGTAGACGCCGGTGTAGGCCGAAAGTGGTTTGGCGGCAGTGGGATTGGCCGGCGGCTGTTTCCCCAGCAGAGTTCCCTCCGGGGCATCCATCGGTGCGAACGCGTTGGCGTAGAGCTTGCGCCAGTCCTCGCGGACCTCGCCGAACTGCACCAGGTCGGCGAATTCGGCGGTGAGTGTCTCCGGAATACCCACTGGCGTGGAGTTGGTCAGCGCGACGATGGCGACGTCCGCGGACGGGATGATGAGGAAGTTGGTGGCCGCGCCGAGGTCGAACCCTCCGGAATGGCTGAGCTGAATACGGGCCGCGGAAGTCGAATTGACGTTGAATCCGTAGCCGTAGAAGCCGGACCGCATGGCCGGTTCGGTGGCCGGGGCCGAGACCACCTGCGGCGTGACGGCCGGCAACAGCGCCTTCTCGTCGACGATCTGACGCCCCTCGAAGCTCCCGTTGGCCAACACCATCGTCAGCCAGCGGGCCATGTCGTTGACCGATGAGCTGGCCCCACCGGCCGGCGACTGCGCGTCGGCGTCACGCACGTAGTCGGGCTCGTACCGGTCACCGATCCGGATGTGCCCGACGGCCCGGTCCGGCCGGGCTGCGTAATCGGCGAAACGTGAACTCGTCGCATTCATCCCGAGCGGGCGGTACAGCACGTCCTGCGACAGGTCCTCCCAGCTCTTGCCCGCGGCGCTGGCGACCGCCTCGGCACCGGCGGTGAAACCGAAGTTGGTGTAGGCGTACGAGGCCCGAAACGGCGCCAACGGCAGCATGCGCAGCTTGTCGAGCACCGCCCGGCGGTCAAAGCCCAAGTCTTCGAGTCGGTCTCCGGCGTGATCCGGCAACCCGGATCGGTGGGCGAGCATATCGCCGACGGTGACCAGGCGGGTGGTGGTCGGATCGGACAGCGCGAACCACGGGAGCTTCGAGACAATCGGGGTGTCCCAGTTGATCGCGCCGACCCCGACCTGGTGCGCGACGACCGTCGCCGACAGTGACTTGGACAGCGACGCCAGTTGGAACACCGTATCGGCGTCGACCCGGTTGTCCGGGCCGTCCCCTCTGCGCACATCCCGCACGCCGAAGCCCTTGGCGTACACCGTCTTTCCCCCGTGCACCACGGCCACCGCGAGGCCGGGTATGCCCGACGAGCGCATGAGCTCGTCGGCGATGCCGTCGAGTTTGCCCACGGCCTTGGCGACAGCGTCGTCCGGCAGCGGCAAAGCCGGCACCAGCGGGGGCGGCACATCGCTCTGGTGTTGGGCGGGTGGCGTCGACCCGGTGCAGCCGGTGAGCAGCGCCAAACCGAACGCGAGGCCGGCGAACGCGCGAAAGGTGTTCACAGCAGCCGAGTATGCCCGCAAATCTGCGGGCATTCGGAGCAATGGCGTTACAGCTGCCACCACGGGTCCAGCGCGGGCGACTGGTGATCGACCCGCTGGCCCGGCCGTGGCACCGCCACCTGGACCCCCGCCGGATCGGCAGCGGCCAGCAACCGCTGCACCGGCTCGGCCCACGGATGCGGCGCCAGCCGGAACGTGGCCCAGTGCACCGGCACCAGCAGCCCGGACTCCGTGACGTCCAAGTGCGCGCGCACCGCCTCCTCCGGGTTCATGTGGATGTCCGGCCAGGCCGGGTGATAGGCCCCGATCGGAAGCAGTGTGAGGTCGAAAGGCCCATGGTCCGAACCGATCTCGGCGAAACTCTTGGTGTAGCCGGTGTCGCCGCCGAAGAACGCACGGTGCCGGGGCCCGGCGATCACCCAGGACGCCCACAGCGTGGTGTTGCGGCGCAGCGTTCGGCCCGAGAAGTGCCGGGCGGGCGTGCACACCAGCGTGAGCTCACCGATGCGATGGCTTTCGTTCCAGTCCAGTTCGACGATGCGTGCCTCCGGGATGCCCCACTTGCGCAGGTGCGCGCCGATCCCGAGCGGCACCACGAACGGTGCGCGCTGCGTGCGGGCCAACCCGATGACGGTCTCGATGTCGAGATGGTCGTAGTGGTCGTGGCTGATCAGCACCGCGTCGATGGCCGGCAGTTCGTCCAGGGCCACGGGCGGTTCATGAAGCCGCTGCGGACCGACGACCCGCGACGGTGAGCAGCGTTGGCTCCAGATCGGATCGGCCAGCACCCGGTACCCGTCGATCTCGACGAGCACGCTGGAGTGGCCGTACCAGGACACCGCGCACTCCCCCGCGGGCCCGTCGTCCGGGGCGGCCAGCGGGATCGGGCCGCCGGGCCAGCTGGCGCCCCGCGAGCCGATCATCTCCCGCAGCAGCAGGCGCCGCTCCTCGCGGCCCAGACTGATGCCCGGTGACGCCGGCTCGATGTTGACGAACGCGCCGCCGGTGTACTGCGGCGACCGCTGGGCGACCGGGCGGATCGCCCGCGTGCTCGCGCCCACGGCCGCCGAGGTGCCGCTGAGCGCACGCACCAGCCAGCCCCCGGCGAGCAGCGAGGCCGACCTGACCCCGAATCGCAGCGCAGCGCGCAGCACCTCAGGCCCCGGTGAAGTTCGGCGGCCGCTTCTGCAGCCGGGCCACCTGCGCCTCGATGACGTCGTTGCTGGACCACGCCTTGTCGAACAGTTCCTTGTGCTCGGGCCACTGGTCCTCGTAGGCACCGTCGTCGTTGAGCACCCGCTTGGCGTGCTGCAGGGCCAGCGGCGCGAATCCGGCGATCTCGGCGGCCAGGGCCTGCGCGTCGGCCAGCGTGCCGATGCGGTTGGCCATACCGGTCTGCAGGGCGGTTTCGGCGGTGAGTTTCTCGGCGGTGAGCAGCATGCCGCGGGCCCGGCCATAGCCGACCAGCGACGTCAACCGGCGGATACTCCAGTTATCAAGGGCCAGACCATATTTGGCGACGGGAAACTGGAAGTACGCGCTCGGGGCCACCACGCGCAGATCGCAGATCATGGACAAGATCACCCCGGCGCCGATCGCCGGGCCGTTGATGGCGCCGATGACGGGCACCGGGGTCTTGTCGATCGCGAGGTTCAACGCCAGAGCCTTGTCCGGCAGCTTCTCGGCCATGCCTGTCGCGTCGGTCAGATCTGCTCCCGAGCTGAACACCGGCCCGGCGCCCGTCAACACGATCGCACGGACATCCTCGGTGGCGGCCTTCTCCACCGCTTCGCGCAGGCTGTCGACGAGTTCGCAGTTCAGCGCGTTGCGCCGCTCCGGGCGCTGCAGTTCCAGGGTCAGGACATTGCCGTCCCGGGTGACACCAATCATGTCGCCAGCCTATATACGCTCACCCTGTGAGTCGTGCCGTGGCACTACGTGACGCTGTCCTGGATACCGGGTCGTTCCGCAGCTGGGACGGCCCTCCGCTGCAGGTAGCCACGTCCGAGTCCTATCGATCCGAGCTGGCCGCCGCGGCTGCCCGCAGCGGCCTGGATGAGTCGGTGATCACCGGTGAAGGCACCGTGTTCGGCCGCCGCGTCGCGGTGCTGGCCTGCGAGTTCGATTTCCTCGCCGGGTCGATCGGGGTGGCCGCCGCCGAACGCATCACGGCCGCGGTCGCACGGGCGACCGCGGAGGGGTTGCCGTTGCTGGCCTCGCCGAGTTCGGGTGGCACCCGCATGCAGGAGGGCACGGTCGCATTCCTGCAGATGGTCAAGATCGCCGCCGCGGTCGAGCTGCACAAGCGGGCCCACCTGCCCTACATCGTCTATCTGCGTCACCCCACGACCGGCGGGGTGTTCGCGTCGTGGGGATCGCTGGGCCACGTCACCGCCGCAGAACCGGGCGCGCTGATCGGGTTCCTCGGCCCCCGGGTATACGAGCAGCTCTACGGCGAAAAGTTCCCTTCGGGTGTGCAGACCGCGGAGAACCTGTTCCAGCACGGCGTCATCGACGGCGTCGTGCCCGTCGACGCGCTGCGTTCGGTGTTGCACCGCACCCTCACGGTGATGTGCGACTCGCCCGGGGTCCCGCCACCCGAACCGCCACCGGCGGCGCCGCGCGACGTGCCGGCCTGGGATTCGGTCACCGCTTCGCGCCGGTTCGACCGGCCCGGTGCCGAATACGTGCTGCGGCACGGCAGCACCGACCGGGTGCTGTTGTCGGGCACCGGCGGGCAAGAGCGAGGCGACCGGGGAAGCGATGGAGCCGGAGGTTCGGGCCAGATGCTGCTGGCGCTGGCCCGGTTCGGCGGCCAGCCCGCAGTGGTACTCGGCCAGCAGCGCATCGGCATGGTCGGCCCGGCGGCGCTGCGTGAGGCTCGCCGCGGCATGGCGCTGGCCGCCGACCTGCGCCTGCCGCTCGTGTCGATGATCGACACCGCGGGCCCGGCGCTGTCTGCCGAGGCCGAGCAGGGCGGACTGGCCGGCGAGATCGCGCGCTGCCTGGCCGAATTGGTGACGCTGGACGTGCCGACGGTGTCGGTGTTGCTCGGCCAGGGCAGCGGCGGCCCGGCCCTGGCGATGGTGCCGGCCGACCGGGTGCTGGCTGCCGCGAACGGCTGGCTGGCTCCGCTGCCGCCGGAGGGAGCCAGCGCCATCGTGTTCCGCGATACCCAACATGCGCCGGAACTATCTGCCGCACAAGGCATCCGGGCTGCCGACCTGCTGCGCAACGGTATCGTCGACGCGATCGTGGCCGAGCAACCCGATGCCGCGGACGAACCCGAGGCGTTCACCGCGCGACTGTCGGCGACCATCGCCGGAGAACTGCACCGGTTGCGCACAGTGCCCGACGCCGAACGGATCGGCATGCGGCTGCACCGCTACCGGCTGATCGGCCTGCCTGGCTGACATTCGCGTTCGTAACGTGGTGGCGGCGTTTCCGCGATTTCTCCGCCCTGGCGTTACGTGCGGGAAGGGCCGGTGCCGGGTCCCGGTGGCATCCTGGGGTGGTGGAGCCGATGCTGCAGTTCGCCGGGAACTTCTGGTGGCTGATATTTCCGCTCGGCGGCGCGATCGGTGGCGGGATCAAAGCGGTCGCGGCGGCCAACGAACGCCGCGCCGAGCGGCGGCTGGAGCGCTACCGGATCAAGCAACAGACCAAGATCGAGCTGGCCCGCGCCGCCGGCAGCGCGAAGATGACGGACGCCGCCGCGCAGCGGGAACTCAAGAAGCTGCTCGAACAGCACGACAGCACCAATGCCCGGTGGCTGGATTACGAGATGGACATCGCGAAGCTGCTGGACTTTCCGCTGATGACCGACATGCGGGAGCCGCTGACCATCGCGTTTCACAAGGCGCGCAGCCGTGCGGAATGGCTGCGTCCCGACAAACCCGAGGACATGCTCGGCGACCGCGAGGCGCAACTGGAGTATCGCGACGCCGTGCACGAGTACACGTCGGCGTTCGACGTCGCCGAGGCCGAGGCGATCCGGCGACGCCGCAGCGATTTCTCGCCCGAAGACCAGGAACGGCTGGGCCGCGCGCAGCAGCTGCTGCGGCTGGCGTCCGATGCGGCGGCCACGCCGCAGGAGCGGCAGAACGCCTACAGCAAGGCGCAGCGGGAACTCGCCGGGTTGTTCGTGCTGCCTGCCACCGCGCGGACGGCCATCGAACGTGGCATTGCCGGCGAGTTGGAGGCCTGAGAGCCGTCAGGCCAGCGCCAGCGCCGTGAGCAAGGCCACCGCGGTGATCAGATCCAGCGGCAGCCGCAGCAGGCTGCGTCGGGTCCAGCGCAGCGCCGCGGCCTCGTCGACCTCGACCGGATCGGCCTTCTCGAACGCGACCGCCTTGGGCACAAAGTAGAGCAGCGTCCAGATCCGCATCACCGCGTGGCCGGCGAGTGCCACCAGCAGCGCGGTCCGAACTGCAGTGTCGCCCCATGCGGCGACGATCGCGACGACGAGAACCAGTTCGAACAGGGTGTGTGCCGGGACCCAGAACCGTCGGCGCGAGATGCCGCCGTTGTGTGCCTGGATGATGCCGGGCCGCCGCGGCCAAGCGGGATCGACCACCAGCGTTTCGTAGACACCGCCGCCCACGAGCACACAGCCCAGCAGTGTTGCGGCAGCGATCAGGACGAGTGTCGGGATCCCCACGTATGCCGATTATCCAGCGACACCGCGTCGAGCGAGCGGTGACGAGTGCGGTACGCCAGCACCGCGGCGGCGATCACCACCTCGACCAGCGCCAACGTGGTCGCCATCTCCATCGGGTCGACCGCAGTGGATGGTGCCGATGGGACGCTCACGCCGTGGTGATGCGCCGGCATGGGCATGTGCAGCGCGACCATCGCGAGGTTCATCAGGGCCACCGCACACCACACGCCCAGAGACCCGCGGAGCCACAGATCCCGCGCGCAGAACAGGCACGCGATCATCATCGCGACCATGGTGGCCATCATCGCGGGGTTGGCGGCATGGCCGAGCAGCACGCCGTGCAGAGCCGCCGAGCAGGCGGCCAGCACGGCGCACGCCCGCCGTCCGAGGACAGCGGGCGTGCGACCGATGGACATGACCTAATCCTCGCAGCAATGCGACTTCGGTGCGGCCGGAACGTTGAGCGCGGGGTTGCGATCGAAGAACGACACCGGCTTGAGCTTGAATCCGGCGTAGTCGACCGGCATCACGGGCCAGTCCTCGGGCCGCGGGAAGTGCGTCAGCCCGAAGGTGTGCCACAGCACGATGTCCTCGTTCTCGATGTTCCGGTCCCCCGCGACGAACGCAGGCAGGCCGTCCCCACCCGGATGCTGGTTGACCAGGTGCCCGGCCGGGTACCGCTGCGCCGCATCGTATTTCGTGACCCACAGGTGCTTGGTGGTGAACGCGGCCCGCGCGGCAACCGAACTCGACGGATCGGCCAGCAGCGTGGGCTGCCCTTCCGGGTACAGCGCGTAGGAGACGTTCTGGCCCAGTCGGTTCTGCTTGTTCGGGTTGACGATGTGCCAGACGCGGGCCTTGAGATTGTCGGCGGTGCGCATCGCGCCCAACTCGTGGGTCAGCTTCGTCTTCTGCTGCGTGAACCCGTTGCCCCACGGGTTGTCGGGACCCATCGGTGCGGCGACGGCGTCGACCTCCTCGACGGTGTTGGCATGCCCGTCGACGGCCATGTCCAGCCGCGCCGAGAACAGGTGCTGGTGATACGGCGCACCCAGCCCCGGCGCCAGCTCCGACGCGAACCGGTCGGGCGCCCGGTAGCCCGAGGCGAAAACCACACCGGTGGCCTTGACCTCCATCTCGATGGTGCCGTCGAGGTACAGGTACCAGTAGAACCCGTAGTCGTAGTTGCCGATGGTGAGGAAGAACGAGATCACCAGCCGGCGCGACCGGCGGACCTCGGACATGCCGTTGAACATGTCGACGTGCTTCCACAGCACGCCGTAATCCTCCTCGTGCAGGCAGATCGCGTTCTTGATCAGCCGCGGCTCGCAGTGCTCGTCGGCGATGGTGACGTCGAAGTACTTGATCTCACCGAGGCAATCACAGCCCAGCTCAAGGGAATTCGTGTAGCGGGCGAACATGTACTCGCCCTGGTCGAAGTAGTTGATCCAGTACCGCGACGGCGACGGGTGCGCGTACGGCACCACCATCTCGGCGATTGACGCGCGGTAGATCACCGGGCGCTCGGCCTCGCCGTCCTTGAGCGAAAGCTGGTGCAGCGTCAGGCCCTCGCGAACGTCGAAGCCGAACCGGAACGACCAATCCGCCCAGGTGATCTTGTTGCCCTCGACGGTGAAGCTGGGGCCCTCGGGCTGCGTGATCTCGATGGGCTTGAGGTCGGTGCGGGTCGGTGTGGCATGCGGTTCGGCATTCCACTCCGACCGCTCGCTGGGGAAGGGCAGCTCATCGTGGTCGACGACCGACATGACCGACTTCGCCGTGAGGTCGATGTGGGCGACGACGCCGTCGATCGGGTGCCCCCACGGCAGGTCGGCCTCGTCGAACTGGTAGAAGCCCAGCACCCGTGCGACGCGCTTGCCCACCTCGTCCTCATGGCCGAATGCCCCGGCCGACAACGGAAGTGCGCGCACCTTCTCCGGGTCCAGGCCGCGCTTGCGCATCGCGGCCAGCCATTCGTCGCATTGCAGCAGGATCGCCTCGACATCGCCGAATTCCTCGTCGAGAACCGGAACCTGGCCGTCGGTCACCGGATCGACATCGTGGCGGTACACGATCTGCCCTTCGGTGATCGACACGATCAGGTCGGTGCCCTGACCGCTGTCACGGTCCAGCATGATGACCCGGGCGCGCCGTTCGATCGGATCGCCGGGCGTGAACGACAGCACGACATTCTTGTGTGGTTCCTCCAGGGCGGCGTAGACGAATCGGCCGCTCGGGCCCAGCAATCCGTTCTCGTCGATGATCCGGCGCACGGCCCGGATCTCGTCGGCGCTGAGCGGCGTCAGCGGATGATCGGGCGCGGTGGTCTTCCGGACAGGTTCGATGGTGGCGGTCATCGTGCGATCTCCTTTGCGATATCAGGGTTTTCGTCTTGCTTTCCGGCGTGTGGGCGCATGACCGCGACCACGATGCCGCCGAGGAAGGCGCCGACCAGCAGGACGCCGATGATGGCGGCCAGGGTGTCGGAGCCACCGACCAGCAGTGGCAGATTCACCGCGGTCATCACCGACAGCACCGCCAGCCCGGCGAACCCGAGCAGCGGGGCGATCAGGGTGTTCCACGGCCGGGTGTCCAGCCGGGTGCGGCGGAAGTACACGACGACGGCCGCCGAGGTCACCGTCATCAGCACCACGATGCCCACCGAGGCCGCGCCGACGAACCACGTGAACACCTGCGTCACCGGATCCAGGCCGGCCGCGACCGAGGCAACGACCAGCACCAGCGCCGACACGGTCTGCACGGCGGAGGCGATGTGCGGGGAGTCATGGCGCAGGTGCGAACGGCCACACCGCTCGGGCAACGCCCGGGTGTTGCCCAGCGAGAAGATGTAGCGGGCCAACACGTTGTGGAAGGACAGCAGCGCCGCGAAAAGGCTTGTGATGAGGAAGATCTGGACCAGGTCTCCGGCCACCGCACCGACGTAGCGGGTCGCGGTCTCGGTGAGCATCGTGGCCGGATTGCTGGTCGCCTCGGTGACCGCGTCGGCGTCTCCCCACGCAGAGACCAGGGCCCAGCTGGAGAGTGCGTAGAACCCGCCGATGACCAGCAGCGCCACATAGGTGGCCCGCGGGATGGTGCGGGCCGGATCGCGGGCCTCGTCGCGGAACACCGCCGTGGCCTCGAACCCGATGTAGCCGGCGAGCGCGAAGATCAGCGCGATGCCGGGGGCGCCGGAGAAGAAGTTGCCCGGGTGCAGCACCGCGGTGGACAGGCCCGACGCGCCGCCGTGGCCGATCACCGCGGCGTTGATCACCAGGACGATGCCGACCTCACAGACCAGCAGGACACCCAGTACCTTGCCGGACAGTTCGATGTGCCGGTACCCGAGGAATCCGGTGATGCCCATCATCACCAGGGCGTAGACGTACCACGGCACCGACGGTCCGCCGTGGCTGGTCACCAGTTCGTTGAGGGACGCGCCGATGTAGCCGTACACCCCGCCTTGTACGGCGGTGTAGGACAACAGCGCCAGGAACGCCGCGCCGAGGCCGGCATGACGGCCGAACCCGTGCGCGATGTAGGTATAGAAGGCGCCGGCTCCGGGGACGTGGCGGGCCATCGCGGTGAAACCGACCGCGAACAACAGCAACACGACGGTGCATACGCCGTAGGACGCCGGGAACGCGGCGCCGTTACCCGCGGCGATGCCGATGGGGAACGTGCCTGCGACCACGGTGAGCGGGGCGGCCGCCGCGACCACCATGAACACGATGGCGGTGGGACCGAGCTTGCCCGCCAGTCGGTGGGCCTGATGCCCGGCGGTGACGCCGGGAGTCAGAACTGCGTCAGTTGACATGGCATTTCTTTCGGTGAAATTGGACGTGCCGGGTCCAAATGAGAATTGCGGCAGCGCCGAATTCTCATTTGACGGCTGCGGGAATCTAGAGCGCGATATTCACAGCTTTGGTCTGGGTGTATTCGGCGATCGCCCCCTCACCGAGTTCGCGGCCCCAGCCCGATTGTTTGTATCCCCCGAACGGCAATGCGGTGTCGAACGCGTTGTGGCAGTTGACCCACACCGTGCCCGCCTTGATCTGAGCGGCCACCCGATGCGCGGTGGACACGTCGCGGGTCCAGACACTGGCCGCCAGCCCGTAGGGCGTGTCGTTGGCCGCTTCCCTGACCCCGCGGTCTCGGTTGAACGGCACCGCGACCGCCACCGGCCCGAAGATCTCCTCCTTGTACACGCTGAAATCACGGTCCACGTCGACCAGCAGGGTCGGCTGCACGTAGAAGCCGGTGTCCCCGTGACGACCGCCGCCGGCCAGCGCGCGGGCCCCCTGCGCGATTCCGGCATCGAGGTACCCCGTGACCTTGGTCAGCTGCTCACGTGAGACCAGCGGGCCGATGTCGTTGGTGGGGTCCAGGCCGGGGCCGATGCGCAGGCCCGCGGCGTGCTCGGCGACACCCTGCGTGAACTCGTCGAAGACGGCATCCTCGACCAGCAGCCGGGTGCCCGCGGTGCAGGTCTGGCCGTGGTTGAACAGGAACCCGCTGGCGACGCCGGGGATCGCGGCCTCCAGGTCAGCGTCGGCGAAGACCACCTGCGGGCTCTTGCCGCCCAGCTCCAGGGAGACCTTCTTGAGGTTGCCGGATGCGGCGTTGACGATCTTCTTGCCGACCTCGGTGGATCCGGTGAACGCGACCTTGTCGACACCGTCGTGCGCCGAAAGGGCGGCTCCGATGTCACCGAAACCGGTCAGCAGATTGAACACCCCGGCCGGGACGCCGGCCTCTTCGATCACCTCGGCCAGTAGCAGCGCGGTCAGCGGAGTCTGCTCGGCGGGCTTGAGGATGACGGTGTTACCGCAGGCCAGCGCGGGCGCCACCTTGAACGCGGCCATCACGAGCGGGAAGTTCCACGGGATGATCTGGGCGCAGACGCCGACCGGTTCGCGCAGCGTGAATGCGTGGAAACGGGCGCCGGGGGCCCACGGCACCGATACCGGGATGGTGCGGCCCTCGATCTTGGTGGCCCACCCCGCGTAGTAGTAGAAGATCTCCGCGGCCCAGGTGGCGTCGACAGCCTTGGCGACCGCCACGGACTTGCCGTTGTCGATGCTCTCCAGCTGCGCGAACTGGTCCGCGCGGGCAGAGATGCCCTCGGCGATGCGCCACAGCACCTTCTGCCGCTCGGCCGGCGTCATGGCCGGCCACGGGCCGTCCTCGAAGGCGCGGCGCGCCGCGGCGACGGCGCGTTCGACATCCTCGGGCCCGCTGTGCGGGACGGTGGTGATGACCTGCTCGGTGGCCGGGTCCACCGTGTCGAACCGCTGCCCGGACATCGCATCGACCCACTGCCCGTCGATGTACATCCGCCGCGGAACCGAGATGAAATCGACCGTGCGCGGGTCCAGATCTGTGCTGAGCGAGGCTGTCATGGGAATCATGTTTACGCCCCGATGTGGTGCTCGTCACCACTTATTTCAAATGGATATTTGGCGTATTGCGATTCTCATTTGAGAAATTCCGGCCGTTCTCATTTGGAGGCGCGGGAAAGGCCAGTTGACGGAGTCCGGGCGTACCCATGCGGGCCCGACCGCTGACCACTTGCCGGCCGGATTCTCATTTGAAAATTTTTTCCGGCTTGGCTGTGGCGGGGTCCCGCAATGGGCTACCTTGCGACGAGTGAGCGGCAGACGTGCCATGAAGAGCAGCTCGCCGGTCTCGGGGCTCCGGCGCGCTCAGCTGTCCTTCACCCAGGTGCTCGGGCAGTCGGTGTCGGCGGTGGCTCCGTCGGCCGTCATGGTCACGCTGCCCGCGCTGGTGATCCCGGCGGCCGGCTCTGCAACGCTTCCCGTGTTCATCGTGACGGCGGTGCTGATGGCCGCCGTCGGCTACTGCGTGACGCAGTTCTCCACCCGCATGGTCGCGGTCAGCGGCCTGTACAGCTACACGGTCAAGGGCCTCGGGCCGGTGCCCGGTATCGCGGCGGGATGGTCGGTGGTGATCGGCTACGCTGCGGCGGCGATGGCCAGCACCTTGGGCGCCGCAAGCTATCTCACCGCCCTGCTGGGCCGGCTCGGAGTCCCCGGCGGCGAGCCCACGATCGCAGTGCTGGCCGTCGTGGTCGGCATCATCGCGCTGACCCTGATGGTGCGCGGGATCCGGCTGTCCGCGCGGATCTCGCTCACCGTCGAGGTTTTCGCGATCGTCGCGGCCGCAGTGGTGCTCGTCATCGCCTTCACCGGAGCGGTGGCCGGCGGTCATGACCCACCGGAAACACCTGCTGCACAATCGCATTCAGCGCTGGGATTCGCCCTGCTGCTGGCCATCACGTCCTATGAGGGATTCGAGAGCGCGTCGACGGTCGCGCGCGAGGCACAGCGGCCGTTCGTCACCGTCACCCGCGCGATCCGGTGGACGCCGGTCGCGCTCGGCGTGCTCTACACGTTCGCCGCGGCCATGCAGTCCGCGGGCACCATCCAGGCCGGCATCGGTGCGGTGCCCATCGTGCTCAGCCTGCCCGACACCGCGGGCACCGCATCGGTGGCGCTGTCCATCGTGATGGAGTTGGGCATCACCGCCTCGTGGTTCGCGTGCGTGATCGGTTCGACGACGGCGTTGTCGCGCACCCTGTTCGCGATGGGCCGCGAAGGCGTTCTGCCGTCGGCCGTCGGCGATGCGCACCCGCGTCACCGCACCCCGCATATCGCGCTGTACGTGGCCATTCCGGTGATCGTCGCCGTACCGGTGGGCTATCTGCTGATCGTCGGCTCCAGCCGCGAGGTGCTGATCGGCCTGCTGGCGATATCGGCACACGGCTACATCGGCGCGTATCTGCTGGCATGCCTGGCCGCGCCGACGTTCCTGCGCCGCATCGGCGAGCTCACGTGGGCTCCGCTGACTGTCGGCCTGGCCACCGCGGCCATGATGGTCGCGATCATCGGCTGGGCGGTGCTGACCGTCGAATCGCCGGTGTGGGTCGCCACCGCGGTGTACGCCGCGCTGCTGGCAATCGGTCTCGGGGCGTTCGCCCTTCGCCGTCGCTCGCTACCGGATCTGGCCGAGCGCGTCGGCGTCTTCGACGAGACGGTGGCCGGTGACATCTTCGCCGACTACAACCCGTGGGAGGTACGTCGATGAGCCCCGCCGACGGAGCACTGTCGGGCCGCCAGCCCAAGGCAGTACAGAGTGCGCTGCAGGTCCTCGAGGCCGTCGCGCACGCTGGGGTGGGAGTGACCGCGAAGGAAATCGCCGATCGCCTGAACATGCCATCGGCGACCACCTATCGGCTGCTGAATCTCCTTGTCGCCGACGGTTATATCGTGCGGCTGCCGGACCTTTCCGGGTTCTCGCTGGGCCCACGGATGGGCGTGCTCATCGACGCCGCGGTATCCCCGACGGTGTGTACGGCCGCGCGTGAGGTGCTCGGCGAGATGCGGCTGTCGGTGCGGTTCGGCGTGCACCTGTTCTACTTCACCAACACCTCGGTGCGCATCGCCGATCCCGACGGGGAGTATCCCCCGCCTGCCGACGAGTCCGTGCTCAACCATCACCTGCATGCATGCGCGGTGGGCAAGCTGCTGCTCGCCGAGAAGAGCGATGCCGATGCGCTGCTGGGTTCGCAGCTGGGCGCGTTGACCGCACGCACCGTGACATCGAAATCTGTTCTTGCCGAACAACTCCAGACCGTGCGCGAGAACGATGCGGCCACTCAGACCGGCGAGCTGCGTGACGAGTGTGCCTGCGTGGCGGTGCCGGTGCGGTCGGCCACCGGTGCGCTGGTGGCGGCGGTGGCGATGTCGGGCCGATCCGATCAGACCGAACTGCTGAGCCGGCAGGTGCCGGTACTGCGGGAATGCGCGGCGCGACTCAGCCCGCTGCTGGCGTGAGGTGAGCCGAGCCACGCTCGAGCGCCGCGAGCGTGCGCAAAGTGCTGGGGTTTTGTGGCGTGTCGGGGGACAGACACGCACGCTCGCGGTGCCAGGGGGCCGGCTAATCCAACCCGAGGATGCGGACGCTCTCGGTGCGCATGTCGACCTTGCGGACCTTACCGGTCACGGTCATCGGGAACTCCTCGACCAGCAGCACGTAGCGGGGGATCTTGTAGTGCGCCAGCTTGCCCGAGGCGTACGCCCGGATGGCAGCGGCATCCAATGGGGCCCGGCCGGGTTTCAACCGGATCCACGCGCAGATCTCCTCGCCGTAGCGCTCGTCGGGAACGCCGATCACCTGGGCATCCTCGATGTCGGGATGGGTGTAGAGAAATTCCTCGATCTCGCGGGGGTAGACGTTCTCACCGCCGCGGATCACCATGTCCTTGATGCGGCCGACCACGTTGCAGTAGCCGTCCTCCCGCATCACCGCCAGGTCGCCGGTGTGCATCCAGCCGTCGGCGTCGATGGCCTGGGCGGTTTTCTCGGGTTCGTTCCAATAGCCCAGCATCACCGAGTAGCCGCGGGTGCACAGTTCGCCCGGCGCACCGCGTTCGACGAGCGCGCCGGTGTCGGGGTCGACGATCCTGACCTCCAGGTGCGGGTGCACACGGCCGATCGAGGAGGTCCGCCGCTCCAGATCGTCGTCGATGAGCGTCTGGCAGGACACCGGTGACGTCTCGGTCATGCCGTAGCAGATCGCGACCTCCGACATGTGCATGTCGTTGACACACCGCTTCATCACCTCGACCGGGCACACCGAGCCTGCCATGATCCCGGTGCGCAGCGACGACAGGTCGCGGCCGGCGAATGTCGGATGGTTCTGCATGGCGATGAACATCGTCGGAACCCCGTAAACGCCCGTGCACCTTTCGGTTTCGATGGCATCGAGCGTGGCGGCCGGGTCGAACCCCGGGGCCGGGATCACCATGGTGACGCCGTGGGTCGTGCAGCCGAGATTACCCATCACCATGCCGAAGCAGTGATAGAACGGCACCGGGATGCACAACCGCTCGCCGGGCGTGAGCTTGATGCCCTCGGTGACGAAGAACCCGTTGTTGAGGATGTTGCGGTGACTCAGCGTCGCCCCTTTGGGGAAACCCGTTGTGCCCGAGGTGTACTGGATGTTGATCGGGTCGGTGTTGGACAGCTCGGCCTGTCGCGCGGTGAGCACTTCGGGCGCTACCGCGCTGTCGCGCAGCCGATCCCAGTCGCCGGTACCCAGGAACACCACGTCCGTCAACTCCGGGGCCTGCGGCCGCACCTCATCGACCATCGCCACGTAGTCCGAGGTCTTGAACGCCGTCGCCGAGACCAAAAGCCGCGCCTGGGACTGGTTGAGCACGTAGGCCAGCTCATGGGTGCGGTAGGCCGGGTTGATGTTGACCAGGATCGCACCGATCTTCGCGGCGGCGTACTGCACGATGGTCCACTGCGCGCAATTCGGCGACCAGATGCCGACACGATCGCCCTTGCCGATGCCCATCCCGATCAGACCCCGTGCGACCACGTCGATCTCGTCGTTCAGCTCGGCGTAGGTGTAACGCAGTCCCTGGGCCACGTCGACCAGCGCCTCGATGCCCGGATACGTCGCCGCGATCCGCTCGAAGTTCGCGCCGACGGTCTCCTCCAGGATGGGAGTGTCGGTCGGCCCCGCGTCATAACTCTGCATCAATCCACCAGATCCTCGTAGCGGTACTCACTGTCGATCGGCGTCCCCGATTGGTACGCCTCGTCCTCACGCCTGCGCAGCTCGACCCGGCGAATCTTGCCGGAGATGGTCTTGGGCAGTTCGAAAAACTCCACTCGTCGCACTTTCAAGTACGGCGCGAGATGGTCGCGGGCGTAGGACATCACGGCTTTTGCGGTGTCGGCGTTGGCATCCCAGCCTTCGGCGAGCGCGACGTAGGCCTTGGGCACCGCCAGCCGGGTCTCGTCGGGCTGCGGCACCACCGCGGCCTCCACCACCGCCGGATGCTCGATGAGCACGCTCTCCAGCTCGAACGGCGACACCTTGTAGTCGCTGGATTTGAACACGTCGTCGGTGCGACCGATGTAGGTGATGTAGCCGTCGGCGTCGCGCGCCGCGACGTCGCCGGTGTGGTAGTAGCCACCGGCCATCACCGCCGCATTACGTTGCGGGTCATCGAGATACCCGGTCATGAGGTTGACCGGGTGGGCACGCAGGTCCAGGCACAGCTCACCCTCGTCGGCGAGTTCGCCGCTGATGGGATCCACCAGCACCACCGGGACCCCAGGCATCGGCCGGCCCATGGAACCGGGCTTGACCGGCTGCCCTGGGGTGTTGCCGACCTGCAACGTCGTCTCGGTCTGGCCGAATCCGTCCCGGATGGTCAGGCCCCACGCGCTCTCGACGCGTGCGATGACGTCGGGGTTGAGCGGTTCACCCGCACCCAGGATCTCGCGCAGCCCTTCGGGTTTGGCGCCGAGGTCGGCCTGGATCAACATGCGCCACACGGTCGGCGGGGCACAGAACGTGTTGACCCCGGCCCGGCGGATCTGGTGCAGCAGCGCGGCGGCGTCGAACCGGCGGTAGTTGTACACGAAGATGGTGGCCTCGGCGATCCACGGTGCGAAGAAGCAACTCCAGGCATGTTTGGCCCAGCCCGGTGAGCTGATCGCCAGGTGGACGTCCCCGGGGCGCACGCCGATCCACGCCATGGTCGTCAGATGGCCGACCGGGTACGAAACCTGGGAATGCTCAACCAGTTTGGGCTTGCTGGTGGTGCCCGAGGTGAAGTAGATCAGCAACGGGTCCTCGACTTTCGTCGTGCCCGCCCAGCGGATCGGCTCGGTCTCGGCGGCATCGGCGTAGGCGTGCCAGCCCGTGACTGGCGCACCCACCGCGATGCGCACGTAGTCACCGTCGACGCCGGTGAACTTGTCCGCGTCGACGGCGTTGGCGATGACGAAGCGTGCCCCGCCCCGCGTGATGCGGTCGGCTAGATCGGCCGGGCCCAATGCGCCGGTGGTCGGCATGACGACCGCACCGAGCTTGGCGATGGCGAGCATGGATTCCCACAGTTCGGCCTGGTTGCCGAGCATCACGATGACCCGGTCACCCTTGCCGACGCCCAGGCCGTGCAGCCAGGTGGCAACCCGGTCGGAGCGGTCGGCCATCTCGGCAAAGCTGATCCGCTGCTCGCTGCCGTCCTCCTCGACGATCCACAACGCAGTCCGCTCGTTGCCCCGTGCGATCACGTCGAACCAATCGGTGGCCCAGTTGAAACTGCCCGTGATCTGCGGCCAGGCGAAGGTCGCGACGGCCTTGTCGTAGTCGGCGATCGCCGCGACAAGCTGGTCACGGGCAGTGCGGTAAAGGTCCGAGTTCGTCGCTGGCTCGTTCATGACAGTTATGCTCTACGTCACAGTTGTCCGTCCGCTACCCCCGAAAGTGGGTATCCGCCATGCGCTCCTCGCTGCTGCGGCCGCGTGACGCCGATGCTGTGCGTGCCGAACTGCGCCGCATGGCCACCGACACGGGCCTGCCGCTGGCGTTCGGCGGGGAGGTGCACGGTGACGCCCTGCTGCTCAGCGAATTCATCGGCACCCGCACGGGGGCCATGCGCGGGCTGGCGGTCCGCCCGAGTGCGGGGCTTGGCGGGGCCACGATGGTGGCCAGGCGGCCCATCGCGGTGCCCGACTACCGGCGCTCGGCGACCATCACCCACGACTACGACGAGCCGGTGCTGACCGAGGGCATCCGGTCGATCCTGGCGGTTCCGGTGGTGGTGGACGGGACGGCGCGGGCGGTGCTGTACGGCGCGCACCGCAGCAGTGCCCCGATCGGCGACCGCACCGCGGCCGCCATGCTGACTTCGGCACGCCGGCTCGCCGACGAGTTGCGCGTGCGCGACGAGGTGGACCGCCGGATGCGGCTGCGCGAGGCACAGCTGGCCAACTTCGACGGCCAGCCCGCCGACACCGAGCAGATCCGTTCGGTGTACGCCGATCTGCGCAGGCTGGCCGCAGACACCCCGGCGTTGGCGACTCCGCTGCGCGATCTCGCCGACCGCCTGGCGGGTGCGCTGCGCGGCGACGCGCCTGCGAGCGCGCCGCTGACCGCGCGGGAAGTGGACGTGCTGGCGCAAGTCGCCTTGGGTTGCACCAACGCCGAAGCTGCACAGCGCCTTTCCCTGAAGCCCGAGACCGTGAAGAGCTATCTGCGCAGTGCCACAGCCAAACTCGGGGCGCGGACCCGGCACGAGGCGGTGTCCAAGGCCCGCAGGCTACGTCAGATCCCCTGACAGGTAACGCTGAATCGTCGGGCCTATCGACGCGATGATCTCCTCGCGCGTCATGTTCGCCACCGGCGGCACCGCGAGCACGAACCGGCACAGAGCCAGCCCCATCATCTGGGCGCCGATCAGACCGGCGCGGCGCTCGGCCTCACCCGCCGGCACCAACTTCTCCACTGCAGGCACCAACTGAGCCCCGAAGATCTCCCGCATGCGTTGGGCCGCTTCGGCATTGGTGGTGGCCGAGCGCAGCAGGACCGTGAGCGCCTCGTCGCCCTCCCAGCGGTTGAGGAAGTGCGTGACGACGTGGCGCCCCACCATGGCCGGGTCGACCGCCGTGAGATCGGGGAACCGCAGGTCGAATTCCGATGCGGTCGCGAACAGTTTCTCCTTGTTGCCGAAGTAGCGGATCACCAAGGCGGGGTCGATACCGGCGGCCGCTGCCACGGCCCTGATGGTGGTGCCCTGGTAGCCCGTCGCGGCGAATTGCTCGCGGGCCGCGGCGAGGATCGCCTCCCTGGTCCGATCGGCTGAACGCTTCATGGCCGACAGCATAAGTCAACAGGCGTTGACATCGGCGTGGAACCGGGTTCATCATGGTCATGTCAACAACCGTTGACTTATGCGACAGGCAGAGGAGCTCACCATGAAATCCACCGACGTCCTGGTGATCGGAGCCGGCCCGACCGGCCTCACACTCGCCGCCGACCTGCGCCGGCGCGGGGTGGACGTGACCGTCGTCGACAAACTCGCCGAAGGCGCCAACACCTCGCGCGCGGCCGCCGTGGCCGCCCGCACCCTTGAGGTGCTGGAGAATCTCGAGGTATCCCGCCGCATGATCGCCGAAGGGCTGATCACGCCCCATTTCACGATGCGCGACGGCGAGCGCGTGCTGATTCCCGTCGACTTCAGCACGCTGCCGACCGCCTACCCGTTCACGCTCATGCTGTCCCAGGCCGACACCGAGCGGATCCTGCTGCAGCGGCTCACCGAACTCGGCGGCACGGTGATCCGGCCGCTCGCCCTGCAGCGACTGGACCAGGACGCCGATGGCGTCACCGCGACCTTCGCCGACGGCACCGCGATGCGGGCGCGCTACGTCGTCGGCGCGGACGGCATCCACAGCCGGGTGCGCGAACAAGCCGGGATCGGGTTCAGCGGCGGCGAATACCCGGAGTCGTTCGCCCTGGCTGATGTCCGGCTGGCAACACCGCCCGACGACGAAGGCGTGATCCTCTTCTACGCGAAGACGGGCCTCACCGTCGTCGCGCCGCTGCCCGACGGCGTGTTCCGCATCGTCGCTCCCACCGCCGACGCACCGGAGTGCCCGTCCGTGCCCTACGTTCAGCGCCTGCTCGACCAACGCGGGTTCGGGCCAGGGAAAACCGTTGTCACCGAGGTGATCTGGGGTTCGCGATTCCGGATCCAGCACCGTGTCGCCGACACCTATCGCGCCGGCCGGCTGCTGCTCGCCGGCGACGCCGCGCACGTGCACAGCCCGGCCGGCGGGCAGGGCATGAACCTGGGCATCCAGGATGCCGTGGCACTCGCCGAAGCCCTGGCCGCCGTACTCAGCGGCGCGCCCGAGCGCGTGCTCGACGATTACAGCGCGGCGCGCCGGCCGATCGCCCGGCAGGTGCTGGCACTCACCGGGCAGCTCACCCGGGTCGCGACGCTGCCACCGCTGCTGCGTCCCGTGCGAAATGTGCTGATGGCGTTGGCATCGCGGCTTCCCGTCGTGCGCCACCAACTGGCGTGGCGACTCAGCGGTCTGGTCTACCGCTGAGGTGATGAGACAGGATGGCTCATATGGCTGCCATCACACCGTTCCGCATCGACGTCTCCGATACCGATCTCGCCGACCTCAAGAACCGGCTGGCGCGGACCCGATGGCCCGAGGCCGAATGCGTGGACGACTGGAGCCAGGGGATGCCCCTGAGTTACACGCGCGAACTCGCCGACTACTGGGCAAACTCCTACGACTGGCGCTCCCGAGAAGCCGCCCTCAACCGCTTCGACCACTTCACCACCGAAATCGACGGTCTTGACGTCCATTTCATCCATCAGCGCTCGTCACACCAGGATGCGTTCCCGCTGCTGATCACGCACGGCTGGCCCGGCTCGATCGTGGAGTTCCACAAGGTGATCGAGCCGCTGACCGAAGCCGGGTTCCATGTGGTGTGCCCGTCGCTGCCGGGCTACGGCTTTTCCGGCAAACCGACGACGACGGGCTGGGGCGTCGGCAAGATCGCCGAAGCGTGGGACGAGCTGATGCTGCGCCTGGGCTATGACCGCTACGGCGCGCAGGGCGGCGACTGGGGCGCCGCGGTGACGACCCAGATCGGCCGCAACGCGGGGCACCGGAACGGCTCCGGCGGCGACCTCAGCCACTGCATCGCCATCCACGTCAACATGCCTATCGCGCAGCCGCCCGCCGACGGCGTCGGTGAGATGACCGAGGATCTGCAGAAGGCGCTCGCCCGCATCGAGTACTACCGCAAATGGGACTCGGGCTACATGAAGCAGCAGTCCACCCGGCCGCAAACCCTCGGCTACGGCCTGACGGACTCCCCCGTCGGCCAGCTGACGTGGATCGTCGAGAAATTCTGGTCGTGGATGGACTGCGACGGAAACCCCGAGAACGTCGTGTCCAAAGACGAGATGCTCGACAACGTGATGCTCTACTGGCTCACCGCGTCGGCAGCGTCGTCGGCCCGGCTGTATTGGGAGAGCCACGACACCTGGGGTGGCGGCGGATACGTGAGCGTGCCGACCGGCATCGCGTCCTTCCCGTTGGAGATCCTGCGGGCTCCCCGTGCCTGGTGCGAAACCGGCTACAACGTCACCCATTACACGACGATGCCGCGCGGCGGACACTTCGCGGCGTTCGAACAACCGGAGTTGTTCGTCGAGGACGTGAAGACGTTCTTCGCCACCGTGCGCTGAATTCCCTTGCGCGAGCAGACATTGCGGTGCGCCAAACGCGGCGTGTCGCGGACCGCCACGTCTGCTCGCGGGGGACCTGCTAATACTGGCTAGGTGAACGTCGCACCCTGTTGGGGGAAAACCCTACTGACACGCGCGCTCCCGGTCGGCATGCTGATGGTGATGACGCTGCTGCTGGGGTCCCCGACTGTGCGCGCCGACGGAGGTGGGTCGGACGCCGACGTGCACATCGCGCAGTCGCTGGGCGGACGTGAGCTGACGGTGGTGATCCGGCGGGTCGGCCCGGTGCTCGGCCCGCTGCAGGTGGACGTGGTCACCCACGCCGGTGACGCACCCGGGAGCCTGCAACTCACAGCGACCACAGCGGGGGCCGCAGGCAGCTCGGGTCGCGTGCAGCTCGGCGCGCCGGGCATCTACACCGCGACGCTCGACGTCGACCGGCCCGGACCGTGGGAACTTCTCGTCGACGACGGGCATACCGTGGCCCGCATACCGTTCTTGGTCCCGGTGCAGCTCACCCCGCCGTGGAAGAAGGCCAGCGACTACGGATTCTTCGCCGCAGGGGTTCTGCTGATCGTCTCGCTCGGCGTGGCACTTCGGTCGCGGCGTGGCGCGGTCACACTGATCCCGGCGACCGCGATGGTGGTCGCGTTGACCGTCGGCGTCACGGGTGCCGTGCTGTCGACATCGTTCCCACCCCCACCGCAGCCCGGCCGTGACCTGGACCCCACCGTGGAGAACATCCGCGACCCCTACGCCAGGGTGGCGGCGAATTCCCTGACCCCCGTGGACTATTCGCGGCCACCGGCCAACCTGGCGCTGGACGTGCAAGGCCAGTCGCTTCAGCTGAACCTCATCGATTCGGCAACCGGCCGCCCCGTCGACGACCTGCTCATCCACCATGGTGCGCTGATCCACCTCATCGCCGTCTCGCCGTCGGGAGCGATGTCGCATCTGCATCCGGTGCGGGTGGCCCCCGGTCGCTACGAGGTGCAGTTCGACCCGGCCGAACACGGAACCTACGCGCTCGCCGCCGAGATCGCCCGCCGTGGCGGTGGCGTCCAGCTGCTGCGCGGCTCGGTCGCCGGCCGTGACCGGGCCTCGGCGCCCGACGCCCCCGGTCCATCACCGGCCACGATCACGACCACCGTATCCCCCGCCGGCACCCCGAGCACCATCCGGGCGCGGTTTGGCGACACCTCTGACCTGCAGCCATGGCTCGGCATGACGGGCCACATGATGGTGGTCGGGCCGCTGGACACCGGCAGCCCCGATATCGGCAAACTCGCACTGACAGCACCGGTTTGGGCTCATGCCCACGCGATGGTGCCGCCTGCCCCCGGCGCAACCGGCGGCCAGCCCGACGAATCCGTGGCCCGCTACGGACCCGAGATCGACTTCACCTACACCTTCGCCCTGCCGGGTCGATACAAGCTCTGGGTGCAGAGCGAACGGAATTACGCCATCCTCACCGCACCGACCGAAGTCGAGGTCCCCGCAGC
The DNA here is from genome assembly GCF_001570425.1 of Mycolicibacterium brisbanense. Classification (GTDB taxonomy): domain Bacteria; phylum Actinomycetota; class Actinomycetes; order Mycobacteriales; family Mycobacteriaceae; genus Mycobacterium; species Mycobacterium brisbanense. Next base: position 152,913 of record NZ_BCSX01000007.1, read on the forward strand.
ATGAGCCGTCAACGACTGATCATCGTCGCCGTGATCGCCGCGGTCGCGGTGGCCGCCGGAATGTGGCTGTTGTGGCCCAAACCCGCGCCCCCGCTCGTCGCCGAGGCCACCGCGGGCCCGTATCTGGTGCGTATCACCGGTACGGCCCCCAAGGTCGGGGTCAACCCTCTGGTTGTCGAGATCACCGGTAGCGCCGGCGAGTCGCCGACGCCGGAATCAGTGACCTTCGAACCCGCGATGCCCCAGATGGGCCACGCCACAACGCCTGTCGTGGCCAAGCCCGACGGCGCCGAGCACTACCGCGGCGACGTGAATCTCAGCATGCCCGGGCAGTGGGAGATCACCGTGCGGATTTCCGACGGCAAAGACCACTACGACGCGGTCCTCAACGTGACCACCACCGGATAGGAGACGCCATGACCAAAACAGATTCAGCGGGACGGCTCGCGGCGTTCGTGATGCTGGCCGGAACCCTGATCTCCCTGAGCGGGCTCACCTGGGACATCGGGTGGCACAACGATGTCGGACCGGACAGTTTCTTCACGCTGCCGCACCTGTTCGTCTACTCCGGCGGCGCGATCGCCGGGCTGACCAGCCTGACCATGGTGCTGCGCGCCACCTCGGCGCAGCGGGGCGGCCAGGCTCCTGATCCGACGGTCGGCGGCCGCGCCGTCAAAGTGCTCGGTGTGTTCTCCGCGCCGATCGGCTATCTCGTGGGCGGCATCGCGGCGGCATCGTTCCTGCTGTACGGGCTGTGGGACGAATGGTGGCACGGCCTCTACGGTTTCGACGTCACGATCGCCTCGCCACCGCACCAGGGCTGGCTGACCTCGATCTGCGTGACGATGATCGGCACCGCCATCGTGTTCGCCGCGGCTCGCCAACACCGCTGGGGGCGTTGGGGTTTCATGACGGCCGTGGCGGCATTCGGATCGTATGCGTCGATCACCAGTACCGCCCTGGCCGATGTCAACATGGGCAGCAGCATCGACTGGTTCGTCGTCACCTGGGTGGCCATCCCCGTCGTCTGCGTGCTGCTCGGCTCACAGGTGCTGCCCCGCGGCGGGGCACTGGGTACCGGCGTGCTCACGCTGGCGGTCAACCTGGCGACATGGTCGTTCGCGCAGTGGGCGGTCGGCTGGTATGCGAATGTTCAGCACCTGGCGCTGCGCGACTATGTCGAGCTGGGCTTCCCGATCGAACGGGTGCTGATCCCCGCGGCCGTTCTGGTGTTCAGCGTCCTCGTGGAACTCCTGCTGCGCTGGAAGGGTTCCAGCGCATGGTTGTTGGCGGGCTCCGGCGCAGTGGGTGCGCTGGCGATCACCTGGTGGCTCGAATCGGGCATGCGGCATCAACCGGGCGACAACGTCGTATTCACCTGTGTCGCTTCGGCTGTCATCGCCGCGATCCTGGGTGCCGCGACCGTGCGGCTCGGGCGGGCGCTGCGCGTGGCCGACAGCGCGCCCGCCGCGCGTGACGATGCCGTGGTCGCGGCATGACGATGCGCAGAATCGCCGCGCTGCTCGGGGCGGTGGCAGCCCTGTGGTTCGCTGCCGCGCCGACCGCGGCCGCCGATCCCCTTGATTACGTGGTGCATTCGGAGCAGGTTGCGGTCGGGCCGTATCCGGTGACGGTCGGCTTCACCGTCTGGCCGCTGCGCGCCATGCAGTCACTGGATTTCACGTTCGAACCCGTTGGCGGCATCGCCGGCAAATCGGGCACGCTCACCGAGATCGCGCCCGATGGGCGGGAAGAGACCGACCGGCTGGCCCGGCATCCGCGCAACCGCGACGTCTGGGGCCTCGACGTGCGGTCGCTGGACGCGTCGGGCACCTGGACGCTGCGGTTCACGATCGACGGCCCGCAAGGCCAGGGCACCGGCGAGCTGACCGTCGACGTGCTCAAACAGCCGGGTCCGCCGCTTCCGCTGAGCTGGGCGATCGGGCTGATCCCCCTGACGCTCGCCGTGGTGTTCTTCGGCGTGGTGTGGCTGCGCACCGGCCGCTCCCGGGTGCCGCAGTCAGGCCAGTGAATCCACCCAGGCGCGGTGCAGCTTGGCGTAATGGCCGTCACGGCCGATGAGTTCGGCGGGCGGACCATCCTCGATGATGCGGCCGTGTTCGAGCACCAGCACCCGGTCGGCGATCTGCACCGTGGACAGCCGGTGGGCGATCACCAGCGCGGTGCGGTCGGCGAGCACCGTCTCCAAGGCGCGCTGCACCATTCGCTCGCTCGGGACGTCCAGTGACGAAGTGGCCTCGTCGAGGATCAGCACGGCCGGGTCGGCCAGGAACGCGCGGGCGAACGCCACGAGTTGGCGTTGTCCCGCCGAGAGCCGGCCGCCGCGCTTGGCGACGTCGGTGTCGTACCCGTCGGGCAACGTGTCGATGAACCGGTCGGCGCCCACCGCCGCGGCGGCCGCCCGGACTTCGTCGTCGGTGGCGTCGGGGCGGCCGAACCGGATGTTGTCGGCCACCGTGCCCTCGAACATGAAGTTCTCCTGGGTGACCATCACGATGTGCCTGCGCAGCTCGGATTGCGACAGGTCACGCAGGTCCACGCCATCGAGCGTCACCGCACCCGAGGTCGGATCGTAGAACCGGGCGATGAGCTTGGCGATGGTGGTCTTGCCCGCCCCGGTGGTGCCGACCAACGCCACCGTCTGGCCGGCAGGCACCCGCAGCTCAAGCCCGGGCAGCACCATACGCCCCGGCGCGTAGCCGAATGTCACGTCGCGAAACTCGATGTCGCCCTTGACGTTCGACAGCGTGGCGGGCTGTCGTCGGTCGGCGATGCCGGGGCGTTCGGCCAGCACGCCTGCCAGCTTCTCCAACGCCGAGGACGCCGACTGGAAGGTGTTGAAGAACTGCGAGATCTCCTGCATCGGCTCGAAGAACATCCGCAGGTACAGCAGGAACGCCGCGAGTGTGCCGACCGTCATCTGCCCGTGCAGCACGCGGTACCCGCCGTAGAGCAGCACCACACCCGTGGTGATGTTGCCGACGAGCTTGACACCCGGCATGAAGACGGCCAGCAGCTTGAACGTCTTCTCGTTGATCGCCCGGTACTCGTCGGCGATGTCGGAGAAGATCTCCTGGTTACGCGGCTCGCGCCGGTAGGCCTGCACGGCCTTGATGCCCGTCATGGTCTCGACGAACTGCACGATCACCAAGGCGGCGCTCTCCCGCACCAGCCGGTAGGTCTTGGCCGACTCGTTGCGGAACCACCACACCAGTGCCACCAGGATCGGGAACGCCGCCAAGCACATCAGGCCAAGCCGCCAGTCCAGCGCCACCAGCAGCACCGCCGTGCCGAACAGCGTCAGCACCGCGGTGATCAGGCTGTCGAAACCCGTCTCCAGCATGTCCTGGATGGCCTCGACGTCGTTGGTCGAGCGGCTGACCACTCGGCCCGACGTGTAGCGGTCGTGGAAGGCGACATCGAGACGCTGGAAATGTCGGAACACGCGGCGGCGCAATTCCAGCAGCACCTTCTGCCCGATGCGGCCGGAGCGGCGCAGGAAGAACATCCGGCTGACGGCCTGCACCACCACGACCACGCACAGCGCACCGACGATGACCATCAGCTCGTGGGCCGGGCCGCCGGCGACGATGGGCGGTATGCCGTGGTCGATGCCGCGTTGCACGAGCAGCGGAACAGCCAGGCGCGCAACATTTTCCACCACGACGACCAGCGCCAGCACGGCAACGGTCCACCGGTACGGCCGCAGCAGCGAGCCGAGCAGCGCCCGCGCCTCGCGGCGTCGCGGCACGCTCTCGTCGATGGGCAGATCGTCGTCGGCGTCGTCCTTGACGCGCCCACGCCAGCTTTCGGTTTCGACCGCGGTCATCGGTTGCCACCTCCGATCGTTGCGGGCTCGTCGTCAGCGGCCAGCAGGTACCGGTACTGCGGCACCTCGGCGAGCAGTTCGGCATGGGTCCCGACGTGGGTGATGGTCCCGGCTCCAGTCTTCCCCGTCGCTTCGCTCGCCCCAGGTGCCAACAGCGCGACCTTGTCGGCCAGCAGCACGGTGGACGCCCGGTGGGCGACCACGATGCCGGTGACGTCGCGCAGGATGCGGCCCAGCGCCTCGGTCACGGCGGCCTCGGTGTGCACGTCGAGTGCCGACAGGGTGTCGTCGAGGACCAGGATCTTCGGGCCTGCCAGGATCGCGCGGGCCAGCGAAAGCCGTTGCCGCTGACCACCGGACAGGCTCATGCCCTGCTCGCCGATGCGGGTGTCCAGCCCGAACGGCAGGTCGTAGACGAACTGTGCGGCCGCGACGTCGATGGCCTGCGCGAGCTCCTCGTCCGTCGCGCGAGGGCGCCCCAGCCGCAGGTTCTCGGCCACCGACATGGAGAACAGTGTCGGATCCTCGAACGCGGTGGCCACCGTCGCGCGCAGCGCGGGCAGGCTCAGGTCGCGGATGTCCTTGCCGTCGATGAGGATCTGCCCCTCGGTGACGTCGTAGAGCCGGGAGAACAACGCGGCCAGCACCGATTTGCCCGAACCCGTCGACCCCACCAGCGCCACCGTCTCACCCGGTTCGACCGTCAGGTCGATGTGGCGCAGCACCCACGCGTCGCTGTCTGGGAATCGGAAACCGACGTCGCGCAGTTGCAGCCGGCCGCCATGCGGTGCCACGTCATGCGGGCCGTCGGTGATGTCCCGAGGCGCGTCGAAGATCTCGGCGATGCGGTTAGCCGCGGTGAACGATTCCTGGGTCATGGACAGCAGGAAACCCAGCGACGCGATGGGCCACACCAGCGACAGCATCATCGTGATGAACGCGACCAGCGTGCCCATGGTGACGTAGCCGTGGCCTGCGGCATACGCGCCGAGGCCGAGCACGACGATGAGCGTCAGGTTCGGGATGACCTCGAGCAGAGTCCAGAAGTTCGCCGACACCGTGACGCGGTCGACCTGTGTGTCGTGCAGCCGGGTGGCCTGCTCGTCGAACCGGTCGTACGTGTAGTCCTCCCGGCCGAACGACTTCACCACGCGCATGCCCAACGCCGACTCCTCGACATGCGTTGCGACATGGCCGGTCTGGTCCTGGGCCAGCCGCGACAGCCGGGTGTACTCGCGTTCGAAATGCAGCACGGTGGCCGCGATCGGCACGATCGACACCACCACGACCACCCCGAGGGGCCAGTACATGGCCAACAGAATCGAGGTCACCACGACGATCTGCAGCGCGTTGAGGATCAGGAACACCAGCCCGAACGACAGGAACCGGCGGATCGTGGACAGATCGTTCATCACGCGCGACAACAGCTGCCCGGATTGCCAGCGCCCGTGGAAACTCATCGGGAGCACCTGCAGCCGCGCGTAGAGATCCTTGCGGATGTCGGCTTCGACACCCATGGTGGCCCGCGCCACCAGCCAGCGGCGGATGAACCACAACACGGCCTCGGAGATGCCGACACCCATCGCGGCCGCGCCCAGCAGCCACAGGCCGTGCTGATCCTGGTGGCGCACCGGACCGTCGATCACGGCCTTGGTCATCAGCGGAATCGCGACCGTGGCACCCAGGCTGGCCACCGCGACCACGAGCATCCAGACCCAGCGCGTGCGATACGGAAGGAGATACGGCAGCAGCCGCCACAGATCCGAGCTACCACGAACTCGCGCCCGTCGCGGAGCGATCGCGGGCGCGGATCGAAGAGCTTCTGTCGCGGATTCAGTCACCAGACCCCAATTTTCCCATCTGTTGCAATCGATTTACGTCATGCGGCCGTTACAGCGTCATCGGCGAACTGCGTGTAGTACAGCTCGGCGTAGCGACCGTCGCGGGCCAGCAGCTGGTCGTGAGTGCCGCGTTCGACGATGCGCCCGTCCTCGACGACGAGGATGAGATCAGCTGCCCGCACCGTCGACAACCGGTGAGCGATGACCAGCGATGTGCGGCCCTCGAGCGCCTCGGCGAGCGCGTGCTGGACGGCGGCCTCCGAGGCAGTGTCCAGCGATGCCGTCGCCTCATCCAGCACCACCACCCGTGATCGCCCCAACAGCAGGCGTGCGATGGTCAACCGCTGCCGCTGTCCTCCGGACAGACGGTATCCCCGCTCACCGACAACTGTGTCCAGCCCGTCGGGCATCGCCGCGACGACGTCGTCGAGTCGGGCCCGGCCCAGGGCGTCCCACAGCTGGTCATCGGTCGCTCCAGGGGCGGCCAATTGCAGGTTGGACCGGATCGACTCGTGGAACAGATGCCCGTCCTGGGTCACCATGCCCACGGTGTCCTTGAGCGACGCGAAGGTCACGTCGCGCACGTCGACGCCGTTGAGCGTGATCGAACCGCTGTCGACGTCGTAGAGCCGGGCCAGCAGCGACGCGATGGTCGACTTGCCCGCCCCTGACGAACCGACCAGCGCCACCATCTGCCCGGGCGCCGCGGTGAACGAAATGCCATGCAGCACTTCGTCACCACCGCGGTCGTCCAACGTCGCGACCTCTTCGAGCGATGCCAGCGACACCTTGTCGGCCGAGGGATAGGAGAACCGGACGTCGCGAAACTCGATGGCCACGGGCCCGTCGGGCACGGTACCGGCATGCGGCTTCTCGGCGATCAGCGGAACGAGGTCGAGCACCTCGAAGACCCGCTCGAAAGATACCAGCGCACTGGCGATTTCGACGCGCGCATTGGCCAGCGCGGTCAGCGGCGCGTACAGCCGCGTCAGCAGCAGCACCAGCGACACGACCGCGCCGGCCTGCAGGTGCCCGCCGATGGCCAGCACCCCGCCCAGCCCGTAGACCAGGGCAAGGGCCAGGGCCGACATCAGGGTCAACGAGTTCATGAACGTCGACTGCAACATGGCCGTGCGCACCCCGATGTCGCGCACCCGGTCGGCGCGGGCCGCGAACTCGTCCGACTCGCGGTCCGGGTCGCCGAACAGCTTGACCAGCGTCGCCCCGGGGGCCGAGAAGCGTTCTGTCATCTGGGTGTTCATCGTCGCGTTGTGTGCGGCCGCCTCGCGGGACAGCCCCGCCATGCGGCTGCCGATGCGCCGGGCCGGCACCACGAACAACGGCAGCAGCGCCAACGAGCACAGGGTGATCTGCCACGAGATGCTCAGCATCACCGCCAGGGTGAGGGTCAGCGTGACCACATTGGCCACGATGCCCGAGAGCGTGTCGGAGAACGCCCGCTGGGCGCCGATCACATCGTTGCCGAGCCGGCTCACCAGGGCGCCCGTGTGGGTCCGGGTGAAGAACGCGACGGGCATGCGCTGCACGTGGTCGAACACCGCCGTGCGCAGATCCAAGATCAGGCCCTCGCCGATGTTCGACGACAGCCACCGCGTCACCAGCGACACGGCCGCCTCGGCCAACGCCACTGCCGCGATCACCGCAGCCAACAGGACCACCGTCGACGCGGGACCGCCCCGTGTGATCATGTCGACCACGCGCCCGGCCAGCACCGGCGTCGTCACCGTCAGCAACGCACTGACCACGCTGACCGCGACGAACCACGCCAGCCTGCGGTGGTGACGTGCGGCGAACCGCCAGATACGCGCCAACAGCCGTTTGTCCGCCAGCGTGCGCAGGTCGCCACCGCGGGCATGCGCCTGCCGGTACAGCGTCTGCCGCGCCACTGATTCCATACTCATGAGCCTCACCGTAAAACCTCAACAATTGATGAGGTCAACGACTTCCCGGGTGTGGCTCAAATGAAACCGAAGTAGCCGATCACCCCCGCCGCGGCGACCACGATAAGGGGGTTGACCTTGGTGAACATGAAAACCGCCGTGCACACCGCCGTGACGCTGTAGGCCCGCCAGTCATGGTCGGCAGCCCTGCTCATCACCAGCGAGGTGGCCAAGATCAACCCGACCGTCAACGGCGCGAAACCCCTCTCGACCGCATGGCGCAGCTTGGACTTCTCGGCCTTCTGCCAGAACAACGTGACGACGTAGACGAACGTCGCGGCCGGTACCACCATCGCGATCATCGAGACCACGCCGCCGATGATCGCCGCCGGAATACCCCCGGCCTGCAAACCCGCCCCGTAGCCCACCATCGACACGATCAGGATGCTCGGGCCGGGTGCGGTCTGGGAGATCGAGAACAGGTCGGCGAACTGACTGTTGGTGAGCCAATGCCTGCCGTTGACGGCATGCATGTGCATTTCCGGCAACACCACGTTGCCGCCGCCGATGGACAGCAGCGACAGCATGCCGAACAGCCCGATCAGCTGCACATAGGTCGCCAACGAGTGGCTGTTCATGCCGCCGGTTTCTCGCGCACGCCACGGGGCCACGCCCAGATCAGGCTGATCGGCGCCAGGATCGCCAGCGTCCCCAGCAACGGGAACCGCAACACCCCGTTGAGCACGAACGCCCCGGCGAACAGCAGCACCGGCACCACGCCCGTCAGGCATTTCTGCCCGGTCTTGATCACCATCGTCAGGGTCAGGGCCACCGCGGCCGCCGACGCGCCGTGCAGCACCCCTTTGACCGCAGGCACCTCCTTGAACCGGAAGTACGCGAACGACAGCACCAGCACGATCACCAGCGGCATGGCGCACAGGCCGACGACGGCGGCAGCGGCCCCCGCCATGCCCCGCATCTTGGTGCCGGCGAACACGGCCATGTTGACCTGGTTGGCGCCGGGCAGGATGCGGCACATCGTCATCGCCGAGAGGAACTCGGCCTCGCCGAGCCAGCCCTTCTCGACCACCAGCACCTCACGCGACCAGGCCGAGAGCCCGCCGCCGAACGAGGCCAAGGCGATGTGGTTGAACGTCCACGCCAGCTCGAACAGCGAGACCTGCTGCACCGGAGGGTCGAGCTGCTCACTCATGGACCAGATCTGGGTCGTGCGGAAAGTCGTCCTCGTGATGCTGCGTGGGGTCCAGCGGATCCGGCGGCTCGTAATGGTGCGAGGTTTCCCAGTCGGCGTCGAACACCTGGCTCAGTTGCCCGACGACCGCCGGATCCTCGACCGTGATGCCGAGCTCGCGACGCAGGTCGAAGGCGCTGCGGTCGATGTTCATCGAACCCACCAGGGCCTGGTGGTCGTCGACGATGACGAGTTTGGCGTGCACCCGCAGGTTCTTCTGCTTACGCACCTTCACCCCGAACCGGCGCAACGTCCGCAGTGAGGCGAACGTGTCCAGGATGTCCCAGTCGCTGATGCCGTGCCTGCCGCCACACAGCACGTGGACGTTGACACCACGGCCCACCGCCGCGGCGATGTGGTCGAGGATCACGGCGTCCACGTACTTGGGATGCTGGATGCGCAGCCGATGCTCGGCGGTGTCGATGAACTTCGCCATGTGATAGCGCGAATTCGAGTTGCTCCACAACAACCCGCGATAGATCGTTGGTTCCCATTCCGTGTGCGACCAGTCCGCGTCGAACACCTCGATGATCTGTGCCACCTGCACGCTGTCGGTGGTGATGACGCCGTAGTCGCGGGTGAGGCTGAAGTACTTCTCGCACAGGTTGAAAGTGGCCACCAGAGCGGCCTGCTCGTCGACCACGATCGACTTCTCGTGCGTCACATAGAACGTCGGATTGGACCACTGGACGTTCACCCCGGCAGCGGAGAGTTGTTCGTAGGTCTCGTCATTCGCGCGGTCCCCGCCAGACCGCTGGGGGTTCAACATGACCCGCACCGCGACCCCGCCCCGGTGCCGGTCGATCACCGCGGCCACCAACGACGGCTCGGTGAACGTGAACTGTTTTATGAGCAGCGAGCTCTGCGCGGACGAGATGAAGTCCAGGACCGGTTGCACACCGTCATCGGGTTGGACGATGAGCCGCGGCGACACAGGCAGCATAAGGGCCGGATGCTAGCACTCAATGGTGTCGGCCAGACGTGCCTGCGCGAATCGGAGTACGTCATCGGGCAAGATGGCGGGCATGGACAGTTCTGCCGGTGGGGGTTCCCCCCGAGTGCTCGTGGTGGATGACGACCCCGACGTTCTCGCCTCGTTGGAGCGTGGGTTGCGGCTGTCTGGGTTCGACGTGTCGACGGCAGTCGACGGCGCCGAAGCACTGCGCAGCGCCACCGAAACCCGGCCCGACGCCATCGTGCTCGACATCAACATGCCGGTGCTCGACGGGGTGAGCGTCGTGACGGCCCTGCGCGCAATGGACAACGACGTTCCGGTGTGCGTGCTTTCGGCGCGCAGCAGCGTCGACGACCGCGTCGCCGGGCTGGAGGCGGGCGCGGACGACTATCTCGTGAAACCGTTCGTGTTGGCCGAGTTGGTCGCCCGGGTCAAGGCCCTCCTGCGCCGGCGCGGCTCGTCGGCCACGTTCTCGTCGGAGACCATCCAGGTCGGTCCGCTCGAAGTCGACATCCCGGGCAGGCGCGCGCGGGTCAACGGCGTCGACGTGGACCTGACCAAACGGGAATTCGATCTGCTGGCGGTGCTCGCCGAACACAAGACCGCGGTGCTGTCACGTGCGCAGCTGCTGGAATTGGTGTGGGGCTACGACTTCGCCGCTGACACCAACGTCGTCGACGTGTTCATCGGCTATCTGCGCCGCAAGTTGGAGGCCGGCGGTGCGCCGAGGCTGCTGCACACCGTGCGCGGGGTGGGCTTTGTGTTGAGGACCCAGTAGCGACATGACGAGCGCTTGCGCGAGGAATCAACGACACATGACGAGCGCT
>NZ_BCSX01000007.1:163603-316340 GCF_001570425.1 Mycolicibacterium brisbanense
TTGCGCGAGGAATCAACGACACATGACGAGCGCTTGCGCGAGGAATCGATAGCCATGAGCGTGCTCACCCGGATCTTCCGCCGCACCCCGTCGCTGCGGACCCGGGTGGCGTTCGCGACGGCCATCGGCGCGGCCATCGTCGTCATCATCGTCGGCACCATCGTGTGGGTCGGCATCACCAACGACCGCAAGGAGCGGCTGGACCGCCGCCTCGATGAGGCAGCCGGATTCGCCATTCCGTTCCTCCCGCGCGGCCTGCACGAAATCCCGCGCTCCCCCAGCGAACAGGACGCCGTCATCACGGTCCGGCAGGCCGGCGACGTCACCTCTAATTCGACGGTCATCCTGCCCGAGCTGCCTGCGGGCTACGCCGACACCGACATCGACGGGGTGCGCTGGCGCGTGCGCACGGTGCAGATCCCCGCGCCCGGGCCCATGTGGGTCGCGGTCGGAGCGACGTATGACGCCACCATCGCCGACACCAACAACCTGCACCGGCGGGTCATCGTGATCTGCGTGTTCGCCATCAGCGCGGCGACCGTACTGGGTTGGGTGCTGGCCGCATTCGCGGTGCGCCCGCTCAAACGGCTGGCCCAGCAGACCCGGCAGATCGACGCAGGTGACGAGGCACCCGACGTCGAAGTCCGAGGAGCCACCGAAGCCGTCGAGATCGCCGACGCCGTCAACGGCATGCTGCAGCGCATCTGGTCCGAGCAGGACCGCACCAAGGCCGCGCTGGCCTCGGCACGCGACTTCGCGGCTGTGTCGGCACATGAGTTGCGCACGCCGCTCACCGCAATGCGCACCAATCTCGAAGTGCTGGCCACCCTCGACCTGCCCGACGAACAGCGCAAAGAAGTGGTCAACGACGTCATCCGCACCCAGTCGCGGATCGAGGCGACGCTGGGCGCACTGGAACGGTTGGCGCAGGGCGAGCTCACCACCACCGACGACCACGTCACGGTCGACATCACCGAGCTGCTCGACAGGGCCGCCCACGACGCCAGGCGCGTGTATCCGGATCTCGATGTGTCCCAAGCCCCCACACCGACCGTGATCATCGTGGGCCTGCCGACCGGTCTGCGGCTCGCCGTGGACAACGCCATCGCCAACGCGGTCAAACACGGCGGGGCGACCCGGGTGCAGCTCTCCGCCGTCAGCTCACGCGCCGGAGTGGAGATCGCCGTCGACGACGACGGGGTCGGGGTGCCCGAGGAAGAGCGGACCGTGGTGTTCGACCGGTTCTCGCGAGGTTCGACGGCGTCGCGCTCCGGCTCAGGCCTCGGCCTGGCGCTCGTGGCTCAGCAGGCTGAACTGCACGGCGGGACAGCGGCTTTGGAGTCGAGCCCGCTGGGCGGCGCCCGGCTGGTGCTGCGACTGCCCGGGCCGCATTAGCCCGGCGCGACGGAGTCCCGGTATCGAGATTCGCGTCAGGGACACTTCCGTCGCCGGATGTGTCCCTGACGCGAATGTCGGTGGAAAGTTGGCGGGGCGTCAGCGAACGGCGAGCAGATCGATGACGAAGATCAGTGTCTTGCCCGAGAGCCGGTGGCCAGAGCCGGCCGGGCCGTATGCCTGCGCAGGCGGGATCACCAGCTTGCGACGTCCGCCGACCCGCATGCCCGGGATGCCGTCCTGCCAGCCCTGGATCAGCCCGCGCAGCGGGAACTCGATGGACTCCCCCCGATTCCACGAGCTGTCGAATTCGTCGCCGGTGTCGTACTCGACGCCGACGTAGTGCACCTCGACGTTTCCGCCGGGCACGGCCTCGGCCCCGTCGCCGACCACCAAGTCGGTGATCTCAAGTTCGGCGGGGGCCGGGCCGTCCGGAAATTCGATCTCAGGTTTTGTACTCACCGGACCAACCGTAGTCGGGCAGACTGGCCAGGTGGCCAAAGATCAAGACATCCTCGCCGAAGTTCACCGACTCGTCGCCGAGGAGCAGGAGCTGCGGGGAAAACTGCAGCGCAGGGAGATCGACGAGACCGAAGAGCGCCAGCGCCTGCAGTCGCTGGAGGTAGCCCTCGACCAGTGCTGGGATCTGCTGCGGCAGCGCAGGGCGTTGCGGGAGACTGGGCAGGACCCGCGGGAGGCCAGAGTGCGTCCGGCCGACGAGGTCGAAGGCTACCGAGGCTGACAAGGCGAGGGCGATGAGTGAGAAACGGTTCGACGTAGTCGTCGTCGGCGGTGGGCACAACGGCTTGGTGGCCGCAGCGTATCTGGCCCGTGCCGGACGCCGTGTCCAGGTGCTCGAACGCCTCGACCATGTGGGCGGCGCGGCGGTGTCCGCACACGCCTTCGACGGGGTCGACGCCCGGTTGTCGCGGTATTCGTATCTGGTCAGCCTGTTGCCGCAGCGCATCATCGACGATCTGGGCGCCCGCATCCGGCTGGCCCGGCGCAGTTACTCGTCGTACACCCCCGATCCGGCCACCGGCGGTCGCACAGGCCTGCTCATCGGTCCCAACTCGACCTTCGCCGCGGTCGGCGCCCAGGCCGACGCCGCAGGCTTCGACGACTTCTACCGCCGCGCATCACTCATCACCAAGCGGATCTGGCCGACCCTGCTGCAGCCCCTGTGCACCCGGACCGAGCTGCGCAGCCAGGTGCTGGCCGGCCAGGACGGCGACGCCGCGGCGGCCTGGGAGGCACTGGTCGACCGGCCGATCGGCGCCGCCATCACCGACGCCGTCGACAACGATCTGGTGCGCGGGGTGCTGGCCACCGACGCTCTGATCGGCACGTTCGCCGACGTGGACGATCCGTCTCTCATCCAGAACATCTGCTTCCTCTACCACCTGGTCGGCGGCGGCACCGGCGACTGGGACGTGCCGATCGGTGGCATGGGTGCGGTGACCGGGGCGCTGGCTGCCGCCGCGGCCGGATTCGGCGCCGAGATCATCACCGGCGCAGACGTTTACGCGGTCAACCCGGATGGCGAGGTGCGCTACCGCAAAGACGGGGCCGCGCAGCGGGTAGAGGGCGATGTGGTGCTGGCGAACGTGACGCCCACCGTGCTGGCGGGCCTACTCGGCGAACCGGCGCCCGAGACCGCGCCGGGAGCTCAGGTGAAGGTGAACCTGATGCTGCACCGACTGCCCCGGCTGCGCGACGAGAGCGTGACGCCGCAGCAGGCGTTCGGCGGCACCTTCCACATCAACGAGACCTACAGCCAGCTGGGCAACGCGTACAAGACGGCGGCCGACGGCTCGGTGCCCGATCCCCTGCCGTGTGAGATCTACTGTCATTCGCTGACCGACCCCACGATCCTGTCCGAGCAGCTGCGTGCGGCCGGTGCTCAGACGTTGACTGTATTCGGCCTGCACACCCCGCACGCGCTGGCCTCCGGTGATCCCGACCGGATGCGGGACAGGCTCACCTCCGCTGTCTTGAATTCACTGAATTCCGTTCTGGCCGAACCGATTCAGGATGTCCTGATGGAGGACTCCGCGGGCCGGTTGTGCATCGAGGCCAAGACCACGGCGGATCTGGACGCGGCGCTGGGCATGACGGCGGGCAACATCTTCCACGGCGCATTGCGCTGGCCGTTCGCCGAGGACGACGAGCCGTTGGACACCCCGGCACGGCGCTGGGGCGTGGCCACCGCCCACGATCGAATCCTGCTGTGCGGCTCCGGATCCCACCGCGGCGGCGCGGTATCGGGCATCGGCGGGCACAACGCGGCGATGGCGGTGCTGGAGGCCTGACGCGGCAGCGTCGGTCCGACCCCTGACGCGGCACGGCGGTCGCGCTGCCGTGCGACTTTGCTGTGCGCATCAGCCGGTCGGGCCGCGATCGGAAAGATCTGTGTCCGATCTCGTTAAATGTTGCAGTCAGGCCTGGTGTCGTTGTCGAGTTTGCAAGGCCTTTCGGGACATTCCGCCGCGGTCTTTCCCGAAGTACTTTGCATTTTCGCTGTGAGCGACGGTCGTTTCTCTGTGCGCGGATGCTGAACCGCCGCGGCATGTCCGGAGTCACGTTGTTCAGTGATTGTCTGCGGCCACGTGGCGTCGCAGTCAGAGATCTGCACGACCATATTCACCACAATCGCCTGGATACGTGCGTGACAGCTGTTGTCTCGCTTCTAAAGATTCGAGAATGATCAGTTCCTGTTTCGGACATTGTTTCGGTCAAACGGTCCATCCTGAGCGCGCCGCCCATTTCTCCGCCCGGGCTGTGATTTCGGTGATAAGTGGACTCTTGGCGGCGGCGTAGGCGTTCATGTCGGGCCAGTCCCGCTGCGCGAGCTGCGTTTTGAGTGAGTTGTACGTTGCGCGATCGGATTCGTCGTAGCGCAGCCCGTCACGAAAGAGTAGCTGGCGGCGTTCCCAATCGCTGCCCGCGGTACAGACGTGTACGTGCACCCCTAAATCTGGCGTGCGCACCATGCGATGCCCAGGCTCGCGGACCCTGAGCTGGTAGCCGGCCGTGATGAGGTCAGTCAGGTAGTCCTCTTCGCGGTCGACATCTCCAACACTCAGGGCAATGTCGATAATGGGTTTCGCGGCAAGTCCAGGTACGGAGGTGGAGCCGATGTGATCCACCCGCACGGCCTTGACCCCGAGAGCGGTCGCGATCGTTTCACGCTCGACTGCGAACTTGGCGGACCATGCCGGATCTGGCGGTACCACCTTGATGACGCGTTTCTCCACCCCGCCGATCAGTTCAACGGGTTCTGAAGGTTCAGTCTGACTGATATCACCCACGCTCGGGTTACACCATCGGGATCGCGTCGTCTCGTTTCTAGAGAATCTAGATCGATCACTGTCACGTGATCGTGCAGCAGACAGGAGCTTGTCGGTGGTGCATGTTGGACTTACTTCCGAAACCGACTGCGGACTGGCCGCGCCGGGGCTGAAGCAAGGAGACGCCAGATGAGTAGTTCCGGGAAGTTCGTCCCCAACAAGGCAGGCATGGCCAAGCTGCAACGTGACCTCGAGAAGCAATTCTCGGCGGGGATCCAGATCCCCTTGGGCGGCACCGAGTCGGACGCCATCGACGAGGTCAAGAAGCAGATGAAGGGCATGGGAATCACGCCCAACGACGCCGAGGTCCGCAAGCTCGTTCAGAAGCACCGAGGCAGCTGACGGTGGGCAACGCCGACCCGGTTCAGCTGGGTATCGAGACAGCAGAAGCGCTGCAACAGGCACTCGCTGAGCTTCTCTCCGACGCGATGAACGTGCAGATAGCCGCGATCAACGCGAGTCCCGATCAGTTTGAGGTCCTCGGGCTCCGCGCCGACGTGCCCGATGGGTCCACGGTGCGGCGATCCCGAATCGTGATTCCCTGCAGGCGTTAGCCTCCGCTAATCGTCGAGTAGGCCGTGAGGCCAACCTGGTCGGCGCCCTGCTGCCAGCTGTCGCCCTGGTTGTGGATGTCGTCGTTGGTGTGCACCGCCATGTTGGGGTCACGCTGAGCTTTCCGGACGTTCGCTTCGGACGACATCTCGGTGGCGGCATCGAAACCGAAGCCTGGCCAGAAGCCTCTCGGGCGCCGACCCGGAAAGCAACGCCGCAAGCGTCGCCGTTAGTGATGCAGCGCCGCGGTCCGGGCATCGCAGCGCAGCCTTTGGCGGATATCTACAAGGCGCTTGACCGTCTCGTATGTAGAGAAACGAGGCGACTCAGATCCTGTCTCATGGACTGGCGACCTTGCAGGCCGAAGTGCGATCGGCGGCGTGCCGAGACGAGCGAGGCGACGCGAACAATCAGCGCGCCGCGCTGTTTCGATTCTAGAGATCCGGGAAATCATCAGCTCTGGCCTCACGAGGAATGGGAGTGGGAGCGGCCCAAGGCTTTCCCGTGGGGCTTGGGTGTAGCCGGCGACGTGGACGCGCCGCTGGCTGCTCACGGCTCAACGAGGAGAGAGTTGGGGGCCGTTGGCGAGGTTGGTCATAGCTTTGGTGAGCAGGGCGTGCAGGGTGTGGAGTTCGGCGGGGTCGAGGCCGAGCATGCGGTGTTCGAGGTCGGCGGCGACTTGTTCGATGTCGGCGAGGCGGCGGCGTCCGGCTTTGGTGATGAGCACGTTGTGTTTGCGGCGGTCTTCGGAGGATCGGCGGCGTTCGATGAGCCCTTCGTCTTCGAGGCCGTTGAGCAGGGCCACCACGCCGGTGGCGTCGATGCCGAGCGCTTGAGGGAGTTCGGATTGGGGTTGTTCGCCCAGGTCGCGGAGCAGGGTGAGGACGACGGCGTGACGCGTCTTCATGCCATGCGGCAGCAGGTCGCCGTCTGCTTCGGCCTGCATGCGCCGCAGGATGTAGTTCATCATCACGCCCACCATGTTTTCCGGTGATTTCAAGTCGTTGCCGTCACCTGAACCGCTCATGCGGTCGAGAGTACCGGCGCGATTCGACAATCCCATCCCTCCTTCGATTCGCGTTGTGCAAATCGTTGTACGGCTGCTCCGGCGGTCGGCGGCAGCGGCGCGTTGACCGCCGCCGCCCCCCAGTGCGGTTATACGGTCGGTGTGTCAGCCGGCGTGGTCAGCCCGAGCGGGCCGGCGAGAGCGGTGAGGGCGGGCACCAGGCCCTCGGGCTCGGTCAGGACCTGGATGGCGACGTGGTTGGCGCCGGCGGTGATGTGTTCATTGAGTCGTGCGGCGATCTGTTCGGTGGTGCCGTAGGCGATCATCGCGTCGACGAGGGCGTCGCTGCCGGGTGCGTCCATGTCGGCCTCGGTGAACCCGAGCCGAGTCCAGGTGGCGCGGTAGTTGGCCAGCGGCAGATAGACGGCCAACGCGTCGCGTCCCAGGGCGCGGGCCTGCTCGACGTCGGTGGTCATGATGACCTTGTGCTCGGGGGCCAGGCCCGCGTCGGGGCCGATCAATTCACGGGCGTCGGCGGTGTGCTGCGGGGTGGTCAGGTACGGAAGCGCTCCCCCGGTGCGATCGGCGGAGAGCTTGAGCACCCGCGGACCCAGGGCGGCCAGGACGCGGCGTTCGCGGGGAACGCCTTGGCGGTCGAGTTCGTCGAGGTAGTCGTTGAGCGCGTCGTAGGGCTTGCGGTAGGCGCTGATGGCCTCGGGGTGCCCGGCCCCGATACCCAGGACGAACCGGCCGGGATAGGCGTCGGCGATGCGGTGGTAGGACCGGGCCACCTCGGTGGCGTCGGCGGTCCAGATGTTCACGATGCCGGTACCCACGTGCAGGGTGTCGGTGGCGGCCAGGATCGGGTCGACCCAGGACAAGTCGGCCGGCGGTGGGCCGCCGGCCCACAGGCCGATGTAGCCCAGCGCCTCGATCTCGCGCCACTTCTGCGGCCCGAGATCGCGGAACATCTCGTAACTGCCGAACACGCCGTAGCCGGCTTGGTGGTTCTTGGTCTCAGCTGTATCACTCACGAAATCAGATTACGGGCTGTTTGTTACGATGTACAACAAAATAATAGTTTGTATCGTGCAAATGATATGTGGGCGGCATGGCCACCGGCGATGTTGCCGTCCGTCCGCCCGCCCACAGATGGGTGAGGTCGGCCGCGTTGGTCGCGCTTCCGGCGCGGCGGCGTTGGACGTGTTACCGGCTGGGGTTGCGGAGCCCGAATGCCCGTCAACCACCACCGGTTTGATGCCGGTGGTGGCTGACGGGGAACCTGCGGTGGGGTCTGTTGTTACTTGGCTGCGGCGGGTTCGACGAAGACGCGGCCGGCTAGCGCGCCGGGGGATTCGTGCAGCACGCCGCCGGTGACGAGGCCGCCGAGGTTGATCGCCACGTAGCCGACGTCTTCGATGAGTTGTGCGGCGACGGCGTGGGCGTCGTCGTGGTCACTGGAGTGGAACAGCACCTTGGGGGCGCCGTCGACGGTGGGGCCTTCGTCGTAGCTGGTGGACAGCATGTGGTTGAACGCCTTGACGACCTTCGCGCCCGGCGCCAGGTCTTCGATGACCTCGCTGGAGGTTTTGCCGCCGGTGTCGGCGCGGGTAAAGCCGGGCATGATGATCGGGTTGTTGGTGTCGACGAGGATCTTGCCCGACAGATCCACCCCAGCCAGTGCGGCGGGGATGTCGCGCCAGGCGACGGCGACGAAGACGACGTCGCGGGCCGCGGCCTCGGCGGGGGTGCCGACGCTGATGCCGAGCGGTTCGAATGTCTCGGTGAGGGTTTCGGGGTCGCGGCTGTTGCTGATCAGGACGTCGTGGCCGGCCTTGGCCAACTGGGTGCTGACGGCTTTGCCGATCATGCCGGCGCCGATGAAGCCGATGTTCATGGTGGTCTCCTTCTGTGTGTGCTGCCCGATCCACCCGGCGCCGATGAGGCCGATCTTCACGGTGGTCTCCTCTGTACGCGCGGGTCGCGGGCGGAATGTCGTTGTCTCGGGCGGTGTGGGGGTGGTGGTTAGGCGGTGGCTTCGGTTGCCGGCCAGAGGGTGTCGATCTCGGCCAGGGCGGCGGCGTAGCTCTTTTCGTGCAGCGGGATTAGGTCGGCCATGGCGGGGTTGACCGGGGCCATGGTGAGTTCGGCCGTGATGACGCGCGGCGCCAGTCCGGTCGGGGACACGCCGGACACGATCCACTTGCCGGCGTGGTCCCAGCCCGCACGCGGGGTGCCTTCGCCGTAGCCGCCGCCCTGGCTTTCCAGCACGATGAACTCGGTGTCGCCGAGCAGGCCGGCGCCGGTGGTCGGGTCGAAGGACAGTCCGGCGGCGATGAGGTGGTCCACCCAGGCCTTCACGATGCTGGGGGCGCCGTAGTTGTAGAGCGGCAGGCCCAGGATCACGGTGTCGGCAGCCTTGATCTCGTCGATCAGACGCTGGGACAGGGCGAAGGACTCGGCTTGGGCGGGGGTGTGCTGCTCGGCGGGGATGTTTCGGGCCAGGCCGCTGGCGGCGTCGAAGTGGGGGATCGGCTCGGCGGCCAGGTCGCGGTAGGTCACCGTGCCGCCGGGATGGGCTTGCGCCCAGCGTTGGGCGGCGTGGGCGCTGAGTTTGCGGCTGATGGACGCGTCGCCCTGGATGGAGGAGTCGATGTGCAGGAGGTGGCTCACGGGTCGTGCCTTCCAGTCGATGGATCAAGAAGAATTCGTTTGTGTCATGCAAACTATAACAATCATATGCATCGTCAAGAAATTCCCGTCGTCATTGGTTTGCAAGGTAGCGACCCGGTGAACAGATGGCGACAGGCGCCGACCCGAGGTGGGTCGACGCCTGCCGCTCAGTTCTCGAGTCAAGGTCGGGTGGTCTGCAGACGCCCCAGGAAGGTGCGGATGAGACCGCTGATCTCCTCGCCGTGTGTTTCCAGGGCGAAGTGGCCGGCGTCGAGGAGGTGGAATTCGCCGTGAGGTAGGTCGCGCCTGAATGCCTCGGCGCCTGCGGCGCCGAAGATTTCGTCGTTCCTGCCCCAGGTCACCAGCAGCGGTGGTTGGTGGCTGCGGAAGTACTCCTGGAATGTGGGGTAGCCGTCCAGGTTGAACTGGTAGTCCCAGAACAGTTGCAGTTGGGTCGCCGCGTTGCCCTCGCGGTCCAACCCGGCTTGGTCGAGCAGCCAGGTTTCGGGGGCGATCCGGTCGAGCCGGTCGGCCGGCACACCGTGGGTGTACTGCCAGTGGGTTTTCTCGGCGGTGAGGTATTCGCGCACTGCTCCTTCGTTGGCGGCCCGGTCTTTGGCGTGGGCGAACAGGATGTCCCAGAACGGTGTGAAGCCCTCCAGGTAGGCGTTTCCGCTCTGGGTGATGATCGCGGTGATCCGTTCGGGGCGGGCGCTGGCGATGCGCAGGCCGATGGGTGCGCCGTAGTCGTGGATGTAGATCGCGAACCGGTCCAATCCCAGGTGGGTGATGAGCTTTTCGGTGATGTCGGTCAGCCGGTCGAAGCTGTATGTGAACTCGTCGACCGTGGGCATCGACGACCGCCCGAATCCGATATGGTCGGGCGCGATCAGGTGGAAGCTGTCCGACAGGGAGTCGATCAGGTTGCGGAACATGTGCGAGCTGGACGGGAAGCCGTGCAGCAGAAGCAGGGTGGGGTTCGCTCTGTCCCCGGCCTCGCGATAGAAGACGTCGAGCCCGTCGATCGTCACGGTGTGGTAGCGGGTGCTGAAGGCAGCCACGAGGAGCCTCTCTTCCTTGTTGTGGTGGGTGATCCAACTTCGATGCGGAAAAGCGGCTTTCAACCAGAACGATTGCCGCACACAGTGATCGCCGATGGCGATCGACTGACCTGACGCCCGACCGTCGAGCGCCAGAAGAACCGAACTGTTAGTTCGGTGTCCCCGCCAGCGGGGTGACCATGGGGGCCTGCGGTCCGTCCGCCGCGCCTGCGGCGCACTGCACCGACAGTGCGCGCAGCTGGCTGCGCTGCCCGGTGTCGATGTCGAACATCCGACACTCCAGGGACGCGACGATCGCCTCGCAGTCCTGCAGCCGCCGCTCCGCGGCGGTGATCACCACGGTGTGGCGGCGCCGATCCTGCGGGGAGTGGCGACGCTCGACCAACCGGAGCGATTCCAGATCGTTGAGCAGCGCCACGGTGGTCGTCGCGTCCACGCCCAGGGCGTGCCCGAGATCGGACTGTCCGCGTTCCCCGAACTCCCGCAGCACCGTCAACGCGATCATGTGCCGCGCCTTCAACCCCAGCGGCATCAGCTCGGCCTCCAGCTCGGCACGCAGCCGACGAGCCAGGTAATCCAACAGCGGACCCACCACCTCCACCGACGCTCCCAAGTCAAGAACCTCTGGACGATCGTTCATTCCAACAATAATACAGGAATAACTAGACGATATCACTCGTATTGATAGTTTGCATTCTACAAATGAATAGTTGGAACATAGGACCGAGGAAGGGCCCGCCATGACACACACCCCGCTTTCCACCCCGCCGGTCCGACGTTCGGACCCCAGCCTGATTCGCACGATGCTGTACTTGCTGGCGTTGGGCGCGGTGGTCGCCGGCCTGCTGATGACGGTGATGCCGGGCACCGCGCACGCCGAACCGCAGGCCCGAACCAATGCCGTTCCGGCCGCCGTCACCGCCACCGGGTGCGCCGACGTCGAGGTCCTCTTCGCCCGCGGCACCTTCGAGGGCCCCGGCGTCGGCAAGGTCGGCCAACCCTTCGTCGACGCTTTGCAACAGCGCCTGCCCGGTCGCACCGTCAACGTCTACGCGGTGAACTACCCCGCCTCCCTGGACTTCGCCCGCGCCGCTGACGGCGTCCTCGACGCCGCCACCCACATCCGCGACATCGCCGCCGCCTGCCCCAGCACCGACATCGTGGTCGGCGGATACTCCCAGGGAGCCGCGGTCAGCGGCTACGTCACCAGCGACACCGTGCCCGCCAACTACCCACTGCCCGAAGGGCTTACCGCAGCCCTGGCCCCAGCCGTCGCCGATCACGTCGCCGCGGTCGCTCTGTTCGGCAAGCCCTCGGCCGGCATCCTGAATCTGCTGCAGCACGACGCCCCGCCCATCACCATCGGCACAGCCTTCGCCGGCAAGACCATCGACCTGTGCGCCGACCAGGACCCCGTATGCGCCGGCGGACTCAACCGCTCCGCCCACAGCGCCTACACCACCAACGGCATGCCCGCCCAAGCCGCCGACTTCGTGATCACCCGCCTGCACAATCGCTAACCACTCACCGGCCGAATCACGCGGCCACCGGACGGCCCCAGGGCGGCCCACCCCGCCGACGCGCCGAACCCCCACCAGGCGGCCGTCGCCGGGCCGCCCTGGAGGCCCCCCACCCACTACAACGACTCGAGGAGCACCCCCTGAAGATCGGATTCATCGGCGCAGGAGATCTCGCCCAGGCCATCGGCGGCCAACTCGCCGCCGCCGGCCACGACGTCACCCTGTCCAACAGCCGCGGCCCCCACACCCTCACCACCGTCGCCGCCGACCTGGGTGTCACCGCCGACACCGTCGCCCAGGCCGCCGCCCACACCGTGGTCTTCCTCGCCGTGAACTGGACCGCCAACCCCGCCGCCCTCGCCGCGGCCGGCGACCTCACCGGACGCGTCCTCATCGACACCACCAACCCCATCGAAGTCCCGCACTTCCCCAAATACGACCTCGGTGGCCGCACCTCCAGCGAGATCGTCGGCGACCTGGCCCCCAGCCTTCACCCGTACGCGACAATTTGCGATTCACCCCGCCAACCGCTCGCAATGCTCCTATTCTGCAATGGCCCTACCTTAGAACCATGCAGCGTAGAACGGAGTGACCAGTGGCATTACCAGGCAACCAGCGCCCGGACGAAGTCGGCAGCCAGCTGAAGACGGGAGCGATGGGCGTCCGCTCGATTGTGTTCATGGTGGTCGCGACAGCAGCACCGCTGACCGCCATGGCCAGTGCGTTCCCGCTCGCCGTGGCCCTGGGAAACGGTCTCGGCGCACCGGGGACCTACGTCGTCGTGGCCCTCATCCTTGCGCTCTTTGCCGTCGGCTACGCAGCGATGAGCCGGCACGTGACCAACGCGGGAGCGTTCTTCGCCTACGTCACTGTGGGGCTGGGGCGCCGCCTCGGCATGGCCGCCGGGTTCGTCGCCGTCTTGGCGTACAACGTCCTCGTGCTCTATGTCGTCGGGCTGGTCGGCTACTTCGCCGACAACATCTTTGCGACGGAACTCGGGATTCACGTTCCGTGGCAGGTGTTTTCCTTCGGACTGCTGGCGGTGGCGCTGGTGGTCGGAATTCGCGGGGTCGAGGTGAACGCCCGCGTGCTGGGTGTGCTGCTGATTCTCGAGACCGGACTGCTATTGCTCGTCGATATCGCGACGCTGGTCGTGAAAGGACCCGCCGCATATCCCATCAGCTCGCTGAGTCCCACCGAAATCTTCAGCGGCGCAGTCGGAATCGGGTTCATGTTCGTCTTCATCTCGTTCATCGGCTTTGAGGCGACCGCCATTTTCGGCGAAGAAGCGCGCGACCCTCGACGCACCGTGCCGCGTGCGACGAAGCTCGCGATCGCGTTCATCGGCATCGTGTACCTCCTGTCGTCGTGGTCGCTGATCGCGGCGTCCGGTGGCAGCGAAGCACCCGCGGCGGCCGCCGCAGACCCCGGGAACTTCGTGTTCAACGCCGCCCATGCCGTGCTGGGTGGCTGGTCGACGCACGTGATGAGCTGGCTGCTGCTGACCAGCCTGATCGCCGTTCTGTTCGCCTTACACGGCATGGCCACCAGGTACCTGATGGCGTTCGGCCGCGAAGGGGTGCTGCCGCGCCCGCTGGGCCGCACGCATCCCCGTTATCGCACACCGCATATCGCCGCATGCACGCAGGCGCTGGTCGTCGCAATCGCGGTCGTCGGTTACTCACTGGCCGGGGCCGACCCCTACCTCGACCTCGGCAACCAAACCGCCGGGCTCGGTGCGCTCGGGGTGATCGCTCTGATGGGGACAACCTCGATTGCCGTTATCGGTTTCTTCCTGCGGCGATCCGATCGGCATTGGTGGACGCATCTCGTCGCGCCGGCGCTGGCCGCCGGGGGCCTGTTCTGCGGGTGCTACCTGATCATCGACAACTACCCCCTGCTGACCGGCAGTGATTCGGCCATCGTCAATTCGATGCCGTGGCTGCTGGTGGCCGTCGCGCTCATCGGCTACATCGTCGGCGCTGTGCGGCCGCTGCGCACCAACCTCGACGTCTTCGGCACAGGCACGATCAGCGAAGCGCCACAGGAGAACCGCGTCTCGCCATCGCTGGGCGACAGCTAATCGGCACTCGGCAGTGGATGCGGCCCGACCGCATCCACTGCGTTCTTGCCGAAGATCAGCAGCTCCAACTCCTCGCGCGTCTGCTCGAGGTGGTCCTCCATGGCGCGACGAGCCCGATCGGCATCCCCGTCGCGGACGGCCTCGTATACCGCGAGATGACCGGCCCGGCTCGATTCGACGACCTCGGTGTAGACCAGCGCGTCCAGCGGCGCGAACATCTCCCCGCGGGCACTGGCGATGGCCGATTCCAGCCGCGGATTACGAGCGGCCTGGGCCAGGGCCGCATGAAAACGGGCATCGCTGTTGCGGAACGACACTCGCGAATCCGATGTCGACATCTCCTCGATCGCCGCTGCCATCGCCTCGAGTTCCGCGTCGGTGCGTCGAGTGGCCGCAAGCTTTGCCGCCTGGCCTTCCAGACCGATCCGCAAGTCCAGGATGTCCGTGACGTCACCCACGCCGCTGCGTATCTCGCTGAGCCAGTTCCGGTACGGCAGATCGAGTTGCGTCACGAAGGTGCCGCCGGTGGCACCCCGGCGCACCTCGACATAGCCTCCCGCCTGCAGCAGGCGAAGGGCTTCCCGAACGCTGACCCGGCCGACGCCCATCTGCTTGGCGAGATCGCGCTCCGCAGGCAACCGGTCGCCGGGGCTGAGTTCACCCGCGCGGATGCGTGCGCGCAGCCGCCGAGCGATGTCAGTGGTGACGGTCGGGGCTCCGAGGTCAAGGTCCATAGGTATCAAGTTAGAACGTTAGGCGGCGGCATTGACGAAACACGCCAATGGTTCTAACCTCAGTCCAATGACCCATCGAGATGTGGATCACTACCCGCGTCGCCCAGTGATCGGCATTACCGGACGCAGACAGCCCGCAGGCCCACTGGCGGTGCCGGTAGTCCGGGATGCATTGGTCGAGACGTTCTTCGTCGACTATTCGACCGCAGTATCCGCCGCAGGAGGTCTGCCGGTGCTGCTCACCATGGAATGCGATCCCGTCGAGGTGACCGCACGGATCGATGGCCTGGTGCTCTCCGGCGGGGCCGACATCGATCCGCGCCGCTACGGCGCCACCCCCGGTGCACACGCCACGCCGGCTGAGCCCTTGCGCGACGAGTTCGAACACGCCGTGCTCGGCGCCGCATGGCTGCGCGGCATCCCGGTTCTCGGGATCTGCCGCGGCAACCAGGTGATCAATGTCCACCGCGGTGGCACACTCGTCGCGCATCTGCCCGCGGATTCCGGTGAGGCCCATAGCTTCTTGGGCTACCCGCGCAACCATCGCTCGCACCTCGTCGAATTCGTGGACGACTCAGTGCCACACAGCCTCTATGGCAGGCGACTCCGGGTCAACAGCCTGCACCACCAGGCAGTGGACGAGGTGGGCACCGGGTTGGCCGTCACCGGGCGCGCCCCCGACGGTGTCGTCGAATCGATCGAAGCTCTCGACGCACCCGTCGTCGGGGTCCAGTGGCATCCCGAGATGCTCGACGGGACAGACCCGCTGTTCGACTGGTTGGTCGACAGCGCCAGACAGCACAGCACCACCAACAGAAAGCAGGAGGAAGATGTCGTCATCGCATGAGAACCGCGTCGCGCTGGTGACCGGTGCCGGATCCGGTATCGGTAGGGCCATCGCCGAGCGGCTCGCAGGCCACGGCGTAAAGGTTGCGTGTGTCGACGTCGACCACGTCCGAGCGAAGGAAACCGCCGACAGCATCGCCGAATCCGGCGGCCAATCCCTGGCCTTGGCCGCCGACGTGCGCGACCGCGAGGCGATCGCTGCCGCGTTCGAAGCCACCGCCACCGAGTGGCAACGCTTCGACTACCTCGTCAACAACGCCGGGCTGATCACCATGTCGTCGCTGGAGGACCTCACCGACGACGAGTGGGATCTGGTGCTCGACGTCAACCTCAAGGGCGTGTACATCACCACCCAGTTGGCGGTACCGTACTTCCGCAAGGCCAATCGCGGTGCCGTGGTGAATCTTTCGACAGTCGAGGCCGACGTGGTGGTGTCTTCACAGGGGTTCGCCCAAGTGCATTACAACGCCTCCAAAGGCGGTGTGAAGATGCTGACCAAGGCCCTGGCGGTAGAGCTGTCGCGTTATAACGTCCGGGTGAACGCCATCGCCCCGGGCCCCGTACCCACCAATTTCCTGCCCGGCGTGGACTTGAACAGCCCCGAGGTGCTGGCCGTGATGGAGTCCCGGCTGCTGGTCAAGCGCCTCGGCAGGCCCGATGACATGGCCGCGGCGGTGTCCTTCCTGCTCTCCGATGACGCCTCGTACATCAGCGGCGTGCAACTTCCCGTCGACGGCGGGTGGCTGACCCGATGACCGGGCTGCTCGACATCACGGACCTGCGCGGCCAGGGCATCGACACCGTGATCGTCGCCGGCGTCGACATGTACGGGCGGCTCTTCGGAAAACGCCTGCCCGTCCGGTCTTTTCAGCGCGTTCTCGGCGAGGGCCTGCACGTCTGCACGTGCGTGTACGCCTGGGACGTCAACCAGGACATGGACACCCTGAAAGTGGAATTCGCCGGCGCGCACACCGGGTGGCACGACTTCCGGCTGCTACCGGACCTGACCACACTGCGCCGGGCGGCCTGGCTGGAGGGCACGGCGATCTGCCTGGCCGATTCGGTGGACGAGGAGTCCGGCGAGCCATTGCCGGTGGCGCCGCGGAGCATCCTGCGGCGTCAGGTACAGGCCCTTGCCGACCAGCAGCTCACTGCTTATACCGCAACCGAACTCGAGTTCCACCTGTACCGCGGCACACCAGACGAACTGCGACGCAACGGATACCGTGACCTCGACCCGACCACGCTGACCCGATCGGACTACGCGATCGGCGCGGGCAACGCCATGGAGCCGTTCTTCCGCCAGGTCCGCAGCGCCTTGGAGGACAGCGGTGTCCCGGTCGAGGTCGCCCAAGCGGAGTACGGGCTCGGGCAGTGGGAGATCAACCTCGAATACGCCGAGGCGATCGAGACCGCCGACCGCCATGTGCTGTTCAAATGTGCGGTCGCCGATCTGGCCCGGGCACACGGCATGACCGCCACCTTCATGCCGCGACCGTTGACCGACGGCATGGGCTCGTCCTGCCACATCCATGCCTCGGTACGCGGATCGGATGGCAGCAGGCCGTTCTACGACGCCGAAGCCGACCGGACCGCGAGCGCACCGCTTCGGCACGCGGTCGCCGGGGTGCTCGACCGTGCCTGCGACCTCATGCTGTTCTATGCGCCGACAGTGAACTCGATGCGCCGCATCATCAGCCACGACTTCGCAGGCAACGGGTTGACGTGGGGATTCGACAACCGCACAACCACATGTCGGTTGATCACCGGCGGGCCGGACGCCAACCGGCTGGAGTTGCGGTTACCGGGCGCCGACGTCAACCCGTATCTGGCATCCGCGGCGATACTCGGGAGCATGCGCGACGGCATGGCCCGACAGATCGATCCCGGCCCTCCGTGCACGGGTGACGGATACGCCGAAGCGCACGGCGAGCTGCCCCTCACGCTCGATGAAGCAGCCCAGCACCTGGAGCAAAGCCTGTTCGCCGCAACCACATTCGACAAGGAAGTGGTCGGCCACTACGCCACCGTGGCCCGCCACGAGTGGCTGCAGTTCCTCCGCGCGGTCAGCGACTGGGACCGCGACCGGTACTTCGAAACCATCTGATCCGCCCGTATGCGGGTGGCCGAGCCAGCGCCACCGCGTACCGGGCTGCCCGGCTCACGAAAGGTGACCGTACATGACTGGAAATGCCGTGGCCGCACCGGAACTCGCGCCGCAACGCGACTTCGTCTGCGGTAGCTGGTCGATGCCCACACACGACCTCGGCGCCGACCTTGTTGACCCCAATACCGCTGCCGTTCTCCAGCGTCAGCTGCAGACCGATACAGGCGAGGTCGACCGGGCTATTGCCGCGGCCGATGCCCTGCACGTCGCAGGTACCTGGCGGCGCACCCCGGCGACTGAGCGCGCCGCACTACTGCGCCGCACGGCAGACCTGCTGGCCGACCTGTCCGGTGATATCGCCCGCTGCGACGCCATCAACACCGGTGTCGTGGTGTCAGTGACCGAGATGTTCGCCCAAGGCCTTTCGGATGCGTTGTGCGCGGCCGCCGACCACCTTGAGGCAGACCCCGGCACGAACGACCCGGCTGCCGCAGGGCGGCCCGTACAGCTGCGGTACCTACCGTGGGGCCCGGTGGCGGTGATCGCGCCATGGAATGCACCGAGTTTCATCGTCGCCAAGAAGACTGCGTTCGCTCTCGCTGCCGGGGCACCGGTGATCGCGAAGCCGTCGAACTGGGCCCCGGCCAGTTCGGCACTGGTGGCCCAAGCCATCGAGCAGGCCCTCACCGAGGCCGGCCTGCCCCTGGAGATCTTCCAGTTGGTGCACGGCGGCCCTGACGTGGGGCGGCAACTGGCCGCTGACCGTCGTATCCGCGCGTTGTCGTTCACCGGTGGCCGGGCTGCGGGGGTGGCGGTGGCCCAGGACGCCGCCCCGGACTGCAAAGCGCTGCAACTCGAACTCGGCAGCAACAACCCGGCGATCGTGCGCACGGATGCCGACATCGACGCCACCGCCGACGCACTGGTCAGCGGGTTCACCAAACTCAACGGTCAGTGGTGCGAGAGCCCGGGCAGTGTGGCAGTGGTGGGTTCCCGGTGCGACGCGCTGCTCGATGCGCTGCTCGACCGGCTGCGCACCGTGCGCATGGGGCACAGCCTCGACCCGGCCGCCGAGATGGGACCGCAGGCGCATGCCAGCCAGTATCAACAGGTTTCGGCTGCGGTGGCCAGGCTGGTCGCCGCAGGCGGGGTGGCGCACGGTGTCACACCGGTGCCGGATGCGGGCGGCTTCTTCCACGCCCCCGTCGTCGTCGACCACGCGCCTGCCGCGATGACGAAGGACGAGATCTTCGGGCCGGTGCTCACCCTGCATCGGGTGAGCGACGACGCCGCCGCTCTTGCGCTGGCCAACTCCCGCAGCACCGGCCTGGCCGGCTATGTGTTCAGCAGCGATGTCGAGCAGGCAATGGCGCTCGGTGCCGAATTGGACTGCGGGGAGGTCAAGATCAACGGCACCAGCGTCTTGGATCTGGTTCCGGAGTCCACCCAGGGCTTCTGGGGCGCCAGCGGTGTCGGAGCCCACGGTGACGCCGAGCTTCTCCGTTTCTTCCGCGGCGCCCGCATCGTCGGAGTCGAGCGACCCGGGTTGCCGATATGAAACCGGCGCAACGAGTTTCGACGTCCCCCTTCCGACCTGCCCCGGCGGATCACAGCCGAGAGGATTGACCATGCAGACCAGCAGCCATGTCTTCGATCGACCCGATTTTTCCGACGATGTCTCACACGAGCAGGTGATCTTCTGCCGCGACGAGCGCAGCGGCCTGAAGGCCATCATCGCGATCCATTCCACCGCTCTCGGTCCGTCGCTGGGCGGCACCCGGTTCTACCCCTATCCCGACGAGAGCACCGCATTGACCGACGTGCTGCGGCTGTCGCGGGGTATGACCTACAAAGCCGCGATCGCGGGTCTCGGCCTCGGCGGTGGCAAGTCCGTCATCATCGGAGACCCCAAGCGGATCAAGACTCCCGAATTGCTGGAAGCACATGGACGATTCGTCGACAGCCTCGGCGGCCGCTACATCACCGCAGGCGACGTGGGAACCACGTCCGAGGACATGGACATCATCGGCCGCTGCACCCGCCATGTCGCGGCACGAACCACCGCGCACGGCGGGTCGGGTGACAGTGCGCCGCTGACCGCGCTCGGCGTATTCCACTCGATCCTGGCTGCCGCCGAATCCGTTTGGGGCAGCAGCGATCTGAGCGGGCGCCGGGTCGGCGTGGAGGGAACGGGCAAGGTCGGCTACCACCTGGTGCGGCTGCTCACCGGGGCCGGCGCGGACGTGTCGGTCTGCGACGTCGACAGCGCGGCACTGGACCGGATCCGTTCTGAGTTCGATGGCGTTACGGTGCTGGACCGGGTCATCGACGCACCGGTCGACATCTACGCGCCGTGCGCATTGGGGGCAACGCTGAACGATGCGTCCGTGCCGGACCTTTCGGCGCGCATCGTGTGCGGAGCGGCCAACAATCAACTCGCGCATGACGGTATCGAACAACTACTGAACAACCGCGGAATCACCTGGGTGCCGGACTATGTCGCCAACGGCGGCGGTCTCATTCAGGTCGCAGGTGAGATCCGGCGGGTCACCAGAGAACAGGCGGCGGCCCAGGTTGTCGCGATCGGAGACACCGTTCGGGAGATCCTCGGCCGCACTCGTCAGCTCAACATGTCCGCAGGCCAGGCGGCCCGCGACATCGTGCAGGAACGGATGCGCGCGGCCGGGTCCGGGATGTGACATGGAACGTTGTGAGGCACACGCGTTGACCGTGGAGTTCGACTCGAGCGATCACACGCAAACCTTGCTGCGGTTCGCCGCGGATCTGCATCGGCGCCGGATCACCATCACGGCGTTGTCGTTCACTGTGCCCGCCGCCGAGCGCGTGCGGATCGATGCCGAGTTCACCGCGACGGGCCGCCAGGCCCGGACTGCTCAACGCACACTGCAGGGCCGGATCGGCGTGCTGCGCACCGCGTTGCGGGGTGTCGGTCTGATCAGCTCGGCGTGATCTTCGCCAGGATCGTCAGCAGCGCGTCGAGATCGTCGGCACCCAGGCCCGCCAGCACGTCCGGTGCCGGGTCCTCGACCGCGTCGATCTGCTCCAGCACGGCGCGGCCCGCATCGGTCAGCGACACCGTCTTACAGCGCCGGTTGGCCGGGTCGACGGTACGGATCACCAGGCCGCGTTCCTCGAGATCGTTGACCGCCACGGTCGCGGCAGGCGCGTCGACCGTTGCGGCGTGGGCGACCTGCTTGACCGTCATCGGCTGCCGGGCCAACCGGCGCAGGATCCGGATGCGGCTGAACGGCAGGCCGCTGCGCTCGATCACCGCCCGCTTCCAACTGTCGCGGTTGTCGAACACTAGGGTCGTCAGCGCCCGCCACACCTCATCGGCAGCGGTCTGCGTGCCAGGCATCGGCATCTGTTCAGCCGACATGGGCCACCTCCGACGGACGGTGATGTTCACCGATCAGCGGGGCCAGTTTCTCCGCTGACCGCAGCGCCCACGGCGTGGTGGACACGATGCCGAGGCCCACGATCACCAAACCCAGTGCGGCACAGACGAACCACAGCGGCCGGGCGGCGACCGCGAAATCGGCCCCGGTCTTGAGAGATCCAGCCAGTGCCGTTCCCGCCACCGACCCGCACAGCGCCACACCGATGCTGACACCCACCTGGCGGCTGGTGGACGCCACCGCGGATGCCGCGCCGGCCCGGTCCAGCGGCATACCGCTCACGGCGGCGGTGGTGATCGGCGCGTTGACGGTCGCAAAGCCGATCCCGAAGACCGCGAAGATAACCAGCAGCTGCCACACCGGGGTGTGCGCCGTCAGCCGGGTCAGCATGAGCGTCGCCGCGGTGATCATCGTGCCTGCCACCAACAACGACGGCCGGCTGCCGAACCGGCCCACGAGGCGCCCCGACAGCGGCGAAAAGATCAGTGCGCCAACGGCGACCGGTAGATAGATCAGACCGGTGTGCATGGCCGAATAGCCCCGTTCGCCCTGCAGGTACAGCGACATCATGAACAGGAACGCACCGTACGCGGCGAACGCGCACACCGCGACCACTGTGGCTGATGCGAACGGGACACTGCGGAAAAACCGAAGATCGATGAACGGGTCGCGACGGCGGGCCTCGTAGCGCAGGAAGGCTGCGAAGGCGATCAGTGCGACAGCGCCGACACCGAGCGTGCGGGGATCGGTCCAGCCATAGCCCGGGCCCTCGATCAACACGAAGACGACACCGAACAGAAACGCCACGCCCAGAGCCTGGCCGATCGGATCGACGTCGCGCATCGTCGAGGATTTCGACTCCGGCACGAAGATGGCGGTCAGCAGGACGGCCAGCGCGCAGATGGGCAGGTTGATCCAGAACACCGAGCGCCAGTTGACATATTCGATGAGCGCGCCGCCGACGATGGGGCCCAGCGCCATCGAGATGCCGACCACGCCGCCCCACACGCCGACGGCTCGGGCCCGTTCGACGCGGCCGGTGAACACCTGCGTGATGATCGACATGGCGACGGGGTTGAGCATCGAGCCGCCGATGGCCTGCAGGAACCGGGCCGCGATGAGCAATTCGATATTGGGTGCCAGGCTGCACAGCAGGGAGGCCAGCGCGAAGACGGTCAGACCCAACTGGAAGGTGCGCCGACGGCCGAACCGGTCAGCCGTCGCGCCGGACAGCAGCAGCAGCGAGGCGAGCACCAGGGTGTACACGTCGATCACCCATTGCAGCTGTGAAGGCGATGCGTCGAAATCGGACCGGATGCTCGGGATGGCGACGTTGACGATGGTGGCGTCCATCGACACGATCAGCAGACTCAGGCAGCAGGAGACCAGGATGATGGCCTTGCGCCGCGGGCTCAGCGACCGGACGACAGTTTCATTCACACAACTATTGTGAAACTACAACTCTGTCGCGGGCAAGATCGTCGTCAGAGAGAATCGTCACCGTGAACGAACGGAATACCCGGGTTGCCGCGGCCGTCGCCGCCGCGGGCATCGAACCAGCCATCCGAATCCTGGCCGCCGCCGCGAAGACCGCCGCCGCCGCGGCCGAGCAGCTGGGCTGCGAGGTCGGCGCGATCGCCAACAGCCTGGTGTTCGACTGCGACGGCGAGCCGCTGCTGGTCATGGCCAGCGGGGCGGCCCGGGTGGACACCGATGTGCTGGCCCGCCACCTCGGCGCCACGACCATCAGCAAGGCGAACCCGAAGCTGGTGCTGACGGCGACCGGTCAGGTGATCGGCGGCGTCGCGCCCACCGGCCATCCGATGCAGCTGCGGACCGTGGTCGACGAAACACTGGCCGGCTACCCGATGGTGTGGACCGCCGCGGGCACCGCCGACTCGGTGATGCCGCTGACCTATCCGCAGTTGCTGGCGCTCACCGGAGGCGTCGCGCTGCCAGTGCGCTAGCCGCCGTTGCGCGAGCAGACGCCAAGGTCCCCCAAAACCGGCGTTTTGGGGGACCTTGGCTGGGGGCACCTCCCGCTTGCGGGGGACTGGTCGGCGAAAGAAATGTCAGCGGGTGCCGATGTCGAGGTAGTCGCGCTCGGTGTAGCCCGTGTAGACCTGCCGCGGACGGCCGATCTTGCCCGGCTCCGAATGCATCTCCCGCCAGTGCGCGATCCAGCCCGGCAGTCGGCCCAGCGCGAACAGCACGGTGAACATCCGCGTCGGGAAACCCATCGCCCGGTAGATCACGCCGGTGTAGAAGTCGACGTTCGGGTACAGCTTGCGCTCGACGAAGAAATCGTCGGTCAGCGCGACCTCTTCGAGCGACTTGGCGATGGCCAGCAGTTCGTCGTCGCCACCGAGCTTGCCGAGGATCTTGTCGGCCTGCTCCTTGACGATGCGCGCCCGCGGATCGTAGTTCTTGTACACGCGGTGCCCGAAGCCCATCAGCTTCACGCCATCCTCGCGGTTCTTGACCTTCTTGACGAAGTCACGGACGTCGCCGTGCTCCTTGCGGATCTTCTCCAGCATCTCCAACACGGCCTGGTTGGCGCCGCCGTGCAGCGGGCCCCACAGCGCGTTGATGCCACCGGAGATCGACGTGAACAGGTTGGCCTGCGACGAGCCGACCAGGCGCACAGTCGATGTCGAGCAGTTCTGCTCGTGATCGGCATGCAGGATCAACAGCATGTCCAGAGCGCGGACGATCTCGGGATCCACCTCATACGGCTCGGCGGGGAAGCCGAACGTCATCCGCAGGAAGTTCTCCACCAGGCTCAGCGAGTTGTCCGGGTACAGGAACGGCTGCCCCTCGGACTTCTTGTACGCGTAGGCGGCAATGGTCGGCAGCTTCGCCAGCAGCCGGATCGTGGAAAGCTCGACCTGCTTCTTGTCGAGCGGATCCAACGAATCCTGGTAGTAGGCACTCAGCGCGTTGACCGCGCTGGACAGCACCGGCATGGGGTGCGCGTTGCGCGGGAACCCGTCGAAGAACCTCTTGAGATCCTCGTGCAGCAGCGTGTGCCGCTGGATCCGGTTGGTGAACTGCTCCAACTCCTCGGCGGTCGGCAGCTCGCCGTAGATCAACAGATAGCTGACCTCGATGAAGTTGGACTTCTCCGCCAACTGCTCGATGGGGATACCCCGGTACCGCAGGATGCCGGCGTCACCGTCGATGTAGGTGATGGCCGATTTGGTGGAGGCGGTATTGACGAAGCCGCCGTCGAAGGTGGTGTACCCAGTCTTCGACAGCAAAGGCCCCAACGCGATGCCATCCGAGCCCTCGGTGGCCTTGACGATTTCCAGATCAAGCTCGCCACCGGGGTACTTGAGGGTGGCGTGCTCCTGCCCACTCGACGGGTTTTCGGCCACGGGATTCCCTTCGTCCTCGTTTGGGAAGTCGTTGCGAACCTACGACTGCTCTACCAAAAGGTAGTCGCATTCGGTCGGCGTTGCCCGCGGGGGGCTACCAACCAGTCACGCCGGGCGCTGCACGCCCGCCGTCACCTCAAGAAACTCGGCGTACGTGGAATGCACAGCCGCGATCACGTCATCGACCGTCACAGTGTCCCAATCGACCGTCGCACCGAGCCGTGCCAGCCCGGACATGATGATCGACGTCCACACGGCCGCGGTCAGCATCAACCGCTGGTCGTCGCGCGGCACACCCATGCGCCTGGCCAGCTCCGCGTTGACCGCGTCGAACCGGAACTGGGATGCGGCGTGCATCAGCGCAGCCGACGACGTGAGGATGCGCGCCGAGGCGAGCAACCGATCGGCCGTCAGCCGGTTCGGCGGCGCAGACTTGGTGTCCGCGAACGCCTTCACGTGCGCCCGGTACAGCGCCTCGATGTCGCTGATGCCGTCCGGTTGCCGGGCCAGTTCGATCGCGATCATCTCGACCACCTCGTCGATGAACGCCAGCATCACGGCGTCCTTGGTCGAGAAGTACCGACTGAACGTCCGCGGCGACACCTCGGCCGCGGCAGCGATCTGGTCGACGGTGGTCGCCTCGAACCCCTGCCGGTTACACAACTCGATTGCCGCGTCGATCAATGTCGCCCGGGTGCGCTGTTTCTTACGTTCACGTAAACCGACATAGGCCGTCCCGACCAGTTCCGCCACGTCCGGCATGCTATCGCCCCGAAGTCGATGATTTCGCAAATAAATGACAACCGCTGCCGACTGTTCACACCTTGTCGGGATCTCGCAGGTCGTCGGGCGCCCAGACGGGTGCCACCCGGTACCGCACGAACGCGGGCACCGCTAAGGCAGCGACGACGACGCCGACGACGACGAGTGCTCCGCCGCCCGCCGCGGCCACCGTGGTGCCGACCATCGCCGCGACCCCACCGTGCGCCGCGTCGGCGAGCCGCGGGCCGCCCGCGACGACGACCGTGAAGACGCCCTGCAACCGTCCCCGCACATCGTCGGACGCGGCCTGTTGCAGGATCGTCGATCGGAACGCCGCCGACACCATGTCGGCCGCCCCGCCAATCGCCAAGAACGCCAACGCAATCCACAACAGCATCCCGGCGTGGCCGTGGGCCATCCCACCTGCGACGCCGAAACCGACCATCGCCAGGCCCCAGGCCACGATCGACCACACGACGGCCAGGCCCTGCCTGCGGATCCGCGGCAGCCAGCCCGAGAACACGCCGCCGAGCACCGCGCCTGCGGACATCGCGGCGGCAAGCAGCGCCATGACCGTTCCGCCCTCCACCGGGCCGCCGAAGCTCTCGTGTGCCATCTGAGGGAACAGCGCCCGCGGCATGCCGAAGATCATGGCGATGAGGTCGACGACGAACGACATCAGCACGACCCGGTTGCCCGCCAGATACCGCAAGCCGTCCAGCACGGCAGCGAATCCCCAGCGCGCCGAACCCTGCTCGGTGTTGGTGGCCGGTATCGGTGCGAGCCGGAACGTGGCCCAGATCGGCGCCAGGCACGTCAGCGCGTCGATGAGGTACAGCGTGGACAGGTCCACCCAACTCAGCAGCAGCCCGGCCAGCAGCGGGCCGACGATGGCACCGAACTGGAAGACCGTCATGTTCAGTGAGTTCGCGGCGGGCAGTTGTTCGCCGGGCAGCATCCGCGGGATCGCCGCCGAGCGGGTCGGGCTGTTGATCGCGAAGAACGCCTGCTGCACCGACAGCAGGCCGAGCACCACCCACACGTTGTTCATGGCCAGCGCGGCCTGCACCCACAACAGCACGGATGCGACGGCCAGTCCGACCGAAGCGATGATGAGCAGCAGCCTGCGGTCCATCGCGTCGGCCCACGCGCCGCCCCACAGCCCGAACACCACCAGGGGCACCAGGGCGAACAACCCGGCCAGTCCGACGTAGGCCGAGTTCTGGGTGAGCACGTAGAGCTGCACCGGCACCGCGAAGATCGTCAGATTGGCGCCGATGACGGTCGGTATGCCTGCCACCCACAAGCGCCGGAAGTCGGGGTTGCGCAGCGGGGTGGTGTCGGCGAAGAACTTTCGCACTACGGCTGGAGGCGTTGCGCGCGGCCGTCCTGGACGCGAATCCGGTTGTGTACCCGGTTCTCCCGGCCCTGCCAGAACTCGACCACCTCCGGGCTGATCAGGTAGCCGCCCCAATTCGGCGGGACCGGGACCTGGTCGAGTTCGGCGAACCGCTCGGTGACCTCGGCCAGTTGGTCCATGAGCTCGGCGCGCGATCCGATGGGAAAGGACTGGTGCGACGCCCATGCGCCGAGCTGCGATCCACGGGGTCGCTTGGACCAGTATTCGGCGGTCGCGTCGGCCGACACCTTGCTCACCGGACCGCGGACGTGCACCTGCCTGCCCAGGCCGAACCACGGGAAGGTGGCCGACGCATACGGGTTGGCGGCCAACTGCTCGCCTTTGGCGGAGTCGTAATTGGTGAAGAAGGTGATGCCGGATTCGTCCACGCCCTTGCACAACACCGTGCGGGTCACGGGCCTTCCCTGCGCGTCGACCGTGCCGACCACCATGGCGTTGGGCTCGGCCAGCCCGGCCCGCTGGGCATCGCCGAGCCAGGTACGCAGAAGCGTCAGCCAGCCTGTCGCGGGATCGTCGCCGAGCCAATCAGCGTCGAGGTCGCCGCAGCCGTCCTTCTCCACATACTCGACCCGCATCGCCGCCAGATCATGATTGTCCGGAGTTGCCACCGCGCCCACGCTACGCCCGCCCGGGGTGCGAGAATCGGGCCCATGAGCGTCAGCGAGGAGCCGAAGGCGGATCGCGCATGAATCCCGTACCGGAAGAGTTCGTCGCCGGCCTCGAAGGCGTTGTCGCCTTCACCACCGAGATCGCCGAACCGGACAAGGACGGTGGCGCGCTGCGCTACCGCGGTGTGGACATCGAAGAACTCGTCAGCCGACACGTCACCTTCGGCGACGTGTGGGGACTGCTGGTCGACGGCCGCTTCGGCACCGGCCTGCCGCCCGCCGAGCCGTTCCCCCTGCCCATCCACAGCGGCGACGTGCGGGTCGATGTCCAGGCCGGGCTGGCGATGCTGGCCCCGATCTGGGGCTACGCGCCGCTGCTCGATATCGACGACCAGACCGCGCGCGATCAGCTGGCCCGCGCATCGGTGATGGCCCTCTCCTACGTCGCGCAATCCGCCAGGGGCATCTACCAACCCGCGGTGCCCCAGCGCCAGATCGATGAATGCACCACTGTCACAGCACGTTTCATGACCCGCTGGCAGGGCGAGCCGGATCCCCGGCACGTCGAGGCCATCGACGCCTACTGGGTGACCGCGGCCGAGCACGGGATGAACGCCTCGACGTTCACCGCCCGGGTGATCGCGTCAACCGGGGCCGACGTGGCCGCGGCGTTGTCCGGCGCGGTCGGCGCGATGAGCGGTCCGCTGCACGGTGGCGCACCTGCTCGCGTGCTGCCGATGATCGAGGAGGTCGAGCGCACCGGCGACGCCCGCGCGGTGGTCAAGTCGATCCTGGACAGCGGCGGCAAACTGATGGGCTTCGGCCACCGGGTGTACCGCGCCGAGGACCCCCGGGCCCGGGTGCTGCGGGCCACCGCCAAACGGCTGGAAGCACCTCGCTTCGAGGTGGCCGCCGCACTGGAACAGGCCGCGCTCGCCGAGTTGCGTGAACGCAGGCCAGATCGGGCCATCGAGACCAATGTCGAGTTCTGGGCCGCGGTCATCCTGGACTTCGCCCGAGTGCCGGCGAAGATGATGCCCGCGATGTTCACCTGCGGCCGTACCGCCGGCTGGTGTGCGCACATCCTCGAACAGAAACGCCTCGGCAAGCTGGTGCGGCCCGCGGCCATCTACGTCGGCCCCGATCCGCGCAGCGTGCAGGACGTCCCCGGCTGGGACGAGCTGGCCGTGGCGCGAGCGGCCTCGGTGTGACGGCCGACGTATTCGCTTCGGCGGCACAGGCTTTCACGCGGCTGGTGCAGTCGCTCCCCGCCGCGGCATGGGACGGGCCCGGCCTGGGCGAGTGGGACATGCGCGCCCTGATCGGCCATACCTCACGGTCGTTCGTCACGGTCAGCACGTATCTGCGCACCCCCGCCACCCACGAGGACGTGTCCAGTGCGGTCGAGTACTACGTGAAGATCCGCGACTACATGTCCAGCAGTGGCGCCGCGGCCATCGTGGAGCGCGGCAGGCAGGCGGGCCGGGATCTGGGTGACAACCCCGTCGCCGCCATCGAGCAGCTGTCGGCACGGGCCCTCGCCGACGTCGACGACGCGGGCGACCCCTTGATCGCGGTGATCGGCGGTCTGGGCATCCGGTTGAGCGCCTACCTGCAGACCCGCATCTTCGAGCTGACCGTGCACAGCCTCGACATCGCCGCGGCAGCGGGCGTGACGGCAGACCTGCCGTCCGAGGCGCTGGAGGCGGCAGCGGTGTTGGCCACCCGCATCTCGGTAGCGCTGGGCGAGGGCGACACCGTGCTGCGGGCGTTGACCGGCCGGACCCCGTTGCCGCAGCCCTTCTCCGTCACCTGAATGTCAGACTCCCGTGCTTGCATGGGGAGAGCCGCGATGAGATCCGTCCGCCCGGCGGGTCTGCATTGGGGTCCGCCCACAATGAGACAGGAGTCCACCCTATGGCCATCGAAGTAACCCCCGCAGTGTTGCCGCATCTGGTCGTCGACGACGCCGCAGCCGCCATCGACTTCTACGTCAAGGCATTCGGTGCCACCGAGCTCGGCCGGGTACCCGGTCCCGACGGCAAGCTCATCCACGCCGCACTCACCATCAACGGCTCCACCGTGATGCTCAACGACGATTTCCCCGAGTTCAACGGCGGCAAGTCGACGACGCCGAAGGCCCTCGGCGGCACACCCGTCACCATCCATCTGACCGTCACCGACGTCGAGTCCAAGTTCGCGCAGGCGGTCGAGGCTGGCGCCGAGGTCGTCATGCCGCTGGAGGACCAGTTCTGGGGCGACCGCTACGGCATGGTGCGTGATCCGTTCGGACATCAGTGGTCGCTGGGTCAGCCGGTGCGCGAGGTGAGCCCCGAGGAGATCGCCGCGGCCATGCAGAACCAGCAGTAGGACACTCCGGCCTCACCAGTATCGGCCGTCCCAGCAAGCCCGGTTAGTCTCGACGCGAGAACCGGGGGGAGGGTC
This sequence comes from Mycolicibacterium brisbanense, assembly GCF_001570425.1. Lineage (GTDB taxonomy): Bacteria > Actinomycetota > Actinomycetes > Mycobacteriales > Mycobacteriaceae > Mycobacterium > Mycobacterium brisbanense. The sequence goes on from NZ_BCSX01000007.1 coordinate 192,962, forward strand.
GATGCTGGACTGGCTGGCGCAGTTGGTGCAGCCGCTCAATGCCACGCTGTTCGTATTGGGCGGTGACGCCGTGAGTTGGGCCGAGCTGCTGGGTTTCGTCACCGGCGGGGCGTGTGTGGCGCTGACCGTGCGCCGCCACATCGCCAACTTCCCGGTCGGCATCGCCAATTGCGTGTTCTTCCTGGTGCTGTTCGCCTCGGCCCGGCTGTGGGCCGACGCCGGGCTGCAGGTGCTCTACATCGCCCTGGGATTCGCCGGGTGGTGGCAGTGGCGGTACGGCAACGCGGGCCGCACCCCCTTGGTGGTCACCCGGGCCCGCCCGGACCAAATCGGTTGGTGCATAGGCGTTGTCGTGGCCGCGACGGCGGCGCTGACGGTCATCCTGCGGGCGGCGCACGATTCTGCCCCGTTTCTCGACGCGCTCACCACGTCCCTGTCGTTGGTGGCGCAGTGGCTGCTGAACGGCAAGTACCTGCAGACCTGGTACTTCTGGATCGCCGCGGACTGCATCTACGTGCCGCTCTACCTGAGCCGCGATCTCAACCTGACCGCGGCGATCTACGTGGTGTTCCTGGCACTGTGCCTGTCCGGGTTGCAGTCCTGGCGCAAGGTGCGGGTGGCGTGAGCGAGTTCGGGCACGGCCTGTTCATCGGCAAGTTCTATCCGCCGCACCGCGGGCACCACGCCGTGATCGAGGCCGCCGCCGCCCGTTGTGACCGGGTGAGTGTGCTGGTGATGGCGGCCGCGCCGGAAACCATACCGCTGGCCGACCGCGTGGCCTGGCTCCGTGACACCCACAGCGCCCAGAGCAACGTCACCGTTGCCGGGATCCCGTGCGACGCACCGCTGGACGTCACCGATCAACGCGTGTGGGCCGCTCAGGTGGCGGCCATGCGGGCCGGATTGCGGGCCGCGGGCTGCCCTCCCGAGGTCGACGCAGTGTTCTGCGGCGACGACTACGGCGACGAGCTGGCGCGCTGGTTCGACGCCGCGTGCGTGCGGATCACCCGCAGCCCGGTCAGCGCCTCGGCCGTCCGCCGCGACCTCGCGGGACGGTGGCTCGAGCTGGCCCCGGCCACCCGTGCGGGGCTCACCACGCGCGTCGTCGTGCTCGGCGCCGAGTCGACCGGGACGACGACTGTCGCCACCAGGCTGCAGCAGCACTACTGCGCGCGCGGCGGTGTCTGGGCCACGACCCGCGCCGTCGAGGAATACGGCCGGGAACACACCGCGGTGGTGTGGCAGCGCCAGCCCGACCGTGCGGTTACCGAATTGACCTGGGGCCACGCAGATTTCGATGCCATCGGGACCGAACAGAGTCGCCGGGAGGAGGCCGCGGCCCGCGCCGGTTCACCGATCCTGTTGTGCGACACCGACGCATTCGCCACCTCGGTGTGGGAGCGTCGTTACCTCGGGCCGGCCGCACGCAGCGATCAGCCGTGGACGCGGGTACCGCGGCGCGCGGTCTATCTGCTCACCGACCACGCCGACGTGCCGTGGCACGACGACGGGATGCGCGAGGGCGACCTGGAGATCCGGGCGGCCATGACCGGCTGGTTCGCCGATGCGCTCACGGCCGCCGGACACTCGTGGGTGCTGTTGACGGGATCGTTGCCCGAGCGGGTTGAACTCGCCGTGCGTACCGTAGACCCGCTGTTGAGTCTGGCGATGCGCTTCGGCGAACCGCTGCACGGCCCGGGCTTCGAGTGAGGATCGCCCGAAGCTCAGTGCGCCTGCAGGCTCGCGGCAAGACGTTGGCGCACAGTCGGTTTCGGCGCCGTCGCCGCCACGGCCAGCATGGCCTCGACGGTGGTGAACTTGTCGCGGGGACGCTCGTCGCCGCCGCGCGCGATCTCCGCCTCGTCGATGGCGTGCCATCCCGCGGCGTCCACCACATCGGGCTGACGGCTACGCACGAGCTTCTCGAGCTCCCCCGGCTTGCGCACCGGAGCTGCCAGCACCCCGTTGTTGTAGTCGGCGACGAGGTTGTGCACGGTCTCCGACGCACACGACTTGTTGGTGCCGATGAAACCGGTGGGCCCGCGCTTGATCCAGCCCGCCACATACGCACCGGTGGCGCCACGGACCCGGCCGCCGTCGTTCGGGACGACGGCGGCGTCGTCGTCGAACGGCAACGCGTCAATGGCCTTGCCGCGGTAGCCGATCGAGGTGAGCACGAGCCCGGCCTCGATGGTGCACGTCTGATCCGTCCCGGTGAGCCCGAACTCGACTCCGGTCGTGCGGGTTTCACCCAGCACCCGCTGAGGCGTCAGCTGGTAGGCCAACCGGATCCGCGGCGTGGTGATCGGAGCCGAGGCATCGCCCAGCTTGGCGAGGATCTCCAGCTTGCCGCGGGTCAAGGGGTCTGTCGCCGCAGCGAGGTCGCGCAGCACCAGCTCGTGATCGGCCGCGCTGAGCACCACCTGGCAGGTGGAGGTCAGCCCGATCAGCTCGGGCAGGGTGAATGCCGAGAACGCCGGGCCGCGGCGCGCGGCAATCACGACTTCCTGCACCCGCGAGCCCCGCAGAGTGGCCAGCGCGTGATCAGAAATATCGGTGCGGGCCAACACATCCGGATCAGTCGTCAGGATCCGGGCCACGTCGAACGCAACGTTGCCGTTGCCGATGATCACGACCCGTTCGTGCGTGAGGTCCACGGGCAGATCGGTGAACTCGGGGTGCCCGTTGATCCAGGCCACCATCTCGGTGGCCGTTCCGGTGCCCGGGCGGTCCATGCCCTCGATGTCCAGGCGCCGGTCGTTGGGTGCCCCGACGGCGTACAGCACGGCGTGATGGTGTTCGAGCAGCTCGGCGTGGGTCAGGTGCTTGCCGACCTCGACGTTGAGGAAGAACCGGAAGTTGCGCTGCTTGCCGATGGTGTCGAACAGCTTGGTCACCCGCTTGGTGCTCTGATGGTCGGGCGCAACACCGGCCCGCACCAAGCCGTAGGGCGTCGGCAGCTTCTCGAAGACGTTGACGCGCACGCCTTTTTGCGTCAGCAGTTCGTCGGCGGCGTACATCGCAGCCGGCCCTGAACCCACGATGGCCACGGTCAGCGGGCCACCTGGGCGGCGGTCGATCTTCGGCGCCTCGAGAACCGGCGCGAGTTTGGACGTCGGCGGCAGCTTGCCTTCCCGCTTGGGATAGAACGCGGCATTGAGTTCGATGAACGGCAGCTGCTTCTCGGTCAGCCGGGTGTCCGCCGCGATGGCGCCGACCGGACACGCGCTGACGCACGCACCGCAGTCGACGCACGCATCGGGATCGATGTAGAGCATCTCGGCGGTCGCGAAGCCCGGCTCATCCGGTGATGGATGAATGCAGTTGACCGGGCACGCGTAGACACAGGATCCGTCGCTGCAACACGACTGGGTGATCACATGGGGCACAGTGGCGGCTCTCGTCGACTATGCGACGGCGACGAGGTGCTCGCGCTGCGGTTCACTGCGGTAGCGGCTCGGCGGTCCGTCGATCTTGCAGATCTTCCACATGAGCTTGGCGATCGGGTTCATCAGCCCGGTGTCGGTGCACAGCATCCGCACGTCACCGAACATGTCGCGGAGCATCTTGCGGGACTCCGGCGCATCGAAGAACAGGTCCTTGCGGACCGAGCGCGGGATGTCGAATTCCTTCCAGAACGCACGCGGCGGCACGATGATGGCCGAGCACAGGATGCGCATGGTCAGTGGCACGAACAGCGACAGCATCCACCGCTGACGGCGGCGCAGATGCGGCACCCGCTTGTGCAGGTACTGGTGTGCGAACGAGATATGCCGGGCCTCCTCGGCCACGTGGATGGCCATCACCCGCTCCATGATCGGGTGCAGTTCCTTGCCCTCGCGCAGCACGTTCTTCTGGGTGTGGTCGATGGGCTCCTCGCCGGCCAGCACGCCGAAGAAGAACGGGATGGGCAGCGGACCCGCGGCGAGCGGGATCAGCGGCTGCAGCCACTTGAGCAGCCGCGGCATGCCCGGCACGTCCTTGCCGATGCGGTTGACCATCTCCTGGAACATCAGGGTGTGGTTGCACTCCTCGACGGATTCGTGCAGGCAGTACCGGTACTCCGGTGAGCCGTTGGGCACCCAGAACGAGTACTCCATGAGGCCGCGGATCAGGATGTTCTCGAAGTGCAGACCGACCTTGGCGACGTTGGCCTGACGCCACATGCCGATCTCGATCTGCCGCTCGAGCGGCTGCGCCTGGTACCACGGGTGGCCACCGATCGGATCGGTCGCGGGCAGCACCCAGCGGGGATCGTTGGGCGTCACAGCAAACTCCGGCGAGTCCCACTCGATGTCGACGTATGGGTTGAAGTTGCGCCGCACCGACCCCTCGGACAGTGTGGTGAGCATGTCGACGTACTCGGTGTCGTCGGTGACGTCCATGTTCTTGCGCCAGCGCCTGATCATCTTGGTCCGAGCCATGTTGCAGACCTCTCCCTCTCCTATGAGGTTTACATCTACCTGCCTTGTGTATAACGGTACCGCAGGTATCGACTAAATGTCTACGCCGGATTTCAAAAGTTTGCCGAGAGGGTGGATGACGTGGTCGAACTGAAGACAGAATCCGAGATAGCGGCCATGGCAGCTGCGGGATCTGTCGTCGCAGAGGCATTGCGGGCGGTGGTGGCCCAGGCCGCTCCGGGGCGCACGACAGCCGATCTGGACCGCGTTGCCGCCGATGTACTGGCCGCCCATGGGGCCACCTCCCCCTTCCTCAACTACCACCCCCGCTGGGCCCCCAGCCCGTTCCCCGCGGTGCTGTGCGTGAGCGTCAACGACGCCGTCGTGCACGGCGTGCCCAACGACACCGTGCTCGCCGACGGTGACCTGGTCTCGGTGGACTTCGGGGCAATCTTGAACGGCTGGTGCGGCGACGCCGCCCGCAGTTTCGTCGTCGGCACACCCCGGCCGGGCGACCCCGAGCTGATCAAGGCCACCGACGCCGCGCTCGCGGCCGGTATCGCCGCGGCCCGGCCCGGCAACACCCTCGGTGATGTCGGCCACGCCATCTCGGCCGTGGCCCGTCAGGCCGGATACGGCCTGCTCGCCGATCACGGTGGTCACGGCATCGGCCGCACGATGCACGAGGCGCCGCACGTCCCCAACGAGGGCGTGCGCGGCAAGGGCCTCAAACTGCGGGCCGGCCTGGTGATCGCCATCGAGCCGATGCTGATCGCCGACGGGACCGACGACTACGTGCACGACTCCGACGGCTGGACCCTGCGCACCGCGACCGGCGCACGCGCCGCCCACAGTGAGCACACCATCGCCGTCACCCCCGATGGGGCGCAGATTCTGACACTTTAAGCTGGTCCCATGGCTGAACTGACGATCCCCGCCGACCTCAAGCCGAAAGACGGACGCTTCGGCTGCGGACCCTCCAAGGTGCGCCCCGAGCAGCTGACGGCACTGGCCGCGGCCGGGGACCTGTTCGGCACCAGCCACCGGCAGGCCCCGGTGAAGAACCTCGTCGGCCGGGTGCGCGACGGGCTGCGTCAGCTGTTCTCATTGCCCGACGGCTACGAGGTGGTTCTGGGCAACGGCGGCTCGACGGCGTTCTGGGACGCCGCCGCGTTCGGCCTGGTCGACAAGCGCTCGCTGCACCTGACCTACGGCGAGTTCAGCAGCAAGTTCGCCTCGTGCGTCGCCAAGAACCCGTTCGTCGGCGACCCGATCATCCTCAAGGCCGATCCGGGCAGCGCGCCCGAACCAACCTCGGATCCGTCGGTCGACGTCGTCGCGTGGGCACACAACGAGACCTCGACGGGTGTCGCGGTGCCGGTCCAGCGTCCCGACGGCGACGCGCTCGTCCTCATCGACGCCACGTCGGCTGCCGGCGGGCTGCCGGTCGACATCACCGACGTCGACGCCTACTACTTCGCCCCGCAGAAGAACTTCGCCAGCGACGGCGGCCTCTGGATCGCGGTGCTCTCCCCCGCCGCCCTGGCCCGCATCGAGGCCATCGCCGCCACCGACCGCTGGGTGCCCGACTTCCTGTCCCTGCCGATCGCGGTGGACAACAGCGTCAAGAACCAGACCTACAACACCCCGGCCATCGCCACCCTCGTGCTGCTGGCCGAGCAGATCGATTGGCTCAACGGCAACGGTGGCCTGGACTGGGCCGTCAAGCGCACCGCGGATTCGTCGCAGCGGCTGTACTCGTGGGCGGAGGGCACCTCGTTCGCCACCCCGTTCGTCACCGATCCGGCGCTGCGCTCACAGGTGGTCGGCACCATCGACTTCGATGACTCCGTGGATGCCGCCGCCGTGGCAAAGACGTTGCGCGCCAACGGCATTGTCGACACCGAGCCGTACCGCAAGCTGGGCCGCAACCAGTTGCGCATCGGCATGTTCCCGGCGGTCGACCCGGACGATGTCAGCGCGCTCACCCGCTGCGTGGACTGGGTCGTCGAACGCCTCTGACGCCGCTACCGCGTGTCAGCACGGTTACGGGCTGATAACGCAGTATGGTGCGCCAAGGAGGTCGGTAATGCGAGAACTAAAAGTCGTCGGGCTCGATGTCGACGGCAAGCGCATCATCTGCGAAACCGACGACTCCTCGGAGTTGTTCAGTGTGCGCGTAGATGACCGGCTGCGCGCCGCGGCGCGTGGTGACCGAGTCGCCTCGAATCAAACCCAGATGGATCTAGAGGTGCACAGCGTGCTGCGTCCCAAGGAGATTCAAGCCAAGATCCGCGCAGGCGCCTCGGTGGAGCAGCTGGCAGCTGCCGCCGGCGTACCGATCGAGCGCGTGGAACGGTTCGCTCACCCGGTGCTCTTGGAGCGTGCCCGGGCAGCAGAACTGGCCACCGCCGCGCATCCCGTGCTCGCCGACGGGCCCGCGGTGCTGACCCTGCTCGAGACGGTGACCACGGCCCTGGTCGCTCGCGGGCTCGACCCGGACGCCACCACCTGGGACGCGTGGCGCAACGAGGACAGCCGGTGGACCGTGCAGCTGTCGTGGAAGGCAGGGCGCTCCGACAACGTCGCGCACTTCCGGTTCACCCCCGGCGCGCACGGCGGAACCGTCACCGCATCCGACGACACCGCCCACGAGTTGATCAATCCGGACTTCAACCGGCCGCTGCGTCCTGTGGCGTCGCTGCCGCAGCTCGACTTCGATGCGCCCGCCCCGGTCCCCGAGCCGGTCGCCCGGCCCGTACAGGAACCCGAGCCCGTCGCCGCGGAGCCCCCGAAGCCCGCACGGTCACGTAAGGCGCGGCCCGCCGTGCCGGCCTGGGAGGACGTGCTGCTGGGTGTGCGCTCGTCAGGCGGCCAGCGCTGAGGTTGACCTGAACCATTCTTGAGGTCATAGCGTCGATGCATGACCTCGATCGGCTTGGCGACCAGCAATCCGTTCACCGATGATCCGGCCCTGGTGGCCGACGAGGCGCAGCACGCCGAGAGCCTCGGCTATGCCACAGTCTGGCGTTCCGGAAACCTGCCGATGGTCTCGGTCGCGGTGCGCGCGACCCGCACGATCGCGGTCGCCACGGGCATCATCCCGGTGGTGCGGGTGCCTGCCGCCGACGTCATCGCCACCCACACCGAGCTCGAAGACACCGACCCCGGCCGCTTCGTCGTCGGGCTGGGCGGCGCACACGGGCCCCGCCCGATCGCCACGCTCAACGCCTACCTCGACCAGCTGGACGTGGTCGGTATCGGCAACCGCGTGCTGGCCGCGCTGGGACCGAACATGCTGGCGCTCGCGCGCGATCGGTCCCGCGGCGCCTACCCGTTCCTGGTGACACCCGCCTATGTCGCCGACGCCCGGGCGCTGCTGGGTCCCGACCGGACGCTGGCGGTCCTGCTGATGACGATCCCGGTGACCGACCGCGAGACGGCTCGCCGGGCGGCCGCCGGGCCGCTGGAGTTTCTGACGGCGCAGGGCGGCTACCGTCGCAACCTGCTGCGGCAAGGGTTCACCGCGGCCGATATCGACACCGTCAGCGACGGGTTGCTCGACGGCATCGCGGCGTGGGGTTCGCCCGGGCGGATCGCGCAGCGCATCGCCGAGTATCACGCCGCCGGGGCGGATCAGGTGGTCTTGCGGATTCTGGGCGTCGACGACGTGGTGGTGTGGCGCACGCGACTCGCCGCAACCCTCCTCAGTTAGTTATAGTGACTAATAACTAGTCTAGCTATACATCTGGAGGAGCCATGCCGCGCACCGAGAACGACACCTGGGACCTGGCCAGCGGCGTCGGCGCCACCGCCACCGGTGTCGCGGCATCGCGGGCGCTGGCGTCGCGCGTGCCCGATCCGCTGATCTCCGACCCGTTCGCACAGCCGCTGGTGAACGCCGTCGGGGTGGACTACTACGTGAGGCTGGCCGAGGGTCGCCTCGACACCGATGACGCCGACGCGCTCGATCCGCAGGTGATCGCCGACGGCATGGCGATCCGCACCCGGTACTTCGACGACTTCCTGCTCACCGCGGTCGATGCGGGTATCCGGCAGGCCGTCATCCTGGCCTCGGGACTCGATGCGCGCGCCTACCGACTGTCGTGGCCGGACGGCATGACGGTGTTCGAGCTCGACCAACCTGCCGTCGTCGAGTTCAAAACGCGTACCTTGGCCGATCTGGGTGCGACGCCGACCGCCGACCTGCACACCATCGGCGTCGACCTGCGGCGCGACTGGCCCGCAGCACTGCGCGCCCGAGGCTTCGACCCGCAGGCGCCGACCGCCTGGATCGCCGAAGGGCTGCTCGGCTACCTGCCGCCCGACGCCCAGGACCGGCTCTTCGACAACATCACCGCACTGAGCGCACCCGGCAGCCGCATCGCCACCGACTGGGTCGCCGAGCAGGCACAGCTCGACAACGACCGGGTGCGGGCGCTGGCCGATCACCAAAGGGATCAGGGCATGGAACTCGACGATCTGTCGGACCTGATCTTCACCGGTGAGCGCAACGCCGTCGCGCAGTACCTCACGGACAGCGGCTGGCTACCCGAAACCACCACGGCCGAGCGGATGTTCGCAATCCACGGTGTCCCGTTCCGCCGCGACGACGCGGTGGCCGGGCTGGTCGATGCCAACTACACCGCCGCGACGCTGACCGTCGCGCCGGCGTGACACCTCACTGCGACGACAGGACCGCTGCCAGCAGGGCTATCCAACCGACGGCCACGCCCAGTCCGGCGCCGAGGACGAACCAGCGCCACACGGGCCGGTTCCGCCAACCCCACACGGTCGGTGCGAGACCGCCGACCGCGACCATGTTCAGGCCGATCGCCAGGAGTGGGTGCACCCGGGTGAGGCCGAGGCCGAGGACCACAATGGCCGCCGCAAGCACCGCGGCCACGAATCCGGCAACGGTCAGCCCGGTCCCCCACGGTGTCGAATCGTCGGTCACGGATTCAATCTACGTCGGCTCCGAGAGCCTGGCCCGTTCATAGAACGCCAAGGCCGCGGCAGTCGCGACATTGAGCGAATCGGTGCCGCGCGACATCGGGATCCGCACGCGCACATCGCTGGTCCGCATGGTGTGCTCGGTGAGGCCCGGCCCCTCGGCGCCGACCAGGATGGCCACACGCTCGGACCGCAGATCCGCCATCGCCTCGGGCAGCGTCGCCGCGGCCGCATCCGGTGTCATGGCGAGGACACGAAACCCGTTGTCCTGCAATATCTTCAGATCCGCCGGCCAGGACTGGGCGCGAGCAAACGGCACCAGCAGGGCATGGCCCATCGACACCCGCACCGCGCGGCGGTATAGCGGGTCGGCACATCCCGCGCCGAACACCACCGCGTCCACCGCGAGCCCCGCCGCGTTGCGGAAGATCGACCCGAGGTTCTCGTGGTCGTTGACGCCCTCGAGCGCCACCACGGTCCGCGCATCGGCGATCACGTCGGCCACCGACAGTTCCGGCGGCCGTGACGCCGAGGCCAGCACGCCCCGGTTGAGGTGGAAGCCGATGGCGGTGGCCATCACCTCCGCGCTGGCCCGGTAGAACGGCACCGGTACGCCGGCGAGGTCGTCGGCCAGCTCGCCGAGCCGCCGGTCGGTGCCCAGCAGTGCACGCGGCACGAACCGCGAGGCCAGCATGCGCTGCACCACCAGCACGCCCTCGGCGATGACCAGGCCCTTGCCGCTGGGCAGATCCGGCCGCCGATCGACGCTGTTGAGATCGCGGAAATCGTCGATACGCGGGTCGGCGGGATCCTCGATGTCGATGACCTGTTGTGCGCTCACGCGCCGTCGTCGACCATCGCCGAGATCAGATCGGCCGCCGCAACCAGTGTTTCGCGTTCGTCGGGGTCCAGCCGAGCCAATCGCTCCTTGAGCCAGTCCTGCGTGGCCCGACGTTCGGCCTCGATCAGGCTGACGCCCGCAGGCAGGGCCGAAACCATGACCTGGCGTCCGTCGAGGGGATGCGCGGTGCGCTCCACCAGGCCCTGCTCGGCCAGCGCGGCGATCACCCTGGTCATCGACGGCGGGCGCACCTGCTCCCGAACAGCTAATTCTCCCGGTGTCATGGAACCCTCTTTGGCCAATGTCGACAGGGCCGAGAGCTGCGTCAGCGAGACCGCCGAGTCCGAGCGCCGGACCCGCAGTTGCCGGGTGAACCGCATGACGGCCAGGGCCAGGTCACTCGCCAGCCGAGCATTCGGGTCTTTCACACGGCAAATAGTACTGAGTGCCTGGCTCACCGGTCTTCGAGTACGTTTGTCAGCGATGACCGACGAGCCCCAGCCGCCGCCGTTGCCCGCCTCGCTCCTTGAGCCGTGGCCGGTGATCGTGGTGATCGCGGCAGGATGGCTGATCACGACTGTCCTGGCCTTCACCGTGCCCGCCCTGCACAGCTGGCGCCCACTGTCGCTGGCGGGGCTGGCCATCGGAGTCCTGGGCACGTCGATCTTCCTGTGGCAACGACACGCCGTACGCCGCGGGGCGCGCGGTGCCCAACGCGGACTGACCTGAGGAGAAACATGGCTGCGCCACTGCTGCAGGCCCAGATCGACATCGACGCCCCGGTCGATACGGTGTGGGCACTGATCTCGGATCTGAACCGGATGCCGGAATGGAGCCCGCAATGCCGCGTGATGAAGCTGCTCGGGCCGCTGCGCCCCGGCGCCCGCACGGTCAATCTCAACAAGCGCAAGTTCACCTACTGGCCCACGACCAGCACCATCGTCGAGGTCATCCCGCAGCAGAAGCTGGCGTTCAAGGTCGACATCAACAACACCATCTGGTCCTATGAGCTGCAGCCCACCGAATCGGGCACTCGGCTCGTCGAGAGCCGCCACGCCGAGAATGGCGTGAAACCGATCTCCAATGCCCTGGTCAGTGCGTTCATGGGCGGCGTCCCGAGCTTCGAGGACGAACTCGTCGACGGCATGAACGCCTCGCTGGCCCGCATCAAGGCGGCCGCCGAGCGCTAGTCCGCGAGGTCGAGCACCCCGTCGTCGTACGGCTCGTACAGCGGGGAACCCGTCCCCGGCGGCTGCGGGGTGTCCGAGTGCGCACCGCAACCGTAGCTGGCCTCGACGACATGGCCGTCGGCGGAGAGTTCGTTGGCGCACACGCCGAACATCAGGCCGAGCGAGCCGCCCAGCGGAAGGTAGAAGGCACAGTCGCGACACGCCCTGCGGGTCGACCGGGCCATTGCCGAACCCGGACCGTAGTCGCCGTCGTGCCAGCGTTGCGCCGCCTCGGCGCGACCGAAGGGGCTGAGCACCTGGCGACGGCCGAGTCCCAGCTCCACCGCGGTGTCGTCGATCAGGGCGTCGCCCGTCGCCATGAAACCGGGGGTCAAGCGTGGATCCTCGGGCGGCGGAGCCAGCAGGTCACCAGGCCCGAGGTCGCCCGGCCGGACCCGCTCCTGCCACGGCACCCATTGCGGCGCCAGCAGTGCCGTCGGCCCCGGCACCAGAACCAGTTCACTGATGGTGGCGTGGTCGGCACCCGGGTAGGCCGCCATCACGACAGCCCACTGCCAGCCGCGGTAGCCCGTCAGGTTCGCCAGGAAGCGATGGGTCGCCGAGCTGGGATCCTCGAACGTGGCACCGAGGTACTCCCCGACCGTCTCCGCGCCGCTGAACTCGGCCAACGCCGCGCGCGCCTGATCCACAGTACCCATCAGCAACGCCTCAAGGCCCGGCGCAGGCACAGCATCCGTCGCCGCCTCGGCCTGCGGGGCCTGCTCAGCCTCGGGTGCCTGCTCGGATTCCACGGCCTGCTCAGGGGTTTCGGCCTGCTCAGCAACCTCAGCCGGCTCGGAAACGCGCTCGGCGGATTGCTCGACAGGTTCGCTCACGCTTTCCATCGCCATCCATAGTGCCTGACCGGTTCGGTCGAAAGCCACACCGGTCGCCGGTGCGCCCCGCGGGGCCCGGATAAGCGAGAATCGATGGGTGACCTACTACCCGCCGCGGCCGCCGGCCGATCGTGGCGCGGAGCATCCCGGCATGGCCAATTACCCCAGCGACGAGACGCCCCGGCGCCCCCACCGGCCATCGGGCCCGAGTTCGAACCGCTGGTTGCCGCCGCTGGACGACGAGCGGGCCGGCAGCTATCGCTCCGACCGCTCCGATCCGCAGCCGCGCGTCGGGTCCGCGGCCGGTGAAAAGGTGACGGTGACCCGTGCCGCGGCCGCGCGCAGCCGCGAGATGGGCTCGCGGATGTATGGGTTCGTGCACCGCGCGGCCACCGCCGACGGTGCGGACAAGTCCGGGCTGACCGCGCTGACCTGGCCGGTGGTGGCCAACTTCGCCGTCGACGCGGCCATGGCCGTCGCCCTGGCCAACACGTTGTTCTTCGCCGCCGCCAGCGGTGAATCCAAGAGCAAGGTGGCGCTGTACCTGCTGATCACCATCGCGCCGTTCGCCGTGATCGCACCGCTGATCGGGCCCGCCCTCGACCGGTTGCAGCACGGCCGCAGGGTGGCGCTGGCGGCGTCGTTCGCCCTGCGCACAGTGCTGGTCGTGGTGCTGATCGCCAACTACGACGGCGATTCGGGCAGTTACCCGTCGTGGGTGCTGTACCCGTGCGCGCTGGGGATGATGGTGCTCTCCAAGTCGTTCTCGGTGCTGCGCAGCGCCGTCACACCCCGCGTGCTGCCGCCGAGCATCGACCTCGTACGGGTCAACTCCCGGCTGACCACCTTCGGTCTGCTCGGCGGAACCGTGGTCGGCGGCGGTATCGCCGCGGGCGCCGAGTATCTGCTCAACGTCGTGCACCTGCCCGGTGCGCTATACGTCGTCGCCGTCGTCTCCGCGGCCGGTGCGGTGCTGGCCATGCGGATCCCGAAGTGGGTCGAGGTCACCGAGGGCGAGGTGCCGACGACGCTGAGTTATCACGGCGGCCCGGGTGACCTGCGGCGTCCGGGCAAGACCAAGCCCGCGCGCCAGCCCATGGGCCGCAACACCATCACCGCGCTGTGGGGCAACTGCACCATCAAGGTGATGGTCGGGTTCCTGTTCCTCTATCCCGCCTTCGTGGCCAAATCGCACGACGCAACCGGCTGGCAGCAGCTGCTGATGCTCGGTCTGATCGGAGCGGCCGCGGGCATCGGCAACTTCGGGGGCAACATCGCCGCCGCCCGGCTCAAGCTCGGCCACCCCGCTCAGCTCGTCGTACGCGCGTCCGTCGCCGTCACCGCCGTCGCGCTGGCCACCGCACTGACCGGCAACCTTCTGGTCGCGGCGGGCGCCACGCTGGTGACCTCGGCGGCCAGCGCGATCGCCAAGGCATCGCTGGACGCGTCGCTGCAAGACGATCTGCCCGAGGAGTCGCGCGCCTCGGCCTTCGGCCGCTCCGAATCGGTTCTACAGCTGGCCTGGGTGGCCGGCGGCGCGACGGGGGTGCTGATCTACACGGACCTCACCGTCGGGTTCACTACCATCACCGCCGTGCTGATACTCGGTCTCGCGCAGACCATCGTGAGCTACCGCGGCGAGTCACTGATCCCCGGCCTCGGCGGTAACCGCCCGGTGCTGGCCCAACAGGAAGGCGGAGGGCCCGCGATGGCGAGCACGACGGACATGCCGCGATGAGGCGATTCCTGGCCATCCTCGCGGTGATCGTCGTGGTGGCTGCTGCGGGTACGGCAGTGGCGGTGGCGCAGCTGAGCCGCGGACACGACGAACTGCCGAAGATCAGCGCCTACAGCAACGGGCATCTGACCCGGGTGGGGCCGTTCCGGTACTGCCCGGTGCTCAACCTCAACGACTGCACGCAGTCGGGCAACCAGGGCGAACTGCGGGTCAACAAGGAGCACCCCGTGCAGCTGTCGGTGCCCGCCGAAATCGCCCGTGCGCCGTGGCGGCTGCTCCGGGTCTACGAGAACCCGGTCGACACGACGCTGTCGCTCTACCGCCCGAATACCACTCTGGCCGTGACGATTCCGACGGTCGACCCGCAGCGCGGGCGGCTCACCGGCATCGCCGTGCAGCTGCTCACGCTGGTGCAGGATCAGAACGGCGACGTGTTCGACCTGCCCCACGCCGAATGGTCGGTACGCACCAATTGGCCCGACAAGGCTCAGCCGGCGCCCTGAACTGCGCCATGCGTGCGCGGTACCCGTTCGGACTCGCGCGGCGGCCCGGGCGGTGTGCCATCGCCGAACGGCCTGCCGCCCAACGACTCCCGGCCGTGTGGCGTGAGCCAGTCGGCCAGCTCGGGCCCTTTCGGCACGATCCGCGTCGGGTTGATGTCGGCATGCACGATGTAGTAGTGCTGCTTGATCTGCACGAAATCGATGGTGTCGCCGAACCCCGGGGTCTGGAACAGATCACGGGCATAGGCCCACAGCACCGGCATCTCGCTGAGCTTTGACCGGTTGCACTTGAAATGGCCGTGGTACACGGGGTCGAACCGCGCCAGCGTGGTGAACAGCCGCACGTCGGCCTCGGTGATGGTGTCGCCCACCAGGTATCGCTGGGTGGCCAACCGCTCGGAAAGCCAATCGAGTGCGGTGAACAACCGGTCGTAGGCAGCGTCGTACGCCTCTTGCGAACCGGCGAAACCGCAGCGGTACACGCCGTTGTTGACCTCGTTGTAGATGCGCCTGGCGACCGAGTCGATCTCGTCGCGCAACGCTTCGGGGTACAGCTGCGGAGCACCGTCACGGTGGAACTCGGTCCACTCGGTGGAGAAGTCCAGCGTCATCTGGGCGAAGTCGTTGGTCACCACCGCACCCGTCGGCACGTCGACGATGGCGGGCACGGTAATGCCCTTGGGATAGTTCGGATCTCGCGCGAAATAGGCGTCCTGCAGCCGCGGGATCTTCAGCACCGGGTCCAGCCCGCCGGGGTCGAGGTCGAAGGTCCAGCTGCGCGCGTCATGCGTGGGGCCGCAGAAGCCGATGGACAGTGCGTCCTCCAGCCCCAGCAGCCTGCGCACGATGATCGCCCGGTTGGCCCACGGACACGCCCGCGCCACCACCAGCCGGTAGCGGCCGGCCTCGACGGGATAGCCGTCGCTGCCGTGCCGGTCGATCCGGGTGGTGATGTAGCTGGTGTCGCGGTTGAATTCGCCTCCGGACGATGACTTGTCGGCGACGTACGAGCCCTGGGTCATACCCCCAGTCTGCCCCGTCGCACCGCGTCAGGCGTCGAGCTCCCGGGCGACGGCCTTGACCACCTCGGACACCCGCCGGGCGACCTTGCGATCGGGATAGCGGCCCTTGCGCAGCTCGGGCTGCACCGTGTCCTCCAGCAGCGTGATCATGTCCGAAACCATGCCGTGCAGCTCATCTGGCGTGTGCTTGTGCTCGGGACGCTCAGCTTCCCGGCGAGCCTTGCTCAGGCTCGGCGGCGGGTCAATGAGCTTGAGGCTCAATGCCTGAGGACCACGACGACCTGCGGCCACCCCGAATTCGACGCGCTGACCGGCCTTGAGCGCCTCGATGCCCGAAGGCAACGCCGAAGACCGGACGTAGACGTCCTCGCCCTCCTCCTGGGACAAAAACCCGAAGCCCTTTTCGGCGTCGTACCACTTAACCCTGCCGGTCGGCACTGGACTCACCTGCTCGTCGTTGGTAGCTCTACTGGAGACACACAAAGTTCGCGTTCCGGTGTGCGCCGGAACGCGATGTGCAGATCCTACTCGGCCCGCATGGCGTCCTTCATCCCCATTACTCGGTAGGCTTGGACCACCGCTGGAGGAGATGCGCCCTATATGCGAGTGATACTGAATGTCATCTGGTTGATCTTCGGCGGCCTGTACCTGGCGCTGGGATACCTGCTGGCGGCGCTGATCTGCTTCATCCTGATCATCACCATCCCCTTCGGGTTCGCCTCGCTGCGCATCGCGTCCTACGCGCTGTGGCCGTTCGGCCGGACCATCGTCGACAAACCGGGCACCCGGCCGGGCGCGCTGATCGGCAACATCATCTGGATTCTGCTGTGCGGCATCTGGCTGGCCATCGGCCACCTGGTCAGTGCGGTCGCGATGGCGATCACCATCGTCGGCATCCCGCTGGCGCTGGCCAACCTCAAACTGATCCCGGTGTCGCTGATGCCGCTCGGTAAGGAGATCGTGCCGGTGGATTCGGTGAGGACGCCCGCATGACCGTCACCGCACTCGGATTGCCCACCGTGAAGCCGGCTGGGGCGGCCGTTGGTCCCGCCCCGGCCAGCGGGCCGCTGGTCGACACCTACGGACGGGTCGCGACCGACCTGCGCGTGTCGCTCACCGACCGGTGCAACCTGCGCTGCACGTACTGCATGCCCGCCGAAGGCCTGGACTGGCTGCCGGGCGAGGCGCTGCTCGGCGCGGATGAACTCGCGCGCCTGCTGCGCATCGCGGTGACCCGGCTTGGCATCACCAGCGTGCGCTTCACCGGCGGCGAACCACTCGTGACCCGTCATCTGGAGGACGTGGTGGCCTCGGCCGCGGCGTTGACGCCCCGCCCGGAGATCACGCTGACCACCAACGGCATCGGGCTGCACCGCCGCGCCGCGGGGCTGCGCAGAGCGGGGCTGGACCGCATCAACGTCTCGCTGGACAGCGTCGACGCCGCGCATTTCGCCCGGATCACGCGCCGCGACCGGCTGGCCGACGTGCTCGCAGGCCTGGCGGCGGCCAAGGCCGCCGGGCTGCAACCGGTGAAGGTCAACGCCGTGCTCGACCCCGTGTCCGGGCTTCAGGACGCGGTGGAGCTGCTGCGGTATTGCCTGCAGCACGGCTACCAACTGCGCATCATCGAGCAGATGCCGTTGGATGCCGGGCACAGCTGGAAACGCGACGAGGTGATCGACGCCGACCGCATCCTGCAGACCCTGCGCCGGCACTTCGACTTGCAGCCCGATCCCCGGCCGCGTGGCTCGGCGCCTGCCGAGCTGTGGCAGGTCGCGCCGGGACCGACCCATCCGGGCGGCACGGTAGGGGTGATCGCCTCGGTGTCGCACGCCTTCTGTTCGGCCTGCGACCGCACACGACTGACCGCCGACGGCCAGATCCGCAGCTGCCTGTTCTCCACCGAGGAGACCGATCTGCGGGGTCTGCTGCGCTCCGGTGCGGACGACGCTGCGATCGAGGCCGCGTGGCGCAGCGCCATGTGGGCCAAGCCGGCCGGCCACGGCATCAACGATCCGAGCTTCGTGCAACCGGCGCGGCCGATGAGCGCGATCGGGGGTTGATGATGACAGCCACCGTCGAGGTGACGGTCCGGTATTTCGCCGCCGCGGCGGCCGCTGCGGGCGTCGAGACCGAAACGTTAGGTCTCAAATCGGGAACGACCATCGAGGAACTCGTCGGACGGCTCGGCGAAGGCAAGCCAGAACTCGCACGAGTACTGAAACGGTGCTCCTACCTGTGCGATGGCGTCGCGGTGCGCGACACATCGAGCGCGGTGACAACGCCGCAGACCCTTGATGTGTTACCCCCGTTCGCCGGCGGATAACGTGATTTGCATCACATAACGAAATGGTCACGAGCTGGCTACGAGCGGGTGGATCGAACCTGCGACCTGCGGAAACGCTTCAGCAACCTGCACCTTTAATGATCTTTTAAGTTTTGCCGAGCGGGAAAACGCCCGAAGCGACAAAAGATGACGAGGCCGCGACGAGCCGTTACCTTCATTCCCAAGTCAACTGACCCCGTATCGGATGACCTACCACCCCGATTGCGCCGAGCTCCATCCATCGGGCGAGTGGTTACACGACGAACACAACTTGGATGGAGGCGGGGGACCCACCGGTCCACCGAGCTACAAGGACCAGGAGCCGCTTGCGGCCCCTTGGGGTGAAGCCGTCGCCGTTTCGACGTCGCCGGCCGGGCTACCTCTCCAGCCCGAACCCGACAGCTGACCTCGTGGGCGCATACGAGAGGACCTGCACGCTCATGAGTGGACGGCATCGCAAGCCCACTACTTCTTCATCTGCCAAGAACGTCGCCAAGTTCGCCGTAACCGGCGTTGCGCTCGCCGGCGGCAGCCTCGCCCTGGCAAGCCAGGCGTCGGCCGCTACCGACGGCGAATGGGACACCGTGGCTCGTTGTGAGTCAGGCGGCAACTGGGCCATCAACACCGGCAACGGCTACCAGGGCGGGCTGCAGTTCTCGCCGAGCACCTGGTCGGCCCACGGTGGCGGCCAGTTCGCCCCGGCCGCGAACATGGCCACCAAGGATCAGCAGATCGCCGTCGCCGAGCGCGTTCTGGCGAGCCAGGGCAAGGGCGCCTGGCCTGTCTGCGGCCACGGCCTGTCGGGCGCGACCCCGCGCAACGTGGTCAATCAGCCGCAGCCGCTGGACAACCCGGCCGTCAATGCTCCCGACGCACCCGCCGTCGAGCCCGCCGCGTTCGATCCCTCCGCCGCCCCGGCTCCCGACGCTCCCCCGCCCGCTCCGCAGGACCTGCCCCCGGCTCCCGAGGCTCCGGCCCCGGCTGACGTGCCGCCGCCCGCCGCAGCGCCCGTCACCGACGCCGCGCTGCAGGCTCCGGCCCCCGAAGCTCCCCCGGCCGAGGCGCCCGCTCCTGTGGACGCTCAGCCCGTCTCCTACTCGGAGCAGATCCAGCAGGCCATCGAGAAGCAAGGCCTGCACGGCAACGTGCTCATCGGCTGAGTTCGCTCAGGCCGAGTTGACCCACTCGTCGGTACCGTCGGCGAAGTGCTGGTGCTTCCACACCGGTAGACGTTCTTTGACGGTGTCGACGAGCCGGGCACAGGTTTCGAACGCCGCCCTGCGATGGTCCGCTGCCACAGCGGCCACCAGGGCGGCGTCGCCTATTTTCAGGGCTCCGATGCGGTGACTGACCGCGATGGCCCGCACTCCGGCGCTGTCCGCGGCGATTTCGGCCGCAACCGCCTGCAACGTCTGCAGGGCGGTCGGGTGGGCGGAGTACTCCAGCCGCGCCACCGACCGGCCGCCGTCATGGTCGCGGACCACCCCGGAGAATCCGACGACGGCGCCTGCGGCCTCATGTGCCACCAGCGCCTCGTGTTCGGACAAGTCGATGGGGTCCTCGGTGACCGCCACCCGGGCGACGACAGCGCTCATCTTCGACATCTCCTCTTCACGCGCTCATCGAGTGTGGTCCCGGCCGCTCAGCTGATCCAGCGCATGCTCCAACACGTGATCGAGCACGCCGAGGCCATCTTTCACGCCGCCCGGAGAACCCGGCAGGTTCACGATCAGGGTGCGCCCGGAGACGCCGCACACGCCCCGCGACAGCACCGACGTGGGGACTTTGTGGCCGCCTGAGCGCCGGATGGCGTCGGCCAGACCGACCACCTGATAGTCCAGCACCGCCATGGTGGCTTCGGGGGTGCGGTCGGTCGGCGAGATGCCGGTACCGCCGGAGGTGATGATCACGTCGATGTGTTCGGCCAGCGCGGAGCGCAGCGCAGCGGCGACCGCGGCGCCGTCGGCCACGACCACCTGCTCGGTCACGTCGTAGCCGCGGTCCGCGAGCCACCCGACGATCATGGGGCCGGTGCGGTCGTCGTATATCCCGGCTGCCGCCCGCGTCGACGCGATAACCACGCGGGCCGAACGGGTTACGCCGGTGGAGTGTCTGGAGTCCATAGACCCGTTTTACCGCCCTCTTTGCGCAGTACCCGGATCTGGTCGAGGCGAGCCGCCGGATCGACGGCCTTGATCATGTCGTAGAGCGTCAGCCCGGCCACGCTGACGGCGGTCAGCGCCTCCATCTCGACGCCCGTGCGGTCGGTGCTGCGCACGGTCGCGGTGATGTCCACCCTGTCGGTACCGATGCCGAAGTCGACGTCGACACCGGTGAGTGCCAACTGATGACACAGCGGGATCAGGTCGGAGGTGCGCTTGGCCGCCAGGATGCCGGCGACGCGGGCGGTCGCGAGCGCATCACCCTTGGGCAGCCCGCCCGAGGCGATCAGCGCGACCACTTCGGCGGTGGTCAGCAGGCAGCCCGCTGCCACGGCGGTGCGCTTGGTGACGTTCTTGGCGGTGACGTCGACCATGTGCGCCGCCCCGGTCTCGTCGAGGTGCGACAGGCCCACCGTTACCGGTTGACGACGGTGACCGACTGAATGAACGGCAGGGTTTCTGCCGGCACGGGGAAGGTCACGTCCCCGAACGGAGACAGGGCGCCGGTGCGGTCGGTCGCCAGTTCGCTGACGGCGTGATCGTCGCCGTCGCTCAGTACCGGCCAGCCGTTGTCGACGTACTGATTCTTCTTATTGTCAGCCACGCCCCACATTGTGGCAGGCCAGACATCCGGAGGCGAGACCGGCATGTCACCTGTGCGCTGCTTTACGCTGGTCAGGATATGACCGCGAAGACTCCTTCGGAGGACAGGAGCGCCGCGACCCGGCCGAGCGCCGGGATCCCGCTGGGCGCCTGGCTGGCCGAGCTCCCCGACGAGGGACTCCTGCGGATTCTGCAGCTGCGCGCGGACCTGACGCAGCCGCCTCCCGCCAGCCTGGCGGCGCTGGCCGCGAGGGCCCTGTCCCGGCAGTCGGTCAAGGCGGCCACCGACGGCCTCGACTTCCTGCACCTGGCGGTGCTCGATGCGTTGCTGGTGTTGCACGCCGACTCAGCGGCGGTGGCGGTCGCCGAGGTGATCGAGCTGCTGGGCGAGCGCGGCGATGCCGACGCGATCCGCGCCGCGATCGACGATCTGCGCGAGCGGGCGCTCGTCTGGGGCGCGGAGGAGGTGCGGGTGGCCCCCGAGGTGACGGGGTCGCTGCCGTGGTACCCGGGCCAGGCCACGTTGGAGGCGGCTGACCGCAGTGCCGACGAGATCGCCGAGCAGCTGGCCGATCTCGACGATCCCCAGAAAGAACTGCTGGCGCGCCTGGTGGAGGGTTCGCCGGTGGGGCGCACCCGCGATGCCGCTCCCGACACCCCTGCCGACCGGCCGGTGCCAAGGCTTTTGGCAGCCGGTCTGCTGCGCCGGATCGACGACGAGACCGTGATCCTGCCGCGGCTCGTCGCCCAGTCACTGCGGGGTGAGGTCCCGGGCCCCATGCAGTTGGCGGTGCCAACGCTGCAGTCGACCACCACGACCGCCGCCGACGTGGACGCCGTCGCCGCCGGGGCCGCCATCGACCTGCTGCGTGAGATCGAGGTGGTGATCGAAACCCTCAGCGCCGCACCGGTTCCCGAGCTGCGCAACGGTGGGCTCGGGGTGCGCGACGTGAAACGGCTGGCCAAGGCCACCGGGATCGACGAGCCGCGGCTCGGACTCATCCTGGAGTTGGCGGCGACGGCCGGGCTCATCGCCGTCGGCATGCCCGATCCGGACCCGGGCGAGGGCACGGGGCCGTACTGGGCGCCGACGGTGACCGCGGATCGTTTCGTGGAATCGCCGACGGCGGCGCGCTGGCAGCTGATCGCCTCGACCTGGCTGGACCTGCAGGCCCGTCCCGCGTTGATCGGCTCCCGCGGACCTGACGGCAAACCCTTTGCCGCACTGTCGGATTCGCTGTTCTCCACTGCGGCACCGTTGGATCGCCGACTCCTGCTCACGGTGCTCGCCGAGCTGCCACCGGGCACCGGTGTCGACGCGGCCGAGGCATCGCGGGCCATGATCTGGCATCGGCCCCGCTGGTCGGCCCGCCTGCAGCCGTCCACCGTCGGCAACCTGCTGGACGAGGCGCACGCGGTGGGTCTGGCCGGACGCGGAGCCATCAGCACGCCCGGACGCGGGCTGCTGGCCGACGATCCGGACGACGACGTGCTGGCGACGATGGCCAAGGTGCTGCCGAAGCCACTCGATCACTTCCTGCTGCAGGCGGACCTCACCGTGATCGTGCCGGGGCCGCTGGAACGTGAACTGGCCGAGAAGTTGGCGACGGTGGCGACCGTCGAATCGGCAGGCGCTGCCATGGTGTACCGCATCACCGAGGCCTCGGTGCGGCACGCGCTGGATGCTGGGCGCACTGCGGGCGAACTGCACAGCCTCTTCGAGAAACACTCCAAAACCCCTGTCCCGCAAGGCTTGACGTATCTCATCGACGACGTCGCCCGCAGGCACGGGCAGCTGCGGGTCGGGATGGCGTCGTCGTTCGTGCGGTGTGAGGACGCCGCACTGCTGGCGCAGGCGGTGGCATCGTCGGCCACTGAGCGCCTCGAGCTGCGCCTGCTCGCCCCGACCGTCGCGGTGTCACAGGCCCCGATCTCCGACGTCCTGGCCGGGCTGCGCGACGCCGGGTTCGCCCCGGCGGCCGAGGATTCGTCGGGCGCCATCGTCGACATCCAGGCGCTCGGCTACCGCGTCGCCGCCCCCACGCGGCGCCGGGTGCACCGGCCCTCGACACCTCCGACCACGCAGACGCTCTCGGCCATCATCGCGGTGCTGCGCAAGGTGTCCAGCGGGCCGTTCGCCAACGTACGGCTGGATCCCGCGGTGGCCATCACCCAACTGCAGGACGCCGCGATCGCCCAGACTTCGGTGCTCATCGGGTACGTCGACCCCGCGGGCGTCGCCACCCAGCGCGTGGTGGCCCCGATCAACATCCGGGGCGGCCAGTTGACCGCTTACGATCCCGCCGCGGGGCGGGTGCGGGAATTCGCGATTCACCGAGTCACTTCCGTGGTGTCGGCCGACGACGACTAACCCGGCGAACAGCTTGGGCACAGCTCATCCACAGAACCGTTCACGACCATGTCCCTCGTGACAACCCTGTTGAGCGAGGCTGCCGTGGCTCCGGCACGACGTGGCGTGTCGCTGTTGCACGGCTGGCTGCCACCGACGGTGTGGGCAGTGGCCGCGATCGTGCTGGTGCTGGCGATCGGTTGGCGCAACCGGCGGTGGCGGCTGATCTGGCTGCCGGTGGCGATCGTCGTCGGCCTGATCCTCGCGGGGTGGACCCACTGGTACATCGACTCGCAGGGCCTGGCCGGCGATCCGGCCCCGGACTCGCTGTGGATCTGGGTCGGCCTGACCGGGCTGGCTCTGGCGGTCGCCGTGTTCGGCTGGCGTGGCAACCGCTGGTGGCGTCGCGGCGTGTCGGTGCTCGCGGTGCCGTTGTGCCTGCTCAGCGCGGGCCTTGCCCTCAACCTCTGGGTCGGCTATTTCCCGACGGTCCCGGCCGCCTGGAACGAGCTGACGGCCGGGCCGCTGCCCGACGAGACCGACCTCGCCACGGTCCAGGGAATGCGCGGCAAGGGCGCACCCGCGCACGGGGCGCTGGTTCCGGTGGACATCCCGCAGGATGCCTCGGGGTTCAAGCACCGCACCGAGCTCGTCTATCTGCCGCCGGCCTGGTTCGCCGCCGGTGCGCCGAAGCTGCCGGTGGTCATGATGATCGCCGGCGAGTTCAACACCCCGTCGGACTGGCCGCGCACGGGCAACGCCATCGCCACGATCGACAACTTCGCCGCCGCGCACGGCGGCTCTGCCCCGGTGTTCGTGTTCGCCGACGTCGGCGGGTCGTTCAACAACGACACCGAATGCGTCAACGGTCCGCGCGGCAACGTGGCCGATCACCTCACCAAGGACGTTCCGCCGTACGTCGCCGACACGTTCGACGTCCAGCAGGCCAACTGGGGTGTCGTGGGCTGGTCTATGGGTGGCACCTGCGCGGTCGACCTGACGGTGATGCACCCCGAACTGTTCAGCGCGTTCGTCGACATCGCCGGGGACAACGGACCCAACGCAGGCACCAAGGATCAGACCATCGCCCGGATCTACGGCGGCGACGCCTCGCAGTGGCCGGTCTACGACCCCACCACTGTGATGGACAAGCACGGCCCGTACCAGGGTGTCTCGGGTTGGTTCGCGATCTCCTCGGATGCCCCGCAGCAGCACAAGGGCGGGTACGGAAATCCGAACGCGGTCGGCCTCGGCGGACAGGACGCCGCAGGCAACCCGGGTGATCAGACCGACGCCGCGAACTCCCTGTGCGCGCTCGGCCGGACCCACGGCATCACCTGCGCTGTCGTCGCCAGCCCGGGCAAGCACGACTGGCCGTTCGCGATGGACGTGTTCAAAGCGTCGCTGCCCTGGCTGGCCGGCCAGGTCGGCACGCCGGGCGTCGCGAAGGTGCCGCTGCCCGGGAACGGGCAGGGCCGCGCGCCGGCCGGCGTCCCGTTGCAGGCCGCCACCCACTGAGCCACCCACTGAGCCACCCCACCCACTGAGCCACCTCGCGGCACCCCACCTCGCGAGCGTGCGGGTCTGCGGGCCGACACGCCGCATTTCAGCAGCAGTTCACGCACGCTCACGGCCCGGCCACGCCCGCAAAACGCGCCGCTGTCGCCGCACTCTGGATAATGGGACAAATGACCGACGGCCCGCTGATCGTGCAGTCCGACAAGACGGTGCTGCTGGAGATCGACCACGAACAGGCCGGCGCGGCACGTGCGGCCATCGCCCCGTTCGCCGAGCTGGAGCGCGCGCCCGAGCATGTACACACCTACCGCATCACGCCGCTGGCGTTGTGGAACGCCCGCGCGGCCGGCCACGACGCCGAGCAGGTGGTCGACGCCCTGGTCTCCTTCTCCCGCTACGCCGTGCCGCAGCCGCTGCTGGTCGACATCGTCGACACCATGGCCCGCTACGGCCGCCTGCAGCTGGTCAAGCATCCGGCGCACGGCTTGACCCTGGTCAGCTTCGACCGGGCCGTGCTCGAAGAAGTGCTGCGCAACAAGAAGATCGCGCCGATGCTGGGGGCTCGCATCGACGACGACACCGTGATCGTGCACGCGAGTGAGCGCGGCCGGGTCAAGCAGATGCTGCTCAAGATCGGCTGGCCTGCCGAGGACCTGGCCGGCTACGTCGACGGCGAGGCCCACCCGATCGAACTGGCGCAGGACGGCTGGCAGCTGCGGGACTACCAGGAGATGGCGGCCGACTCGTTCTGGGCCGGCGGTTCGGGCGTGGTGGTGCTGCCGTGTGGCGCCGGGAAGACGCTCGTCGGGGCGGCGGCGATGGCCAAGGCCGGTGCGACGACGCTGATCCTGGTCACCAACACCGTGGCGGGTCGGCAGTGGAAGCGCGAACTGGTCGCCCGCACCTCGCTGACCGAGGACGAGATCGGCGAATACTCCGGGGAGAAAAAGGAGATCCGCCCCGTCACCATCGCGACCTACCAGGTGATCACCCGACGCACCAAGGGCGAGTACAAGCATCTGGAGCTGTTCGACAGCCGCGACTGGGGGCTGATCATCTACGACGAGGTGCACCTGCTGCCGGCACCCGTGTTCCGGATGACCGCCGATCTTCAGTCCCGACGCCGGCTGGGGCTGACCGCGACCCTGATCCGTGAGGACGGCCGCGAGGGCGACGTGTTCTCGCTGATCGGGCCGAAGCGCTACGACGCACCGTGGAAGGACATCGAGGCCCAGGGGTGGATCGCCCCGGCCGAGTGCATCGAGGTCCGGGTGACCATGACCGACAACGAGCGGATGATCTACGCGACCTCCGAGCCCGACGAGCGCTACAAGCTCTGTTCGACGGTGCACAGCAAGATCGCGGTGGTCCGCTCGATCCTGGAGCGCCACCCCAACGAGCAGACGCTGGTGATCGGCGCCTACCTGGATCAGCTGGAGGAACTCGGGCAGGAACTCGACGCCCCGGTGATCCAAGGCTCGACGAAAAACTCCGAACGCGAGGAACTGTTCGACGCGTTCCGCCGCGGCGACATCTCGACGCTGGTCGTCAGCAAGGTGGCGAACTTCTCCATCGATCTGCCGGAAGCATCTGTGGCCGTTCAGGTTTCGGGCACCTTCGGGTCCCGGCAGGAAGAAGCGCAGCGGCTGGGCCGGCTGCTGCGGCCCAAACACGACGGCGGCGGCGCGGTGTTCTACTCGGTGGTCTCGCGCGATTCGCTGGATGCGGAGTACGCCGCACACCGGCAGCGGTTCCTCGCCGAGCAGGGGTATGGCTACATCATCAAAGACGCCGACGACCTGCTGGGCCCGGCGATTTGACGGTGTCGATGACACCGTGCACAAGTTGAGCGACAAGCAGTGGCGAGTGCGGCGATTCTGTCGCGCCGACTGGGATTGGTACCGCTCATGGTTCGACGATCCCGAGCTCAACCGGCGCTTGGGCCCGCTGGACCATGAGTGGCTTGAGCACGTGCTGGCCGAAACCGACGGCGCGCAACTGGTCGTCGAGCAGGACGGCACTCCGACGGCAGTCGTGGGATGTGTCTGGGGCGCGCCAGGATTCGACCATGGGATCACAGACCTTGCCGTCGACCCCGCCCGCCGCCGCGAAGGGCTGGGTGCCGTCGCCGTCGACGCCGCGATCGCCTGGCCCGGCCATAGGGCCGGATGCGGCTGGCTGGCCTTCGTCGAAGAAGACAACGCGGCCGCGCACGCGTTCTTCACGTCTCTGGGCTGGAGCTATCTCGGCATCGACGATGACCGGATGCACGCGTTTCGGCGCGCGCCCGTCAGCGTCTCCGCACCGTCATGAGCATCTTGCCGTCCGGGCCGCCGGTGAACGTCAGTTCGCGCCGCAACCGCTGACCGGGCACCAGGTCGAGTTCGAAGCGCTGCGCCAAGCGGGCAACGATGAGAGTGGCCTCTTGATTGGCGAAACCCGATGCGATGCACATCCTTTTGCCTGCGCCGAACGGGATGTGGGCGCGCCGCTGCGGGCCGTCGAGATTCTCTTTCAGGAACCGCGACGGGTCGAAGTCGTAGGCGTTCTCCCAGACCCGCCGGTTGTGGTGCACGCTGTGCATCAGGACGGCAATGCTGGTGCCCGCCTTGATCGGATAGTCCCCCAGCACGTCGTCAGCCTTGGCGGTGCGGGCCACCCCCATGATCGGCGGGAACACCCGCATGGCCTCGGCCACCACCGCCTGCGTCCACGGCAGGTCGTCGAGGTCGGCGGCGGTGGGCTCGCGGCCGCCGAGCACCTCGTCGAGTTCCTGGCCGAGTCGCCGGCGGGCCTGCGGGTGTTGCGACAACAGGAACCACGTCCACGCCAGCGCGGCCGCCGTCGTCTCGAATCCTGCGCCCAGGAAGGTCAGCACCTCGTCGCGGATCTCCAGATCGCTGTAGCGGTAACCCGTTTCGGGATCTTCGGCGGACATCAACAGGGCCAGCAGGTTGTCGGTGCCGGCGATCTTGCCGCTGCGGTGATCCGCGATCATCTCGTCGATGAACCGTTCGATGCGGCCGAGCCCGCGTCGTGCCCGCGGCGCGATCACCCATGCACCGCGCCGCAGCTCGTTGATGGCCATGCGGGGTGCACGCGCCGCCAGCCACCGCGGGCCGCGCTTGGACAACTGATCGGCGCGCCACCGCAGCGGCCGGGCCACGCCGAGCAGGAATCCGTAGCCGAAAAGGGTTAGCAGGCGCGCGAAATCGGTGCGCATCTGCTCGGCGAGGCGACCGTCGAGTTCGATGCCGAACATGGTGCGGGCGATGATGTCCAGCGTCACGTAATTCATCTCGGCGGCGATGTCGACGGGCCCGCCGTGCCGCTCCCACCGGTCGGCTGCCGCGCTCGCGGCGGCCACCATCTGCGGCGCGAAGGAATCCACGTGACGTTTGGCGAAGATCGGCTGAACCAGCCGCCGATTACGTTGCCACAGTTCGTCGTTGAGGTCGGTCACCAGGCCTCGGCCGAACGCGACCGCAAGCAGGTCGTACTCGGCGTTCTTGGTGTAGTTGTCCTGGTTGGTCACGAGGATGTGGCGGGCGATGTCGGGGTTGCGCACCACGACGAACTTCGCCAGCGGGGCACGGGCGACGACGATGTCGTCCTGTCCGGGAAGTTCTGTCGCGTACTCATAGATGGTGTGCCGGTAGCCGGCGCGGATGGCCTTGAGCGCCAACCACCATGACGCGAGATATCCGATGTCGGTGTGCTGCCAGCGAATCGGGGTCGGGGCCCATCGCGGGGGATGCAGGGTGTCATGGACCGGACAGGTGCGGACGGCGTCCTTCGTGGCGGGCTGGGACATCTGGCCACCTCCCGGTCGGAGCATCGTGCACCCAAGGTCGGACTCTCGGTATACAGTACCGACGGTACCGGGTTTTGACCAGGTAGCGCTACGCGTGCGGCCCCACCGCCTTGACCACCGTCAACAGCACGACGGAGTCTTGCAGCGCACGCAGGCTGTGCCTACTGCGCGGGACCACGATGTGATCGCCGGGAGATCCTTCCCAGCTGGCTTCCGAATTCCCCAACGACACCCTGCCCTCGATCACCTGCAGGGTGGCCTCGCCCGGGCTCTCGTGCTCGTCGAGCGCGCTGCCGGCCGTAAGCGCGATGAGGGTCTGCCGCAGCGCGTGTTCATGCCCGCCGTAGACGGTGTGTGCGCTCCGGCCGCTGCTGGACGACCGGGCAGTGGTCAGCTGCTGACGAGCAAGGGCAGTGAGCGAGATCTTCTCCATAACCGGATCGTGCCACTCGGGTTCGACGTATTCCGGCGGTCGGCCCGGAACAGTGCAAGAAACGTCGAAATCGTGACCGATAACGGTGTCCGCCGGCCGGCCGGCAAATCGCGCGGTGCGCGACCACGGGGCGGCCGCGGATTCCGATCAGGCCGAGCGGATCTCGTTTCCGGGGAACCTGCCCCGCAACGCGGCGAGCATGCGCTCGACCTCGGCAACGCGGGCGTGCACGCGAAGGACGGCCTCAGGCAGCCGGCTGGGGGCCGCGGTATGCCGCCCCGACCGATCGCGCCAGGCACGTTCGGCGAGGGCCGCGAGCGCATGAAGCTCCGCGATCTCAGCCTGCATCATCTCTTCGAACAGGCGCGATTGCGCCACATCGGCAGGGTGGGGAGGCCTGGACCACGTGTCGACATGTGGCGCCCGGGACGGCACCTCATTCGCCTTGGACTCGCGTCGCTGTGACAGCACGGACATATAGTGTCGCAAGTTGCTTCCCTCAGCGACTCCACAGGTTCATCGCGTATTCACGTTTTCGCCATCTTCTGGCACCGGCGATGTCCACCAGCAAAGACTCGCCGCCGGCCGACGCGCCGCCACATTGTTGGGATCGGTAGTCCGGCGACGCGCGTGTACTTACGCCATCGCGACGCCGACGAGATGGCGCCGCACGACACGCGAGGAATACAGACATGAAGATCGTGCCCACCAACATCGAGCAACAGATCAGCCGCGTCGATCGTCAGCGCAGCCTGCTCATCGGGATCAGCTGTGGCCTGCTGGCGTTCTGGTCGATCTACCGGGTCATCTGGTCGATCTACCTCGCACTGGCCTATGACTTCTTGTTCGGATCGCTGATCTTTCCGATCGTCCTGTGGGGCGTGATCGGCGCCGCCGCGGCGATCGCGGCCACCGCATTCCTGACCCACTACGCCAAGGGCAGCGCGACCGATCACACGGACCAGCGATGAGCTTGAAGCGCACCGTCGCCGGCGCGTTGTTGTCGGGGGTCGTGACGATCGTCGGCGTGGGGCTCACGACTGGCGTGGCCCACGCCAACGGCGGTCCGTACACGTGGTGCCCGGGCCAGTCGATGGAGGACCCGAGCGGACCGAACAGGTATGGCAATCAATATGTTTGGGACATGAGCCGGTGCCACACCTGGTACCGGGTGTCGTACGGGTTCGGCAACGTTCCCCGTGACATCAACGGGCAGCAAACCCTGCAGGGCTCGAGTGCGTGGGACGGGGACGACCCACCTGTGCCGGAACCGGTGAACTGCGGCCTGTTCTGGTGCCCGATCCCACCGCACCCGGATCCGAATTTCCACGGTTGACGAGCGGCTACCTGCTGCGAAGCGCGTCCAGCGCGGCGGCCGAATCGCTCCCCGGCTCGGCGCGGAAGATGATCAGATGCTGGCCACCTGAGTGCGGCACGTGCAACCGGTTGCGTTGCAGGTACAGCTCGCCGACCCTGGGATGCCGCACGTGGGTGATACCGGGCCGATAGCCGACGTCGGCCCGCGCCCACAGTTCCCGGAAACGTTCGCTCGCCGAGGACAATTCGTCGATCATCCGGCGTAGCCGAGGATCGTCGGGCGTGCTTCCCGCGACTTCGCGCAACCCGCTCACGGCGATGTCGGTGGCCTCGTCCCAGTCGACGAAGAACTCCTTGGCCGCCGGATCCAGCAGCCGCCACCGCAGGAAGTTCTCACCCGGGCGGAACGCCGGGGCCAGCGCCTGCGCGATGGCGTTGGCCGCCAGCACATCCTGATACCTGTTGGCCACGATGGCAGGCATCGGGAACTGGTCGATCAGTTCATCGAGGCCGTCGGCCACTTCTTCGAGATCGCCTTGTTCCCAACGGGTTCCGGTCTGCCCCGCCAACTGGTGCAGGTACTCGGTGCCCTTGATGTCCAGCTGCAGCGCCCGGGCCAGGGCGTCGAGCACCTGCGCGGACGGATTCTTGTCCCGGCCCTGCTCCAGCCGCAGGTAGTAGTCGGAGCTGATCCCGGCCAGCAGCGCCAGCTCCTCGCGGCGCAGTCCGGCGACCCGTCGCCGGGAGCCGGCGACCAGGCCGACGTCGTCGGGACGGACCTGCTCGCGCCGCGACCGCAGGTATTCCCCGAGCGCGTTCCCCTTCGCCACGTCAGTCGTCGATATGCGTCGGCGGATCGGTGAATGCGAAGTCGAATGGATAGTCGTGGCCGGGGCCCATCACGTCGCAACGCTTGACCGGCACCAGGTGGGAACTCAGGCCGCTGGGCACGTAGTTGTACACCGCGGTGCACCGTTGCCAGGTGCCGTCCGGCTGGATTGGCCCGTCGCACTTGCTGATGACGGGTCCGCCGTAGAGACAGCCGGCGCTGGCCGGCGGCGCCGAGACGATCAGACCTGCAGCCGTCAGCGCGACGGCCAGTGCACCGAAGATGCAGAGCTTCATGGGTTCTCCCATCACCACCGAATGACGCTACCGCAGCGCACCCATGTGGCGAGCCGCGACCGCGAAAGCCTGGAGAACAGATATGCCGAGTTCGGCCGATCCTGTCCCCGCCAATACCAGGATCAGCGCGGCGTTCCCACCGCTGCTTCGGGAGGCCGACCGTAGAGGCATGGTTGAACGACACGACATCGAGTTCCCCGCCCAAGACGGAGTGCGGCTGCGGGGCTGGTTGTTCCAGCCCGACGGTGCCGGCCCGCATCCGGCGATCACCATGGCGCACGGTTTCGCCGGGGTGAAGGAGCATGGCCTGGAGCGGTTCGCCCGGCTTTTCGCCGACGCCGGGTTCGTGGTCCTGGTGCACGATCACCGGGGCTTCGGCGCCAGCGACGGCTCGCCGCGGTTCGACGTCGAGCCGTGGGCGCAGATCGCCGACTGGCGCCGCGCGATCTCGTTCCTGGAGAGTCACCCGCACGTCGATGCCGACCGGATCGGGCTGTGGGGTAGCAGCTATGCGGGCGGACACGCGATCGTGTTGGGCGCCACCGACCGCCGGTTGCGCGCGGTGGTCGCTCAGGTGCCGACCATCAGCGGCTACCAGCAGAGTCTGCGGCGCGTGGCCCCGGACCAGGTGGCGGCCCTGGAGGCCGCGTTCGCCGCCGACGAGCGGGCTCAGTTCCGCGGCGAGCCACCGGCCACGCAGGCGGTGGTGAGCAGCGATCCAGCGGTGCCGGCCGCCTACCGCTCCCCGGACGCCGTCGCGTTCTACACCCAACCCGCACCGGAAGGTGCGTGGCAGAACACCATGACGGTGCGCTCGTCGCGCGCGGCCCGCATGTACGAGCCGGGCATCTGGATCGACCGGGTGTCCCCCACCCCGTTGTTGATGATCGTCAGCCTCCACGACACCGTCACGGTCACCGATCTGGCACTGAGCGCCTACGAGCGCGCGCTGGAACCCAAGCAACTGGTGACGGTCAACGGCGGGCATTTCGACCCGTACCTCGGCCAGTTCGACATCGCCGGGGGCGCCGCGCGGGACTGGTTCATCAAGCACCTCACCAAAACCGAACTGTAAAGGGAAACATCATGCCCAAACTGCGCTACGAGGTGATGGTCCACGACGGCCTGCGCCGCAACCGCGAACAGCGGCTGCCCGACGGAAGCCCGATCGTGTCCTCACCCGTGTCATCCACGCTGATCCTCGGTGACCGTGACGCCGCACTGGTCGACCCGCCTTTCACTTACGACCAGGTGCAGCGCGTCGGCGACTGGATCGAAAACACCGGCCGCACACTCACATACATCTACGCCACCCACGGCCACGGTGATCACTGGTTCGGCACCGACCAACTGCTGCAACGATTCCCGGGCGCAGTTGCCTACGCCACCGAAGGCACCATCGCGAAGATGCACGAGCAGGCCGTCGAAGGCCGCGCCCAGATGTGGGACGTCGACTTCCCCGGCCAGATCCCTCCGAGTCCCGTTGTCTACCAACTCATTCCCGAAGATGGGTTGGTGCTGGACGGAGAACGGCTGGTCGCCGTCGAGGTCGGCCACACCGACACCGACGACACCACCGTGTTGCACGTGCCATCGATCGGGTTGGTGGTCGCCGGCGACGTCGCCTACAACGGCGTGCACCAGTACCTCCTGGAAAGCGCTGACGGCGGGATCAAGTCCTGGCTGCAGGCACTCAACAAGGTCGCCGCACTGCAGCCCCGTGCGGTCGTGGCCGGGCACAAGAACAAGGACCTCCCCGACGATCCGGCGATCCTCACCGAGACCCGCGACTACCTCCTCGACGCGCAGCGGCTGTTGGCGGGAAAGCCAAGTCCCCGCGAGTTTTTCGACTACATGATCCAGCTCTACCCCGACCGGCTCAACGTCGGCCCGGTCTGGTACAGCGCCGTGGCGCTGCTGTCTTGAAAGGAACGTGAAATGATCATCGATGCAGACGATCTCGACGCCACGTCGAGCTACAAACTTCTCATCGGCAGTGTGCTGCCGCGCGCCATCGCCTGGATCAGCACCGCCTCGACGACCGGGGTCGGCAACATCGCGCCGGTGTCGTTCTTCACCGTGGTGGGACGCATTCCCCCGATCCTGTCGGTGTCCCTGCAACCCCGCTCCGACGGTGTCACGCTCAAGGACACGTTCGTCAACATCCGCGACACCGGCGAGTTCGTCGTCAACATCGCCTCGATCGCCCAGGCCGATGCCGTGCACCGGTCGGCATTCGAATTCGACTCCGGGGTCGACGAATTCGAGGCCCTCGGCCTGACCAAGGCCGCGTCGGAGACCATCGCGGCGCCGCGGATCGCGGAGGCTCCGATCTCATTCGAATGCGTGGTGGACCGCATCATCCCGATGCCGCCACTGCCCGACCACGTGGTCTGGGGCCGGGTCAAGCGCATCCACGTCCGCGACGACCTGTACCTGTCCCGGGGCCGCATCGACGTCGGCGCGCTCAACGCGTTCGGGCGCCTGGCCGCCGAGTACACGCTCGTCAACAACATCTTCACCACCCCGCTGCCCGACGGCCTGGCCGAGCAATTCGCCGCCCAGCGCGCCCAACGCCTGGACGGCAAGGCCTCTGACTATTCACCCATCGACACCACAGACTGGTCGCCCTCCGGCGCCACCAAGGAGACTGCGAAGTGAGCACGCTGCTACTCATCCACGGCTTCCTCGACGACGTCAAGGTCTGGGACGACGTCGTGTCCGCACCGCCGGACGACGTCGACATCGTCCGCTATCAGCTGCCGGGCTTCGGGGCCCGAACCGAGGACACGACACCCGAGCTGACACTGGCGGCCTTCGCTGCCGAAGCCGGGCAACTCCTCGACGGCGTCGTAGGCGACACCATCGTGGTCGGGCAGAGTCTCGGGTCACAGATCGCCGAACTGGTCGCCGCCCGTCACGCCGGGAAAGTCACCGGCCTGGTGCTGATCACCCCGGTTCCGCTGGGCGGCACCCGGCTTCCCGCAGAGGCCCTTGCCCCGTTCCGCGCGTTGGGTGGCGATCCCGCCGCGCAGCGTGCCGCCCGGGCCGCCCTGTCCCCGGCCCTCACCGACGAACAACTCGACCGTTTGACGCGGGCCGGTGAATCTGCACGGCCGGACGTCGTCAGCCGCTACGTGGACGTGTGGAACGACGGTGTGCCCGACGCACCGCCGGTCAGCAGCTTCACCGGGCCGGTGCTGATCATCCGCGGCGGCGCCGACCCGTTCGTCACCGACGAATTGGCCGCCGCGGTCACGCCGCGCTTCCCGCAGGCCCACGTGCAGGTCATCGATGGGGGCGGACATTGGGTTCACGTCGAGTACGCCGGCCAGGTCGCGGCGTCCATCACCGCATTCGTGCGTGAGACGGGCGCGGCCGCGGGCTGGCGTCGTGGCTTCGCCGAGCAGTCCCGAGACACGTTCGCCGCGAACTTCGCAGGCGATGTCGTGCTCGACGCCACCACGCTGCCCGAACCGGTGGCGGGCCGGGACCGGGTGGCCGCGACGCTGGCGACCGCGAGCTCGATCTACGAATCGCTGGAGTTCACCGCCGAGGCCCACAGCGGCGCAACCAGCTATTTGCAGTGGCGCGCAACGGCCTTCGACGGCTTGGCACTGCGCGGCGTGACCATTCTGGACCGCGGGCCCGACGGTCTGATCACCGGGATCGCCATTCACCACCGACCTTTGGGTGCGGTTCTGCGGTTCGCATCGGAAATCCGCGATCGCATGGAAGGCGCGCAATCATGACCGCCCAGTTGCAACACCAAATTCATGTCACCGGTCAGCTCGCACAGTCGGGGCGCGGCCCGCTTCCCGACGGCAGCCGGCGGATGTGGTCGCCGATCACCTCGACGCTGATCACGGGTTCCCGCGACGCGGTGCTGGTCGACCCGCCGCTGACCACCGCGCAGGCCGTCGATGTGGGCGACTGGGTCGCGGAATCTGGCCGGCGACTGACCGCGATCTACATCACCCACGGTCACGGCGACCACTGGTTCGGCGCGATGCCGCTGCTGCAACGGTTCCCGGATGCGGTGGTTTTCGCCACCGCGGGCACAGCGCAGCACATGGCGGTCCAGAACTCACCAGAGTTCCGAGCCTCCTTCTGGGACAAGGTGTTTCCCGGCGCTCTGCCGACCGGCGAGATTGCGGTCACCATCGTCGGTGAGGATGGTTTCGAACTCGAAGGTCAGCGATTACAGCCGGTCGAGGTGGGCCACACCGATACCGATGCGACGACCATGCTCCACGTTCCCGGCAGCGGTCTGCTGGTCGCGGGCGATGTCGTCTACAACAGCGTGCATCTGTATCTCACCGAATCCGGTGGCGTATCCGGACTCGACGAGTGGCTGGCCGCACTGGACATCGCCGAGAGCCTGCAACCCGTCACCGTGATCGCCGGTCACAAGAATCCCGCCGCGTCCGACGACCCGTCACAACTCGAGGCCACCCGGCGCTACCTCACCGACGCCCGCAGCCTGCTCGAATCGGCCGGCAACGCAGAAGATTTCTACGCTGGCATGCTCGCCAGGCACCCTGACCGCATCAATCCCGGTGCACTGTGGGGCGCGGCGATTACCCTGTTTCCACCTGACGGACGAGGTTGAAATGACCGACTTGATAGCGGAAGTCCTCGCGGCCCACGGCGGCGTGTCGCGGTGGAACGAGTTCTCCCGCGTCGAGGCGACGATCGTGACCGGAGGCAAACTCTGGCCCATCAAAGGGCAGCCGCAGGATGCCACACCTCGCCGGATGACCGTCGAAATACACCGTCAATGGGCCTCGGTGCAGCCGTTCGGCGGCCCCGACCAGAAGACCGACTTCACCACCGACCGCGTCGCCATCGAGAAGCTCGACGGTCGCGTCGTCGCCGAGTTGCACAATCCGCGTGAGTCATTCACCGGCCATGAACTCCACACTCCGTGGAATCCGTTGCAGCGCGCGTACTTCAACGGCTACGCACTGTGGAACTATCTGACCGCTCCGTTTCTGATGTCGTTACCGGGCGTCTCCGTCGAGGAGATCGACCCCGTCACCGAACGCGGCGAAACGTGGCGTGGCCTGCGCCTGCGATATCCGCCGAACTTCGCCAGTCACAGTGCGGTGGAGGAGTTCTACGTCGACTCCGAGCATCTGATCCGTCGCCATGATTACCGAGTGGACGTGGCCGGGGGCTTCCCGGCGATCCACTACATCGACAACCTCGTCGAATTCGACGGCATCAAGGTTCCGACGAAACGCCGCGCGTACCGCTGCGATGCGTCGGGACAGATGCTGCCCGAC
This sequence comes from Mycolicibacterium brisbanense, assembly GCF_001570425.1. Classification (GTDB taxonomy): domain Bacteria; phylum Actinomycetota; class Actinomycetes; order Mycobacteriales; family Mycobacteriaceae; genus Mycobacterium; species Mycobacterium brisbanense. Next base: position 229,423 of record NZ_BCSX01000007.1, read on the forward strand.
GAGCTGATGGTCGCCATCGACCTGAGCGACGTCCGGTTCTCCTGAGCGTCAGCGCGCGGCGGGGTTTTCCAGGACCACGGCGACGCCCTGACCCGAACCGACGCACACCCCGATCGCGCCGTACCGAGCACCGCGCTCCCGTAGTTCGGTGGCCAACGTCAGCACGTAGCGGGCCCCGGTCGCGCCGAACGGATGTCCGATGGCAACGGCACCCCCGTTGGGTGTGAGCTTCTCGTCGGGAATGACGAACCCGCCCAACTGGTTCGGAAGCTCACGCAGCACACCGAGGGCCTGCGCGCTGAACGCCTCGTGCACCTCCCACACGTCGATCTGTTCGGGAGTCAAGCCCGCCCGGCGGATGGCCATCGGCAGAGCCCACGCCGGGGCGAGGCCCATGACCAACGGATCGATGCCATATACCGCCGATGACACCACGCGGGCCAACGGCTCGATACCCAGCTCGGCCGCCCGCTCTCCCGATGCCAGCACCAGTGCGCTGGCGCCGTCGGTCAGCGGTGTCGAGTTCGCCGCGGTCATCTGAGTTGTTCCCGGTTGCGGCTTGAGCTTCGCCAATTGTTCTGCGGTGGTGTCGTCGCGGATGAACTCGTCGTGCTCAAAGGTGCGGGCCGGTGTCGTCTTCGTCGCCGCGATCTCGACCGGCATGATCTCCTTGGCCAGCCGACCGGAGTCGCGGGCGGCCTTGGCATTTCGCTGGGTGCGTAGCGCGAACGCGTCGATTTCCTCCCGTGTCAGCCCGTACCGATCGGCGACGTTCTGCGCGGTCTCGATCATGCCGATATAGGCGTTGCGGGCCAGCAAGGCCGGGTTGGGCGGGCCACCGGCACCCGCCCACATGGTGTCGAGCAGGATGACCGGCCCGCGCGGGGAGAACGGTGCATCGCCCTTCATGTACGCCCAGCCCGACCGCGACATCGATTCGACGCCGCAGGCCATCCCGACACCGAGATCCCCGGCCCGGATGGCATGCGCGACACTGATTGTCGCGCTGAGCGACGACGCACAGAAGCGGTTGATCGTCACCCCCGGCACACTGTCCGGGAATCCGGCGGCCAACGCGGCCCACCGAGCCAGGTCTCCCATGCCTTCGTGGGCGGGGTTGACGCACCCGGCGACAATGTCCTCGATCTGATCGAGCTCGACCCCGACCCGTGCGCACGCGCCTTTCATGGTCATTCCGAGCAGGTCGTCGACACGGATGTGCGACAACGAACTGCCGTAGCGGGCGAACGGAGTGCGGACACCGCCGAGCACATACGCATCTGTCATTACCGGCTCCCTCGGTCGTCGAGAGGGTATCGCGCCTGTCCCGGTGCCGACAGGCGTTCAAACCAGTGGTAGGAGGAAGCGCCTCTCAGCAACGACAAATCCGGTCATAGTCGGCTGGAGCATCTGCGCGCCACGATTGTTGGACAGGTCGTACTGATCGTCCGAAAGGTTCCGCCATGGAATTTCTGGTAGACATGACTACTCACGTCCCGCCCGGGACCACCCCGCAGCATGTCGACGACGTCCGTGCCCGCGAGGCGGCGCGCGCTCGTGAGCTGGTGGCCGAGGGACATCTGCTGCGGCTGTGGCGCCCGCCGCTGGCGCCCGGCGAATGGCGCACCTTCGGGTTGTTCGCCGCCGACGACGCCGACCAACTCGAGCAGAAACTCGCGTCGATGCCGTTGCGCATCTGGCGCACCGACGTCGTGACGCCGCTGCCGGCCCATCCCAACGATCCAGGCGGCGGATCGGCATCGCCGGAGCTCACGGAATTCCTGACGACGCTGACCATCGCTGTACCGCCGGGCATCAGCGCCGACGAGGTCGTCGACCGCACCGCCGGCGAAGCGGTCCGCGCAGCTGAACTCGCCCGTCAGGGCCGCCTGGTGCGGCTGTGGCGGCTGACGGCCGAACCCGGGCAGCGGCGCACGCTGGGCTTATGGGCCGGAGCCGACGAGGCCGACCTGACCTCGACTCTGCAATCACTGCCGCTGTACGAGTGGATGTCTGCCGAAATCACACCGCTGTCGGTGCACCCGAGCGATCCGGCACGCAGGGCCGCCGCATGACCGCGCTCCTCGTCGAAGATCTGGCCGAGTTCGTGCTGGCCGCTCGCTTCTCCGATATCACGGACACAAAGTTGTTGCGCCGCAACGTTCTCGATAGCATCGCCTGCGCCGTAGCCGCGCTCGACGGCGACACGGTCCGGTCGGTCAGGGCCCAGGTGGCAGCGGTCGGCGGCGCGGCTCAAGCCTCGTTGATCGGCGGCGGCACCACCAGTGTCGACCAGGCAGCCCTGTTCAACTCGGTGGCGGTCCGCTACGTCGACCTCCTGGACACATACCTGACGCCCGGCGGCCTGTGTCATCCTGCGGACAACTTCGGGGCGATCCTCGCGGCTGCCGAGAGCGTCGGAGCAGGCGGAGAGGACTTCCTACTGGCACTGGCGGTGGCCTACGAAGTGCAGAGCCGTTTTTCGGCCTCGGTTCCGGTGATGGCCCGCGGCTTGAATCATGCTTTGCAACTGGCCATTTCCGTCGCCGCCGGCAGCGCCAAACTGCTGGGCCTGACCAAGGGCCAGACTGCCGATGCCATGGCTGCCGCCGCGGCCGACAACGTGTCGCTGGCCGCTGTGCACTCCGAACCGGTGTCGAATTGGAAGGGCATCTCGCCCGGCATCACTGCGCAGCGCGCGGTGTACGTCACCCAGCTGGCGCAGCGCGGTATCACCGGACCGCGGGGAATCTTCGAGGGCCCCAACGGGCTTCACCAACTTTTCGGCCAACGGATCGACCTGCGACTCGATGACCGCAGCCTCGGCGTGGTCGAGCAGACCTACCTGAAGAAGTACTGCTCACTGATCCACGGACAGGCGCCGATCGAAACCGTGTTGACCCTGGCCGCCGAACACGGCATCGACCACCGCGAGGTCGCAGCCCTCGATGTGGCGGTGTTCCAGACGGCCTACGACATCGCCGGTGGCGGCGCCTTCGGCGCCAAGGGAGCACCCGAGACCAAGGAGCAGGCCGACTACAACTTGAAGTATCTGCTCGCCGCCGCCCTGATCGACGGCGAGGTCGGACCGGACCAACTGCAGACCGAGCGCATCCGTCGACCCGATGTCCGAGAGTTGCTGCAGCGCATCACCGTTCATCCTGACGACGAATTGACGTCGCGGTACCCGCACGCCACGCCGGTGCGGATCACTGCCACATTGCGCGACGGCCGGCGCGTCACGCGCGCCCAGGACGACTTCGAGGGAGCGCCCAGCCGGCCGTTCAGCTGGGACCGCACCGTCGAGAAGTTGCACTGGCTGGCCGCCGGCCACGCCGACGCGGCGCTGTGCGACTCGATTGTCGACACCGTCGACCGGCTCGATACGGTCGACGTGCCGGAACTGACCGCACTACTGTCCACAGTGGATTCCAGGAGGCAATCATGAGCTCACCGATAGCGGATCTCGGTCTGAGGATCCCGGTGATCGCTGCGCCCATGGCAGGCGGCCCCACCACCCCGGCCATGGTGATCGCCGCGCACAGCGCAGGCAGCTTCGGTTTCCTGGCCGCGGGCTACAAGACTCCCGAGGCCGTCGAGGCCGAGCTGCGCACCGTGCATGACGCGGGAATACCGTTCGGCGTCAACGTCTTCGCTCCCAACCCGGTACCGATCTCGCCCGAACGGTACGCCGAGTACGCGCAGGCCATGCAGCGCGAGGCCGACCGATTCGGGCTCACCCTGCCCACCGCCCCGAACGACAGCGACGATCACTTCGCCGCCAAGGTGGACCTGCTGCGCGCCACCCCGGTCCCGGTGGTGAGCTTCACGTTCGGCATACCTCCACAAGACGTGATCCGGAGCCTCCAGCAGGTGGGCAGCGCCGTGGTGCAGACGGTGACCTCGCGTGCCGAAGCGGAGGCCGCCGCAGCGGCGGGCGTCGACGCCCTGGCGGTACAGGCCAGCGTCGCCGGCGGACACTCGGGCACGCTCACCCCGGACAATCCGCCGCCTGCTCTGCCCATCGGTGAGCTGGTCGGGCAGATCGCCTCGACGGTCGGACTCCCTGTCATCGCCGCCGGCGGCATCGGCACCGCGGAAGATGTCGCCGGGGTGCTCAAGGCAGGCGCCGAGGCAGCGGCCGTCGGCACCGTGCTGCTGCTCGCCGACGAGAGCGGCGCGTCGGCGACCCATCAAGCGGCACTTGAGGATCCCGACCGCACCGAAACCGTTGTCACCAAGGCGTTCACCGGCCGGCCGGCCCGAGGGCTGCGCAACCGGTTCATAGACACTTATGAGGCCTCGGCACCGCTGGGCTATCCAGCGATCCACTTCCTGACCAGCCCGCTGCGCAAGGCCGCCGCGGCCGCCGGTGAACCCGAACTCGTGCACCTGTGGGCCGGCACCGGATACCGGCATGCCCGCCGCGAGCCCACCGCCCAGATCCTGGCCGGCCTGGTTCCCTGACCCAGGCCAGAAGACCTACGACGCGACCGGCTGCCGCTTCCGCGAGTGTGAATCATGTGCGAAAAGTCGCGCGAAAATTCGCAGACGGTTCACATTCGCGGCGGCCTCCCTGCCAGAGTGGACATATTCCTCAGGTCCGCCGACGACAGGAGCCCCACCATGGCCACGCACCGCGCAGTCCACGTCGACACCGCAGGCGCCCCGCTGCGGCTGACCGATGTCGACACCACTGCCCCACCGCCGGGCCATGTCCGCATCGACGTCCGGGCCTGTGGTGTGTGCGGCACCGACCGCGAATTCGTCAGTGGCCACTTCCCCGCCATGACCTGGCCGCTGACGCCCGGGCACGAGATTGCCGGCACCATCGCCGAACTGGGTAGCGGCGTCGAGGAATTCGGTGTCGGCGACTCGGTCGCCGTCGGCTGGTTCGGTGGCAACTGCAATCACTGCGCGCAATGCCGCAAGGGCCAGTTCATGCACTGCATCAACGGTCAGATTCCCAGTTGGCAGTACCCGGGCGGCTACGCCCAGTCGGTGACCGTACCCGCCACCGCGCTCGCCCGGATCCCCGCCGGGTTGTCGTTCAGCGAAGCCGCACCGATGGGCTGCGCGGGCGTGACCACGTTCCAGGCGTTGCGGGCCAGTGTGGCCGTGGCCGGTGACCGGGTGGCCGTGCTGGGTGTGGGCGGGCTCGGCCATCTCGGCATCCAGTTCTCCCGGGCCATGGGATTCGAGACGGTCGCCATCGCGCGTGGTGCGGACAAGGCCGCGGACGCCGAACGGTTCGGCGCACACCATTACATCGACTCCACGGCCGGGGACGTCAGCGAGTCGCTCCAGAAGCTGGGGGGCGTGTCCGTGGTGCTGGCGACGGCCGCGAACTCCGATGCGATCGGCCAGACGATCGGCGGCCTGGCGCCGCGCGGTGAGCTCATCGTGATCGGGGTGTCCGCTGATCCCCTGCCGATCAGTCCGCTGCACCTGATCACCCCGGCGCTCAGTGTCACGGGCCACCCGTCGGGCACGGCATCGCAAATCGAAGACACCATGCGGTTCGCGTTGCTCAACAACGTCCGGGCGCAGATCCAGGAGTTCCCGCTGGAAAACGCGGCGGACGCCTACGCTGCCATGGCGGAGGGACGGGCCCGCTACCGCGGCGTTCTCACCATGTGAGCGCCGTATGAGGCTTTGCCTTTCAGCTGCAAGATAATCGGACGTGGTGTGCTGGGCCGCCGGCACACACCATGGGGCAATGCCGAAACACCCCTGGGCGCAGATCGTCCGAACTGCCGCCGTGCTGGGCGCGGCGATGGGCATCGGGCGCTTCGCCTACACCCCGATCCTGCCGCTGATGACCGCACATGCTCAGTTGTCCCCGCAAGCGGCCGGGCAGTTGGCCACCGCCAATTACGTCGGCTATCTGCTCGGGGCGCTCGCCGGGACGTTCTCGCCACGGCTGGCCCGGTCGGTGTCGGCGTGCCGCGGGTCACTGCTGGTGCTGGTGGCGAGTCTGGTGGCAATGGCGTTGACCACCAACGTCATTGCGTGGGCGGCGCTGCGCACGGTGGCCGGTTTCGCCAGTGCCTTGGTGTTCGTCATCGCCGTCAACACCCTGCTGGACCGGTTGCACGATCATCCGGCACACTTGGCGGGCTGGGCCTTCGGTGGCGTCGGCGCCGGTATCGCCGCCTCGGCGGTTCTGGTGTTCGCACTACCCGCCTGGGCGGACTGGCGGGCCGCCTGGTGGGCGGCAGCGGTGTTGGCGGCACTGTTGAGTGTCGCGGCCTGGTACCTGCCCGCAGGCCCCGCGACACCTGCGGTGGCGAAGGCTCCTGAACAGCAACACCCGAAGCGGCACAAGCCTTTTGCACTGCTACTCGTCAGCTACACCCTGGAAGGGGTGGGTTACATCATCGCGGGCACGTTCCTGGTCGCGGCCGTCGCGCAGCATTCGCCGGGACGGCTCGGCAACGGGGCATGGTTACTGGTCGGACTCGCGGTGATCCCGTCGGCGGTGCTGTGGGCACGGTTGAGCTCACGCTATTCGCACCCCGTGCTGCTCACCGCGGCGCTCATGCTGCAGGCAGCGGGAATTGCGTTGGCCTGCACCGGTTCCGGCGGCGGTGCACTCATCGGGGCGATCCTGTTCGGCGGCACGTTCATCGGTGTCAGTGTCCTGGCGCTGGCGGCCGGGCGGCTGCTGCAGTTCCCCGGCGCCGTCGCGTTGCTGACGGTGGGCTATTCGGTCGGCCAGATTGTCGGACCCGTCGCGGTGTCACCCCTGCTGCACAGTGGGTTTCAGCTGGCGCTGGTCGCCGGATCTGTCATCGTCGTGCTGTCCGCTCTGACCGCCACCGCGATGGGGATCGTCGGGCGGCAGCCACACACCGTCGCCGTGAACGCCTAAATCGCCGACATCACAGGTGAATACGTCGATCAGCGCGCGTACCGCGGTGTTGTCCTCGCCGCGGCGCCACACCAGCGACCAGGTCCACAGCGGAGCCGGGTCGACGATCGGGCGGCGCACCAGATCACGCGGCAGCTGGGCATCCTGCCCCTTGGGGTTGTTGAGCACCGGACGGCCCAGCCGACGGACGTGCTCGAAGAACGTCGGTCCGGTGACACCCCCGTCGTCGGTGCGCATCAACCGTGCCCCGGTCGCCCTGGAGAACTCCTCGGCGTAGCGATTCCAGGACGACCAGCTGGCCACGTCGGCATCGACCAGCACCACCACGTCCTTCGCCGCGACCGGGCTGTCGTCGGTACCGACACACAGCGCGTACAGCCGGTCCACTCCGATGAGGTGGGCCTGCAGCGACAGCTCGGCCAGGTCGTCGGTGGGCACCCAGCAGATCGCGAGGTCCAGGCTGCCGTCGGCGACCCTCGCGGCCTGCGTGTGCGACGGCATCACCCAGGTGTCCACCCGTAGCTGCGCGACCCCGGCCGCCCGATCGGCCAGATCCGGGGGCCGCCAGTTGACGTAGCCGATCCGAACGGGATCGGATACCGCCAATCCTGTGGCCCGTCTGCGGAATTCGTCGGCGTGCCGGACCAGTGCGCGGGCGTCGGGCAGCAGCGCCGCGCCGGCCGGGGTGAGGGCCACCGACCGCCGGTCGCGGTCGAAGAGGCTGACCTTGAGGTCGCGCTCGAGCGCCTTGATCTGCTGAGACAGTGACGGGCCCGCGATGTGCAGCCGCTCTGCGGCGCGGCCGAAGTTCAACTCCTCGGCGACCACCACGAAGTACCGCAACTGGCGCAGTTCCACTGTTGCAGACTAGTAGGCGCTGCCTCCCAGCAAGGAGCAAACCCGTCGTGACCTGCGGGACTCGACGGCGCCGAGGCTCTGTTGTAGCCGGCGACGGACCACAGAAAGGACCACGCTCATGAGCAACACACCAAAGGTAGCCATCATCACCGGGGCATCCCAGGGCATCGGCGAGGCGCTGGTCGCCGGCTACCGCAAGCTGGGCTACGCGGTCGTCGCCAACTCCCGCAGCATCGCGGCGAGCGATGACCCGATGCTGCTGGCGGTTGCCGGCGACATCGGACAGCCGGGCGTCGGGCAGCGCCTCGTCGATGCCGCCATCGAGCGGTTCGGCCGCGTCGACACCATCGTCAACAACGCAGGCATCTTCATCGCCAAAGCGTTCACCGACTACACCGACGAGGACTACGCCGCCGTCACCGGGGTGAACCTGCGCGGCTTCTTCGAGGTGACCCGAGCCGGGATCGCCGCAATCGAGGCGCACGGCGAGGGCGGCCACGTCGTCACCATCTCGACCAGTCTGGTGGATCACGCCAACTCTCAGGTGCCCTCTGCGTTGGCGTCGCTGACCAAGGGTGGGCTGAACGCCGCCACGAAGGCGCTGGCCATCGAGTACGCATCTCGCGGAATCTGTTCCAACGCAGTGGCTTTGGGAATCATCCGGACACCGATGCACGATCCGTCCACCCACGAGTTCCTCGACAAGCTGCACCCGGTCGGCCACATGGGTGATATCGACGACGTGGTCGAGGCCGTGCTGTACTTGGAGAACGCCACGTTCGTCACCGGCGAGATCCTGCACGTCGACGGAGGCCAGAGTGCCGGACACTGAGACGATCCTTCGTACCCTCCTCGACGAGTGGAAGGCCGGTATCGACGGTCATGATCCCCACCGGGTGGCCGCGGTGTTCACCGAGGACGCGATCTTCCAGGGGCTGCGCCCGTTCAGCGTGGGACGGCAGGGCGTGTACGCCTACTACGAGTCACAGCCGGTCGGGCTGACGGTGGACTACCGGTTCCACGAAACCCGCAGGCCCGCCGATGGCGTGGCGCTGGGTTACCTGCGCGCGGATTTCACCGGGCCCGACGGCACTGCGATCCCGCTGAACCTCAGCGTGCTGGCGACGCTGGGCGCCGGAGGCTGGAAGATCACCTTCTACCAGGTCAGCCCAGTGCCGGGATGACCTCGCGCTCGAACAGTTCGATACCGGAGCGGTCGTACGCGGCCTCGGGAAAGTACATGATCGCGTACTCACACCCGAGGTCGCGAAGCCGTCTGAGTCGTTCGACGACCTGTTCGGGGGTGCCGGTCGCGGAGTCCGGCGAGGACAGATTGGTCAGCATGGCGTCGACGGCGGGCTCGCCGGCGACCGGAACCTGGCGGGCCCGGACGCGCTCGAGCCGCTCGGCGACGTCGGATTCCGACGTGCCGATGACGGCGTTGAAGTTGGCCGACCGCACGATCGCGTCGTAGTCGGTGCCGACGGCTTTGCAGTGCTCGGCGAGGATCTGCGACTTGTGGGCGAATCCGTCCGGCTCGGACGTGAAGTTCGTGTACTGCGCATGCTCGGCCGCGATCCGCAATGTCACCTTCTCGCCGCCTCCGGCGATCCAGAGCGGAATACCGTTCTGCTGCAATGGTTTTGGCGCCACGATCGCGCCGTCAACCTGATAGTGCTTGCCGTCGAGGCTGACCCGGCCGTCGCGCCACGCGTCGCGCATGATCTGCACACCCTCATCGAGCCGGCCGAGCCTTACCCCCGCGGACGGGAAGCCGTACCCGTAGGCCCGCCACTCGTGCTCGTACCAACCGCCGCCGATACCCATCTGCACCCGGCCACCCGAGATCACGTCGACCGTCGCCGCGACCTTCGCCAGATACACCGGATTGCGGTAACTCATGGCCGTGCACATCTGCCCCAGTTTGATGCGTGAGGTGGTGGCGGCATAGGCAGCCATCAGCGTCCACGCCTCGTGGGTGGCCTCGTCGGTGGGCACCGGCACGGTGTGGAAATGGTCGTACACCCACAGCGAATCCCATTTGCCCGCGTCGGCGTACGTTGCCAGATCACGCATGACGGGCCAATGTTCTTCAGTGGGAATGCCTACCAGGTCCAGTCGCCAGCCTTGCGGAATGAAGAGTCCAAAGCGCATGGCTTCTATTCTGTCGCCGAGTGGCCGGTTATTGCACGCATTTTCGTGAGAGGCGTCCTCTAGCTGGCCATTCGGCGTGGATCAGGCGCCGGTTTCGACGTGCCAGGCCGCACGCTACCGCTGATCAACGGTGGAACGGCCGGAACCTCGGGGGCATTGACGATGTCGTCGACCGTCATCTTGAAGCTGTCCGGGTAGGCGTCGCGCCTGGTGCGCCGCGCCGGCTCACTGGTACGCCAGCAGTAGAGGCACTGCTGGCACTGCAGCACGTCCCATGCCCCCGGAACCGGTGAGGTGTAGAGCTTTTCGATGCTCTCGAACGCACATCGCGGACACATCATGGGTGCTCTCCTTAACGGTTGGCTTGCAGCTGTTGAAGTTTGGTGAGCCACTGCCCCATCTCGGGCAGGTCGCGCACCTGGTTGCCATAGTTGCCCCGCCGATCCGCGGCCACCGGTGTGGTGGCGTCGATGATGAGCTTGTCCACCACGCCAGGGGTATTGGCCTGCGGCGCGAGTTCGAGGATCGGCAGGTTGGGCACCTGCACGAGGTCACCGGCCGGGTTCATCTTCGTCGACAACGCCCACATGACCTGCGGCAGGTTGAACGGGTCGACGTCCTCGTCGACCATGATGACCGTCGCCGCGTAGCCGAGTCCGTGCGGTGCGGTGAGCACCCGCATCCCGACCGCTTTGGCGAAGCCCCCGTAACGCTTCTTGGTGGACACGATCACCACCAGGCCGTGGGTGTACATGGCATTGACGGCCTGCACCTCGGGAAAGTCCTTCTTGAGCTGTTCGTACAACGGCACGCAGGTGTTGGCAGCCATGAGGTAGTCGATCTCGGTCCACGGCATGCCCAGGTACAGGTGCTCGAACACGGGGTTGTCCCGGTAGGAGATGCGATCGATGCGGATGACGGTCATGTTGCGGCCACCCGAGTAGTGCCCGGTGAATTCGCCGAAGGGTCCTTCGATTTCACGCTTACGCCCTTCGATGACGCCCTCGATGACCACCTCGGAGCCCCACGGGACCGGTAGCCCGTGCAGCGGCGAGCGAGCGATGGGCGCCGGAGCGCCACGCAGTGCCCCGGCCAGTTCGTACTCGTTCTGGTCGTATTCCATCGGCGTGGCCGCGACGATGGAGATCACGGGGTCGTTGCCCAGCGTGATGGCGATGGGCAGATCCTCGCCGACCTGCTCGGCCTTGTGCAGGTGCTGGGCAATGTCGTGCATCGGCACCGGCTGCAGCGCCAGCTTGCGGCGTCCCTTGACCTCGATTCGGTAGATCCCGACGTTCTGCTTACCCGAATTCTCCGGGTCCTCAGGATCTTTCGACACCACCGCGGCCTTGTCGAGATAGAAGCCGCCGTCACCGTCGTTGAGCCGGATCAGGGGCAGCACCTCGAAAATATTGATGTCGTCGCCGGTCTGGGTGTTCTGCGCCCACGGCGGGTTTTCGCACCATTCGGGAGCGACGGGAAACTCGGCCCACCGCGCGATGAACTCCTCCACCTGCGCCTTGACTCCGGTATCTTTCGGCAGACCCAATGCCAGTGCGTGATTCGCCCACGAGCCGTGCACGTTCATCGCGATGCGGGCGTTGGTGAAGCCGGTGACGTTGTCGAAGTACAGTGCGGGCGCGTTGTCGCCGAGCCGGGGCGCGGCGTTGGCCGCCGCGGCGATGTCCGGTTCGGGCATCACCTCGTCGGTGATGCGCAGCAGTTGCCCCTGCTCGTCAAGGGTCTGCAAAAAGCTGCGCAGGTCGTCGTAGGCCATATCGATGTCCTCTCGGGTTGTCAGGCGACGGAATGCATTTCGCGGGCGGCGCGGATACCGTCCCAGCGTTTGGCGGCCGGGGCAGGCAGGTCGAACTGGTCGAGGATGCGAGCGACGACGTGGTCGACCATGTCATCCAGCGTTTGCGGGTGGTTGTAGAACGCAGGCATGGGCGGCACTATCTGCACGCCTTTGCGAGCCAGATCGAGCATGTTCTCCAAGTGAATCTCGCTGAGCGGGGTCTCGCGCGGCACCAACACCAACTTGCGGCGTTCCTTGAGCACGACGTCGGCGGCACGGCCCACCAGCCCGTCGGCATACCCGGCGCGGATGCCTGCCAGCGTCTTCATCGAGCACGGCACGATCACCATGCCGTCGGTGCGGAACGAGCCCGATGAGATCGTCGCGCCCTGGTCCTCGGGGTGATGCACGACGTCAGCGAGCTGCCCCACCTGCGCGGTGGACATTCCTGTTTCGAGCTCGATGGTGGTGCGAGCCCAGCGGCTGAGCACCAGGTGGGTTTCCACCTCCGGCAGTTGCGCGAGGTTCTCCAGCAGCCGGATCCCGAAGACCGCCCCGGTTGCCCCGGTCATCCCGACAATCAAACGCATGATGGACTCTTTCGGTCGACTCTGTGTGCTGAAAACCGACGTTACGGCGCATACACTGGAGCGCACTACGTCTCTGGCGGACACCATATGGTGAGAATCGGACAACCTGAGGTGATGGAAATGCTGCCGACCGAGGTGCCGTTCCACGACTCGGCCGCCACCCCCGGCGTCGAAGTGCTCACCTTCGCCGAACTGGAGCGGCGAGCACGCGGTCACGGTCTCGACCCGTTCACCCCGATGCGCCCGGCGTTCCACCATCTCGTCACGGTCACGGGCCCACCCATGCACTGTGCCGTTGACTTCACCGAATACGAACTGGCCCAAAATGATTGGCTGTGGGTGCGGCCGCGCCAGGTGCTGCAGTGGCGGCCCGACCTCGCCGATTCCGAGGGCACCATCGTGCTGTTTCCGTCAGGATTCCTCGACGAGACCACGGTTGCGGCAGCAGACGTCGACAGCCCGCCTGCGACACCGACGCCGATCCGATCTCCCGCAGCCGATCGAACCGCCCGACTCCTCGTCGACGCGCACCGGGACCACGCGGGTGCGCCTCAGGCGATCCGTATCGAGATCGTGCGCCACCTGCTGTCGGCGCTGCTGCTGCACCTGGCAACCAGCGCCGAGAGTGCCTCGACGGATTCCGCGAACACCGTGTTCCGCGACTTCCGGCTGGCCGTCGAGCGGGACTACGCGCACCGGCACCGTGTCGAGGACTACGCCTCCGAGCTCGGGTACAGCGTGCGCACGCTGACGCGGGCGTGCCGACTGGCGACGGGCCACGGCGCCAAGGGAGTCATCGACAACCGGGTACTGCTGGAGGCCAAGCGACTGCTGGTACACACCGACCTGACGGGCACCGCGATCGGCGCCCGCGTCGGCATTCCCGATCCGACGATGTTCACCAAGTTCTTCCGCACCCGTACCGGTGAAACCCCCGCGACGTTTCGTTCTCGCGTCCGCGGAATCTGAATACAGCTGCTTCACAGCGTTTTTCAAAAGTCGTTCTAGGCTGTCAGGATGGCCCTCTCCAAGGACGAACGCGAACAGTTTCTATCCGAACCGCACATCGCCGCCCTGTCGGTCTTTGCAGGCGACAAGCGCGGACCACTGACCGTACCGATCTGGTACCAGTACACGCCGGGCGGCGAACCCTGGCTGCTGACCGGCAACGGGTCGCGCAAGCACCGGCTCATCGAATCGGCCGGGCACTTGTCGCTGATGGTCGAGCGGCTCGAGCCGAGCGTGCGCTACGTGGCCGTCGACGGAGCGGTGAGCCGCATCGAGCCCGGCACCGACGAGCAGCTCGTCGAGATGGCCAAGCGCTATCTGGCCCCGGAAAAGGTCGAACCGTATCTGGAGTTCGCCCGTAGCGACCACGGCGACAGCGTTGCGGTCTACCTGAAGCCCGAGCACTGGCTTTCCGCGGACCTCGGCAGCCTCTGACACCGAGACCGTTCACAGCATCCTGCCAGCAGGTTCACAGACCCACTGGCACAACGGAATTGGCGCGCAGACGGAGTCTGCGCCACGGTTAGGCTCCGTGGGTGGCTCCGAAACTGCGCGTCGATCCCGGTGTCTTGCGGTCAGCAGCGGACGGGTTCAACCAGATCGGAGCCGCGCTGTCCGGCGCGAACATCGGCCAGGGGCTCTCGGGCCTGACCGCGAGCCTGCCAGGCCTCGTGACCGGCGGCGCAGCCGAGCAGGCCGCCGCGCTCGTCGACAACGCTGTCCGGCACGTGGGCAACGAACTGTCGCAGCTGTCCACCAACCTCGGTCAGGCGGCTGACAAGTACGAAAAGACCGATGCCGAGCTGGGCAAAAAGCTCGACAAGACTGTCGATGATCCCAACAAGAAAGACGACGGCGGCACGAAGAAGGGCGAACCCGGCCCCGCGCCGGCCCCGGGGGCGGGTCCGCAAGCCATCCCCGTCGACCAGGTGACCTACGACAACGGGAACTGGCCCTCAGGCGCCGACGCCACCCGGACCGCCATCAATCAGGCCTTGGACCAACGCGGCGTCACCGACCCGGCTGCACGGCAACGCTGGATCGACGCGTACATGACTCTCACTGAGCACGAATCGTCGTACAACCCCATGGCGGTCAACAACTGGGACATCAACGCCAAGCCGCCCAACTCGACGTACAAAGTGTCCGATGGCTCGGGCAACGGCTGTTCGCGTGGTCTGGCGCAGTGCGTGCCAGGGACTTTCGCGCGGTACCACCAACCCGGCACGTCGAATGACATATACGACCCGGTCGCCAACATCGCCGCATCGATGAACTACCTTGTCGGCAACTACGGCGTCGCACCCGACGGTTCAAACATTCTCGCCAAGATCCCGCAAGCCAATCCTGGCGTCCACCAGGGTTATTGAGATTGAACAGGAGTTCGATGACAGCCCGGCGCGCGTTGGTACTCGTTGTCACGACAGTCATTGCAGCCGCTGCCATGTCGGCTTGCGGCACTACGACGGCGGGCGCACCCCAGGCTGAACCGACCACCCACACAAGCTCTGCACCGCCGAAGCCGGCCGCGACTGCTCAGACAGCGAGCGCTTCCCCATCGCCAAGCGCGAAGCCGCAAGCGGCGGTGCCTGTACCGGCTGCGGCCTGGATCAGCGCCGATCGGATTCCGCAAAACTCCGACCAACCGTGGCCTAATCTCGCTGACCGCGCAGAACCCTTGGGAACCAGCACGTTCCGCCTCTACGGACTGTGCGGGGCAACGCCATCACCGATTGCCGATGGGGACAACGCCCGAGCCGTTGTCGACAACGGTGACGGCCACTGGTCGGCTGAACAAGTCATCGTGCACTATCCCGGTGACCCGTGGACCATGGGCCAGACAGTGAGCCTCGACGCCTCCAACTTGCAGAATGTTCTGAACCAGTGCACCTCCACCGCACCGGGCACAACACTGCAGTTCACCACCCCCGTAGACGCCAGATGCCCCAGCGTCTCTCGCGGCGGATGCCACCAGGTTGCCGCCGAAATACGTTCTGCCGACGGGAAATCCACGGCCCACGTGTACCTCGCCAACGTCGGCAGCACCATCACCGAGCTGACAGTCTGGACCACTGGCAGCCCCAGCACACCATGGGCAGGCGCCGCTGATGAAGATGTGTTCGCAGCCATGAACCCTCAGCTGTGCACCGTTTGGGAATGCTGACAGGGCCCCGCCGATGACAGTCACGATTTCTTCGGTCACGGGTTCGCAACCCGAGCAGGTCATGGCAGCCGCAGTCCATGCCGGAGATTCAGCCACCACCGCCAGTCAGCAGCTCGACGCCGGTAAGCAGAACCTCGACCGGCTGAGAAGCGGTTGGGAGGGAACAGCTTCCGAGGCAGCAATCGCGACGGCGCAACGCACGCTCGTCGAGCAGCAAAAGATCGCCGATACCCTCGGTCAGCTGTACTCGGCGCTGTCCGACGGCGGATCCCAGTTGTCCGCCATCCGCACCGTCGTCGTCGATGCAGTGGAAACGCTCACCCAGCAGGGCTGGCAAGTCGCCGATGACGGCACGGTGTCGGTGCGGCCGGGAAGTCTGCTCGATCAACTGGCCACGTTGAGCCCCGTCACGGAGATGGAAGTCCGGCAGATCGCTGCCATCAGTTCGGTCAAGCTCAAGACCCTGCTCGCCCAATTCGACAGCGCCGACCGAGCGCTGGCCGACGCACTGCGCAAGGCAACCGCCGGCCTCGGCAGTCCCGCTGATCACGCCGGCCCGCCGAATCGGTCAGACAATCCGTCGCCCGGCGAACCGAAACCCAAGGACGGCAACACCACCGCGCCAGCCCCTGGACCCGGCGCCAAGCCGAGCGGCCCCGGCTCTCCCGCAAAGCCGGGTTCGACGGTCGACAGTCCAGGCCAGACCATGCCCACTGGCCCGTCGACCCCGACGGCCCCCGGCAGTGCACCAAGCGCCCCGCGCACACCTGCCCAACCTCCGTCCGCACCGACACCGCGGCCCACCACAGGCACGACGCCGACTCCGTCAAGCCCGGTGAACCCCGGTCGCACTGCCGGTGCAGCGCCGACGCGACCGGCTTCGACAAACGCGGGATCTGCGCCCGTCCATGCCAACACCCAGGAACCGACCGCGCGCTCAGGGCCCCCGACAGGTGCGGGCGCCCCACCCGTCAGCACGGGCGGACCGGCCAGTGCCACCGCGCCGATGCCCGCGACGGCTGCGCCAAGCAGGTTTGACACAAGCAACACCGCTGGTGGCACTGCATCCGCCGCCAACAGCGGTGGCGAGCGCGTGTTGAGCGCATTCGACGGGGGCGCGGGAAATGTGCCGACCGGGTGGAAAGCCGAAGTCGACGACGATGGATTTACTCATCGCATCTGGGTCGACGAAGGCGAGGAAATCGAACACGACGACTGGGCTTGACACCCCGCCTTGGCAGGCATCGCCTGACGGGGCAGGGTGGGGGTATGGCTTCCCGACAGCGGCTGTTCCGAGTGTTCTACCGGCTCGGGTTCACGCCGTGGGACGGGCACCCGCTCGCGCAGGGCCTTTTGCAGCTCATCGAAGGCGACGATCCGCTACCGCCGGGCAAGGCGCTGGACGTCGGATGCGGCACAGGCGACAACTCGATCTATCTGGCTGAGCAGGGCTGGCAGGTGACCGGCGTGGACTTCGTCGCGACCGCCGTCGACAAGGCGCGGGCGAAGGCCGCGAAACGGGGTGTCGACGTGCGGTTTCTCCAAGCCGACGCGACCCGGCTGAGCACCGCGGCGGTCGACCACGACTACACGCTGATCGTCGACAGCGGGTGTCTGCACGGGATGAGCGCCGATGACCGCGACGCGTACGTTCGGGAGATCACGGCGGTCGCGGCGCCCGATGCGGTGTTGTCCATCGTGGCGTTCGTTCCCGGCACGTCATTCGGTGTGCCCGGCATCGCCGAAGCGGAGGTCAAGCACCGGTTCTCGGAGCACTGGTCCCTGGTGTCCAGCGGCAGCGAACCCGCGATGGACCACAACGGCAAGGATCCGGCCCGGCATTACGTGTTCGCGCGGCGAAGCTGACTCGATACCGCGGAGGAGTTCGGATGCATGTCAGGTATGCGAGCGCGCTCGTCCTCGCAACGGTCGTGGGCTCCGTGGCCCTGGCGGCGTGCGACACCGTCACCGCAGGAGCGCCGCAGCCCGAGCCCGACGCAGGCACCAGCACATCGCAACCCGCGGCGGCACCGACCCCCACCCCGTTGCCGACCCGGGCGTCGCAGGCACCGGTATCGGTCCCTGCCTTAGCGTGGATCAGCGCCGACCGCATTCCGCAGAACGCCGACCAACCGTGGCCGGATCTCGCCGGCCGTGCAGAACCACTGGGAAGAAACACGTTCTTGCTCTACGCACTCTGCGGCGCAACACCGTCCCCCCTTGCCGGCGGGGACCATGCCCGCGCCGTTGTGGACAACGGCGACGGCTACTGGTCGGCCCAACAGGTCATCGTCCACTACCCCGGGGACCCGTGGACCATGGGACAAACGGCGGGTGCCGACTTCTCCAACCTGCAGGACATCCTCACCCACTGCACCGATACCCCACCCGAAATCACCCTGCAGTCGACCACCCCTGCGGGCTCCCCGTGCCCGAGCACGCCGCGCGGTGGATGCCATCAGGTCGCCGCCGAAATCCGTTCCCCCAAAGGTTCCCTCGGACATATCTACCTGGCCAACGTCGGCAGCACCGTCACCGAGCTGACCGTGTGGGCCACCGGAACGCCCGTTAAGCCATGGGCTGGCACTCCCGACGAGGATGTGTTCGCGGCGATGAACCCACAACTGTGCACCGTCTGGGAATGCTGAGGACACCTCACCACCCGGGGCCATGCTCAGCTGACCACCATCGGATTGACGGTCGACTGACAGTTGACCGAGCCGGAACGGCTGCTGCTGCTGCTGAAGATGATCGACGTCAGCGAGCAGGCGGCTTGGAGCCAGTTTCTGTAATGCTCAGCGGCCGGCAACTGCGCCTCCCCCGTCGGCACTCTGACTCTGCGACCACGGCGCAAAAGCATGAGAAACCAACGCCCTCACCGCAGGGTCAACGGCGGGACGTGTCGCTCGATCAGGTTGCGCGCGAACGGTTTCAGGCCGAGGAAACTTGTCGTACCCCGCTGCAATAATGGGGCCATGCCTTCGGACGCAACACCTTTCGATGCTGACGGGGTGAGTCCTGCGCAGCGGGTGGAGGTGTTGTTCGAAGAGTTGTCGGAGTTGGCCGGGCAGCGCAATGCGATCGACGGGCGCATGGTCGACATCGTCGCCGAACTGGAGCGCGACGGGTTGTGGGGCGCCACCGGGGCCCGGTCGATCACCTCGTTGGTGGCCTGGAAGACCGGGATCACCCCCAACAATGCCGAGACGGTGGTGGCGGTGGCGCGGCGAGCCGAGGACTTCCCGCTCTGCGTGGAGGGCCTGCGGGAGGGCCGGTTGTCGCTCGATCAGGTGGGGGTGATCGCTGAGCGCGCCGCCGACGGTTCCGATGCGCACTACGCGGAGTTGGCCGCGGTGGCGACCGTGGCCCAGCTGCGCACCGCGGTGAAACTGGAACCCAAACCCGAACCGCCGGCCGACCCCGACCCGGAAGCGGAAGCCGAGCCGGTGGTGCCGGAGCCCAAACGCTCGTTCACCAAAGTCGAGCATGACGATTGCACGACGTATCAGATCACCCTGCCGCGGTTGGCGGCGGCGAAACTCGATGCCGGGATGCGCTCGCATCAGGAGGCGCTGATCGCGGCGTGGAAACGTGACCACGAGAATGCCGACCACGTCTCGGAGCAGGCACCACCCTTCCCGACCACCGTGGATGCCTTCATGAGTCTGGTCGAGGCGGGGTGGGATGCTGATGTGGCGGCCCGCCCGCACGGGCAACACACCACCGTCGTGGTGCATGTTGATCTCGACCGCGATGGCGAGAAACCCGTTGCTGCCCTGCATCTGGGCCCGGTGCTGTCTGAGGATGAGCGGCGTTACCTGACATGTGATGCGACGTGTGAGGTGTGGTTCGAACGCCACGGACAACCGATCGGGGCGGGGCGTCGCGCCCGCACCGTCAACCGCCGGCTGCGCCGCGCCTTGGAGTATCGCGATCGGTGCTGCGCGGTGCCCGGCTGTGGAGCCACCCGCGGATTGCATGCCCACCACATCGCCCACTGGGAGGATGGCGGCCCCACCGAACTGTGCAACCTCGTGCTGCTCTGCGCTTTTCATCATCGGTTGCATCACCGTGGGGGCATCACCATCACCGGTCCCGCCGAACGGCTCAGGGTCACCGACGCCACCGGCCGAGAATTACATGGCGGTTCGTTGGCGCGGCCACCGACCACCCCGCCACCGAATGTCCCGCCCTATCGCGGACCGACCGGCGAACGCGCCGACTGGTGGTGGTACACCCCCTTCCAACCCGAGCCACCACCATCGCCCAACTAGGCAGATTGGCCGTGGGTCGGCACAAGCGGTCTGTCTTCACCGCGTCACGCTGAAAGCACTTGTGCCGCGATCAGATCAGCATGATCAGTTGTGAGGCATCGTCTTCTGACGCTTACGCTGACAACCAGCCGAGAAGATAACACGATCGTGGTTTGACCAAAGTCACTGCAGCGCAAAGTGATTGTCGGTGCGGCACCGTCGGCGCGAGTTGTTCGAGCACCTCCTGGCCAGAGGTTACGACGTTCGGAAGGGCGTCAAATATCTTGACGGGCGGCACAATCGGGTTGCACCGAGATGTTCAGGCTGAGCCATGACGACGGTGTGGCCGCGGCGGCAGGGTGTTCGGGCGTAGCGTGGCCGCATGACCGAACTTTCCGACGATGTGATCGCATTCCTGTCCGAGGGCACACGAACCGCAGTTCTCGGCTGGGTGGCAGCGGACGGCCGCCCCTTGGCAGCGCCCGTGTGGTTTGTGGTCGACGACGGCGCGTTGGTGTTCAACACGGGCAAGGACACCGCGAAAGGTCGAGCGCTGGTCCGCGACCCGCGAGTAGTGCTGTGCGTCGACGACGCCAACCCGCCGTATGCGTTCGTCCAAGTCCAAGGCGTGGCGTCGATCAGCGAAGATCCCGATGAGCTTCTCGATATCGCGACCCGCACCGGCGGCCCGTACATGGGCGCTGACCGCGCTGAGGAATTCGGCAGGCGCAACGGCGTTCCAGGCGAACTCGTGGTTCGCGTCAAACCGACAAAAGTCCACGCCGCGTTCGATGTGGCGGATTGAGCGTATGGCTGAAACGCCGCACTACTGAGATTGCGCGCAGGGTCGTGAATCCTCGAATTCCACGGCCCTGAGCGCAATTTCAACGCCGCGGAGCTATCTCACTCGGCGCGGCCACCGAGGTGCTTGGCCAGGAAGCGGTCAGCGCGGTGAAAGAAGTCCAGCCGATTCTCCGGCTTGGCAAAGCCGTGACCTTCGTTCTCGTACATCACGTATTCGTGGTCGATGCCGTGCTCGGCCATCGCCGCGACGATCTGCTCGGATTCGGCGCGCTTGACCCTGGGGTCGTTCTCGCCCTGACCGATCAGGATCGGAATCTTGATCGCGTCCACCCGCGACAGCGGTGAACGCGACCACAGGAAGTCGGGGTCCTCTCCAACTCGCTTGTGCCACAACTGGATCATCGGCTTCCAGTACTCCGGGAACGACGCGATCAGGGTGTTCAAGTTGGAGGGGCCGACAATCGAGACTGCGCAGGTGAACACGTCCGGCGTGAACGTCGCACCGACCAGCGCCGCGTAGCCCCCGTAGGAACCGCCGTAGATGGCGACCCGCTTGGCGTCGATGTAGCCCTTGCCCATCAGATAGTCGACGGCGTCGAGCAGGTCGTCGTGCATCTTGGCGCCCCATTCGCGGTTGCCCGCGTTGAGGAACTCCTTGCCATATCCGCTGGAGCCGCGGAAGTTCACGTCGACACAGACGTAGCCGCGGTTGGCCAGCCACTGCTGTTCCAGACCCAGGCCCCAACCGACCCGCGCCCACGGCCCGCCGTGCACGTTGAGCACGGCCGGCAGCCCGGAGCGCTCCACCCCGGGTGGGAACGACAGATAGCCGTGGACGGTCAGCCCGTCGCGCGCGGTGAAACTGAACGGCTCCATCGGCACCAGCGGGTAGTCGTTGAGCTCCGGGCGATGATCGAACAGGAACGTCGCGGTCTGCGAGGCGCGATCCCAGAGGTAGTACTTCACCGGGCCGGCGTCGTTGTCGAACGCGACCAGCCAGGTGCCGTCATCGGCGCTGCGGTCGTTGATCATCAGCTCACCCGGGCTCAACTGCTCCAGCGCGTCGATGTCGCCGCGAATCCGGTCGTCGAAAATGCGGTACTGCACCCGATCCGCATACACCGTGACACCCTGGATCTCCCGCGTGTCCGGGTCGATGATGGTCCCGCTGACGTCATAGACCGGGTCCTCGGCGATCACTTCGACTGCGCCGCCGGCGATGTCCATCTTCACCAGCCGGGTGGTGTTCGAGTCCACCGAGGACAGCAGATACATCGCGCTGCCGTCCAGGCTGAAGCTGACCGGGCCCGTCGTCTCGGCATCCTCCGGCCCGACTTCGAGCAGCACCCGCCAGTCCGCGTCCTCGTCGTCGCGCACCATGATCGTCATGCCGCCCTCGGGTGTGGGAGCGAACGCGCCACGCACCCGCAGCTCGGTGTCGACCACCCAGCCGAGGTAACCCGGGTTGTCCAGGATCTTGCGCAGCTCACCGGTTTTCAGATCCAGGTGGTAGACGTCGTGCAGCTGCGGGTTGTCCTTGTTGATACCGAGCAGCACCTCATTCGGAAATCTCTTGCGGTGCGCGATCACTCGGCACTGGACGCCATCCATCGGGGTAAGGTCGCGCTCGACGCCGGTGCTGGGATCCACGTCATAAAGGCGGAAGTTCTCGCTGCCGTCCTTGTCCATGACGTACATCAGGTGCCGGTTGTCCCAGGTCCAAAAGTAGTTCTGGATCCCCCGGTCGGTGTCGTGGGTGACCGGTTGAGCGGTACCGGCCCCGATCTCCCCGACGAACACGTTGAGCACGCCGTCGAGGGGCGCCAGGTAGGACAGCCGCGTCCCGTCGGGCGATATTTGCGCGCCCACGCGCTCCGGATTGCCGAACAGTACTTCGAGTGGGATCAACGTCGCGTCCGCCATCGGGGCCCCCTTGTTGTCGGTATGACGACGTCAGTATGCCGAGACCCACTGGCGAGCAGACGGGAAAGTCCCTGACACGCGGCGTGTCAGGGACTTTCACGTCTTGTCGCGCTGAGGAGTTAGCTCTCCAGCGAGGCCGGCGGCAGGAAGCGGTCGCCGTACTTGGCGGCCAGTTCCTTGGCCCGGGCGACGAACGCCGCCTTGCCGACACCACCGGGGCCCTCGTAGCCGACGATGAACTGCGCCGAACCACCGGTGTAGGGCGGGTAGCCGATGCCGAAGATCGAGCCGATGTTCGCGTCAGCGGTCGAGGTGAGCACGCCCTCGTCGATGCACTTCTGGGTCTCCAGCGCCTCGGCGAACAGCATCCGGTCGATCATGTCCTGCAGCGGCGGCTGCGAGGATCCGGAGTTGAACGTCTCGCGCAGGCCCGGCCACAGCTGCGTGCGCTTGCCGTCGGCGTACTCGTAGAAACCGGCGCCCTTCAGGCGCGACGGGCGACCGAGCTCGATCATCTTCTCCACGACCGCCTCGGCCGGGTGCGGCACGTAGGTGCCACCCTCGTCCTCGACGCCCTTGCGGGACGCGACGGCGATCTTGTGCATCAGCTCCAGGTTGAGCTCATCGGAGAGCTGCAGCGGCGCAGCCGGGTAACCGGCCTGCGATCCGGCTTGCTCGATGGACGCCGGCTCGACGCCCTCGCCCAGCATGGCCAGCGCCTCGTTGACGAAGGTGCCGATCACGCGGCTGGTGAAGAAGCCACGGCTGTCGTTGACCACGATCGGGGTCTTCTTGATGGCCAGCGTGTAGTCGAACACCCGGGCCAGCGCCTCGTCAGAGGTCTTCTCGCCCTTGATGATCTCCACCAGCGGCATCTTGTCGACGGGGCTGAAGAAGTGGATGCCGATGAAGTCCTCCTGGCGCTTCACCCCGGTCGCCAGACCGGTGATGGGCAGCGTGGAGGTGTTCGAGCCGAGCAGCGCGTTGGGCTCGACGATGTCCTCGATCTCCTGGAACACCTTGTGCTTGAGTTCCTGGTTCTCGAACACGGCCTCGATCACGAAGTCGACACCCTTGAAATCGTTGGGGTCGGCGGTCGGGGTGATCTTCGCAAGGAGCGCGGCACTCTTCTCTTCGGTGGTCTTGCCACGCTTGAGCGCCTTGGCCTCCAAGCTCTCCGAGTAGGCCTTGCCCTTGTCGGCAGCTTCCTGCGTGACGTCCTTGAGCACGACGTCGTAACCGGCCTTGGCCGACACGTAGGCGATACCGGCACCCATCATGCCTGCGCCCAGCACGCCGATCTTCTTGATGTCCTGCTTGGCGATGCCCTCGGGACGCGACGCGCCGCCGTTGATGGCCTGCAGGTCCAGAAAGAACGCCTGAATCATGTTCTTGGCGGTCTGGCCGGTTACCAGCTGGGTGAAGTAGCGGCTCTCGATGCGGCTCGCGGTGTCGAAGTCGACCTGCGCACCCTCGACAGCGGCGTCGAGGATGGCGCGCGGTGCGGGCATCGGCGCACCCTTGAGCTGCTTGCGCAGCAGCGCCGGGAACGACGGCAGGATCGCGGCAAGCGCAGGCGACGACGGGGTGCCGCCGGGCATCTTGTAGCCCTTTACATCCCACGGCTGGGTGTGCGCCTCGGGGTTGGCCTTGATCCAAGCCTTGGCAGCGGGGACCAGCTCATCGACGGAGCCGACCAACTCGTCGACCAGGCCGGTCTCCTTGGCCTTGGTCGGGTTGAAGCGGGTGCCCTGACTCAGCACCTCCATGAACGCCTTCTGGATGCCGAACATCCGCACGGTGCGGGTGACACCGCCACCGCCGGGCAGCAGGCCCAGGGTAACCTCGGGCAGGCCGATCTGGCTGCCCTTCACGTCGGCGGCGATGCGGTGGTTACACGCCAGCGCGATCTCCAGGCCGCCGCCGAGCGCAGCGCCGTTGATGGCGGCGACGACGGGCTTCTGCAGGGTCTCCAGCTGGCGCAGGTCGGCCTTGATGTCCTCGACCATCTTGAACGCCTCGGCGGCGTCGTCGGGCCCGATGCTCATCATGCCCTTGAGGTCGCCACCGGCGAAGAAGGTCTTCTTCGCGCTGGTGATCACCACGCCGGTGATCGAATCAGCTTCGGCCACAAGGCGTTCCACTGCGGTATGCATGGATTCCTTGTAGTGCTCGTTCATCACGTTGGCCGAACCGGTCGGGTCGTCCAATGTCAGGGTGACGATGCCGTCGGCATCCTTGTCCCACTGAATGGTGTTCTCAGCCATTGTTGTTCAGCCCTCTCAGACGCGCTCGATGATGGTGGCCACGCCCATGCCGCCGCCGATGCACAGCGTGATCAGGGCACGCCGAGCACCACGACGCTCGAGCTCGTCGACCATGGTTCCGGTGATCATGGCGCCGGTGGCGCCCAGCGGGTGACCCATCGCGATGGCGCCACCGTTGACGTTGAGCTTCTCGTCCGGGATCTTCAGGTCCTTCTGGAACTTCAGCACCACCGAGGCGAACGCTTCGTTGAGCTCGAACAGGTCGATGTCGTCGACGGTCAGGCCGGCGCGGTCCAGCACCTTCTTGGTGGCCGGGGTCGGGCCGGTGAGCATGATGACCGGGTCGGCGCCGCTGGTGGCGGTGGCCACGATGCGGGCGCGCGGGGTCAGGCCCTGGCTCTGGCCGGCCTTCTCAGACCCGATCAGCAGCAGGCCTGCGCCGTCGACGATGCCCGAGCTGTTGCCGCCGGTGTGAACGTGGTTGATCTTCTCGACGTAGTGGTACTTCTGCAGCGCCACATCGTCGAAGCCGCCCATGGCACCCAGGCCCTCGAAGGCGGACTTGAGCTTGCCCAGGCTCTCCACGGTGGTGCCGGGCCGCATGTGCTCGTCGTGGTCGAGCACGACGAGGCCGTTCTGGTCCTTGACCGGCACGACGGACTTGGCGAAGTAGCCACCCGACCATGCGGCGGCGGCGCGCTCCTGCGAACGCGCGGCGTAGGCGTCGACGTCCTCGCGGGAGAAGCCCTCGATGGTGGCGATCAGGTCAGCGCCGATGCCCTGCGGCACGAAGCCGATGCGGTAGTTGGTCTCGGGGTCACCGGCCCAGGCGCCGCCGTCCGAACCCATCGGGACGCGGCTCATGGACTCGACGCCACCGGCCAGCACCAGGTCGTCCCAACCGGAACGGACCTTCTGGGCGGCCAGGTTGACGGCTTCCAGACCCGAGGCGCAGAAGCGGTTGAGCTGGAAACCACCGGTGGTCTCCGGCAGCTTGGCGACCAGGCCCGCGGTGCGCGCGATGTCGCCGCCCTGATCACCGACCGGGGACACCACACCGAGGATGACGTCGCTGATCAGCGTCTCGTCGAGGTCGGGGTAGCGGCTGCGGATCTCCTCGATCAGCCCAACCACGAGGTTGACGGGCTTGATCTCGTTGAGAGCGCCATTGCGCTGTTTGCCACGCGGCGTACGGATCGCCTCGTAGATGAACGCTTCTTCTGACATGTGTCTGCTCCCTGCCTCTTTGCAGTCCAGGTTCAGGTATTGGGTTTGCGGAACCGCTGACAGCAGTCCTCTACCGGAGAGTAACAGGATCGCAAACCAACCTGTTGGTTGGGAGACTTACGCCACACAAAATCGACGCTGACCGCAGCCTCCCCGGGGTGCCTCCTGACCTGTGAAGCCGAACCGGCCCGGCGAGATTGCACCTGCGGGTCCGGTTCGGGGTCACCGACAACAGTGCCAATGTTGTGTGTTGGCCTGCTCGGGTCAGTCGGGAACTGTGTAACGGAGGTATCGAGTGACTCATCCGTCAGGTATTCCGGTGTTCGAACGGTTCTTCCGCTCGGTCGCAAGCATCAACATCGACAAGAACGACGTACGTCGCTTCCGGGAGTTCGTCGACGAGCAGATCGATGAGGTTGCTATCGCGGGGCGAAACTCGGCCAAGTGGAACGGGCGCGACGTGATTGTGGCGCAGGATCTTCCGATCACCAAGGGCCTGCAGGAGCGAATGCGTGAGTTCGACAAGCTCGAGGAAGCCGAGGAGATCCGGGAGCTGCTGCGCCAGGTGGTGCGGCAACCACCTGGGGACGTTACGTTCGCCGAGGACACCGAGCATCTGCTGCCAGAGCTGTTCGGCGGGCTGAGTATCGCGCTGGCCCGTTCGTTTCGCGTGGTAGACGCGACGGTGTCTCACCCGTCGACTGAGCATTGGAACAGGGTGTTCACAATATTCCGGCTGATGTTCTGATGCCGACCCCGTCCGGTCAGCCATCAGGATTCAGGAACCGCCACGCCCGAGTCGCGGCGTGCAGGTTGAACCGGGTATCGACCTTGCGGAGGTCGTGACCGGTGAGTTCAGCGATGCGCGCCAGCCGGTAGCGCAGCGTGCTGCGATGGATGTGCAATGCAGCTGCCGATTCGTCATAGTTTCCACCGCATTCCAGGTAATCGCTCAGGGTCATCACTAGGTCGGAGTTCTTGCTTTCGTCGTAATCCAGTAGTGCGCCCAGCCATTCGCGCACGAAACTCTCGACCTCGCCGCCGCCATGGGCGGCGTCGATGAGGCGATAGAAGCCGAGTTCGTCGAACGCCGCTGCGCCTTCGGGGTTGACTGAGCGCAGCCGGATGTTCATGGCGCGACGCGCTTCGATGAAGGACTGCGGAAAATCCTCGGGCACGACGCATCGAGAGCCGATACCGATCACGCTGGTCGTCATGCCAAGGATTCCACTGATTGCGTCGTGAAACGCCCGCGGGTCCGGGCGGCCGTCGGTAAGTAGAACAACCAGACCTGCATGGCGCCCGAGCAGATAGTTCAGGCCCAACGCCGTCGCGGCCCGTCCGGCGGCACTTGGCGGCGCGCTCTCAGCGCCACCGGCACTTTGCATCACCACCACATGGTGGGGACGTCGTAGGTCATGTCCCAGAGCGTCGGCACGAGCGTAGGCACCGTCTCGGTCGGTGCCGGCCAACAGATCATCGACAAGATCGCGACGCAAACTGACTTCGATCTCAGCGACGGTTCGCTGGTGAGAAAGCTCCAGCGCCAAGACAATGGCGCCATAGCGCAGGGCAAACAAGTCGTCCGCCGTCACCGTGTCGTCCGGGTCGTTCAACGCGAGGACTCCGAGGATCTCGGTCCGGGGCTGGACAAGTGTGAGTACTCGTCCGCCGATTCGCGCCTGACCCGTTTGTGCGGCCAACTCGTGAAGCAGGAGTTCGCGCTCATCCGCGAGCTGTTTGGGATAGGGGTGGGGCTGTCCGGAACCAGACCAGCAGCGCAGATTGCCGAACCGATCCTCGACACCCACCGAATGCCCCGTCAGGTCATTCAGCGCATCCGCGATACCCTGCTCACCCATTCCCGCGGCCACTGCCGCGCTCAGCATTTCGTGCACATTCGTCTGTCGCCGTAGCCGCGTCACCATGGTGCCGAGTGCGCGGTTCGCGGCCTTCAGATCGGCATTTGATTTTGTCAGCTTCGCGGTGTCCCTAGTGTCGCGGTCATGCCGGGCGGCATGTGCCAGAGCGGCCCCGGCCTGCTGGGCAAAGATGATCAGCAGCTGGATCTGATTGTCCGACGGTGCGCTGGCAGCACTGACCACCAAACACCCGTGGACGATGCTTCGGTGACTCAGCGGGAACGCCCACCCCCACCGGCCGTCTCTTGTGTCCACGTGGCCGTCCCAGCCGGACTCGCGGTGCCGTTTTATGTCGGGGTGCGCTGGCACGGACGGTGGAAAGCGAACGAATCCACCGTTCACCGACCGGTAGCTGGCCTCGACCTGGCAGGATGCGAGTCGGCCGCAGGCGGCGTTAGCTTCGCGAAAGATCTCGCCGACGTCGGAGTCATCGAAAGTGAGCCGCGACAGGGCAGCCAGACCCGCTGATAAGGCCTGTTCGTCAGGCCGAGTGCCCTCTGCCGGGCTGCGCGATTCATCGTTCATGTTGGGCGGCGAAGCTCGGCTCCCTCCTCTCTGAGCCGCCGTGGCCGGAGGGGTCGCCGAGGCGTCACCGAGGAACGGCATACCCACAGTTGGCACTGAAAGAAACGCCTTTACGGGTCCGAAAGTGCCCAACCTGCGTCCGCTCATCAGACCCTTCGCCGCTGTGGTGCTGACAGGGCGAATCAGAGTCCCGATTTTCGGCTCACCGGGAGCACGCGACAGTCGCTACGGATTGCCAGACTCGTTGTCTGGGGAGCGATTGCGAGCCTCACAACTCAGTAGGAGTCATGGCTTTGATGCGGATGGCCTACCGGTGTAGGGGCAGTGATCGCTAAGCGTTCGACGGTTGCGAGATGGGCGGACTGCGGCCCCAGTATGACGACGTCGTCGCCGACGCTGACATGGCCGCCCGTGCACTGCAACTCCTCACCAGCGACAACCGAAGGGAATAGACGATGGCGACAGCGGTAGGCATCGATCTCGGGACGACGAACTCGGTGATCGCCGCCTGGCAGGCCGGGGAGCCCGTTGTGATTCCCAACGCCGAGGGCGCGCGAACCACGCCGTCGGTGGTGGCCTTCACGGAAAACGGCGAGCGTCTGGTCGGGCAACTGGCCAGGCGGCAGTCGATCATGAACCCGAAGGGCACGATCTACTCGGCAAAACGATTCATCGGGCGCCGCTTCGATGAAATATCGGAGGAAGCCAAGGCGGTCAGCTTCGACGTTGTAGAGGGCGACGGTGGCGCTGCACGCTTCGACGTGCGGGGTAAGCAGTACTCGCCCGAAGAGATCAGCGCGCAAGTGCTGCGCAAACTCGTCGATGACGCAGGCAAGTTCCTCGGCGAACGGGTCAAGGAAGCGGTGATCACCGTTCCGGCGTATTTCAACGACGCGCAACGCAACGCCACCAAGGATGCCGGCCGGATCGCCGGGTTGGATGTGCTGCGCATCGTCAACGAGCCCACGGCAGCGGCGCTGGCCTACGGGCTGGACAAGAAGGGTCACGAGACAGTGCTGGTCTTCGACCTCGGCGGCGGCACATTCGATGTCAGCCTTCTTGACGTCGGTGACGGGGTGGTCGAGGTTCGCTCCACCGCAGGTGATTCCCATCTGGGTGGCGACGACTTCGACCGCCGGCTCGTGGACTATCTGGCCGATGAATTCCAGCGTGAGAACAACATTGATCTGCGCAAAGATTCGCAGGCGCTGCAGCGGCTGTTCGAGGCGGCCGAGAAAGCGAAGGTGGAACTGTCGTCGGTAACGCAGACACAGGTGAACCTGCCGTTTGTCACTGCAGACGCCAACGGCCCCAAGCACCTCACCATGACCATCAATCGATCGAAATTCGACGAACTCACACACGATCTGGTCGAGCGCTGCATGGGTCCTGTCAAGCAGGCAATGGACGACGCCAAAGTCACGGCCAACGACATCGACGAGGTCATCCTGGTCGGCGGGTCGACCCGCATCCCCGCCGTCCACGCCCTGGTCCGCCGGCTCACCGGGGGCAAGGACCCGAACATGACCGTCAACCCGGACGAGGTGGTCGCGCTCGGCGCCGCGATCCAGGCGGGCGTGCTCAAGGGCGAGGTCTCCGATGTCTTGCTGCTCGACGTCACCCCATTGTCGCTGGGGGTGGAGACCGCCGGCGGCGTGATGACCAAGATCATCGAGCGCAACACCACCATCCCCGCCCGGCGCAGCGAGGTGTTCAGCACCGCCGCAGACAACCAGCCGGCTGTGGATATCGTTGTGCTGCAGGGCGAACGCGAGATGGCCAAGGACAACCGCGTACTCGGCAGGTTCAAGCTGGAGAACATCCGACCCGCCCCGCGCGGTGAGCCACAGATCGAGGTCACCTTCGACATCGATGCCAATGGGATCCTGCATGTCACCGCCCGCGACAAGGACACCGGCGCCGAGCAGAGCATCACCATCAGCGAACAGTCGAACCTCGATCAGAACGAGGTAGACCGGATGCTCGCCGAGGCCGAGGCACACCGACGCGAGGACGAACAGCTGCGCAAGCTGGTCGATGCGCGCAATGAACTCGATTCGGTGGCTTACCAAGTCGAGCGCCGGCTCGCCGAGCTGGGCGACTCCGCGGCGCCGCATGACCGGGCGCGGGCCGAGATGCTGGTCGCCGACGCTCGGCAAGCGGTCAAGGACGAGGCTCCGCTGGAACGGGTGCAATCGCTGACATCCGAACTGCAGCAGGTACTTTACGGGCTACAACCCATATCGTCCGGCGCCGGAAACGGGCAACCATCCGGCGACGGCCGGCGCCCTCCAGTCGGTGACGACGATGTGGTCGACGCCGAGTTCGACCGGGGCTGAGCCGCCATGGTCAGTTCGACAGAACATTCCAAGACCGACGAAAACGATGATCGGGTAGCCGAAAGTCCGCCAGAAGCGGTTGCATCCCAACCTTCTTCGGACACCGAGCTGGCCAAGCTCGAAGACCGCTGGCGCCGCGCCGTCGCCGATCTCGACAACCTGCGCAAGCGGCATGCCCGCGAATTGGACCGCGAACGAACAACCGAACGGTCCAGGGTGGCAGGCGCGTGGCTGCCCGTCGTGGACAACCTGGAGCGGGCGATTGCCCACGCGGGTCACCAGTCCGACGCGGTCGTCGAAGGCGTGCGGAGCATTTGGGACCAAGCATTACAGGTTCTCGAGCAGCTCGGCTATCTGCGCGATGCGGAGACAGGGGTGCCCTTCGACCCGGAGCGTCACGAGGTGGTTGGTGTGGTGGACCACCCGGACAGCGCGCCCGGGACGGTCGTCGAAGTACTTCGACCGGGCTACGGCGACGGATCAAGGCAACTGCGGCCGGCGGCCGTGGTGGTCAGCCGACACGAGGAGTGAGATCGGGTGGCCCGCGACTACTACGAAGTCCTCGGGGTGTCGCGCGACGCGACCACCGATCAGATCCAGCAGGCGTTCCGCACACTAGCCCGCAAGCATCACCCCGACGTCAACAAGGATCCAGCGGCCGAAGAACGCTTCAAGGAGATCAACGAGGCCTATCACGTGCTGTCGGACCCCGAAACCCGCAAGCGCTACAACCGGTTCGGCGAAGACTTCCGGAAGGTGCCCGAGGACTGGGAAGAGCGGGTGGGCGCCGGTACCGGTGGCTTCGGCAGCGCAGGGCCCTCCGGCCCGCGGGTGCGATACGGCCAGGGCTTCGCCGGCGCCGATGGCATCAACATCGAGGACCTTTTCGGCGACATGTTCGGCGGCGGTGGCGGATTCGGGCCGATTCCGGGTGCCGACCAGGAAGCGCTGCTGGACCTGACCGTCGAGGAGGCCTACCGGGGCGGCAAACGGCAGATCTCACTGGATGGCCGCAATTACGGGGTGAGCATTCCTGCCGGTGTGATCGACGGTCAGCGGATACGGCTGGCGGGTGAGGGTGGCAGAGGTAGCGGCGATGGACCGGCCGGAGATTTGTACCTGCGCGTGCGCATCAAGCCGCATCCCCGATTCCGGCTCGACGGACGCGACGTGACCGTCGATCTGCCGGTATCGCCGTGGGAGGCGGCGCTCGGGACCACTGTCGTCATGAGAACTCCCGGCGGCGAAGCGAAAGTTAAGGTGCCGCAAGGGTCGTCGACCGGCCGACGGTTGCGGCTGCGCGGCGAAGGCATGCCCAACCCGCGCGGTGCCGCGGGCGACCTCTACGCAGAGATCAAGGTGATGGTTCCACCGACACCCACGACACGAGAACGCGAGCTGTTCGGGCAACTGGCGGCGGAGTCCACGTTCGACCCCAGGAGAGGACCATGACCACACCACGCTATGTCCTGGCGCGGCGGCCCGGAATGCAGCTCGACGACTTTGCAAAACGCTGCGCGTTGCATCCCGACATGGTGCGCCGACTGGTGGCGCTCGGCCTTGTCGCTTGCCAACAGGATGCCCGCGGCGATCTCCGGTTCGAACCGTCTGCGTTACTGACAGTCGGCCGTATCCAGCGGTTGAGGACCGGTCTGGGACTGAACTACGCGGCGATCGGGCTGGTGCTCGATCTGCTGGACCACATCGAAGAGCTGGAATCCGATTCTCGCCGGAGGAGGGCGTCACGGTGGACATCAACAAGCTGACGCAGAAGTCACAGGAAGCGTTGGCCGAAGCGCAGAGCATCGCAACCCGGATGGGTCATATCGAGGTCGATGGTGAGCATCTGTTGATGGCATTGATCGACCAGCCCGAGGGTCTGGTACCGCGGCTGCTTGATCAGACGGGTGCCGACACCCCGGCACTGCGCGCCGACCTGGATCGCGAGCTGAACCGACGTCCGAAGGTCAGCGGCCCCGGTGCCGCGCCGGGCCAGGTCTCTGTCACCAGGCGCCTGGCGAACCTGCTGGAGGCGGCCGAGCGGGAAGCCAAGCGGCTCAAGGACGAATACGTATCGGTGGAGCATCTTGTCATCGCCCTCGCAGAAGAGGGTTCAGCGAGTGCCGCCGGACGGATTCTCGCCTCCCACGACGTGACTCGAGACTCGTTCCTTACTGCGCTGGCGAAGGTCCGGGGCAACCAGCGGGTCACCTCGGCGACCCCGGAGGGGGCCTACGAGGCGCTGGAGAAATACCTGTCTCTTCTCGTCGCCGAAGGCCGCGCCGGCAAGCTGGACCCGGTGATCGGACGCGACGCCGAGATCCGCAGGGTGATCCAGATTCTCAGCCGCAAGACGAAGAACAATCCGGTGCTCATCGGTGACCCCGGTGTCGGCAAGACGGCGATCGTGGAGGGGTTGGCCCAGCGGATCGTGCGCGCCGATGTCCCAGAAGGCCTGCGAGACAAGACAATATTCTCCCTCGACATGGGCTCACTGGTGGCAGGGGCCAAGTACCGCGGCGAATTCGAGGAACGGCTGCAGGCGGTGCTGTCAGAGGTGAAGGCCGGCGAGGGTCGGATCCTGTTGTTCGTCGACGAGTTACATACCGTGGTCGGCGCCGGGGCGACGGAAGGATCCCTGGACGCCGGCAACATGCTCAAGCCGATGCTCGCCCGCGGTGAGCTGCACATGATCGGCGCCACCACCCTCGACGAATACCGCAAACACATCGAAAAGGACGCCGCACTGGAGCGCCGGTTCCAGACTGTGCTGGTCGACGAACCTGATGTCGAGGACACCGTTTCGATTCTGCGTGGGCTGCGCGAACGCCTCGAGGTGTTTCACGGGGTGAAGATCCAGGATGCCGCACTGGTAGCGGCGGCAACCCTGTCGCACCGCTACATCACCGACCGCTTCCTGCCCGATAAGGCGATCGACCTGGTGGACGAGGCATGCGCGCGGCTGCGCACCGAAATCGACTCGATGCCGGCGGAGTTGGATGAGATCACCCGTCGCGTCACCCGACTCGAGATCGAGGAGGCGGCGCTGGCCAAGGAGACCGACGCGGCCAGCAAATCCCGGCTGGAGGAACTTCGCAAAGAACTGGCCGACCTGAGGGCCGACGCCGACGCCCGGCACGCGCAATGGGACGCTGAACGACAGGCGATCCGTCGGGTACAGGAACTGCGCGGGCAACTCGAGCGGCTCCGGCACGAGGCCGAAGAAGCCGAACGCAACTATGACCTCAACCGGGCGGCTGAGTTGCGCTACGGCCAGATCAACGAACTGGAACGCAAACTGCAGGCGGCCGAGGCACAGCTGGCGTCCAAGCAGGGGGAAAAACGACTGCTGCGCGAGGTCGTCACCGAGGACGAGATCGCCGAAATCGTGGCCGCATGGACCGGGATACCGGTCGCGCGATTGCAGGAGGGCGAACGGGAAAAGCTGCTGCGGCTCGACGAAATCCTGCATGAGCGGGTGATCGGCCAGGACGAGGCGGTCCAGCTCGTCGCCGATGCGGTGATTCGGGCCCGCTCCGGAATCCGGGATCCGCGCCGCCCGATCGGCTCGTTCATCTTCCTCGGACCCACCGGGGTCGGTAAGACCGAGCTCGCGAAGACGCTGGCCGCCGCGTTGTTCGACAGCGAGGACAACACGGTCCGGCTTGACATGAGCGAATACCAGGAGCGGCACACGGTGAGCCGATTGGTCGGTGCGCCACCGGGATACGTCGGCTACGAGGAGGGCGGCCAGCTCACCGAAGCGGTGCGTCGCAAGCCCTACTCAGTGGTACTGCTCGATGAGATCGAGAAGGCGCACGCCGATGTGTTCAACACCCTGCTGCAGGTGCTCGACGACGGCCGGCTCACCGATGCACAGGGACGTCAGGTCGACTTCCGCAACACGGTGGTCATCATGACCTCCAACATCGGATCGCACTACCTGCTCGACGGCGTCACCGCGCACGGCGAGATCAAGCCCGACGCGCGCGACCGGGTGATGGCCGAACTGCGCGGACACTTCCGGCCCGAGTTCCTCAACCGCGTCGACGACATCGTGTTGTTCACCCCGCTGTCGATGCCGCAGCTCGAACAGATCGTCCAACTGCAGCTGACCGAACTGCGGGATCGGTTGGCGGAAAGGCAAATCGAGGTCGACATCACCCCGGAGGCTCGTCGAATGATCGCCGAACACGGCTACGATCCGGTGTACGGGGCGCGGCCGCTGCGCCGCTACATCGCCCACGAGGTGGAGACCAAGATCGGCCGGGCACTGCTGCGTGGCGACATCGCAGGCGGTGGCAAGATCCGCGTCGCCGTGGAGAACGGCGAACTCGCCGTGGCCTATTCGGAACCGGCCCTGGTGGCGTGACGGAGGAGGCGCCATGGAAACAGACATCCTGACCTGCGCGCACTGCGGGAAACGCAACCGGGTACCCGCGGCGGCCGCGGGTAAGCCCCGATGCGCGAACTGTCACCAATGGTTGCCGTGGATCACTGCGGCGGGCGATGCGGACTTCGCTGATATTGCCGAAAAGTCCTCGGTTCCAGTACTCGTCGACCTGTGGGCGACCTGGTGTGGACCGTGCCGCATGGTGAGTCCGGCACTCGAACAGCTCGCCACCGAACGTGCAGGACAACTCAAACTGGTCAAGGTCGACGTGGATAAGGCACCGGCGATTTCGCAGCGGTTCACGGTGCAGGCGGTGCCGACGCTGCTGCTCCTCGACCGCGGGAAACTACTGGCGCGGCAATCCGGTGCCGCTCCGGTTGCGGCGCTGCGCAATTGGTTGGACAACGCACTGTCGGCCGACAGCACGAAGGAGGCACGGTCATGACATCTGTAGGTGCAGATCCACACGTGGCGACGATTCGCCAGGTGAGCCCCCGCACGAACGGCTGCGAGGAATGTCTGCGGCTCGGCACGCCGTGGGTGCATCTGCGGCTGTGCCTGACGTGCGGGCACGTCGGGTGCTGCGACTCGTCACCGATGCGGCACGCGCGTGCGCATGCGCACACTGTGGGCCACCCGATCGTGCAGTCCTTCGAACCCGGCGAAGATTGGCGCTGGTGCTACGTCCACGAGAACTATGTCTGAGGCCGCCGCCGACCAGCGCGCATCGACTTCGCTGGCAGAAACCCCCGACATCTACGGCGCGTACCCGCGACTCTCCGGCGATCAGATCGCCACCCTCGAGGCAGGGGGCGTCCGGCGCGCTGTCGACACGGGCGAAACGCTTGTGCGCGAAGGTGAGCGCTCCGACTACTTGTTCATCATTCTGTCCGGCAAGGTCGCCATCACCACTACCGACGAAGCGGGCAATCGGCACGTTTTCCGGGTACACGGCCCCGGGCGGTTCCTCGGGGAGCTCGGCGACCTCGAAGGCCAAGCCGCGTTCTACACCGCCGAAGTGGTGGAACCCGGCGAAGTACTCGTGGTGCCGACCGAGCGGGTGCGTGACCTGGTCGCCCACGATCCGGTGCTCAGCGATCTCTTCCTGCGCGCATACCTGTTACGCCGCTCGCTGCTGATTCAGGAAGGAACCGGGTTCAGGATCATCGGCTCCTGTTATGACCCCGACACCTTGCGACTGCGAGAATTCGCAGCGCGAAACCGGTTACCGCACAGATGGATTGACCTGGAACGTGACAAGCATGCCGAGCGGCTGCTGCAGCGGTTCGGAGTATCGCCGCAAGACACTCCCGTGGTGATCTGGGGCGGTGAGGTGCTGCGCAACCCGACCAACACCGAGCTGGCCCGCCGGGTCGGGCTGCCGGTGCCCGACACACTGGCCGACGAATCCGACGTCGTCGTAGTCGGCGCTGGTCCGGCCGGGCTGGGCGCGGCGGTTTATGGCTCCTCGGACGGTCTGAACACCGCGGCCATGGAGCGAATCGCAACCGGCGGGCAGGCCGGGACGTCATCGAGAATCGAGAACTATCTCGGATTCCCGGGCGGCATCTCGGGTGCCGACCTGGCCGAACGGGCCGTCCTGCAGGCCGGCAAGTTTGGCGCGCGGATCACCGTCTCGGCGGAGGCTACCCAGCTGGAATCCGACGGCGGACAGCATCTGCTCCGGCTCGCCGACGGCGCGTCGGTGATCGCCCGTGCCGTCGTGCTTGCCACGGGAGCACGGTATCGGAAGCTCGCCGTACCGGGAATCGAAACGTACGAGGGCAACGGCGTCTACTACGCCGCCACCTTCGTCGAGGCGCTGATGTGCGGTACGGGGCCCGTCATCATCGTCGGGGGTGGTAACTCGGCGGGGCAGGCGGCGATCTTCCTCGCTGCGCGGGTTTCGCGGGTGTATGTGGTGATCCGCGGCGATGACCTGAACAAAAGCATGTCCCGATATCTCGTCGACCAGATCCACCAGCACGCCCGCGTGACCGTGCGGTCTTCTACCGAAATCCGTGAGGTGCACGGAGACCGTGTGCTGACAGCGGTGGTGGCCGAGGACAACCGGACCGGCGAGCGTCACACGATCCAGACCCGCGCCGTGTTCGTTTTCATCGGCGCGGATCCCAACACCTCGTGGCTCGCCGGCGCCGTCGCACTCGATGATCACGGCTTCGTGCCGACCGGCCAGGCTGCGCTCTACTCGGACACCGACGGCGAGCAGGGGCGAACGCAACGCCGGCCGATGATGTTGGAGACCAGCCGGCCCGGTGTGTTCGCAGCGGGCGACGTCCGTCTCGGCTCGGTCAAACGGGTGGCCTCCGCGGTCGGCGAGGGATCGATGGCGATCCGCCAAATCCACGAGTACTTCGGCAGCTGATCGCCGACGCTCGCCCCGCCCCGTGACCTGCCCTCACGCACGCCACCAGGCACGTTTGGCGGCGCAGGCTGCGGGGGTATGCCGACCCAATGCCAGGCGCTCCGTCATCAGTCTTACTCATCGCCGATCCCGGTGCTCCGGCGGCGATCGCCGAACGGCTTTCTGATTCGCTCCCGAACGCACTGACCGAGTGGGCTCTCGCAGATGGCAAGTGGGACGTGTCTGTGCGACGCGGCTCCTATCCGGTCGATGAGCATGCCGAGGTCGTAGAAGTGATCCGAACCGTGAACCCGGCTGGCGAGACCGAGGACATCGTCATCTACCTGACCGATCTACCGCGACGCCGCGGGACGACGCCGGTGATGGCTGATATCAGCGTGAATGAGCGGTTCGGACTGATTTCCATCCCGGGAGTGGGCGGGTTGTTCATCGATCGCCGAGTGAGGAATTTGACGCAGACAGTCGTCGCCGAGGTCACGTGCCAGCCGAACAAGCAACATCGATCCGCGAAGCGACTGACTCGGACGCAGGAGGACGATATCGTCCGCTACGTCGCGCCGACAGGACTGTCTCGTCTGCGGCTTCTGATGGGCATGGTCTACGCCAACCGCCCGTGGCGATTGGCTGCTGGTTTGTCCAAGGTGTTGATGGCGGCGTTCGCTGCTGGGGCGGTAAGCCTTGCGTATCCGACGATTTGGCAGTTGTCCGCCACCATGGGCCCCTGGCGGCTGAGCGCGGCCACAATCTTGGCGAGCGCAGCGATGATCGCATGGCTCATCCTCGACCACGAATTATGGGAACGGCCGCAGTCGGCCTGCGAGCGTGAGCGCGCGGTGTTGTACAACGCAGCGACTGTCGTCACCTTGACAATCGGCGTCGCCATTCTCCACATCGGCCTGTTCATCCTGCTGCTCGTGACCGCCTGGTGGACGCTTCCGCCGGAGATGGTCGCTCACAACATCGGCCAGCCCGTCGGCCTCTCAACCCTGTTGCTGATGGCTTGGCTGGTGGCGGCGGTCGCAACGCTCGGCGGTGCCCTGGGATCAGGGATGGAGGACGACAAGGCCGTCAAGGCGGCGGCATACGGGGTTCGGCAACGACAGCGGTTCGACAAATAGAACTGACGAGACAGTGGCAATTCAACACGTCGTTTCGTGTCTCAGCCCTCGCTGCATCTCCCCTGCGTGTGCAGACGGGCGACGAACTATGCCGATCGCGGCTCGGCAACCTCGGCAAGCGTCGGGTAGTCGATGTAGCCGACCGGACCAGGCGCGTAGAACGTCGCGACGTCGGGCTCGTTGAGCTCGGCACCCAGCACCAGCCGGTCGATCAGATCGGGGTTGGCCAGGTAGGTCCGTCCGACCGCGGCCGCGCTGATCGCTCCCCACTCGGCGTATGCCTCGAGCTGGGAGAAGTCGGTGCCGGTGTCGCGGCCGGTGTTGAGCACGAACGTTCCGGACCACAGCGCACGCAGCACGCCGAAGATGTGCGCGCTGGGATCGATGAGGACATGCAGGTAGGCGATGCCCAGCGGGGCGATGCGGTCGAGCAGCGCCTCGTAGACGTTCATGTCGTGCTCCCGCATGTCGCCGGCGTGGTTTCCGGGGGAGATCCGAAGACCGACGCGTCCCGCGCCGATCTCGGCGACGACAGCCTCGACAACCTCGGCGGTCAGCCGGGCCCGGTTCTCCGGTGACCCGCCGTAGGCGTCGGTGCGCTGGTTGACGACGTCGGAGGCGAATTGGTGCAACAGGTAGCCGTTGGCGCCGTGGATCTCCACCCCGTCCATCCCGGCGTCGATGGCGCGCCGCGCGGCAGCCCGGAAGTCGGCGACGATGCCGGGGATCTCCTCGATGTCGAGCGCGCGCGGGATCTCCAGCGGCTTCTTGCCGGTGGGACTGTGGGTGAGCATGTCCGCGGCGATGGCCGACGGCGCGACGGGCCGGACACCGCTGATCTCCGAATGCCCCATGCGGCCGACGTGCCACAGCTGCACGAACATCTTGCCGCCTGTGTCGTGCACGGCCTGCGCGATCTCGGCCCACTTCGCCTGATGAGCATCGGTGTAGATGCCAGGGGTGTTCATATAGGCGCCGTTGGCCGTCCGCGAGACGGCCGTGGCCTCGGAGATGATGAGCCCCGCGGCGGCGCGCTGTGAGTAGTACTCGGCCGCCAGGTCCGACGGCGTGCCGTCTGC
The DNA here is from genome assembly GCF_001570425.1 of Mycolicibacterium brisbanense. GTDB lineage: Bacteria > Actinomycetota > Actinomycetes > Mycobacteriales > Mycobacteriaceae > Mycobacterium > Mycobacterium brisbanense. The sequence goes on from NZ_BCSX01000007.1 coordinate 269,105, forward strand.
GGCGGCCCTCGAACGCGTGAGCGGCGCCATGAACAGACGGTTGGTGGCGTGCGTGTCACCCACCTGGATGGGCTGAAGCAATGCGGAATCGGCGGCGAGTGCGTGGGTCACGCCTGCAGTAAGCGCCCCGCGTGGCCGCTGAATTCCCGCACTAGCCTCTTGAAACATGACTGTCACACGGCTGCGGCCCTACGCCGTCACCATCTTCGCCGAGATGTCGGCGTTGGCCACTGAGCTCGGCGCGGTGAACCTGGGCCAGGGCTTTCCCGACGAGGACGGCCCGGCCGCGATGCTCAAGATCGCGCAGGACGCCATCGCCGAAGGCATCAACCAGTACCCGCCCGGCCTCGGTATCCCCGCGCTGCGGCAAGCGATCGCCGCGCAGCGGCACCGCCACTACGGCACGGTCTACGACCCCGACACCGAGGTGCTGGTGACGGTCGGCGCCACCGAGGCCATCTCCGCCTCGCTCATCGGGCTTGTCGAACCCGGCTCCGAGGTGCTGGTCATCGAGCCGTTCTACGATTCGTACTCCCCCGTGATCGCCATGGCCGGTTGCGTGCGCCGCAATGTCCCGCTGGTCGCCGACGGCAACGGGTTCGCGATCGACCTCGAGGGCCTGCGCGCCGCGATCACGCCGAACACCCGGGCCCTGATCCTCAACTCGCCGCACAACCCGACGGGCGCCGTGGCCTCCGACCCCGAGCTGCATGCCATCGCCGCGCTGGCAGTCGAACACGACCTGTTGGTGATCAGCGACGAGGTGTACGAGCAGCTGGTCTTTGACGGGCACGCACACCGCCCGATCGCCAACTACCCCGGGATGTCCGGGCGGACCATCACCATTTCCAGCGCGGCCAAGATGTTCAACGTAACCGGCTGGAAGATCGGATGGGCCTGCGGCGCACCAGATCTCATCGCCGGCGTGCGCGCGGCCAAGCAGTACCTGACCTATGTGGGCGGGGCACCGTTTCAGCCCGCGGTCGCCCACGGCCTGAACCACGAGGATGCCTGGGTGGCGGATCTGCGCGAGTCGTTCCAGGGCAAGCGCGACCGGTTGAGTGCGGCCCTGACCGAGATCGGGTTCGAGGTGCACGACAGCGCGGGCACGTACTTCCTGTGTGCCGATCCACGGCCGCTGGGCTACGACGACAGCACGGCGTTCTGCGCCGAGCTGCCGCACCGGTCCGGGGTCGCGGCCATTCCGATGGCGGCGTTCTGCGATGCGCAGGCACCGCATGCCGACTTGTGGAATCACTTGGTACGCTTCGCGTTCTGCAAGCGCGACGACACTCTCGACGAAGCGATCCGGCGGCTGCAGGTGCTGAAACTGTGACGGGCTGCTACTCGACGGCCATCTTCGCGGCGCGTTCCCGCGCGGTCATCGCGCCCCAGATGCCGTAGGGCTCGGGGGCCGTCAGAGCGTGGCGCCGGCATCGTTGGAGGACGGGGCAGCTCAGGCAGATCGCCTTGGCCCGCTCCTCACGCTTGTGCAGCGAACGTCCCCGCACCTCGTCGGGAAAGAAGACCTCGGCCGGATGGTCCCGGCAGCTGGCGCGCAGCTGCCAACTCCATTCGTCGAGTGCGGGTGGCGGCAAGTTCTGCGGGCTGCGGTTGAGCGGGATCGCCGGACGGCTGGGCCGAGCCACATCGCCGGTTGACCGGTCAAAGACTGTGAGCGACAACGCAAGAGACCTTTAGCCAGAAGTTGTGTATGGCATGCCATCCTGCCAGTAGCTACGACCCGGCCAGTCCGTCACTGTGTAAGAAATAGACCGACAATTGCTACACAATGCTCGCCGATTCCCATGCGCGATCGGCGTGAGAAGCGTATCGGCAGACCTTCCGCGTCACAGCTCCGCAGTGACCGCCCACAGCGCTTCGAGGTCGGCCTGCTCGGCCCGCAACGGGCTGAGCACGACGTCGGTCGCCCCGGCATCCCGATAGGCCTGCAACTGCGCCCGCACCTGTTCGGCCGGCCCAACCGCGGCCAGCTCGGCGACGTTGGCCAGCCCCTCACGGGCGATGACCTTCTGATACGACGGAATGGTCTGATAGAACTCCAGGCGCTCGGCGGCCAGTTCGCGCGCGCTGGTCGCGTCGTCGGACACGAGCGCAGGCACCATCGCGATGATGCGCGGCTGCGCGCGCCCCGCCGCCTCTGCCGCGGCGTTGATGGTCGGGACGATGAACTCCCCCAGGGTGCGCGGTCCGGCGAGATACGGCATGGTGCCGTCGGCGAGTTCACCGGTGACCTGCAGGGCCGCGGGTCCCATCGCCGCGACATACACCGGAATGCCGCTGCCGCCTCCGACGCGCACCGGCCACTCCGGGGCGGCGCTGAACTGTTCGCCCTGGAAGTCGACGTCACCGTCGTCGAGGATGGCTCGCAACACGGTCAGGTGCTCGCGCAGCCGCTGGACCGGTTTGGGCCAGTCGGTGCCGAACGCCTGCCGCTCGGGATGGTGTGCACCCAGACCGAGGCCGAGGCTGAACCGCCCGCGCGACGCGGCTTGAGCTGTCTGCGCCGCGGAAGCCACGAGCAGCGGGTGGCGAGGGTTGATCGGCACCACCGATGTCCCCACGCCGAGATCGGGGACCGCGGCCCCGATCAGCGCGGACAGCGTGATGGCGTCGATGTCGAATTGCTGGGCCAGCCACACCTGACGAACACCGGCCTCGTGGGCGCGGCGGGCCTGGGCGATCACGTCGTCGACGACGTTGTCAGCATCGGGATTGACCCGGAGAACGATTCCTGTCGGCATGTCCGCAGCAACCGGCCACGCCGCACCGGCTATTCCGTTCTACGCAGGCTGAGCCAATCCCATGACGCGCTGACGCAACCGGTCTAATGCGACGTGCAACACGACCTTCTTGGCCCGCCGCACGATGAACTCGGGAAGCGGCACGGTCACATCGACCGTGATGTCGAACCGCACCCGTGTCTTGTCGATCTCGGGCGTGAGGTTGTACTCGACGTGCTGCCCGCGCTGCTGCAGGTTCTCCTCGGCGTCCCACACCATCCAGGTGTCGCCCCAGTGGTATTCGAGTATCTCCTTGTCGGTGATGCCCAGCAATCGCATGGTCGCACGGACGTGGTGGGGCTTGCCGTCGGGATAGCGATCGACGATCTCGACCTGCCGGTGTACCGATGACCAGGTCGGGAGTGCATCGACATCGGCCAGGACGTCCATGATCGCCTTCGCCGGGGCGTCGAAGACGACCTCTCGCGATGCGCGAACGGCCATACCCACGAATGTAGTTACTGCCGCCCCGGCAAACCGTCGGTTTCCGCCGATCCGCGCGCGACGATCACCGGGACCCGCACTGATTCGACCACCGCAGCACTGACCGAGCCGAGCATCATGCCGACGAATCCGCCCCTGCCCCGGGAACCGACGACCACCAGCTGGGCGCCATCGGACTGCTCCACCAGCTCTCGTGCGGGCCTGCCGCGCATCAGTTCCCGACGCACCACCACATCGGGATAGCGCGCGCACCAGCCCGCCAGCTGCTCGGAGACCATCCGGTCCTCGCGGGGCGTCAGATCGGTCCACTTGACGTCGGGGAACTCGTAGTCGACGTCGTTCCAGGTGTGCACCACGACGAGTTCGGCGCCGCGCCGCGACGCCTCGTCGAAAGCGATCTCGGTGGCCAGTTCCGATGCGGGCGAACCGTCGACGCCGACGACGACCGGTGCGTCATCCGCCGGATGGGATTCATCGTGGATCACCGCGACCGGGCAGTGCGCGTGCCGCACGAGACTGGAGCTGACCGAGCCGAGCACCCGGCGGCTCCACTTGCCCAGGCCCCGGCTGCCGACGACCAGGAGGTCGGCGCGGCGCGAGCGATCGACCAGCGTGCCGACCGTGTTGCCCGATACGACGGCGGCGTCCAGCTGCAGGCGTTCCTGCCCCGCGGTGGCCTTGTTGGCGATGTCGCGCGCCAAAGCCACCACCTCCTGTCCACGCTTTTGCTGCCAGCCCCAGTAATCGTCCGGCAGTCCCATGTCGAGGTATGCGGGCCCGGCGGCCATGGGCAGCACATGCAGGAAGGTCAGCGGCACCCCACGTAGTGCGGCATCCCGGGCAGCCCATGCCACGGCGACATCGGACGACGGCGACCCGTCGACGCCGACCACGATGCCGTGCCGAACCTGCTCCTCAGACATGCGAATCCCCTTTCCGCGCAGCGGTTTACGACTCGGCACTGCGGCAGATGAGCACCGGCACCGGGCTGTGGTGCAGCATGTTGAGGCTCGTCGACCCCAGCAGCGTGCCGACCACGGCGCCCCGGCCCCTGGTTCCCACCACGATCAGTTGAGCACCGGAGGCATGCTTTAGGATCGCTTTTCCCGGGGATTCCAGTTCGACGAAGCATTCCGCCTCGACCGACGGGTGCTTGGTGTTCTCGGCTTCGACGGCCGCGGCCAGTGACACCAGCTCGGCGGCTTCGAGACCTTCCCAGTCGATCAGGAATGGGATCGTGACACCGGCCTCGGGTGGCGGCGTCAACGACAGTGATCGCACCGCCGTGAGGCTCGCGCCGAAGCGCTCCGCGAACGCAAAGGCCGCCGCCTGCGCCGCCGCGGCCGCGGGGCTGTCGTCGACGCCCACCACGACACGTCCATCCCCCGGTGCGACGGCGTCCCCGCGGAATGCGACCACGGGGCACGCGGAACGCGTCGCGACCGCAAGCGACACCGACCCCACCAACACCGCTGCCGCGGGCGTGACCGATTTGCCGCCCAGCACCACCAGCTGTGCTGTTCGGCTGGCCTCGATCAGCGCCTCGTCGGCGGGTTCGTTCACCGAAGCTGTTGTGATCGTGAGTCCTGCTCGCTCCGACCGCACCGCGTCGGCGGCGGCCTTGAGGTACAGATCGGCGCTGTCTTGCTGATACGACATCGTCGCGGCGGTGATCGCGGCGGCGGTCTGGCTCAGGTTGCGGCCGAGGGTCGGCAGCGCATACACGATGTGCAGGGGCGCGCCGAACTTCTCGGCTACACCGCCTGCCCAGCGGGCGGCGTTGATGGCCGAGCCACTGCCGTCGATTCCGACCACTACCGGCTTGTCCGAGGAAGTCATACCTCGATGCTCGTCGGTAATCGGCAGGTTCCACAGGGCCGAAAGTCCCCTGGCCGGTCAGGTCCAGCCGATGTCCTCGATCGCCGTGGTGCCCTTCGGAGGTGTGCCCGGGGTTCCCGCGGGCGTGCGGGAGAACCGCGGTGCGGGTGCGGCCTGGTCGACGCCGTCGAGGGACACCAGCGTCGAACGGGCCCGCAGGTGCTCGTTCTCGGCGGCCTCACCCCAGGTCAGGACCGGTGTCACGCACGCGTCGGTGCCTGCGAACACCTCAGTCCACTCGTCGCGAGTCTTGGTGGCGAACCGTTCGGTGAGGATCGCGCGCATCTCGTCGTACCGGGCCAGTTCGAACTGTCCGGGAATCTCGTCGGCGGACAGCCCGAGCCCGGCCAGCAGCTGGGCGAAGAACTGCGGCTCGATCGACCCCACCGCCATGTAACCTCCGTCGGACGTCTCGTAGGTCCGGTAGTACGGCGCACCACCGTCGAGCAGGAACGACTCCCGCTCATCGCGCAGTGAACCGGTGGCCCGCATGGTCCACATCATCTGCGCCAGCATGCTGACCCCGTCGACCATCGCGGCGTCGATCACCTGGCCCTTGCCGGACTTCTCCCGCTCGTACAGCGCGGTCACGATGCCGATGACCACGAGCATCGATCCGCCGCCGAAGTCGGCGACCAGGTTCAGTGGCGCCACCGGCGGGCGGTCGCGGTAGCCGATGGCGCTGAGCGCACCGGTCTGCGACAGGTAATTGATGTCGTGTCCGGCCGTCTGCGCCAGCGGACCGTCCTGACCCCAGCCGGTGATGCGGGCAAAGATCAGTCGCGGGTTGACCGCAGCGCACTCCTGCGGGCCGATACCCAGCCGCTCGCACGTGCCCGGCCGAAAACAGTCCAGCAGCACATCGGCTTTCGCGGCGAGCTCGAGCAACTTGTCCGGTTGCGCCTTGACGTCCAGATCCACGATGCGCTTGCCCCGGTGCAGCAGGTCCACGTCCTCGGCAGGCATGGTGAGCCCGCCGGGTCGGCGCACCCGCACCACGTCGGCGCCCAGATCGGAGAGCATCATCGCCGCGTGCGGGCCGGGGCCGATGCCGCCGAGTTCGACAACTCGCACGCCATCCAAGGGGCCGGTTTTGGTCATGCGAGGCACACTAGCGGCATGCCCGAAAACGCCTACACGGTCGGTGACTATCTGCTGGACCGCCTCGCCGAGCTGGGAGTGACCGAGATCTTCGGCGTGCCCGGCGACTACCAGCTGGAGTTCCTCGACCACATCCTGGCTCACCCCCGCGTGCGATGGGTCGGTGGCGCGAACGAACTCAACGCCGGGTATGCCGCCGACGGGTATGGGCGGTTGCGCGGCATGGCGGCACTGGTAACGACATTCGGTGTGGGCGAGCTGTCGGCCGCCAACGCCGTGGCGGGCAGCTACGCCGAACACGTACCGGTCGTGCACATCGTCGGCGCCCCGTCCAAGGACGCGCAGGGCGCCCGCCGCATCGTGCACCACACGCTCGGCGACGGCGACTTTGACCACTTCCTGCGGATGAGTCGCGAAATTACTTGCGCCCAGGCCAATCTGGCGCCGGCCACAGCGACGCGCGAGATCGACCGGGTGCTCTCGGAGGTCCGCGAACAGAAGCGTCCGGGCTATCTTCTGATCGCCACCGACGTGGCCCGCTTCCCCACCGAGCCTCCCGCCGCGCCGCTGGCGCGCTACACCGCGGGCACCAGCCCGCGGGCGCTGGCACTGTTCACGGCCGCGGCGGCCGAACTCATCGGAACCCACCGCCTCGCGGTGCTCGCCGACTTCCTCGTGCACCGGTTGGGCTGCGTCAAGGAACTCAACGCGCTGCTGGCCGCCGATACCGTGCCGCACGCAACGCTGATGTGGGGCAAGAGCTTGGTGGACGAGAGTTCACCGAACTACGTCGGCATCTATGCCGGTGCGGCCAGCGAGGATTCGGTGCGCGAGGTGATCGAGGATGCGCCGGTGCTGGTGACCGCGGGGGTGCTGTTCACCGACATGGTCAGCGGCTTTTTCAGCCAACGCCTGGACCCGGCCCGCACCATCGACATCGGCGCCAACCAGAGCGTGATCGCCGGGCAGGTGTACGCGCCACTGGACATGTCCGCCGCACTGGAGGCCGTCACCGCGATCCTGTCCGAACGCGGGATCACCTCGCCGGAACTCCCGCCTGCACCGACGCGGACCCAGGCCCAGACGCCGGACAGAGACGCGGCATTGACCCAGGAAACGTTGTGGGACAGCCTTTCTGAGGCTCTGACACCGGGCAACGTGGTGCTGGCGGATCAGGGTACGTCGTTCTACGGCATGGCGGGGCATCGGCTGCCGTCGGGCGTGACGTTCATAGGCCAACCACTGTGGGGGTCCATCGGCTACACCCTGCCCGCCGCACTGGGTGCCGGGCTGGCCGACCGCAGCCGGCGCACGGTGTTGCTGATCGGTGACGGCGCAGCGCAATTGACGATCCAAGAGCTCGGCACATTCGGCCGCGAAGGATTGGCGCCGGTGGTCGTGGTGGTCAACAACGACGGCTACACGGTGGAGCGTGCCATCCACGGTGTGACTGCGGAGTACAACGACATCACCGCGTGGCGCTGGTCGGACCTACCCGCCGCGCTGGGGGTCACCGACGCCCTGACCTTCCGGGTGACCACCTGTGGGGAACTCGCCGACGCACTGGCCGCAGCAGCCGCCACAGCTGACCGCATGGTGTTCATCGAGGCGGTACTGGCCCGGATGGACATCCCACCGCTGCTGACCGAACTGGCGCAGTCGGCGTCAGAGGCCAATTCCCGTGGGGCGTCGTAACGACTGCCGCTATGCCGTGGTCATCGATTCCGGAAGGCCCATGACGTCGTGCGCCTGCCGGTGCCGGTTGGCCTTGACCACCCGGCCGACGAAACCAGGCCGCAGCAGTCGCGTGGGGCCGTCGATCATGCCGACCACTCGCAAAAACTGTTGGGCGACATCAGGATCCGTCTCGGCCGCGGTCATCACCTTCTCCAGGTAACCGTTGCTGATCCGCATCGACACTGGCCGCGACCCGGCCACCTCGGGCAGCGCCAGATCCGAGCCCACCGCCGTCTGCCAGGCCAGCCGTACCTTCTTCGCGCCGGCCCGGTAGAAACGCCGGGGCAGATTCCGGGTGCCGCGACTCAGGCAGTCGCGCAGCACCAGGGCCTCGACGGCCGCGATCGTCATACCCTGCCCGTAGATCGGGTTGAAGCTGCACACCGCATCACCGCAGACCAGCAATCCGTCCGGAACCCGGTGCATGGTGTCGTAGCGGCGCCACCGGTTGGAGGGCACCCGGTAATGGACCACGTCCCCGAGTGGTTCCGCGTCCCGAACCGCGTCGAGCAGCGCCGCGGGCGCGAAATCCTCGACGAATTGCAACATCTCGGCCAGTTGCCGCGGGGGTTCCAGGCCGGCCATCCCGCCGACGGCGAACATCCAGGTGTCGTTCTCGTATCCGATCAGACCCAGCATCCTCGGACGGCCCGCCACCGGCATCACCGCCGTGAAGTACTGCTCCACCACACCTTTCGGAATACGTAGCAGCTGCGCGACATAAGCAAGCTGAACCATCAGCTCGTTCTGGCGCGGCCGTCCAAAACCCAACTCTTCCAAGAAAACCGGAGTTCGGGATCCGCGCCCCGTCGCGTCGACCACGAGATCGGCTGTGAGCGCCGACTCATGTCCGGTGCTCCGGCAGGTGACCCGCGCGCCGGTGACGCGGTCCCGCGCAGACGTCGCGGTGAGCGCGAGCAGATCGTGACCGTCCAGGGTCGTGACGTTGGCGATGTCGCGCACCCGCCGACGCACGTCGCGTTCCAGCAGCCGCCGACTGGGGTACTGCATGGTGATCGGGTCGAGGACCGATTTTCCGGACCGCACCATCTGGTGCCCGCCGATCGTGATGGACAACTTGGAGAAATCGCCGTCGCACCAACTCGGAACGCCTTCGGCGGCCAGTTCGTCGAGAAAAGACGGGAACAACTCGTCGAGGATCTGCGCTCCCCGTGCGGAGAGCGCATGGATGAGCCTGCCCTGCGGAACCCCACGCCGATACACGGGGTCATCGCCCAGCTCGTCGCGCTCGACGATGGTGACAGTCTCGTAAAAATCGGAGAGCACCCGCGCGGCCAGCAGGCCCGCCATGCTGCCGCCTAGAACCAATGCGTGATCGCCGAGTTTTTCCATGGAATACCCCTGGTGAGCTGGACGAATGGGCCGCTGGAATTGTCCGGCGCACAGGCGGTGGCGCAATAGAGTAGCCCGCTACCCCATTGGTCGATGTCACATTCCGCCGAGTCGCGGTGTCTAGAGGACGTAAGCCCGATCGACGAAGGAGCACACCATGGATGCCCGACTGAACATCTTCGAAAACGCGACCGCCTCCAAGATGATCAAGCACGTCACCGCGGCGGGCAAGGTCATCACGGCGTCGAGTTTGCCTGAAACGACACAACAATTGGTGGCCCTGAGGATCAGCCAGATCAACGGCTGCGCATTCTGCACCGACATGCACACCAAGGACGCCACGCTCGCCGGCGAGACCCCGACCCGGCTTCACCTGGTGGCGGTTTGGCGCGAGGCCACCGTGTTCACCGAGGCCGAACGGGCCGCGTTGGAGTTGGCCGAGCAGGGCACCCGCATCGCCGACGCGGCAGGCGGGGTGTCCGACGAGGTCTGGGCGAACGCCGTCAAACACTACGACGAGGACCAACTCGTCGCGTTGGTGTGCCTCATCGCGTTCATGAACACCGTGAACCGGCTCAACGTCATCATCCAGCAGCCGGCAGGCGACTACCAGCCCGGACAATTCGCCGCACAGGCGTCTTAGCTAGCCGCCTTTCTTGACCTTCAACACCTGCTTGCGCAGGCCGTCGGTGGCGGTTTCTGTGCCGCCCTTCATGGCCCGCTTGAGGATGAAGCCCGGCAGCGGCACCGCCAGATCGATGGTGATGTCGAACTTGACCCTGGTCTTGTCGCCGTCGGGCGTCAGGGTGTAGCTGGCGTCCTGTTTCTTGAGCTGTGTGGCCCGGATCAGCGTCCAGCTCACCTTGTTCTCGGCCCAGGTGTATTCGATCACCTGGGTGTCGGTGATCCCGGCGGCCTTGATCGTCATCTTCACCCGACGCGGCCTGCCGTCCTCGTAGGTGTCCATGACCTCAGCGCTCTGGTACTGCGGAGACCAGGAGGGGGTTGCGTCGATGTCGGCGACGGCGTCGAGGATCTCCTGCGGGGTCGCTTCGATCACTACTTCGCGGGAATCGCTGGTTGCCATGCGGGGAGGGTACTCGGACTACGCTCGCCGACATGACCAGTGCGGTAGATCCGACCGTGCCGCCCAGTGGCGCCGGATGTGTGGAATGCGATGCAGCGGGCGGTTGGTGGGTGCACCTGCGTCGGTGTGCGGCGTGCGGACACATCGGATGCTGCGACGATTCGCTGTCGCGCCACGCGTCAGCGCACTGGCAGGCGACCGGTCATCCAATCATCCGCTCATTCGAGCCGGGGGAAGACTGGTTCTGGGATTACTCGTCCAATCAGTACTACGACGGCCCTGAACTCGCCCCACCCGAAAACCACCCCACCGACCAGCCCGTGCCCGGGCCCCAGGGCCGCGTGCCTGCCGATTGGGTGCAACAACTGCGCGCCCGCCAAGACTAGTTTCTGATCATCGCTGTGGCCGGCCTCGATGAGAATGGTCGAACTGCTAGACGTCCGCGCGGAGATCCGCGCCTGACGCCCTGCCGCCTCCACGCTGATACCCCGACTGATCACGTCGAAGCTCGCCGACTATTCGCCGTCGGCGTGCGGCGCAGCGTGCTCGGGCAGGACTCCGATCCGATGCCGCTGGACCAGTCGGTAATAGCCGTAGCCGAGGCCGATCACTGTGGCGCAGAACAGAACCGCTCCCCACTGCAGATACCAGTGGTACGGCGGAGCTGGGTTGTAGACGGACTGCCGGGGCCAGGCGACGTTCACGATCATCGCGATTCCCCACACCGTTGCCGCGATGCTGACGGGGATACCGAATCGGCCGAGGTGGAAGTATCTACGGTCGGTCTGCCACTGGCCGGTGAGACGGCGATGCGCAAATGATGCCGACACGATCGAGTAGGCGATGAACGCCAGGACGACGGTGGTGCTGGTCACGACGACGAAGATCTGTGGTTGCCGCACGTTGAGCACCAGGATGCCGATGGCGATCACTCCGGTGATGACAGCGGTCAGGATCGGTGCCCTGGTCACCTTGTTCACCCGAGCCAACGCAGAGCTGGCGGGGAGAGCGTTGTCGCGACTCATCGCGAACATCATTCGCATGGCGCCAGTTTGGTTGGCCAGGATGCAGACGAAGATGGCGATCACGACACAACCGAGCACGACGTCGCCGAGCGTCTTGCCGAGTACGTCCTGCACCACATAGGGCAACCCGGAGGTGGAAAGTTCGTCGGCTCCGAGATCGCCGACGGCCATGAGGGCACCCAACATCAGAAGCGCCCCCGTGAGGCCGGCGGCGGCCAACGCGCGCAGGATCGACATAGGGCTGGTGCGGCGGGGATTGACCGTCTCCTCACCAAGCGAACCGGCAGTATCGAATCCCCACATGATGTAGCAGCCCAGCAGGAGTGCCATGAGCATGGCGCCGGGAAGACCCAGCGAGTTGTCATGCCCATGGCCGACACTGTCGAACACCACCTGCGGGCCACGCTTGGCGGCGAAGAAGAAGAACACGATCAGAAATACGCTGGCGATCAGCTCGACGATGACCCCGACGTTGTTGACTAACGAGACCACCCGTACGGGAAGGGAATTCAGCACGGTAGCGACGACGATGGCGATCGCCCCCAAGATGACCCCGTTGGTGGCCGCGTCATACGGTCCAGAGCCATCACCGTAGATCCAGAAGATGTCGGAGATGGTGGGCAGCACGAACTGCATTGCCAGCGCGACCGCCGCCGTGGACACGATGAGTGCCAGCGTCAGTGAGAAACCGGCGAGCCACGATGCGGTTTTACCTCCGACGTGTTTGGACCAGTTGTACACCGAACCCGCGATCGGATAGTGCGTCGACAGCTCGGCGAAGCACAAGCCGAAGAGCATCTGGCCACCGAAGGCGATGAGCCACGTCCACCAGAACGGCGGACCTGCAATCGAAAACGCAAAGAAGAACAGCTGGAACGCGCCCGTGAGAATCGAGATGAACGCGAAGCCGGCCGCGAAGGTGGAGAACGAGCCGAGCGTGCGTTGGAGCTCCTGCCTGTAACCGAGGCGGGCGAGGTGCTGCTCATCGGCGTTGTTCGCGTCAACCCTCTCCGGGGTCTGATGGGTCATCGAAGTCCTCTCTTCCCGTGCGTCCCGAAACTCCACGCACGGACTGGTGCTGCAGATCACCTCGAAGTGAACACCCATAAGTTCGTAACGTCAATAGTTTGTGTTTGTTCCGAACATATGTAATGATCGTTTGCACGTTCGCAGCACGCTAGTGTCGGGTAGAACACACAACAGATCCCACCCATCGAAAGGACGCCACACGTGAAAACGCCAGGCACTCGTGGGTTCGACGAGTCGTTCGATGTCGCAGTCATCGGCGGCGGAGTCCTCGGCACTGCCGTTGCGGCTCGCTTGTCAGCCACTTCGGCTTCGGTGTGCCTACTCGAGGCCGAAAACGATGTCTGCGAAGGCGCCAGCAAAGGCAACGCCGGCGTCGCTGTCTCCTATTACGGACCTCCGGGCACCCTCGAGACGGAGCTGATCAACCGTAGTTGCCCGCGATGGGAGGAACTCTGCGCACGACTGGGCGTTCCCTATCGGCGCATTGGCGGCGTCATGGTCGCACTCAACGACAGCGAAGCATCGCGACTGGATCACACGCTGGGCGAGCTCGAACAGGCCGGCGTTCGGGGCGAACTTCTGGATCCCGCTCAAGTGCGCCACATCGAGCCGCTCATCACCGCCGACTGCGTAGCCGGGCTCCACATGCCAGACGAAGGCGTGATCGACCCGATGGCACTCACCGTCGCCTACGCCGATCTGGCGGTCACCAACGGCGCGTCGTTCCAACTCGGCGCCCGGGTGGAGCGAATCGATCGCCTCGACGATGGGACATCACTCGTCGGCACCACTCGTGGACGCGTCCGGGCCCGATTCATCGTCAATGCCGCGGGCGTGGCAGCCGGTCAGATCGCGCAGCTGGCCGGTGGCGAGGCGCTGCACTGCTGGCCCCGCAAGGGGCAGTACGCCGTGATCGACCGGCTGTTCGCCGAGCGCCTGTCCACGATCGTCTTCTGCACGCACTCGCCTGATACCAAAGGCATCAACGTCGTGCCGACGACGCACGGCTCTGCATTGCTAGGGCCGACCGCGCTGGACATCGATGACCCGTACGACAAGGCGACCGACTACGACACGGTCGCAGCACTCATCGAGAGCGCGCGACGGCTGGTCCCCGACCTCACCACAGACGTGGTGATCAAAACATTCGCCGCGAACCGACCTGCCGGCGACGAACAGCACCGGCTACGGTTCGACACGCGGGTCGACAACCTGCTGCACTGCACCGACCGCTCAGCCGGGGTCAGCCTGTCCCCCGCAGCCGCGGACCTGACGCTCGAGCTGCTGCGCGAAGCGGGACTGCCAGCAGAAGACCGCGCGGACACCGTCATCGCGTTGCCGCCGTCGCCGCGATTGAGGACGGCCGCCAACCCGGACGCACTGTTCGCCCAAGACGCGTTGTTCGGCCAAATCGTATGTGCCTGTGAACATGTCAGTGCGGCCGAAATCAACCGGACCCTAACCGCTCCCGTTCCCGCAACATCGGTGGACGGCGTGCGGAAGCGCACCGGCGCCGCATACGGTCGCTGCCAAGGCTCCCTGTGTTCGGCCGGGATCACCTTCATGACGGCCCTGTCGACCAACACTGGTCCGGCGACGGTGCGGCAGACCAGCCAAGGAACGGTCGGGGCATGATCACCGCACCGTTTGTCGTCGTCGGCGCCGGGCCAAGCGGACTCGGCTGCGCGTGGGAGCTGGCACAGCAGGGCGCTGTCGTAGTCGTAGATCGGATTCCGGTTGCCGGCGGCAGCGCCGGCTGGTCAAGTCCCACCGTGAGGCGCCTCGTCGAACGTGTCGCCTCACGTGGAGTACGACTTCGGCTGGGCGAGACCGCGATGCGCTTCGACGGCACCACCCTGACGGTCGCCACACCCAGCGGCTTTCACCACATCGAGGGCAAGCAGCTGATCGTTGCGGCCGGGTTGCGTCCGGCCACCGCAGCTAACTTGGGCATCGACGGCGACCGTCCCGCCGGCGTGCTGGCAGCCACCGTGGCCGAGCATCTGCTGCACACCGGAGTGCGGCTATGGCAGACCGTGGTCATCCTCGGCGACGGTCCGTGGAGCCAACCTGTCGCCACGATGTGCCGGCGCCTGGGCACCCGAGTTATCGGCATCGCCGAGCGCGCATCGTGGGCCGACGAGCGCATCGACCCAGTGCCACGGCTATCCGTCATCGGCCGCGATCGGATTACCGGTGTGCGATTGCGCCACTCAACGAGAGACGTCACCGTCAACTGCGACGCGCTCGTCCTGTCAGGCGACCCACGCCCCAACCGAAATGTCGTCGGAGCTCTCGGCGCGGGCGACGGCAACGTCGTCTTCCACCAGCCCATCCGACCGACAAACACACAGGATCGCTTCCAGGCCGGCGCCACAGCGATGCGCGACTGGCTACACAGCAGCGGAGGAACCTCATGAAAGTCAGTTCGCCCATCGGAGAGCTCCCGTTCGAACCACGCACGGTTCATCTGCACCGCAACGGAATTCGCGTCGACGGAGTGATAGGAGCCTGGCCCGCGCAGGTCACCATCACCACCGGCGACATCCCAAGTTTGGCCCGCGTCGCCGCCCGTCCGGCGCTCATCGGCGCCGTCGGCTTCACCGCTGTCCTAGGTCTGATTCGACTGACCAGATCCAACCGTCACCACCGATAGAGAGGAATACCCATGGGCATCAAATTTCAGGAGATTCGCGAGAAGGTCGTCACCTACTCACGCAAGCTTCAGGCCGAGCGCCTCGTCTACTCATGCGCGGGCAACATCAGCGTGCGCATTCCTGACGAGCCCGAATTGCTCGCCTGCACACCGAGTTCCACGCAGTACGACCTGTTGGAACCCGAAGACATCGCGATCGTGGACCTCGACGGCAACCTGATCGACGGCCGCCGCTCCCCGACGTCCGAAGTCCAGATGCACACGCTGTACTGCAAGCATCGGCCGGAGATCGGCGGCATCGTGCACACCCACGGCAAGGCGGTGATGACGTTCGCGACATTGAACTGGACGCTTCCGCCGATCCTCACTGGCCTGTGTGAAGCGACGGGTGGCGCCGTGTACACCTCTCCGTACTCGCAGCCCGAGACCGACCAGATGTACACCTACACCGAGCCGTATTTGCGCAACCGAGGCGCGACCTTCCTTCAACACCACGGCCTCCTGGCCATCGGTGCCGACCTCGAGCACGCGTTTCACACCGCTTCTGTCGTCGAGGGCGCCTGTGAGGTGTACTTGGCGGCCCGACAGTTCGGCGAGGTTCCCGAGTTGCCTGCCGCTCAGGTCGATTGGATCGCCTCCTACTTCCACGCCCAATTCCCCGGTGCGCCCGAACCGCTGCCTGCACCTGAGCCGGTTCCGGCACCGGAGTTCCAGCCGGTCCCATGAGCGGGTATGTGGTGGGGGCCGACGTCGGATCGTCGGCCCTCAAGGCTGCCCTGGTCCATCCCGACCGCGGCGTCGTGGCGGTGGCAGAACACACCTATCCCATGCATCGCCCACATCGCGACTGGGCCGAAAACGACCCTGAGGACTGGTATCTCGCGCTGGCCGCCGCTGTCTCGGAAGTCTTGCAGGCCTCGGGCGTGTCAGCCTCCGAGGTCAAGGCACTGTGCCTCGTCGGTCAACGCGACATCGCCGTGCTGGTCGACGATGATGGTGAAGTACTCACGCCCTGCATCCACTGGACGGACCGGCGCGACCCAGCGGAAACGACCCGGCTCTACGACCGCCTGGGGCGAGCCGACCTGATTGACCGCAGCGGCACGTTGCCGATACCCGGGCTTGTGCTGCCCAACCTGGCGTGGACCAAGGCGCATCTGCCCGACGTGTGGGCCCGCGTTCGGGTTGCATTGCAACCCAAGGACTACCTCGCGTTGCGACTCACCGGCGATATCGGCACCGACCCCACCGGACCGACACGCAGCATCCTCAACGACTGGCGCAGTGAGGACTGGAATGCGCAGACCTGCGAGGAGGCCGGGATCCCGCGCGAGATACTGCCGGACGTCAAATACCAGCCATGGGACGTCCGCGGCGAACTCGGCAGCACAGCATACGAACTCGGCCTACTGCCAGGCACCCTGCTAGTCGCGGGCGGCGGTGACGATCCGGCCGCCGCCCTCGGATCCGGGGTGATCAATCCCGGCGACGTCAGCATCGGCACCGGATCATCGATGAGCTGGCGGATCGTCGCCGACGAACCCAAATTCGACCCTACGGGCGTGATCGGTCTGATGCCGCACCTGATACCCGGCCGCTACCTGCACGAGATGGTGGCCACAGGTACCGGCACGACGCTGCGATGGTTCCGGACCGTTTTCGGCGACGGTTGTACATACGAACAACTCATCGCCGAAGCCGCCCAGGTGGAACCGGGATGCGATGGCCTGATGTGCTTTCCCTACGTCGAGGGCGCCTCGGTGCCGTGGCAGGACGATTCGGCCCGGGCCGTGTACTACGGAATCGCGGGCCATCACCGCCGAGCCCACTTCACCCGGGCGACGCTGGAAGGCATTGCCTTTCAGTATCCAGCCCTGCTCGAAGTCGTGGCCTCGCGTCGCCACAGCGCACGCTGTTTCACCATCTCCGACGGGGAGGCCCGCAGCCACCTGTGGAACCAGATAAAAGCCGATGTCATGGGTCAGCAGATCACGCCGTCATTGCGCGTGGAAGCCCCCGCCATTGGTGCCGCGATTCTCGCGGGTCTGGCGACAGACCTTTTCGATTCTGCGGCAACAGCACTGGCGGTCGTTCTCGAACTCGCACCGCCGGTGCGTCCACGTGCGGTCGAGTCGGAACGATATGCCGCGCTGCAGCACCACTGGGAGGCGATTCGTCGCCGCATCTTCCCCAACCTCGCCTCGCTTCCGGTCGGCGCGAGAAGCTAACGACAACCCACCGACAAAGGAGCACCATGACACCAACGCTTCCCGACACCATCCGGACCCAGGCGTTCATCGCCGGCGATTTCGTCGATGCATGTGACGGAGCAACTTTCGACACACTCGCACCGGCAACCGGTACTGCGATCGCGAGCCTCGCCGCCTGCTGCGAGGCTGACATCGACCGCGCCGTGGCCGCCGCTCGTGCGGCATTCGACAGCGGCACATGGAGCCGACTAGCCCCAGCCGACCGCAAGGCAATCCTGTTCGCGTTCGCCGATCTCATCGAAAAGCACAGCGACGAGCTTGCCCTGACCGAGGCCATAGATGCCGGCAAGCCGATCACCGACTGCCGCGACTTCGACCTGCCCGACGTGCTCAAGACCATCCGGTGGTATGCCGAGGCGGCGGACAAAGTGTTCGGCAAGACCGCACCGACCGGCGCCGACCATCTCGGGCTCATCGTCCGCGAGCCGGTCGGGGTGGTCGGCGGAGTGCTCCCCTGGAACTTCCCGATGGCCATGCTGGCCTGGAAAATCGGCCCGGCATTGGCCGCGGGCAATTCGGTGGTCATCAAACCCGCGGAACTGGCCAGCCTCACCACACTGCGGCTCGCCGAACTCGCGCACCAGGCGGGCGTACCCGCCGGGGTGTTCAACGTGACTCCGGGCCTCGGCCACGTCGCAGGCAAGGCGCTGGGCCTACACGACGACGTCGACATGGTCACCTTCACAGGCTCGACCGAAGTCGGGCGAGCGTTCCTGCGTTACTCGGCGGACAGCAACCTCAAAGGCATCGTGTTGGAGTGCGGCGGAAAGAGCCCACAGATCGTCATGGCCGACCTTGCCGACGAGCTCGACGCCGTCGCGGCCGACCTCGCCGACGCAGCGTTCTGGAATGCCGGACAGAATTGCAGCGCCGGGTCGCGCATCCTCGTGCACGAATCAATCAAGGACGATTTCGTCGCCGCCCTGGCTCAGCAGGCCGAGCGTCGGGTCGTCGGTGAACCCACCGATGAACGCACCACGATCGGTCCCCTCATAGAGGCGTCGGCGCTGGACCGCGTGATGGGCTACATCGACCAAGCCCGCGCCGATGGAGCTCGCATCGTCACCGGTGGGCATCGGATGTTCACCGACTCCGGCGGATGGTTCGCCCGCCCAACCGTCATCGATTCGGTGACACCCGACATGAGTGTGGCGCGCGAGGAGATCTTCGGCCCGGTGGTCTCGGTGCTGAGTTTTTCCGACCACGAGGAAGCGCTGCGCTTGGCCAACGACACCAAATACGGATTAGCAGCCACTGTGTGGTCCAAGAACATCGACGTTGCTCTGCGCACAGCGCGCGGAATCAGAGCCGGCACGGTCGCCGTGAACGGCTACAGCGAAGGAGATATCACCACACCATTCGGCGGGTACCGGATGTCCGGGTTCGGTGGACGAGACAACGGCCTGGAAGCGCTCGAGCAGTACACCGAGTTGAAGACGATCTGGGTGACACTGCGCTGAGACCGTGAAGCCATACTTGTTCATTAACTTGACTTAGACGTTCAAGTGTTAGCATGCGGGTGTTCGTACGAACATCTTTTACCGCTGCGCGAGCCCGACAAGTAAGGTTTGCCGTGCCCAACCGAGTCGTGCCTGCCGGGTCCGACGAGCCTGAGTCAGGCAAAGCCGACGCAGCCGAACGCCGGCAGTTGATCCTGGATCGGCTTCAGGAACAGGATTCGGTATCGGTCGCCGAACTGGCCGAGGAGTTCGGCGTCACCGGAATGTCCTTGCGCCGTGACCTTCAGATCCTCGCAGAACGCGGCCTCGTCACCCGGGTGCGCGGAGGAGCGATGAAGGTACGCGCGGCAACCTCATCGCGTGTCTATCTCGAATCGGAGCGACGGAACGCCCAAACGAAGGCCAAGATTGCCCGCGCAGCCGCCGAACTCATACGTCACGAACGAATCGCGTTCTTCTACTCAGGATCAACGGTGTCCAAGGTCGCCGCGGCCTTGGACGCAGAGACACGCGCCACCCTGACCGTCGTCACCACCGCGCTGCCGGTGATCAACGAGGTCAGTTCCTGGAACGAGCCACACCTGGTCGCCGTCGGCGGGACATACCTGCCGTCGTATATGGCGTTCGTCGGACCACAGGCGATCGCCAGTCTCAAGGCGCTCAACGCTGAAGTGGCAATCATCGGCTGTGACGGACTGACTGCGGCAGGCGGACTAACCACACCACATCAACTCGTCGCGGAGGTCGGTACCACCATCATCGAACGCTCGCGGCGGACCATCGTGGTCGCAGATTCCACCAAGATCGGAGTGCGCGGGTTCACCCCTATCGCACCCGCCACCGCGATCACCACATTGGTGACCGACGCCGACGCGGATCCCGGCGAGATCGAGACATTGCGTGGATTGGGCATCGACGTACTTCTTGTGTGAGATTGCGTCCTTCGTCGCGGCTGGTGCTGGTCCGATTCCGCTGCTCATCGTTGCCCGTCGCTGCGCGCCCGCTAGCCCATGCATCACTGAAATCGGTTGCCGCACAGGCATTTCACAGCCGATGACGGATGCTCGGTGAGTCCGGCGGGCAACTCTGCCACGGTCGGATCGGTCCAGGCGAGCTCACAACCGACGCACCGCAAATCGGCCCGACGCAGTGCGTCAACGGTTATGGTGCGGAGGGTTTGCCCGCATTGGGCGGAGATATGCTTAGGCATAGATCCATCGCGATATTGCTGATGTTGCAGCTGGGCCGGCGTCTCGGATGAATCGAGGTAACGATGGCCGATGTCGATCCGTTCGCGACGCAGCACGATGTTTCGGGCTCCGTCACGGCAGATCTGGCAGCGGCCGGATTCGAAGACGCCGTCGAGATCGGCCGCGGTGGTTTCGGCGTCGTCTACCGGTGCACCCAGCCCTCGCTTGACCGCACCGTGGCGGTCAAGGTCCTCACGGCCGACCTCGACGAGGAGAACTGTGCGCGGTTCTACCGCGAGCAGCGCGCGGTCGGCCGGATGACAGGACATCCCAACATCGTCTATGTCCTCGAGGTGGGCACCACCGACAACGGCCATCCCTACCTCGTCATGCCGTACCACCCTCGGGACTCGCTGCACTCGCGGATCCGTGGTCACGGTCCGCTCCCGCTGAAAGACGCGCTGCGGCTCGGGGTGAAGCTGGCAGGCGCCCTGGACACCGCGCACCGCCTCGGCATCGTGCACCGCGACGTCAAACCGGGGAACGTCCTGCTCACCGATTACGGCGAGCCGGCCCTGACCGACTTCGGCATCGCACACGTCGCGGGAGGTTTCGAGACCGCCGGCGGCATCGTGACGGGTTCTCCCGCCTTCGCCGCGCCGGAGACCATCCTGGGCCATCCGCCCACTCCGGCCGCCGACGTCTACGGCCTGGGCGCGACCTTGTTCGCGGCGCTCACCGGTCACGCCGCCTACGAACGGCGCAGCGGAGAACAAGTGGTGGCCCAGTTCATGAGGATCACCAACGAGCCTGTCCCGAACCTCCGGGAGCACGGCATCCCCGAGGACGTCAGCGCGATCATCGAACAAGCGATGTCCGCCGACCCGCAGCGGCGGCCATCGGCTGCGGAACTGGGGCAGGAGCTGCGTGAGGCTCAACGCCGCCACGGCTTCGCAGTCGACGACATGCCCGTGCAGTCCGAACTGGGGGCAGCCGGGCAGGACACGTCGTGGAAAGCCGAATCGCCGTCGGGTGCCCGTCCCAAGGGCAACCTTCCGGCGGAGCTGACCAATTTCATCGGACGTCGACGCGCCATCGCCAAGATCAAGCGGTTGCTCTCGACGTCGCGGCTCGTCACCCTCACCGGCGTCGGCGGCGCAGGCAAGACCAGGCTGTCCCAGCGGGTCGCCGCGGATCTGCAGCGCACATTTCGCGACGGCGTGTGGTTCGTCGAATTGGCCGAACTCAAGGACGAGGCCCTGCTCGCCCAGACCATCGCGAGCACGCTCGGGCTGCACAACCGCAGCGGGCGACTGCCGACACCCGCCCTGGTGGAGTACCTGTCGGACAGAAACCTGCTGCTCGTGTTGGACAACTGCGAGCACCTGCGCGACGCCTGCGCCGTGATCACCGAGGCGGTGCTGCACGGCGCGGCCGGGGTGCGCATCCTCGCCACCAGCAGGCAGGCCTTGGGCCTGACCGGGGAACACATCTTCCAGATTCCGACGATGTCCATGCCCGACGAGGCGCGGCTGCCACCCGAAGCGCTCGGCCAGTACGAGTCGGTGACCCTCTTCGTCGACCGGGCCACCGCGGTGCAGCCCGACTTCGCGCTGACCGAGGACAACGCCGAGACGATCTCACGCATCTGCCAGCGGCTGGACGGCATTCCCCTGGCGATCGAGCTGACGGCCGTGCGGCTGCGCGCCCTTTCGCCCACGGAGATCCTGCATCGGCTCGAGGACCGCTTCCGCTTGCTCACCGGGGGCAGCCCGAGGGTGCTGCCGCGGCATCAAACGCTGCGGGCGTCGCTCGAATGGAGCCATGCGCTGTGCTCGGAGCAGGAAAGGCTGCTGTGGGCACGGCTGTCGGTGTTCTCCGGCGGATTCAGCCTGTCCGCAGCGGAAGCGATCTGCTCGAGCGACGAGCTCGACGAGTGGGACGTGCTCGGGGTGCTGGAGACGCTGGTGGACAAGTCGATCGTGATCGCCGAACAGGTCGACGATCATCAGCGGTACCGGCTGCTGGAGACCATCCGCCAGTACGGGCTCGAACGGCTGCGTGCCGACGGCGGAGAACCAGCGCAGCGCAGACGCCACCGCGACTACTTCGCCGACCTCGTCGAACAGGCCCACGCGCAGTGGCTGAGCCCCGATCAGGCGCGACGACTCAGTGCGCTGCAGCACGAACACGGCAACATCCGTGCCGCGCTCGAGTTCTGCTTCACGGAACCGGACGAGGCCGCCGCCGGCCTGCAGATGGCCAGCGCCTTGTGGTTCTTCTGGATCGCGACGGGGCTGACCTCCGAGGGGCGCCGCTGGCTGGAACGCGGGCTCGCACTGGACACCCAGCCCAGTGGTACTCGCGCCCGCGCGCTGTGGGTGGCCGGATACCTGTCCACACTTGAAGAGAACATCGTCGCGGCCAGGGCGATGCTCGAGGAATGCGCGCCGCTCGCCGCGCAACTCGGCGACGCCGATGCCGCCGCGTGGGCAGTGCAACTGGACGGCATGACGAAGATGTCCGAGGGAGACCTGCCTGCGGCGCGGCGTCTGCTCGCCGAAGCCCTGGACCTGCACCGCGCCACCGGTAGCAGGCTCGGCATCCTCGACACCAGCTTCTACCTGGTCGGTGTCACCGCATTGCTCGGTGACACCGAGCCGGCCATGCAGGTCTGCACGGACGCCGTCGAGTTGTGCGACAGTCTCGGCGAGCGCTGGCTGAAGTCGTACATGTTGTGGGACCGCGCGCTGGTCGCGTGGCTGCACGGTGATGCCGCGGGGGCCGCCGACTCGGCGCGGGACAGCTTGCGGCTGGCCCGGGAGTTCAGTGAGCAGTGGGTGATCGCCTTCTGCCTGGAGATCCTGGCCTGGGCAGCCGGTGACGAGCCGGTGCCCGGACGCGCGGCCCGCCTGCTCGGCGCGGCCGACCGGTTGTGGCGGCGGACCGGGGCACCGCTGTTCGGCATGCGCCACCTCGTCTCGGTGCACGAACAGCAGCAGGAGCGCGTGCAGAAAGCGCTCGGGCGCAAGGCATACGACGCGGAGTTCGGCCGTGGCCACCAGATGCACACGGACGGCGCGATCCGATACGCACTCGACGAACCCGCGCCGGCCGCGGCCGCCTCACCGCGACCGGACAGTGCGCTGACCCCACGGGAAAACGAAGTCGCCGCCCTGATCGCCGAAGGCAAGACCAACAAGGAAATCGCCGCGAAGCTGTTGATCGCGCGCCGCACCGTGGAGGCCCACATCGAGCACATTCTCGGCAAGCTGGGCTTCATCTCCCGCACCCAGATCGCGGTATGGGTCGTCGAACAGCGCGAAACGGGTTTCGGGACTCCCTGACCGTCAGCGGCGCCGGAACCGTTGGGCCAGTTGCTCGTCGGCTTCCCACCACAGCGCAGGGCGGGCCGGCTCCTCGGCGGCCTTGGCTTCTCCCGGTTCGTCGGCCCTGTCGGTTTCGGCCGCTTTCTCCGCTTCGGCAGCCTGGGCGGCCTCGGCACGGTCCAACTCGGCGTCGACCTCGGCGGCATGTGCCTTCTCGTCAGCCGACAGTGCACGCATCAATACGATGAGGAACGGCACGCCCAGCACGTCGCCGAGGATCCACAGCACACCTGCGCCGATCACCTGGTCCATCCGCGCGCTCGGGCCCCAATCCCGTTGCAGCGCCGCGTAGTACGCGGGGGCGATCAGCGGCCCGAGCCACAGCACGATACCGAGCACACCATCGCCGATCGACTCCACCACGCTGATCAGCAGCGAGATCAGCTGGGAGTACCGCCGCGGCACCGGATCGGCCTGCAGGCGCGCGTAGAAGTAGCCGAACCCGATGAGCACCAACAGTATTCGGGTGCCCGCCCCCACCGCGGGCTGCTGCAACGCGGTGGTGTACCACGGAGTCAGGTACAGCAGCCAGGGCGTGCCGAGCATGGCGATCGATGTGGTGGCCGGGTGCAGCAGCACCCGCGCCAACCGTCCCGCCAGCAGCCGGTCCAGCCTGTCGCGGCCCGCCGGAGGCAGGGCGGCACGCAGCGCGGTGACCGGCGTCGCCGAGGCGAGGAAGAACGGGACGACCAGCAGCAGGAGCACCACCTGCAGAGCGCGTACCCAGAACAGCACGTAGGCGTAGACCCCGATCGTGCTGACCGTGGCCAGTAGCCAGAGGACCATGGCGACGCCGAAACACCACACGGGCCTGCCGCGCAGACCGCTGCGCCGCACGCACCACCCGTAACCAACCGCCAGCGCCAGAACCACGACCACCGACACCGCGTCGAACTGCCACGACGTCAGGACGGCCTGGAACGTCAGGGGTCCGACCTCGGTTCGCATGGGCGACAGTATGCGACCGATACCTGTCAGTCGGCCGTGTGTCGGCTGTCAGGCGGTGTCGGCGAGAACAGCTTTGGCGGCGTTGTAACCGGGGATGAAGGTGATGCCCGGTCCACCGTGGCAACCTGCGCTGCCCAGATACAGACCGGCGACGGGAATCGGCTGATCGACGTGTCCGCGCGGGCCGGGGCGGTTGCGTCCCATCTGCTCGGGGTGGATCAGGCCGTGGCAGTAGTCCCCGCCGGGGGCACCGAACATGGTTCCCATGTGACGGGGCGTGAAGGTGGTGTGCAGCATGATCCGGCTTTCGAAATCGGGGGCCAGCCGCGTGATCTTGTCGATGACCCGCTTGCCCATCTCGGCTTTTATCTCTCCGTAGCTCGACGCGGATTCCTCGACCGGGAACCACAGCGCGAACGCGGAGGCCGCATGCTTGCCCGCGGGCGCCAGCGTCGGGTCGTGTGCGGACGGAATCTGGAAGGCGATGGCCGGATCTTCGGGGACGATCCCCTTCCTGGCGTTCTGCCACTGCTGCTGCAGATCCTCCGGCGTGCTGAAAATGCCGATGGCCGCTTGCATTTCGGGATCGTTGAGCAACTCGTACGGTGCTGCGAAAGTGGGTGCCCCATCGAGCGCGAAATGCATCTGCAGATAGCTGCCCCGATGGTCGACGCGGGCGTACCGGTCCCGCATCTCGGTGGGCACGGCATCCGATGCGAGCAGTCGGTTGATGGTGAGGTCCGGGGCGACGGCGGAGACCACCACGGGAGCGGTGAGCGTCGACCCATCCGCCAGCCGTACGCCGGTGACGCGACCGGAGTCGACGAGAATCTCCGCGACCGAGGTGTTGAGCCGCACTTCACCGCCGCCGTCGATGAGCAGACCGTGCAGGTGTTGGGTGAGCGCACCGATACCGCCCGCGAGTTTTTTCATCAGCATGGCGTTCTCGTCGGGTACCGCCAGCCCGTACGCCAGTGCGGCTGCGCTGCCCGGGGTTTCAGGGCCCCGGTAGGTGGTGTTGACGGCCAGGAAAGCCAGCATGCCGCGCAGCGCTCCGTGTTTCTCACGGTCTGGCAGGTAGCGGTCCAGCACGTCGCTGACCGACCCGAACAGCAGATCGTCGATGGCCGAGCGTTCGAGTTCGGTTGTGGCGCAGGCATACATCTCGTCGATGCTGCGCGGCGGCCGGGCAGCATCGAAGCGGCCCAGCGCTCGCGTCGGGGCCTGGCTCCACGCCATCAGTCCGGCCATGCCCATGACCGCATCCGCGCCGTGCACCTCGCCGAGATGGGTGAGCATCTTCATCGGGTCGGCGTAGTAGACGACCGGGGGATCTCCGGTGCCGCGCAGCGACACCGACATCACCTCGAGGTCGATCGTGGGCAGCGTGTCCAGGCCCAGTTCCCGGCTCACCACCGCCGAGGTGGGAAATTGCAGCGAGCCGGCGATCTCGAACCGGTAGCCGTCGAACAATTCCACCGTGGACGCCATCCCGCCGGCGTAGCGCTTGGCCTCGAGGCACACGGTGTGCAGCCCGGCGCGCTGCAGCAACGCCGCGGCCGTCAGCCCGTTGTGACCGGAGCCGATGACGATCGCGTCGAAATCCGCCATCGGCTGAGGCTGACACGGTCACCATCTTTTGTCAATAATGACAAAACATCACCCGGAGGCTGGGATGACACCGCCCCGCAACGACTCCAGCGCGGCCCGGCACAACCGCGCCAACTCGGGCAGCGACCGCTCCCCCGACTCGTCACCGAGCATCCAGAACTCCATCGCCCCGAACACCGCAGCGGCAATACACCGCGCGGCGACCGTGAGCCGCAGCTGATCATCGACACCCGGCCCCGGCGGATCGTCCCGGGCCAGCCGTTCTCGGACCGCGTCGGCGAAATCCACCTCCACCTGTCGGATGTGCCGGACGATCCGGCCGGGGTCCAGCTCGGCAGCCCGCATCGCGGCGATCTTGGTCACCGCGTCAACGTCGTACGGGAAAGCCAGGATTGCCGATTGAACTGAGTCGATCACCGATTCGCCGCGCGGACGGTCGGCCAGCGCGGCACGAAACCAGTGCAGGCCGGCGTCGTAGTCGGCGAACAGCAGATCGTGCTTGGAGGTGAAGTGCCGGTAGAAGGTCCTCAGGGACACCCCGGCGTCGGCAGCGATCTGCTCGGCCGAGGTCTCCTCGACGCCCTGGGCCAGGAACCGCACCAGCGCAGCCTGACGCAGCGCCTCACGGGTGCGTTCACTGCGCGCGGTCTGTGCCGGGCGGACCATGCGGGTAACCTACCGCATCTCAGCAATGTCAATATTGACAAAACTTTCCTCGAGTGGTGACACTCGGCTATGGTCTCGCTGATCGTCCACGCGGTCTTGGGCATCATCACCATCGCGCTGATCGTCCGGTTGAACCCGGCGGTCTTCACCCGCGTGCGCACAGGCCCGAAAGTGTCGGCACTGGAGGCCGTGTTCTACGTCGTCGGTATCGCGTCACTCCCGCTGACCTGGTACTTCAACATCCGCTACGTGTACGAATACGCCGCCAACCCCTTCTTGGGGCAGGGCTCCTGGGGCGAATTCCTGCGCCTCGGGTACGCCAACCCGGCTGCGGGCTCGGCAAGCTCCGACTACACCGTCGGCAACGTGATCCTGCTTCCGCTGTTCACCATCGTCGACGGCCGCAGACGCGGAATCCGTTACCCCTGGCTGTTTTTCGTGTCCAGCCTGTTCACCAATTTCGCCTTCGCCTGGGCGTTCTACCTGGCCACCGCCGAACGGCAACGCCGCCACCAGGAATCGGGCATTCCCGTGGGCTGAGCCGTCCCTGGACGGCACCTACGACTGTCGGAAGGCACAGGCCTATCGCCGGCTGCACGGCTGACCGCTACCGCGCAGCCTGAGCCCGCGCCCGGCCACGCAACCGCGACTGCGCGAAGCCGATCACGTCGTAATAGTGGGTGGGAGCGATGCGGGCCAGTGCGTCGAACACGTAGGCGTCCGGCCCCACCAGGATTCGCGCCTTGCCCGCCTCGACGCCGCGGTGGATGATCTCGGCGGCCTTGTCCGGCTGTGTCAGGGTGATCGCGGCGAACTCATCGGCCATCTGAGACTGGCTGCGGCCGCGGCCTTCCGGGTCCTTGCGGAAGCGGGCGTTACGCACGATGTTGGTGTTGATGCCGCCCGGATGCACGTTCACCGCCGACACCCCGGTGCCCCGAAGCTCCTGGCGCAACGCGTCGGTGAATCCGCGCACCGCGAATTTGGCCGAGCAATACGCACTTTGACTCGGCATCCCGACCAGCCCGAACACGCTGGAGGTGTTGACGATCACGCCTTCGTCCTGCTTGACCAGGATCGGCAGGAAGGCCCGCGTCCCGTTGACCACGCCGTGGAAGTTGATGTCCCACAACCACTGATCGTCCTCGGGCACGGCGTCGAGCACATTCGAAGCGACCGCGACGCCCGCGTTGTTGAACACCGCTCCCAGCGGTTGCGGTGCCCAGTCGGCGACCTCCTCGGCGAACGAACGCTGATCGGTGGCGTCGCGCACGTCGAGCACCCGGGTGAGCACCGGGCCGGGCAGGCTCGCTTCGGTCTCCTTGAGGCCGACCTCGTCGACGTCGGCGATGGCGACGGGGCAGGAATGCGCCGAAAGGCGTTGCGCCAGGGCGCGTCCGATGCCGGAGGCGGCTCCGGTGATGACGATCGTGCGGCCGCTGATGGTTCGACGCTTGCTCACAGATGCTCCTTGGTGTGTTTGGTGATGAGATCCGCCAACTGGTTCCAGGCGCCCCGCGGCAGATCGTGGCCCATGCCGACGATGGTCTCCAGCCGCGCTCCCGGGATCGCCCTTGCGGTGGCCGCGCCACCGGTGGGGTGCACCATACGGTCGCGGTCACCGTGGATCACCAACGTCGGAACATCGATCTGAGCCAGTTCGGCGGTGCGGTCACCAGACGCGAAAATGCCCGCGAGCTGGCGCGGCGTCCCCGCGGCCGAACGGTCGCGATCCCAGTCGGCGCCAGCCTTCTCGCGCACCCAGTCCTCGTCGAACGGGAACCCGTGCGAGCCGATGTGCCGGAAAATCTTGACCGCGGCGTCGACCGCCTCGGCACGTGTCCGCGCAGGCCGCCGGGTCGCCATCCGGAACCAGGTCGACGGCGCAGGCCTGCCGATGCGGGGTGCGCCAGTGTTCGACATGATCGAGGTCAGCGTTCGCACGCGACCCGGATAGTGCGCGGTGACGGTCTGGGCAATCATGCCGCCCATCGACACGCCGACCAGATGGACGTCCGAGAATCCAAGGGCATCAAGCAAGCCCACGGTGTCACGCGCCATGTCGCCGAGGTGGTACTGCCGGGGATCGTTGCCGCCCCTGACGATGGCCAAGGGACCCGGCGGCCGGAACGACATGTGAGTGGAACGCCCGACATCACGATTGTCGAAGCGCGTCACGTGGTAGCCCCGCGAAACCAGTTCGGCCACCAAACCGTCCGGCCACGAGTGCAACTGCTGCCCCAACCCGGCGATCAATACGATGGGCGGGTCGGCGGGTTCGCCGAACTGCTCGTAGCACAAGGAGATTCCGCGACCGACGTCGACGATGTGCTGCCCGGTCATGCCGACACCTGCTCAGCCACGACGGGCGCACGCACCACCGGGGTTCGCGGATACACCACTGCCCGCCCGCCGTCACCGGGCGCGATGGCCACGCCCCGGGAGTGCCGCCGCTCTCCTGCGGAATAGGTTGTGCCGAACTCGAATTCACGCAGCAGCGTGGCCAGCGTCACGTTCATCTCCATATTCGCGAAGGCAGCGCCGATGCACCGGCGGATCCCGCCGCCGTAGGGTATCCAGGTGTAGGTGTCCGGCGTGGCGCCCAGGAACCGGTCGGGATCGAACGTTGCCGGGTCGGCGAAGTTGCGCTCGGATTCGTGTGACGCCGCGATGCCGACGATGATGGTTGTGCCTTCAGGAATCACCCAGTCCCCCAGTTTGATCCGGGCTCGCGACACCCGCACGGTGGCCTCGATGACGGGGCGCGTGCGCTGCACCTCCCAGATGGTGGCCTGCCGTAGCTCCGAACCGCCGGCGTCGGCTTCGGCGGTCAACCGCGACAACAACCGGGGGTGACGACGCAGCCGCTCGATGGTCCAGGCCAGCGTGGTCGCCGTGGTCTCGTGGCCGGCCGTCAGCAGGGTCAGCAGTTCGTCGGCGATGTGACTGTCGGTGATCGCCGAACCGTCCTCATAGCGGGCGTGCAGCATGAGCGCCAAAACGTCGTTGCGGTCGGCGAAATCCGGGTCCGACCGCGCCTCGGCGATGAGATCGGCGATGATTTCGTTGTAGCGGCGTCGGGACCGCTCGACCCGCCCCCACGGACTCCACGGTCCGAGGTCGCGGCGTAACCGTGCGGGCATCACGACCATGCGCGAGGCCAGCGGCACCATTGGCGGAAGCAATTCGCGCAGCTCGTCCAGCGCGGCACCCCGGGCGCCGAACACCGCACGCAGGATCGCGTTGAGCGTGATGCGCATCATCGGTTCCAGCGTCTCGAATTCGATACCGATCGGCCAACCGGCGATTTCGCGACGCACCTCCTCCTCGACGATGGCTTCGTAGCCACCCATCCGCTTGCCGTGGAACGCCGGCACCAGCAGCTTGCGGCGTTGCAGATGAGCCGGGCCGTCCAGACTGAACGTCGAGCCGGGCCCCAGCACGGCCCCGAGATTGGACGCCCGGTGCACCAGATCACCGCTGGTGGTGAACAGGTCTTTGACCAGAGCCCGGTCACTGAGCACCACGGTTCTGCCGAAGATCGGCAGGTCGATGGTGTAGGCACCGTCGTATCGGCGGCCCAGAATGGTGATCACCCGGTGCCGCAGCGCCAGGAACGCCATACCGAGCGCGATCTTGGGGATCCGCGGACCCGGCGGCAACCGCACCGGATCCGACGTCGCTTCCGCCATGCCGAACCTCCTTGGTACTGCAAAGTACCGACTACGGTACGCGCCGGTACCGGGCGAGGCAAGGCATTCGCCCCACGAGCAGACACGGAATCGCATCAGGCCTGCAAAGCCGGGGATTCTGCGACTGCCCGACCGGGCCCGGGAAACTACCGGGCGGGCAGCTTGAGCGCGAGCTCATGGGCGGCCGCGGTCAAGGCGGGCACCATGGCGACCAACTCATCGCGCGAGAGCCGAAATGACGGGCCTGCCACCGAGATCGAGGCGATGGCCACGCCGTCGGCGCCGAGCACCGGGACGCCCACCGCTCCGATGCCCTGCTCGTGCTCTTCGTCGGCGACGGCGTAACCGCCGGCGTGCACCCGGGCGATCTCCGCGGCGAAGGCGTCCCGATCGGTGATGGTGTTGGGCCCCAGCTTGGGTAGTTCAAGCGTCGCCACCAACTCCGCCGACTGCGCGCGCGGCGCGTAGGCCACCAGCACCTTGCCCATGGCCGTGCAGTGCAGCGGCCCGCGCGTGCCCGGCTCACCGATCACGTTGATCTGCCGCGGTCCGTGGATGTGGTGCAGGTACAACTGGTTCGTGCCGTCGAGCACCGACATCAACGTCGACTCCTTGGTCTCGGCAGCAAGGCGCCGCAGGACGGGAAGCGCCACCCCGTCATAGCCGCGTGCCGCCGAAACACGTTGCGCCAGTGCGAAAACCGTCAGGCCGACGCGGTATCGCTTGGACTGCTCGTCGCATTCGACATAGCCTTCGCGTGCCAGCGTGGCGACCAGGCGGTGCACCGTGGAGAGCGGAAAGCCCGTCTCCCGGGCCAGTTCGGTCAAGGTCCGGCCGTCGAGCGGACCGTCCCCGATCGCCCGCATGACACACAGCGCCTTACCCACCATGTCGGTGCGGCTGACGGGTTGATCGTTGGCGGCGCTGGTCACGCCGCCACTGTAGCACTAACACTTCCGCAATGCGGAAGACTCATCCACACTTCGGAAGACATACTTGACGTGGGTCACAGGCGTCTGTCAGTGTGTTCTATGTTATGGAAGCTACTTCCATATAGCGGAAGATATTTTGGAAAGGAGCCCGCGGTGGCCGAAACCTCCAGCACGCCCGCCTCCGGCGGAGCAGTCATCGGCACCCAGCGCTGGTCGCGGCTGCTGCCGATCGTGTTCATCACCTACTCGCTGGCGTACCTCGACCGATCGAACTTCTCGGTCGGCATCGCCGGCGGCATGAAGGAAGATCTCGCGATCTCCAGCGGCATCTCGGCACTCATCGGCGCCGCGTTCTTCCTGGGCTACTTCCTGTTCCAAATTCCAGGTGCGATCTACGCAGAGCGCCGCAGCGTCAAGAACCTGATCTTCTGGTCTCTGATCCTGTGGGGTGTGCTCGCCACCGTGCAGGGCGTGCTGCACAGCGCTGCCCTGCTGATCATCGTGCGATTCCTGATCGGCGTCGTCGAGGCCGCGGTACTGCCTGCGATGGTGATCTTCCTGTCGCACTGGTTCACCAAAGCTGAACGCGGACGCGCCAATACCTACCTGATCCTCGGCAATCCGGTGACCGTGCTGTGGCTCACCGCGGTGTCGGGTTACCTGATCGAGGCGACGTCATGGCGCGGCATGTTCATCCTCGAAGGGCTCCCGGCGATCCTGTGGGCCTTTGTATTCCGCAAGCTGGTCCAAGACCGCCCGGAACAGGCCACCTGGCTCGGCGAGACCGAGAAGCGCACCCTGCTCGAGACGCTCGACGCCGAACAGCGCGGGTTCCAGAAGTCGCCGGGCGGCTATCTGCAGGCCCTCCGCTCGCGCAATGTGGTGCTGCTGAGCATCCAGTACTTCCTGTGGAGCCTCGGCATCTACGGTTTCGTGTTCTGGCTGCCCTCGATCGTCAAGAACGGCACCGGGCAGGGCATCGGTTCGACGGGCCTGATCGCAGCGGTGCCCTATGCGTTCGCGGTGGTCGCCATGCTGCTCAATGGGCGGATCTCGGATAAGACTGGACGCCGCGGACGCTGCGTGTGGCCGTGGCTGCTGGTCGGCGGGCTCGCGTTCTACGGCTCCTACGTCGCCGGAGACCACTTCTGGGTCGCGTTCGCGCTCCTGGCGGTCGCGGGCGCCTGCATGTATGCCCCATACGGGCCCTACTTCGCACACATCCCCGAACTTCTCCCCCGCGATCAGGCCGCGCCGTCCATCGCGCTGGTCAACTCGCTGGGCGCGGTCGGCGGATTCGCGGGCAGCTACCTGGTCGGTTGGCTCAACGGGCTCACCAACTCCACCGATGCCTCGTTCCTGTTGATGGCGGCCTGCCTGCTGGTGGCGGCGGGCATCATGTTCCTGGTCAAGGCCCCGAAGCCGACCGCCGCAGCCAACCAGCGGATTGCCGCATGACCGCCCGCAGGATCGCCCGGATCGCCCATCCGGGCGGTATCGACCACGCCACGGTCGAGCCCGACGGCTACGCGCTGATCGATGATCCGTTCGTAAAATGCTTGCGCCACAACGGAACCGTGGTGCCGAGCCGTGATGCCCGGCTGCTGGCGCCGGTCGCACCGCGCACGGTCGTCGGCATGGCACACAACACCGGGCCTGCTGATCGGCAGCTGCCGCCGCAGGCTTTCCTCAAGCCAGCCACGACCGTCATCGGGCCCGGGTCGCCGATCCCCCTGCCGACAGGGCTGGGCCGAGTCGACGCCGAAGCAGAGCTCGCGGTCGTGATCGGCTGCACCGCAACACGACTGACCTTGTCCAACGCTGCGGAGCACATCCTCGGTATCACGGTCGCCAACGACGTCACCGCCCGCGATCTGCAACACAGTGACCCACTATGGTTCGCGGCCAAGGGTTTTGACGGCTGGACACCACTCGGGCCATGGATCGCCGCCGGCGTCGACCCGGACGATCTGCAGATCAGCCTTCAGGTGGACGGGATCGACCTGCAGCCCGCAGGCACCGCCGATTTGGCTCGGTCGGTGCTCGAATGCCTGGTCTACGTCACCAGCGTGCTGACGCTGCACCCCGGCGACGTGGTCCTCACGGGAGCACCCGGTGGCACCGGAGCCATCACGGCCGGGTCGACGGTCACCGCCGCCGTCGCGGGCGTGGGCGAACTTCGCAACCCGGTCGTGGCGGCCGAGTCTCAGAGGGAGGTGGCGTGATGAGCCCACACACGCTCGACGCGGTCACTTTCGGCGAGATGATGGGCATGTTCGTGGCGACCTCGCCCGGCCCGCTGCACCAGGTGCGCGGCTTCGAGCTCGCGCTGGCGGGCGCGGAAGCCAACGTCGCGACCGGGCTGGCCCGGCTCGGACACCGGGTCGGCTGGGTCGGGCGGATCGGGGCCGACCCCATCGGTCAGTTCGCCGTCGAACAACTGGCGGCCGAAGGCGTCGACGTGTCGCTGATCGGCACCGACGACACCGCAGCCACGGGGTTCCAGCTGAAAAGCATGGCGCAGGGCGGCGATCCGGAGGTGGTGTACTTCCGGAAGAACTCGGCAGGCAGCCGGCTTGCGGCGTCCGAGGCCACCGACACTTATCTGGCAAGTGCCCGGCACCTGCACCTGACGGGTATCCCGTTGGCGCTCTCGGAAACCACCCGGGCGTTCGCGTTCCACGCGGTTGACGTGGCCCGCAGCGCGGGAGCCACCATCTCGTTCGACCCCAATCTCCGTCCGGCACTGTGGGCGTCGGAGAACGAGATGACGACGGTCATCAACGACATGGCCGGCCGCTGCGACTGGGTCATGCCGGGGCTCGCCGAAGGGGTACTGCTCACCGGGGCCGCAACCGCGTCCGGGGTAGCCGAACACTATCTGCGGCAAGGTGTTTCCCGCGTCGTCATCAAGGACGGCAGCCGCGGGTCGGCCATCCACACCACCGACGGCGTATGGCGTCGCCCGGTGTTTCCAGTCACCGTGGTCGACACGGTCGGCGCGGGTGACGGTTTCGCGGCCGGGCTGATCAGCGCGCACCTCGACGGCCTTGACCCCGAAGCAGCGCTGGCGCGGGCCAGCGCCGTCGGCGCGTTGGCCACCACATCTCCCGGCGACAAGGACGGGTTGCCGACCCGTGCCGCCCTTGACGCGTTTCTCGCCGCCGCCCGTCCTCACTGCGAACCCACCCTACGAAAAGGAACCGTTTCCGCATGGAACTGCAGATAGCCCTGGACCGCATGCCCGCCGCCACGGCGCTCGACGTCGCCGCCGCAGTGGCCCCGCACGTCGACTGGATCGAAGTCGGCACGTCGATGATCAAGCGTGAGGGCGCGGCGTTTCTGACCGCCGTGGCCGCCGCAGCGGGTGACACGCCGGTGCTCGCGGATCTCAAGATCGCCGACGACGCGCGGTGGGAACTGACGATGGCCTACGACGCCGGGGCCCGGTCGGCGACCGTGCTGGGACTGGCGCCGGCCACCACGATCGACACCGCAGTACAGGTCGCCGACGAGCGCGGGCGCGAACTCGTCGTCGATCTGATGGGCCTCGACAGCGCCGCGCGTGCGGTGTTGGCCGAGCGGTTGCCCTCCGACATCGTGCTGGCGGCGCACGTCAGCAAGGACGCACAGGGCCACGGCGCCACGCCGCTCAGCCAGCTGGGGCCGTGGGCCGACGGCCGCAGGATCGCAGTGGCCGGCGGCCTCGGGGTCGCCGACATGCCTGCGTTGGCGGGCAGGGACATTCGCGTGATCGTGGGTTCGGCGGTGACCTCCAGTCCCGATCCGCTTGCCGCGGTGCAGGAGCTGCGCGCGGCGGCCGCTGCGGAGGCGCTGCGATGACGAGCGCAGAACTGGTATCCACCATCCTCGGCGAAATACGCGGTGTGCTCGGCACTTTCGACTACACGCCGCTCGACACCGTCGCCGATGAGCTCAACTCGGCAAGCCATGTCGTGGTGGCGGGCGAGGGCCGCTCGGGCTTCATGGCCAAGGCCTTCGCGATGCGGCTCATGCATCTGGGCGTGCCGGTCCACGTCGTCGGCGAGACCACAACGCCCGCCCTGGGCGGCGAGGATCTGCTCGTCGCGGTGTCCGGATCGGGCACGACCGCGAGCACGGTTCGTGCGGCGGAGCAGGCCAATGCCGTCGGGGGCCGGGTGATCGCGGTTACCACCGATCCCGATTCGCCGCTGGCGGCCACCGCCGCGACAGTCGTGCACATCCCCGCGGCCACCAAATACCGCAAACCCGGTGAGGCGGCCACCATTCAGCCGCTCTCCAGCCTGTTCGACCAGGTGTGCCACATCGTGTTCGACGCGGTGTGCCTGCGGCTGGCGACATTGCGCGAGGTGGACAACGCGGCGGCGCGGGCCGCCCACGCCAACACCGAATAAGCTGCGGCACCGCTTCCGAGGTCAGTGGGAGCGCGGCGGGGTCAGCAGAGCGATGGAGGCGTTGACTGCCTCCTCGGCGATATCGCTCATCGACCCGCCGTTCTCGACGGTGTTCGCCGTCAGCTCCCGCAGGCCGCCCAGCAGCATGATCGCCCGCGGCCGCGACACCTCGACACCGGCGCTGTGGAATTCCTCGGTGTCGGTCATCGCCTGCACCATCACCACGAAGTTCTCCATGACCTCGCGTTGCAGGTCCCGCGCCGTCGCACCCAGCGCCGGTACGTCGCGGATCCAGCTCAGCATCAGCTCCGGTCGCGACTCACCCGAGGCGATCCAGGCCTCGACGGCCTGGCGGACCTGCTCTCGCCACGGCGCGTGCGGATCCACCGCGGCGGCGATCTTCTGCACCTGCTCCGCGTTGGCGGCGGTCAGCAGCGCCACGAAACACTCCTCACGGCTGGCGAAGTGCTCGTAAAAAGTCCGCCGCGAGGTACGCGCCCGGCGCACGATGTCGGCGACCGTCGTCTTCTGGTACCCGTCGGTGGCTATCGACTCTTCGAGTGCCTCCAGCAGGCGCGCACGGAAGTCGGTCTTGTCAGCGTCACTCATCCCGGGCAGCCATGGTACTGACCTGCCCGCCTCTCAGCGGCGGACCGTCGGACTGTGACCGACGCCGGACTGCGGCACCGTCGCGTTCAGGCCGGGCGGATTGTTCTGCAGGAAACCCAGGCAGGTCCCCAGATGTCCGGCGACACACGGGACGCCGTTGACGATAGGTACCGGGCCGCCCGAGCGCACGTCGGTGCTGTCGGTATCCGACGGCTCGGCGGCGGCTGCGGGGGCGAGGACGAGCGCGACGACCCAGCAGCTCAACAGGCCCCGGAACAGCCACGCACAGTGAGCCATCTCGTCACGCTTTCCTCGGCGTATATCCGTAGCGTAGTCGCGCTGTTTCAGCCGATGGCCGTCATCGGGCTCAGCACATCCCGAACGAATTGGGCGATGTTCACCGACGGGTTGCCGTCGGGGAAGCTCACCGTGGCCAGCATGTTTGCGCCGGCATCGGCGAAGTTCTGGTCGGCACGGCCCTGATGCGTCGACGACGTCACCAGGATGATGCCTGAGGTGCCTGCCGCCTTGGCCAGCGGAACCGAGAACTGCGCGTTCTGCACGGTGCTGCTCGCCTTGTCCTCGACGATGATCCGGTTGGCCGGAAAGCCCAGGGTGAGAAGAAGATTGCGCATCTGAGACGCCTCGGTCCGACCGTTCTGCGGGTTACCGCCGGTGACGATGACGGGCGATTGCGGAAAGGCCTGGGCGATCGCCAGACCGGTGAGCACGCGGTGGTAGAGGATCGTGCGCATCGAGCCGTCGGGCTTGAGTCCGTAGCCGAGGATGACGATGGCCGGCTTCGAGAAGTCCTTGCCTGCGGGCGGCGGTGCCGCCGATGCAATGCTCGAGGTGAGCCCTCCGCACGCGACGGCTATCGCGAAAACCGCCGTTGCGACACCGATTTTCAAGCGACGTGTCATCTGATTCCCCCAAACAGCTGCGACACCTGTGCTTGTCGTTACCCGTGAGCCTGATGTTACCGATCGGGTAGATGTGGTGAATTTGACCGCTTAGGGTGAGCGTCGTGAGCTGGCTGCATTTCGTGCCGTTCCTGGTCGCACTGGCCATCGGGCTGCTGCTCGGGTTTGAGCGGGAACGCAGCCACACCCGCACTCTGCCGGCCGGCTCTCGCTCATTCGCGCTGCTGGCGCTGGCCGGAGCCGTCGCGGCCGCGATCGACCCGTGGGCCGTTGCGGCCGGCGCGATCGGCGTCGCCGCATTGATGACGGCCGCCTACGTGCGCACCGGCACCGACGATCCCGGAACCACCACGGAGATCGCCGGGCTTGTGGCCTATCTGCTCGGGGCCCTCGCTTATGGCCGCCCGGCCGAGGCCGTGGCACTCGCCGTCGTCGTCGCCGGCCTGCTGGTGTCCAAGGCCCGCATCCACCGCTTCATCCGCGAGGTTGTCAGCGAGATCGAACTTGAGGATGCGATCAAGTTCTTCGTCGTGGCGTTCGTGATCCTGCCGCTCCTGCCCGACCGGCCGCTCGGTCCGTACGGCGTGCTCAACCCGGCGAAGGTGTGGCTGCTCGTCGTCCTTCTCACCGGTATCGGCTGGGTGGGCTACATCGGTGTGCGCGCCCTCGGCCCGCAGCGCGGTCTGCTGGTCACCGGGATGGCCGGTGGTTTCGTCTCAGCCAGCGCGACGACCGCATCGATGGGCAGGCTCAGCCGAACCGAAGCCGGCCTGCGTGCCCCGCTGGCCAGCGCGCTCGTGGCGAGCCTGGCCACGTTCGTGCAGCTGCTCATGGTCATCGGCGTGGTCGACATCGATGTCCTGCGGCGCCTGTGGCCCCCGGTCGTCGCCGGTGCGCTCGTGCTGGTGGCTGTCGCCGCGTTCGTCTACCGGGGCGCAGGCGGATCCGAACAGGACACCCACGAAGCCCCGGCTCAGCCCACGAGCCGCCCCTTCGCGCTGCGGCCCGCGATCGTGCTGGCCGCGGTGCTGACCGTGGCACTGCTCGTCAGCCGCTGGGCGGCCGACGTGCTCGGCCCCAACGGGCTGGTGCTCACCGCGTTCGCCGCGGGCCTGGCCGACGCGCATGCCGGTGCGGTTGCCGCTGCGAGCCTGGCCGCCACCGGCGCGGTCACGGTCGATGCCACGCTGATCGCGATCGGTGCAGCTTTGGGCTCCAACCTGCTCGTCAAGACGATACTGGCCTTCACCTCGGGAGGCCGTCGCTTCGGGCTGGCGTTCTTGGCCGGAATGGCCGCTCCCACAATCGTGTTCGGCGTCGCGCTCACCTTGGCCGTGACCCTGGTCTGAACGGTCCGTCCGGCCAAGCGGATTCCCGCCGACATTGAACGCCAAACCCTCTCGTGCCGTGTCACCTAGGTACGGGCGTGCGAAAGAGCACGTCCCCAACACAGGCAGGTGATAACGATGCGCACGCTATTGGCAGCAGGTTGCATGGCGGGCATCGCCCTGATCGGCACCGCGGCGCCGGTTTACGCGGACAACACGACTCACAACAACAATTGTCAGAGCATCGAAGCCAACGGCGGTGGCACACCCGGCAATTCGGCGACATCTCCGGGTTCGGTGTTCAACGAGGGCGGCATCAACAGTCCGCTCGGCGGGAAAGGTGGACAGGCCTACAACAGCGCTCGGCAGGGCGCGGGTGCGCCGTCGCAGTACGACACGGCATGCGCCAAGACCACCGCCAACGGCACCGCGACACCGATGCAGACCAGCATGTCGCCGACGCAGATCAAGAACAATTCGATCGCCACCCGCAATGCCACCGGGGTGGTGTCGCACACCGGCAAGGGCTGACAACCACGGGTTGCTGGCGAGCACGGCCATCGCGTTGGCGTTAGGCCGCGCTGATCGCGATGGCAGTTGCCGGCCGTTGACACACGGCTCTTCCCAAGGAAATTGACAGGCTATCGACAGCCGGGCAATTCGCTTTCTGGTCAGCAGATTTCGAAGCACCGCACGGCACGCATCGGGCGCAGCAACACCGAGGCTCCGCGCACACTGGAGGTGTCTGCGCGGTCGTGCTACGTTGCCGTGGGGGCCGATTACAACTGTTTGCCAGGGGTGGGTATATGAGTGTTGCGGTGCGGCTGATCGCCGTCTTGTTGATTCCGTTGGCCGTGCTCATGGGCGGGTGCGGGTCCAAACACAACGCCGCATCAGGAGCGAGCTCCCAATCGATCCCGGCGGATCCGTCGGGCGATGCCAGCGACGCGGCAGGCATCACCGAGTCCTGCCCGGCACAGCCGACCACGTCGTTCGCCAAGACGAAATTCGTCATGCACAGCGGTCTGGCCTTCGGCATCTTCCATCGGTGGCTGTGGAAGCCTTATCAGGCAGGCACATTCAAATCAGGCGCGAACGGCCGGATCACCGCGTTCATCAAAGGCGGCCTGGCGGCCCTCTTCATCAAGCGTGAAATCCGGCTGGCCAGCAACGACGTCCAAGCCGACCCCAAGCTGTGCAGCGCGCTCATCAAGCCGCTGGCGAAGGTCGGCGACACCGTCAAGGCCGCGTTCGACAAGCTCAAGGGCGGCGATGCCAGCGGCGTCACAGACCTGAACTCCACCATCGGCTCGATCGAATCGACCTCACAGAGCGACGGCGTGCCGATTCAGGAAGACGAGAACGCCGATATCAGCAAGCGTCCGGCGTAGCCGCCACGGTGATGACCGTCTTCCCCGGACGACGATCGGCCGGGTCGAACGCCTTCGGCGCGTCGGACAACGGAAGCACCGCCCCGACGCTCGGGGACAGCCGGCCGTCACGCACCAGGCGCTCCAGCGCAGCCAACTGCTTACGATCCGGTTCGACGACGAAGAAGACCGCCGTCGCCTTGTCGGGATACACCCGCGGTGGTTCGACGATGGTGACGAGCGTGCCCCCGGGGCGCACCAATTCGGCTGAGCGATCGAGAATCTCGCCACCGATGACGTCGAACACCACGTCGACCGCACCGACGTCCTTGAGGTCGTCGGCCGCCAGGTCCAGGAAGGTATCGGCGCCCAGCCCCAAGACGGCATCCCGTTGTCCAGCTCGCCCGCTGCCGATCACCTGCACCCCGGCATCGTGCGCGAGTTGCACCGCGAGGGAGCCGACGGCACCCGCGGCGCCATGGATCAGCACCGTCTGGCCGGCTTCGACCCGGGCGTGCTCGAAAAGTCCCTGCCATGCCGTCAAACCGGAGATCGGCAGCGCTGCCGCGACGGTGTGGTCGATGCCCGCGGACAGCGGGGCGAGGTTGCGCGCCTCTACCGCAACGTATTCGGCGAGCGTGCCGTTGCGGGCCCAGTCGGTGATGCCGAAGACACGTTGCCCGATGGTCAAACCGGTTGTGCCGTAGCCCAATTCGACGACAACGCCGGATACCTCGTGGCCGGGGACGGTCGGCGTGCGGTCGCGACCGGCCCGGTCGGTCCATGTTCCGGGCCAGTCGAGTTCCCCCGGCGTAAACGAGGCCGCATGGACGCGGACGACGACATCGTTCTCGGCGGCATGTGGATAGGGCATGTCGGCCAGGGAGAGACCCGAGATCCCGGCCGAACGGTCTTGCGTGACGATCGCTTGCATCGTTCCTCGTTTCAGTCAGTTGGCATGTTGACGGGCGCTGGGGTGGCGCAGGTGGTCTCGAGCCGCAATCTCCGCGGGCGTGAGCATCGTGATCATGTCGACGTCCGGAGCGCACAGGCAGACCGCGAGAAACCGGCACCATCGGTCGGGCTCGAGGTTGACCATCTGATAGTGCACGACCTCACCGCCGGGCTCCCAGAACGCCTCGCCCGCGACGATTTCCCGGGGTTCCTCGCCTTCGAGCTCGAACAACATGCGGCCCTCCAGCAGGTAGCCGAACACCGGCCCGGAATGGCGGTGCGGCGCCACGCCGGCGTCGGCGGGCGGCAGTTCGACCAGCTGCGTCATCGCATGGGCGCCCTCGGGAATCCGTGGTGGTGTGACCATCAGCAGGTCGGCGATCTTGGTGTTTCCGGCAGCCAGCACAGTCGGTCCTTTCGCTCGATGCTTCCATCACACCGCCCAGGTGTCATCAAGTCCAACGAATGCTTTTGATACTTTCCATCTACGTTATTGATAGAAAAGGGCCATGGAACTGCGCCAGCTCGAACACTTCGTCGCCGTTGCCGGCGAGCTGAGCTTCTCGCGGGCCGCCCACCGCGCCCACGTCGTCCAGTCCGCACTGTCGACGTCGGTCGGCAAGTTGGAGAAGGAACTCGGCGTCGAGCTGTTCGACCGGTCCCGCCAGCAGATCAAGCTGACCCCGGCGGGGGAACTGTTCCGGGAGCACGCCGGACGTGTCCTGCAAACCGCTCGCATCGCCAAGGACTCCGTCGGCGATTTCCGCGGCCAACTGACCGGAACGGTGGATCTCGGCGCCCTCATCACGTCTGGTGCGCTCGACGTTCCGAAGGTACTCGGCCAATTCCATCGCGACTATCCCCGGGTCCAAATCCGGTTGCGACAGAGCCAAACCGGTTCCAGCGCATACCTGTCGGCCATCGCCGACGGCTCACTCGACCTGGCGCTCGTGTCCGCACCGGACAGGTTTCCCGGGCGCATCCAGATGCACCTACTGCGCGAGGAGCCCATGGTGTTCGTCTGCCGCACCGATCATCCGTTCGCCGCACACAACGAGATTCCTATCACCGAACTCACCGGCGAGGACCTCATCGGATTCCCGCCGCAATTCGGTCTGCGACGCCTCGTCGACGACGCGTTCGCCGCCGCAGGCGTCACCGCGCACACACCACACGAAGTGGCGCTTGAGTATTCGATCGCGGCCGAGTTGGTGCGCCACGGCCTCGGCACCATCTTCATGCCGGCCAGCGAAGCAGCCCGCTTTCCCGACCTACGCACGGTGCACGTGCTGCCCGCGGTGATGTGGAAGATCTATCTGGCGTCAGCCGAGCAGTCCAAGCTCGGGCCCGCGACAGCCAAGCTCGCCGAGATGCTGCTCACGCTCGCC
The DNA here is from genome assembly GCF_001570425.1 of Mycolicibacterium brisbanense. GTDB lineage: Bacteria > Actinomycetota > Actinomycetes > Mycobacteriales > Mycobacteriaceae > Mycobacterium > Mycobacterium brisbanense. Next base: position 311,346 of record NZ_BCSX01000007.1, read on the forward strand.
GACGACTGACGCCTCGCCGAGATCGACGCTATGGTCGCTGCCGAGCGTCGTCAGCAGCCCTGGCGTCGATCTCGCGGAGCACCTAGCGACGGTTGTAGAAGGACTCGACGTGTGCGTGCAGTGTCCTATACATCGGCGGGGCCTCGTCGGCCGCGGTGACCACTTCGATGTACGCGGCACCGTCGGTTTGCCCCGCAGCCTTGAGCGCGTCGTCGAGCGCACCGCACGTGCTCACCCGCGCCGTGAACCACCCCTCACAGCCCAGAGCTCGTGGAAGCTCCGCGTAGTTCCACGCCGCGATGTCGTTGTAGGCCAAAGTCATGTCTTTGCACAGCATTCGCTCACTGAGATAGCCAGAGTTGTTCAGCACCATGATGATTGGGTTCAGCCCGTGCCGGCCGAACTGGCTGATCTCCTGTGCGGTCATCTGGTGTGAACCTTCACCGGTGATGAGGATCAAGCGCCGATCCGGTGCGCCGACGGCGGCGCCGAACGCCGCAGGAGTCGCCCATCCGATGGACGCCCACAGCGTCTGATTGTGAAACTCCGCGCCCGCGGGCAGTTGTGCGAACGCCAAACCGAGCGAGGCGGTTCCGGTGTCGGTGAGGATCACATCATCGGGCCGGAAGAACTCCGCCCACCGCGGATACAGCGTGTCCGCGGTGATCGGGTCCTCACCGCCACCGTGGATCGGGCCCAGCGTCTCGGGAGAGATCACCGGCACCTCAGTGCGTTTGGTGACCCGCTCCGACAACTGCGCCAGGATGTCGGCCATCTCGACGTTGCGGTATGTGACCGAACCCACTGTGGTGCGGTGGTGCCCGATGTCGACCATCGTGGCCGCGTCCAGCCGGATGGTGTTACCGGCAGTGTTCCCGTCGGTCAGCATGGCCCCGATCATCACCACCGCATCGCACGATTCGACGAACGCCCGCACCGGTTCGTCCATCAGCCGGCCGACATACATTCCGATGTAGTTCCGGTGATCCTCGCCGAGTACCGACTTGTCGGCGAACATCGTCGCGAACGGCAAGCCGGAGGCGGCCACGAACGCTTCCGCTGCAGCCGTCAACCCCAGCCGACGTAGCAGCACCCCAGGCAGCGCACACGCCTGACCAGCGTCCTTCAGGACAGCGAGCACGGCATCGGTCGCCGCGGCGAGAGAGGTGGGATCGCTGGTCGCGGCTTGGGTCGGCCCTGCTGCGCCCAGCACCGGCATATCGGCGACATCGCTAGGAATCGCCATGTAGACCGGGCGCCGATGGTAGAGCGCTGCGGCGATGAGACGTTCCGTCTCCGCTACCGCGTTCTGCGGTGTCATGATCGCGCTCGCGCACACGATGGGCTCGGCCATCCGGTGGAACAGATCGAATTCGCCGTTCCCGAGCGTGTGGTGCACCAACGACCGCGCCTCCTGCGTCGCCAAATTGGGTGTGCCCACAAGATGGAAGACCGCGAGGTGCTCGGCATAAGCACCGGCAACGCCGCTCATCGCCGCCAATTCGCCCACCCCGTAGGTGGTGCACAGTGCGGCCACGCCGCGCATGCGGGCATACCCGTCAGCGGCGTAGGCGGCGTTGAGTTCGTTACAGCATCCGATCCAGTTGAGCGCCGCGTGCTCGACGATCGCGTCGTTGACCGGAAATGCGTAATCTCCGGCCACCCCGAAGATGTCATCGACGCCGATCTCGTTGAGTCGGCTCAAAATATGTTGAATCACGGTCTCGGCCATCACGTCACCTCGAATAGACGCAGTCGGGTGCCCTCTGTAGGCGACACCCACTCAGACACCCGGCGCCAAGCCGACCATTTCGCACCACCACCCGGCGTCCCACCGATGGCCAGAAAGGTGACGTTACCTGCGAAGACCGCGTACCAACAGGCCGTGACGCTGGGAAACCGCCGTGCGCCTTCCGCCTTAGCGAACCCGTCGCCGAAATCGACGCCACGGTCGCTGCCGAAGGTTCTCAGCAGCCCTGGTGTCAATCTCGGCGCGGCGAGGGCTATGCGAGCGGATCGAGCCGGTCCGGCGGGACGACGCTGCACGAACTCACCGCGGTCTGATTCCGGCCACCGGCCTTGGCGCGGTACAGCGCCTTGTCCGCCGCGTCGAGCATGTCCGTCAACTGGGCCCGCACGTCAACGGCTGCGATGCCGAAGCTCGCCGTCACCGTGGTGAGTGCGCTGCCGAACTCGCCGGCCTGATCAGCCATCCGGCCCCGAACCGACTCAGCCCAGTCGACTGCCGACTCCACTCCGACGTGTGGCAGTAATACGGCGAATTCCTCGCCACCGATGCGGCCCACCAATGGTCCCGTCGGCGATCCGGTCAGGATCCGTGCGAATGCGATCAGCACCCGGTCACCGCCCGCGTGGCCCAGGGTGTCGTTGACCGCCTTGAAATGGTCGAGGTCCGCCAGGATCAGAGCACATCGGTCGGCGCTTGCCAACGTCGTCTCGGCGTGGCGGTTGAACCCCCGGCGATTGAGCAGGCCGGTCAGCTCGTCGCGATCGCGCTGGGATCGCAGTTCCTGCACCATGTCGACGACAGTGACGGCCAGGAGCGTGATCATGCACGCAGGCAAGACGATCGTGCTGGACACGATCAAGCACAGCTCCAGGTTGGACTGCATGTAACTGTCCAGGTCTGCCCGCGTCACGAGCTCGCGTGGAATGGCCGAGAACGGGGCCACCAGCACACCGATGGTGAGGGCGGCCGCCAGCAGGAGCGTAGCGATGAGCGCGGCCCGATCCGGACCGGTTTTCGGGGCATGCCGACGGAGCCGATGCGCGACGGTGAGAAAGAGCAGCGCCGTAACGAGGTTCTGGGTGACGACCCGCCCGACCAACAGCGGTGAAACGTAGGCGAAGTACCAGACGACCATGACCATCACGACGAGGTATCCGATGACGGTCCGGCGTGAGAGACGCTCACCGATGCGCCGGAGCAGACCGTCGGCCAATAACGCCATGGCCGTCGGAAAGAAGACGCCGTGGATCGAGGAGGCGAACGCCGCCGTCGTCGGCACCGACAGCGCGACTGTCCCGGCGATGTACGCGGCGATCGCCCCTGCGAAAGCCAGGGCGCTGGTTCTGCTCCGGTCGACAGCCCAGACAACGAAGAACAGCAATCCGACGCCGGCCATCGCGAACGATCCCAGGTCGACAGCGAGCAACCACTCGTCAGACAAGGCCACCCTCCAGCTGGCTACGCCCATGGCGATCCGGGTGACGCTCGCGCGCCATGAGCCGTCCCAGGCCGGCCCAGTATCCAGTGCTTTCTACCAGACCGGCGCTGCCGGTTCGGCGGCAACGCACATTGTCATGGAGCTGCCATGCGCAGCAAGCATCGCCGAGTCGAGCACCGCCGACCGCTGATATACGGAATGCCGTTGCGATACAACGGCCCAATGCGACCTCGCGAGGTATGAACCGCGTCGTGATCTACACCTGACGGGCGTGGTCGGCATCTGGTCAGCAAGCTGACGGCGATCGTCGACGTCGTCGCGAGCGCCTGGTCTGACTCCGGGGCCTCCAGCGCACCGACCGCCGCCGCGGCTCTCTGCCAGCAATCCCGGATGGCTCCGAGAACAAAGTGACCTGGCACGCCAGCGCGGGCCCGACCGGCCACTTGGAGACGAGCTCCTCCACATACAGAAAACCCACCGTCACCGGTGGGCTCTCTCAGTGGCCAGGGCCGGGATCGAACCGGCGACCTTCCGCTTTTCAGGCGGACGCTCATACCAACTGAGCTACCTGGCCGGAAGGCGTCGGTCATTCCAACCGAAATGCCTCGCCGTGATGGCGACCCTGACGGGACTTGAACCCGCGACCTCCGCCGTGACAGGGCGGCGCGCTAACCAACTGCGCCACAGGGCCTTGCTTTCCTGCGTTGCTCCGCATTACTGCGTAGCGTACCCCCAACGGGATTCGAACCCGTGCTACCGCCGTGAAAGGGCGGCGTCCTAGGCCACTAGACGATGGGGGCCTAATCCGAATCTCTCCGGGGTACTCACTACGTTGTCCGTTGGGAGCTTCGATAGCTTAGGGTACGGATGCCCAAATCCTCAAACCCAGTGGTAGGAGGCCTAAAGTGGGCGGCTGAAGACACCGTTGCGCCCACCAAGTATCCTGTCAATTCGCGCCCCTATAGCTCAGTTGGTAGAGCTACGGACTTTTAATCCGCAGGTCCCAGGTTCGAGCCCTGGTGGGGGCACCAGACCGATCGTCCAAGCCGGGAGGCTGCCACACGTTGTGGCCGCCAACGTGAGCTCGGCCGGTATCGCCGCGTTGTCAAGCCTACGTTCGTTTTTTTCGCAGGTCGTAGGTTCGAGCCGTTGCAAGCGAGCGGCCTTTCGCGGTCACCCGACTTGCACCCCATCTCGGGGTTGTTCGGCAGCCGTGCAGCCGCCTCACTTTCGCGCTTCACGGCCACCTGCCCGGCTGCGCCGGGCCTTACGGTCGGCTCCACGCTTGACGGCGGCCCCGACTGGGCCGACGACGCTATCAGGTTCCTCGTAGCGTGCGAGATTGATCGCGGCGTTGTCGTCACGCTGGTGAGTGATCGAACAACTACCGCACCGCCATGTATCTGCCCAACCGATCTCTTGGACGTGCCCGCAGGCATGGCAGGTCTTCGACGACGGGAACCAGCGGGTAGCGACCACCAACGTAGACCCGTACCAGCCCGTCTTGTAGGACAGGTGCCGGCGTGGGGTGCCCAGGGCCGCATCGGAGAGTCCGCGCCGTCTGGCGCGGGCACCCGATAGTCCCTGTTGACGCAGCATGCCGGCCGTGTCTAGACCTTCAACAACGATGCGGCCGTGGCTTTTGGCCAATCGCGTTGTCAGGACGTGTAGGTGATGGGTGCGGACATCGTTGACCCGGCGGGGTCAAGTCCCGGGACGTGGTGTACGACGTCGTCGTGTGATTCTTCGTCGTGGTGGTTCAGGCGGTCAGTGCCGCAGGGGTGTTCTCCTGTTCTGTCGGGGTCTC
>NZ_BCSX01000008.1 GCF_001570425.1 Mycolicibacterium brisbanense
ACGCGATCGGCCAACTGCACGCGTTGATGGAGCTGCTGCCGAAACGGTTGGGCGACTTGGAGGATCTGCTCAACGAGAACTACATCTGGAAGGCCCGCACGGTCGGCGTCGGCTATCTCGACCTCACCGGGTGCATCGCCCTGGGCATCACCGGCCCCGTGCTGCGGTCCACCGGGCTGCCGCACGACCTGCGCAAGACCCAACCGTATTGCGGTTACGAGAACTACGAATTCGACGTCATCACCGATGACCGGTGTGATTCCTACGGTCGCTACATCATTCGCGTCAAGGAGATGCGCGAGTCGCTGAAGATCGTCCAGCAATGCATCGAAAGGCTAGACCGGCTGTCCTCAGAACCGGTGATGATCAGCGACAAGAAACTCGCCTGGCCCGCCGATCTCAAAATCGGGCCCGACGGGCTGGGTAACTCCCCCGAACACATCGCCAAGATCATGGGCCACTCGATGGAGGGCCTCATCCACCACTTCAAGCTCGTCACCGAAGGTATCCGGGTACCGGCCGGGCAGGTCTATGTGGCAGTGGAGTCGCCGCGCGGGGAGCTCGGCGTGCACATGGTCTCCGACGGCGGCACCCGGCCCTACCGGGTGCACTACCGCGACCCGTCATTCACCAATCTGCAAGCGGTGGCAGCGATGTGCGAAGGCGGCATGGTCGCCGACGCGATCGCCGCAGTGGCGTCGATCGATCCGGTCATGGGCGGAGTGGACAGGTGAGCGAAGTTTTCCTGGAACTCGGGCAACGGCCCGACGAAGCGGGCCCGCCGATCAACGGGCCCGCGGCATATCCCGACGACGTCACCGACCGGCTCACCGCCGACGCGCAACGCATCACCGCCCGCTACCCCGACGCACGCTCGGCCCTGCTACCCCTGCTGCACCTGGTGCAGTCCGAGGACGGCTGCCTCACGCCCGCCGGAATCCGGTTCTGCGCCCAGCGACTCGACCTGACCGATGCCGAGGTCACGGCGGTGGCAACGTTCTACTCGATGTACCGGCGCACCCCGACGGGTGACTACCTGGTGGGCGTGTGCACCAACACGTTGTGCGCGATCATGGGCGGGGACGCCATTCTCGATGCGCTGCAGGAGCATCTGGACATCCACGCGGGGCAGACCACCGCGGACGGTCGCGTCACGCTCGAGCACATCGAGTGCAACGCGGCGTGCGACTACGCGCCCGTCGTCATGGTCAACTGGGAGTTCTTCGACAACCAAACCCCCTCCTCGGCACGCGATCTGGTCGACGGGCTGCGTAGTGGCAATCCACCCGATCCCACCCGCGGCGCGCCGCTGTGCACCTTCCGCGAGACCGCCCGCACCTTGGCCGGGCTCACCGACCCACACGTACCGGGCGGCGCACCCGGCGCGGCCACCCTCGCAGGGCTGCACCAGGCACGCGAACTCGGGATGTCCGCGGATCCCGATGGGGCAAGCGCATGACTCCGCTGACACCCGTGCTGAGCCGGTTCTGGGACGAACCCGAACCGTGGACGATGCAGACCTACCGCCGCCACGACGGCTACCGGGCGCTGGAGCGGGCGTTGGCGATGCCCCCCGACGATGTGATTGCGCTGGTCAAGGATTCGGGTCTGCGTGGCCGTGGTGGTGCCGGTTTCCCGACGGGCACGAAGTGGTCGTTCATCCCGCAGGGCACCGAGGGCG
>NZ_BCSX01000009.1 GCF_001570425.1 Mycolicibacterium brisbanense
ACGCGATCGGCCAACTGCACGCGTTGATGGAGCTGCTGCCGAAACGGTTGGGCGACTTGGAGGATCTGCTCAACGAGAACTACATCTGGAAGGCCCGCACGGTCGGTGTCGGCTATCTCGACCTCACCGGGTGCATCGCCCTGGGCATCACCGGCCCCGTGCTGCGGTCCACCGGGCTGCCGCACGACCTGCGCAAAACCCAACCGTATTGCGGTTACGAGAACTACGAATTCGACGTCATCACCGATGACCGGTGTGATTCCTACGGCCGCTACATCATCCGCGTCAAAGAGATGCGCGAGTCACTGAAGATCGTCCAGCAATGCATCGAAAGGCTAGACCGGCTGTCCTCAGAACCGGTGATGATCAGCGACAAGAAACTCGCCTGGCCCGCCGATCTCAAAATCGGGCCCGACGGGCTGGGTAATTCCCCCGAACACATCGCCAAGATCATGGGCCACTCGATGGAGGGCCTCATCCACCACTTCAAGCTCGTCACCGAAGGTATCCGGGTACCGGCCGGGCAGGTCTATGTGGCAGTGGAGTCGCCGCGCGGGGAGCTCGGCGTGCATATGGTCTCCGACGGCGGCACCCGGCCCTACCGGGTGCACTACCGCGACCCGTCATTCACCAATCTGCAAGCGGTGGCAGCGATGTGCGAAGGCGGCATGGTCGCCGACGCGATCGCCGCAGTGGCGTCGATCGATCCGGTCATGGGCGGGGTGGATCGGTAGATGAGCGCGTGCGCGAAGAGGAGACAGTACCGATGAGCGCTTGCGCGAAGAGGAGACAGCACAGGTGAGCGAAGTTTTCCTGGAACTCGGGCAACGGCCCGACGAAGCGGGCCCGCCGATCAACGGGCCCGCGGCGTATCCCGACGACGTCACCGACCGGCTGGCCGCCGACGCGCAGCGCATCACGGCCCGCTACCCCGACGCACGCTCGGCTCTGCTGCCGCTGCTGCACCTGGTGCAGTCCGAGGACGGCTGTCTCACGCCCGCCGGAATCCGGTTCTGCGCCCAGCGACTCGATCTGACCGATGCCGAGGTCACGGCGGTGGCAACGTTCTACTCGATGTACCGGCGCACCCCGACGGGTGACTATCTGGTGGGCGTGTGCACCAACACGTTGTGCGCGATCATGGGCGGGGACGCCATTCTCGATGCGCTGCAGGAGCATCTGGACATCCACGCGGGGCAGACCACCACCGACGGTCGCGTCACCCTCGAGCACATCGAGTGCAACGCGGCGTGCGACTACGCGCCCGTCGTCATGGTCAACTGGGAGTTCTTCGACAACCAAACCCCTTCCTCGGCACGCGATCTGGTCGACGGGCTGCGTAGTGGCAACCCTCCCGATCCCAGCCGCGGCGCGCCGCTGTGCACCTTCCGCGAGACCGCCCGCACCTTGGCCGGGCTCACCGACCCACACGTACCGGGCGGCGCCCCCGGCGCTGCCACCCTCGCAGGGCTGCGCCAGGCACGCGAACTCGGGATGTCCGCGGATCCCGATGGGGCAAGCGCATGACTCCGCTGACACCCGTGCTGAGCCGGTTCTGGGACGAACCCGAACCGTGGACGATGCAGACCTACCGCCGCCACGACGGCTACCGGGCGCTGGAGCGGGCATTGGCGATGCCCCCTGACGATGTGATTGCGCTGGTCAAGGATTCGGGTCTGCGTGGCCGTGGTGGTGCCGGTTTCCCGACGGGCACGAAGTGGTCGTTCATCCCGCAGGGCACCGAGGGCG
>NZ_BCSX01000010.1 GCF_001570425.1 Mycolicibacterium brisbanense
ACCAGCCATGCGTGTCATCGTCCCTTCTCGGCCCGACCTCGGGCCACAGGACTCTAAAACAGGCTGGTCTCAATCACGGGGAACACGCCAGGATCGTCGTGGGTATCGGTCGAAATCACCGGCCCCCGGAGGACGAGGCGCAGTGGTGGCGTCTTGAGGTGCCTGGCAGCGAGGACGTTGTCGAGGAAACCGACGAATCCCTTGGTACGTGGACGTTCCCGGACGGCTACGAAGAAGATCTGTGGCCCAGCACTTTCATGATAACGAGGGTGCCAGCGCCGGGCCTGCCACCGATGATGTCACTCATTGATCCGCCCAAGTGCTGGCATGTCGACGTGCTGATGGTCGGCCGCCCGACCCCAAATGAACGATGGGAAGAATTGACACAACCCGGTCAGCACGTGAATCCGGACCGAAGTAGGCCCGCGACGCCCGACGAACAAGCCGCCGATGATAAACGCGTACTCGAGATTCGGGAGCGCACAGGAAACTAATCGGCCGAGACACGACAGTTAGGACGGGGCAAGGGACGCGCCGTGAGGCCCGACTAGGGCAGCCCTGCGAGCGTCCCGTGGTCACGGGTTTACACGTACGGCCGCTGCGATCCTTTTCGGTCAATCCGAAGCCAACCAACATCAAATTAGATGTCCGTCGGTATCTCAGAACTAAAGAACTGAGACACCCTGACTGGGATCACTTGCACGAGACGAAATGCCAGCTCGAATCGTCTCAGAAGCTGTTTCAAAACAAACGTCTCATATTGACGTGTTATGAGACTTCTGAGACACTTGTAGCATGGCCATTACCACCGCAGCCGCTGCCACTGGAACAGTCCTCGGCTACGCCCGTGTGAGTACTGGGCACCAGTCACTCGACCAGCAAGTCGATGCGCTGACCGGTGCGGGAGTCGATACGGCTCGCGTCTACTCTGACAAGCTGTCAGGTACCTCGACCCGGGAGCAGCGCCCCGGCCTGGCAGCGCTGTTGGACTACGCCCGGGAAGCCGACACCATCGTTGTGGTTGGCATCGACCGTCTGGGCCGCAACGCTGCTGAGGTCATGTCCACCATCCGCGAGCTGGGTGAGCGCGGAATCGTGCTGCGGTCATTACGTGAGGGTATTGACACGTCTAACGCTGCGGGCCGGATGGTGGCAGGTGTCCTCGCCAGCCTGGCCGAACTCGAGCTGGAACTCGGTCGGGAGCGTCGGGCAGCGGCTCGCGAGGCTCGGCGTGCACGTGGGCAGGCAATTGGCCGGCCCAAGGCGCTGGATGCGTCGAAAGCTGCTCTGGCGCGGCGCATGCACGCGGGTGGTGAGTCCGCCAACACTATTGCCACCACACTTGGAGTGAGCCGCGCCACCGTCTACCGCATGATTGCGGAATAGGTTGGATGAAGTACGCGATCTTCGCTGCCGTCAGTTAGCTATTCTCATCTACCCATTCATTCATGCCCATGTGAATTACATCGCCGGTAAACACTATACCGCCGATCTCGTAGTCGACGCTTCGCGTCAACAAACTTTTGTTATGATCATTTAGGTTGCACTCAAAATCGGGTCCAACCCAAATTGGCTTGCCGGACCAGCCGCGACTGGCCTTATGCGCAAGGTGGGCGGCTCGATTAACGACATCCCCCATATAAATCACATCGTTGATCCCGCTGCCGCTATATCCGGCCTGGATCATTAATACACGCCCGTAATCAACCCCTATCCCAAGTTTGATCGGCGAAATTTCCTTCTTCGACAATCGGTGATTGAGCAACTTGTTTAGGGTGTTAGCGGTATATGCGATCTCAAAAACGTCATCGATGTCCCTCGGCCTAGGTGTGTTGTATACCGCCCACACGCAATCGCCGACGATGTTTACTTCCCGGACGTAAAGGTCGCTATTGAGGACTGCAACCATTTCAGAGATGAATGACCGATATACTTTTGCAAGTGTAGGGCGTTTGTGTTTCTTAGTTAGACCTGACGAATCCCGAATGTCCACGAAAACCGCTGAACACCACCCGTAGAAGCCATTCGTATACGTAAGCTTGTCGCGACCAGGCAGGTCATCCGTCTCTGTAAACTGCCCGGATGGCTGGTCCAGAATGTCCTTGATCCGCTTCGAACTCGCGACCCAGTCGTAGGGTTTGTAATTACCGTCCACGAACTGATGAACCTCCTGCGCGGCTTCGCATGCAACAACACTCCCCAACATCGGGGCTAGCATCGCCTAGGCTACCGAACATGCCAACGCATTCCAGCTCCGACGACTCAGATTTCGTCGACCCGGTTAACCCGTCGCTGGATGCCGCCGAAGCATGGAAAGCCGTCAGCCTCGTTAATGACTGGGTCAAGCACGCCGAGACGAAATCCGCAGGTGTTCTCGCAGCATCCGGCGTAGTGGGCGGAGTTCTCTATAACCTGGTCAAGAGTCGTTCCGACTTTGACTGTTGGATTCGATTTGGCGCTATGACTTGTGGTGTCCTGGCCGTGGCCTCCGCGATATGCGCTGGTATCGCGCTGTGGCCGCGTTTAGCGCCCAAAGAGCAGCCGACAAGCGTCTTTTACTTCGACCACATCGCGCGACGCCACCCCAATGGTCCCGACGCCTACATCCAAGAACTCAAAGGGGTCCTGGCGGAACCAGACGAACTCCTTAGCCAGCTAGGGCAGCAGGTATGGGCTAATGCCCGCGTTGCTCGCCACAAGTACCGTTGGGCAGGTCGCGCTCTCGTAGCACTGCTGGGCGCGACAGCAGCGTTGGCGGTGGTGGCACTCGACCTTGCCGCGCAGTCAACCAGCGTTCGCTAGCGGAGCCCGATAAGCAACGCCACCGAGGGGGTGGGGGGTGCCCAGAAACACCTTCACGCACCCGCCTCGAACGGCCAGCGTGCTCTCTCTTTCCAGAAAATACCGCTTGTATCCCGAGTGCGCAGCCGGCGTAGGACACGCACTCGGGTACCGCCACCTACGCCACGCCGCGCAGTGACCACGTACTCCCGTTGCGGCCACGTGACTCGATGACCGTGATGTCGGGACGGTGCGCCTTGGCCACGCCGAGGTTGCTATTGCTGTAACCGGCAGCACGCCCCGCAGCGTTCACAGCAAACGATTCAGCGGTGCTTTCGCCCGCAGCGACCAGTTCCGCGATGTGGTTGTTGAACCACTGTTGGCATGACAGCTTCGTAGTCCCGTTTTTCTGCGACCTGGCGCTTTCCAACCTTAGGACGGTGCCGCCCACGCCACCCTGGCAAGCTTCGCCATCCTCTTTGACCTGTACAAACGCACCCTGGCGGGAGTCGCCACCCTGGCGGGTGTCTTTCAATCGGTAGCGCTTGCCGTTCTTCACCGTGACAACCTCGATCACACTGTCGTCGGCTAACTTTTCAATCGCCGCACCGAACAGGGGACGCTGCCCACTGGTAAGCCTCGTCCGTAGCTCGCTGTTAGCCATTTCGCCGCCCGCATCGGTCAACCGATCCACGATGGCACGCATGACCGACCGCAGTCGACCATCCTCGTAACCCTCACGCTCGGTAGCCCTCGCATTGCCGGCTTCCAACGCCCGCTGACGCTTCGCCTCTTCGGCGTACTCGATCAGACTCCGCCTCGTCTCATCCGAGACCGCCATGACAGCAGCAGACAGACGCCACTCCCGTTCAGTGACTTCGGCGCGCTGATGCATGATCGCCAACAATGCGGCCACCTTGCAGCGCGTCAACATCGCATGGCCTTCGAGCGGATCACCTTCGCCGCGCATACGGTCACGGAAGCCCTGCTTGATGGACCGTTCTATATCGGGTACGGCTGAATAATCAATATCGACTACACCGCCGATTCCCGGCCTCCATATCGGCGTGTCCGTCACTAGCGGGTCGGGATCGGAAAATTCCCCGCATTCGATACTCTGGTCGGTTACGGGCACCCACAGGAACCGTTGCGGGGTACCTCCCGTCGTGTCATTGAATATGACATTCGTGTGGCCCGGTTGCGCGCTCACCGATAGACACGCCCTATATGAATGCGCAGCGACAACCCGGCGCGCATCCTTCGTCGCATTCGCCTGACCGAGCTGTTCACCCATCGCCAGACTCTTTATCGTCGGCAGCAAGATACTCCCCTGAGTACTCGACAATCCGGTCATCGTGTCAATCTCTGGAATATCAAATATGACCGGCTGAATGTCGTCCGTCGGTTCACGCTTGGTAAACGTCTCGGCAATACCTTGCCCAGACCCGACCGGCAGCGTGAGAGTATCCGTAGGCCACGCGAGCGCCGCAACCTTCGTCGTATTCCCCTTGCCCGACCCCGGCGGACCTACGAAGGCACACAGCAGGTTCAAACTAGCTCGATCACCGATTACGCCGGGTAGCTGCACGCATGGGGGGACACTGGCCGCGACCCGCAGCAACACCCCCGCGAACACCGCCCACGGTGCAGCCATACGTGACCTCGCCCACCCGTGAATCTTTTCTAACTGTTCACTACCGGAGTTCAGAAAGAACTCGTCCGTCGAAATACTCACATCACTCATTGATTCCCATTCATTTTTCACCGCGATAAGACGCGCGTTAACCGTTGCCTTTAGAGAGAAGCTAAGAGCAGTTAAGCGCTCTTACGCCCCCCACGACCTAACGGTGTAAACACGGGCATGGGCTTAGGTTCACGATTAGCGCTCTGCTCAAATTGGTCATCGAGCCAGGCCAGCACATCGGACCGTCGATAACGAACCTTGCCGCACACAACAGCACACGGCGGACCTCCCGGCTTATTCTTGGCGCGGTAGTCCTTGAGGGTGTTTATAGCAATACCGGTCATTGCCGATACTTCGTCATAGCCCATGAGAATGGGAGTCGACATTAGATGTTTCTTACTGACGATGTCATCCGATGGAACACCCGTTGTGTTCCGTGTGTCGCCAGGCTCGCCGTCCTTAATGGCGAATCGTCTACGTACCTGGTCCGCCCAACGTTACATTTCGATACGTTGAATTCGGAAGCGATTCCCAGAGAACTCTTAATTACACGGCCAGCATGGCGGCAATGGCGTTCGACGCCACCACATGACTACTCCGGTCCAGGTGTCCGTACCGGTCTACGGTCGTAGTGATCGACTCATGGCCCAGGTGCTCCTGAACGGTCTGTAGCGGCACGGGCGGCTGCGCTTGCAACATCCACGACGCGCACGTGTGCCTCATGTCGTGCGGCGTGGGCGACTTCTCAAGCACCGGCTTATCAGGATTGTTCTTATCCTTAGCCATCGCCTTAGCACGCGACTTATTCCACACGTTCGTGCGCCACGTCGATAGCCGGATCGGCCCGCCCTGGGTCGTCGTAAACAGCCACTCATGCGAGTAGTCGAGCTGGTCCAGCACGGATTTATCCACACTGATTGTGCGGTTCGATTTCTTGGTCTTCGGCGCTCCCATGGTGTAGCGGGTGCCGTCTTGCTTCCATGCGCGGGCAATACGCACTGTGCCGTTGACGCGGTCCACATCGGACGGCTTAAGCGCCGCCGCCTCATTGAAGCGACAACCCGACGCCACCAGGAACTCAACGAACGGTTGGTAGTGCTCCGAGAACGAAGCTTTGAGAATCTGGTACTCAGGCCCGGTCAGGAACACGGTTTCGCGTTCCTCGGTGCGTGGCAGGCGCACGCCGTCGCACGGGTTGGCGGGCAGGTGCCCGTCCTTGACGGCCTGTTTCAACGCCCCAGACAGAAAACCGTGCTTGTTCTGCATCGTGCCCGCCTTGGCTCCGTCCGCGTGCATGGTGTTGACCCACGCGGCCACGTCAACACGGGTCAGCTTGCCCAAAGGCAGCGCGCCGAATACGGGGCTTATGTCATTCCGCAGGTATCGGCGGTAGTCCGTGATGGTCCTGCGTTCGACACCTGACAGGCTGTCAATGTGTTGCTCTAGATACTCTGTGACCGTCAGGCCCGACATGGGCTGTTCGGTGACCAGGCCAGCGGCCTCACGCGCCTTGTCCGGCCCCACAGCATCGACCAGCTTGCAGAACCGGCCCGCCTGTTCCTCGTTAGGAAATGACGTGCTGGTCTGCTTGCCGTTGTGCCGGTACAGCACCGCCCAATACGGGGTTCCGTCCTTGCGTTTGCGCGGTCTTACGGATGCCATGTGGGCATAGTAAACGCCCGCCGTGTTGACGTGATGTTGACGGCGGGCGTTTCCGGTCAGTTTTAGGGCTCTGACCTGCTATTTATTTGTGGAGCTGCCGGGAATTGAACCCGGGTCCTACGGCATGTCGTCGAGGCTTCTCCGTGCGCAGTTCGCTGTGTCTCTACTCGGATCTCTCAGTCACGCGAACAAGCCGAGATGACGATCCCAGTCGCTGTTTGATGTCCCCATGGATTCCGCGACCGAACCCATGGGTGGGTCCCTCTAGCTGATGCCAGGGTCCGGGCCGAGGGCGCTCCCGGTCTGACAGACCAGCCGTCGCTTAGGCAGCGAGGGCGTAGTCGCGCTGATTGGAATCGGCGCTTAATTGGTTGCAACGACGCTTACGGTGGTCTCTTGCCTGCACCGGCACGCTTCCCTTGATTCGATGCGCGAAGTCGAAACCGATCAGCCCCTCGCATCCCCGCCGACTTTCGGCAGGACAGTCAATGGTACGCCATCCCCAACGGCGAACGCCAAGCCATTATTCCCGTGATATGGACAACCAATCTCCCGTGATCGCACCCGGCAGAACGTGACGCTCAAAGTCCACGAGCGGGCGCAGAATGCCGGCGAAATACGGCGTGTCGGGCAGCAGACACGCACGGTCGCGGTGCAGGTGGTGGCGGTGCAGGTGGTGGGCCTAGATGGGCCTACACGGTCCTACATGCCTTTGGCGCGCCTGCCGAGTTCACGGGTGATCTCGCGGTCGGCGTCGCGCTTGGCGATGTCCTGGCGCTTGTCGTGCGCTTGTTTGCCTCGGGCCAACGCCAGCTCCACCTTGACTTTGCCGTCGGAGAAGTACATCGACAGCGGCACCAGGGTCAGATTGCCGTCGCGGATCTTGCCGATGAGATTGTCGATCTCCCGGCGGTGCAACAGCAGCTTGCGGTTGCGGCGCGGTGCGTGGTTGGTCCAGGTGCCGTGGTGGTACTCGGCGATGTGGACGTTGCGCAGCCAGATCTCGCCGTCGTCGACGGTGGCGAACGCATCGGCAAGTGAGGCCTGCCCCTCGCGCAGGCTTTTCACCTCGGTGCCCATCAGCGCGACGCCGGCCTCGTAGGTGTCGAGGATCGTGTAGTTGTGCCGCGCCTTGCGATTGCTCGCCACGATCTGCTTGTTGCCGGCGGGGCTGGACTTCTTGGTCACCACTACGACCTACCTACGGACGTAAAGCCGCAGGGTGACGTACGCGGTCAGGCCTGCCATGGCCACGCCGACGAACAGCAGGATCGGCGAGATGTACAGGATGTCGGCATAGTCCACCCTGGCGATCAGGTTGGCTTGATAGAACTGGTTGAGCGCGCGTTCGAGGAACGCCGCCCGCACGATGATGAGCCCGATGATCGAGATGATCACGCCGATGAGGGCCGCGAGCATCGCCTCCACCAGGAACGGCAGCTGGGTGTACCACCGGGTGGCACCGACCAGCCGCATGATGCCGATCTCGGTCCGCCGGGTGTATGCGGCCACCTGCACCATGTTCGCGATCAGCAGCACGGCACCGATGGCCTGCACCAGCGCGACGGCGAACGCCGCATTGCTCAGGCCGTCGAGCACCGAGAACAACCGGTCGATCAGCTCTTTCTGATTGAGCACGCTGCGCACGCCCGGCTGCCCGATCATCGACTTGTCGAATTCGGCATGCTGCTCGGGATTGTTCAGCTTGACGATGAACGACGCCGGGAACGCGTCCTTGCTGGCGACGTCCTTGAACTGCGGGATCTTGCGGATGGCGTCCTGATAGGCCTGGTCGCGGTCGAGGAAGCGCACCGACTTGACCTGCTCGGTGTTCTCTTCGAGCTTGCTGCGCAGCGCCTTGCACGGGTCGGCGTCACAGTTCGGGTCGTTGGCCGACACGTCGTCGGTCAGGAACACCTGGGTCTCGACCCGGTCGAGATAGATGTCGCGGGACTGGTCGGCCAGCCGCACCACCAGCAGACCGCCGCCGAACAGCCCGATGGAGATGGCTGTGGTCAGGATCATCGCAACGGTCATGGTGACGTTGCGACGAAGCCCGGTCAGAACTTCATTGACAAGAAAGCCGAAGCGCACTTAGCGATCCATTCCGTAGACGCCGCGCTGCTCGTCACGAATCAGCCGGCCGAGTTCGAGTTCGACGACCCGCTGACGCATCGAGTCGACGATGTGATGGTCGTGGGTGGCCATCAGCACCGTCGTTCCGGTGCGGTTGATCCGCTCCAGCAGATCCATGATGTCCTTACTGGTCTCCGGATCCAGGTTTCCGGTCGGCTCGTCGGCGATCAGCACCAGCGGGCGGTTGACGAAGGCGCGGGCGATGGCCACGCGCTGCTGCTCACCACCGGACAGTTCGCTCGGTAGCCGATTGGCCTTGCCGGACAGCCCCACCATCTCCAGCACGTCCGGCACCACCCTGTTGATCACCTCGGATCGCTTGCCGATGACCTCAAGGGCGAACGCCACGTTTTCGAACACCGTCTTCTGCTGCAGCAGCCGGAAGTCCTGGAAGACGCAGCCGATCACCTGCCGCAGGCTCGGGATGTGCCGTCCCGGCAGCTTGTTCACATGGAACTTGGAGACCTGGATGTCGCCGGCGGACGGCGTCTCGGCCGCGAGCAGCAGGCGCATGAACGTGGACTTGCCCGACCCGGACGGGCCGATGAGGAACACGAACTCACCCTTGTCGATCTTCAACGAGACGTCGTCCAGCGCGGGACGCGCTGACGACTTGTACTGCTTCGTCACGTGGTCGAGGGTGATCATCACGGCACGCCAGTGTAGCGGTGAGTACGCGAAGGCCGGGTCACGCTAGGGCTGCGGTGTCGGAGCAGCGGGTTGCTCGCCGACCTGCGACGGTTGCTCGGCGACCGGCGTGGGTGGTTGCCCCGGCGTCGGAGTCGGCGCCGGGGGAGCCATGCCCGGCAGGATCGGCAACGTGATCGGTGGCAACGGTCCGGGACCATCCGGATCGATCACCGTGGTGCGCGGGCCCGGTGACGGGGACGTCGTGGTCGGACTCGTCGAACTCGTCGTCGGAGTCTCGGTGGTGGTCTCCGGTGTGGTGGTTTCGGTCGTCGTCGGCGTGGTGGTCGTCGTGGTCCGACGCGTCGTCGTCGGCGGGGCCACATTGGTGCGCGGCACCCACGTGTAATCGGGGTCGGGCACGAATCCGGGTGGCGCCGTCGGCGTGGGCGCGGGCGGCCGATAGGCCTGCTGCACCCAGAACAGCGCCACAAACGCCACCATCAGCACGACCGTGGACGTACGCAGCCGACCAAGCCGCTTGGGCCAGTACTTGACCGCGACGGCCTTGATCGCCGCGAACTGTGGGGACAGGTCGATTTTCATGACGTCGTCTCCCGGGCGGGCCGTCCGGAAGGTGTCTGCTCGGCTCCGGGCACCGTCGCCGGATGAGGGATCGACTCCACCGTGGGCGTCGCGCCGTCGGTGGGCGTGACCACCCCGGCGCGCCGCAGGGCCCGTACGACGCGGACCCGCAGCCGCCGGCCGACCTCGAACTGCTTGCCGGGCAGGGTCCGGGCCACCATGCGCAGGTTGACCGTGTCCAGTCCGATGCTCTCCACACCCATGAGCTGCGGCTTGTCGAGCAGCAGCTTGGACAGTTCCTCGTCATCGGCAGCCTTGTCGGCGACCTCGTGCAAGACGTCGTTGACGGCGTTGAGGTCCGCGCTGGCAGGCACCGGGATGTCGACGACGGAGCGGGCCCAGTCCTTGGAGAGGTTCAGCGACTTGACGATCTGCCCGTTGGGAACGGTGTACATCTCCCCCTCGGACGACCGCAGCTTGGTGATCCGCAGCGTGACATCCTCCACGGTGCCCTCGGCCTCGTTGGCTGCCGCGATCGTCAGCCGCACCAGGTCGCCGAAGCCGTACTGCTTCTCCGTGATGATGAAGAAGCCGGCCAGCAGGTCCTGCACGATGCGCTGCGCACCGAAACCGAGCGCAGCACCGATCACGGTTGCGGGCGCGGCCAACGACACGATCGGCACCGCCAGCACATCGCTGACCTCGACGAGCACGACGACGAACAACATCGCCACCGACACCCAGGAGATCACCGATGCGACGGCCTGCCGGTGCTTGGCGCTCTCCGAGCGCACCAGCTGGTCGCTTTCCTCATATTCGGCGTCGATGCGCCGCACGAATCTCTGCGCAGCCCAGTTGATGAAGCGGGCCAGCAGCAACCCGCCGATCAGCAGCAGCGCAATGCGCAGACCCTTGGTCAGGATCCATACACCGAACTCGCCGTGCCAGAAGTCATGCCAGCGCTGAGCCATCGGATAGGCCAGCACTGTGGCGGCCAAGTTACTCGTCGTCATCTTTTCTGTTGCGCCACCTGATTCCCGCTTCCAGGAATCCGTCGATGTCTCCATCGAGCACCGCGGTCGGGTTACCGACCTCGTACTCGGTGCGCAGATCCTTCACCATCTGATAGGGCTGCAGAACATAGGACCGCATCTGGGTTCCCCAGGAACTTCCGCCGTCGCCCTTCAGCGCATCCATCTCGGCGCGTTCCTCTAACCGCTTACGCTCCAGCAACTTTGCCTGGAGAACCCGCATCGCCGAAACCTTGTTCTGCAGCTGCGATTTCTCGTTCTGACAGGTGACCACGATACCGGTCGGGATGTGGGTGAGGCGTACCGCCGAGTCTGTGGTGTTCACCGACTGCCCGCCCGGGCCGCTCGAGCGATACACGTCGACGCGGATGTCGCCTTCCGGGATCTCGATGTGATCGGTGGTCTCGACCACGGGCAGCACCTCGACATCGGCGAACGAGGTCTGGCGGCGGCTCTGGTTGTCGAAAGGGCTGATCCGCACCAGGCGATGGGTGCCCTGCTCGACCGAGAGCGTGCCGTAGGCGAACGGCGCGTGCACGGCGAACGTCGCGCTCTTGATGCCGGCCTCCTCGGCGTAGGACGTATCGAAGACCTCGACCGGATACTTGTGCTGCTCGGCCCAGCGGATGTACATCCGCATCAACATCTCGGCCCAGTCGGCCGCGTCGACACCGCCCGCGCCCGACCGGATGGTGACGACCGCTTCGCGCTCGTCGTACTCACCGGAGAGCAGCGTGCGGACCTCCATCTGCTCGATGTCCTCGCGCAGCTTGTTGAGCTCGGCGTCGGCCTCGGCGATCTCGGACTCGCCGCCTTCTTCGGCGGCCAACTCGTACAGCACGGGCAGATCGTCGAGACGGCTGCGCAGCTCCTCCACCCGGCGCAGTTCGCCCTGGGCGTGCGACAGCTCACTGGTGACCTTCTGCGCACGCGTCTGGTCGTCCCACAGCTTCGGGTCCGACGCTTCCTGCTCGAGTTTGGCCACCCGGTCACGCAGGCCGTCCAAGTCAAGCACCCGCTCCACCGTCGTCAGGGTGGTGTCGAGTGCGGCGATATCGGCTTGACGGTCTAGATCCACGACAGTTGAGGTTACCTGTAGCCCGTTCGAGGAAGTTATCGCTGACCGGCGGCAGCTCCACGGATCCGCGTTTACAGTCGGGGTGTACCCAGCCCAGCTGTGTCGCGACAGCCCCTTGCGCACGGCCGGGAGAGCGATTGGCTATCAGAAGGCTGATGCATGCGCCCATACCATGTGGCAGTCGTCGGCTCGGGACCCTCCGGGTTCTTTGCCGCGGCAGCGTTGTTGAAGTTTGCCGATTCCACCGACAGTGCCGAGCACCGCGACGTCCGCGTCGACATGCTGGAGATGCTGCCCACGCCCTGGGGGCTCGTGCGCTCCGGTGTCGCACCCGACCACCCCAAGATCAAGACGATCAGCGCCCAGTTCGAGAAGATCGCGCGGGATCCGCGGTTCCGGTTCTTCGGCAACATCGTGGTGGGTGAACACGTGCAGGCCGGCGAGCTGGCAGAGCGCTACGACGCCGTCGTCTACGCCATCGGCGCCCAGTCGGACCGACCGCTCGGCATCCCCGGCGAAGACCTGCCCGGCAGCGTCGCCGCTGTCGACTTCGTCGGCTGGTACAACGCTCACCCACACTTCGAGCTGATGGCCCCCGACGTGTCGAACGCCCGCGCGGTGGTGGTGGGGAACGGCAACGTCGCGCTGGACGTGGCCCGCATCCTTGTCAGCGATCCACAAGTGTTGGCGCGCACCGACATTGCCGATCATGCCTTGTCCGCACTGCACGCCAGCGGGGTACAGGAAGTGGTGGTGATCGGCCGGCGCGGACCTCTGCAAGCGCCCTTCACCACACTGGAATTACGTGAGCTGGGCGATCTCGAGGCGATGGCCGACGTCGACGTCATCGTCGACCCGGCCGATGTCGACGACATCACCGACGAAGCGCTGGAGGCCGCGGGCAAGACCGTCAAGCAGAACGTCAAGGTGTTGCGCGGCTACGCCGCCAAGGAGCCCACGGGCGCGGCACGGCGCATCGTGTTCCGGTTCTGCACCTCCCCCATCGAGATCAAGGGTGACGGCAAGGTCGAGTCGATCGTGCTGGGCCGCAACGAACTGGTCACCGTGTCGGACCGAGTGGTCGCCAAGGACACCGGCGTACGTGAGGAGCTGCCGGCACAGTTGGTGGTGCGCGCTGTCGGGTATCGCGGTGTGCCCACTGCCGGCCTTCCGTTCGACGAGCGTTCCGGCACCATCCCGCACACTGACGGCCGGGTGGAAGGCAGCCGCAATGAGTACGTCGTCGGCTGGATCAAGCGGGGTCCGTCGGGCGTCATCGGCAGCAACAAGAAGGACTCTGCCGACACCGTGCAGACCCTGCTGTCCGACCTGGCCTCGGCCTCGCTGAGCGATTTCGGCCCCGCTCACGCCGACGAGCTCGCCCAGTGGCTGCTGTCCCGCCAGCCCTTGCTGATCACCGACGACCACTGGCAGCGCATCGATGCCCACGAGCGTGCCGCAGGCGAGGCGGTGGGACGGCCCCGGGTCAAGCTGACGAATGTGGCGGACATGCTCAAGATCAGCCACGGGTAGCCCGCGCGCACGAAGCGTCAGGCCGGCTGATCGACCGGTTGCGGCACGGCCACCACGCGCCGCGGGCGGCTGCGTACCTTCAGCGGCCACCAGAACCAGCGCCCGAGGATCGCGGCGATCGACGGCGTCATCAAGGACCGCACCACGAGTGTGTCGAACAGCAGGCCGAGGCCGATGGTGGTGCCACCCTGCCCGATCGCGCGCAGGTCGGAGGTCACCATGGAGGCCATCGTGACGGCGAAGACCAGACCCGCCGCGGTCACGACGCCACCGGTGGCGCCCATGGCCCGGATGATGCCGGTCTTGATGCCCGCGCCGATCTCCTCTTTGAACCGGGACACCACCAGCAGGTTGTAGTCCGAACCCACGGCCAGCAGGATGATCACCGAAAAGGCCAATGTCATCCAGTGCAGCTCGATGCCGAGCAGGTACTGCCACACCAGGACCGACAACCCGAATGATGCTGCCAGCGAGAGGATCACGGTTCCGACGATCACGAACGACGCGATGAGCGCACGGGTGATGATCAACATGACCATGAAGATCAGCGTGATGGCGCCCAGGGCGGCGATCAGCAGGTCCCATTTGGCGCCGATCTGAATGTCCTTGTAGGTGGCCGCGGTACCGCCGAGCCAGAACTTCGCATCGGCCAGCGGGGTGCCTTTCACGGCTTCCTTGGCCGCCTGCAGCTCGGCGTCGACGTGCGAAATACCTTCCGGGGTGGCCGGATCCGTGTCGTGGGTGATGATGTACCGCGCCGACTTGCCGTCAGGCGAGATCAGCAGCCGCAGACCGCGTTGAAAGTCCGGGCTGTCGAAGGCCTCCGGTGGGAGGTAGAAGTAGTCGTCACTCTTGGCCGAGTCGAACGCCTGCCCCATCGCGCTGGCGGTGTCGGTCATGCGGTCGATCTGGGTGATGAGGCCGTTGAACGTGCTGTACATCGTCTTCAGGGTGCCCTGCATGTCCTTGGACACCGCGATCATCGGCGGCAGCTGTTCGAGCAATTGCGGCATGAGCGCATCCATGTCGTTCATGTTGCGCAGCAGCTTGGTGAGGCTGTCGCTGAGCCGATCGACACCGTCGAGTCCGTCGAACAGCGATCGCATGGACCAGCACATGGGGATGTCGAAGCAGTGTGGCTCCCAGTACAGGTAGTTGCGCAGCGGCCGGTAGAAATCGTCGAAATCGGCCATGTGGTCGCGCATCTCGTCGGTGACGGTCTTCATCTCCGTCGCCGTTCCCACCATCTCGTGGGTGGTGCCGGTCAGCTTGCGCATCAGGTCGAGCATTTTCTCCATCGAGCCGATCATGATGCCGAGCTGGTCGCTCATGTGCTGCATGTCGCCGACGCGGCCCTTGAGGAACTGCATGTTCTCGGTCATCGTCACCGATTGCAGGCTCACCTGAAAAGGTATGGAGCTGTGGGCAATCGGATCCCCCAGCGGCCGGGTGATGTTCTGCACCCTGGCGATGCCGGGCACCCGGAAGATGTTCTTGGCGATCTTGTCCAGCACGATCATGTTCGATGCCGTACGCAGATCCTGGCCGGCCTCGACCAGCAGCATGTCGGGGTTCATCCGGGCGGCACTGAAATGTCGCTCCGCGGCGGCATATCCGACGTTGGAGGGCAGCGTTTGCGGAATGTAGTGGCGATCGTTGTAGCTGGTTCGGTAGCCGGGCAGGGCGAGCAGCCCGACCAGGGCGATGGAGATCGCCGCCGCCAGGATCGGCACGGGCCAGCGCACCACCGCGGTGCCGACGCGCCGCCAGCCGCGGGTCTTGATCGCCCGCTTGGCGTCGAATGCACCGAGCCGGCTTCCGACGGTGAGCACCGCCGGCGCCAGTGTCAGCGACGCCGCCACGACGATGGACAAGCCGATGGCGCTCGGGATGCCCATGGAGCTGAAGTAGTTCAGGCGGGTGAAATGCAGGCACAGCATGGCGCCGGCCACGGTGAGCCCGGAGCCGAGGATGACGTGCCCGACACCGTGAAATGCGGTGTAGTAGGCGTCTTCTCGATCCTCCCCGGCCTGACGGGCTTCCTGGTAGCGGCCGACGAGGAAGATGACGTAGTCGGTGCCGGCAGCGATCGCCAGTGAGGTGAGCAGGCTCGTCGAGAAGGTCGAGAGCCCGAGCAGGTGCTGGTTGCCGATCACCGCGACGACGCCCCGGGCCGAGTTCATCTCGATGAGTACGACGAACAACGCCAGCACCGTGGTGACGATCGACCGGTACACGAGCAGCAGCATCACCGTGATGACGATCAGGGTGATCACGGTGATCTTGATCATCGACTTGTCGCCGGCCTCGGTCATGTCGGTGGTCAGCGGTGCCTGGCCGGTGACGTAGGCGTGCACCCCGGCGGGTGGATGCGATCGGTCCACGATCTCGCGGATGGCCTCGACCGACTCCATACCAAGGGTTTCGCCCTGGTTTCCCGCGAGATTGACCTGTACGTAGGCGGCCTTGCCGTCGGAGCTCTGCGAACCGGCGGCGGTGATCAGGTCGCCCCAGTAGTTCTGCACGTGCTGAACGTGTTTGGTGTCGGCTTCGAGTTCCTTGACGAGGCCGTCGTAGTAGCGGTGGGCTTCGTCACCGAGCGTCTCGTCGCCCTCCAGCACGATCATCGCGATGCTGTCGGAGTCGAACTCCTGGAACTGCGCGCCCATGCGGTTCATCGCGATCATCGCAGGCGCATCCTGGGGCGACAGCGATACCGAGTTTTCCTTGCCGACCTGTTCCAGTTGTGGCGCAACGGCATTGGTCACGACGGTGACCGCCAACCAGAACAGGATGATGGGGATGGAAAGCACCCGGATCGTCCGGGCGATCCTCGGCCGGGTCGCGTGCGCGCCGGTCATGCGGCTTTCACCAGGCAGAAGGCCTGCGCGTCATGCCCAGTCGACGACTGATCCTCGCGCACTTCACCATTGACGGTGATCCGGCACCTGATGGAGTTGCTGTCGCCTTGCGCGACGAGGTTGGCGAACATCGACGGCAGGGTCGTGGTGACCTGAAACGACCATGGCAGCGCGGTGAAGTCGGCTCGTTGCGGCTGAGCGTTTTCGTCGAGATAGCTGATGCTGCCCACGGTCGACGCGGGCCCGAATACCTCGTAGAGCACCCGTTTGGGGTTGAACGGCACGATCTTGTCGACTCCGCCGCCGCCGGCGCTTGCCGACTGCTGGGAGCCGAAGATGCCGTGCATGCGATACATGGCGAAACCGCTGACCGCGAGCACCGCCACCAAGATCAGTGGTATCCAGCCCCGCCGCAGGGCACCGAGGAAACCGAGCACCGCCACCCATCCTTCCCGACCAATGGAGGGTGCATCCCTGAGTAGGTCCTCCAAGAAACCCCGAGAGAACTTACTTGTTCATTAATGGAACGTCAACGCTCCACTTTGGGGCGGAGTTACGATGGCACGATGGGCGCCGTCACAGAGCAGCTGTCTGGTTCGCAGGTCAGGACCCGTAATGCCATCCTCGCTGCGACGGCCTCGGTGATCGCCCGAAATCGCACCGCCACCTTGCCCGACATCGCCCAGGCCGCCGGCGTCGGCCGCACCACCGTGCACCGATACTTCCCGGATCGGGACTGCCTGATGACCCAGACCAGGGCCGACTCGATCCGCATGCTGGACAAGGCGATTCGCGAGGCAGCCACCGACCAGGGTCCCGCCCGTGACGCCATGCGCAGGGCCATCGCGGCGATGGCCTCGGCCGGTGACCGCATCCTGTTCCTGTTCGACGATCCCGCCGTGATGCGTGATGTTCCACCGGCCGAGCAGCCCAACGAAGACCTGGTGCTGGATCTCATCCGGCGGGGCCAGGAGGAGGGCGTGTTCACCTCCGACCTAAGTGTCGAGTGGATCGAACACACGCTGTTCGCGTTGGTGCACTGGGCGTGCCGCGACGCCAACGCCGGCACACTGCCCCGTCACGCCGTGGTGCCGACCATCATCCGGACCTTCGAAGGCGGCTGCGGGTCCTAAACCGGAGGCACCTCGGTGGATGGCGGAGCGAAGCCCCACTTGTCCGGGTTCCTCGGCGAGTACACCACGGGGATCAGCTGACCCATGGTCGGCCAGGCGGAGACGTCTACCGCCATGCGCTGATACACCACGTGCTCGTTGACCGTCGGTCCGTTGATGACGCCGGTGATGGTGACGAACTGCTCCCCCTCGGCGTCGGGGCGCGGGCTGACGCCCGTGACCAGCAGCGTCCCCGACACGGCATCGGGCCCCATCCCGCGTCGTCGCATGATTTGCGGCGCCAGTAGCAACACCAGCACGCCCACGAGCAACAGGAGTATCCCGAATTCCCACACAAGGCCATGGTAGGACTGCTGCCATGAGCACTCCCGCAGATGACTTGACCCTGGCACTCGCCCTGGCCGACCAGGCCGACGCTCTGACCATGGCCCGATTCGGCGCCCTGGACCTGCGCGTGGAAACCAAGCCCGACCTGACCCCTGTCACCGACGCCGACCGCGGTGCCGAGGAATCACTGCGCGCGACGCTCGCCGAAGCCCGACCGGACGATTCGGTGTTCGGCGAAGAGTTCGGTGGCACAACCACTTTGACCGGACGGCAATGGGTTCTCGATCCCATCGACGGCACCAAGAACTTCGTCCGCGGGGTGCCGGTGTGGTGCACACTGATCGCCCTCCTGGAGGACGGCACACCGACCGTCGGCGTCGTCAGCGCACCGGCACTGGCTCGCCGCTGGTGGGCGGGTGCGGGCCAGGGTGCGTTCGGCTCTTTCGCCGGGCAGACTCGCAAGCTCGCCGTCTCCGGCATCAGCGACCTGGCCTCGGCAAGCCTGTCGTATTCGGATCTGACCACCGGGTGGGAAGACCGCCGCGACCGCTTCATCGACCTGACCGACGCCGTGTGGCGGGTACGCGCCTACGGGGACTTCTGGTCCTACTGCATGGTGGCCGAAGGCGCCGTCGACATCGCTTGCGAGCCCGAGGTGAAGCTGTGGGACATCGCCCCGCTCGACATCCTCATCCGCGAGGCCGGAGGGACGTTCACCAGCATCGATGGCACTGACGGACCACACGGCGGCAGCGCGCTGGCGACCAATGGACAGCTGCACGAGGAGGTGCTCAAGCGGTTGTCGGCCGGCTGAACTCGCGGGTTCTGCGTTGAGATTGCGCCCAGGGCTGCTGCTTCGCGATGTTCACGACCCTGTATGCAATCTCAACGGGGCTGTGAAGTTGGTTACAGGGGCGCCGTACCTTACTCCGGAGTAAGATACGGTCATGGCGTCGCCACTCCACAACTAGAGGCAGCTGACATGACCAACACCCTGCCGTCCAAGAACGGCTCTGCACCCCGTCCCCAGCGGTCCGACCGGCCAAGTGCCGTGGGCCTGCACAAGCACAAGCGGACAGCGACCGACATCGGATTGGCGCTCATCACGCCGATCGTCGGCCAGGAATTCCTGGATCGCTACGGATTGCGCGACCCGCTCAACCGCGGACTGAAATACGGTGTGAAGCAAGTATTTTCAACCGCAGGCGCGGCCACCCGGCAGTTCAAGCGGGTCCAGGGCGTCGGCAAGTCCCCCACCCGGCTCAAGGCCAGCGGTGCCGACTACTTCGACCTGACGCCCAACGACGACCAGAAGATGATCGTCGAGACCGTCAACGAGTTCGCCGAGGAGATCCTGCGCCCGGCAGCCCACGACGCCGACGAAGCCGCCAAGTATCCGGCCGACCTGATCGCCAAGGCCGCCGAGCTGGGCATCACCGCGGTCAACGTCCCGGAGGACTTCCACGGCATCGCCGAGCATCGCAGCACGGTCACCAATGCACTGGTCGCCGAGGCGCTGGCCTACGGCGACATGGGCCTGGCCCTGCCGATCCTGGCGCCCGGCGGCGTCGCGGCCGCGCTGACCCATTGGGGCAGCGCCGACCAGCAGGCCACCTATCTCAAGGAATTCGCGGGCGAGAACGTGCCACAGGGATGTGTGGCAATCGCCGAACCGCACGCACTGTTCGACCCCACCGCGCTCAAGACCACCGCGGTCCGCACTCCCAGCGGGTACCGCCTGTCCGGCGTGAAGTCTCTGGTGCCTGCGGCCGCCGACGCCGAATTGTTCATCGTCGCAGCACAACTCAACGGCAAGCCGGCGCTGTTCATCGTCGAGGCGGCATCGGCCGGGCTCACGGTCAAGGCCGATACCAGCATGGGTATCCGCGCCGCCGCACTCGGCCAGGTGGAACTCGACAACGTCAGCGTGCCGCTGAGCGCGCGGCTCGGCGAGGACGACGCCACCGACGAGGATTACTCCGAGGCGATCGCACTCTCGCGGCTCGGCTGGGCCGCCCTCGCGGTCGGCACGTCGCACGCCGTGCTGGATTACGTGATCCCCTACATCAAGGAGCGTCACGCCTTCGGTGAACCGATCGCCCACCGCCAGTCGGTGGCGTTCATGGCCGCCAACATCGCCATCGAACTCGACGGCCTGCGACTCATCACCTGGCGCGGTGCGGCTCGTGCCGAACAGGGTCTGCCGTTCGCCCGCGAGGCCGCCCTGGCCAAGAAGCTCGGCACCGACAAGGGCATGCAGATCGGTCTGGACGGCGTGCAGCTGCTCGGCGGCCACGGCTACACCAAGGAACACCCGGTCGAGCGCTGGTACCGCGATCTGCGGGCCATCGGCGTCGCCGAAGGTGTCGTAGTCCTCTAAGCGGTCCTCCAAGCGAAAGACACATCATGGCAATCAATTTGGAAATGCCCCGCAAGCTGCAGGCGGTCATCGAGAAGGGCCACCAGGGCGCCGCGGAGATGCTTCGGCCCATCTCGCGCAAGTACGATCTGGCCGAGCACGCCTACCCCGTCGAACTCGACACCCTGGCCAATCTGTTCGAAGGCATCTCGAGCGCCAAGACCATCTCGTTCGCCGGCGCGGAGGCCTTCCGCGACGACGCCAACGGCGAGGGTCAGAAGACCACGGTCAACGGCGCCAACATGTCGGCTCTGCTCAACGCCCTCGAAATCAGCTGGGGCGACGTGGCACTGCTGTTGTCGGTGCCGCGCCAAGGTCTGGGTAACGCCGCCATCTCGTCGGTCGCCACCCCTGAGCAGTTGGAGCGGCTGGGCAAGAACGTGTGGGCCGCCATGGCCATCACCGAACCGGGCTTCGGCTCGGACTCGGCGGCCGTGACCACCACCGCGGTGCTCGACGGCGACGAGTACGTGATCAACGGCGAGAAGATCTTCGTCACCGCGGGTTCGCGGGCCACCCACATCGTGGTGTGGGCGACGTTGGACAAGTCCCTGGGCCGCGCGGCCATCAAGTCGTTCATCGTGCCGCGCGAACACCCCGGCGTCACCGTCGAGCGCCTCGAGCACAAGCTCGGCATCAAGGCCTCCGACACCGCGGTGATCCGCTTCGAGAACGCCCGCATCCCCAAGGACAACCTGCTGGGTAATCCGGAGATCCACGTGGAGAAGGGTTTTGCGGGGGTCATGGAGACCTTCGACAACACCCGGCCCATCGTGGCGGCCATGGCCGTGGGTATCGCCCGGGCCGCCCTGGAGGACCTGCGGGCCATCCTCACCGATGCCGGCGTGGAGATCTCCTACGACAAGCCCGCGCACGCACAGAGCGCCGCGGCCGCGGAGTTCCTGCGGATGGAGGCCGACTGGGAGGCCGGGTATCTGTTGACCGTGCGCTCGGCGTGGCAGGCCGACAACAGCATCCCGAACTCGAAAGAGGCCTCGATGGGTAAGGCCAAGGCGGCGCGGGTGGCCAGCGACATCACCCTCAAGGCCGTCGAAATGGCAGGGACCGTCGGCTATTCCGAGCAGACCCTGCTGGAGAAGTGGGCTCGCGACTCCAAGATCCTCGACATCTTCGAGGGCACGCAGCAGATTCAACAGCTGGTGGTGGCCCGCCGGTTGCTGGGCCTGTCCTCGGCCGAGTTGAAGTAGGTCTTTCCCGCCGGGCAGACGCTGAATCGCACGGATCCGTTCAGCGGATCCGTGCGATTCTGCGTCTGTTCGGCCAATTGGTGCGGCTGACCGCGAAACCCGTGGAACACGAAAATCGCCCAGAACACCGAAGTGCTCTGGGCGATTTTCGTTATTGCGTGAGCTTAGCCCAGGACCCGCTGCAGGTCCGGAACCATGGCCTGCAGTTCCCGGGCCCAGTAAGCCCAGTTGTGCGTGCCGTTGTCCGGGAAGTTGAACACCGCGTTGTTACCGCCGGCCGCGAGGTAGTTGTCGCGGAAGGTCTCGTTGGTGCGGATGGTCAAGCCCTCCAGGAAGGTTGCGGGCAAGTCGCCGCCACCGAGCTCGTTGGGCTGGCCGTTGCCGCAGTACACCCACAGCCGGGTGTTGTTGGCGACGAGCCGGGGGATCTGCACCATCGGGTCGTTGCGCTTCCAGGCGCTGTTGGGATCTTCCGTCGGACCCCACATGTCGTTGGCCTTGTAGCCACCGGCGTCACCCATGGAGATGTTGATCAGGAACGGCCACATGCCCTCGGACGGGTTCAGGAAGCCCGACAGTGAAGCCGCGTACTTGAACTGATCCGGGTGGTAGGCGGCGAGGATCATCGAGGCCGAACCGGCCATCGACAGACCGACCGCGGCGTTGCCGGTTGCGGCGACGTCCCGATTGGCGGCCAGCCACTGGGGCAGCTCGCTGGTCAGGAAGGTCTCCCACTTGTAGGTGACGCAACCCGACTTGCCGCATGCCGGCGAGTACCAGTCGCTGTAGAAGCTGGACTGACCGCCGACGGGCATGACCACCGACAGGCCGGTGTTGAGGAACATCTCGAACGCGTTGGTGTTGATGTCCCAGCCGTTGTAGTCGTCCTGGGCACGCAGGCCGTCGAGCAGGTACACCGCGTGCGAACCCGGCCCGCCGCTCTGGAACTGAATCTTGATGTCGCGGCCCATCGACGGCGACGGGACCATCAGGTACTCCACCGGCAGACCAGGCCGGGAGAACGCTCCCGCGGTCGCCGATCCGCCGGCCACGCCGATCAAGCCAGGCAGCAGCAGTGCTGCCATGGCCGCCACCGTAAATCGGCGCGCCCAATGGCCACGAATCTTGTCAATGAAGGTCATACTGCGAATCCGTCCATCTTCCGGTCAACTACGCCTGTACTGCGCGATCAAGGATCACCCAGCGACACGCAACGAAGGATCGCTGCATTGTCGCGCCCGCTCGGCTGAGCCCGGTGCATCAGGAGAGCGGACCGAGAAATTTCAGTTGTTGCGCCCTTGAGTAAATCATGAGGCCGCGATGAGAGAAAACCGACGGCCCGTTACGGCGCGGCACAACTCGGTTTGGCAAAAAATGACACGACCTTTGTCTTCCCGCTCTATCGGGGCGCACCACCAGCCGAAATAGCGCTTGACCCGCTCGCGTGCCGACCACCCGCACCGGTCGCCGACACCAATCTGTGCACAACCGGTGTCCGGAGGGTTATCCGATCGTCGCCGAGCAGATTCCAACGGTGTCATTCAAATGGCCATACTAAAAAGTATGGTAACTTTTCGGCCATGCCGACACGGCTCAGAGTCGAATCCGTCATCACCGACGAATTCGTCGGACGGTTGAGTGAGCGCGCGGCGGAGGCAGAGCAGTTGCGCAGGCTCCCGGACGCCACGGTGGCCGACCTGACCGCGACCGGTTTCACCGAACTGCTGGCGCCCACCCGGTACGGCGGTCACGAGGCGAATTTCGCGGCGATCCTGGACCCGGTCCGCCGGATGGCCCACGGCTGCACGTCCAGCGCATGGACCATCGGCTTCTACACGCTGCACAACTGGATGCTGGCCCTGTTCGGCGAGCAGGCCCAGGACGAGGCCTACACAACCCGACCGTTCCTGGCCCCGGCTCCGTTGGCACCCACGGGCCGCGGCTTGCCCGCGCCGGGTGGCGTGCGGCTGTCGGGTCGATGGTCGTGGGCGACCGGCGTGATGCACGCCAACTGGATCATCGTCGCGGCGCTGTGCGGACCCGATGACGGCCTCTACCCCGCCCTGGCCCTGCTACCGATCTGCGACGTCACCGTCGAGGACGTCTGGCACACCGACGGCATGCGGGCCACGGATCCAACGACGTCGTGGCCACCGACGCCTTCGTGCCGAAGCACCGACTGGTCAAGGTGACCGACATCTATGCGGGCACCGCGCCGGGCGCCGGCCTGCACCACAGCCCGACCTATCGCTGGCCGATGGTGCCCGCACTGGCGCTGCTGGCAGCGATGCCCGCGCTGGGCAGCGCCGAACGCGTCACCGAGCTCTACGCGCAACGGCTCGCCGAGCGCGTGCTGCCGTATGAGGGCGTCATGCAGAAGGACAAGCCGATCGCCCAGGCCCATCTGTCCGGCGCACTCGTTCGGCTACGGGCTCTGCGCGGTTTGCTCGCCGATACCGTCGGCCAGATCGAGGGCATCGTCGCCGCGGGCGACCAGGTCGACAAGCCCGTGCGGGCCCAGGCGCGGTTGGCCGCCGCGCACATCGTCGCCGAGTCGCGCGCGGTCATCGCCGAGCTGCTCGGTGCCGGTGGTGCCAGCATCCACTTCCTGTCCAGTCCCATGCAGCGGCTCAAGCGTGACGTCGACGTGCTGGCCGGGCACGTGGTGTTCGACTACGACACCAGCCGTGAACTGGCAGGCGCGCTCGCACTGGGTATGAAGGTCCCCCGCACGGCGATGATCTGATCGTTCAGCGCCGCGGCGGCCGTGGGCCCGGCCGCGACGGCGGTGCCGCCCGCGGACGGAAGGGGCGGGTGGGCGGTTCCACCCGTGGCTCAGCCGACGGGGTTCGCAGGCGCGTCGTGGGCGGTACGGTGACCGGCCGGCGCGACGGGCCCAGTTTCATCGGCCTCGTCTCGTCGTGTGCGCGGTCGCGCTCCATGAGCACTCCTCGGGCGACGCGGTCGAGCGCACCTTGGACTTGCAGCCGATCCGGGCGGCCGTGGAAATCCGGGGATTGCGCGAGGCTCTCGGTGAGCCAGCTGGAGATGACGTTGCGGGCCGCGCTGATCTCCGCGGCGCCGGCCGGCGTCAACGAGAACTCGTGTCCCTCCCGCGTCGCGAATCCGGTGGCAACCAGCCGGTCGAAAGCCGGCTCGAGAATCTGCCGCGGCACCCGTCGTTCATCGGCGATGTCGAGTAGATTCGCGGCTCCGGTGGCCGCGGCGTACCGATAGATCTGGATCAGCGCCCACAGCTGCGCGGTGTCCAGGCGGCTGCTCGGCGCGTGGGCCAGGGCTTCGAGGTCCACACCGTGACTGCGTTGCAGCAGCCGCCCGATGGCGACTTCGAGGACCTTCTCCGGCGGTTCGGTGGTCGGCATGGCGAAGCCCTCCCCCATGTCCGTGCTCCCGCTGGCCGCCGTGTCGCGCAGCGGAACCTGCTTGAGGAAGAGCGCCAGCACGAAACCGACCACCGCGAACGGCGCCGCGAACAGGAAGACCCGGGTCAAGGAATCGGCATAGGCGTCGATGATCGGTGCCGCGACGGCGTGTGGCAGGCGGTGCAGCACCTGCGGCGACGTCGCAGCGGCAGGCGGCGCGTGACTGGCGGCCATCGCGGCCGGAAGGCGGTCGTCCAAGAAGTTCGCGAACAGCGATCCGAAGATGGCGGCGCCGAACGAGCTGCCGATGGTGCGGAAGAACGTCACACCCGATGTGGCGACGCCGAGGTCGCTGAAATCGACGGTGTTCTGCACCACCAGGATGAGCACCTGCATGCTCAGGCCGATCCCCGTCCCGAGCACGAGTAGGTCCAGGGACTGGATCAGCGTCGAGGTGCCGGCATCCATCCGGGACAGCAGGACGAATCCGAGCGCCATGATGGCCGTGCCGGCGATCGGAAAGATCTTGTACTTGCCGGTGCGGCCGACGAGCACGCCACTTCCCAAGGAGGTCACGAGCAGACCGGCCACCATGGGCAAGGTCCGAAGCCCTGAGGCAGTGGCCGAGACCCCGTCGACGAACTGCATGTAGGTCGGCAGGAACGTGAGCGCGCCCAGCATCGCGAACCCGACGACGAAGGACAGCACGCAACAGACCGTGAAGACCGGGTTGGAGAACAACCGGATCGGCAGGACCGGTTCGGTGGCGCGGCGCTCGACCATGACGAAGGCCGCCAGTGCCAGCACCGATCCGACGAACAGCCCGACGATCATCGGCGAACCCCACCCGTAGGTGGTGCCACCCCAACTGGTGGCCAGGGTCAGGCCCGCAGCGCCGAGTCCGACCAGGACGATGCCTGCGTAGTCGAGGACGGGCCTGGCGGTGCGCTCCAGGGCGGGAATGGCCACCGCCGCGATGGCGATGACGACGATCGCCACCGGGACGTTGATCCAGAACGCCCACCGCCAGCTCAGATGGTCGGTGAACAAGCCTCCGAGCAACGGGCCGACCACCGTCGTGACACCGAACACCGCTCCGAGCGCGCCCTGGTACCGGCCGCGCTCGCGCAGGGGTATCACTTCACCGATGACCGCGACGGCCGTCACGGTGATGGCACCGCCGCCGAGTCCCTGCAGCGCCCGGGAGGCGACCAGCATCCCCATCGACTGCGCCGAACCGCACAGCACCGATCCGGCGAGAAACAGCAGGATGGCGGCCTGGAACACCCTCTTGCGGCCGAAGATGTCACCCAGTTTGCCGACCACGGCCGTGACGATCGTCGAGGCGAGCAGATAGCTGGTGACGACCCAGGCCTGATGTCCGGCACCGCCGAGATCAGCGACCACGGTGGGCAACGCAGTTGCCACGATGGTCTGGTCGAGGGCCGCCAGCAGCATGCCGAGCACGACGGCCAGGAAGACGAAGTTGCGTTGCCGAAGGCTCGATGACGAGGCGGCCGAAGCCGGGTCCGCCGCGTCCGTCGAGGCACGATCTGTCATGACTCGGCCCGTGTTCACGTCTGTGCGGGAGTACTCGCCAACTCGTCGGTGATCGCCTCGCAGAACGCGGGCAGGTCCTGCGGGGACCGGCTGGTGATCAGGTTGCCGTCGACGCAGACCTGCTTGTCGACGACCGTGGCCCCGGCGTTGCGAAGGTCGGTGCGGATGCTCGGATAGCTGGTCAGCGTGCGGTCTCGAACGACATCGGCTTCGATCAGGGTCCACGGTCCGTGGCAGATCGCCGCGACGGGCTTGCCCGAGCGAACAAAGTCGCGGACGAACGCCACCGCGGATTGGTCCAGCCGCAACTTGTCCGGGTTGACTGTCCCGCCGGGCAGGATCAACGCGTCGTAGTCGTGGACCTTCGCGTCGGCCACTTCGCGGTCCACCGGAAAGCTGCCTGCCGGTTCGAGATCATGGTCGCGGGCCTGGATTTCGCCCGATTTGAGTGAGAGCAGGTCGACTCGGGCACCGGCGTTCTCGACCGCTGTGCGGGGCTGCTCGAGTTCGATGCGCTCCACGCCGTCGGCGGCCAGTATGCCGATCCGGCGACCCTGCAGTTCTTTGGGCATGCGAGTCCTTTCGTCTAGCGCGGCATCGCCGGCGAGATCGCCTGTGCGCCGCGCTGATACGGGTTGCAACGGGAAGGAAGTCGCGGGAGCAACTTCGGCGAAAGGCATCCGCGACTTCCTCCGTGGGAGCTGGCTACCCCGCGGAACAGACGCTGAAACGCCGCGCCGCGAACCCTTGCGAAACCTTGAAACAGAAAGTAACGTCGCTTTCAGTTTTGGTCGCACCTCTCAGGAGCCCGGTATGGAATCCTTCGTCCACCTGCGCAAAGGCAAGACCCCGAAGCGCATACACGCCGACCTCGACGGCCTCAAGGACGACGAACTCGGCCGCGGTGGTTTCGTCGGACGCACCGCGAACATGTACCGGCGCAACGACCCCACGGCCTACCGCACCGTGGGCCCGCTGCGCCCCACCGACGTGCTGTCCTCCGAACTCAAGCCCGCCGACGCGACCGATGCGCAGGGCGGTCCACTGCTGATGTTCTCCAATGCCGACTGCCAGGTGCTGCTGAGCAGGCGCAGCGAGCCGATGCCGTTCTTCGTCCGCTACGTCGACGGCGATCTGCTTCTGTTCTCCCACAAAGGGTCCGGGCTGCTCGAGACGGAGTTCGGCCCGCTGCCCTACCGCGAGGGCGACTGGGTGTACCTCCCGAAGGCGTGCACGTTCCGCCAGGTGCCGGCCACCGAAAGCACGTGGCTGATGATTCAGGCGACCGACGAATTCCGGGTGCCGCCCGCCGGCACGCTGGGACGCCACTTCCCGTTCGACCCGGCGCAGGTGACGATCCCGGAACCGTTCCCGATCGACGATGACGGCCGAGACGAGTACGAGGTCCGGCTGTACCACGAAGGTGGACCCACTTCGCTTTTCTACCAACATCATCCGCTCGACGTGGAGGGCTGGCGCGGCGACAACTTCCCGTTCACCTTCAACATCGAGGACTACACCGTCATCACCTCCGAAAGCGTGCACCTGCCGCCGACAGTGCATCTGTTCATGCAGGCCACCGGGGTGTACGTGATGAACTTCCTGCCCAAGCCCGCCGAGAGCGTGCCGGGCACCGAGCGCACCCCGTGGTATCACCGCAACGTGGACTACGACGAGATCGCGTTCTTCCATGCCGGCTCGCTGTACGGCATCCCGATGCCGCCGGGCCTCATTTCCCATGCGCCACAAGGGGTTCACCACGGCGCGCCGGAGAAGGCGCGGGAGCGGGCCCGACGCAAGTTCGACGAATACGACCGGGTCGACTGGTCGGTGATCGCCATCGACACCCGTCGCCGGCTCGTTCCCTCCGCCGAAATCCTCGCCAACGACCTGGGGCAGCACTAGATGACCGTGGTGAAGCACGAGTACGACCGCATCCCGTATCTGGTTGCCTACCAGAACAACTCATCGGTCCGCGACGTGTACGGCGGCGTCGCCGAACTGGTGGTGCTGGAGAGCTATCTCCTCAAGCCGAAGGACCGGCCGAGCGACACCGTGCTGGTGTTCATGCACCCGATCGGCGGCGGCGCCTACCTGCCGATGATCAACGCGCTGGCCCGCGCCGGACATCACGTCATCTACTGCAACAGCCGCTTCCGTGGCACGGACTCCGCACTGCTCATGGAGAAGGTCGTCGAAGACCTCGGCGAATGCATCAAGGACGCCAAGAACCGGTTGGGGTACTCGAAAGTCGTCCTCGCCGGCTGGAGCGGTGGCGGGTCGCTGTCGGTGTTCTACCAGCAGCAGGCCCAGCACCCGACGGTGACGGCCAGCCCATCCGGGGACGGCCCCGACCTGACCAAACTCGGTCTGATCCCTGCTGACGGCATCATGCTGCTGGCCGCGCACATCAGCAGGCACGGCACCATGACCGAGTGGATGGACGCCTCCATCCTCGACGAGAACGACCCGTCAAAGCGTGACCCCGAGCTGGACCTGTACAACCCGGACAACCCGAACCAGCCGCCGTACACGGCTGAGTTCCTCGACCGCTATCACCAGGCGCAGATCGATCGGAACCGGCGAATCACCAGGTGGGTCAAAGAAAAGCTGGCTGAACTCAAGGCGGCAGGCCGCCCGGACGATGAATTCGCCTTCGTCGTGCACGGCACCATGGCCGACCCGCGCTGGCTCGATCCGACGGTCGATCCCAACGAACGCACCCCGGGACAGTGTTATCTGGGCGATCCTCAGGTGGTGAACATGAGCCCCGTCGGCCTGGCCCGATTTTGCACGCTGCGCAGTTGGCTGTCGCAATGGAGCTATGACGATGCCAACGGTGACGCCGTCAAGGCAGGTCCGGACATCGCGGTGCCCGCGCTGGTGATCGGCAACCTCGCTGATGACGCCTGCACACCGAGCCACACCCGTCGCCTGTACGAGGCGATCGGTCATCCGGACAAGGAGATGCACGAGATTCCCGGAGCCAACCACTACTACTCGGGCCCCGATCAGCGCGACAAGCTGCGCCACGCCGTCGGGGTGTGCACCGACTGGCTGCACCGGCACGGGTTCTCGCTATGAGTGAACTCCGGCAGGCGGACGCGCCCGGGGCACTGGACGGCATCAGGGTGCTCGAACTCGGCACTTTGATCTCGGGGCCTTTCGCCGGGCGGCTGCTAGGCGATATGGGCGCCGAGGTGATCAAGGTCGAGCTGCCCGGCAGCCCGGATCCACTGCGCACCTGGGGCCAGGCCGAACTCGAAGGGCATCACTTCTTCTGGACGGTGCATGCGCGTAACAAGAAGGCAGTCACCCTGGATCTGCGCACCGAACGGGGCCGGGAGCTGTTCCTGGATCTGGTCGACCGCTCCGACATCATCGTGGAGAACTTCCGGCCCGGAACGCTGGAGAAGTGGAATCTGGGCTACGACGTTCTGCGTGGACGCAACAAGGGCATCATCCTGGTGCGGGTGTCCGGGTACGGGCAGACCGGGCCGGATGCCGGTAAGGCCGGCTACGCCTCGGTCGCCGAGGCGGCCAGCGGGCTACGGCATATGAACGGCTTTCCCGGTGGCCCTCCCCCACGCCTGGCGCTGTCACTGGGCGACAGCCTCGCCGGAATGTTCGCCGCCCAGGGAGCGCTCGCGGCGCTGTACCGCCGCAGCATCACGGGCGAAGGGCAAGTGGTGGACACCGCGCTGACCGAATCGTGTTTGGCCATCCAGGAATCCACCATCCCGGACTACGACACGGGCGGCGTGGTGCGCGGGCCGTCGGGTACG
The DNA here is from genome assembly GCF_001570425.1 of Mycolicibacterium brisbanense. GTDB lineage: Bacteria > Actinomycetota > Actinomycetes > Mycobacteriales > Mycobacteriaceae > Mycobacterium > Mycobacterium brisbanense. Next base: position 29,794 of record NZ_BCSX01000010.1, read on the forward strand.
CGGCTTGAGGGCATCGCGCCGTCGAACATCTATCAGAGCGCCAACGGCAGCTGGGTGGTGATCGCCGCCAACCAGGACACCGTGTTCCGCAGGCTGTGCACCGCGATGGGCCGGCCAGAGCTGGCAACCGATGACCGGTTCGTCAATCACATTGCGCGCGGGCGCAATCAAGACGAACTCGACAAGATCATCGGCGCGTGGGCGGCCGAACGCCAGCCTGCGGACATCATCGAGACCTTGTCGCAGGCGGGTGTGATCTCCGGACCCATCAACACTGTCGTCGAGGTGGTCGAGGACCCGCAACTGCAGGCCCGCGGCATGATCGCCGATCACTGGGACGAACGGATCGGGCGCAACGTCAAGGGCCCCGGCATCGTGCCGGTGCTGTCGGAGTCGCCCGGCAGCATCCGCAACGCCGGACCGGCGCAGCCGGGTCAGCACAACGCCGAGGTATACGGCGGGCTGCTCGGCCTCAGCGCCGACGAACTGGAGAACCTGCGCACCGAGGGGGTGCTGTGACCATGCCTACCCATGTCGATATTCGCGAAGTCTGTCTGCGCGACGGATTACAGCTCGAGGATCCGATTCCGTTGTCGGCCAAGGTCGAACTGCTGGCGGCCATCGTCGCCACCGGTGTTCGGGAGATCGAGGCGACCGCGTTCGTGTCCCCGTCCAAGGTGCCTGCCCTGGCCGACGCCCCCGAGTTCGCCGAAGCACTGGCGGCATATCCGGACGTGGAGTTCTCGGCCCTGGTCGCGAGCCCCAACGGGGCCAAACGCGCCATCGCCTCCGGGCTGCGCTCCATCGAGTACGTGGTGTCCGCCTCCGACGCCCACAGCCAGGCCAACGTGGGCCGGGGCACCGCCGAGGCCACTGCCGCCATCGCCGATGTCACCCGGGTCGCGCACGACAGCGACGCCGCTGTCGAGGTCATCGTCGCGACGGCGTGGGACTGCCCATTCGACGGGCCGACCGCTCCGCAACGGGTGATCGACATCGTCACCGCGGCAGTCGAACTCGGCGTCGACCGCATCGCCATCGCCGACACCATCGGGACCACCACCCCGCGCCGGGTCACCTCGCTCATCGAGCAGATCCGCCCGATCGTCGGCGCCCTGCCCCTCGGCGCGCACTTCCACAACACCCGAGGCGCCGGCCTGGCCAGCGCCTACGCTGCGGTGCAGGCCGGCGTGACCCGACTCGATGCGTCGGTGGGTGGTCTCGGCGGCTGCCCGTTCGCTCCCGGCGCCACGGGCAACATCGCCACAGAAGACCTGGTGTACCTCTTGCGGGACAGCGATATCGGCGTCGACGTCGACCTGACCGCCGCGATCGAGGCCGCCAAAGTGGCCCAGCGGCTTGTCGGGCACGCCCTTCCCAGTGCGCTGTTGCGCGCGGGTGACCGGATCCGGAACTGACGACGCCCGCATGACGCCCGCCGAATCCCTCACCGCCAAGGGCCGCCAGACTCGTGGAGCCATCGAGCTGGCCGCCCGAAAGCTGTTCGCCGAAAGGGGTTTTCACGGGACCACGCTGGCAGACATCACCTCGGCGGCGGGGAAATCCTCGGCGGTGTTCTACCGGTACTTCGACGACAAGGAAGACCTGCTGGCGTCGCTGGCCGAATCGTTCCTGCACGACATTGTCACGCCGTCGGGCATGAGTGTGCCGCTGCCGGACTCGCCTCAGGACACCGACTACTTCACCACCGTTGTCACGGGGTACTGGAATCTGTTCAAGCAGAACATCGGCATCATGATCGCGGTCGCGCAACTCGGTGCCACGCAACCACGATTCGCCGAGGTGCAGCATCAGTTCCGGCGTTTCGGCATGGACATGGTCGCCGAGTCGGTGCGCCACGCCGCCGCCCAAGGTTACGCGCAGGGCCTCAATCCCGAGCACATTGCCGCCGCGATCGCGCTGCTGTTCGAGAACTTCACCGTGGTGGTCGTCGGCAACCCGGGATCCGAACTGCAGATCAGCGATGAGGACGCCATCACGACCCTGTCGACGATCTGGAAGAAGACTCTGTACGGCTTCTGAGAGCAGAAAGAGGAATCAGAGTGGATTTCGCTCTACCAGAACACCTTCCAGGGCTGCTGGCCGAGATGGACGCCTTCATCGAAGCGGAGATCAAACCGCTCGAACAGCAGCATATGCAGTACTTCGACCGGCGCCGCGAGTTCGCCCGTACCGATCTGGACAACGGCGGAGTGCCCTCCCGCGAGTGGGAGGACCTGCTCGATGAGATGCGCCGCCGCGCCGATGCGGCCGGGTGGCTGCGCTACGGGTTGCCCGGTGAGTTCGGTGGCCGCGATGGCACGAACCTCGACATGGCCGTCATCCGGGAACACCTGGCGCACAAGGGACTCGGCCTGCACAACGATCTACAGGACGAGTCGTCGATCGTCGGCAACTTCCCGCAGGTCATCATGATGAGCCGATTCGGCACCGAAGCCCAGAAGAAAGAATGGGTCGAGGCGATGATCACCGGCGAGCGGTCGATGGCGTTCGGGCTCACCGAACCCGATCATGGCAGCGACGCGACCTGGTTGGAGACCACCGCGGTCAAAGACGGTGCCGGCTGGGTGATCAACGGCGCCAAGCGGTGGAACACCGGCGTGCACCGCGCCACGCACGATCTGATTTTCGCGCGGACGTCCGGCGAGCCCGGCCAAGCAGTAGGCATCACGACATTCCTGGTGCCCACCGACACACCGGGTTTCACCGTGCCCTACTACTGGTGGACCTTCAACATGCCCAGCGACCACGGTGAGGTGGTACTCAAGGACGTTCGGGTACCCGATGACGCGGTACTCGGCGAGGTGGATCACGGCCTCGACGTGGCGCAGACCTTCTTGCACGAGAACAGAATTCGCCAGGCAGCCAGCAGCCTGGGCGCCGCCCAGTACTGTATCGACCGCGCCGCGGCCTACGCCGGTGAGCGCATCGTCTTCGGTAAGCCGCTGGCGGTGAACCAGGCTGTGCAGTGGCCGCTGGCCGAACTGCAGACCGAGGCACAGATGGTGCGACTGCTGGTCTACTACGCCGCCTGGCATCTCGACCGCGGTTCCCAATCTGCTCCTCACGTCCGCGGTGCCCAATCTGCTCCTCACGTCCGCGGTGCCCACATGGAGGTCTCCGACAAAGTGTCGATGGCCAATTACCGCGCAAACCGGTTGGTGTGCGAGGCCGCCGACCGAGCCATGCAGATCCACGGCGGGATCGGCTACAGCCGCCACGAGCCGTTCGAACACATCTACCGGCATCACCGCCGCTATCGGATCACCGAGGGAGCCGAGGAGATCCAGATCCGCCGCGTCGCGCAGCGCATGCTGAAGTTCGGGCGAAAGTGATCGACACCGCGGCCCTGGCCGCAGTGTTGGCACCCGAACTGGGCGACGTGACCATCGAGGGCCTGCGAGAGCTCACCGGTGGCGCCAGCCGGACCACCTGGGCGTTCACCGCAAACGATCGGCCGCTGATCCTGCGTATCGGACCGCCCGACGACGCGCACGCCGGCATGGAGTTGGAAGCCGCCGCGCTGCGCCGGGCAGCGGCCGCAGGCGCTCCCGTCCCACACATCCTGTCCGCTTCCAATTCGGTTGAGCCGCTCGGCAATCCGTTCCTCATCTGCGATTTCATCGACGGCGAGACCATCGTCCGCAAGATCGCGCGCACCCTGGACGACACATCGCGCCCGGCGCTGCTGGCCCAGTGCGCCCAGGCGCTCGCCCAGATCCACCGCGCCGACGCGCACGGGATCGGCCTGGCGGTATCCGACCCGCTCGCCGACTGGCGCCGGGAACTCGACGAAATGGGCGACACGACAGCCACATTCGAGTGGGCGTTCCGCTGGCTGGAGCGTAACCGCCCGGCGCCGACGCGTCCCGTGTTGGTACACGGCGACTTCCGCATGGGCAACCTGATCGTGGACTCCAGCCCGGGAACACCCCGGCTGGCGGCCGTATTGGACTGGGAGCTCACCCATATCGGCGAGGCCGCCGACGACCTGGCGTGGTTCTGCATCCGGGCCTGGCGGTTCGGCGCACCGAAGGAGTTGGCCGCAGGCGGGTTGGGCAGCATCGACGAGTTCGTCGGGGCCTATCAGGCGGCCGGCGGCGCTGCCGTCGACCCGGACACCCTGCACTGGTGGTTGGTGCTGGCCACCCTGCGCTGGGGCGTCATCTGCCGTTACCAGTACGAACGGCACCGCAGCGGTCAGAGTCGATCGGTGGAGCGGGCCGCGATCGGGCGTCGCGTCTGCGAAACCGAGTACGACCTCCTGACCCTTTTGGAGCAGACATGACCGGCCTGCATTACAAACCGACGGCGGCCGAACTGGTGGCTGCCGTCGCCGAGTTCTTGGAGACCGAGGTGCGCGACGGCACCGGACCCGACGGTCGGCACACCGACGCCGCAGCCCTCAAATTCCGCGCCCGCGTCGCCGCCAACGTTCTGCGCACCGTGGAACGTGAACTGCTCGACGACACCGCCGATGAGCCGTTGCGGGTGTTGCGGTCGCTCGGATTCGACGACGAAGCGCAGCTGGCGGCCGCGATCCGCGCCGGCGACTGCGGCGACGAGGTCGTGGCTGCGCTGCACGTTCTGGTCCGGCACCGGCTACGGGTGGCACACCCCGGCTACGAGCTGGAGTGAGCAGTTCAGAGCCGGCGCACCCGCGCCAAGAAGGCCGGTTCGTCGACCATCGTGCCCGCCGCAACCCCGAACGCCTCGGCATGCGCCTCCCCGACCACACCGCGGTAAGTCGTGGTCTGTAGCGACTCGAGTTCCCAGCCCGTGCCGAACGCGGAGCGGATGGTGTCCTCGCCGACCTGAGGACCGAAGCCCCGGCCTGCGTCGGACAGCGCCAGCACGTACACAAGCCCGCCGGGACGGCAGACACCGTGGAGGCTGCGCACGTATGCAGCGCGGTCGGCGTCGTCGAAAATGTGAAACAGCGCGCTGTCGATGACGGTCCGATACGTCGACGTGCCGGCGAGTCGGAGCGCGTCGCCCACCTCGAACCGCGCGTCGACGCCCCGGGCCGCGGCGTTGGCACGGGCCTGCTCGATGGCTCGAGGCGCGAAGTCCATGCCGAGGACGTCGTAGCCCAACCTGGCCAAAAGGATGGTGTGCTCGCCGGCACCGCACCCGATGTCGAGCACGGGACTGCTGATGGCGCCGGTGTGTTCGAGTTCGACGATCGCCGGTTGCGGCTCGCCGATCACCCATGGCGCGGTGTTCGATGCGTACGCTTGGTCGAACCGGGACATGGTCGGTGTTTCGTCCATGTCACCCAGTGTTCAATCTCAATGGCACTTGAGGTCAATGGCGGTCCAGGAGAATGATGCGACCACCGGCCCACATCGTGTCCAGAATACGAACCGACAGCCGATCAGCACGGAGGCGCCATGACCACCCTGCCGGACATCCTCGTCAACACCGCGGGCAGTTGGACGCTGGTCGCGGACCGGTCCTCGGTGACGTTCCGGAACAAGACCGCCTGGGGGCTGGCGACGGTCACCGGCCGGTTCTCCGAATTCAGCGGCGACGGCGTCGTCGGGGAAACAGTCACCGGGCGACTGGTGATCCGGGCCGCGTCGCTGCACACCGGCATCACCAAACGCGACAATCACCTGCGCTCGGCCGATTTCTTCGACGTCGACACCTACCCCGACATCGTGGTCGAGGTGACCGGATTCGAGTCCGCGGACGCGGGACGGGCGCTTCTGCGCGCGACGCTGACCGTCCGGGGCACATCGCAACCCATCGAATTGCCCGTCAGCGTGCAGGTTCTCGACGACGGCACGGTACGGGTGTCGGGCGGCTGCACCGTGAATCGGAGCGAATTCGAGGTGTCGGGCAACATGCTCGGCATGGTCGGGCCGAAGACCGACATCTCGGCAGACCTGGTGTTCACCCGGGCCTGAACGCGCACAGTCGAATTCACCGACTTGCCCGGCGGGCGCGGGCTCAGCCAGTAGCATCGCCAACATGGTCGGCCCCGCGCCGCTGCGCATCCTGGTGTACAGCGACAATCCGCGCACCCGCGAGCAGGTACGACTCGCGCTCGGCAAACGGATACACCCTGAATTGCCCGAATTGGAGTACGTCGACGTCGCGACCGCGCCGATGGTGATCGCACACATGGATGCGGGCGGATTCGACCTGGCCATCCTCGACGGCGAAGCCACCCCGGCCGGCGGCATGGGTATTGCCAAACAGCTCAAGGACGAGATCGCCGACTGCCCGCCGATTCTGGTACTCACCGGACGGCCTGACGACGCTTGGCTGGCCAGTTGGTCACGCGCCGAGGCGGCCGTTCCGCACCCGATCGACCCGATCCGTCTTGGTGATGCGGTGGTGTCCTTGCTGCGCACCCCGGCCAGGTAATCCGAACGCGAATCAACCTGTAGCCGTTCGATATTCACAGCAGGGCTAGATGCGCCGTGGGGCGTCGGCGCGTTAGTAACCGATACTAATCAAAATGCGTGGCGCAGGCCGCAAAGCTCGCTAGGCTGTGGGTCAGCTCACATCGACAGCCCAGCGAGGAGCGTTCACGCGGCATGAATCTGTACACGCCCATTCTGGTTCTCGGCGCGATCGCGGCTGTATTCGCGGTCGGTTCGGTGGGGATCGCCCTCGTCATCGGGCCGCGGCGTTACAACCGGTCCAAACTCGAAGCGTACGAATGCGGTATCGAACCGATGCCCCCGGGCGCGGCGGGCACCAGCGGTCAGCGGATGCCGATCCGGTACTACCTCACCGCGATGTTGTTCATCGTGTTCGACATCGAGATCGTGTTCCTCTACCCGTGGGCGGTCGCGTTCGACAAACTGGGCCTGTTTGCGCTGGTGGAGATGCTTTTGTTCATGCTCACGGTGTTCGTGGCGTACGCCTACGTATGGCGGCGAGGGGGCCTGAATTGGGACTAGAGGAACGGCTGCCCGGCGGCATCCTGCTCTCGACGGTCGAAGTGGTGGCCGGGTATGTGCGCAAGGGATCGCT
>NZ_BCSX01000011.1 GCF_001570425.1 Mycolicibacterium brisbanense
AAAACCCTCGACTGGAACACCCCAGCCGAACGACTACGTGATCTACTACAAACCCAATAACCAGCAGCATTGCGACGACCCCTAGAAACCACCCGCCGTGCGGGTACCTCACTGTCTGTTCGGCGGAGGAACTTCAGCTCTCGATGACACCCTGGGCGGCCTGCGCGCGATCCTCGTAGCTCTTGCGTTTGGCGGCGTCGTACTCCAGGAACACGGTGTCGAGGCCCAGTGCCTTGTTGAGCCAGCGGCGGCCGCGCGGCGGCAGCAGCTGGGCGGCCTGGGCGGTGAAACGCAGCGGCGGCGGCACCGAAACGTGCGTCTTGGGCTTGTTGAGTGTCTTGATGATCGCCGCGGCGATATCTTCGGGCTCGACCGGTTTGATGGGCCCGCTGGATTTTGTGCCGGAGATGAGGTCGGTGTTGGTGAACGGCGGCATCACCACCGACACGTTGACGCCGTGCGGGGCCATCTCGTCGGCCAGTGCCGTGGACAGCCCGACGACGGCGTACTTGGCGCCGACGTACACCACCTGGCCGGGCAGCGGAATCAGCCCCGACAGCGAGGCGATGTTGATGACGTGGCCGCTGCGGCGCTTGACCATCTCCGGCAGCGCGAGCTGGCAGCCAGTGAGCACGCCGTACACGTTGACCTCGATGGACGACCGGATCGACTGCTCGGTCTGCTCCAGGAATGGGCCGATCGGCATGACACCCGCATTGTTGATGAGCACATCGATGTGGCCGCCGCCGTCGGTGCGGGCCTTGTCGAGGAAGGTCGCGAAGGATTCCCGGTCGGTGACGTCGAGGGGGTAGCCCGATACCGGGCCCAGTTTGGTCAGCTCGACGACCGCCGATTCCTGCAGAGCGACGTCCCGGTCGCCGATCACGACGCGGGCGCCGTGGGCCAGCAGGGCCTTCGCGGTCGCATACCCAATACCGCGGGCGGCTCCGGTGATCGCGATGGTCTTGCCCCTGATGTTGTCCATGGCGGCAAACTTTACACGTGTCAAGTTTTGGAGGGAAGACCGTCCTGCGCTGGTGACGGCGACGCATCCCGCAGCCATCGTGACTGCTGTTGATGACGTCAACGGCAATGCGGCGAACATGCGGCCGCGTCTTCCGGGCTGTCTTCTCCGGGATCAGCGTCGTGGCCAGGGAGCAATTTCCATACGCCTTCGTAAACCCTGGCAAATGTTGTGAATTTACACAGCAATATTCAGAAGTGCCGAGGTTTGGGAAACCCTGCTGTGTGGCTATCAGCATCGTGTGAGCGCAGTTAACGGCTTGCGGATCATATTCAGCACGACCTAACAGGGAGGAACGACATGTCGAACGTGTTAGACCGTTACGTCGGAGCAACGGCTTACGACCCGGCCGGAAACAAGATCGGCAAGATCAAGGAATTGTTCATCGATGCCCGCACGCAGCAGCCGAAGTGGGTGGCGGTGAACACCGGCTTCCTCGGAACATCGGAGTCGCTCGTGCCGATGGCAGGAGCCAAGCAGGACGGAGACTCGGTAACGGTCGCAGTCGACAAGGAGCGGGTGAAGGACGCCCCGCACTTCAGCGTCGGGGACCACATCGACCCGCAACAGGAGTCCGAACTGGCACGCCATTACCACCTGCAGGGCGGGCAACCACCGCAGTCCAGCGGTAAGCACGAGCTCGCCGGCCCGGCCCCGGCCGCTCCTGCCGCAACTGCCCCAGCGGGACTCCAGGATCCGCATCTGCGCGATCACGGCCGGCGTGCCGACATGCGGCCGTCCGCCACAGACACTCCTGAGGCCAACGGCACCGGCGGCGCGATGATCCGCTCTGAAGAGCGGCTCGACGTCGGCACGGAAAAGGCCGAGGCAGGCACCGTTCGGTTGGTGAAATATGTTTTCACCGAACAAAAGACGGTCGACGTGCCGGTGACGCACGAGGAGGTGCGCGTCGAGCGCGAGCCTATCACCGACGCATCGACAGTTCGCGATTCCGACATCGGCGAGGCCGAGCAACAGGTCACCCTGCACGAGGACCGCGTTGTGGTCGACAAGCATTCCGTGCCCGTCGAGCGTGTGCGCATGCGCGTCGACGAGGTCACCGAGGACAAGCGGATCACCGAGCAGGTCCGCAAGGAGCAGATCAAAACCGAAGGCCTGAACCGGCCCAACAGGTAAACCGCTGCCGCACTGCGTCCCGCGGGTGGCCGTGCCGGCCGCGGGACGCACTGCTGGGCAGCGGTTCGGCTGTGAGCTGGGCGGACTTCAAATCACGATGACTTTTGCGGGGCATAGCGTGGATCGGGCTGCGTTGAACGTCCCGTGGGTATACAAACGGAGGTCATGTCGGGGCTGGTGCAGTTCGTGGCGGTCGGCCAAGACGATCCGCTGGCCGAGCCGCTGCTGGCAGAACTGGCGCTCGAGTACTCCGGCCGGTATGGCGGCACCGCCGAACGCGTGATGGAGTGGCTGCGCGCGCATCCCGCCGCCGACTTCGCGCCACCCCACGGCGGTCTGTTCGTCGGTCTGCTCGACGGCCAACCCGTCACCGGTGGCGCGTTCCAGCGGTACGACGACGACACCGCGGAGCTCAAACGCATCTGGACCGCCAGTGACCACCGCAAGCGCGGCTACGCGAAAGTACTGCTGGCCGAACTGGAAGCCGAGATCGCCCGGCGCGGCTACCGCCGCGTGTATCTGACGACGGGGCATCGTCAGCCCGAAGCGGAGGCGCTGTACACGTCGGCCGGGTACATCAGACTGGCCGAGCCCTTACCCGCCGAAGGGGACGACACGGTCTTCCCGATCGCCTTCGAGAAGGCACTGCGATGACCATTCCGCTGTCCATCTTGGATCTCGCACCGATCAGCGCGGGCAGCGACGCCGCCACCGCGCTACGCAACACCGTCGACCTGGCCCGCCACGCCGAACAGTGGGGTTACAAGCGCTACTGGGTGGCCGAGCATCATTTCGTGGCGGTGGCCAGCTCGTCACCCGCCGTATTGGTCGGACAGATCGCGGCCGCCACCGAGAAGATCCGCGTCGGCACCGCGGCGGTGCAACTCGGCCACACCACCGCGGTCGCCGTGGCGGAGAGTTTCGGGACGCTGGCAGCGTTTCACCCGGGCCGGATCGACCTCGGGGTTGGCCGGTCGGGGCAGAAGCGCGCCGAGGCCGCCAACGCCGTGTCCGGCGCGCCGAGAACCCCTCGCGAGTGGCACGAGACCGATGGCGTCGTGATCCCGCCTCCGTTCGATATCGTTGCGCTGCTTCGTAATCCGCGACTGCAGGCGCAGGCGGCTGTGCTGCAGCAGCCCGGGGCGGTTGCCCCGGATTTCGCCGACCAGGTCGACGACATCCTGGCGCTGATAGACGGCAGACACCCGGTCGGGACGGCGGTTCCGGGTGCAGGCACGGGGTTGACGCCGTGGGTCTTCGGCAGCAGCAAGGGCCAGAGCGCCCGGGTGGCGGCGGCCAGAGGCCTGCCGTTCGTCGCCAGCTACCACATCACCCCGGCGACCGCGCTGGAGGCGATCGAGGTGTACCGCAACGGATTCACGCCGTCGGACCGGCTCGCCGAGCCGTACGTCGTGGTGTCGGCCGACGTCGTGGTCGCCGAAGACGAGGCCACCGCCCGCCACCTCGCGAAGACCTATGGGCACTGGGTCCATTCGATCCGCGCCGGCGGTGGCGCGGCGCCCTACCCGGATCCCGATGATGCCGCTCCGCTCACCGCCGAGCAGCAGGAGCTGGTGCGCGATCGCACCGCAACACAATTCGTCGGCGATCCCGATCAGGTGGCTCACAGGTTGGCGGCGCTGCAGCGGCTGAGCGGTGCCGACGAGCTGGTGATCACGTCGGTGACCCATCGGCACGAGGACCGGTTGCGGTCGCATCGGCTGATCGCCGAGCGCTGGGGGCTATAAGCTCGGGAGTTGTGCCGAGTTCGCAGGTACTGGTGGGGACGCTGCTGCTCGCGGGGGCAGCGGCGCTGTTCGCGCTTGGCATAGGGCTGCGGATCTTCATCGGCCGGCGCACCGACTCGTCGGGTATGCGCCGCCGCATGCACAGGTTTCGGCAGACCAGGACGGCTCGGGTGCTGTTCGGTCCGGTGTACGACGACGAGGAACTGGACCCCGACGAACTCGACCAGATCATCCTGATGCCCGCCATCGTGCTGGCCTGCGGATTGTGCCTCACCGGGCTTTTCCTGCTGGGCTACAAGGTGATCCACTGACGGGCGTCGCCTAGCCGTGCCGGGCGATCGCCTCCCGGACCGCCTCGGCGATGGGGCCGCGCCATACCGGGCCGTGTCCCGGCACCAGCACATCGGTGTCGAGTCGCCCCAGCGTTTCCAGGCTGCGCAGACAGCCTGCCTCGTCGTGGTTGAACAGGGCGGGCAGCAACTGCGGCCCCGGGCGCGGTATCAGCGGGTGCCCGGTCACCAGGGCATCTCCGCCGACCAGGACCCCGTCGACGATGTACGAGCAGTGGCCGCCCGTGTGCCCCGGCGTGGGGACCGCCACCGGTGCGCCGGGCAGCCCGGACGCGACATCGGGCGTCAACGCCGCCGCGGTGGGTATGCCCGAGTGGTCCAGCCCGCCGTTGGCGATGAGGGCCGCGGTCCATTTGAGCCAGCGCGGCTGCCAGACATGTTTGACGACGTCTGCCGGGGAGGCCTGCTCGAGGTATTCGCGTTTGGTGTGGCCGACCTCGTCGGCGTGGCAGAACACCGGTGTCCCATGGGTTTTCGCGAACCAGATGGCCGACCCGAAGTGGTCGACGTGAGCGTGCGTCAGCAGGATCGCCCGGATGTCGTCGACTCCGAAGCCCAGCTGCCGCACCGAATCCAGCACGGCGTCGCGCTGGCCCGGATATCCGGCATCGATCAGCATCACGCCGTCGGCATCGGTCACCAGCGCCCAGTTGACCAGGTCCGTTTGGGCGATGTGCACGTGTTCGGTGATCGCGCTCAGGGCTGCTGCCATGCCGTGAGTCTATGAACTGGAGTAGAAACAAAGCGTGGCTGAACTCAAACTTGGTTATAAGGCTTCTGCGGAGCAATTCGCGCCCCGGGAACTGGTCGAGCTCGCGGTGCTGGCCGAGGCGTCGGGGATGGACAGTGCGACGGTCAGTGATCATTTCCAGCCGTGGCGCCATGAGGGCGGGCATGCGCCGTTCTCACTGGCCTGGATGACGGCGGTGGGCGAACGTACCGAACGGCTGGTGCTGGGCACCTCGGTGCTGACCCCGACGTTCCGCTACAACCCCGCGGTGATCGCGCAGGCGTTCGCGACGATGGCGTGTCTGTACCCGGACCGCATCTTCCTGGGCGTGGGCACCGGTGAGGCGCTCAACGAGATCGCCACCGGCTACGCCGGGGAATGGCCGGAGTTCAAGGAGCGCTTCGCGCGACTGCGCGAATCGGTCAAGCTCATGCGTGAGCTGTGGCTGGGCGACCGCGTCGACTTCGACGGTGAGTACTACCGGCTCAAGGGTGCGTCGATCTACGACGTTCCCAAGGGCGGTGTCCCGGTCTACATCGCTGCCGGCGGCCCTCTGGTGGCCAAGTACGCCGGCCGTGCCGGTGACGGGTTCATCTGCACCTCGGGCAAGGGTGAAGAGCTCTACAAGGACAAGCTGATCCCCGCGGTCAAGGAAGGCGCCCAGGCCGCCGGGCGCAACGCCGACGACATCGACCGGATGATCGAGATCAAGATCTCCTACGATCCCGACCCCACGCTCGCGCTGGAGAACACCCGGTTCTGGGCGCCGCTGTCGCTGACTGCCGAGCAGAAGCACTCCATCGACGATCCCATCGAGATGGAGAAGGCTGCCGACGCCTTGCCCATCGAGCAGGTCGCCAAGCGCTGGATCGTGGCCTCAGATCCCGACGAGGCCGTCGCGAAGGTCAAGGACTATGTCGACTGGGGTCTCAATCACCTGGTGTTCCATGACCCGCGGCCGGATCAGCGCCGTTTCCTCGAGCTGTTCAAGACCGATCTGGAACCCCGGCTGCGCAAGCTCGCCTGAGCGCCTGAGCCCCTGGGCAAGCACCGCGAGCGTGCGTGTCTGTCGCCCGCCACGCCGCTGTTGGCCGGCATCTAGCGCACCCTCGCACCGCACGAGCGTGCGCGGGATGCCCCTAGATGCCGGCGTGTCGACCAGCAGACCCGCACGCTCGCGGTGCAGGGGGAGGTGCCCGGGTGCGGGTGCAGGGCGAGGTGCCAGGCTCAGGCGGTGTTCACCGAGCGCCGCACCGCGCCGACCGTGCCGTGGCTCGTTGCGGTGAGCCGCACGCGGTCGGCCCGGAACAGGTCGTAGGCGTACTCGAACGGCCGGCCGCTGTCGTCCCGGGTAACCCGGGTGATCGCCAACAGCGGCTTGCGGTGAGCGATGTCGAGCCATTCGGCTTCACGCGGGCTGGCGGTCACCACCTCGATGGTTTCCGTGGTGGTGGCCGGAGTCAGCCCGTAGCGCACCCGCAGCAGTTCGTAGAGTGATCCGCCCAGGGGCTGTTCCAGCAGATCCTCCATGTGAGCGGCGACAAAGCACGCGAAGTCCACCGACAGCGGCACACCGTCAGCGAAACGCAGCCGCCTGATCGTGAATATCTCTGTGCCGTCCGAGATTTCAAGCGCACGGCTTTCGACGGGCGTGGCCGCTCTGCAGTCGGTGCCCAGTACCCGCGTGGCGCTGGTGTGGCCGCCGCTGCGTAACCGGGCCGGGAGGCCGACGAGTTCACCGGCATTGCGCTGCACCACGTCGGCACGCACGAAGGTGCCGCCGGCGCGGCCGGTGCGTCGCTCCAATACGCCCGCCTGGCTCAACGGCAGCAACGCGCTGCGCAGAGTTGACCGGGACACCGCAAAGTTCTCCGCCATCTCGCGTTCGGTGCCCAGTCGGGAGCCGGGCCGCAGCGTGCCGACGGCCAGCATGGACAGGATGCGCCGACGGACGTCCTCGGCTACGGGACCGCCGGATGTCGCAGACATGCCCCGAGTGTGTACCAAACGGCTCGGCGCAGCAGACCAAAAAGCGCGGGTTAACGTTCCCGTTTCACGATTCCCAGGTTCGAAACATGGCCGAAACAATAGTTGGGGCACAACGAATTTCGAGTTGACCTGGCCATCGGGCCGCGATAACAATGTGCTGCGTCGCACCACAGCGCTGTCGGCGATACCAAGCAAAACAGACCAAATGGCGGGACCCCATAATGAGCGAGATCATCGATCCGGCACCGGTTGGTGCTGATATCCAGCGCCTCAAACCCAATGCCGTGGGACTGGTCGGCGTGCTTTTCATGGCGGTGGCCACCGCCGCCCCCATCACTGCCATGGTCGGCAACGTGCCGATCTCGGTCGGTTTCGGCAACGGTGCGTACGCGCCCGCGGGCTACTTCGTCGCGACCATCGTGCTGACCCTGTTCGCCATCGGCTACGCCGCGATGAGCAAGCACATCACCGCTACCGGCGCGTTCTACGGGTACATCTCCCACGGCTTGGGTCGCATCGTCGGCTTGGGTGCCGGATTCTTGACAGCGTTGGCGTACATGGTGTTCGAGGCTTCGCTCATCGGTATCTTCTCGTTCTTCGGCAACGACCTGTTCAGATCCTTCTTCGGTATCGACGTGCCGTGGATCGTCTTCGCGGTGGTGATGCTGGCGGTCAACGCCGTGCTCACCTACTTCGACATCAACCTGGCGGCCAAGGTGCTCGGGGTGTTCCTGATCACCGAGATCGTGATGTTGGCCTTGATGGCACTGTCGGTGGTGTTCACCGGCGGCGGGCCGCAGGGGTGGTCATTGGGATCGCTCAACCCGCTCAACGGTTTTCACAGCCTGTCCGGATCGGTGGTCGGCGCCGACGGCAACATGATCGCGGTCGCGGGTTCCGCGGGCGTCGGGTTGTTCTTCGCGTTCTGGTCATGGGTGGGTTTCGAGAGCAGCGCGATGTACGGCGAAGAGTCGCGAAACCCCAAGAAGATCATCCCCATCGCGGTGATCAGCTCGGTGGTCGGCATCGGTGTGTTCTACGTGCTGGTGTCGTGGCTGGCGATTGTGGGCACCGGGCCGGACAATGCCGTTGCGCTGGCACAGGATTCGGCCACCGCGGGCAACATCTTCTTCAACCCGGTGCAGCAGCATCTCGGTCAGTGGGCGGTCGACCTGTTCAAGATCCTGTTGATGACCGGCTCGTTCGCGTGTGGCATGGCGTTCCACAACTGCGCGGCCCGCTACCTCTACGCGCTCGGGCGGGAGAACGTCATCCCGGGCATGCGCAAGACCATCGGTGCGACGCATCCCGCACACGGGTCCCCGCACATCGCCGGATTCGTCCAGACCGGTTTCGCGACCGCCGTGGTGGTGTTCTTCGACGTGACGGGGCGTGATCCCTACACCGGGTTGTACGGCCTGATGGCGTTGCTGGGGACGACGGCGATCATGATCGTGCAGGCGCTGGCGGCGTTCTCGGTCATCGCCTACTTCCACGTGCAGAAGCAACATCCGGAGACCGCGAACTGGTTCACCACGTTGCTGGCCCCATTGCTGGGCGGGGTCGGCATGCTCTACGTCATCTACCTGCTGGCCAAGAACGCGTCGTTCGCCGCGGGGACGGCCGCGTCTGACTGGATATTCGCCGCGATCCCGTATGTTGTAGGCATCGTTGGTATCGGCGGTGTGGTGCTGGCCCTGTTCTTGAAATTCCAGGACCCACAACGATATTCCGATCTCGGTCGGACGGTGCTGGAGGAGGCGCACGAACGCTGAACGCGCAGGGCTTCTCCAACATCATGGATTCCAACAGCTACTCCGGCGGTCTGGCGACCGATCCGGAGACGGAATCCTTGATTGCGGACCGTATCCGGATGCTCGGACCGGCGTACCGGCTGTTCTACGAACGGCCGGTACATCTGGTTCGTGGTCAGGGTAGTCACCTGTTCGACGCCGACGGGGCCCGATATCTGGATGCCTACAACAACGTCGTCAGCGTCGGGCATTGCCACCCACGCGTCGTCGACGCGGTGACCCGCCAGATGCAGACGCTGAACACCCACACCCGCTATGTGCACGAGGGCATCGTCGACTACTCGCGCCGCCTGCTGGCCACCATGCCGGACGACGTGGACCAGGTGATGTACGCATGCACCGGCTCCGAGGCGAACGATCTGGCCCTGCGGGTGGCCCAGATGCACACCGGGGCCCGGGGAGTCATCGTGACCAGCGATGCTTATCACGGCAATACCGAAGCGGTGACGGCGATTTCACCGTCGCTGGGCGGTGCGACCGTCGTCGGGCCGCATGTGCGGACGGTATCGGCTCAGACCCTCGACGTCGCAGCGGCCATCAAGGACCTGCATGACTCGGGCCATGGCGTGAGCTGCCTGATCGTCGACACCATCTTCGCCTCCGACGGCATCTTCCCCGATCCCACGGTGCTGGCGCCGGCGGTGGAGGCGGTCCGCGCGGCCGGCGGGGTGTTCATCGCCGACGAGGTGCAGCCCGGGTTCGGCCGCACCGGTGAGGCCATGTGGGGCTTCGCCCGCCACGGTGTGGTGCCTGATCTGGTGACCATGGGCAAACCGATGGCCAACGGCCTGCCGGTCGCGGCGATGGCGGCGCGCAGCCACGTGTTGGAGACCTTTGCCCGGGGCGTGCCGTACTTCAACACGTTCGGCGGCAACCCGGTGTCCATGGCCGCCGCGGCGGCTGTGCTCGATGTGATCGAGGACGAGAATCTGATCGACAACGCGGCCCGCGTCGGCACCGCGCTGCGCGACGAGATCGCCCGGATCGGCGCTGACCATCCGCGCATCGGTGAGGTGCGCGGCTGCGGGCTCTACGTGGGTGTCGAGGTGGTGACTCCCTCACGAGCGCCCGACCGCACCGGGGCCCACGATCTGGTCAATGCCATGCGGGACCGCCATGTGCTCATCTCGGTGTGCGGCAGCGACGGCAACGTGCTCAAGGTGCGCCCGCCGCTGGTGTTCACGATGGCTGACGTGGACTGGTTCTGCACGGAGTTCGAGGGCGCGCTGGCGGAACTGTCCTGATCTAGGGAATGCTGGAGCGGTGCCGGATGGGAACATCGCGACCGCGATCTACGTAGCCTCGCCCGAGGGGGATACCGGTAAGTCGACCATTGCGCTGGGGATCTTGCACCGGCTTGCGGCCACCGTGCCCCGCGTCGGGGTGTTCCGGCCCATCACGCGCCTGGGCGAGGACCGGGACTACATCCTCGAACTGCTGTTGGCAGGTGCCACGGCCGGTCTGCCGTACGAGGACTGCGTCGGCGTCGGCTACCAGCAGGTGCACGAGGACCCCGACGCGGCGGTCGCCGAGATCGTCGACCGCTTCCACCGCGTCGCCGACCGGTGCGACGCGGTCCTGATCGTCGGCAGCGACTACACCGATGTGGCAACCCCCAGCGAGCTGAGCATGAACGCGCGCATCGCGGTGAACCTGGGCGCTCCCGTGGTGCTCGCCGTCAAAGCCGCCGACCGCACGCCCGAAGAGGTGGCCCACGTCGTCGAGGTGTGCCTGGCCGAGCTGAATCACCAGCATGCGCACGCCGCTGCTGTGGTCGCCAACCGCTGCGATCCCGCCCAGCTGACGGCCGTGGCCGAGGCCCTCAAACCGCTGGGGACGCCGGCTTACGTACTGCCCGAGGAGCCGCTGCTGGTCGCGCCGTCGGTGGCCGAACTGCAGGTGGCCGTCGACGGCACGATGATCGCCGGGGACCCGGCGCTGTTGTCCCGCGAGGCGATGGGCGTGCTCGTGGCCGGTATGACTGCCGAGCACGTGTTGGAGCGACTGACCGAGGGCGTCGCGGTGGTGACGCCGGGGGACCGGTCCGACGTGGTGCTCGCCGTTGTGAGTGCCCATGCCGCGGAAGGCTTCCCGTCGCTGTCGTGCATCGTGCTCAACGGCGGCCTCGATCTGCATCCCTCGATCGCGGCCCTGGTCGAGGGGCTGGGGCTGCGGTTGCCGATCGTAGCGACCAAGTACGGCACGTTCGAGACCGCGAGCCGTGTCGCCAGTGCCCGCGGTCGGGTGACCGCGAAGAGCCAGCGCAAGATCGACACCGCGCTGGCCCTGATGGACAAGCACGTCGACGTCAATGATCTGCTGGCGCAACTGAGCATCCCGATCCCGGCCGTGACCACGCCGCAGATGTTCACCTATCAGCTGCTCGACCGGGCCCGCTCCGACCGCAAGCGCATCGTGCTGCCCGAGGGCACCGACGACCGCATCCTCAAGGCCGCGGGCCGGCTGCTGCGGCGCAGTGTCGCGGATCTGACGATTCTCGGCGAGGAAAGCCAGATCCGTTCCCGGGCAGCCGAACTCGGGGTGAACATCGATGCCGCCGTCGTGCTCGATCCCCGCACCAGCGAACTGTGCGACCAGTTCGCCGAACAGTACGCCGAACTGCGCCGCAAGAAGGGCATCACGGTCGAGCAGGCCCGCGAGACAATCCATGACGTCTCCTATTTCGGCACCATGCTGGTGCACAACAACATGGTGGACGGCATGGTGTCCGGCGCGGCCCACACCACCGCGCACACCGTACGGCCGGCGTTCGAGATCATCCGCACTGCGCCAGGCATCTCGACGGTGTCCAGCATCTTCCTGATGTGCCTGGCAGACAAGGTGTTGGCCTACGGCGACTGCGCGATCGTGCCGGACCCCACTTCAGAGCAGCTGGCCGACATCGCCATCTCTTCGGCGCGCACCGCGGCACAGTTCGGCATCGAGCCGCGGGTGGCCATGCTGTCCTACTCAACGGGCACCTCGGGAACCGGCGCCGATGTCGACAAGGTCAGAGCGGCAACGGAATTGGTGCGCGAACGCGAACCGGATCTGCTGGTCGAGGGGCCCATCCAGTACGACGCCGCCGTGGAGCCATCGGTCGCGATCACCAAAATGCCGGATTCCCCGGTGGCAGGCCGGGCCACGGTGCTGATCTTCCCGGACCTCAACACCGGCAACAACACCTACAAGGCCGTGCAGCGGTCCGCGGGTGCCATCGCGATCGGCCCGGTACTGCAGGGTCTCAACAAGCCCGTCAACGATCTGTCGCGTGGTGCGTTGGTCGAGGACATCGTCAACACGGTCGCGATCACCGCGATCCAGGCGCAGGGTGGCATGACGCGCACGCGAGGAGCAGTCGAGTGACCGACACAGTGCTGGTGATCAACTCCGGCTCGTCGTCGGTGAAATACCAGCTGATCCAGCCTGATTCGGGGCAGCAGCTGGCGAGCGGCATCGTGGAGCGCATCGGCGAGGATTCGTCGACCGCGACATTGAAGGTTGGCGAGCGCACGCTGCGCCGGGAGGGCCGGGTCGCCGATCACGATGCGGCGCTGCGACTGGCATTCGAACTGTCCGCGGAAGCGGGCCTGCACCTCGACGATCTCGACCTCGTCGCGGTCGGGCACCGCGTGGTGCATGGCGGCAAGACGTTCTACCGGCCCGCTGTCATCGACGATGCGATGATGTCCAAGCTCGAAGAGCTGGCTCCGCTTGCCCCACTGCACAATCCGCCCGCGATGGTCGGTATCGACGTGTCCCGGCGCATCCTGCCCGACGTCCCGCACATCGCGGTGTTCGACACCGCGTTCTTCCACGATCTGCCTGCCGCCGCGGCCACCTACGCCATCAACCACGAGGTTGCGGAGAAGTGGCACATCCGGCGCTACGGCTTCCACGGCACCTCGCACGAGTACGTGAGCCGGCAGGCCGCCGATTTCATTGGGCGGCCCTACGATTCGGTGAATCAGATTGTGCTGCATCTCGGTAACGGTGCCTCGGCGTCGGCGATTGCCGGGGGCCGCGCGGTCGACACCTCGATGGGGCTCACCCCGCTCGAGGGCCTCGTGATGGGCACCCGCAGTGGCGACATCGACCCCGGTATCGTCGGCTACCTGTGCCGCACGGCGGACATGACCATCGAGGACATCGACGCCATGCTCAACCGACGGTCCGGGTTGCTGGGCCTCGGCGGCGAGAACGACTTCCGCAAGCTACACCAACTGATCGAAAATGGTGATACACCAGCTCAATTGGCGTATGACGTCTATATCCATCGGTTGCGCAAATATGTCGGCGCCTACCTTGCGGTACTCGGGTCCACCGACATCATCAGCTTCACCGCGGGAGTGGGCGAGAACGACGCTGCGGTGCGTCGCGACGCGCTGAGCGGGCTGGCCGCACTGGGTATCGAGCTCGACTCTGAGCTCAACGAGAGCCCGTCTCGGCAGGCGCGACGCATCTCCGCCGAGTCTTCGCGGGTTACGGTGCTGGTGATTCCGACCAACGAGGAACTGGCCATCGCCCGCGCCTGCGTTCAGGTGGTCCGAACCGGCTAGCGCCGCGGTCGGTAGCCACATCAGTAACGGCTCCGGACGGTGTCAGAGGAAACCGAGCTGGGGAAGGCCTGTGCGTGCGCTCAGAACGTGCTCATGGGCCGCACACTGTTGGCGAGGTCCACCAGGGCATATCGATGCGACTGGGTGGGGGCCACGCGGGCCAGCGCCCGCAGTGAGGCTTCGACGCCCAGCTTGAGACCGTGCTCGGTGAATGGGAAGCCCAGGATGTGGTTGCTGCTCGCGGTGTTGTCTGCCAGCCAGTCCATCGCGGTACCCAACACCAGGGCCCGGATCTGCAGCACGCGTGGCTCGGTGTCGGGCAACGCCTCCACGCGTCGCGCGGCGTCGCGGATGTTCTGCTCGGTGATCTCACTCGTCGACCGCCCGGACAGCAACGTGACCGCGCTGGTGAGCCGCGCCGCGGTGAAATGCCGTGAGGTGGCGGGGACTTCGTCGAGCGTGCGCACCGCGCCGTCGCGGTCCCCGCTGACCGACTGAGCTCTCGCCAAGCCGAAGCCCGCGGAGATGACGCCGTTGTCGGTACCCCAGACGGTCTTGTAGAACGTCAGTTCGTCGGCCGTGCCTGCCAGCTCTGCCGTCGCGGCCAGGGCCAGCTTCGGTGCCAACTCACCCGGCAGCGTGTCCAGTACCTCGGTGAAATGCTTTGTGGCCGAGTCATAGTCGGCGGACAGCATCTCGGCGACCGCGCGGAACCAGATCAGCCGCCAGTTCCAGCCCACCCGGGTCGAGAGATCGTCGAGCTTGCGGTTGGCTTTCGCCACGTCACCCAGGTCGAGCAACGCGCGGGCCTCCATGAGCGGCAGCTCGACCGATTCGGACAGGTCGACGCCCTCGGCGTCGAGTGCTCCGTGCCGCGCGGCGCGCAGCTGATCGAGTGTGTGCACCGGCTGGCTCAGCACGCTGGCGACCAGCATCGGCGCCCCGACGTCGGTGCGGTCCACCAACGGCACCGGCAGGGCGCGGACGATCTCCTGGGCCGTCAGCTTTTCCGAGTGCACCTGGCCGTCGACGTAGACGTCGGTATGTGCGACAAGCAGATCCACGCCGAACGTCGACCGCGATGGGCTGAACACCGTCGACAGGCCGGGCCGCGGCATCCCGCTGTCGGCGGCCACCACCTCGCGCAGCACACCGAGCAGCTGCGACGACATCTCCTCGGCGGTGGCGAAGCGCCGGCGGGGATCGGGGTCGATGGCCCGGCGGAGCAGTCGCCCGAACGAGTCGTACTTGGTGAGCACCGGATCGTCGGACGGCAGCCCGTCGACGTAGCGCCCCTTGCGGGTGCGCAGGTTCAGCGTCAGCGCGGCCAGGGTCCGGCCCACGGTATAGATGTCGGTCGCCACGGTCGGTCCGGTGCGCACGATCTCGGGTGCCTGGTAACCCGGTGTGCCGTACAGGTATCCGTACGAGTTGAGCCGTGACACCGCGCCGAGGTCGATCAGCTTGAGCTGCTCCTCGGTGATCATGATGTTCTCGGGCTTGAGGTCGTTGTAGGCCAGCCCGATCGAGTGCAGATAGCCCAGCGCGGGCAGGATCTCCATCATGTAGCCGATCGCTTCGGCGACCGGCAGTTTGTTGCCCCTGGCCTGTTTGAGCGATGTTCCGCCGACGTACTCCATGACGATGTAGCCGACCGGATTGCCGTGCTTGTCATCGTGTTCGACGAAGTTGTAGATCTTGACGATCCCCGGATGGGTCACCTCGGCCAGGAACTGACGTTCGGCCATCGCGATGGCCTGTGCTTCCGCGTCGCCGGAATGCACCAGGCCTTTGAGCACGACCGGCCGCTCGTTGACGTTGTGGTCGAACGCCAGATACACCCAGCCCAGCCCGCCATGGGCGATGCAACCCTTGATCTCGTACTGGTCCGCGACGATCTCGCCGGGGGACAGCTGCGGCAGGAACGAGTACGAGCTACCGCAGTTCGGGCACCAGCCCTCCGACAGGGCCTGCCCATCCGGCGACGAGCGGCCGACCGGTTTGCCGCAGTTCCAGCAGAACCGCTTCGATTCGGCCACCACTGGGTTGGTCATCAAGGCGGTCAAGGGATCTCGCTCGGGCACCCGCGGTATCTCCACCAGGCCGCCACCCAGGCGTCGGACCGGCGAGAGCACGCGCGTCATCATCGTGCCGTGGTCGTGTGCCTCGGTGTCGCCGAAAACGGAAGAGGGGTTCTGCTCTTCGTCGTCGTCGAACTCGGGCCGGAACACCGCCTGCGTGGCCATCGGGCGAGCCGTCGACCGCGAGTCCATGTCGAGGTCTTCGAAGCTGGCCGGCTGGGTTCCGGGATCCTCGTCGGGTTCCTCTGGGATTTCGGGTGGCTGTGTCATCAGTCGATGTACCTCGCGACGGGAGGGGATGGCGCCGGGCCGAGTACCGTCAACCACTTGCGGTACAACGTGTTCCACGTGCCGTCCCGCCGAATACGTTCCAGCGTGCCGTTGACGAACCGCACCAGCCCGGTGTTGTCGAGGTTCACCCCGATGCCGTACGGCTCCTGGTTCATGCTCGGGCCGACGATGTGCAGATAAGGGTCTTGCGCCACCAGGCCGGCCAGGATCGAGTCGTCGGTGCTGACCGCGTCGGCCTGCCGCTGTTGCAGCGCCACCAGGCAGTCGGCCCACGTCACCACCGAGACGATGATGGGCGCCGGGCTGATCTCCTGGATGCGTTTGAGCGACGTGGTGCCGTCGACCACGCACACCCGTTTGCCGGACAAGTCGGAGGCCTGCGAGATGGTCGAGTCGCGCGGAGCCAGGATGCGCTGATTGGCCATCAGATAGACGGTGGAGAAGTTCACCTGCTTGCGACGTTCGCAGGTGATGGTCATGGTCTTGACGACGATGTCGACCTTCTTGTTCTGCAGTGCGGTGATCCGGTCGGCCGAGGACAGAATCCGGTATTCGACCTGCGCCGGGGTGCCGAAGATGTCGCGGGACACCTCGCCTGCGATGTCGACGTCGAATCCGGTGATCTCACCGGTGATCGGGTCGCGGAACGAGAAGAGGTTGCTGCCGATGTCCAGCCCGACGATGAGCCTGCCCCGGTTGCGGATCTCGGCCACCGCGGCGTCGGCCTCGGCCTTGTTGCTGAACGGGCGCAGGCTCGCCGTGCGGTCGCAGTCGTCGGCTTCGGCCGACGGCACCTGCACCGGCTGCGGCGTCAGTTCCTGCATGCCTGCAGGCGTGGGTGGGGAGAGGGTGAGCGCGGGGACGGTCAGGGCGGGGGCGGTCTGGGCGCAGCCGGCCACCGCCAACACCGTCGCGAGCAGGACCAGGAGTTTTCTCATCGTGCTTACCGGTACTCACTGAGTCGCGGCCACAACCCCAACGCCACCGCCACCGCGGCCGCCACGCTCAGCACCGCGGCACCGACGGTCGCGCCGGACAGCACGCGGCGGGCGTTGACGATGTCGTTACGCAACTGGTTGCGGCTTTGTTGGATACCTTTCGACAGCGCGTCGTCGAGCTTGTCGAAGGCCGGCGTGGAATCTTCCTCGCTGGTACCCAGCGCCACCTGGGTGGCGGCCTGGTAATTGCCGACCGCGATGTAGGCGTTGATCCGGTCGTCGGCGGCGCGCCACCGGGTCAGCAGCTGATCGGCATCGGCCAGATCGGTCTTGTCCATACCATTGTCACGAGCCAGGTAGGCCGCCAGTTGCTCCTGCATCATGTCGATGCGTTGGTAGTAGGACTGCTTGCGCAAGTTCTCGTCGCCGCGGCGGATCAGCGCCAAGGTCTCGTCGGCCCGGGCCTGCTGGGCGGTGATGGCCAGGTTCGTCACGGTCTTGAGTGAGTCGGCCGCCGTGACCTTGGCGCTGCGACTGTCCGACGTGGAGATCACCAGCGCCGTCATCACCCAGATCAGCATGATCAGAACGGCCAGCCCGCCCGCGACGAACCCGATGTTGACCCGGCGCCGGGTCCGCCGCGCCAGCCACCGGTTGGCGAACGCCCCGAACATCAGCGTCGCCAACACCGCGAGGACCACCGGCGCCGGGATCCGGGTGGAAGCCGTGGTTTCGGCGTCGACCCGGGCCGAGGTCTGCTCGTAGAGCCGCTGCGCGTCCGGCAGGATCAGCGTCTGCATCAGCGACGAGGCCTCCGACAGATACGACGACCCCACCGGGTTGCCTGCCCGGTTGTTGGTACGCGCGGTTTCCACCAGTCCGGTGTACACGGCGAGCCGGGCGTTGATCCGGCCCAGCAGCTGGACCAGCGGTTCGTCGGTGAGGCCGCTCGAGGCCCGGGTCACCGCGACCGACGCGTCGGTGATCGCCTGTTCGTAGCGCTGCCGGACGTCGCGCGGCTCGGCACCCGAGATGAACGCGGTGGCCGCCGCGGCGTCGGCCACCGACAGCGTGGTGTACAGCTGCCCGGCCGCGAAAGACAGCGGTTCGGTGTGGTCGAGCACGGTGGTCAGCGCCTGCTGCCGGTGGTTGATGGTGGTGGAGGTCGCGAAGGCGCTGATGATGACGAGAGTCGACAGCACGAGGCCGATGGTCAGGATGCGCCCGGGCGTCGTCCACAGAAACCACCAGCGCGGATGGGCAGGAGTCGTCGGCGACCGGGACGCGAGCGGCTCGGTCGACGGATGTGCCAACTCCACAGTCACCTGCGCGCGGACCTTTCCGGCTGTCGTACGGCTGTCCCAACTCTATAAAAGAAGTCTAAGAGTTCGTGGGATGGCTCGCCCGGAATCAGGAACCCCCGAAACCGGGCATGTTCCCTATCCTGTACGAGTGCGTGGCGACGGTGACGGATGGGTGGTGTCCGACAGCGGCGCCCGGTTCTGGGGCCGGCACGGCGCGGCCGGGTTACTGCTGCGAGCGCCTTGGCCCGACGGGTCTGCGGCGGTGTTGTTGCAGCACAGGGCCCCGTGGAGTCATCAGGGCGGCACGTGGGCGCTGCCGGGCGGAGCCCGCGACAGCCACGAGACCGCCGAGCAGGCCGCCGTCCGCGAAGCGAACGAGGAGGCCGGGCTGTCCGGGACCCAGCTGACCGTGCGGACCACGGTCGTGACGGCCGAGGTGGTCGGGTCGGGTGGCACCCGGTGGACCTACACCACCGTGATCGCCGACGCGCCCGAACCGTTGGACACCATCCCCAACCGCGAGAGCTCCGAGCTGCGATGGGTGGCCGAGGATCAGGTGGCCGAGCTGCCGCTGCACCCCGGTTTCGCGGCCAGCTGGCAGCGGCTGCGTGAGGTCACGGCCACCATCCCGCTGTTGGTCATCGACTCGCAGTAAGTGCCGACTTCAGTTCCTCGGCGGCGGCCCGTGGGTCCTCGGCCGCGGTGATGGCGCGGACCACCACGACGCGGCGAGCGCCCGCGGCCAGCACCTCGGGCAACCGCGGCGCGTCGATACCGCCGATCGCGAACCACGGCTTGTCCGGGTTGAGCGCCGCCGTCGCCCGCACCAGCTCGAGTCCGGGTGCCGGGCGCCCCGGCTTGGTGGGCGTGGGCCAGCAGGGGCCGACGCAGAAGTAGTCGACGGGCTCTTCGATGGCCGCTGCCACCTGCTCGGCGTCATGGGTCGACCGGCCGATCACCGGACGCGCCCCGATGATGCCGCGCGCGATCGGCAGCGGCAGATCGTCCTGGCCCAGGTGCAGCACGTCGGCCCCGGCCGCGAGCGCGATGTCGGCGCGATCGTTGACCGCGAGCAGGGCGCCGTGCCTGCGGGCGGCGTCGGCGAGCACCTCGAGGGCGTCGAGCTCCTGGCGGGCCTCCAGTGGCCCGAACTGGCGTTCGCCCGCCGAGCCCTTGTCGCGCAACTGGATCAGATCAACCCCGCCTGCCAGTGCGGCGTCGGCGAATTCGGCCAGGTCACCGCGCTCCCGGCGGGCGTCGGTGCACAGGTACAGCGCGGACTGGGCAAGGCGGTCGGCAGGTTGTTGCACACCGCGACGGTAGTGCCTCCGCTCCGAGTATGGTGAACAGGCAACACGGGAGTCCCGGGAACGGGGGCTGAGAGTGGGCGTACGTACCAGCCCTTACCGTCACACCTGATCCGGGTCATGCCGGCGAAGGGAGGAGATGAAATGGCCCCACCACTGTCCGTCATCGGCGGCGGCGTCATCGGCCTGTCCGTCGCCCGTCGGGCGGCACTGGCCGGCTGGTCGGTGACGCTGCACGCCAGCGTCGAGCGCGGCGCCTCCTGGGTTGCCGGCGGGATGCTGGCCCCACACAGCGAGGGCTGGCCCGGCGAGGAGCGACTGCTGCAGATCGGCCTGGAATCGCTGCGGCTGTGGCATTCGGACTTTCTCGACGGGCTGCCGCCCGAGGTGGTCACCGCACGGGAATCGCTCGTGGTCGCCGTGGACCGGGCCGATGTCGCCGATCTGCGGACCGTCGCCGACTGGCTGGCCGCGCAGGGGCATCCCGTCGAGCCGACGACCGCCGCGCGCGACGTGGAACCGTTGCTGGCCCAGGGCATCCGACACGGCTTCCTGGCGACGACCGAACTCGCGGTGGACAACCGCGCGGTCGTCGAGGGCCTGGCCGCGCACTGCAGGCAGCTGGGTGTGCAGTGGGCGCCCGCGGTGGATTCGCTCGACGAGGTCGATGCCGAGCAGCGCGTCATCGCCAACGGCATCGACGCTCCACGGCTGTGGCCGGGCCTGCCGGTGCGGCCGGTCAAGGGTGAGGTGCTGCGGCTGCGGTGGCGCAAGGGCTGTATGCCGGTGCCGACCCGGGTGATCCGGGCCCGCGTGCACGGCCGCCCGGTGTACCTGGTGCCGCGTGCCGACGGTGTCGTCGTCGGCGCCACGCAGTACGAGCACGGTCGCGACACCGCGCCGGTGGTCACCGGGGTAAGGGACCTGCTCGACGACGCGTGTGCGGTGATGCCCGCCCTCGGCGAGTACGAGCTGGCGGAGACCGCGGCCGGGCTGCGGCCGATGACACCCGACGGAGTGCCGATCGTCGAACGGCTCGACGACCGCACGCTCGTGGCGGCCGGGCACGGCCGCAATGGATTTTTGTTGGCGCCGTGGACCGCTGAGCGGATCGCGGCCGAGCTCGAGGTGAGTGTGGGAGCGAAATGATCACCATCACTGTCAACGACGAAACCGTCGAGGTGGCCGAACAGACCACCGTCGCCGGTTTGCTGGAAACCCGGGGATTTCCGGACAAGGGCATCGCAGTGGCGTTGGACTGGTCGGTGATACCCCGCTCGGAGTGGGATCGCACCCTGGCCGACGGAGCCCGCGTCGAGGTTGTGACGGCGGTGCAAGGTGGCTGATTCGGTACTGAAGATCGGCGGCCGGGAGTTCGGTTCGCGCCTCATCATGGGCACCGGCGGGGCACCCAATCTCGCTGTGCTGGAAGAAGCGTTGGTCGCCTCGGGTACTGAGCTCACCACGGTCGCGATGCGGCGGGTCGACGCGTCGGGCGGCACGGGCGTGCTGGATCTGCTCAACCGGCTGGGTATCGAGGCCCTGCCGAACACCGCGGGCTGTCGCGGCGCAGCTGAGGCGGTGCTGACCGCCCAACTCGCCCGCGAGGCGCTTGGCACCGACCTTGTCAAGCTCGAGGTCATCGCCGACGAGCGCACGCTGCTGCCCGATGCCATCGAATTGGTCAAGGCCGCAGAACAATTGGTCGACGACGGATTCATCGTCCTGCCGTACACCAACGACGATCCGGTGCTCGCACGGCGGTTGGAGGACACCGGGTGCGCCGCGGTGATGCCCCTGGGCTCGCCGATCGGCACCGGGCTGGGCATCTCGAACCCGCACAGCATCGAGATGATCGTCGCGCAGGCCGGAGTCCCGGTGATCTTGGACGCCGGTATCGGCACCGCGTCCGACGCTGCCCTCGCGATGGAATTGGGTTGCGACGCAGTCTTGTTGGCGACCGCCGTGACCAGGGCATCCGATCCACCGACCATGGCCGCGGCCATGTCGGCGGCCGTCACCGCCGGCTACCTCGCCAGGCAGGCGGGCCGCATCCCCAAGCGCTTCTGGGCGCAGGCGTCGAGTCCTTCGCTGTAGCGGGGTTGGGCTTCGGCCGCCCGCCCGCGGCCCGCTCCCGCCCGCCCGCTCCCGCGATCGTGAATCCTCTGCGAATTTTCGGCCGATTTTTCGCAGACGATTCACGTGGGCGGATCTGTCGGTGGCTTTCGGCACACTTCGCGCATGGGGGAGCCATTCGTGGGGACGGAAGCCATCGCATCGGGCCGGTTGACGGCCTACCAGCTACGCAGCAGATGTGTCGCGATCTATCCCGGGATCTATGTGACCCGCGACACCGTCATCACCGCCAAGGCAAGGGCCCAAGCCGCGTGGCTGTGGTCGGACCGTCGCGGCGTCGTCGCGGGACGGTCGGCCGCCGTCCTGCTCGGCTCCAAGTGGATAGACGCGCGGCATCCCGCCGAGTTGATCCATGACAACCGTCGTCCGCCCAAGGGAATACGCACTCGAATTGACCGTGTCGAAGACGACGAGGTCACCGTCCTGTCTGGCATACGGGTGACCACGCCGGTGCGCACCGCGCTCGACCTGGCGTGTCGCTACCCGGTCGATGAGGCGGTGGCGCTGATCGATGCTCTCGCCAACGCAACACACCTCAAGATGGCCGATGTCGAGTTGCTCGTCGAGCGCTACCGCGGACGTCGGGGAATCAAAAGGGCACGAGCGATATTGGAATTGGTCGACGCCGGTGCGGAGTCGCCGCGCGAAACCTGGCTGCGGCTGCTCGCGGTCCGGGCCGGATTTCCGCGACCGCGGACGCAGGTACCGGTTTATGACGAATATGGGGTATTGGTCGGCGTTTTCGACATGGCGTGGGACGACTCCCTGGTCGCTGCCGATTACGAAGGCGATCAGCACCGAACCGATCGACGCCGCTTCGGCCGGGACATCCATAAGGCGGAGACGGTGACCCGGATGGGATGGACCCACATCCGGGTCACGTCCATGGATGGCGAAGCCGACGTCATCAAGCGCATCGCTGCGGCCGGCGTGCCGCGATCGTGAATCCTCTGCGAATTTTCGGCTGTTTTTTCGCAGACGATTCACTTTCGCGAAACGTCATGGGTGTGAGCGGCCGGTGCCGGCCGTGGCCGCAGCTCGCAAAGGTGGGAATACTGGACGGCGATGATCGAAATCGCCGGGCTGACCAAGCTCTACGGAACCCAACGCGCCGTCGACGACCTGACGTTCACCGTCGAACCGGGCGTGGTCACCGGTTTTCTCGGGCCCAACGGCGCAGGCAAGACCACGACGATGCGGCTGATTCTCGGTCTCGACCGCCCGGATGCCGGTACGGCCACCATCGACGGCAAGGCCTACCGCGACCTGCGTGACCCGCTGCGAACCGTCGGTGCGTTGCTCGACGCGCGTCAGGCCCACCCCAACCGCAGCGCGCGCAATCACCTCCGGTGGATCGCGGCGGCCAACCGGATCCCGGTGTCCCGCGTCGACGAGGTGCTCGACGCCGTCGGCTTGGAATCAGTGGATGATCGTCCCGCGGGTGCGCTGTCGTTGGGCATGAGTCAGCGCCTGGGCATCGCCGCGGCGCTGCTGGGAGACCCGCCGGTGTTGCTGTTCGACGAGCCCGTCAACGGTCTCGATCCCGAGGGCATCCACTGGGTGCGCACGCTGATGCGTAGCCTCGCCGCCGAGGGCCGCACGGTGTTCGTGTCCAGCCATCTGCTGGCTGAAATGTCGAACACGGCAGACCGTCTGGTGGTGATCGGCCAGGGCAAGCTGATCGCGTCGACCACCGTCGCGGAGTTCGTCAGCGGGTCGGGCAATGCCGTTCGGGTGCGCAGTCCGCAGCTGACCATCCTGGCCGAGGTGCTGGGTGACGCCGGGCTGCAGGCCGACGTGGACGGCGACGCGCTGACGGTACGCGGCGCGGCCATCGAGGTGATCGGGGAACTGGCAGCCCGCAATTCGATCGTGTTGCACGAACTGAGCACGCGGTCGGCATCGCTGGAGGAGGCGTATTTGAAACTCACCGACGACGCCGTCGACTACCGGGCGGGCCAGCCGTGAGCGCGCTGGCGGTGCTCGACGCCGAACGCATCAAACTGTCGACCACCCGCTCGCCGCTGTGGTCGGTGTTGGGGGTGGCCGCGCTGAGCCTGGGCGTTGCAGCGCTGCAGGGCTGGACCGCCTACGGTTTCGCGCCGCTGCCTCCGGGTAAGGCCGCGCTGGGAGTGGCGGTGTTCGGGGTTCCGGTGCTCATGATCCTGGCGTCGATGACGGTGACCGGCGAGTACCGCACCGGGCTGATCCGCACGACGTTTCTGGCCACACCCAACCGCACCTGGGTGTTGATTGCGAAGGCCATTGTGGCGGCGGCCTTTTCGTCGATCTGCGCGGTGGTGATGGTGCTGCTGTCGGTGATGGTGGCTCGGCTGTTCGCCGAACCGGTGGTCGGCGCGCAACTGTCGCTGGTCAGCGGGCCGACCTGGTCGGTGGCAGGAGGCTACGCGCTCTACGCCGCGTTGGCCGCCGTGCTCGGCGTGGCGGTCGGCGCGCTGATCCGCTTCGCGGCGGGCGCCGTCGCGGTGCTGCTGTTGTGGCCCCTGGTCGCGGAGCCACTATTGGCCAACCTGCCCTCCACAGGTGTGCAGCTGGGCCCGTGGCTGCCGTTCGCCAACATGTTCCGCTTCCTCGACGTGGAATGGTTGTTCCCGACCTTCAACATCCCGTGGGGCGAGACGGGTTCGCTGGTCTACTTCGTCGCGCTGGTCGTGGTGGTGTTCGTCGCGGCGGTCGCAGTGCTGAACCGAAGGGATGCCTGACATGGATTGGGCTGCGCTGGGCCGCAAGCCGCTGAACTACTCCGAAGTCGGAGCGACGGCCGGGGTATTGCCGAGCGGCTATCGCCACATCCGGCGGACCGCCGCTCTCGGTGAGGGCCGGAGCTGCTTCGAGGATGCTGCTGACCGGTTGATGCACTGGGGTGTGCAACGCGGGGCGGGGTTGCGGATCCAGACCTCGTCGGAAGTCGCCGAGGAAGGAGCGCTTCTGACGATCCGGTTGGGACCGGTGCCGGCTTACGGCCGGGTCGTCTACACCGTCGACGAACCCGACCGGCGCGGGTTCGCCTATGGGACGTTGCGCGGGCATCCCGAGTCCGGGGAAGAGTTGTTCGCCGTCCGGTACGACGAAGGCCGCGTCTATGTGGATGTGGTCGCGTTCTCCCGGCCCGCCACGTGGTGGAGCCGGCTCGGCGCGATTCCCGCGGCCGTTGCGCAGAGACTCGTCACGAACCGCTATCTGACGGCCCTGAAGAACGACGCCTGACGGGGCCCGGCGGCACGCGACCGATTAACGCCGCCTGCCCGCAGACGTACCCACTACGGTGGGAGCAATGCGACGCAATTTGACGGGGGCGGTCCTTGGCGCGGTGGCGCTGACCGTGGCTTTGGCCGGCTGTGACAGCAAGACCGAACTCAACGTCGATACGCCGGCGGCCCCGCCCGCGGCCCGGGAATTCGCCGAGCAGTTGCGTCACCAGGTGTCGGTGGACGCGATGATGGGCCACCTCAAGAAACTGCAGGACATCGCCAACGCCAACGGAAACACCCGTGCGCTCGGCACACCGGGCTATGACGCCAGTGTCGACTATGTGGTGAAAACCTTGCGCGACAAGGGTTTCGATGTACAAACGCCCAAGTTCCAGGTACGCATACCGTTCTCCGAAGATCCGCAGGTCACCGTGGGCGGTCAGCCGGTGACCGCCAAACCGCTGCTGTACACCATCGGCACCGGCGCCGAAGGGGTGTCCGGGCCGCTGGTGGCTGCCCGCACCGGGGATTCCCCAGGGTGCGAGGCCAAGGACTACGACGGCCTGCCGGTCGCAGGTGCGGTCGTGCTGGTCGACCGCGGGCACTGCGCGTTCAGCGCCAAAGAGACCGCGGCCGTCGAACGCGGCGCCGTTGCGCTGATCGTGGCCAACAACCAGGACGGGGACCAGATGGGTGGCACGCTCGGCGAGCGCACCGACGTCAAGATCCCGGTGGTCAGCGTGACGAAGGCCGACGGCGCCCGGCTGCGGGCGGCCCCGGGGCCCACCACCATCAAGCTCAACGCCGGAGTCCGCACCGAGCACACCCGCAACGTGATCGCCCAGACCAAAACCGGTTCCACCTCCGACGTGGTCATGCTGGGTGCGCATCTGGACAGCGTGCCCGAAGGCCCGGGTATCAACGACAACGGCTCCGGGGTGGCCGCGGTGCTGGAAACCGCACTGCAGCTGGGTGTTTCGCCCGATGTCAAGAACGCGGTGCGCTTCGGGTTCTGGGGCGCCGAGGAGGAGGGACTGCTCGGCTCGCGCAACTATGTGGAGTCGCTGGACCTCGAAGCACTCAAGGACATCGCGATGTACCTCAACTTCGACATGCTGGGCTCGCCCAATCCCGGGTACTTCACCTACGACGGCGACCAGTCCGCACCACCGGATCCCAGCGGTCCGGCCCGGGTGCCGGAGGGCTCCGCGGGTATCGAACGGACGTTGGCCACCTATCTGCAGAACGCCGGAAAGACGCCGCGCGACACCAGCTTCGACGGCCGGTCCGATTACGACGGATTCACCCAGGCGGGTATCCCGGCAGGCGGGCTGTTCTCCGGTGCCGAGGACAAGATGTCGGAGGAGGAGGCGAAGCTGTGGCAGGGCAAGGTCGATCAGCCGTTCGACCCGAACTACCACCAGGCCACCGACACCATCGACCACGTCGACCCGACCGCGCTCCAGATCCACGGTGAGGGTGTCGCCTACGTCACGGGGCTGTACGCGCAGGATCAGAGCGGCCGCAACGGGATTCCCATCAGATCCGACCGCACCCGGCACGAGGTCACACCCTCGTGAAGGCCGGATGGGCCGTCGCGGCGGTGGTGGCCGTCGCCGTAGCCGGGTGTTCATCGCAGTCGCCGCCGCCGGCCGATCTGCCGCATGACCTGGCGGGCCGGATCACCGTCGACGCCATGTACACGCACCTGCGCAAGCTCCAGGAGATCGCCGAAGCCAACGGCGGCAACCGTGCGGAGGGTACTCCCGGGTACGACGCCAGCCTGGACTACGTCTCGAAGCTGTTGAAGGACAAGGGTTTCGATGTACAGACCCCGGAGTTCGACCGGCTCGGCCCGATGCAGGGCGGTGATCAGGCGCTGGTGGTCGACGGTAGTCGGTACCCGGTCGTACAAGGCTCGCTGCTGGTCCAGACTCAGCCCGGCGGCCTGAACGCGCCGACCCTGCACCCCGCCAAGCTCGCGGGTTGCACGGCAGCCGATTACGGCTCCAAGAAGATGACCGGAGCCATCGCGGTCGTCGACGACACCGGCTGCTCGGTGGTGGTCAAACAGGACACCGCCGTGGCGCAGGGCGCGGTCGGGCTGTTGGTGGTCAGCACCGTGAAACCCAGTCCCACAGGGCTGTTCACCCCGGGCTACTACCGGCAGTTGAAGGTTCCGGTCGGCATCATCGACAAGTCCGTCGACACCGCGCTGCTGCGCACGTCGGCCGCGGTCAAACTCACCCTGGACGGCAAGTCCGAGCTGATCAAGTCGCGAAATCTGGTGGCGCAGACCAAGACCGGGTCCACCTCCGATGTCGTGATGGCCGGGGCTCACCTGGACAGCATTCGCGGCGGCCCTGGTATCAACGACAACGGCACCGGCGTGGCCGCGCTACTGGAAACCGCGCTGCAGCTGGGTAGTTCGCCGGCGGTGCACAACGCGGTGCGGTTCGCGTTCTGGGGTGGCCAAGAGACCGGGCTGGACGGCTCGACGCAGTACGTGCGGGGACTCGACGCGGGGCAGCTCACCGATGTGGCCTTGTACCTGAACTTCGAGATGCTGGGTTCGACCAACGCCGGGTACTTCACCTACGACGGTGACCAGTCCGCCGCGACCACGGCAATCAAGCCGGTTCCCGAGGGCTCGGCGGGCATCGAACGCACCCTGGCCGGCTACCTCAACCTCGCCGGAGTACGGCCCGCCGACATGCCGCTGAGCGATACCACCGACTACGCCGCGTTCCTGGCCGCGGGCGTGCCCATCGGCGGCACCACGACGGGAGCGTCACAACGCAAAACGGAAGTGCAGGCGCGGCTCTGGGGCGGTAAAGCCGGCCAGCCGTTCGACCCGAACTACCACACGCCGCGCGACACCGTCGACAATGTCGATGCCCATGCGGTGTCCATCATGGGATCGGCGGTGGCGTTTGCTGTCGGTAGCTACGCGATGTCGATCGACGGCGTCAACGGGGTTCCGTCGCACGACAAACGAAACCGCCGCCCAGGCTGAACCAGAAAAATCGCCGAATTCCGGTGAACCTGACTGCGGGCTACTCCGTAGTACAGGTTATGGGAATTGACTTCGGCCACATTGTCAGTCACAGCACAATCGCCGGTGTTCACGGTGTACTCCCGCCCAATCGATATACCCAGGACGAGGTCACCGAGGCCCTGCTCGCACTGCCGGGATATGACAAGGTCGCCGACGTGGTGCGCGCGCTGCACAAGAGCGCAAAGGTCAACAGCCGCTACCTGGTCAGGCCGCTGGAAGAGTACGCGACGCTCAGCGATTTCGGTGAGACCAACAACCTGTTCATCGAACACGCCACCGAGCTGGGGTGCCAGGCGTTGTCGGGTGCGCTCGAAGAGGCAGGCCTGCGCCCCCAGGACGTCGATCTGATCATCACCACGACGGTCACCGGCGCGGTGGTTCCTTCGCTGGATGCGCGCATCGCCGGCAGGTTGGGGCTGCGACCCGATGTGCGGCGAATGCCGATCTTCGGGCTGGGGTGCGTGGCCGGAGCGGCAGGCATCGCCCGGCTCAACGACTACCTGCGCGGCGCTCCCGACAAGGTGGCGGTGCTGGTGTCGGTGGAGCTGTGTTCGCTGACGCGCAAACACCATCCGTCCATGCCGACGCTGGTGGCAGGCGCGCTGTTCGGCGACGGGGCCGCGGCCGTGGTGGCCGTCGGTGCCCAACGGGCAAAGAAGCTCGACCCGAGCGGGCCGGATGTCCTGGACTCCTGCAGCCACCTGTACCCGGATTCGCTGCACGCCATGGGCTGGGACATCGGCAGTGACGGGTTCGAGATCGTGCTGAGCGCCGAGGTACCAGGCTTCGTCGGCCGGTATCTGGGCGACGACGTCACAGGTTTCCTTGCCGCACACGGCCTCACCGTCGGCGACGTCGAGTCGTGGGTGAGCCACCCGGGCGGCCCCAAGGTGATCGAGGCCATCATCGACACTCTCGGACTGCCTTCCGACGCATTGGATCTGACCTGGCAATCGCTGGCCGAGGTGGGCAACCTGTCCTCCTCGTCGGTGCTGCACGTACTGCGGGACACCATCTGCAAGCGGCCCGCGACCGGGACTCCCGGGGTCTTGATGGCCATGGGCCCGGGATTCTGCTCCGAACTCGTCCTGCTGCGTTGGCGCTGATGGGGCGCAAAGGTGTAACCGTCCTCATCGCCGCGGTC
Organism: Mycolicibacterium brisbanense; assembly: GCF_001570425.1. Taxonomy (GTDB): domain Bacteria; phylum Actinomycetota; class Actinomycetes; order Mycobacteriales; family Mycobacteriaceae; genus Mycobacterium; species Mycobacterium brisbanense. The sequence goes on from NZ_BCSX01000011.1 coordinate 28,823, forward strand.
GCCGCCGAGCGGCTGGTCGAACTCGTGGTTTCCCGGCGCAATCTGGCGTGGAGCAAAGCCAACGGCGGCAAGGAGTTCGGTGCCGGACACTACCCGGTGATGGTGGCGCTGCACACCGGGCTGCTCGCCGGTGCGCTGCTGGAGGCGCGACGCAGGCCCTACCGTCCGCGGTTGGGCCGGCCGATGCTGGCGCTCGTGCTGGCCGCGCAGGGCCTTCGGTGGTGGTGCATCACGACGCTGGGGCGCCAGTGGAACACCCGGGTGGTGGTGATACCGGGCGCTGCGCGGGTGACCGGTGGCCCCTACCGGGTGGTGCCGCACCCGAATTACGTCGCGGTGGTGACCGAGGGCGTGGCCCTGCCCCTGGTCGGCGGCGCGTGGCTCACCGCGTTGATCTTCACCGTCGCCAACGCGGCGTTGTTGCGGACCCGGATCCGGGTCGAAAACGAAGCGTTGCAAGGTTTGACGTGATCGATCTGTTGGTTGCTGGTGGTGGGCCGGCCGGTCTGGCCACCGCGGTGCACGCAGCGCGCGCCGGTCTCGAGACGGTGGTGGTGGAACGTCGGTGCGGCCCGATCGACAAGGCCTGCGGTGAGGGCTTGATGCCGCATTCGGTGCGTCACCTGCAGGCGCTGGGGGTCGACGCACAGGGACAGGAGTTCCGCGGCATCCGTTATCTGGATGGCCGCCGGGTCGCCGAGGCCCGGTTCTCCGGTGGCGCAGGACGCGGCGTGCGGCGCACGGTACTGCACGCCGCGTTGTCCGACGCGGCAGCCGCGGCCGGGGTGAAGGTGGTGCAGGGCGAAGTCGGTGCCGTGCACCAGGATTCGACGTCGGTGTCGGCGGCGGGTTTCCGGGCGAGGTACCTGGCCGCGGCCGACGGGCTGCACTCGCCGATCCGCCGATCGCTCGGGTTGTCGCAGGACAGTGGGCCGCGGCGACGCTGGGGCATCCGGCGCCATGTCCGGATCGCGCCATGGTCGGACTGTGTCGAGGTGTACTGGGCGGACAACGCCGAGGCGTACGTGACGCCCGTCGCCCCCGACTGTGTCGGCGTGGCGATCCTGACGTCGGCTCGCGGACGGTTCGAGGACCACGTCGGAAAGTTCCCGGCGTTGGCCGACCGGATCCGCGGGTGCCCGCATGGCGGTGACCGGGCCGCGGGACCGTTGCGGCAGAAGGTACGTCACCGCAGCGCGGGCCGTGTGCTGCTGGTCGGGGATGCGGCCGGCTACATCGACGCACTGACCGGCGAGGGAATGGGGTTGGCGTTCGGTGCGGCCGAGTTGCTGGTCGGCTGCGTGCTGGCGGACCGGCCGGGCGACTACGACGGGCAGTGGCGGGCACTGACCCGGCGCTACCGCTTTCTCACCTCTGCGTTGTTGTACGGCAGCGGTTTTCGGCCGGTACGGGCGAGCATCACGCCGGCGGCCGCGGCGCTACCCGTCGTGTTCTCCGCGGTGGTCGACGCGCTGGGGCGGTGAGTTTCGCTGCCCGCCCGCGATCTGCAGCACGCGCATCCCGTGGTAGACCACCAGCGCGGCGATGGAGCCGAGGGCAATCCCGGTGAACGTCAATGAGCCTGCCGTCCAGGTGAAATCGGCGATCCCGATGATCAGCGGGATCGCCGCGGTCATCTGGTTGATCGGTTTGGCGAAGTCGACGTGGTTGGTGAGCCAGATCCGCACGCCGAGCACCCCGACCAGGCCGTAGAGCACTACGGTCGCACCGCCCAGCACTCCGGGCGGGATGGCCGAGATCGCGGCACCGACCTTGGGGCACAACGACAATGCGATCGCCACACCGGCCGCCACCCAGTACGCCGCCGTCGAATAGACCCGGGTGGCGGCCATCACCCCGATGTTCTCGGCGTAGGTGGTGGTCGCCGATCCGCCACCGGCCCCGGCCAGCACGGTGGCCAGCCCGTCGGCCGCCAGCGCGCGGCCGACGAGGGGGTCCATGTCCGTCGCGGTCATCTGCCCGACCGACTTGACGTGCCCGATGTTCTCGGCGATCAACGCGATCACCGCGGGCAGGAACAGCGGCAGCACCGCGATGGTGAACGTCGGTGTCTGGAAGTGGGGCAGCCCCAGCCAGGGCGCCGCGGCGATCCCGGACGTGTCGACCTCGCCGAGGATGAGCGCCAGCAGATAACCGATCAGCACCGCCCCGAAGATGGCCAGCCGCCCGATGATGCCGCGGAAGAACGCCAGCGTCGCGACCAGCACCACCAGGGTGACCAGGCCGACCACCGGGCCCTTCTCGAAGTTGTTCTTGGCGGCCGGAGCCAGGTTGAAGCCGATGAGTGCGACGATGGCCCCGGTCACGACCGGCGGGAGCGTCAGGTCGATCCAATGGGTCCCGATCAGGTGGACCACGGCGCCGACGACGATGAGCAGCAGCCCGAGCGCAATCAGGCCGCCGAGCGCGCTGCCCGTGCCGTGCGAGGCGACCGCCGCCGTGACCGGGGCGATCACCGAGAAGCTCGAACCCAGATAGCTGGGGAGCCGGTTGCCCGTGATGATCAGGAACAGTAGGGTTCCGACCCCAGAGAACAGCAGCGTGGTGGATGGCGGAAACCCGGTGAGCACCGGTACCAGGAAGGTGGCGCCGAACATGGCCACCACGTGCTGGGCGCCGATGCCGACGGTCCGGGGCCAGTCCAGCCGCTCACCGGGTGCGACGACGAAGTCGTCGTCTGCACGGGCCTCGACGCGTTTCCAACTCAGCAGGGTCACGCACTATCTATAGGCGTCGAGTGGCCAGTTGTGCCACGTTTGTCGCGAACATCCTTGTAAAACCTGGCCGCTCGACGCGATGAGGGTGGCGTCAGTGCATGTGGCTGCCACCGTTGATGTCCACGGTGGTACCGGTGAGGTAACTGGCGTCCTGGCTGGACAGGAACGTGATGACGGCGGCGACCTCGTCGGTGGTGGCGGTGCGCCCGACCGGGATGTCGGCGGCGAGCTTGGCTTCCTGCTCATCGGTGGAGCCGACGCGGATATTGGTGTCGACCGCGCCCGGGGTCACGGCGTTGACCGTGACGCCGGTGTCGGCGATCTCGCGGGCCAGCGACTTCGTGAAGCCCAGGATCGCGGCCTTCGCCGAGGAATAGGGCACCTTGCCGAAGACACCGCCGCCGCGCTGTGCGGACACCGAGCTCATGTTGACGATACGGCCCCAGCCGGCGTCGATCATGTCGGGCAGGAAAGCCTTTGTCACCAAGTAGGTTCCGGTGGCGTTGACGGCCATGACCTTGTTCCACAGGTCCAGCGTGGTCTCCAGGAACGGCACCGGCGAGGTGATGCCTGCGATGTTGGCCAGCGCGCCGACGGTGGGCAGGTTGCCCGCGGCGACCTCGGCAGCGACCGCGTCGTACGCGGCGGTGACCGAGTCCTCGGAGGTGACGTCGACGGCATGGCCGAATGCCGGTACCCCGAATTGGTTGCCGATCTCGGCCGCGACCTTCGCGGATTTTTCGCCGTCCAGGTCGAGGATCACGACGGCCCAGCCCTCCTTGGCGTAGCGCTCGGCGACGGCCACGCCGATGCCCTTCTCGGAGGTGGCTCCGGTGACGACGGCGGTGCGGGTGACAGACATTGAGAGTCCTTTCAGATCAGGGCGGAAATGAGGTTCCCGGCTGCGGCGGCAGCAGCGGGACGTTCGTCGTGGGTGATGTCGCGGGTTTCCAGCTCCAGCGCGAAGTGCCCCGCATAGCCGGTGGCAGCGAGGCTCTTGAGGCCTGTCGCGAAATCGACCTGGCCGTTGCCCACCGAGAGATTGATGTTGCCGGGCACGGCGTCACGGATGTGCACGTGCCGGATGCGGGGCCCGAACCGTGCCACGAAGTCGACCGGATCCCCACCCGACGCCACGATGTGACTGAAATCCATGACTATTCCGATGTTTTCGTCGAGCCGGTCGGCAAGCCGTTGGGCCCGTTCGATGTCGAAGCACAACCGGAAGAAGTGCAGCGACTCGGTCCACAACGCGACGCCGCGGCCGGCGGCGACCTTCGAGGCGGCGGCCAGTTCACCGGCGACCGTCGTCAGGTCCTCCTCGAGCGAGTTGATCGGCTCGTGGTCGAGCGCACCGCAGGGCAGTACCAGGGCGTCGGCGCCGGTGGCGGCCGTCAACTCGACGAGCATCGCCAGGTGGCGGTCCCGGGCGTCCCGGCCCTGGGCATCCAGTGCGACATTGAGATCACCGATGTCGCCGTTGATGGACCGGACGCGGATGCCCGACGCCGCAACGGTGGCCGCGACCTCGCTCACGGCGTTCGCGTCGAGGACGAACGGCACGTGATCGCACACCCCGGGCAGCGCACCGAGGTCGATCTCGGTGAAGCCCAGGCCGGCGATGGTGTCCAGGGCCTCCGGCAACCGCTGGTGGCGAAAGCTGATGGTCGAACAGCCCAGTCGGCTGTGAAACGAATGAGCTGGCATCTGGCGGCGCTTCCTCCCGGGCCTTCACGGCTGTGGCGGGGCCCACACTACATTCGTCGACTGTTAACAGTCAACGGGCGGCAATAAATGGTGTTGACTGTTGACAGTGCCATGTGTGCGGGCTCACACTGGGTGGCGTCTATCGCGTTGTTGACAGTCAACACTTCAGGCAACTCGCAGGTAGACCTGGATTTGAGCGGGATTTGAAAGGATGACGCCCATGAGCGATGACGCTCTGAAAATGCGGGGCCCCGTACTTGGCACCAAGGACGCCAAGCGGGTAGCGGTCGGCTCCGCCGTCGGCGCCGTGATCGAGACCTACGACTTCATCGGGTTCGGAACCGCCGCCGCGCTGTACTTCGGCCACGCGTTCTTCCCGCACTCAAGCCCGGTCGCAGGCACCCTGGCATCGTTCGCCACCCTCGGCGTCGGCTTCGCGGCCCGCCCACTGGGTGGCATCATCGGCGGTCACCTCGGCGACAAGGTCGGGCGTAAACCCGTGCTCGTGGCGTCACTGCTCATCATGGGCCTGGCCACCTTCGCGATCGGGCTGCTGCCCACCTATGCCGCGGTCGGCGTGCTTGCGCCCGTGCTGTTGGTGACCGTGCGGATCATCCAGGGCCTGGCGTTCGGCGCCGAGTGGGGCGGTGCCATCCTCATGAGCTACGAGCACGCGCCCTGGAAGGAAAAGGGCCGCTACACCGGCATCGTGCAAGCCGGCTTCCCGGTGGGGCTGCTGCTGGCCAACCTGGTGTTCCTGGTCAGCGTGCACCTCGGCGGTGACTGGGCATGGCGGGTGCCGTTCCTGGCCAGCATCGTGCTGGTCGTCGTCGGGCTGATCATCCGCGCCAAGGTGCCCGAGTCGCCGGTGTTCGAAGACGTCAAGGACGAGGGCAAGATCGTCAAGGCGCCCATTGTCGAGGTGCTCAAGAACGACTGGCGAAACATCCTGCGCGGCATCGGCCTTCGCGTCGCAGAGACCGCGGGCTATGCCGTGTCGATCACTTACATGATCTCCTACCTCAAGACCGCGAAGCTGGCCACCGCCACCGAAACCCTTGTCGCCCTGTGTATTGCGGCTGCGATCGGCATCTTCGCGACCGCGGGATGGGCGCGGCTGACCGACAAGGTCGGGCGCAGGCCGGTCTACGTCTGGGTGTGCGCCTTCGGTATACCCTTCGGCGTGTTGATGTTCGTGCTGGTGAACACCGGACTGTTCTTCCTCATCATCGCGACCGTCGTGATCGCCTACGGCGTCTGCCAGAACGCGCTCGCCGGCTCCCAGGGGGCCTGGTTCCCGGAGCTGTTCACCGCCAACACCCGCGCATCGGGAGCCTCACTGGCATACCAGATCTCGGCTATGGTGTCGGGCTTCACGCCCTTCATCACAACACTGCTGTTCGAATGGATGGGATGGATGGGACCTGCTCTGTTGTTCTCCGCGTACGCCGCGGTCGGCCTGTGGGCCGCGTTGGTGACCCGCGAAACCTGGGGCTCCGCCGAACGCCAGGCTGCCGACAAGGCCGCCTCCGACCAGGCGCTGGCTGCCTGATGCGCGCGGCGAAGGTGCGTGACGCTGCCTACCGGATGCGTCACCACGTACTGAACATGGGTGAGGCCCAAGGGCAGGGCTATGTCGGGCAGGCGCTCGGTGCCGCCGACATGCTCGCCGCGGTGTACGCCGACCAGCTGCACTTCCGCGCCGACGATCCGCATTGGGACGGCCGGGACCGGTTCCTGCTGTCCACCGGGCACTACGCGATCGGGCTGTACGCGGCACTGGCCGAAGCGGGCATTGTCGACGTCGCCGAACTCGACACCTACGGATCCGATGAATCCCGGCTTCCGATGTCCGGAATGGCCAGCTACACACCAGGTATGGAGATCTCCGGGGGATCCCTCGGCCACGGCCTCGCGGTGGCCGTCGGCATGGCGCTCGGCCTGCGGCACCAGGGCAACGGCGCGCGGGTGATCAACTTCCTCTCTGACGGCGAGCTCGACGAGGGCTCCACATGGGAGGCCGCGATGGGAGCGTCCCATCACCGGCTCGGCAATCTCGTGGCGATGGTCGACATCAATGCGCTGCAGGCCGACGGCCCGACCGAGGGCGTGCTGCGCACCGAACCCGTGTCCGACAAATGGGCGGCGTGCGGCTGGCACGTCCAGCGCGTCGACGGCAACGACATCGACGAATTGTTGCGCGCTTTCGACGAAATCGACCGGTCAAGCCCGGAGCAGCCATCAGTCATCCTGTGCGACACCAAGGTTGGCAAAGGTGTGCCGCTGCTGGAAACGCGTGAGAAGGCGCACTTCATGCGTATCGACGCCGACGAGTGGCAGATCTGCCGCGACCAACTGACAGAAGGGGCTTGCGCATGAGCACCAAACTTCGCACTTCGGCGATGATCGCGTCGTTCGCCGATCCGGGGCAGAAGACCACACCCGCACCGTTCGGGCACGCCCTGGTGAAAGCCGCGCAGGCCGACGATCGCATCGTCGGGCTCACCGCCGATCTGGGCAAGTACACGGATATGCACATCTTCGCCCAGGCCTTTCCCGAGCGGTTCTTCCAGATGGGCATGGCCGAGCAGCTGTTGTTCGGCGCTGCCGCCGGTATGGCCGAGACGGGCCTGATCCCTTTTGCCTCAACGTATTCGGTGTTCGCCGCGCGGCGGGCGTACGACTTCATCTGCCTCGACATCGCAGAGCCGGGCCTGAACGTCAACATCGTCGGCGGATTGCCAGGGCTCACAACGGGTTACGGGCCGTCGCACCAGGCCACCGAGGACGTCGCGATCTTTCGGGGGATGCCCGGGCTGACCATCGTCGACCCGTGCGATTCGGTGGACATCGAGCAGGCCGTTCCCCAGTTGGCCGAACATGCCGGGCCCACGTATCTGCGTCTGCTCCGAGGAAATGTACCCACCGTCCTCGATGAGTACGGATACACCTTCGAACTCGGCAAGGCGAAGGTGGTGCGGCCCGGCAACGACGTCGTATTCGTCTCGAGTGGCCTGATGACGATGCGGGCCTTGCTGGCAGCCGAAGAGCTGACGGCCCACAACGTCGACGTCGCCGTGGTGCACACGCCGACGCTCAAGCCGTTCGACGCCGAAACCGTGCTGCGCGAAGTTGATTCGGACCGCCTGGCGCTGACGCTGGAGAACCACACCGTGGTCGGCGGCTTGTTCGAGACGGTGGCCTCGGCGATGGTGCAGCGTGGAATCAGCCGCCAGGTCACGCCCGTTGGACTGCCGGACGAATTCCTGGCCGCGGGGGCGCTGCCGACCCTGCACGACCGCTACGGCCTGTCGACGCGGCGCATCGTCGCGTCGGTACTCGAGCGACTGTAGGATCATTGTTGACAAACAAATGTTGACACTCAGGGAGCAGGTCATGTCGGTCGAGGCCCCGTCGCTGCTGCGACTTGAGAAGACCAGCCTGCGTGAACAGGCGCTGTCGGCGCTGCGCCGGGCCATCACCTCCGGCCAGCTCCAGCCCGGTACCCATCTCGTGGAGACCGACTTGTCGGATGCCCTGCAGATCAGCCGCGGCACGCTGCGCGAGGCCATGCGCCAACTGCAGCAGGAGGGGCTGATCTCGGCGGGGGCGCGCGGTCGACTGTCGGTCCGGCATCTCGACGCCAAGGAGATCAAGGACATTTTCGACGTCCGCGGTGCGTTGGAGTCACTGGCCGCCAGTGACCTGGCGTCGCGGGCCGACCGGGCTTCGGCAGTGGCGGCCCTGCGAAGCGCCGTCGCCGATATGGAGCGTTGGGCCGCGGCCAACCTCGAGGACCGCATCGAGGCCGACCTCAAGTTCCACCGGACCCTGTGTCACCTGAGCGGCAACGAAACACTCCTGCATTCGTGGTCGTCGTTGGAAGGCAGCATCCGGATGTCGATCATGTACGCCGGCGTGGAGCGGGCCATGAAGAACATGGACGCCAAACGACATCTCGACATCGTCGACGCCATCGAATCGGGCGACCCGGCCGCTGCTGCGGCTGCCGTCCGCGACCATATGTGCACGGCCGCGGCGGTCCTGGTCGACTAGTTACCGCGCCGCTGGCCAGTTGTGTCACGTCATTCGTGAAAAGGCGTGCGGCAACCGACCATTCGTCGCGGAGGGTTCAGTGGGTGTCGCGTGTCGGAACAAGTGATTCGTGCGCCGGCGACATCGCTGCGCGCACCAGCACCGCGATGACCGCCAGGGCACCGATCGCCACCACCGGGATGGTCCACAGCCTGCGGGTCATCAGCGCCGAACCGCACTTGTCGACGTACTGATCCCCGGCGGCGCTGGCCTGCACCAGATGCGCCGAATACGACGATCCGCACGGAATCTGCATGCCGTACTGGTCGAAGTCGTCGAGGTACACCGGCATGCTCATCAGGTACAGGCCGATGCCGAGGATCACCAGACCGGCGATCCCGAGATACACGGCTCGATAACTCATCTATGCCCCCTTCAGGTCATACAAACGTCGGCGAACAGCAGCACCGGCCACGAAACGATCGACCCGAGCGCCGACACCACGGCGTCCAGGCTGGACATCTCTCGGAGATGTTCGGTGTGGGTGCTCGACCAGATCACCCCGATCAGCCCGTACGGGGTGCCGATGATCAGCGAGATCACGATCAGTTCGCCGACCGCGACGCGGTGCGCCAGCAATCGTCGCAACCTGACCAGCACGGGACCCCCATCCGGCATCAACCCTGCATATGTTAATGCCGATTCTGTCGGGTCCGGTCCCTTTGACCACATTCACGGGTCCGTTTATGGTGTCGGCATGGCGCGCACCCCGCCCACCCGCGGCGACGGGAGTGCACCTGTCGTGCGGCGCCGTCCGAAAGACCGGAAAGCCCAGATCGCCCGCGTCTCTGCGGAGGAGTTCAGTGCCCTCGGCTATCACGGTGTCAGCATGGAGGCCATCGCATCGCGCGTCGGGATCTCGGCGGCTGCGTTGTACCGGCACTATTCGAGCAAGTACGAACTGTTCCGCGACGCCGTGCTCAATCTCGGCCAGCAACTGGTCGACTGCACCGCGCCCGCCGACCAGACCGAAGCCGACCCGCGTCGGGAACTGCGTCGCCTGGTCGCCGCGCTGACCGACACCGCGCTGGCCAACCGGGAGTCCGGTGGCCTGTACCGGTGGGAGGCCCGGTTCCTGCGCGGCGATGATCAGGCTGCGTTGAACAGCCAGATGCGGACCGTGCACCTGCGCATCCAGCGGCCGCTGCGGGTGCTGAGACCCGAGCTCGGATCGCACGAGCGCTGGACGCTGTCGACCGCCGTGCTCAGCGTGCTCGGCAGCATCGTCGACCATCGGGCCAAGCTGCCTGCCGGCCAGATCCGTGCGGTGCTCGCCGAGATCATCGACACCGTGCTCGCCGCGGATCTGCCCGAGCTTCCCACGGCCGCCGATCCGGTGGCGCAGGGGCGGCCCGTCGCCGACGCCACCAAATACGAAGCGTTGCTGAGTGAATCGCTGCGGTTGTTCAACCAGAACGGCTACCGCGACACCACCATGGAGGACATCGCGAGTGCGGTCGGCATGCCGGCATCGGGCATCTATCGGTACTTCTCGGGCAAGACGAACATCCTCGCAGCCGGATTCCGGCGGGTGGCCGATCGACTGTCCGAAGACATGGCCGAGGTGCTGCGCACGGTCCCCGATCCCGAACAGGCACTCGCGGCGCTGATCGACGGGTATGTGGCACGTTCGTTCGCCCGCCCGGAACTCGACTACGTCTACTACACCGAACGTCTCAACATGACTGCCGCCGACCAGAAAATCCTGCGCGACCTGCAGAGGTCCGCAGTGGAATGCTGGGTGAACCTGGTGATACCCGTGCGGCCCCAGTGGACTGCCGGTCAGGCTCGGTTCGCGGTTCATGCTGCGATGGCGTTGGTGATCGACCTGGGCCGGCTCATGGGGTACCAGAATTCGGAGCAGGCCCGGGCCGTGGTGACGGCCATGGTCGATCTCACCCTGTTCGGGCGCTACCGGTTGCGGGCGGCGTTGCCGGCCAGATAAGCGACGTATCCGACGGTTCCGGCGAGAGCCAGCTTGCGGGTCTTGCGCAGGATCAGCCCCAACCCGAGTGCGGTCTCGATGCCCCCGTTGGTGTAGATGTGCTTGTGCGTGTCCTTGGGGAACGCGGACTTCGTGATCGATTCGAACAACTGCGGCTTCACGAAATGGGCCACACCGGTTCCGGCCAGGCCGAGGCCGGCGAGCTTGGCCAGCGTCGAGTCGTTGTTCTGTTCGGTCATGGATGATCCTCTCTGATCAGGAAAACGCATAGTCGCTCAACGGGAATCGGGAAGCGTCCGCAACGGCCCGACGCGTTGTCATGGGCCGCAGCAGGGTGGCTTCGCCGCTCGGATTGAAATAGTACGACCGTGCCGAAGCGCAGTCGCCGAGGGTGAACAACGAGTCGCCGAGCAGCTCGGTCATCAAGTCCAGATACCGTGCGTTGGCTTCCTCGGTCACCTCGAATGTGGTGGCGCCGCGGCGGTTCAGCTCACCGAACAGCCGGTCCATCAACCGCATCTGGTATTCCATGGTGTTGAAGAAGTTCAACCCGAGGAACGCGTACGGACTGGCCAGGCTCAGGTAGTTCGGGAAGTACGGCATCGAGACGCCCTGGTAAGCCTGGAACCTGGTGTCGCGCCACCATTTTCCGAGGTTGCGACCGTCCCGGCCGATCACCTCGATGGCCGGGAAATTGGCCTCCCAGAGGTCGAATCCGGTGGCCAGCACGAGGGTGTCGATGACGGTCTTGCTGCCGTCGGCATTGACGATGCCGTCGGGCTCGATGTGGTCGATGCCGTCGGCCTGCAGTTGCACGTGCGGTTTGGTGAAGGTGCGGTAGTAGCTGTTGGAGAATGTCGGCCGTTTACAGCCGAAGTCGTAGTCCGGGGTCAGTTTGCGACGCAGCTGCGGATCGCGGATCGAGGCGAACCGGTGCAGTTTGGCCAGATCCGCCGCGGCGATGTTGAGCCGACGGAAGTACCGGTGTTTGAGCACCGCGGTGTCGACCATGAATGCGTAGATGCCGTCGGTGACGGTCCGGATGGCGCGCTGCGTCAACGGGATTCGGGCGAACAGGGCCCTGATCGGGGGCGGGAACCGCACGTCGATCTTCGGCACCACCCAGATCGGGGTGCGTTGGTAGACCGTTAACGCGGTCACCCGGCGGGCCAGCTCGGGGATGAGCTGCACCGCGGTGGCGCCGGTGCCGATGATCGCCACGCTGCGACCGGACAGGTCGTACCCGTCGTCCCAGTCGGTGGTGTGGATGATCCTGCCCGCGAAGCTGTCGATGCCGGCGATGTCGGGTGTGTGTGGTTGGGAGAGAAAGCCGGTGGCGGTCAAGAGGTAGCGGGCCCGCAGTGTCTCACCGTCGGCGACCGTCACGTGCCAGTGCGCGGTCTCCTCGTCCCAGCGGGCGCCCTGCACGGTCGTGTTGAACCGGATGTGCCGCCGTACGTCGTACTTGTCGGCGACCGTGTCGGCGTAGCGCTTGATCTCGGTGCCCGTCGAGAACAGCCGCGACCAGTGTGGGTTGGGCTCGAAGAAGTACGAGTACGTGGTGGTGGGGACGTCGACGGCCAAGCCGGGGTAGTGGTTGACATGCCAGGTGCCGCCGAGGTCGGCTTCGCGGTCGACGATCACGAAGTCGTCGATACCCATCCGCTTGAGCTGGATGGCCGCGCCGATCCCGGCGAACCCCGCCCCGACGATCACGGCGTCGTGTGCCCCCGGATTCATGGCGAAACAGTACCGCAGGTACCGGGTACTTTGTCGAGGGGTTACCCGCCTGGAGCGTGCCACCGGTGCGGATCGGCCTCCAACTGCGCGCGATCCCAGCCGGCCAGATCGGCGGCCGCGGCATAGGTGGACTGCAGGAACTCCATGAGCGCGCGATCAGGATCAGCAGAGGCCCGCACCGCCTCGTAGGGCAGCAGGAACTGGCGGAACTCCCCGCTGTAGAACGCGGGCTCAGGGCCGACCGGGTACTCGGCGAATTCCGCGGGTTCCGGGTACGCGTAGGCGTAGAAGGCGCCCTCTTCGCCGCCACCGGGCCAGAATCCGCAACTGCTCAACTCGTGCGAGTAGCCCTCCACCATGACCCAGTCGCCGCAGTTGGGTGCCCCGCCCGGGTGTTCGGGCGCCGGTCGGCCGGAGAACCTCGTGCACGCCATGTCGAACGAACCCCAGAAGAAGTGCACTGGGCTCACCTTGCCGATGAAGTGGGAGCGGAATTCGTTGATCACCCGGTGGGCCTGAATCAGTTGGCGCCAGAACAGGTGTGCGGCCTGCGGGTCGTAAGACGCGTGCTGATGGTCCTCGGCGAACGGAATGGCGGGATCGACTTCATTGGGGCGCGCGGAAATCTCTGCTTCGATACCGAGTTGCCGTAGCGCGGAGAGGGTCTCGGCATAGAACTCGGCGACGGGCTTGGCCGCAAGGGCGACGCCTACGGAACCGCCGTCGCTCGTCCGGATCGCCAGCACATGGTCGACGAAGTCGAATTCCAGGTCGAACAAGCGGTTTTCGTACGGAATCGATCCGGTGGTCAGGCCTCGTGGACTGACATACAGGGTAACCTGCCACCAGTGGTTGAGCAGCGGCGAATGGGTGAGGCGGATCTTGCCGACGATCTGCGTCCACATGTGCAGGGTGTCGCGGGTTGGCCCCCAGTCCGCGACCCGTAGGGCGGGCCAGCCGTTGTCGACGCTCATGCGAGTCCTTTCTCGGTGCTTACGCAAACATCTCACCGCTGCCGGGCCGTGTGGTCAATGCCGGGGCAGAACACCCGCCAAAGACGTTGTCACCTGGGGCGATTCGCCGCATTGGTCGCCACGATGCGGGGCCTGCTGCGGAACCTCGATCACCGGGTCAGGGTGAAGGAACCGTGGGGCCTATGCGCCGACCGCGTCGCAGAGATCCGCAGTTCGATCACCAAACTCACTGCCACGGCGAGCTTCTGACGGTGACCGGATCACGGTTTGCGCCGCGTCACCCGCGCCGGAATCGGCTCGGCGGCAACGACGGTAAAGGGTGTTTCCACCGGGAAGTCGTCGTGCAATGAGGTCACGGCGACCTCGCGCACCAGGGTGCCCAGCGCCAGGGTGGCTTCCAGCATCGCGAAGTGATCTCCCACGCATGAGCGCGGGCCGCCACCGAAAGGTAGGTATTGCCAACGACTTCGGCCCACCGAGCGCTCCGGGGTGAACCGGTCCGGGTCGAACTCCAGCGGATCGTCCCAGAGTTCGGGGTCGCGGTGCATGGCATAGAAGTTGACCAGCGCCATGGTCCCGGCCTCGGCGCGGTAGCCGTCGACCGTGATCTCCTCGTTGAGCATGCGCGGTGTGCCCGAACCGGGCGGGCACAGCCGCAGCGACTCGTGCAGCACCCGCACGGTGTACTCCAGGCGGGGCACGTCATCGGGAGTCAGGGGGCGGTCACCCAGTGCGTCCACCTCGGTGTGCACGCGGGCCTGGATGTCGGGATGACGGCCCAGCGCCCACAGTGAGTAGCACAGCGTGGTCGAGGTGGTGTCATGGCCGGCGAGCATGAAAAGCACCAATTCATGACAGATTTCGTCGTCGGTGAGTCGCTGTCCGGTGTCCGGGTCGCTGGCCTCGATGAGGGCGCGCACCAAAGGTGCGTCGCGATCGGGGTCGGCCCGTACGGCGGTCAGGATCTCGTCGGCGAGCTGATGAAGTCGCGCATTGCCCGCCTTGGCCCGGCGCTGTGCCGGAGTGGGCACCCACTGCGGGAGCTTGACCGGGTGGGTCGCGCGGTCGGATATCCACGACAGCGACGCGCGTAACGCAGGGCCCACGTCTTCGGCTCGCTCGTCGAGGTCCAGTCCGAACACCGAACGGCCCAGGGCCCGCAGCGTCAGCGTGCGGCATGCGGCGTCCAGGTCGATCGTGGCGCCGTCCTCCCAGCTGTCGGCGACCGCCTGCGCCGCGTCGGCCATATGCCCGGCGTACCGCGGGACATGCTTCTTGGTGAACATCGGCTGCAGGGTGCGGCGCCGGGGCAGCCAGCGGTCATGCGGCAGGTTGAGCAGGTTGCCTCCCATCAGCCTGCGCAGGTCGATCATGTTGACGGCGCCGCCGCGATCAGCGACCGCATCGGGGCGGCCCAGGACGTCGCGCGCCCCCTGCGGCGAGGTGATCAGCAGGACCGGCGGGATGAGCCACCGGGGTCCCAGCACGATGCGGCTGACCGGGCCGCCGGCGTCGCGTAGCCGCTGATGTCCTTCGATGAAGAGCCGCAGCGCCTTGATCTGTTGCCGGTAGGGCAGCGGGTTGAGGGGTGCCAGCGGCAGCGCAGCGGGCGTGGTGACCGCAGGACTCTCGATCTCGACCATGCGTCGAGTGTCGGCGCTGCCCGTCCGCCCGATTAGAGTAAGGCGTTACCCCAATTTCCCGGTGCGGGGATTATCGCTGGTCGCGATGCATGTGACGGTACGGTCTCCCCGTTGCCAGGAGTCGGAGGTCGGGTACAGCACGAACAGCTTGATGGCCGCGTCGCTGACGGCGTTCGGGGCATAGTTGGTGAGCGCCGGCTTGCATTGCTCGGTGTACTTCATCACCGCGGCGTCACCGGGGAAGTTGCCGTCGGGCATGGTCAGCACCGAGAACACCTCGCCCTTGTGCGGCTGATCGCAGGCCACGGTGTGGACGTAGAGCACCCTGCTGCTGTCGGGTACGTCGCCGAGGCAGTCGCCGACCTTGACCTGCGTGGCCTGCGTCGAGTCTCGGTTCACCAGGTAATAGACCGCGGCCGCCGCGGCGACGGCGACCACCACGACAACCGCCACGAGGATCAAGATCCACTTGAGCGCCGAGGATTTCTTCTTGGGTTGGGCCGCGAACCGGCCGGACTCCGCGGAATACGGCTGTGGCGGTGGCGGCGGGTAGTGCCCGGGCGGATTTGTCACGCCAGCAACCGTAGCGCTGCGTCGACCGCGAGGGCAGGCACGTCCGATGTCTTGGAACCCAGATCGTGCCGCGCGCCGGTGATCGCGACCAACTCGGTCGGGCCGCCGACGAGCGCGACCGCGGCGGCCAACTCGTCGAGCGTGCCGAACGGGTCGGCGCTGCCGTGGGTGAACACCGTCGGCGCGGTGATCCGCGGCAGATGCTCGGTGCGGGCGCGTTCCGGCTTGCCCGGTGGGTGCAGCGGGTAGGAGAAGAGCGTGAGGACGTCCACGACGACGGGCGCCTCGGACTCGTCGCCGGCCACCGCCATCGACGTCTGCCTGCCGCCATAGGAATGCCCGCCGGCGATCACCGGACCCGCGGTGAGTGTGCGGGCCAGTGCCACCGCCTCGGCGATACCGGCGCGGTCGGCGGCCGCCGACCCGGACGGCGGCCCCTTGGGCCTGCGACGCCGGTACGGCAGGTTGTAGCGGATCGCGAGCCAGCCTCGCGAAGCCCATTCGTCGCAGATCTTGACCAGCATCGGGGAATTGCGGTTGCCGCCGGCCCCGTGGGTGAGCACCACGACACCGTGCGGGGTGCCGTCGGGTTCGTGCGCGATGCCGTCGATCGGAGCCAGGCTCGCGTCCAGGTTCATGCGTTCAATCTAAAGAGCGCCGACACCGGGCCGTGGCCGTGGCCGAGCGGGTACGCCGCACGCAGGCATTCGGTGACCCATCGCTTGCCGAAGGCGACGGCGTCGGGCACCGAATAACCATGCGCGAGAGCACTGGCCGTCGCGGCGGCCAGCGTGTCGCCTGCGCCGTGATCGTGACCGGTGTCGACGCGTTCGGCGTCGAACTCGTGGAACTGCGTGCCGTCGAACAACAGATCGGGGCTGTGTGTGCTGGCCCGCAGGTGCCCGCCCTTGACCAGCGCCCACCGCGGTCCCAGGGCATGCAGGGCCCGGGCCGCATCCTTCTGGCTTTCAGTGTCCACCACGTCTATGCCCGTCAGCAGCCGGACCTCATCGAGGTTGGGGGTGACCAGCGTCGCCAGCGGGAACAACCGGGTACGCAGGGCATCCAGAGCGCTCGGGTGTAGCAATGGATCGCCGTGCATGGAGGCGCACACCGGGTCCACCACCAGCGGCACGCCGAGGCTGAGCTGGTCCCACGTTTCGGCGACGGTCTCGATGATGTCCGATGACGCCAGCATGCCGGTCTTGGCGGCCTGCAGTCCGATGTCGGTCGCCACGGCCTCGATCTGGCCTGCCACCACGTCCAGCGGGATTTCGTGAAACCCCTTGACGCCCACCGAGTTCTGGACCGTCACCGCGGTGATGGCGACCAGCCCGTGTAGACCCAGCATGGCGAAGGTGCGCAGGTCGGCCTGAATGCCCGCACCACCGCCGGAGTCTGATCCGGCGATCGTCATCACCCGATGCGGGGCCTCACCCGGTGGGGTCAGCGGCAGGAAGCTCTCGTGGTTCGTCACGGGGCTAAGGGTAGATAAACGCGATTTCCGTGGTCGGCGAACTCCTGCGATTTCGCCGCCATGCCCTGCGCGATCTCGTCGGGCACTCCGTTCGGATAGGCGTCGCGGATGTCCTGCGTGATGCGCATCGAACAGAACTTCGGGCCGCACATCGAGCAGAAGTGGGCGGTCTTGGCCGGCTCGGCGGGCAGGGTCTCGTCGTGGAATTCGCGTGCGGTGTCCGGGTCGAGTGACAGCGCGAACTGGTCGTGCCAGCGGAACTCGAAGCGGGCCTTGGACAGTGCGTTGTCCCGTTCCTGTGCCCGTGGGTGCCCCTTCGCGAGATCGGCGGCGTGCGCGGCGATCTTGTACGCGATCACGCCGTCCTTGACGTCCTTGCGGTCGGGCAGGCCGAGGTGTTCCTTGGGAGTGACGTAGCACAGCATCGCCGTGCCGGCCTGCGCGATGATCGCGGCGCCGATCGCCGAGGTGATGTGGTCGTACGCCGGTGCGATGTCGGTGGCCAAGGGGCCCAGCGTGTAGAACGGTGCCTCGTCGCAGAGCTCTTCCTCGAGCTTGACGTTCTCCACGATCTTGTGCATCGGTACGTGGCCGGGGCCCTCGATCATCACCTGCACCCCATGGGATTTGGCGATCTTCGTCAGTTCACCCAGCGTGCGCAGCTCGGCGAACTGTGCCTCGTCGTTGGCGTCGGCGATCGAGCCGGGCCGCAGTCCGTCTCCCAGTGAGAAGGTCACGTCGTAGCGGGCCAGGATCTCGCAGAGTTCTTCGAAGTTGGTGTACAGGAACGACTCTGTGTGATGCGCCAGGCACCATGCCGCCATGATCGAGCCGCCGCGGGACACGATGCCGGTGACGCGATTGACGGTCAGCGGGATGTAGCGCAGCAGTACCCCGGCGTGCACCGTCATGTAGTCGACGCCCTGCTCGGCCTGCTCGATCACGGTGTCGCGGTACAGCTCCCACGTCAGCTTGGTGGGATCGCCGTTGGTCTTCTCCAGTGCCTGGTAGATCGGCACGGTGCCGACCGGCACCGGTGAGTTGCGCAGGATCCACTCGCGGGTCTCGTGGATATTGCGGCCGGTGGACAGATCCATGATGGTGTCCGCACCCCAGCGGGTGGCCCACACCATCTTGTCGACCTCTTCGCCGATGGACGATGTGACGGCCGAATTGCCGATATTGGCATTGACTTTCACACCAAAGGCCTTGCCGATGATCATCGGCTCGCTCTCCGGGTGATTGTGGTTGGCGGGTATCACCGCGCGGCCGCGGGCCACCTCGTCGCGAACCAGCTCGGGTGAAACCCCTTCGCGGGCAGCGATAAAGGCCATCTCCGCGGTGATCTCGCCGGCCCGGGCCCGCTGCAGCTGGGTGCCGCGGTCGCGGATCACGTTGGGCCGCGGCGGAAGTCCCGCGGTCAGGTCGATCACCGCATCGTCGTCGGTGTACGGTCCCGAGGTGTCATACAGGTCGAGATGCTCACCGTTGGTGAGGTTGACCCGGCGGAACGGCACCCGCACACCGTCGATCTCGCGGTAGACCTTGGTGCTCCCCGTGATGGGACCCGTGGTCACAGAGGAGAGGTCAACAGAAACGTCGGACAGCGTCATTACGCTCATCTCCCTACGCCGGCATTACCCGGTCAGGTTCAACGGTCGACGGGCCTACCCGTCCTCTCAGCGCACTCGGTGTGCACTCCCGTGTGGATTGGAATCGTGCGGGTACCAACCTAGCGCAGATGCCCGCGGTGGGGAACAGCGGACCGGTTCTCAGGAGATTGGCAGCGACGCGTTGTGACCCCGGTTTGCGATGTCGCCGAATTCGACGCCAGGGTTGCCGATCGGGTGGCGCCGCGACCCTCACGTCAAAATCGGCGACGGGGTGGCCGGGCCTCGCTCGCCAGCGGGAATTGCCGTCCGTTGATTTGCATAGCTAATATATACGTTCTGGGTAGTCCCGAACCTGACGATGACGACGACGAAGAAGATTGATGACGACTGAGACGACGACTGCAAACCAATCAGGCAGCGCTACCCCGCCGGCCGGCGCCGATTCGGCGGCCCTGGAGACGGCGCGCCGGCGGGTCCGGATGGATCACGACCATCCGTTCTACAAGTGGATCGCGCTGTCCAACACGACGCTGGGAACCTTGATGGCGACCATCAACGCGTCGATCGTGCTGATTTCCCTGCCCGCGATCTTCCGCGGGATCGGGCTCAACCCGCTGGCCCCGGCGAACGTCAGCTACCTGCTGTGGATGCTCATGGGCTACCTCGTGGTGACGGCCGTGCTCGTGGTGCTGTTCGGTCGGCTCGGCGACATGTACGGCCGGGTCCGCATCTACAACCTGGGCTTCGTGGTGTTCACCGTCGCGGCCATCGCGCTCTCGGTGGATCCGTTCCATCTCGGCGGCGGCGCGGTGTGGCTGATCGGCTGGCGCGTGGTGCAGGGCGTCGGCGGCGCGATGCTGATGGCGTCGTCCTCGGCGATCCTCACCGACGCATTCCCGGCCAACCAGCGCGGCATGGCCCTCGGCGTCAACATGGTGGCCGCCGTCGCAGGCTCCTTCCTCGGTCTGCTCATCGGCGGTGTGCTGTCCGAATGGGACTGGCGGGCCATCTTCTGGGTCGGCGTCCCCGTCGGCATCCTCGGCACCATCTGGAGCTACCGCTCGCTGCGCGAACTCGGCGCCCGCAGCCCGGGCCGGCTCGACTGGGCGGGCACGCTGACCTTCGGCATCGGGCTGACCGTGCTGCTCACCGGCATCACCTACGGCATCCAGCCCTACGGCGGCTCCACCACCGGATGGCTGAATCCGTGGGTGCTGGGCGCGATCATCGCGGGTGTGCTGATGCTGGTCGCGTTCTGTGTCATCGAACTGCGCGTCGAGCATCCGATGATGAACATCCGGTTGTTTCGCAGCACCGCATTCGGCATGGGCAACCTCGCCGGCCTGATGAGCTCGGTGGGCCGCGGCGGCCTGCAGTTCATGCTGATCATCTGGCTGCAGGGCATCTGGCTGCCTTTGCACGGCTACAGCTTCGAGTCCACCCCGCTGTGGGCAGGCATCTACATGCTGCCGATGACCATCGGTTTCCTCGTGTCCGGTCCGCTGGCCGGGACACTGTCCGACCGCTACGGCGCGCGGCCGTTCACGGTCGGCGGCATGCTGCTGATGGCGGTCACGTTCGTCGCGCTCGTGTTGATTCCCGTCGACTTCAACTACTGGCTGTTCGCCACGCTGGTGTTCTTCAACGGCCTGGGCGGCGGCATCTTCACCGCACCCAACACCGCCGCCATCATGTCGGCGGTGCCTGCCGCCGAGCGCGGCGCGGCCTCGGGTGTGCGTGCCACGTTCTTCAACGCCGGCTCGTCACTGTCGATCGGCATCTTCTTCTCGCTGATGATCGTCGGGCTCGCGGGATCTCTGCCCACCGCGATGTCGAGCGGCCTTGAGCAGCAGGGTGTCTCCGCGGCAGTGGCCCAAGATGTCGCCCAGCTGCCACCGGTCGGCAGCCTGTTCGCGGCATTCCTCGGCTACAACCCGATCGCGGAGTTGTTGGGCCCGTCGCATGCCCTGCAGCAACCGGGGGTCAATGCCGACGTGCTGACCGGGCAGCAGTTCTTCCCGCACCTGATCACCGAGCCGTTCCATTCCGGCTTGGTGGTGGTGTTCACCGCGGCGGCGGTGATGATGGTGCTCGGTGCGATCGCGTCGATGTTCAGTGCCGGCCGCTATGCGACGGAGACGGGAGCCGACAACGCGGCCTGACGCGGGAGCCGGCTCTATCGGCTACTTGCGGCTGTCGCCGGCGTCGACGTTGAACTCCAGACCGGTGACGTAGCGGGCTTCCTCGGAAAGCAACCACACGACAGCGGCGGTCGAGTCGCGAGGCTCGAGATCCACGGCCAACAACTGGCTGTCGCGGAACTGCTGGAGAAGCTCTTCCATGGTCTTGTCGGAGAAGTCCACCATGTGCTGTGTCATCTCCGTCTTGATGGCCGCAGGATGCAAACTGTTGCAACGAATTCCATCAGGTCCCAGTTCTTTGGCCAGGGCCATCGCGAGCGACCGGACGCCGATCTTCGCGGCTACGTAGTGGCTCAGATACCCGCATGCCTTGTGCGTTGCCACATTTGAGCTGACCAACACGAGGGAACCTCCCCGACCACGTTTGCGGACGTGCGGCACCGTCGCCTTCACCGTGTGGAAAACCCCGGTGAGGTTGATGTCGATCATCGTCTGCCAGTTCTCGAGCGGAATCTCCCACGTCGGGTAGAAGCCATCGGTGATCCCCGCATTGGCTACCACGAAGTCGATGCCACCAAGTCCCGTAGCCGCGTCATCGGCCGCCTCGGCCATTCCTGCGTAGTCCCGTACGTCGACTTCGTAGGCTTTGACCCGCGCGCCCTGCGCTTCGCACAGGCGCACTGTCTCTTTGAGGTCGTCGCTCGTTGCACACCGATACGGCGGGTTGGTCACCGTACCGGCGTTCCCGAGATCGAGCAGGGCCAGATCTGCCCCCTCCGCAGCCAGCCGGACGGCGTGGCTACGCCCCTGTCCGCGCCCGGCACCGGTGATGAATGCGACCTTTCCGTCGAACTGTCCCATAGGTATTTCCTCCGATTAACCGCTCGAATGTTCAGTGATGTGTCGGGCTGCCGGACAAGATCAGATCAGCTCCGGAACAACTCGTGATGATCCCACCCATTGCGGCTGCTTGGTGTCATCGAGTGGGAAGACCAACGGCTTTCTGTCGCTCAGAGCCCATTCAGGCAGATACAGCTTCTCGCCGCCCCGGCGAGCCGATTCGTGCGAAAGTATTCCCGCACAGGTGATATTGGCCGCGTAAACCGCATCGGGGAAGGCCGGCTCTTCGCCGAGGACAGCCTGGATCAGCCGATGGGCCAGATGGGGGTGAGACCCGCCGTGCCCGCCACCCTGCACGAACGAGCGGTGCTCGGTGTCGCCCTCGTCGGTGTACACACCGGCCGTAGTGAACTGCTGCACTTCGGGAGGGAGCCGTTCGGCGAAGTCGGGAATCGTGACCGAGGCCGGCTCCTCACCTAGGTACATGACGTGTGCCGCGCCCTCGGTCTGTGTCCACTCAAAGGACCGGATAGCACCGTAAACGTCGAAACTCTCGCGGTATTCGCGTGCGACCGCCCACAGGTGCCGCGTCACCTCCGCCCCGACGTCGGCTCCGAGGAACTTCAGGTGCGTCGATTCGATGGCGAACGGCGAGTCGTAATTGCTTCGCATGCTCTCGAACACCGAGCCCGAACCCAGGCATTGGACGTACTCGGCTTGGTAGCCGGCCAATCCCAGTGTGGGAGCGATGGCGTGCGTCGCGTTGTACATCGGCGGCATGCCATTCCAGTAGCTCGGCCACCCGGTCATGTCCTGGTGGTGTGACGAGCGCAGGAACTGCAGACGTCCGAATGCGCCGGTTTCGTAAAGGGCCTGCACGAAGAGGAATTCCCGGCTGTATAGCGTCGTCTCCATCATCATGTAGGTCAGCCCGGTGCGGGCCTGGGCGTCGACGATCCGTTTGCAATCCTCGACCGAGATCGCCATGGGGATGGTGCACCCGACATGCTTGCCGGCCTCGAGCGCGGCGACGACTTGATCCGCGTGGAGTTGCAGCGGGGTATTGATGTGGACGACGTCGATCAACGGGTCTGCCAGCATGTCGGCATAATCGTTGTAGCGCACGGCAACGCCGTAGCGATGGCCGATTTCATCTAGCTTGTGTTGTGTCCGTTGGCATATGGCGTACATCTCTGCCTGCGGATGGCGCTGGTAGATCGGAATGAACTCGGCGCCGAATTCGAGGCCGACAATTCCGATCCGAAGGGGCTCTGTGCGTCCCATTGGTCACCCCCTCAGAGCCGCGAGCCTGCTGCTGCGTGCTCGCGAAGCTTGCGCTCGACGAGGGGCCGCAGGTATTCGATCGACGTGCGTGCATCCTCGTCCGGCTCAATGCCGCGACGATGGAACCCGGTCTCCATCGTGAGGTACCCGTCGAATCCGGTTTCGATGAGCGCGTCGATCAACGATTCGAAGTCACCCACACCCGAGCCCGGAGGCAACCGATCACTGTCCGCGATATGGATGTGTTTGAGATCTGCGCCCATCTTGTACGCGTAGTCACTGATCACCTCTCGGCTGTACAGCACGTGGAACGTATCGAACATGAGCTTCACGTTGGGCCGGTCGACGTCCTGCATCAGTTCGATGGCGTCGTCGGCTGAGACGCACAGGTTGGTGTCATGCGATGTGGGCTCGATGACGAGGGTCACGCCGGTGTGTGCGATGGAATCAGCAACCTCGGTGAGCACTTCCCGACTCCACGCCCATGCTTGGCGTCGTGATGTCCCGAAGATGATCCAACCCGGCAGGTAGATGAGGGTTTTGCCACCCCATTCGGCAGTGAGTTCCGCGAGCTCCTTGTAGTGCTCGACGGTGGCGCGCCGCTCCTCGATGTACGGCGAAGCTGGATTGTTTCCCGGGCCGCCCGAGGGCGCAGGCAACATGCTCGACAACTGAATTCCATTTTCCTCCAATAGGTCACGCACCTGTGCGCGGCGTGCCTTCGACAAATGTGGGGGATAGGCGTGGGGTGCGGCAGCACCGATCTCGATGCCGTCATAGCCGAGTCGGGCCAGCCGTTTGATCGTGTCATCAAGCGTGTAGGCGGGGACCCACACGAAGAAGCTCGAGTACGCCCAGGTGTTGTACGAGATTTTCATGGTATTCCTACTTCCCGGCCCCAGCAGGGCCGATTTGTCGGTGTGAGAACTGAAATAAGTTGCGCGACAGTATGTTCGTCGCTACTGCGGGGGATTGGCGCGATAGTCATCGACGTTCTTGGTGTCGATGAGCGTCGAGTCCAAGACGATCCGCTTGTCGATCTGTTCCCCTGCGCAGAGTTTGGCGGCAGCGATCACCGACTCGTTGACAACGAGGGGGTAACCGACGGTGGCCGCGTATGTGCCCTGCTTGATCCTGTCCAGGGCACCGGACTCGCCGTCCACGCCGTACACCGCGATCTCGTTCTGCCGTCCCGCTTCGGTGATTGCCTGGATGGCGCCGAACGCCATCTGATCGTTGTGTGCGTAGACAGCGTCGATCTGGCCTGCCCCGAAGCGTTGGAGCAGATCCTCCATGACCTTGAGTCCGTGGGCGCGGTCGTAGTCGGCGCTCTGTGACGCGATGATGTGCACAGGGCTGCCCTCGATCGCCTTGCGGAATCCGTCGCCTCTGTCGATTGTGGGCGACGCCCCCAGACTTCCGGCGAGCTCCACGACGCGTGCGCCATCTGGGTGTGCGGCCACAACGGCAGCGCCCGCAACTCTTCCGGCTTCCGCATTGTCGGAGCCGATATAGGTATCGACATCGGTTTTGACATTACGGTCTGCTGCAACCACTTTGACGCCGGCAGCCTTTGCGCGACTGACAGCACCGGCCAGTGCGGAAGCATCCTGCGGTGACACGATCAGCACATCAATGCCCTGCGCGACCATATTGTCGATCTGGCCGGACTGCGTTGCTGCGTCGCCTTGGCCGTCTGAGACTGTCAGTGACATTCCGGGCAGGAACTTTCCGGCGAACTTCGGGATCTGCGTTGTGGACTTTGCTCCGTAGGGAAATGAAGCGCTGCTCCACGAAACGCCGACGCTGCACCTGATGCTGTCCGGAGCGGCCTTCAGTGTGAGCTGAGCGTGACACTTCTCGTTGCAGTACTTGCTCGGGACCAGTTCGTCCGGAATTGCTCCGGTGGTCGACTGCTCGGGGGCCCTGGCACAGCCGACGACCGCCATCAGCACGCTCAATGACGTCACAGCGGCGGTGATTGCAGTGGGATATCTGTGCACGCGCATCATTGCACCTTTTTCTTGGTTGCGACGAAGAGGTTCACGCGCGACCTGGTTCGACAGGCCGGCATGCAGCCGAGTGCTTGTTCCCACTCGACGACGGATGTGGAGGGAGAGGCGGCGAGCCGCGGGCTATGACTACGGTGAATTCGTCACCGCGCCAACGGTTTCGGCCGTATCCCTCGTTGGCGTGCCGAGAAAACGGTTGCCGGAGACCGCGCGCGGGTTGAGTTTGCGCCTGGTCGCTTTCACCGCGAGTAACACAGCGGCGACGATCACCGCGCCTTTGACGATTTGCTGGTCGAACGGGGAAATGCCCACCAGGTTCATCACATTGGAGAGAACCGCGAGCAGCACTGCGCCGAATACGGTGCCACCGGCGCCACCGACTCCGCCCATCAGGCTGGTGCCGCCGATGACAACAGCAGTGATCGCGTCGAGATTCGCCAGGCTTCCGGCGGTAGGGTCGCCCGTACCGATCCTCGACGCCGTCATCACCCCTGCGAGAGCCGCAGTCAGCCCGCTGATCGAGTAGGCGACCACCAACGTCCTAGTGGTACGCACTCCGGAGAGGCAGGCCGCCTCGATGCTCCCGCCGATGGCGTACAGGAATCGGCCAAAGGTCAGGTTTCGAAGAACGAAGATCCCGGTGATCGCCACTGCCACAAAGATGATCAGTGGCCCGGGGATGCCGAATACGCCGCCGCTACCCATCAACTGAAAGGTGAAGTCACTGTTGTTGAATTGTTGAGGACCGCCATCGGTGACACGAAGGGAGAGCCCGGTGATGGCGACCATGGTCGCCAGGGTCATGATGAACGGCTGGATCTTGAGCACTGCGACTCCGATGCCGTTGACCACACCCACGACGAGTCCCGCAGTCAGCGCGGCCGCGACAGCGGATCCGATCATCCACCCCGCGTTGACCAGCATGGCCATGGTGACACCGGATAAGGCCAGGATGGAGCCGACGGACAAGTCGATGCCCCCGGTGAGAATGACGAAGGTCATCCCGATCGCGATGACGCCCACGATCGCCGACTGTCGTCCGACGTTCAGCAGGTTGTTCGACTGGAAGAAGGCCGGCAACGTGACGACAAGTACCACGATGAACACCACGGCAAGAGCGATGACGATCCAGTTGGAGCGAATCGACCGCACGAGCGCATCACTGAAACCTGCACCCTTGGAATCTGTTTCGATCATGGCTTCATACCTCCAACTGCGAAATGCATGATTCGTTCCTCTGTAGCCTCGGCGTTGCTCAGCTCGGCGGCGATCGCACCGCGATGCATGACCAGCACCCGATGGCTCAATGCGATGACTTCTGGCAGTTCCGAGGAGATGACCAGTACTGCTAATCCCGACCGGCACAGGTCCGAGATCATCTCGTAGATCTCTTGTTTGGCACCGATGTCGATGCCACGGGTGGGCTCGTCGAGAATCAGCAGCTGCACGCCTGCTTGGAGCCACTTCGCGAGAACGACCTTTTGCTGGTTTCCACCAGACAGGGTCGCAACCGGCGCCCCGACATCGGAAACTTTGATGTGCAGGCGTCGCTTATAGTTGAGAGCCAGCGCGCGTTCTCGACCGGAAGTGCTGAATTTGGTGCCGGCCTTGGCGAACCAGGCGACCGGAATGTTCGCGGCTGTTGAAAGAGAAGTGAACAGTCCCTGTGATTTTCGTTCCTCGGGGACCAAGCCGATGCCTGCTTCGATCGCGGCCCGGGGATTCAGGGTGAGAGGCTTTCCGTTCATTCGCACAGTGCCGGCGTCCAGCGGATCTGCGCCGTAGATTGCCCGGGCGAGTTCGGTGCGTCCCGCTCCGCGTAGGCCTGCGATGCCGACGACCTCGCCGGCATGTACGCAGAACGAGATGTCCGACAGCACGCCCTGTCGTGATATCGAGTCGACGTCGAGGACCACATCGCCCGGCTCCGACCGGTTTTCGCCGGTCTTGTGGCGGAATTCGCGCCCCACCATCAGAGAGACGAGCTGGTCATGACTGGTCTGCGCGAGTGGGCCTTCCCCTGAAACGCGTCCGTCTTTCAGAACGAGGTAGCGGTCCGCAAGGCCGAAGACCTCATCGAGCCGGTGTGACACGAAGATGACGCTCACCCCCTTGCGTGCCAGGCCGCGGACCAGTTCGAGCAGGTGATCGACATCGGATCCACCCAGGACTGCGGTCGGTTCATCGAGAATGAGTATCCGGGCGTTGCGATGGAGCGCTTTTGCGATTTCCAGCATCTGCTTCTCGGCGATACTCAAGCTCGCCACGGTGGCCTCGACGGGAACGCCCAGGCCCAGCTCGGCGAGGAATTTCGCCGCCTCCTCCCGCACGTGGCGCCAGCGCACCCTGGCACGGTCTGGGAAGCTCGAGAACAGAAGATTCTCAGCGACGCTGAGCTGTGGAAAGAGGCTCAGCTCCTGGTAGACGGTCGCAATACCCAGGCGCTCGGCCGTCTTGGGCGAGTCGATGGTGACGACACGTCCATCGATCTCGATAGTGCCCGAGCTCGGCTGGTGTGCGCCGGACAGAATACGAATGAGTGTGGACTTGCCGGCTCCGTTTTCACCGACCAACGCCAGGATTTCACCCTCGTCGAGGTGAAAGCTGACGTCTTCCAGGGCTGGTATGCCGAGGAACTCTTTGGAAGCTGCCCGGACCTGAATTCGGGGTGCCATCGTTTCACCTCCCGCTGATTGGGGGCATCGGTTCCTTGCGTCGAACAGATGCGTGCTGAGTCCGTCTAGATGCGCGATCCGGTGTGTTCTACGTCCCAAACGCGCGGATCTGAGTCTAGATACGGCTCAATAGGCGGTAAAAGATGCCAGTTATATGAAGATCTCGACATAATTCGGGCATCAAAACCCCGTATCGTGTGGCGTTATGGGCTCTCTTTGGACCGAAGTGCAGCTTCTCAAGGCGGACCGCACGCTCGCGCCGGACGCTCATGCTGCCCGGAGCACGATCGCGCGCATGATCGCCGATTGCGGTGTGGCAAGCCGACGCGACATCGTCAAGTCGACGGGCCTGGCCCGTTCGACCATCGACACCCACCTTGAGGTGCTCATGGAAGCAGGCTTGGTCGATGATGCCGGTATGGGAGGCAGTCACACCCGGGGACGGCCCGCCCAGACCTTCCGCGTCAGCGCACGCCGCGGCGTCGTGCTCATCGCGGTGGTGGGTGTCGACGAAACATGGCTTGCCATAGCAACTTTGGACAAGAACGAGGTCGACCGCTGTCTCGTCCCGATGCCTGTGAGCGTCGGTCCACAGGAACTCCTCTCGCGGATTGCCGCGGAATTCGTCGCGCTGATGGAACGAAATGGGCGCTCACGGGGTGACGCACTGGCCATTTCCGTCGGCCTGCCCGGACCTGTCGACTCTCACTTGGGCCACGCAGTGCGGCCGCCCCTCATGCCCGGCTGGGACGGATTTGCGGTCTGCAACGCGATGGCCAAGGAGTTCTACTGCGATGTCGTCGTCGACAACGACGTCAACACCATGGCACTCGGCGAAGCACGCCTGCATGGCGGTGACAAGCTGCCCCTGTTGCTCGTGAGCATCGACAAGGGGGTTGGTGCAGGCTTCGTCAGTGAGAGTGGCCTGCTACTCCACGGAGCCGACGGAGCCGCCGCGGATATCGGTCACATGCGGACCAGGTCGACAAGTGATGTGTTGTGCAGATGCGGTAATCGCGGCTGTCTCGAGGCGGTCGCCTCGATCGATGCGATCGCTATGAAGGTCTCGGATGCCGCAGGCGTCAGTGTGGACGCCGAGGAAATGATCGAGTGGCTCAAAGACGGAGAGCCGACCACCGTGCATATCGTGCGCGAAGTCGCAAACCTGATCGGGCAGGTCGTCGCCGATCTGGTGAACTTCTGCAATCCCGCTCTGATCGTCCTCGAGGGCCGTATCACCCAATGCACCGAGGATGTGCTGTCGCAGGTTCGCAGCGTGGTCTATCAGCAAAGTCAACCGCTGGCCACCC
Source organism: Mycolicibacterium brisbanense (assembly GCF_001570425.1). GTDB lineage: Bacteria > Actinomycetota > Actinomycetes > Mycobacteriales > Mycobacteriaceae > Mycobacterium > Mycobacterium brisbanense. The sequence continues at coordinate 57,590 of NZ_BCSX01000011.1, forward strand.
GGAATCTGTCGATTGCGCACGGTCGGCTCGGCAGCGAATCAGGACTGGTGGGCGGCATGGTGAACGCAATAGAACAAGTGTTGTCGCCCAGGGGAATACAGTTTCACACACGTGCTCCCGAATCCGACCTCCTGCCTCTGGGGCTCTAGACCCGACGGTGTCACCGGGGCGTTCGGCGCCCTCGGCGTATTACGCGGGGGTATGACTCCTCATCGGCCGGAGTCGACGCGCGATGCCGTCGGCGAAGTAGCCGAGGCGTAGCGCCGCGGCTTGCCCGGCCCCAGCTCGGCCAGGGTCGCCACCCGGGTCACCTCGACCGGGCGTCCCAGCAACAGGGCCAGTGCGTCGGCGACCCGCTGGCGGTCACCGGATGCGATCACCGCCGAGATGTGGCCTGCCGCATCCTGTTCGACGCTCCACCCGCGGGCGCCGGCGGCCTGCAACTGCTGGGTGAGGTCGACGCAGGGCACCGCGTCGCCGGTCGCGGAGACGAAAACCGTTGCCTCCCTGCCTTCCAGGTCGGCCAGCGCCGGGCGGCCGCGGTGCGTGACCAGCCGTGCGTAGTCTCCCGTGCGATACCGCACCAGGGGCAGGAACTGGTTCTCGCCGCATGTCACGACGATCTCGCCCGCCAGCACCTCGACGTGCACGCGGCGCTCGGCGACGGTGAACGGGCCGCCGTCGTCGCTGACTGCGATGGGCCGGGTCTCGTGCAAGCCGTAGATGTCCAGCACCGGACAGTCGTAGGCAGCCTCAAGCGCACGCCGCAACGGCGCGGTCAACGTCATCGCCCCTGAGATCAATGCCAGCGGTCGCAGTGTCTGTGCGAGCTGTGGTTCGAGCAGCACCTCCAGTGCCGTGGGTGTCCCACTGATCACCTGCGGATCGGTATGCCGCAGAAATCCGTCGCGCTGCGTGCGCCCGCCCGCCCATGTGCCGGGATGCAGGTTGAGCCGGGCCATCATCGCCTCACCGAACCCTGGGAGCACCGATTTGTACGTGAATGCCTGACGCTGAAAAACGGTCTGCACCAACCCGAGCCGATGCCGGTCAGGTTCCCAGTGCGCGCCGACCAGACTGCGCAGCCAATGAAACCCGCGAGCCAGCTCGTCGGGGTCGTCGGGCATCACCAATGCCGCACCCGTGCTGCCCGAACTCGTACCGTGCAGCATGCGGCTCAGGTCGGCACCGGGAGGGACGAACGCCGCGATGTCCCCGGCCAGATCCTCGCGGCCGATCAGCGGGAAATCGGTCAGGTCGTCCAGCGGCCCGCTGTGGTGGCGGTAGGCCGGCAGCGTGCGGGCCAACGCGAGATGCTGCGGCAGCCAATCATCAAGGGGCAGTTGGTGAACAGCCGCCTGCTGCTGGTCGGGGCGCAACCGGTGTCCCGTGCGGTGACACCACGCCGGTGCCAGACGATGGTGTTCCAGCTCCGCCAACCGCTGCCGCCCGGTCGCGGACAGCCCGGGCCAGCGCTCTTCATCGGTCAGGGCCACCTGTCCGAACGGGACGTAGTCGTCGAGCCGCAGCGGATCGTCACTCACTGTTGTACCGTGCCGCAGCTTCTTTGGCCTGCGCGTCGGCCAGGCGGCGTTGCACGGCCATGCGGTGTTCGTGGTCAGCCAGGGCTTGCGCCAGCGCGCCTTCGCGCCGCACCGAATCACGCATCTCGAACAGGGACCGCGCCTGCGCGACGTCCTCTCCGTGCGGCAGCAGACCATCCCACAACAGGAACGTGCGCACCACCTCGTCGCGGCGCTCCGCATCGCTGAGCCAGCGGCCCGGGTCCACCAGCGGCGCCACCCGAAAAGCCAAGGCCAACAGGGCCCGTCCGGCCATGCGCTCGTCCAGCGGCACGCTGAACGGGCCGATCAGGTCCGCACTCGCGAACAGCCACAAACCGATCGCGGCACCCCGCCGGGCGGCCGGTGTGCCCCGCTCGGCGATGCGCTGAGCCGCCGCCGCACATCCGGTGTTGTTGAACACGTCGCACGCGAGGGCCACCACATCGACGGTGTCGGCGAGAAACGGCTGCGGCGTGCTGGCCAGCCGCGCGGCGACCTCGTCGACCGGCGGGCCGGGCCGCAGCCGCGACCATACCGCCTGCTCGTCCAACCCTTCGGCGAACCAGTTCGCCAATTGCTCAGCCATGCAACACCGTCCGGCGATACGCGGCGATGTGAGCGGCCAGCCGGGAGCAGACCGCGGGGGCGTCGGACATGGTGTCCAGGTAATCGACGGCATAACCGGCCTCGGCGGCCGGCCCGGCGATCGTGCGGGACCGGTCCTGCACCAGCAGTGTGGCGGTGTCGAGTTGGCGCCGCACAGCTGCCGCCACCCCGGCGTACTGCTCTTGTCCTTCGCCGAACAGCGATGCCAGGCCGTCATCGGACAACACCACCAGGTGCCGCAACTCGTCAGAGGGCCTGTCGCCGGGCGGGTACCGCTCGGCGAGCAGGTCGAGGGGAAACGAGGTGCCGCCGCTGAAGAACGTGGTCAGCCGGCGCATGATCTCCATCCGGTCGCGGGTGAACACGCTGTCGCCTGCCACCTGGCCCCGGCCCGACCACGACGTGACCCGCACCCGCCCACCGCCTTTGAGCACGGAAAGCACCAGGATCATGCCGGCGAGCACCGCGGGCGAGCCGCGTCCGGGCTTCGGCATCGAGCCCGACGAGTCGATGTACAGGTCCAGCGTGACGGCTTCGGTGGTGGGAGACGGGTCGTCGGGCAGATGCGTGCGCCGCCGCGTCGTCACCCCGGGCACCACCACCGGGTTCACGGCAAGCGTTGCCGGCCAGTCGATGTCGGCGACTTCGTCGTCGAGCTCCCACGTTTCCAGCGGGCCCGGGATGCTGACAGCGGTGGCGCCATGGCCTTGTTGCAGCAGCGGAGAAACCCACGGCCGGGCCTGCGCCTCGTACCAGGCGAGCATCACCGCGTTGGGGTCGGAGCCCGCGAACAGGGCCAAAGTCTCTGCGACACCGTATTGTTGGCCCGGCGCAGGATCCTGCATCGGGACGCCGACGGCGTCGGCCGCGGGGTGTACCGGGGTTTCGGTGAGCCGCGGATCGGCCAGCACCTCGGCGAGTTCGGCTGCGGTTGCGGGCGATCCGTCCACTTCCGCGCAGCCACCGCCGGACGGGTCGGCCTCACCCGAGGTCACGGATTCCAGTACCAGGTAGGGCACCAGCACCATGCCGAAGGTCAGCGCACCGCCCACCGGGTCGGCCCCGAACGTGCGGATCGCCTTGGCGAGGTATTCGGCATCGGCAACCGGTTGCACGGGCTGGCTGAGTAGCAGTTCGTCCTGCAGCGCCCGCACCCGCAGCGCTGCGGCCCGGTGGGCACGTTCCTTCTCCCGGAGATCCTCGCGGACCATCGAGACATCGAGCGTTGCTGGGTCGATCTGCTGGCGGGCTCGCGCCTCTTCCCGCGCTGCTTCCGGTACTACGGGAGGATCATTGGGGCACAACGTGTTCGACGGCAGCGACCACAGCAGCTCATAGGTTCGCATGAGCACCCACCAGAATGCGTTCGACACCGGGTCCCTGGCTGCGAGGGTGCGCCACAACGCGATCATGTCCGGCTCGGCACCAGGGTGGCGTCTGCGCTGCATCCGCACCACCCGATCGTTGATGAGCATGTCCGACCACAGGTTGGACAGCTTCTGCGCTGTCTTGTTGACGGGGATGGCCCGGCGTGGATCGCTCGCCACGATGGCCCGGGCCATCTGCTGCAGCAGCTTGAACGACACGATGCGGGTGCTGGGGGACAGCACGTGATGGCCGATCTCATGGGCGAAGACGCTGACCAGATGGCGTGCGGCGCCGTGGCGGGCCAGTTCATCGACGTCGATCGAGATCGACGGCGGGAAGGAGAACCACGCGAAGGTTCCGGTTGCACTGTCGCGCACCATGTTCGGTAGATGCAGCTGCACACCCCACAGCTCCAGTGCGGCCCGCCAGGCCACCAATTCGGTGTCGGTCGGTGCCCGGCCGGTCATGCCGGCCAGATCTCGGCCAGGTACGAGTTGGGACGCACCACCAGCTGTGCCGTCCGGGGTCCGTCGTCCACCGGGGTGCCCGTGAGTTCGGAGGACACCACGTGGCCGAACACATCGGCGTCGATCTGCTTGCGGTGACCGCCGACGCTGACCACCCACCGGCCTTGGCCGTACGGTGCCGGATCGGTGGGCGGATGGTCCCACATGCCGCCCAAGCCGGTGAAACCGCCGATCCGGGCGATCAACTGGCCCTGCGGGCGCAACGGCCAGTAGAACCGGTCGACCGCCTGCCCATTGGTGAAGGGTACGACCGCATCGACCGGCAGACCCAGCACCGAGGCCGCGACATCGATTGGCAGTAGCGGTAATCGGGCCAGGGCATCGGCGCGGATACCGAGCACCCCGCAGCGCCAGGCGGCGACTGCCGCGACGTTCACCATCGCGTCGGACGGCAACGAGATGCCTTGCAGCGCAGATCGGTAGCGGTGCGGGTCGCCGCCGAAGCGGGCGACGTTGACGGCCGACAGTGCGAGGTCGAGCCCCGGCACCGTCGGAAGCTCCGCCGCCGCGGGTACGTCGAGGTTCACCTGGTGGTAGGCGCGGGCTATCACCGGCCGCTCTCCAGCCAGTGCAGGTAGTTCGAATACCGTTGGTAGAGATACTTGAGTGCGACCAGATCATCGAAATCCCGGCCATATATTTTGCCGATACCCGAGATCGCCGAGATCCTGGCCTCGAGGGATGTGAGTCGCCGAGACACCTCGAGCGCGTCCACGCCGTCGAGGCCACGGCCGAACTGGGCGAGCAGTTCGGCGACCGGGTCTTCGTCATCGCGGGCCAGCGCGAGGTATTGCCGGCACGAGGCGTCGAACAGATCGATCAGCCAGCTCGCCGGGTCCGATGCCAGCTCGCGGTCCGAGCCGGTGTCGAACCTCGGATGCGCAGGGTTCGGTAACAGCTTGCCGCGCAAGGCGAACGGCACCATCGCCCGCACGTCCTCAAGTGTGACGGTGTCGTTGCCCCGGAACCAGGCCAATGCCTTGGCGTAGAGCACCAGGTTCTGCAGCGAGCGCACCGACACCCCGTTGACGGTCTGTGCGCCGAGATCGACCTGCAGATCGGCACCCGAGTTGGCGTCGATGATCTGCTCGACCTCAAGACCGGCGGTGGCCACCACGTCCTTGGTGCGGTATTCGAAACGGCGGCCGCCGTGCTGGACGAACTCGAAGTGGCTGACGAAGAACTCCAGACGGCGGCGCACCTCGGTGGGCACCGGGATCGCGCGGATCGCGTCGACCATGGCGGCCTGCTCGGCGGCGGTGAACACCAATTCGGCAGGCACGTTGTCCTCCGGGCGGTCGCCGGCCTCGACGCGGGTTACCAGCTCGTCGAGGAACCGGCTGTTGAATCCGAAGGCCTGCACCGTCACATCGATCCGGTCACGCAGCGCCTGGATCACCGGGAAGGTGCCACCACCACCGTCGTCGTTGGCGGTGAAAAACCAGCTCTGCACCCCGTTTTCGGGTGCGGTGACGTGCATCTGGTCGTGACTTTCGACATAGCCCTCGGCGACCATGGTCAGCAGTGCGGACTGCGTCTTGGTCGGAATCCGGTTGTACTCGTCGATGATCTTGACCGGAGCGGTGAGCCAGCTCTTCCAGGCGATGGTGATCTCGGCAAGGCTCGCGGCCTGCACCAGATCACGCGGCAGTGGAATCCCGACCAGGTCACCGACCGTCATCTGGGGTTGGCCCTGCTGGACGTGGCGGCGCACGTCGGCGGGCGCCGAGCCGGCCAGGACACCCATCAACACGGCAAGGGTGGTCTTGCCGCGGCCGGGGCCGCCGATCAGCAGGCACCTGCCGCCGACGGCGAAAGTCAGAAGGGGCACAAGGACATTGGATGAATAGGCCGGCTGTTTGGGCAGGCTCAGCGCGGCGCCGGCATCGCCGAGCGGATAGTTGACCGTGGTGTCCGAGCCGAATTCGACGTCGTAGAACGGGGAGATGACGGCCTTGTTGATCAGCCAGAAGTAGGCCCGGCGGAGCTTTTCGTCGAGCGTGACCGTCGCGGCGGCCTGCGGGGTGAACAGATCCGAGGCGGTGAGGCCGTCGGCAGGCGCGTGGTGCACGGGCAAGGTCGGCGATGTGGACACCGCGCTCCACCTGTTGGTCATCTGCCCCTCCCGTCGCGCCAATGCTAACCGTCCGCAGCCTGCCGGCGTCGCGGTGATTCTGCGTCAGCGGTGCCGCTCACTCGCACTTCTACGCCTTGGGCGCGGAGTCAACGGGGACCGCTCACTCCAGGTCGACGACGACCGGGGCGTGGTCGCTCGGCGCGGTGGTGCCCTTCTTGGGACGCCGCTCGTCCTTCACGATCTCGGCATGGGTGACGCGCGCGGCCAGGGCGGGGGAGCCGAGGATGAAATCGATGCGCATGCCGCGGCGCTTCTGGAAAGCCAGCTGGGTGTAATCCCAGTACGTGTAGATTCCCGGGCCCGGCGTGAAAGGCCGCACCACGTCGGTGAATTGGGCGTCGTTGATGGCCTGGAAGGCGGCCCGCTCGGGCGCGGAGACATGCGTGCTGCCGTCGAATCTGGTCATGTCCCAGACATCCTCGTCGGTGGGAGCGATGTTCCAGTCGCCGACCAGTGCGATCGGCATCTGCGGGTCGTCACGCAACCAACCCGCCGCGGTATCGCGGAGGGCGGCAAGCCAATCCAGCTTGTAGGTGTAATGCGGGTCGGCCAGGGTACGGCCGTTGGGCACATACAGACTCCACACCCGCACACCGCCGCACGTCGCACCCAGTGCGCGGGCCTCGGCGGTCGCCTCCTCTTCGGGCTTGCTGCTCCAGGTTGGCTGTCCGTCGAAGCCGACCTGCACGTCATCGAGGCCGACTCGCGACGCGATGGCCACCCCGTTCCACTGGTTGAGGCCGACGTGGGCAACCTCGTATCCGAGCGCGGCGAACGGCATGGTGGGGAACTGCTCGTCGGTGCACTTGGTCTCCTGCATCGCCAGCACGTCGACGTCCGCACGGGACAACCAGTCGGTGACGCGGTCGACACGGGTGCGGATGGAGTTGACGTTCCAAGTGGCCAGGCGCATGAGGTTAGAGCGTACGGGCGTCGACATAGTGGCCGTGGTGGTGCAGCCGGAAGCCCATCGAGGTGTACAGCGCGATGGCTGGGTCGTTGTCGACCTCGACCTGCACGTAGGCGTGTTGCGCCCCCGCAGTGCCGCCCCACGCGATCAGCGCTTGGCACAGGGCCCGGGCGTGACCCTGCCTGCGGCTGCCGTCGGCCGTCCGGATCGACGAGATGCCGAGCCATCGGGTGCCGTCCGGGGCAGGGGTGACCGCCCCGCGGCCGACCGCCCGGCCCGCCACGGACGCGAAAGTCAACTCGCCGTCGACGACGGCCGTCAGGACGTCGACGGGTACCTCACGCCGATAGCCCGCCAGCCACGCGGCATCGGGCCGCGGGGCCAGCGCGACGGCCGGTGGCGCCGGGGCCGGCGTGTCGATGGCGCGCACCATGACCCGAGTGGCCTTGACGCCGGGAGTCCGGATCGGCAGCAGCCGCTCCGGTAGCGCCAGCCAGGGCGGCAGGTCCCGCTCGCGATACCAGGCCACGATCGCGGGGAGGTCGGCGATCTGAGCCGACATATCCAGTGGGACAGCTGAATTGGCGCGGCTGGTGACGCCGCCGCCGGCCCGCAGGAACCACCCGCGGTGCCAGTGTTGCTCCGTGCCCGGCCACGCCAGCGCCGCCGCGTGCTCCACGGCCCGGATCTGTGACCCGCGGACCGGGGCGTACGACAGCTCCCGCACGCTCACGATGTCGCCGGGGTCGATGTCGACGAGCTCGCCGGATTTGGTGCGCACCAGCACGGTCGGCTCGATCTGCTCCACATGCCCGACGACGTCGGTCAGCGGTTTGGCCGAACCCTCAGGCAGGCGGTAGCGCAGGCTGACCCGCGTGCCCGGCGTCGGCAGCACCGCTGGCATCAGTGCCCGAACGGGTCGGCATCCTCGCCGGGCATCCAGGACAGGCCCGGCACGCCCCAATGGTTGCGCTTCACCGCACGTTTGGCGGCGCGCGCGTGACGGCCCACGAGCTTGTCGATGTAGAGGAATCCGTCGAGGTGGCCGGTCTCGTGCTGCAGCATGCGGGCAAACAAATCGGTGCCCTCCAATGTGATGGAGTTGCCCTCTGCATCCAGTCCTGTGACGCGGGCCCACTCGGCGCGGCCGGTGGGGAATTGCTCACCCGGCACAGACAGACAACCCTCGTCGTCGTTGTCCGGGTCGGGCATGGTCTCGGGAATCTCGGATGTCTCGAGCACCGGGTTGATGATCACGCCCCGGCGGCGGTTGGTGCGCGTGCGTGTGTCGGCGCAGTCGTAGACGAACAACCGCTTGGAGACGCCGATCTGGTTGGCGGCCAAGCCAACCCCGTTGGCGGCGTCCATCGTGTCGTACATCGTCTGGATCAACTCGGCGAGATCAGCCGGCAGTGAACCGTCCGGCCCTACAGGTACCGGCTCGGTCGGCGTATGCAACACGGGATCTCCGACAATGCGAATCGGTACGACAGCCACGGGGGAAGCTTAGGCGGAAATGCTTGCCACCCGACTCGCGGGCTTATGTGTCACGCCAAGCCAGCAAGCCGTGGTTGAATAATCGCCGAACCACAGCGATGTCATTTCTCGAGTGTCGGAAGGGTCCAAGGGAGCAATATGGACGGCGCCATGGCGCGGACTGAGCGATCCGGAGATGACTCTGATCTGACCGACGGGCTCACCCGACGCGAACACGATATTTTGGCCTTCGAACGCCAATGGTGGAAGTACGCGGGCAGCAAGGAAGACGCGATCAAAGAGCTGTTCTCCATGTCGGCAACGCGGTACTACCAGGTGCTCAACGCACTGGTGGACCGCCCGGAGGCATTGGCCGCCGACCCCATGCTGGTCAAGCGGCTGCGCCGGTTGAGGGCCAGTCGGCAGAAGGCCCGGGCCGCGCGGCGGCTCGGCTTCGACGTCACGTAGGCCTGCGCCGGTGACGGGTCGGGCGATTCGCTCGATACAGTGGACCCGATGAATCAGCGAGAATCCTCCGGGCTACCCCTGCGTGCCATGGTGATGGTGCTGCTGTTCCTCGGGGTGGTTTTCCTGTTGGTCGGATTCCAGGCGATCGGTTCCGGCGACGACTCCTCGGGCGACAGCTCCACCGTGTCCTCGGCGACGACCACGACGACCACCGCCACGTCCACCGCCGCCAAAGCCGCGCCGGATCCTGCCAAGACCGATGTTCGGGTGTACAACGTCTCCGATGTCCCCGGTGCGGCAGAAGGCACGGCCAACCGGTTGCGCGAGGCGCACTGGCATGTCACCGAGACCGGCAACCTCACGCTGGACGGTGTCACCGGCACGACAGTGTTCTTCGGTGATACCCCCGGAGAGAAGGAAGCCGCTGATGAGGTGGGCAAATTGCTCGCCGCCCCGGTCGAACCTCGACGCGCTGAACTCAACGAGCAACCACCGGGCGTGATCGTGGTGGTCACCGGCTAGGCTTTGGCCCATGCTGAAGCCCGTCAGTGTCGCTGTCCTGTTCGCCGCCCCCGTTGTCGCGCTGAGCGCCTGCAGCCCGCCTGGTCAGGTGCCGTCCGACACGCCGGGTACCACTCCGTCCATCTGGACCGGATCGCCGTCTCCGTCGGCCGCACCCGGTGAGCACGGCAGCGGGCACGGGAACACCGGCGCCACCGGCACGCAGAGCGCGGGCGAGACCCTGACAGCAGACCTGAAGACCGCCGACGGTACGTCCGTGGCCACCGCGGAATTCCAGTTCGCCGACGGCTTCGCCACCGTCACCGTCGAGACCACCGCACCCGGGAAGCTGGCCCCCGGATTCCACGGCCTGCACATCCACTCGGTGGGCAAGTGTGAGGCCAACTCCGTGGCCCCCACCGGTGGCGCCCCTGGCGACTTCAACTCCGCAGGTGGACATTTCCAGGTGGCCGGGCACACCGCGCACCCCGCCAGTGGCGACCTGAGCTCGCTGCAGGTACGTGCCGACGGTTCGGGCAAGCTCGTGACCACCACCGACGCCTTCACCGCTGCCGACCTGCAGGGCGGCGGCAAGACGGCCATCATCATCCACGAGAAGTCCGACAACTTCGCCAACATCCCGCCGGAGCGCTACCAGCAGATCAACGGTGGTGCACCAGGCCCCGATGAGGCCACCATGGCCACCGGCGACGCTGGTAAGCGCGTGGCCTGCGGTGTCATCGGTACCGGCTAACAGCCGCATCGATTTTGCCGGCTCGCCCCGTCCCACACTCGGGGTGGAATGGGAGTTTGCTCTCGTCGACGCCGGCAGCCGGGAACTGAGCAACGAGGCCGCTGCGGTGATCGCCGACCTCGGCGACAACCCGCACGTCCACAAGGAGTTGCTGCGCAACACCGTCGAGATCGTCACCGGGGTATGCGAGACCACCGCGGAGGCGATGGACGATCTGCGCGGCACCCTCGGGTCCGTGCGACGGATCGTCGAGTCGCGCGGCATGGAGTTGTTCTGCGCGGGTACACATCCGTTCGCGAAGTGGTCGACGCAGCAGCTCACCGACGCTCCGCGCTACGCAGAGCTGATCAAGCGGACGCAATGGTGGGGCCGCCAGATGCTGATCTGGGGCGTCCATGTGCACGTCGGTATCTCGTCGGCGCACAAGGTGATGCCGATCATCTCGTCACTGCTCAACCAGTATCCGCACCTGCTGGCGCTGTCGGCGTCCTCCCCGTTCTGGGAAGGGGAGGACACCGGATACGCCAGCAACCGGGCGATGATGTTCCAGCAGTTGCCGACCGCAGGCCTGCCGTTCCAATTCCAGTCGTGGCCCGAATTCGAGGGCTTCGTGCACGACCAGAAGAAGACCGGCATCATCGACCACCTCAACGAAATCCGTTGGGACATCAGGCCGTCGCCTCAGCTGGGCACCGTGGAGGTACGGATATTCGACGGCGTCTCCAACATCCGCGAGCTCAGCGCGCTGGTGGCGCTGACGCATTGCCTGATCGTCGACCTGGACCGTCGCCTCGACGCGGGCGAGTTATTGCCGACCATGCCGCCGTGGCATGTGCAGGAAAACAAGTGGCGCGCAGCGCGCTACGGCCTCGACGCGGTCATCATTCTCGATGCCGACAGCAATGAGCGGCTGGTCACCGATGATCTCGACGAGCTACTCAACCGGCTGGAGCCGGTGGCCAAAACCCTGAAGTGCAGTGACGAATTGGCCGCGGTCGCCGACATCTACCACTCGGGGGCGTCGTATCAACGACAGCGCCGGGTCGCTGAGGAGAACGACGGCGACCTGCGTGAGGTCGTGGATGCCCTGATCGGCGAGCTTGAGCTATAGGGTGAGCTGATGCAGCGTTCGATGACGGCTGTGATTGCCACTGCGGCCATCTGTCTCGCCGGCTGCACCGAGGTCACTGCAGGCGCACCGATGGCAGACCCGGACCAGACCGGGATCACGACGACCACGGCCACGACCACGACGTCACGGCCGCGCCCGACGCCGACCGCCAACCCGTTGCCGCCCGAGGTGACCCCCGGCACCAGCGCTGCCAGCACGCCGCCTCCGAACGGCATGTCCACCACGTGCGACGAGTACTCGGCATTCGACGACCCGACGAAGATGGGCATGGTCCAACTGCTCGGCGACAACGGCTACCCGGGGCTGAAGAAGAATCCGTTCCTGTGGGTGAGTTTCATCGGGGCGATGTGCGTGCTCGCCGATCCCGGCGCCACGGTGGTGCAGGCGATCAACAAGAAAGTTCCCGGCTGACCCGTGACCGCGACACCGATGTTTCCCCTCGAGATGGCGATGCTGCCGGGTGAAGAATTGCCGCTGCGCATCTTCGAGCCCCGCTACGTCGCGCTGGTGAGCGATTGCATGGCCATGACCGAGCCTGCCTTCGGCGTCGTACTGATCTCGGCCGGGCGCGAGGTCGGCGGGGGTGACCAGCGATGCGACGTCGGTGCGCTTGCCCGGATCGTCGACTGCCAGAACTTCGGCGTGGACCGCTACCGGCTCAGATGCGTTATGGCCGAACGTATTCGGGTGCTGCGCTGGCTGGACGACGATCCGTACCCACGGGCTGAGATCGAAGTCTGGGACGATGAACCGGGCACCGCCGACGCGTCGTTGCTCACCGATGTGCAGGACCGCATGGTGGCACTGTTCGATCTGATCGGCGAGGCGCGGGGCGTCGCGTTCCACAGCCGCGACATCGTCACCGCCGCCGCCGCCGACCCGATCGATCCGCTCTACGCGCTGGCCGCCCGGGTGCCGATGGGGCAGGCCGACCGGTATTCGGTGCTGTGCGCACCGAGCGCCGCGGCGCGACTGGACGCGCTGAGCGAAGCCGTCGACACGGTGACGGCCATGGTGGAGTTTCAACTATCCGAGTAGCAGGATTGACGCCGAGATGCGGGTTTTGATCGTCGACGACGAGCCACGGCTCACCAAGACACTGAGCTTGGGGCTGCGGGCAGAAGGCTGGGTGGTGGTTGCCGTCGACAATGGTGTCGACGCTGTGCATCACGCGGTCGAAGACGATTTCGACGTCATCGTGCTCGACATCATGTTGCCCGGGATGAGCGGGTACGAGGTGCTGCGCCGCATCAGGGCCGAGCAGGTGTGGACCCCGGTGTTGATGCTGACCGCCAAGGACGGTGAATTCGACGAGACCGACGCCCTGGACCTCGGCGCCGACGACTATCTCACCAAACCGTTCAAGTTCAACGTGCTGGCCGCGCGGCTGCGTGCCCTGCAGCGTCGCTGTGCCCCGGAGCGCCCGGTGGTCATGACGGCGGGGACGTTGTCGCTGGACCCCGCCCGCAAGACCGTATCCCGCGACGGCGTCCCAATCGAGTTGACGCGCAGGGAATTCGGCCTGCTCGAGTACTTGATGCGCAACAAGGACACCGTCGTCACCAAGTCTGACATCCTCCGCAACGTATGGGACGCCCACTATTCCGGGCCGCACAACGTCGTCGAGGTATATGTGCGGTATGTCCGCCGGAAGATCGATGCGCCCTTCGGCACCAACACGATCGGCACCGTGCGCGGCGTGGGTTACCGGTTGGAATCCGGCGAAGTACCCGACGGAAACTGAACGCGCACGGCGGTCCCGCCGCCGGGTCGATCGGTCATGTTGATGCTGCCGTCATGTGCCGCAACGATTTCGGCGACGATCGAGAGTCCGAGGCCGGTGCCGCCGCCGCTGCGGGACCGGTCGGAGTCCAACCTTACGAACCGGTCGAACACCCGGAGCCGGTCTTTCGCAGGAATTCCCGGCCCGTCGTCGGCGACCGCGAGCAGGATGCAGCCGTCGTGCTCACTGAGGGTGATGTCGATGCGTGATTCAGCATGGCGGGCCGCATTGTCGGTGAGATTGCGCAACAACCGCAGCAGTGCCCGGGAATCACCGCGCAGGTGTGCCGGCGTGATGTCACGGTGGATAGCGAGAGTGGTTTCGCGACACAGCCGGTCGGCCTCGGCGATGGCGATGGCCTCCAGATCGACGTCCTCCCTGCGTAGCTTCAGCCCCCGCTCGTCGGCGCGGGCCAAGAGCAGAAGATCGTCGATGAGCAGCTGCATGCGCTGGGCTTCGGGGATCAGCGTCTGCTCGATCATGTCCTGATCGAGCAATTCAGGGTGCGACTGCGCGACATCGAGCGCCGAGATGATCGTGGTCAGTGGGCTACGCAGTTCGTGCGACGCGTCGCCGACGAACTGGCGCTGCGCGTTGTGGCCCATCTCGAGGCGGGCCAGCATGGCGTTCATGGTGTCGGCCAGGGCTGCGATCTCGTCGTGGCTCTCCGGCATCGGGACGCGCTCGGAGAGATCCGAGGTGCTGATGTCGGAGACTCGGGCGCGGATGGCGTCGACCGACCTCAGCGACCGCTTGACCAACAGATACGTGGCCATGGCGACCACGGTGATCACCAAAGGTGCTGCGCCGCAAAGCAAGAACGCGACCGTCTGGACTGTGGTCTCGGCGACCTCGCTGCTGCCTGCCACCAACACCGTGTAGTGGCCGCTGGAGGTGTGTACACGTTCCCCGACGATGCGCAGGTCGTTGTCCGGAGTGGCGTTGTCCGACATCTGAGTCGGCGTCTTGCCGATGCCGCCGATCGGGACCAGCGGGGTCGAGGGGGCGTCGGTCGAACGGTAGACGACGGTGTCGTTGTCCGAGATCACCTGGATCGCGATGATCCGCTGGTCGGTGTCCAACAGAGCGCTGTCGAACTCGTTGGGCGGCTCGGAGCGCAGCCCGCTGACGATGTCGTGCAGGCGGGCCGCTGCGGCGTCGTCGACCTCGGAGATCAGGAAGTGGCCCAGCAGCGCGACCAACGCGGCTCCGGCGACGACGTGCACCACCAGCACGACGGTGGCCGCGACGATGGCCGACCGGGTCGCGATGCCCCAGCCGCGGGGCCGCAGCTGCAGACCGCGCGTAGCGGCGCGTGACGTCATCCAGACAGTTTGGGCCCAGTTGCCACCAGAGTGTGCGCCGGGGTCGCGGCGCTGACGGGCCTGGCCGGATGTTGAGTCACTATCACATGTCCACGATCTGCATGGTGGCTGACAGTTTGCTGAGAGCAAAGTTCACGGTGGGTTTTATCAGCGTTCTCTCATCGAAGCCCTGTCACCATTTGGGCTCCGGTCGGGAAGCCCGAAACGCTCGTTTGCCAGAGGAGAACAGATGTACCAGCCAGACAAGCCGCGCCACCGCGTAAAGAAGTTGGCGGCGGTCGCCGGTCTGGGCGCCATGGCCGTGATGGGTGTGATCACCGCGATCGACGGCACCCCGGCCACCGTGGGCGGAACCACCGATCAGGTCGCCATGAAGCTCGGCGCCACCGTCACCATGACCACGCCGCCCACGGCGCCTGAAACCTCGTTCGCCGCCCCGACGGTCAAGGCCACGCCGAAGTAACTCCGGGCCTCTCAGCCCTCGGGACGCTCGTCCAAGACGCCCTCGACGAACACCGACGGCACTTTCCCGTCGTCGGCGTCGTCGAGCGGTGCCCGGTGATAGCGGGCCATCAGTTCGTCGGCCGGGACCGACGAGACTTGCCAGCAGTGGTCGTGCAGCCACGTCTCCACATCGGCCCGCTCTTCGAGGTACCAGAGCTGGGCCGGGTCGGGCATGTCGTGGCCCGTTTGGCCGGCCTGCTCACGGAGCTGCTGCAGCCGCGCCTGGCGGCGGGCCAGGTAGTCCTCGGTGAAGAAGTCGGCGCTGAAACCCTCGACGGCGATACGGCTGTCGCGCGCCGACAACTCGGTGATGCGCTCGAACAGCAGATCCTGCGCGGTGGCGGGCAGATAAGGCAGCAGACCCTCGACCGACCACGCGGTGGGTTGCGCCGGATCGAACCCCGCCTGACGCAGCGCGGTCGGCCAGTCCCGACGGAGGTCGACCGGGACGGCCACCAGCGCCGCGGCGGGCCGGGCATGGTGTGACTCCAAGACCTCGGCTTTGAACTGCAGCACCTTCGGTTGGTCGATCTCGTAGACCACGCTGTCGCCCACCCATGGCAGTCGCCAGGCCCGGGCATCGAGGCCGGCCGCCAGGATCACGGCCTGCTGTATGCCGCTGGCCCCCGCGGCGATGAAGAACTCGTCGAACCACTTTGTCCGCGCCGCGGCGTAGTCGCCGATGGTCCGGATCCGCTCGGCCATCGCCCCCTGCGGCGGCACCCAACCCCGCTCGGCGGCGGCATCGAGGAACATCTGCGCGTACGGGTCGAGGAACAGCGGAGTTTCGGACGCGGTCTCGTGGGCCCGCGCCATGGCCACGCCCAGCGCCGTCGCACCCACGCTCTCGTTGATGTCCCAGGTGTCGTCGTCAGTTCTGCTCACTGTGTCCAGTGTTCCCGAACTTCTCCGCGAAGTCCTCGTAGTGCAGCAGAGCAGGCCGCGTGTTCCTTGGTGCAAGGCCTTGGTCTCAGCGCGCAATTTCCCTGCCGTAGCAAATAATTGCCGTGGCTATCGGCCCAATCTCAGAGGACTTTCGGCCCTTAGTTGCGACCTGGGTTAACGCCTTTGCTTGTTGTACGGCAGAACGGCGGCCTTCCCCCTGTACGGGTTGAAGACGCCCAGTCAACGCGGGAGTGATGATGGTCAGAACAACGATGGCAACGTATGTCGGCTGGCTTGCCAGTGCTGCTGCTGCGGTGATGTTCACAGCTCCGATCGCACACGCCGACGACAGCGCCCTGGATGCCAAGGTCAAAGACAGCCTGATCTATATCCAGATCGAGTGGGACGGCTGGGTCAATGTCCCGGCCAAGTACATGGACAACAATCAATCGACCTGGTCGCAGGAAATGAAGACGTTCTTTACCTGCAGCGGCGCGGTGGTGGACCCGGCGGGTTTCATCGTCACCGCCGGTCACTGCGTCGACCCCGCCAACCCCAGCATCAAAGCGGGCGTCTACCGGACGCTGTTCACCTCTGGCATGTTCGGTCAGCCGTCCGATGCCGATGTCAGCAAGATGGTCGACACCGCGGTCAATGAGGAGTGGCCGATCGAGGGCAAGAACATGGGCACACCGATACAACGCAACGTGCAGGTGATCCAGCCCGAAGGTGTCAACGATCGCCAGATCACCCAGTGGACCACGGTGCAGGTGACTGATTTCCAGCCGATGAACAACGGCGACAACGCGTTGTTGAAGGTCAGCGGTCTCAAGCCGCTAAAGGCCCTACCGGTGGCGTCGGTGTCTCCTCCGGTTGGCGCCTCGGTGACCGCGATCGGTTTCCCGGGCAGCGTCAGCGACACGATCGCCGATCCGAACCGTCTGCCCCAGCCGAGTTTCAAGACAGGCACTGTCAGCGGCACCCAGGTGGACGCGCAAGGCGTTCAGGTCACCGAGATCAGTGCCCCGATGTCGGCAGGCATGTCCGGTGGACCGACCATCGACGAACGCGGCCAGATCGTCGGCTTGAACGATGAGTCGCCCGGGGAAGGCGAGACCCAGCCATTCAACTTCATCACCGATGCGGCGCAGCTGCATGCCTTTCTCGCGAAGAACAACGTCCAGGTGGTCAGCCTCTCGGCTCCCGCACACGGCAGGTCGGGTGTGCTGTGGTACATCGTGGGCGGCGCCGTACTGGTATTGGCAGCGGCCGGGACCCTCATCTTCATGATCCTGCGCCGACGGCGGCACCAATCCGTGGTGGTCGGGCGTCAGACAGACGTTTCAAGCAGGATGGCCCAACCCCAAGGTGCCGGCATCGGAGGTTCTCCTGGGATGGCGCAACCGGGTAGCGACGGAAGTGCGCCGCTCGGCGCAACGCCGATCGAAGGCGGCCATAACTTCTGTCCCTCGTGTGGAGCGCCGCACCGTCCTGAGGACCATTTCTGCCCCGAGTGTGGCAAGCCGACGACCTAGGTAAGTAGCTCAACTCGCTGAGTCACGCAAGTCGTCACGGGTGAGCAGGTCGTCGCGGATGTTCTGCTCGCGGTAGGCGAGTTGCCCGACCCGGTTGGCCACCACCGGCGCCGTGATCAAGGTGAACAGCCCCGTCAGGATCAGCATGCCGACGTCGGCATTGCCCCGCAGTCGAATGGCGGCGCCGGCCAGCACCAGAAGCAGCCCGAGCACCTG
Source organism: Mycolicibacterium brisbanense (assembly GCF_001570425.1). Lineage (GTDB taxonomy): Bacteria > Actinomycetota > Actinomycetes > Mycobacteriales > Mycobacteriaceae > Mycobacterium > Mycobacterium brisbanense. The sequence continues at coordinate 75,282 of NZ_BCSX01000011.1, forward strand.
CGGCTTGCTCGCGGCGTGCATGCGCGACAGCGTGTCCGGGAACCGGACCACGCCGATCGCGGCGGTCAACGCCAGGGTCGAGCCACCCAGGATGAGGATCGCGGTGACGATGTCGAGGACGTTCACGACACCTCCCGCCCGTTCCGGGGCTTGTCCGTGTCGCGCACGCGGAACCGCGCCACGCTCACCGACCCGACAAAGGTGATCAACGCCAACGCCGTCAGGCTGTAGGTCACCGTGCTGTCCAGGCTGAACGCTGCCCAGGTGCCGATCGCACACATCGTCACCGCGACCAGGGTGTCGAGGGCCAGGAGGCGGTCCAGCGTGGTCGGACCGGCCAGCAACCGGAACATGGTGGTTGCTGCGGCGGCCGAGAGCATCACCGCGGCAATGATCCAGACGGTCGTCATGCGCGGCCCACCCCCTGCTCCGCCGCCGGCCGCCAATCCTCATCGCGTTCGAAGGCCGCGATCAGCATCCGCTCGACCTGCTCGACCTGACGGTAGAACCGGTGCACCGACCGTTCCGAACCCACGTCGATCACGTGCAGATAGAGCATCCGGCGCGACTGGTCGATCTCCAGCACGATCGAGCCCGGGATCAGGTTGAAGATGTTGACCGCCAGGGCCAGCACCAGATCCGACTTGAGCGCCAGATGCGCCCGCAGCACGGCGACCAGCGGTGGCGGTCCGGGCCGGATCGCCAGCCAGGCCACCTGCACCGAGGACAGCACGAGGTAATAACCCACCAGCACATTGAGTTTCAGCAGCGACAGGGGATGCAGCCGGCCTTCGACCGGCACGGCGGGCAGTGGCAGCAGCAGCGTGATCACCAGCGCCACCACCAGCCCGCTCACCATGTTGGCGATCGAGAAGTGCCCCCATAGCAGGCACCAGACCAGGATCAGGAAACACAGGATCCAAAGTCGTAGCAGTGGGTGTCTCATCGGTTCGTACCTCCGAGTACAGCCGAAATGTACTGACCCCGGTCGAGCACCTCGGCGGCCGATCGCTCGGCGTAGGAGAAGATCGGTCCGGCAGCGACGGTCAGCGTCAGCCCCACCGCGATCAGCGCACCCGTCGGCACCAACATCCCGATCGGCATGCGCCCCACGCTGTCCCGGTCGGCGAACTCGATGTCCTCGATGTCGTCCAGCAACACCGAGGGGGCGGCCGCTGCCAGATGCCCCTCGGGCGCGTCGGCCCGGGACCGCCAGAACGCTTTGGTCCACACCCGGGCCACGACGTAGAGCGTCAGAAGGCTCGTGATGACGGCGCCGGCCACGAGGATCCAGGCCAGTGTCGACCCGTTCTGGGCGCCGGCCTCCAGCAGCGCGATCTTGCCGATGAAACCCGAGAACGGCGGGATCCCACCGAGATTGAGGGCGGGCACGACGAACACGAAGGCCAGCACCGGGCTGGCCGCGGCCAAACCGCCCAGCCGCTGTAGCGTCGACGCCCCGGCCTGTCGCTCGATGAGACCGACTACCAGGAACAACGTCGTCTGCACGACGATGTGGTGCGCGACGTAATAGATGGCCCCGGACATTCCCAGCTGATTGCCGAGCGCGACCCCGAACACCATGTAGCCGATGTGACTGACGAGCGTGAAGGACAGCAGCCGCTTGATGTCGCTCTGCGCGATGGCGCCGAGTATGCCGATCACCATCGTCAGCAGCCCCGCCACCAGCAGCACCGAATCGAGCCCGCCGCCGGGGAACAGCAGCGAGTGCGCCCGGATGATGGCGTACACACCGACTTTCGTCAGCAACCCGGCGAACACGGCCGTGACGGGCGCCGGCGCGGTGGGGTAGGAGTCGGGCAGCCAGGCCGACAGCGGGAACACCGCGGCCTTGATCCCGAACGCCACCAACAGGACGGCGAACAGCGCGTCGCGCGTGCCGGTCGATATCCCGTCGAGCCGCAGCGCCAGCTCGGCCAGGTTGAGGGTGCCGGTGGCGGCGTAGACCAGCGCGATGCCGACCAGGAAGATCAGCGACGACACCATCGACACCATCACGTACGAGATGCCTGCCCGGACCCGATCGGGGCTGGCACCGATGGTCAGCAGCACGAAGCTGGCGGCCAGCAGCACTTCGAATCCGACGAACAGATTGAACAGGTCACCGGCCAGGAACGCGGTGCACACACCGGCAGACAGCACCAGATAGGTGGGCATGAAGATGGACACCGGCTGGCGTTCGTCGCCGTCGCGGATACCCTGCCCGATGGCGTACACCACCACCGCAAGCAGCACGATCGACGACACCACCAGCATCAGCGCCGAGAGCCGGTCGACCACCAGCGTGATGCCAAGCGGTCCCATTCCCGGCACGCTCTGCGCCCAGCCGCCGACATGCAGCACGAGCGTGCCGTCGCGGTCGGCCAGATAGAGCAGCGACGCGCACACCGCGACCACCGTCGCCAGTGCCACCTGCGTGATGATCCGCTGCAACCGGGGACGGCGACCGGCCACCAGCGTGGCGGCCGCGCCGAGCGCCGGGATCAGCACCGGCAGCGGGATCAGACTTTGGGCGCTCACTTGGACCCCTCGAAACCGGGCAGTGCGTCCAGCTCGTCGGGGGCATCGGTATCGCGACTGGCCGTTGGTTGGGGGATGTCTTCCGCCTCGTCTTCTGTGCCGGACTGCTGCGACACCCGCGTGTCCTCCGGGTCGTTGCTGACCTCTTCGACAGTGGTTATCCGGTAGGACCGGTACGCCAGCGCCAGCACGAACGCCGCGATGCCCATGCTGATGACGATCGCGGTCAGGATCATGCCCTGCGCGAGCGGGTCCGCCGTCGTAGTGGCACCGTCGCTGGTGTTGCCGCGGATCGGCGGATTGCCCGACGGGCCGCCGACAGTGAGCATCAGCAGGTTGACGGCGTTGCCGATCAGCAACAGGCCCAAGAGCATTCGGGTGAGGTTGCGTTCGAGCAGCAGGTAGACCCCGGTGCTGGTGAGGCCGCCGATGAGCAGCAGGGGAACCAGGAACGTCGTCATCGCGTCACCGCCTTGGACAGCCCGGCCGCCTCCGCCATCTCGGTGTCCACGCGCGCGCCCAGGCTGCGCAGCACATCGAGCACCAGGCCGACGACGATCAAATAAACGCCGAGGTCGAAGAACAGCGCGGTGACCAGCTTGACGTGACCGAACACCGGCAGGTCGAGCTGAACCACGGCCGACGACAACGCTGGTGCGCCGAGGGCCACCGAGGTGATCGCCGTGGTGGCCGACAGCGCCAGTCCGGTGCCCAGAATCTTCCCGGCATCCAGCGGCAGTGTCTCGCCGAGTTCGTAGCGCCCGCCGGCCAGATACCGCAGGACCAGCGCGAGGCCCGCGGTCAGCCCACCGGCGAAACCACCGCCCGGGTGGTTGTGGCCGGCGAAGAAGAAGTAGGCCGACAACATCATGATCAGCGGGAAGATGACGCGCGTCGCGACCTCGAGCACCAGCGACCGGTGCCGCGGGTCACGCAGTTCGCTGCCGCGCAGCCACGTGATGTCACCTGCGGCCGGGCTGTACGCGGCGATGGGCCCGATGTCGGGCTGACCGACGGCCTGGCTGACCCGCGGTGCCGCGCCGAACCGACGGTGCCGGAACACCAGGGACGCGACGCCCGTCGCCGCCACCAGCAGCACCATGATCTCGCCCATGGTGTCCCAGGCGCGGATGTCGACCAGCAGCACGTTGACGGTGTTGGAGCCATGCCCCCGGTAGTAGGCGGCGTCCGGCAGCAGCGCGGCGATGCCGACGCCGGAACGGGCCGCCATCGCGTACACCGCCAGGGTGGTCACCGCGGCGCCGACCGCCAGCGCCAGAAGCGCGCGCGGCAACCGGTGGCGGTTGATGTTGGTGCGGTCCGCCTCGGCGGGCAGGGTCCGCAGCACCAACAGGAAAATCACCAAAACCAGTGTCTCGACCAGGAATTGGGTCAAGGCCAAATCGGGTGCGCCGTGAAACGCGAAGATCGCGCCGCAGCCGTAGCCGGTCACGCCGATCAGCAAGACTGCGGCCAGTCGATTCCGCATCACCACGGCGCCGAGCGCGGCGGCGAGCATCAGCACCCCGACGACGACCTGTATCGGCGAATCCCACAGCTCGAAGTTCGGACGGTCCCTGGCGCCCAAGGCCAGCATGATGATGGGCACCAGCACGAGCGTCGAGAGGATCACCGACTGGGTGGCGGGCAGCGAGCCGCGTTGCGTCAAGGCGGTCAGCCGGACCGCCAGGATGTCCAATCCGCGGATCACCGCGTCGTACATGCGGTCGGCGTTGCCCAGCGGCAGGAAGCCGGACTTCGCGCGCGGCAACCGGTTCCGGCCGAAGAACGCGGCGGTACCGGCGGCGAGGACCACCGCCGACAGCAGCAGCGGCAGGCCCAACCCGTGCCAGAGCGCCAGGTGATAACCCGAGCCGCCCGGCATGGTGTTGGCATAGTCGTCGAGTACCGCATCCATGCCGGCAGGCCACAGCCCGAAAGCCAGACCCGCGGTCGCGAGGATGGCCGGCGCGGTGAGGAAACTGGTTGACGGATGATGCATTTCGGCGACCCGGGTGCTCGGCTGCGGCAGGCCTTTGGCGGCGAACGCACCCCACAGGAATCGCAGGCTGTAGATGGTGGTGAACACCGAGCCCACCACGATGCCGGTCAGCACCCACGGGGCCGCCGAGCCCAGTGCCGGGCTGTGCAGCACGGTCTCCAGGTCGGCCTCCTTGGCGACGAACCCGAAGAACGGCGGCAGCGCGGCCATGCTCGCGGTCGCGCCAACCGCGATGGTGAACAGCGGGCGGTTGTGTCGTCCGAGCCCTGCGAGCCTGCGGATGTCGCGGGTGCCGGTGGCGTGGTCGATCACGCCGACCACCATGAACAGCGCGGCCTTGAACATCGCGTGCGCGCACAGCATCGCCAGACCGGCGAGCATCATGTCGCTGCCGCCTGCCCCGACCATGACGGTGATCAAGCCCAGCTGGCTGACCGTGCCGAACGCGAGGATCAACTTGAGGTCGTATTCACGCACGGCCCGCCAGCCGGCCAGCAGCATGGTGAGCAGACCGAGACCGATGACCATCGGCCGCCACAGCGGCGTGTCGGCGAACCCCGGCGTCATCCGCGCCACGAGATAGACACCGGCCTTGACCATCGCGGCGGCATGCAGATATGCGCTGACGGGGGTCGGAGCCGCCATCGCGCCGGGGAGCCAGAAGTGCAGCGGGACGATCGCGGATTTGGACAGCGCGCCGACGAGAATGAGCGCCACGCCGATCGCGGTCGCTGTGCCGCCGGGCGGGGACGCGATCAGCTCGGACAACAGGTAGGTGCCCGCCAGGTGGCCGAGCACCACGATGCCGACCAGCATGGCCAACCCACCGAAGGTCGTCACCAGTAAGGCCTGGGTCGCCGCGCGGCGGCTGGTGGCGCGTTCGGCGTAGTGGCCGACGAGTAGGAACGACAGCACCGTGGTGGTTTCCCAGAAGATGTAGAGCACCAGCATGTTGTCGCTGACCACGAGCCCGAACATGGCTCCGGAGAACGCGACCAGCTCGGCGGCGAAGCTGGGCAGGCGCTTCTCGATACGTCCGTCGTGATGGTGGAAGTACTCGCCGCAATAGAAGAGGACGAGAGCGCCGATGGCCAGCACCAGCACGCTCATGATCGCCGAGAGCGAGTCGAAGCGCAGCGTGATGTCCATCGACAATTCGGGGACCCACGGGATGTGCAGGGTGGGCACCCGGTCGTGGCTGGGCCAGTTCATTGCCACCCACACGAGCGATCCGAGCGGCACGAGGGCGAGGGGATAGAACGCCGCTCGGCCCCATCTGGCGACCAGAAGGGGCGCAAGCGCGGTGGCTACCGCGTGAGCGACCAATACGGCGAGCATGGCACTCCGATCTGGTTGGGGTCGGGGTGTCGGACACCGTTGAGCGCTGACGCGAATCAACGAGCACAAGTGGCGTCGGGTTTCGGCCATTCTACGTGCGCGGGGGTCGCTAGCATCGATTCCTGTGGGAACCGGTGAGGTTCTGGTGGTCGGCGCCGGGCCGACCGGTTTGATGCTGGCGTGCGAGCTCGCGCTCGGGGGTGCGGCGGTCACCGTGCTCGAGGAGCGCACCACGACGCCGAACATCACCAGGGCGTTCGCCGTACATGCCCGCACCCTGGAACTGCTCGACGGGCGTGGCCTGGTCGATGAGCTGATGGCCCGTGGAGTGCCGGTCCATGAGGTGGCTCCGCCCGGCGGCCGCACGTTGGACCTGCGCGAATTGCCGACTCAGTTCGGCATGGTGTTGATCGTCCCGCAGAGCGGAACCGAGCACGTGCTCGAGGAGCGGGCCGCGCAGCTGGGTGTCACGGTGCGCCGCGGCGCCGAAGTCGTCGGGCTCCGACAGGACGACGACGGCGTAACGGTGGAGCTGGCAGGCGGGGACCGTCTGCGTGCGGACTACGTGGTCGGGTGCGACGGCGCACACAGCGCGGTGCGCGAGCTGCTCGGGATCGACTTCGTCGGCAAGCAGTACGCCACCCACATCCTGCTGGCCGATGTCCGGTTGGCGGAGCAGCCCACCGAAACCTTGTTCGGCCGGACGAGTGCCGACGGCGTGGTGCTGTTTGTACCGTTCGGTGACGGCTGGTTCCGGGCGATCGCCTGGGACCGGTCGCGGGAGCAGGCGCCGCTGGATGAGCCGGTGACGCTCGACGAGATGCGCGACGCGTTCAACCGGATCGCCGGCGAAGACTTCGGCATGAGCGATATGCGGTGGAGCTCGCGTTTCCTCAGCGAACGACGGCAGGCCCGGCACTACCGGTCGGGGCGGGTGTTTCTGGCTGGCGACGCGGCGCACGTGCATTCACCGCTGGGCGGGCAGGGCATGAACACCGGGCTCGGCGACGCCATCAACCTGGGGTGGAAGCTCGCGGCCGCGGTCCGCGGGCAGGCCCCGCCGTGGCTGCTGGACAGCTATGAACGCGAACGGCATCCGGTCGGCGAGCGGGTGCTGCAGATGACCGACGCGTTCAACCAGATCGTGCTCGGCTCCCCGGTCACGCGGCGGGCGCGGGCTCTGGTCCTCGCGACCGTGTTGCGGATACCCCGCACGCGCCGGTTCGTGGCGGAGCTGTTGAGCGGCATCGGCATCGCTTATCCCCACGCCCGCGGTGAGGACTGGCTGGTCGGTCGCCGGATGGCCGACGTGAAATGCGGCAACAGCCGCCTGTATGAGCTGCTGCGGGCGGGCAAGTTCGTGTTGGTCACCGCGGCGCCGGTCGACGTCGCCGGCTGCGATGTCGTGCAGGCGATCGACAACCGGCCCGAACTGCCTGACGCGGTGCTGGTCCGGCCTGACGGGTACGTGGCCTGGGCCAGCGAACGGTTACCCCGGTCTTCCGACGTGCGCGCGGCGATCGCGCACTGGACCCGCGCATGACTCACCGAGATTCACACCAGGGACAAAATCAGGTCGAGATTTGTCCCTGAGTACAGCCTGGGTGCGGTGTCGGTACCGCGTGCCAACATTCCGGCATGGGTGGGGTAATCGTCGGCAGTGAAGCATTGTCCAAGCAGCTCGTCACGCGTAATGAGCTTCGGCATCGTTACCAGCGGCTGTTTCCCGACGTATATGTCCAAGGAGAACCGACGCTGCGCGACCGGACCGTCGGTGCCTGGCTGTGGTCGGGCCGTCGGGCAGTGATCGCCGGCGTCGCTGCGTCGGCTCTGCACGGCGCGGCGTACGTGGACCCAGACGTCCCGATCGAACTCATCTGGAACAACACCCGGCCCCCGGCAGGTTTGGTTGTGCGCAACGAGACCCTTTCTGCCGACGAAATCAAGCGGGTCGTCGGCATGCCGGTCACCACACCCGCGCGCACCGTGTTCGACCTCGGCCGCCACTACCCGCGCGACGAGGCCGTTGCACGTATTGATGCGTTGGCCTGGACCCGGCGCGTCACCGTCGACGACGTCACGCCGCTTATCGCGCGCTACCCGAGTGTTCGGGGGATCCGGGCACTGAAAGTCGCACTGCCGCTGGTCGACTCGGGTGCCGATTCCCCGCGGGAAACATGGTTGCGCCTGCGATTGACCGACGCCGGAATGCCGCCCGACGAAACCCAGATCGTGGTGACGGTGGGACGCGGCCGAGTGGTGGCGGTGCTCGATATGGGCTGGCCGCAGCTTGGGGTGGCAGTCAACTACGACGGCATCTTCCACCAGTCCGACCGCAAACGCTATGTGCAGGACCAGAAGACCCTACGCGAGCTCGAGGCCATGAGATGGATCGTCATCCGCGTGATCGCCGAGGACAACATCGCCGACGTCCTCGCCCGTGTCGAGCGGGCGTTGCTCAGCCGCGGCTGGCATCGAGACTGTAGCCAGGGACAAAAAACGGCATGATCTTGTCCCTCAGTACCGTCTCGACCATCACCACATCTCGAGCGCGACCACGTTGGCGCTCACCCGTTATGCGATCCGGGCTGGCCTCATCGAGCCGTGAGCCCAGACCGGGATGGCATGGGACGCAACGCCGATGCCCCAGCCCATGATGGGCCAGACCGGCCAGAAGTACCACCCGCCGCCGCCGAGCCCGACTGCCAGCCAGATGCCGATCATCAGCAGTGAGACCGCGAGGTAGACGCCGCCGTGGATGACGACGCTGAGCCGCGCCGCGCGAACCTGGGCGGCGCGCCGGCGGGGATCGTTGCGGCGCAGCTGCGCCAGCGGGAGGTCGGCCACAAGTCCGCGGAGTTCACCGTGGGTGTTCGACCGGAACGTGGTGGCCAGCCGGTCCTCGTATTCGGCCATGGTCAGGTAGCCCTGGGCGAAGGCTTGCCCGAGGTCGTTGGCGGTCTGCTCGCGCTCGCGGTCGCCTGCGCGGGTGGGTTGCTGCATGACAGACATGACGCCTCCGTTGAACTTGTCAATGACTAGTTCCATGATGGACGCCTATCTAGTCAGCGTCAAGATGCAATGTGCGCTTGGGGATGATCTACCCCTGGGCCCGAGCGCTCGCTGAAGATCAAGCGGAGACAACTCTTGCCATCGGCAAGCTGTGGCGCACGTCACCCGCGTCGGAGCGGTCCGGTAGCCTCGGCCGCCGTGGGTATCCTTCTGGCGCTCGGCGCGGCGAGCATGTACGGGCTGTCCGATTTCCTCGGCGGCGTGCTGTCGCGCCGAACGTCGGTGTGGCGTGTGGCGTTTGCGGTCCAGCTGAGCAGTGCGGTCGTCCTGGCGCTGGTGGCGGTCGTCTTCGGTGGCGCCCCCGGCGGCGCGGCGCTCGCGTGGGGTGCACTGTCCGGCATCGGGTCGGGCGTGGGCACCGGATTCCTGTACCGCGGCCTGGCGAATGGGCGGATGAGCGTCGTGGCGCCGCTGTCGGCGGTCGGCGCGGCCGCCCTGCCGGTTCTGGTGGGCGTGGTCATCGGTGAGCGGCCCAGCGCGTTGGCCTGGTTCGGGATCGTCTTCGCCCTGCCCGCGATCTGGCTGATCGCGACCGGCGAGGGCGACGAGAATGTCGCGGGTGGGCGTGTAGCCAACAAAGCGACCGGCGTGCTCGACGGGATCGTGGCCGGCATCGGCTTCGGGTTCCTGTTCGTCTCCCTCGGTCAGGTACCCGAGGGCTCCGGGCTGTTCCCGGCCGCACTCAGCCTGGCGGTGTCGGTGGTGGTCATCGCGGTGATCGCCAGCGTGTTGCGGCAAAGCTGGTTGCCGCGAGACCGGTATGCCGCGGTTTCGCTGGCGGTCGGCTTGGCCACGGCGGCCGCCACCATGCTCTTCCAGCTCGCGACCCACTCCGGCCTGCTCGCCATCTCGTCGGTGTTGTCCTCGCTGTACCCCGCGTTCACAGTGCTGCTCGCGGTGGTGGTACTGCGGGAGCGAATCCACCAGGGTCAGGCGTTCGGGCTGGCGATGGCCGCCGGGGCGGTGACGCTGGTTACCCTCGGCTGATCCTGGCGCGGCCGACGATTCAGGGCTGCCGGACGCTCACTCCGCGGCGGCGGGCCTCATTGGCAATCCGCTTGAGCGTCCAGCGCACGACGATCCGGTGTCCGCCGGATCCGATGACCAGGGCGCGGTAGATCTTCCCTCGGAAGTGGGGGAACGCCGCCCAGGTCTGCGATCGCACCCGGGTGCGGTTCGGCGTCAGTGCGTCCAGTTCGAAGACCCATTCGTAGCTCGCGAACGGGTGGCGTCCGGCGAGGACGAGGCGCTCGGGTGCGCGGCACTCGCCGACCCGGAAGCCGACCGGCGCGTGCGGGTCGGCCGGGTCGCCGCACAGGACTTTCAGCACCGCCTCCCATGTTGTCGCGGCGTCGGAGTCGATGGTTGTGGCATGCTCGTCGATATAGGGTAAACGTTCCATATAGAAGGACCATACTAGATCGTGGCACCTCCGCGGAAGCATGAAACCGACGCGATTCTCGACGCGACGCGCGCACTCGTCTTGGCCGACGGTCCGCGGGCGGCGAGCGTCGCCGCGATCGCCCGGGCCAGTGGGGCGCCGGCCGGGACCCTTTATCACCGCTTCGGTAACCGCAACGGCATCGTCACAGCGGCATGGGTACGGGCGCTGGAGCGGTTCCAGACCCGCGCGATGGCCGCGACGGGCCAGACGCCGTTGGAGGCCGCTGTCGCGATGGGGGTTGCGGCGGTCCAGTTCGCCAGGGCCACTCCCGACGACGCCCGGCTACTGCTGACCATCCGGCCCAGTGATCTGCTCGACGGCGAGCCGGATGCGGACTTCGAGACCCGGCTGGCCACCATGAATGCTCCGCTGATCGAGCGGGTGCGCGAACTGGCCCGCGGGGTGTTCGGCAACGACGAGGCGCGCACGATGGACGCGATGACCCGTGCCGTGGTCGACCTGCCGTATGCCGCGGTCCGTCGGCACGCCGACGATGCGCAGTGGCCCTCATGGCTCGAGGAAGATCTGGAGCAGGCAGTGCGGGCCTTGCTGTCGGTCGATCTGGCCGGTTAGCCGGGTTCGACGGTGATCCGGGCGTTTTGCGCGATCTCGACGAGCGCGCGGGCCAACACCGAACCGGGTTCGGCGGCATTGGTGACCAACGCGACCGTCGCCGTCACCGACGGATCGTCCAGCTCCACCACCCGTACCCCGGCGGGTGGGCGCAAGGTCCGCAGCCAGGTTTGGGGCACGATGCTGGCCCATTGGCCGGTGCTGACGTGTGCCAGCAGGGAGACCACCGAATCCGCCTCCAAGCGCGGGGTCAGGGTGAGACCGTGCGCGGCCAACGCCGAATCGAGAAGTTGACGGCCCCGCATGCCCGTATTAAGCAGGCACAGCGGCAGTTCCGATACGTCCGCCCATGTCGTCGGGTCGGGTTGGCTCGTCAGCAGATCGCCGCTGGCGATCAGCACCTGACGTTCCTGGTAGAGCGGCGTGACGAGTAGTTCGGTGGTGTTCTGGCCATCCGGATAGATGATGCCCGCATCGAGTTCGAAGCGACGGATGCGCTCGACCACGCCCGCCGAGCGCAGGCTGCTCTCCAATTGCACTCGCACCAACGGATGTTCGAGGCAGAACGGGTTGGTGAGCAAGGCCACCGTGCTGGACGCGGCGGGGATGACACCGAGCCGTAGTTCGCCGGTCAGGCCGGTCTGCAGCGCGGTCACCTCGTGGATGAGAGCGTCGTGGTCGGCCAGGATGCGCCGCGCCCACAGCACGAGCCGTTCGCCTTCCGGGGTCAGCCCGTCGAAACTCTTGCCGCGCCGCACCAGCGGAACCTTCAGCTCGTTCTCCAGCTTGCGGATGGCCTCTGACAGCGCCGGCTGCGACACGTAACACGCGGCGGCAGCGCGGGCGAAGTGCTTCTCTCGAGCGAGCGCCACGAAGTATTCCAGCTGGCGAAAGAGCATGAACAATCAGACCACGGTTGATAGGCGAGGCTTATCGGCATGTCGAAATTTCCCGTTGGACGTCCGCGCTGAAGGACGGTCAGACTGAAATCATGGGCAACGAGATCAATGTCACCGTCACATCGTGCGTCGTGCGGGTGACCGACCTGAGCCGGTCCGTCGACTTCTATCGCGCCATTTTCTCGTGCCGGGTCGCGGTGCACACCGAGGACATGGCATTGCTGTTGACGCCCAAAGGCTTCCAGATCTATCTGCACGCCAAGGAGCCTTTCCTGGAGCGCGGCATCGGTGTGCTCGGTGTGCAGCACCTGGTGTGGTCCACCGACAGTGCGGCCGACCTCGAACAGCTCACCCGGCGCCTGCAGGCCTACGATCCCGCGACTTACGTCCACACCGATGACGAGACGGGCTTGATCTTCGTCGACGCCGTCGGGCCGGATTTCGAACGGATCATCATCACTCACCCGAGCCCGACGGAACTGCCCCGCACCGCCATCGCCGATCGGCTGCGCGGCTGACCACTGACGTCAGATGCACATATCCCGGACTCACAGAAGCGTCGGTTGGTCAGGCGGGTAGGACACCGACGTGCCATCGACCTGTGCGAAGCGGGTGAGCGTGTGCATCCGGTAGTCATTGGCGGACAAGATCTCCACGGCGGGAACACCGTGCGCATGCAGTGCGTCGGCGACCAAAGAGCGGTGGCAGCGCCACGGGACTGCCTCGGCACACATTATGCACGTGCGTTTTTCGCGGCCGAGCAGGATCAAGTTCTCGATCGCACGCTGGAACTCCTCGGTCTGCATGTAATCGGCGTAACCGCGAAAGCTCTTGTTCTTCCAACCCGTATTGGGTGAGTCCTTCCGCGCGTGCCGCAACCCGCCCAACGCCGGCAGAGGCACGTATTCGATGTCGTGAGCTCTCAAGCTGGCGGACAGCTCACTGTCGTTGAACTGGGGATTGTGCCGCGAGCGTGGAATCGTGCGAATGTCGACGAGTCGTTCGACGCCGTAGCTCTTCAGCAGGGCGACAAAGGCCTCGATCGGTAGCGTCGAATGCCCGACGGTGAAGATCGCGCCGACGGGCCAATGTGCTTCTTGTGGTGGAGGTTCGGTCATCCAGCAGCGATAACCCTCCGGACTTGTTCTACGCCTGGATGATTCGCGGATCGCGTCAGTGCGCCCTCTCGCGCGTTGTCGCCGTCTGCAGCCTATTGCGCAATCGAAGCTGCAGACGGGTCGACCGCTGAGGTCTGTGGTTGAAATCAAGCCCGATTGACGACCGAATCGGGTCAGGACTTCTTGGTCTCCCAGAAGATCTTGGCGATCTCGTCGATCTTGTCGAGGAGTTGTTGCGCCACCTCCGGGTCGACCGAGCCCTTGGTGCCGGACGCACCGGCAAGCTTGGTCGCCTCGTTCACCAGCTGATGCAGCTGGGGGTACTTCTCGAAGTGGGGCGGTTTGAAATAGTCGGTCCACAGCACCCAGAGGTGGTGCTTGACCAGTTCCGAACGCTGTTCCTTGATGATCAGCGCGCGGGTGCGGAACTCGGGGTCCTCATTGGCCTGGTACTTCTCCGCGATGGCCTTGATTGATTCGGCTTCGATCCGCGCCTGAGCCGGGTCGTACACACCGCAAGGCAGATCGCAGTGTGCGCGGGCGATGACGCGAGGGGCGAGGAAGGACGGCAGTCGCATATGACTCTCCTGTACCAACATGAAAACTGCTGTGCGGGTAGGCAGTCCACGCACAGAGCGGATCGATCCGTCACTGCGTCGACTCCTTGTTGTGACATTACTCCTGAACCGGATAACCAGGCTGACAAAGTGGTAAACGTTCCTTGCGGTAATCCGCATCCTTTCGCGTACGGTTCGGTCGTGACCTGGGCCTCGCGCGCGACGATGATGGCGGCACTCGTCGCCGCGGCGGGCGTCGGCTGGGTGTGGTCGCGGGTGTTCACCGTGGGCGTTTCCGGTCCGTCGATGGTGCCGACGCTGCATGACGGTGACGCGCTCGTGGTCTACCGGGCGCAGCGGGTGCGACCCGGTGACCTGGTGATCGCACGGTTCGACAGCCGGCCCGATCTGCTCGTGGTCAAACGGGCCATCCGGCCGTACCGCGGCGGATGGTGGATCGAAGGGGACAACCCCCTGGTGACCGACGACTCGCGCAAGTATGGAGCGGCTACGGTGACGGCCCGGGTCTTGTTCCGGTATTGGCGGGCATCAGCGCGGCCGCCGGTCCGCTAGGGCGCACCCGGCGGCCAAATACTCGGGTGCCACGCCTAGGCCGTCCACGCACTGAGAACGATTCCGGGAGAATCGAATTCAAGTTATGGTGGTTCGGTCCCTGATGATCAGCGCGACCATGACCGCGGCGCCGACACCGATGACGGTGTCGATGCCGCGGTAGGCGAGTAGTTCGAGCGGTGCGGCCGGTTGGGCCAGGTCGGTCATCAGCATGATCAACGGCGTGAAGAAGCCCAGTGCCACCGCATGGTGATGGGCCATGAACAGCTCGGTCGGGAACAGCAGCGCCATCACGCAAATCGCCAGCACGTACTCGCTCGGTTGCGGGATGAGCAGGATTGCGGCCACGATGAGGCCGATGAACGTCCCGCCGAGGCGGTGGATGCCGCGGCGGACGCGCCCGGTGGCGTCGGCGGCAGCCAGCGGACCGGCGGCTGCGGCCATCGCCCAGTTGGCGTGGTCCACGCCGAGTGACAGCCCCGCCGTCCCGGCTCCGGCAATGGCGATCGCGTAGCGGCCCGCGTGCATCAGCACGTCGCGGCGGTTTGGGGCGGGCGGGCGTGGCTGCCGCCGCGAACCACGCGGTGCGTCGAGAACCCCGAGCAGGATGCACAGTAAAGCCGTTGCGGCACATATGGATATCGCCGAACTGCCCGACACCCGGCCGGCTGGGACGGTGGCCACCGCGCCGAGGGCGAACAGGCCGTAGAACGGCCCCTCGGGTTTGAGGGCGAGAAAGTCAGTCGTCACCGACCCGACGGCCGCAAACGCCACCGCGGCGAGCACCAGGACAGCGGGCGCGATGTGAGAATTGCCCAACGCGACCCCGATGGACACCCCGAGTATCAGGAACACCGCACCCTGGGTCTGGTGTGCGAGCCGACGCTGCCGCGACTCCGTCCGGCCGTACATCCCGGTGATCGCCCCGAACACCGCGTAGATCATCAAGTCAGGGCGTCCGGCCGACAACAGCGCCACACCAGGCACGGCCAACCCGATGGCCACGCGCAGCGCCGGGCGGTGATCGCCCATGGGGGGAGTCATGGCGACGCGCACCCGGGTGTACACCTGCACGGCGCGCATGGGTTCACTCCGATCGATCAAAGGGTTTGTCGGACAACAAAAATGAGGTTGCCGCACCGCGATGCCGTCGTCAAAGCGGAAGTTCCGAGGTGATGATCGGCGACGCCTATCGGTGCAGCGTATGGGCCGTCGATCGGCCGCGCCTATCACGCGGTCGGAGGCAAGTCTTGGACGCGACCCGGGTCGGGGGGACAGGCTTGAACCATCCGATATTCCGCACAGAAGGAGTGACGATGAAGAGATTGTTGCCCGGCCCGCCCGCCGGCCGGTACGGGTGACCCGGCAGTGGCGGATTCGACATGGCCCGGCGGGGAAGAGCATCCGTGGACCTTCGACTCGCTCTGCATGCAACTGTCCGGGCTGATCCGCGATTGCGCCACTGCGCCGGGGCCGCAACAGGCGTTGCCGGTCGACGTGGCAGAGACGGCAGAGGCGTATGTGATCGAGATCGAGCTGCCCGGAATCACCACGAGCGACGTGCGTGTCGACGTCGTGGGCAATGAGATTCGCGTCCGCGGGGATGTCCCGCGTCGCGACAACGCCGGGAAACTCCGCTATCACACCCGGCGCGAGGGCCACTTCGACAACCAAGTCGCATTGCCCAGCGACGTCGACCCCCTGCGCACCGCTGCCACGCTGCGCGACGGTGTGCTGACGGTACGCGCACCCAAGGCTGCCGATGACGGGCTGGCGGCCGTCGAACCGGTGGCGGTACCCGTGACGGGCCCGCTATGAGGACCACAGTCCATTCCAAAAATGTTGTGAATCCGGCGATCTGGCGATGCAATGATCGATTGCAGATCGCCCTTCCATCAATCCACCATGGTTAGGAGCTTTTCTGATGAGTGATTTCGACGATTTCTTCGACGACGTGTTTCAGCGGTTTTTCGGTCCGGGTGCCCGCTCGCGGCCGCCGGTGCAGCAGGTAGACCTCGGCAGGCTCCTGACCGACAGCGCCAAACAGCTCGTGGGCGCGGCCCGCGATGCCGCGGTCGAATGGGGCAACCCGGAGATCACCGCCGAGCACCTGCTGTACGCCGCCGCCACCCATGAGCCGACCCGCGACGCCATCGCCGGTCTGCAACTGGACCCCGATCAGGTGGCCGAGCAGATGAAGGCGGCTGCCGGGTCCGGCAATGTCGTGGGCGGCGGCACCCCGACCTTGAGCCCGTCGGCCAAGCGGGCCCTGCGCGTCGCGCAGCAGCACGCCGCCCAGGCCGGGCAGAGCTACGTCGGCCCCGAGGACATCCTGCTCGGGATCGCGGCGACGCCCGACACGCCGGCGACCAAGGCGCTGGCCGGCGCGCCCAGTCTGCGCGCCGCGTCGTCCGGCAAGCAGCAGCCCGCCAGCGACACTCCCACCCTCGACCAGTACGCCCGCGACGTGACCGCCGATGCCCGCGCAGGCAAGCTCGACCCGGTCGTCGGCCGCGCCGACGAGATCTCCCAGACCGTCGAGATCCTGTCCCGGCGACGCAAGAACAACCCTGTGCTCATCGGCGATCCCGGCGTCGGCAAGACCGCGATCGTGGAGGGCCTGGCGCAACGCATCGTCAACGGCGACGTGCCCAAGACGCTGGCCGACCGCCGCGTCGTCGCCCTCGACGTCGGATCGCTGGTCGCCGGCAGCAAGTACCGCGGCGAGTTCGAGGAGCGGCTGACCAAGATCCTCGACGAGGTGCGGGAACACTCCGACGAGCTGGTGGTGTTCATCGACGAGCTGCACACCATCGTCGGCGCCGGCTCGACCGGTGAAGGTTCGATGGATGCGGGCAACCTGCTCAAGCCGGCCCTGGCCCGCGGTGATCTCAACGCCATCGGCGCCACCACCATCGACGAATACCGCCGCTACATCGAGAAGGACGCCGCCTTGGAGCGCAGGTTCCAACCCGTGATGGTGTCCGAGCCGTCGGTCGACGACACCATCGAGATTCTGCGCGGGCTGGCCGATGTGTACGAAGAGCACCACCAGGTGCACTTCAGCGACGAGTCCCTGGTGGCCGCGGCGGAACTGTCGGACCGCTACATAACCGACCGGTTCCTGCCCGACAAGGCCATCGACCTGATGGACCAGGCCGGGGCTCGGGTGCGGCTGCGCACCAAGACGCCCAGCGCCGATGCCAAGAGTCTCGAAGAGCAGCTGGCCCGGCTCAACCGCGAGAAGGACGCCGCGGTGGCCGCCGAGGACTTCGAGAAGGCCAATGAACTGAAGAACGAGATCGCCAAGGCCGAGAACTCCAAGGAACAGGTCGGCGAGACCGGGGCCGGCGCCCAGCCCGAGGTGACCGTCGTCGACATCGCCGAGGTGGTGTCGCGGCAGACGGGCATTCCGGTCACCGAGCTGACCGCCGAGGAACGCGACAAGCTCATGGCACTGGAGGATGTGCTGCACAATCGGGTCGTCGGGCAGGAGGACGCCGTCACGGCGGTGGCCGAGGCCGTGCGACGCTCACGTGCCGGGCTGGCGGACCCGAACCGGCCGATCGGCTCGTTCCTGTTCCTCGGCCCCACCGGCGTCGGCAAGACCGAGTTGGCCAAGGCGCTGGCCGAGGCGGTGTTCGGCGACGAGGCCCGGATGATCCGCTTTGACATGAGCGAGTTCCAGGAGAAGCACACGGTGTCGCGGTTGGTCGGCTCCCCGCCCGGCTACGTGGGTTACGAGGATGCCGGTCAGCTCACGGACAAGGTTCGGCGCCAACCGTATTCGGTGATCTTGTTCGACGAGATCGAGAAGGCGCACCCCGACGTGTTCAACGTGCTGCTGCAGCTGCTCGACGACGGCCGGGTGACCGACGCGCAGGGCCGCACAGTGGATTTCAAGAACACCATCGTGATCCTGACGAGCAACATCGGATCGGATCTGATCCTCGATGCCCCCGACGGCGACGTCGAGAAGATCACGCCGCAGCTCCTGGAGTTGCTGGGCACCCGGTTCCGGCCGGAGTTCCTCAACCGCATCGACGAGACCATCGTCTTCCACCGGCTGGACAAGGCGCAGCTGCGGCAGATCATCGGGCTCATCCTCGACGGCACGCGCAGGTTGCTGCACGCGCAGGACATCGAGCTCGACGTGACCACCGCGGCCGAGGACTGGCTGGCCGAACAGGGCTTCGATCCCAAGTTCGGGGCCAGGCCACTGCGCCGGACGGTGCAGCGGCAGCTGGACAACAAGCTGTCCGGTCTGCTGCTGAAAGGCACTGTGCGCTCGGGTGATACGGTCCGGGTCGACGCTGACGCGAGCGGTCTGGTGATCGAGACGGTCAGTCCCCGTGGCACGGAGGGCACGGCCGACACCGACGGTGAGGCGACGGCTTCCGAGGACGGGCAGGTGGCGGCCAAGAAGGCCACCAAGAAGAGCCCGAAGAAGACGACGGCCAAGAAGGAGTGAGGTGATTCAGACTGATGAGCCGGCGTTCGCGTACTAGCCTCGACTCCATGGCAGGACCGAAGTTCTTTCTCCAGTGGCCTGTGCTGCGCCAATTCAGCTCGGGTGACCTGCTGGGTCGTGGGCCCGCGGTCACCTCCGCGCGCACGCGTGCCATCGAGCCGCGTACCTCGACTGCCGACCGGGTTGTGCAGTCGGTGTGCCCGTACTGCGCGGTGGGCTGCGGCCAGCGGGTGTACGTCAAGGGCGAGAAGGTCGTGCAGATCGAGGGCGATCCCGATTCGCCGATCTCGCGGGGGCGGCTCTGCCCGAAGGGCTCGGCCAGCGAGCAGCTGGTCAACTCGCCCGGCAGGCAGACCGAGGTGCTCTACCGCGCGCCGCGGGCCACGCAATGGCAGAAGCTGGACCTCGACACCGCCATCGACATGGTGGCCGACCGGTTCATCAAGTCGCGTCGCTATACGTGGCAGGAGCGTGACGAGCAGGGCAGGCCACTGCGCCGGACCATGGGCATCGCATCGCTCGGCGGCGCCACGCTGGACAACGAAGAGAACTATCTGATCAAGAAACTCTTCACGGCCGCGGGCGCCATCCAGATCGAGAACCAGGCGCGTATTTGACACAGCGCCACGGTTCCCGGTCTGGGAGCCTCCTTCGGTCGCGGTGGCGCGACGCAACCCCTGCAAGACATGGCCAATGCGGACTGCATTGTCATCCAGGGCTCCAACATGGCCGAGTGCCATCCCGTGGGCTTCCAGTGGGTCACGGAAGCGAAGAAGCGCGGGGCCACCGTGATTCACGTCGATCCGCGGTTCACCCGCACCTCGGCGGTCGCTGACAAGCACATCCCGATCCGGGCCGGCTCGGACGTGGTGTTGCTCGGCGCGTTGATCAACTACATCCTGACCAACGACCTGTGGTTCAAGGAGTATGTGGTCGCCTACACCAACGCGGCCACGCTGATCAACGAGAACTACCGCGACACCGAGGATCTCGGTGGTCTGTTCTCGGGCTTCGATCCCGAGACGGGTCAGTACGACCCGTCCACGTGGTCGTACGCCGACGCCGACGGCGGGAAGATCGGGTCGCCGGGCCAGGAGGAGTCGGGCGTCAGCGCATCGCACCGGGCGTCCGGTCATCAGTACGGGAGCGGCGGCCCGCCGCTCGAACACGCCGGGGTGCAGCGCGACGACACCTTGCAGCATCCCCGGACGGTGTTCCAGATCGTCAAGCGGCACTACGCCCGCTACACCCCGGAGATGGTGCGCGACGTGTGCGGCATCAGCGTCGCCGACTTCGACTATCTGGCCCGGACCGTCACGCAGAACTCGGGCCGCGAACGCACCACGTGCTTCGCCTACGCCGTCGGTTGGACCCAACACACCCTCGGTGCCCAATTCATCCGCACCGCAACCATTTTGCAGCTGTTGCTGGGCAACGTCGGGCGTCCGGGCAGTGGCATCATGGCGCTGCGCGGGCATGCCAGCATCCAGGGCTCGACGGACATCCCGACGCTGTTCAACCTGCTGCCGGGTTATCTGCCGATGCCCAAGGCGGGCAGCCACGACACCTTCGCCGAGTACGTGGAGGCGGTCGGGTCCAAGAAGCAGAAGGGCTTCTGGGCCAACGCCGACGCGTACGCGGTGAGCCTGCTCAAGGCGTGGTGGGGTGACGCCGCGCGGGAGGACAACGACTGGGCGTACGACTATCTGCCGCGGCTCAGCGGCCCGCACGGTACGTACCAGACGGTGATGTCGATGCTCGACGACGAGGTGGAGGGGTACTTCCTGCTCGGCCAGAATCCGGCGGTCGGGTCGGCACACGGCCGCATGCAGCGGCTCGGCATGGCGCACCTGAAATGGCTTGTGGTGCGCGATCTCAACCTCATCGAATCGGCGACCTTCTGGAAGGACTCGCCCGAGATCGCGTCGGGCGAGCTGCGCACCGAGGACATCGAGACCGAGGTGTTCTTCCTGCCCGCGGCCACCCACGTCGAGAAGGCCGGTTCATTCACCCAGACGCAGCGCCTCCTGCAGTGGCGCCATCAGGCTGTCGCCCCGCCCGGGCAGTGCCAGAGCGAGCTGGACTTCTTCTTCAAGTTGGGCCAGCGGATCCGGGCCAAGCTGGCCGGGTCGACCGACGAGCGGGACCGCCCGCTGCTCGATCTCACGTGGGACTATCCCACCGACGAGCATGGCGATCCGTTGCCCGAGTCGGTGCTCGCCGAGATCAACGGATGCCACCTGACCGGGCCGGACGCCGGCAAGCCGTTGTCGACGTTCAACGAGCTGCGCGCCGACGGGTCGACCGCCGCGGGCTGCTGGATCTACACCGGGGTGTACGCCGACGGTGTCAATCAGGCCGCCCGCCGGGCGCCTGGCGGCGGCCCTTCACCCAGCCAGTCCGAGTGGGGCTGGGCGTGGCCGGCCGACCGGCGGATGCTCTACAACCGCGCGTCGGCCGATCCGGACGGCAAGCCGTGGAGTGAACGCAAGAAATACGTGTGGTGGGACGAGCAGCAGGGCCGCTGGGTGGGCGACGACGTGCCCGACTTCCCGGTGGACCGGGCGCCGCACAGTCAGCCCGATCCGGCGCTGGGTGGGCCTGCCGCACTGGCCGGCGACGATGCGTTCATCATGCAGCCCGACGGCAAAGGATGGCTGTTCGCGCCGCGCGGGCTGCTCGACGGGCCGCTGCCCACGCATTACGAACCGCAGGAGTCGCCCGTCGCCAACGCGCTCTACCCGCAGCAACAGAGTCCGTCGCGAGTCATCTTCCCGCGCAAGGACAATCTGAGCGCGCCCAGCGCCGGTGACCAGGGAGCCGACGTCTACCCCTATGTCTTTACGACGTACCGGCTCACCGAGCACCACACGGCAGGCGGGATGAGCCGTTGGCTGCCTTACCTTTCCGAGCTGCAACCGGAGATGTTCTGCGAGGTCTCGCCGGAGCTGGCTGCCGAACGCGGCCTGGAGCCCTACGGCTGGGCCACCATCGTGTCGCCGCGTGCGGCGATCGAGGCCCGCGTGCTGGTGACCGAGCGCATGACGCCGCTGAATATCGGTGGCCACACGGTGCACCAGATCGGCCTGCCGTATCACTGGGGAGTCGGTGGCGACGCCGTGGTCAGCGGTGACGCCGCCAACGATCTGCTGGGCCTCACGCTCGACCCGAACGTGCAGATCCAGGAGTCCAAGGCCGGGTCGTGCGATATCCGGCCGGGCCGCAGGCCGCAGGGGCCCGCGCTGCTGCAGTTGATCGAGGAGTACCAGTCCCGGTCCGGCGCGACGACCGAGACGGACAATGTGAGGATCACCGACCCCGCGCGGGAAATCGTCGACCCGCCGGTCGGCCGCGACGATCCGGACAAGGAAGGATGGTCACGGTGGTGACGTCCGGGAGGGAGCGCTGATGGGTCAGTTCGCGGGGCCGAGCGATCCGGCCGCCGACGCGCACTGGGCAGAGCGCACCGCGGAACGCAAGGGTTTCTTCACCGACACGTCGATCTGTATCGGTTGCAAGGCCTGCGAGGTGGCGTGCAAGGAGTGGAACCAGAACCCGCGTGACGGCGACCTCGAGCTGCTCGGCTCGTCCTACGACAACACCGGCGCGCTCGGCGCCAGCACGTGGCGCCACGTCGCGTTCGTCGAGCAGAACCGGGACCGCATCGAGGAGGCGCGCGAGTCCGGCCGTGCCCTGGTGGGCCTCGGGATGCCCGGTATCGGCAGGCCGGTGGCGCCCATCGACACCACACCGCCCGACACCCCGGAGTTCCGCTGGCTCATGGCCTCTGACGTGTGCAAGCACTGCACGCACGCGGGCTGCCTGGATGTGTGCCCGACGGGCGCGATGTTCCGCACCGAGTTCGGCACCGTGGTGGTGCAGGCCGACGTGTGCAACGGCTGCGGCACGTGTGTTGCCGGGTGCCCCTTCGGCGTGGTGGAGCGGCGCAGCGACGGCACCTTCGCCACGACGACCGGGCCCGGTGACCGCAAAGGCGAACAGCCCGAGGTACCCAAGCGCGGCATCGCGCAGAAATGCACGCTGTGCTACGACCGGCTCGTCGAGGACGAGACCCCGGCGTGTGCGAAGACATGCCCGACGACGTCCATCAAGTTCGGCAACCACGACGACCTCGTCGTCGAGGCCCGTGAGCGGGTGGCGCAGCTGCACGCGCAGGGCATGACCGAGGCGAGGCTCTACGGCGCCAACGAACTCGACGGGGTCGGTGGCACGGGTTCGGTGTTCCTGCTACTCGACGAACCCGAGGTCTACGGCCTGCCGCCGGATCCGCGGGTGTGCACCGCCGATCTGATGACGATGTACAAGCGGGCCGGCATCGCCGCGCTGGGAATGGTTGCCGCGGCGGCATTTTCGTTCCTCAAAGGCAAGTCATGAGCGAATTCGACAGCTATCGGCCGCCCGAGCCGCCGCGTCGTCGACGGGGCGGCGGCAAGCGGCGTCGACGCGGTGCCGGAGCAGGCGGGGACGGCGCTCGTGAGATGCCGATGGTGCCGGAGGCCGAATTCACGTCGTACTACGGCCGTCCGGTGGTCAAGCCGCCACCATGGGGTCACGAGGTCGCGGCGTATCTGTTCCTCGGTGGGGTCGCGGGCGGGTCCGGTCTGCTGGGGCTCGGTGCACAGCTGACCGGCAGGCCCAGGCTGCGGCGCAACGCACGGCTGGGAGCGCTGGGCGCCGTCGGCCTCGGCGCGGTGGCGCTGGTCGCCGATCTCGGCAGACCCGACCGGTTCTACAACATGATGCGCACCTTCAAGATCACCTCGCCGATGAGCGTGGGGTCGTGGATCCTCTCGGCGTTCAGCGGTGGGATGGGCGTCGCGGCGGTCGCCGAAGTCGACCGCATGACAGGGGAGCGGCTGCCGCTCGGGCCGCTGCGCCCGGTGCTGCGGGCCGTCGAGGGTCCGGCCGGGCTCGAGGCAGGCGTGTTCGCCGCGCCGCTGGCCGTCTACACCGCAGTCCTGTTGTCCGACACCGCGAATCCGACGTGGAACGACGCACACCGCGACCTGCCGTTCGTGTTCGTCTCTTCCGCGAGCCTCGCTTCGGCGGGGCTGGCCATGGTCACCACGCCGGTGGCCGAGACCGGCCCGGCGCGCACGCTGGCCGCGCTCGGGGTGGTCGGCGACATCACGGCCATGAAGCTCATGGAGCGGCGCATGGACCCGGTCGCGGCCGAACCGCTGCATCACGGGACGGCGGGCGAGATGCTGCGGTGGGCCGAGCGGCTGGCCGTCGCCGGTGGGGTGGGTGCGGTGCTCGGCGGGCGCAACCGCCTCGTCGCCGCGATCTCGGGCCTGGCGTTGATGGCGGCCTCGGCGTTGACCCGGTTCGGCGTGTTCGAGGCGGGCATCCATTCCGCCAAGGACCCGCGGTACACGATCGAACCGCAGAAGCACCGGCTAGCCGCGCGGCGCGCAGCAGGCATTACCGACGACTCGATCACCACGGCGGGCTGAAGCGGTACGGTGGCGGGCGCTGTGACTGGCCCGCCTACGTACCGAGGTTGTCTGTGGATTCTGCGCTGTGTTCTGCCCTTGATGAAGTCGTCGGTAACGTCATCGGACCCGCGGCCGCGGCCGTCGACACGGGCGGTGACTTTCCCCGCGAATCGGTCGACGCGCTCGCGAAGGCGGGGTTTCTCGGCCTGCTGAGCGCACCCGAGTTCGGTGGCAGCGGCGGCAGCCTCGGCGACGCGGCCGAGGTGGTGCGGACCATCGCATCCGTCTGCGGTTCGACGGCGATGGTGCTCACCATGCACTATGCCGCGGTCAGCGTGCTCGAACGCTTCGCCGACGACGACGCCCGGTCAGCCATCGCCACGGGCCGCCATCTGAGCACCCTGGCGTTCTCCGAAGTCGGCTCCCGGAGCCACTTTTGGGCACCGGTCGGCACCGCCGCGCGCGGTGACGGCGACACCGTGTTGCTCGACTCCCGCAAGAGTTGGGTCACCTCGGCCGGCCATGCCGACAGCTATGTGTGGTCGAGCCGTCCGCTCGCCGCCGAAGGCCCGATGACGCTGTGGCACGTGCCCGCCAGCGCA
This sequence comes from Mycolicibacterium brisbanense, assembly GCF_001570425.1. Lineage (GTDB taxonomy): Bacteria > Actinomycetota > Actinomycetes > Mycobacteriales > Mycobacteriaceae > Mycobacterium > Mycobacterium brisbanense. The sequence continues at coordinate 99,931 of NZ_BCSX01000011.1, forward strand.
GAAGGACTCGCGGTCGCCGGGTCGTTCGACGGTTTGGGTTTGCGCGGCAATTCGTCGGCGCCGATGACCGCGACCCAGCTCGCGGTTCCCGCATCGGCGATGCTCGGCGGCGACGGCCAGGGCCTTGATTTGGCGCTTGAGTCGGCGTTGCCGACGTTCCTGGTGCTCAACGCGGCCTTCTCGCTCGGATTGATGCGGGCGCTGATCGCAGCCGCAGGCACGCATCTGGCGGGCAGCCGCCTGCAGCATCTCGATCAGAGTTTGGCCGAACAACCCGAGCAGCGTCGTGCCTACGCACGGCTGCTGACGCTCGTCGACGGGGCCGCCCTGTTCGTCGACGACACGCTGGCTGCCTTGGCGACGGGACGCGCCGATGCGATGCTGCGGGTTCTGCAGGTGAAAGCTGTTGCGGCGGAGGCAGCTTCGGAGGTCGCCGACGGCGTGATGCGGTTGTGCGGCGGCTCGGCGTTCCGTAAGGAGCTGGGCATCGAACGCCGATTCCGCGATTCCCTCGCGGCCCGGGTCATGGCGCCCACCACCGAAGCTCTGCACGATTTCGTCGGTCGCGCCGCGTTCGGCCAACCACTACTGTGAGGCAACGATGACTCTTCTGCTGGGCGCTGTGGCATACGACCCCAAGGTGGTCACCATCTGGTCGGGGTTCCGAGAGTGGTTGCGCCAGAACGGCCTCGATTTCGACTTCGTCCTGTACTCGAACTACGAGCGGCAGGCCGAGCATCTCGTCGACGGTCGCATCGACGTGGCCTGGAACTCGCCGCTGGCGTGGTTGCGTTGTGAGCGGCTGGCGGCGGCAGCGCGCGGCCGCAAGGTGTCGTCGCTGGTGATGCGCGACACCGACCAGGATTTGACCTCGGTTTTCGTGGTCCGCGCGGATTCACCACGCCAGACCCTTGCCGACCTCAAAGGAGCGCGGCTGGCGCTGGGTGCCGTGGATTCTCCGCAGGCCACGCTGATTCCGTTGGCCACGCTGGCCGATGCAGGCCTGCTCGCCGGGCGGGACGTCACCGTCGATCGCTTCGACATCGGCGTCGGCCTGCACGGCGACCACATCGGTGGCGAGCGCGACGCCGTGCGGGCTGTGCTGGACGGTAGTGCGGACGCCGCCGCGATCATCGACACCAACCACCTCGGCTTCGGCCGGGACGGCACGGTGCCTCCGTCCAGTCTCCGGATCATCGGTCAGACAACGCCTTTCGACCACTGCAATCTCACCGCGATCGACACCGCACCCGCCGCTGAGGTCGAGAAGCTGGCCGAGTTGCTGCTGTCGATGTCGTACACCGACGAGACCGTGCGGCCCCTGTTGGACCTCGAAGGCCTCACCCGGTGGCTGCCCGGGCGTACCAGCGGCTACGACGTGTTGAACACCGCGGTGGATCTGCTCGGCTTCTACGACACGGCAGGAACCGTCACCGCAGCCGATTACCGGCCGTGAACCAGCGGGTCGACCTCGGCGACCTCGGGTTCGACAACGGCGCGCACCTGCTGGTGCAGCGCGCGCTGGCTTCCGTGCCGCCGGGCGGTGTCGTCGAAATCGTCGGTCGCGCACCGGCTCTCGCGGTCGATCTGCCGGCCTGGGGGCGGCAGTACGGGCACCGGGTGACCCGCCACGACGACTATTGGACCATCGAACCGGGTGGACGTGACCGCTGGGCGGGCGCCGAACGCGCGGGCACGCCCGCCCCGGACGGAATCGTCGCCTCCGCCCCCGCACATTGGGGCCTGGCCGCGCGGGGCGCGCTGGTCGAACGCGGCGGCGCGCCATCACCTTTCGACATCCGCGACCGGGACCTGGTGTGGGCCGACATCGCGCCGAGCCTGTACGCGCACGCCGCCGCCGAACAATGGGATCCGGCGACCGCGGTGCAATGGGACGCGTCGTTCGACATCCACCCCGACGTCGACCGGGCCGTCGTGCAGGTGATGACGTATCTGGTCGAGAACGAGCAGGCCGCACTGGTGGTCCCGGCCAAACTGCTGGCCCGCATCCATCCGCATTTCCGCGAGGTCCTGCAGCTGCTGGCCGTGCAGGCCGCTGACGAGGCCAGGCATATGGAGGTCTTCACCCGCCGTGCCCTGCTGACGGGTCTGCCGATGGGCACCTCGACCGTCGGCGGAAGGCAGTCGCTGGCAACGCTGCTCGACGAGGCCGACTTCTCCATGGCGTCATTCCTGTTGTCCGTGCTCGGCGAAGGCAGCTTCCTCAACCTGCTCGAGTTTCTCGACGTGCACGCGCCGGATCCGGTGACCCGCGACGTCACGCGGCTCGCCCGCCGCGACGAGGCCCGCCACGTCGCCTTCGGGGTGGCGCACCTGCGCTATCAGGCCGACCGTGACGCCCGCGTGCTCAGCCAGCTTCGCGGTGCCGTCGAGCGTCGGTATTCGGCCCTCGTCGACACCGCGGGCCTCAACGCCGACGTGTTCGACTCCCTCGTGCTGCTCGCGGCGGGCAGCTGGGAACCGGCCGCGATTGCGGCGGGATACCGCGCCGTGCTCACGCTGCAGGACGAGATGGATCAGGGGCGGCAACGGCGACTGGTCCACCTGGGTTTCCCGGCCGACGAGGCCGCCGACATCTCCGCGCTGCACACCAGGAACTTCATGTAGGTCCCGGCGCGGTGGGCGGTCGAGGTAACCGGCCTACCGCGAGCGTGAAGCCTCTGCGAGTCTGAGCGCCGGATTTCGCAGAGAGTTCACACTCGTGGAGACGAATTCAGTCCAACCTCGCCATCAGCGCACCTCGATGCCGCTGCCGACCACGGTGTGGCCGACGACGGGATAGCCGGGGACCTCACCCACGACCAGCAGCCCGCCGGAGGTCTGCGCGTCGGCGAGCAGCAGCAGATCGTCCTCGGAGACGGCGGCGCGCACGTGCGGCCGCACCCATTCGAGATTGCGGCGGGTGCCGCCCGAGACGTACCCGTCGCGCAGCGCGTCGAGCGCGCCCTCGACGACGGGCACCGCGGCACGGTCGATCACCGCGCCCACACCGGAGGCCCGGCACATCTTGTGCAAGTGCCCGAGCAACCCGAACCCCGTGACATCGGTGGCCGCGCGGGCGCCCGCCGCCAGAGCAGCCTCGGACGCATCTCGGTTGAGCGCGGTCATCGTCGCGAGCGCCTCGGCGAACACCTCGCCGGTCTGCTTGTGCCGGTTGTTCAGCAGGCCGACGCCGATCGGCTTGGTCAGCGTCAGCGGCAGTCCTGGCTGGGCGGCGTCGTTGCGCAGCAACCGGTTCGGGTCGGCGACGCCCGTCACCGCCATGCCGTACTTCGGTTCGGGATCGTCGATCGAATGTCCGCCGATCACCGGGCACCCGGCCTCCGACGCCACTGCGAGCCCGCCGCGCAACACCTCGGTCATCAGTTCCATCGGGAGGGTTTCGCGGGGCCACCCGACCAGGTTGATCGCGACGACGGGGCGCCCACCCATCGCGTACACGTCGGACAGCGCGTTGGCCGCGGCGATGCGACCCCAGTCGTAGGCATCGTCGACCACGGGTGTGAAGAAGTCGGCCGTCGAGAGCACCGCGAGATCGTCGCGGACCAGGACGGCTGCCGCGTCGTCGCCGTCGTCGAGCCCGACCAGGACATGGTCACCCGACTGGCCGACCAGCCCGCGCACCGCGTCTTCCAACTCGCCGGGCGGGATCTTGCAGGCGCATCCGCCGCCGTGGGCGTAGCCGGTGAGACGAACGGAATCCATGGCGTCAATGTAGCCGTCGAGGGCATTGGCTAAGTTGAGCGGCGGAGGCGTTTGGGTTCCTGGTGGTCCCCCCGGTCTTCAAAACCGGTGAGATCGAGTATCTCGGTCTGGCGGGTTCGATTCCCGTCCGCCTCCGCCAGTTTCCGTTGTCGACGCTCGAGGAGGGCAGGTGACTCAGCCCGACCCGCGTCGGCACATACCGCGCACCGATCAGCTGTTGGCAATGCCGCAGGTGCGAGAAGCGCGGATCCGGCTGGGCGAGAGTGCTGTGCGCGCGGTGGTGCTCAAGGCTCAGCAGCAGGCCCGGCAAGGCACTCTGCCGGTCGACGAGGTGGCGGCGGCAGTGGTGGCCGGCTTGGCCGAGCGGGCGCCGGTGTCGCTGAGGCCCGTGCTCAACGCCACCGGCGTGGTCGTGCACACCAACCTCGGCCGCGCACCGCTGTCACAGGCCGCGGTGGACGCCCTGGTCTCCGCGAGCGGGTACGTCGACGTCGAGTTGGACCTCGGCACGGGTACGCGATCGAAGCGCGGCGTCGCCGCCCGGGAGGCTCTGCTCGCCGCGTGTCCGGCGGCCGGGGATGCGCTCGTCGTCAACAACGGGGCCGCCGCGCTGGTGCTGGCCACCACCGCGCTGGCGGCGGGCCGGGAAGTGGTGGTGAGCCGCGGTGAGCTGATCGAGATCGGCGCGGGATTCCGCCTGCCGGACCTGATCGCGTCGACCGGGGCCCGGCTGCGGGAGGTGGGTACCACCAACCGCACCCATCTGCGGGACTACACCGACGCGCTCGGCCCGGACACCGGATGCGTTCTCAAAGTCCACCCGAGCAATTTCCGGGTCACCGGTTTCACCTCGGGGGTGTCGCTGGCCGAGCTGCGTGATGCCTTGCGGGACAAGGGTGTACCGCTCGTGGCCGACTTGGGCAGCGGGTTGCTCGCACCCGATCCGTTGCTGCCCGACGAACCCGACGCCGCGACGGCCCTTTCCCATGGAGCCGACGTGATCACCGGCAGCGGTGACAAGCTGCTGGGCGGTCCGCAGGCCGGCATCGTGCTCGGCCGGGCCGAGATCGTGGCCCGCATGGCCCGTCATCCACTAGCGCGCGCCGTGCGTGCCGACAAGCTGACCCTCGCCGCGCTGGAGGCGACGCTGTGTGCCGGGCCTGCCCCGGTCACCCAGGCATTGCACGCCGACGCCGACGCGCTGCGGGCCCGCGCCCAACGCATCGCCGACGCCGTCGGTGCGACCGTGGTGCCGCACGACGGGCGTGTCGGTGGAGGCGGTGCACCCGGCGTCCCGCTGCCCGGATGGGCGGTCCGGCTGCCCGAAGCCGCAGCGGCCCGGCTGCGTGCCGGCGATCCCGCGATCCTGGCCCGCGTGCACGACGGCGCCTGCCTGGTCGACCTGCGCTGTGTACCGGAGGCCGACGACGAGCGGGTGCTGGCCGCGGTGAAGGCCGCGCTGGACGGTTGACGGTGCAACACCACGTTGTCGCGACAGCCGGCCACGTCGACCATGGCAAGAGCACCTTGGTGCGTGCGCTCACGGGCATCGAACCGGACCGGTGGGCCGAGGAGCGTCGCCGTGGCCTGACCATCGACTTGGGCTTCGCGTGGACCACCTTGCCGTCGGGCCGGGAGGTCGCGTTCGTCGACGTGCCCGGCCACGAACGCTTCTTGGGCAACATGCTGGCCGGCCTCGGACCGGCGCCGGTGGTGTGTTTCGTGGTCGCCGCCGACGAGGGCTGGCAGGCGCAGTCGAACGACCATCGCGACGCTGTGGCGGCGCTGGGCATCCGGCACGGTCTGCTGGTGATCAGCCGCGTCGACCGCGCCCCGGACCGCGTCGCGGACGTGATCGCACAGGCCCGCGCCGAATTGGCCGACACCGGGCTGCACGACGCGCCTGCGGTCGCGGTGTCGGCCGTCGACGGCAGCGGCCTTCCCGAGGTGCGGGCCACGCTCGACGAGGTTCTTTCCGCGGTACCCGACGCGTCGACGACGGCCCGGGTGCGGCTGTGGGTCGACCGGTCGTTCTCCATCACCGGGGCAGGCACCGTGGTGACCGGCACGCTGGCGGCGGGCACGATCGCCGGCGGTGACCGGCTCGAACTGGTCGGCCGCCGGACCCGCGAGGCGGTCGTGCGTGGTCTGGAATCCCGGGGCGAGCCGTACCCTGCACTCGGCCCGGTGACGCGGGCGGCGCTGAATCTGCGTGGGGTGTCGGCAGATCAGGTCCGTCGCGGTGATGTGCTGCTGACGCCCGGTGCCTGGGAGACCACCCGGACCCTCGATGTGCGTCGCGTCAGCGGCGGCGTGTTCGTGGAGGCTCCCGAACGGCTCACCATTCACGTCGGTTCCGCCGCGGTGCCGGCGCGCCTGCGGCCCTTCGACGACGATCACGCGCGGCTCGTGCTTGATCGCCGGCTGCCCCTCGTGCTCGGTGACCGGCTTGTGCTGAGGCATCCGGGTAGCCGTCGGGTGCTCGGCGGTGCTCAGGTGCTCGACGCCGACCCGCCCGCGTTGCGGCGTCGCGGCGACAGTGCGCGCCGGATCGGCGCGCTGGCCGCGATGGACACCAGCGGCGACGTGCTCGTCGAGGTGGCTCGCCGGGGTGTGGTGGCGGGAGAATATCTGCACCGGTTGGGTTTTCGGACCGACGAGGTGCCGACGGGTGTGCGGGTGATCAAGACATGGTGGGTGCACGTCCCGACATACGAGGCTTGGCAGCAACGGCTGCGGGTGGCGGTGCAGGAGCTGCACCAGCGGGATCCGCTGTCGGCAGGCCTGTCTCGTGGGGCGGCGAGCGATCTGCTGGGCCTACCCGACCCGAATCTGCTCGACGAGATCAGCCGCGCGGCGGGTCTCGAACAGACCGAGGGACTGATCCGGCTGCCCGGCCGGTCCGATCACCTCGGGGCCGCCGAGGCCGCCGTCGCCGAGCTGGTGAACAGATTGCGTGACAACCCTTTTCACGCCCCTGAGGCCGACGATCTGACGGCGCTACACCTGGGGATGCGTGAGCTGGCCGCAGCCGAGCGGGCCGGGCGGCTGCTCCGCCTGCGCGACGGGGTGGTGCTGTTGCCCACCGCGCCCGCGCTGGCGATGCGTGAGCTGGCCCGGTTGGACCAGCCGTTCACCACCAGCGAGGCGCGTCAGGCATTGGGCACCACGCGCCGCGTCGCCATCCCCTTGCTCGAGCACCTGGATTCCCGGGGCTGGACCCGTCGGCTCGACGCCGGTCACCGGGAAGTCGTGCGCTGATCCTCGCGTTGCGCGTGCGCCACCGTGGCGATCGGCGTGGCGTCGATGCCGTCGAGGAGATCGGCGGGATCGTCAAAGACGGCCACAGCTCCGGCCTGCGTGAGCTCGTCGTGCGATGTCCCGCCGCACCGCAGCCCGATGCACGGCATGCCGGCACGGCCGGCCGCTTCGACGTCCCACACGGCGTCACCAACGAACACGGCCTGCTCGGCCGCGACACCGGCGCGGTTCAGCGCGGCCTGGACGATGGCAGGGTCCGGTTTCGCGGTGTCGACGTCGCGGGATGATGTTGCCGCTGACACGATGTCGTCGCAATCGAGGACACTGCGCAGGATGTCCAGCTCGTCTTCGGGCGCCGAACTGGCCAGCACCACCTGCAGGCCGAGATCGCGGACCGCATGCAGGAGTTTCCGCGCGCCGGGTAGCGGCTGCAACAGGTTCGTGGTGTCGCGATAGAAGTCCGAGTGCAGGGTCTTCAGCCGCTGCGCGACGTCGTCGGCGACTCCGCCCGCGAGCGTCTGTACCAGGGTGGCGCCGTCCATACCGATGCTGCGGTGAATCTGCCAGGCCTGCACGGGTATTCGCTCGGCGGCGAACGCCCGGGCCCAGGCGTATACGTGCAGGTAGTTGGAATCGACCAGCGTCCCGTCGACGTCGAACAGCACCGCAGCGTTCCGTGTCATCACCAGCCCCTGCCATCGTCGCATGTCGGCGACGAATACCCCGCGACGATCAGTTGGAAACTGGCCCCATATGGGGTTTGCCAGGCCACTCAGCGGGAATAACCAGACACATAAGTCTGCCGAGGAGGTGGCTCGCGTGCCGAATTCGTCGATCAAGAACGAAAAGATGTATCGGGATCTTCGCAACGAAGGTGACTCCAAGGAGAAGGCGGCGAGGATATCCAACGCGGCCGCCCGAAAGGGCAGTTCCGCGCAAGGCCGCAAAGGTGGCAAGTCCGGCTCATATGAGGACTGGACAGTTGCCGACCTCAAGAAGCGGGCCAAACAAATTGGGCTGTCCGGCTATTCGTCGATGCGCAAGGACGAGCTGGTGAGCAAGCTACGTCACCATTGACGGGCCTTCGGTCAGTTGTCGGAGGTGTCCTGGCGCCCGCGGTGCTTGGCGCGGATGACAGTCATGCGAGCCGACTGGGCGCAGTGGTGCGGACGTAAGCCACCGAGCGTTCTCTTTGTCTGATTCCGGCGGCCGGTTGCTATGCGGATGCCGTCGCGGCCGCGCGGCGTCCCCGCCAACCGGAGATGGCGCGGATGGTGGAGGTGGTGGCCGGGATCAGGACCGGGAACAAGCCGATGAAGAAGAGGAGGAAGAAACCGAACACGGACATGGCGAACTCACTCTCATTGCGGGGATTTGTGGCTGTCGCAGCTGGTTGAGGGCTTGTTGCTGCGTTCGCGACGTACGTTACGCAGCGCGGATCGGTGTGACGACGTCTTCGGCGGCTGAATTAGTGCGGGTTGACTGTCCCCGGAGGACAAAACCGATCCGGACAACCAGGTTCGCCGTGGACAGCCGCGTTCCGGATCTCGGTGCAGAATGTCAGGCCCAGCGGGGCGTGTCGCCGCGGGCGGTGTGCCGCTTCACTGCGGCGGGGGACAGCGGCGTGGGCGTGGCCGCGCTGCTCGGCGGCAATGCCGAGTCCGCCACACTCAGGGGCGGTGCCGCGGGTCGTAATTGTGCGTCACAGTCTGCGGCTCTGCCACGGCAAAGTCCCCGTCGGAGAACGTATATCGATACCACGGGGCGTCGTCGCAGCGACCCAGCTGGGGCCGCAGATTGCTGAACGCCCGATAGACCGTCCGGTAAGGCTGCCCGTTGAAGTGCTCGAGGATTTCCTTCCACGCCCGCGGCTTCTCGCGGATGAGATCGGCCATCGCGGCCGTCAGGTCATCCTCTGACAGTGGCACCACATCGGCGGGCGGGTCCGGTAGGACGAACACCGAACTGCGGTCGAAGCTCGCCGGGCTGAACTGCGGTCCCATGGGGATGGTGCAGTCGAAGCCGATCTTGGATGCGGTGCCGGGTGCGACGTCGGAGCCGATCATCGGGTCGACCGTCATGGTGTTGCCGCCGGGCAGCAGCACAGTGTCCAGGTGGGGCATGTAGCGGAACGCCATGGCCAGTTGGACGGCGTTGTCGTCCCAGATGTCGATGTCCTCGTCGAACACCATCGCGATCTTCGGCAGGGCCAGCTTGGAGCAGGTCAGCATGATGCCGAGAGCCTGCTTGGCGTCACCACCGCCGTTGGGTTTGATCTTGGCGTACGCGATGTTCGAGAGGCCGCCCAACGGGCAGCGGACCTCTTTCACGTTGATACCGGCGAACTTCAGTGCACCGTAGATGTCGGCTTCCACCGCAGGCAACTGCAGCATGTTGTCGGTGTACCAGGGGTGCGCCCCACCGATCGTGGCGTGCTGATAGATCCCGCCTCTGCGGTACGTCATGGCCTTCACGACGGCGCGGTAGTTGTGTTTGATGCCGCCACCGTACATACCGCTGAACTCTCCGTACGGACCCTCGTCGTGGGTCAGTCCTTCGGATGCGATCAGCTCGCACTCCAGGACGATCTCGGCGTTGGCCGGGACCAGCACGTCGATGGTTTCGCAGCGCACCAGCTTGGCCGGGTGCCCGTAGAAGCTGCCCAGCACCTCGAAATCATCGGTGTCGGCGGGCACGCCCGTCAGCGACGCCACCTTGTCGAGGATGGGACCGCCGAGCACGATGGCGACCTCGAGGTTCTGCCCTTTCTCTTGTGCCGCAATGGCGTTGATGCGCGCTCGGTGCGACGTGCAGGTCATGTCGAACATCTTCTCGTTGCGCGACCGAAACATGCTGCGATAGATGCCCCAGTCGTGCACACCGGTCTCGGGGTGACGGCTCACGACAAGGTTGTCGTTGGTATAGGCGTGCCCGTCGCGGTCATGGTGCAGGAACAGCGGCAGCCGCGTGAGGTCGACGTCATCGCCGGTGAGAATGACCTCCTTGCACGGTGCGGTGTCGACGATTTCGGGTGTGATGCGGCCCTTGGCGAGCTCGCTCATCATGAAGCCGCTCTGGCTCTTGTCGCAGCCCAGACCCCACGCGTACTGATCCTGATTCGAGTACGCGTTCGCCAGAAACTGGAACTCACAGTCCTTGACGTTCTCGACCAGGACGGCGGTCAGTGGATTGGCTTCCATCACCGCCGGGAGTTCGTCGACCCGCTTCTCCTCGGTGACGCGGACCAGTAAGCCCGCTTTCTCCATCTCCTCGACGAACTCGGTCAGGCTCTGCTGAGGCATCTCGGTGTCCTAGGCGGGAGTGGTTGCGGGCCGGGAGTTCTCGTCGAGCTCCGGAAAGTCGTAATCGCGCCAGCCCGGAATGTCGGCCACTTCGACGACCCGTCCGCCGTGCTCCTCCAGCGCAGGCCCGCACACGTCGCCCACCTTCTTGACCACCGTGCCGTACGGATAGGTGGCGTCGGTACCGATCGCCGACCCGGTGCGCTGATCCTGCGGCAGGGACTCGTCGGCCGTCGGGTCCAGGGGGCCGCCGGGCAGGTTGTCGACGATGATGACGTCGCGTGCCGGTTGCGTGCGGAATGCCATGGCCCACTCGACCTGCTCGGAATCGTGCACGTCGATGTCGGGGTCCACCACGACAACCTGTTTCGGGCGCAGGTTGCTCCCCATCGTGGCCAGGATGAGGCTGCGAGCCTCGCCGGCGAAGCGCTGCCGCATCGCGATGACCACGCGGAAGTACACCCCGCCCGAGGCCGGGATGGCCACCTTCTCGATCGTCGGGAACTGCTGGCGCATCATGTCGAAGAACGACGCCTCGAACGAAAGTTGCTTGAGGATATGGTTTTCCGTGGTCGGGCGGCCGGTCAGCAGGGCCTGGAAGTAGGCTCCGTTGCGATGTGTGATCGCCGTCGGCCGTACCACGGGCTTCGGTGATGCGGCCGTGTAGTAGCCGGTGTATTCGCCCAGCGGGCCTTCCGTGACGGTCTGCGTGTAGTCCACTTCGAATTCGATGACGAACTCGGCATGCGCAGGCACCGACACGTCGTTGGTGCGGCACTTCACCAATTCGACGGCAGCGCCCCGCATACCGCCGACAACCTCCCAGTCGCTGGTGTCCTCGGGCACCTGAATGGGGCACGAGTAGGCGATCATCGGATCGACCCCGATCACCAGTGAGGCGCGAAACGTCTTGTGCCCCATGGCTCGCGCTTTGGCCTGGTTCTTGGCGAAGCGATGGTTGGGGATCGCCATCAGCGTCATGGTCTTGTTGTCGATGATCTCGCAGCGGTAGTGCCCGATATCGGGCACGCCGGTCTCCGGGTCGTGACTGACGACGAAGCCGGGGGTGATGTACCGGCCGCCGTCGTCGGGACTGTACTTCGGCACGGGCAGCGTCGACAGGTCGATGTCGTCGCCGGTGATCACATTCTCGTGCGCCGGGCCGTCGTCGACGTACTTCGGCGGAATCCGGGTCTTCAGCCGCTGCACGATGTCGTCGAACGCGTTGTCCTCGGTGCAGCCGTAGGCGAGCAATGCCTTGGCACGCGAGTTGTAGACACCGCCGACCAGCGGGAATCCGGTGCCGTTGTTGTTGAACACGATGGCGGGGCCGCCGACGGCGGCGCTCTTGCGCATCGCCTTGGCGACTTCCAGTTCCAACGCGACCGGCCGGTCGACCTCGATGAGCTGTCCTTGGTCTCGCAGCGCGCTCAGGAACGCGCGGAAGTCATCGAAGGGCATCGCTTGGCGCCATCCTTAATCTGGTGTTCCCGTAGCCACGGCAAATAACTGTCTACTACGACTAGGCAGGTGGGACCACCGAACAGCACAATTGGTCACCGTGCAGTTACCAGATTTTGCCCTGCGGGTGCACAGCGCCGACGGGGTCGGGCCCGCGTGCGTGCTGTTGCAGGACCGGTTCGGCGTCGATGTCAACGTGCTCCTGTTCGCCGCTCGCGTCGGTACCAGAGGGCCGTTGACGCCGCCCGTGTTGCAGTCCGCGACCGCGCGGGTGGCGCAGTGGCATGCCGAGGTGGTCCGGCCGCTGCGGGGCGTGCGACGGCGGCTCAAGTCCGGGCCGGCGCCCGCGCCGAGCCCTGCCACCGCCGAACTCCGTGAGCAGCTTCAGGGTCTGGAAATCCGCGCCGAGCTGATCGAGCTCGGCGAACTCGATGCCCTCGTACCCGACACCGCTGCGGTAACCGACGATCCCACCGCGCAGGTCACCGCGGCCTTGCTGCTGGTCCTACGCGCACACTCGCAGCGGCCGTTGACCGCTGACGAAGACGCCGCGCTGGCCACCATCGCGGCGGCCGCCGCGGCCGCCGCCTGACCCGCGGGAGAAGAGTTACTGGATGTAGCTGCTCGCGGAGCGCAGGTGCGCGACGGCCTCGTCGACGATCGCAGGCACCAGATCGGCGCACGACGGCAGATCCTCGATGATTCCCGCGACCTGACCCGATGCCAGCACGCCTGCCTCGGTGTTGCCTTCCACCAGGCCGGCTTTCAGCAGCATCGGAGTGTTGGCCGCCATGACCACCTGCGACCACGTCAGATCCTTACCGTGCCGCATGGCCAGGCCGTCCTTGATCATCGACTTCCAGGTCATCCCGGACAGCTTCTTGAACTTCTGCGCATTGCCCACGGCGGCGGCGAAACCACGGACCGGTGAACCGCTTTCGAGCTTCTCCACCAGGCCCGTGCGCAGCACGCGGTGCGGCATGCCGTCGACTCGGGTGGACACCACGGTGCCGTCGAGCGCCGCCTGCAGATAGCGCTGCTTGACGGCGTCGGGCACCGTCGAATCCGAGGTCAGCAGAAACCGGGTGCCCATCGCAACACCCGCAGCGCCGTAACTCAAGGCCGCGGCCAGCCCTCGCCCGTCGAAGAACCCGCCCGCGGCCACGACGGGCATCCCGGTGTCCGCCACGGCGTCAAGCACCGACGGCAGCAGCAGGGTGGTGGCGATCGGGCCGGTGTGGCCACCTCCCTCGCCGCCTTGCACGATCACCGCGTCGGCGCCCCAACTCGCCACCTTCTTGGCGTGCTTGGCGAGGCCGACGGACGGGATGACCACCACGCCCGCGTCTTTGAGCTTGGCGATCAGGTCGGGTTTGGGTGCCAGGGCGAAGGAGGCGACTTTGACTCCTTCGCGGATCAGGAGGTCGACGCGCGCGTCGGCGTCGCCGGCGTCGGCACGGATGTTGATGCCGAACGGTTTGTCGGTGGCAGACTTGACCTTGCTGACGGCGGTTTGCAGTTCCTCGAGCGTCATGGTCGCCGACGCCAGGATGCCCAGGCCTCCGGCGTTGGAGGTCGCCGAAACCAGCCGAGCCCCGGCCACCCAGCCCATGCCGGTCTGCACCACGGGATGTTCGATGCCAACCAGCTCGGTCAGCGGGGTTTTGAGCGTGCCCATCGGCTAGACCTTGACCTCTTTGTCTCGCAACGACTTCGGATCGATCACTTCACGCAGGAGGGTGAGCTCCTCGTCGGTGGCCAACCGGGTGGTCTCGGCGGACTCCAGCCCGTGCACCTCGAATGACGTGTTGTCGGCGACCTGCTGGGCTTCGACGCCCGGATGCAGCGACACCGCGCGCATCTGGTGGTCCGGGCCGTTGAAGTCGAACACCCCGAGGTTGGTCACCACGCGGTAGACGTTGACGAAGCGGTACGCGGGATTGTCGGCATCGACCTTGTCCCAACCGATTCCGGACACGATGTCGACGGATTCGCAGAACACGCGCTTGGAGTGGTTGCCCACCCAGTAGCTGGTGGCGTGGTTGATGGTGTTGCCCGGTGCGCCGCGGACCCCGAACATCTGTCGCGTCGGATGCTGCAGCGGCCCGAACGCCGACAGGTTCTGATTGCCGTACCGGTCGATCTGGTTGGCTCCCATCACGACATGGCGCCTGCCCCAGGCCAGCGTCTCGAAGACCCGGCCGAACGGCATCCAGCCCTCGATCGTGGCGGCCGCACCGATGGCAGGGGTGTCGGCGATGAGCCGGGCCTCTCCGTCGGTCAGCACGATGTCGGGGGAGAAGGTCAACCGGGCCAGCCGGGCGCCGACCGACACGATGGTGGTCATCGGGCTGACCATGATCTCGCCGGCGTCCCGGAACAGTTCGGCACAGGCGACGGCGCACACCTCGGCGCGGGTAACGGCAATCATCACTGCTCCTCCTTGAAGGCACGGACTGCGGCCTGGTAATCGGCCTCGCTGCCCGACAGATAGGTCTTGACGAACTCGGCCCACGTCTCGTCCGAGGCTGCCGCCTCGGCGTAGTGACGCTGAAACTTCTCGTCGCGCCGGTAGTCGGGTTCGTTGGTGGTGAAATGGGCGCCGTTCGGCGCCTCCACCACAGAGTCGACCATCATCCGGTTGATCAGCAGGGCCTGCGGTGGAACGGCTTTGACGAGTTCCTCGGTGGACACGACGCGTTCCACGGAGAGGAAGCGATTGGCCGCCGACATCAGGAACAGGTCGTCGAAGTACGGGTCGATTCCGGTGTAGGCCGCATTTCCCTGGGCGTCGCCGAGATTCATGTGGACGAAGGCCGCGTCGAGCGTCAGCGCGGGCATGGCGATGAGCTCCTCGTAACCGTTGCCGGTGGGGTAAGGGGAGAGCACGGTCCTGAGCTCGTCACCCCAGAACGCGCGCACGTCACTGCCCAGACCGGCGCGGATCGGCAGGAACGGCAGCCGTTGTGCGGCGGCCTGCAGACCGCAGCGCAGCATGCCCTCGTCCATCTCACGTGCCTCGATGGCGCCCGAGGTGCGGGCCTTGGCGAACCACGGGTCGTAGAACGGCGGCGAATCCAGCGACACGAAGCCGTAGTAGACGCGCTTGACCTTGCCCGCCGAGCACAGCAGGCCCAGGTCGGGGCCGCCATAGGTGACCACCGTGAGGTCCTTGACGTCGGTGCGCAACAGCGCGCGGATGAACGCCATGGGCTTGCGCCGGGACCCCCAACCACCGATGCCGATGGTCATGCCGCTTTCGATCGACGTGACGGCTTCGTCGAGAGTTGTTCTCTTGTCGGTCATTTCGACCCCTTGTCGGTTCCGGCGAAGGCGTCACGGTGCTCGTCGGAGACGCCCGAGAGGTTGAGTTCGAACGTAAAGCCTTGTTCCATGCGGTATCTCGCGGTGACCGGCTGCACGTCGATGAAGTTCAGCGCTTCCTTGGCTGCCCGGATCACCCGGGTGTCCTTGCTGGCGATGTCGCGGGCCACCCGCAGCGCGGCCTCGTCGAGGTCTGCGCGCGGCACCACCTCGTGCACCGAACCGAAGTGGTGCAGGGTCTCGGCGTCAACGGTGGCGGCGGTGAAGAACAATCGCCGCATCATGTGCTGCGGCACCAGCCGTGACAGGTGCGTGGCCGCTCCCAGGGCGCCGCGTTCAACCTCGGGCAGGCCGAACTTGGCGTCATCGGAGGCGACGATGACGTCGGCGTTGCCGACCAGGCCGATGCCGCCGCCGACGCAGAAGCCGTTGACCGCCGCGACCACCGGCACCTCGCACTCGTAGACCGCCTTGAATGCTGCGTAGCAACCACGGTTGGCGTCGATGAGCGCGGTGAAGCCCTCGGTGTTCTGCATCTCCTTGATGTCGACGCCCGCGTTGAAGCCACGGCCCTCGGCCCGCAGGATCACCACGTGGGTGCTGCGGTCCCGGCCCGCCGCCGTGATGGCGTCGGCCAGCTCGAACCATCCCCGCGACGGGATGGCGTTGACGGGCGGGTAGTTCACGGTGACCGAGACGATGCCCGGTTCGACAGTGGTGGATGTGATCGTCATGGGTTTCCTGATCGTTCCGTCGTCGCTACCTAAGCAAGCACTTGCTTGGTACGCTAGCACAGTGACAGATACGCCAGAAGTCGGTGCCATCAATTTGGGGCTGACTGGCAAAGTGGTGCTGGTAACCGGTGGAGTACGAGGGGTCGGCGCCGGAATCAGCGCCGTTTTCGCCGGTCAGGGTGCCACTGTGGTGACCTGCGCGCGCCGTGCCGTCGAGGGGCTGCCGTACGAGTTCCACAGCTGCGACGTCCGGGACGACGATTCGGTGAAGGCGATGATCGACGCGGTGGTCGCCGCACATGGCCGGCTGGACGTCGTGGTGAACAACGCGGGCGGTTCGCCCTATGTGGCGGCCGCGGACGCGTCGGCGAAGTTCAGCACCAAGATCATCGAGCTCAATCTGCTCGGCCCACTGTCGGTTTCCCAACACGCCAACGCGGTCATGCAGAAGCAGGACGGCGGCGGCTCGATCATCAACATCTCCAGTGTGAGCGGGCGCAGGCCCACACCGGGAACCGCGGCCTACGGCGCCGCCAAGGCCGGCGTGGACAATCTGACCGCGACGCTGGCCGTCGAGTGGGCGCCCAAGGTCCGGGTGAACTCGGTGGTGGTCGGCATGGTCGAGACCGAACAGTCCGAATTGTTCTACGGCGACGCCGAATCCGTGGCCGCCGTGGCCGCCACCGTACCGCTGGGCAGGCTGGCGAAACCGGCCGACATCGGTTGGGCCGCAGCATTCTTGACGTCCGACGTGGCGTCCTACATCAGTGGCGCCACTCTCGAAGTCCATGGTGGCGGCGAGCCACCGCAGTACCTGGCAGCTTCCAGCGCCAACAAATAAGCGGAACCAAAAAGGAGATATAGCAATGGGTTTGCTTGACGGCCGCGTGGTCATCGTGACGGGCGCCGGCGGCGGTATCGGACGCGCACATGCGCTCGCGTTCGCCGCCGAAGGGGCCCGCGTCGTGGTCAACGATATCGGCGTCGGTCTCGACGGGTCGCCGGCCGGTGGCGGCAGCGCGGCGCAGAACGTGGTCGATGAAATCGTCGCGGCCGGTGGTGAAGCCGTCACCAGTGGCGCCAACGTCGCAGACTGGACGCAGGCCGAGGGCCTGATCCAGACCGCCGTCGACGCGTTCGGCGGCCTCGACGTTCTCGTCAACAACGCGGGCATCGTGCGGGACCGCATGTTCGCCAACACGTCTGAAGAAGAATTCGACGCCGTCACCGCCGTGCATCTCAAGGGGCACTTCGCCACCATGAAGCACGCGGCGGCCTATTGGCGCGCCCAGTCCAAGGCCGGCAACACCGTCGATGCCCGCATCATCAACACCAGCTCCGGCGCCGGCCTGCAAGGCAGCGTCGGTCAGGCGAATTACAGTGCGGCCAAAGCGGGTATCGCGGCGCTGACGTTGGTGGCCGCCGCCGAGATGGGCCGCTACGGCGTCACCGTGAATGCCATCGCGCCGTCAGCCCGCACCCGGATGACCGAAACGGTGTTCGCCGAGATGATGGCGACGCAGGACGCCGAATTCGACGCAATGGCGCCGGAGAACATCTCGCCGCTCGTGGTGTGGCTGGGCAGTGTCGAGTCAAAAGACGTCACCGGCAAGATGTTCGAGGTCGAAGGCGGCAAGATCCGCGTCGCCGAGGGTTGGGCACACGGACCGCAGATCGACAAGGGTGCGAAGTGGGATCCCGCCGAGTTGGGTCCCGTCGTTTCCGACCTGCTGGCCAAAGCCCGTCCCGCCGTTCCGGTCTACGGCGCTTAAGCATTCTGGCGGACTCTTCTGGCGAGCAGACGCTGCGGTATCCGACACGCCGGTGTACAGGTACCGCAGTGTCTGTTCGCCCTTACTTTTTCGGCTCCCGGGTACACGTCGCCAGGAACGTCTTGCCGTCCTGCTCGGCGACCTGCGTGGGGTTGAGCCACCCGATGCCCTGGAACCAGTAGGTGTCGGCGGGATGGCTTGCAGATTCGGCGCGCACGACGCCGAGATCGGCTCGCTGCGGCCCGGTGTCGGGTTCGGCGCGCGAAACATTGAGCTGCAGCTCGCGCTGTTGGGTCCAGTCGAAGTCCTTGGGCAATGCTCTGGACACATCCATGTCGGGAATCGGATCCCCGACCGTATAGCGCTGGAAATCTGACCCTGCCGCGTCGCGTGCGGTGAGAACCAACTCGATGCCGCTGGGCTCGAAGGTAACGACGGCCTTCGTCGTACCCGGGCAGGGTGACCCAGTCCAAATGCGCAGCAGGCCATCCGTTTCCCGCACGCCGAACACGGTCGGAACTGATGGTTTGTACGCCGGGTCGGGCGTGCACAGCGCGAGAAACGTCTTGCTGTCGTCCGCGGCGACCTGTGTGGGGTTGAGCCAGCCGACGTCTTGGAACCAGTAGGTGTCGTCGGGATGTTTCACGGATTCCTCACGGACAACGGCGAGGTCGGTCTGCGCGCCTAGGCTGCCCGGGTCGCCGTTGATCCAGATGGTCAATTTCTCTGCGGTACGCCAATCGAATTCGGCGGGCAACGGTTGTGTGACGCGTAGGCCGGGATATGGGCCGCCGAGGGTGAGTCGATCGACCGAGGCCCACTGATGCTCCGGCGCGGAGAGCACCAAGGTCTTGCCCGGTCCGAATTCCAGATTGACCTCACGAGCGTGATCGCATCGCGATCCCATCCAGATCTGGAGCTGTCCATCGGTCACCCGGGCGCCGAATGCCGGTCGCAGCGACGGAGCGCCCTGGACGTGTTTCCAGTCGTGTTTGTCGCACGCAACCAGCACGGACACCAGCAACGTGATCAGTGCGATCGCGATGTTGACGCGCCGAATCATCGGTAACCCCCGTCGTGCAGACCGGCATCCTTCTCCATCGGATGGTCGGTGAAGATCTCGGCTACTTTTCCGGTCACATAGGCGTCGATGAATCCCAGGTAACCCATACGTGCCCACTGCTGAGAGTGCCGTTCCTCGTGGTGCAGCAGTCGATCCAGGTCGAGTTGGTTGGCGCCGGGATACCCGTTCCCGTCGGGGCCCGGATACCACGCGACGCCCGACTTGACGATCTTGCGGAGTTGATCAGCGGCGTCGGTGGGGTCGTCGATGTTGACCATGAAGATGTCGCCCCACGTGGATCCACCACCCTCGCTGTACATGTCCTGCAACTGGTTGCCACCCAATCCCATCAACATGCCGTTCGGCGTGGTCATCAGACGTCCACCGTTGCCGTCCACGAATCCGACGTCCTGGTCGTAGCTCCAGGAATTCGCGTTCTGCCGGTCGATGATCCGCTGCACTTCGTCTGCCGAGTACGGGGTCTCCTTGAAATCCTTCTTTCCGGCCTTGTCGTAGTCCGTGCCGCAATTGAGGATGTACGTCATCAACGCCGCTTTGCGGGCGTCGGCGCCGCTGGTGCCTTTGGGCATGAGGAAGTACGACTTACCGTCGGGGTCCTTGACCTCTTCCATCCCGTCGAGGACCTTGAAGCTGTCCGGCGTGATGTGGTGGCGCCGGGCGATATCGACGATGACTTCCGGTGGCACACCACGCCGTTCGGCATTCTCCAACCACTTCTTGTAATAGCCATCGGCCGGGCCGTTGAGCAGGCCGGCGTCTCTGAGCGCCTTCTCGTACTTGTTCTCCGGGGGCTTGTCCGGTTCTGGACCGTTGCCGTCGGGACCGAAATTCTGGGGTTCATCGCCCTTGCCGCGCTTCGGGTCACCGAGCGCGGAGTATTCGTTGCCGATACCGCGGATCGTCGTGGCGATCGAATTCAGTTCGCCGTTGGACCGTTTGACGATGTCGGCGACGTCACTGAGGCCCCGCTGCACGACCGGCACCAGCATCTGCTGCCCGGCCGCGCTCTGTGGAACCCTGGCGGCAGCGTCGAGTACCCAGGTTCTCACCGCGTCCAGATCATTTCGGCCACCGGCGACCACTTGCGCCGCGCGGTCGATCTGTTCGCCCATCCGTCGGTCCAGACCCGCGAACTCGGCAACTTTGAGCCGGTGTTCGGTGTTGGCCGCATCGTAGGCAGTGGACGCCGTGCCCGACCAGGACGATCCTGGCGTCGCCGCAGCCAGATGTGACTGCGCCCGGCTCAGTGGCCCGTCGGTCTTGAAAGGTTCTCCCGTCTGAGGCGCACCCTGGCCGAAGGTTGCACGCGCATCAGCCCAGGTTGAGAGAAACCCCTCCAGAACACTCATCAGCACCCCCGGGCCCCGGTGCAACAGCACTGTCAGCTGTCAGTTTCCCACGAATCTTGACGCCCGGATCGCACGAATTTTCGGCACGAAGACCGCATCAACGTCGGCAGTAGGGTCGCCCAGCCGCGCAGGCGTGTGTCACCGTTGCAGTGTGCTCGCTCGGCGCAGCGCCCGCACGACGCTGTGCTTGCCGAGGTCGACCTTGAACGCGTTCTGGCTCAACGGCTTTGCCCCGGCCATGGCGAGTTCTGCCGCGCTGGTGAAGCTCTCGGTGGTGGCCGGCTCACCCACGAGGGCCGACTCGGCTTCGGCGACGCGCCACGGTCTGGCGGCCACACCGCCCAGTGCGATGGCGGCTGATGTGACGATCCCATCGGAGATGGTCAGTCCGACGGCGACCGAAACCAGGGCGAACGCATAGCTGTGTCGGTCACGTACTTTGAGATACCAACTGTGGCGGGCGAATGGGGATGGCGGGAGCTCGATCCCGGTGATCAATTCGCCGGGCTGCACCGTGTTGTCGGTCTGCGGAGCGTCCCCGGGCAACCGAAAGAACTGCGTCAGCGGGATCGCCCGGGAACCGGTGCGCGATGCGACGTGCACCACGGCATCGAGGATCGCCAGCGCCACAGCCATATCGGACGGATGCACCGCCACGCACGACTCGCTGGCACCGAAGAGCGCGTGCTCACGGTTGAACCCGGTGAGCGAACCGCATCCCGAACCTGGTCGGCGCTTGTTGCATGCGTCGAACGACGCCTCCATGAAGTACGGGCAGCGGGTCCGTTGCATCAGATTTCCACCCGCGGTGGCCATGTTCCGTAGCTGAGTCGTCGCGCCGGACAGGATCGCGTGCGAGATCACCGGGTACTGGCTACGGATCAGGCGGTGATTGGCGATCGCACTGTTGGTGGCACCGGCGCCGATCAGCACACCGCCACGGTCGGTCGGGGTGATCGTGGCGAGTCCGAGCTTGCCGATGTCGACCAACGACGACGGAGTTTCGACGCCCAGCTTCATCAAGTCCAGCAGGTTTGTGCCGCCCGCGTAGAACCGGGCGCCGGCCTCGGCACGCTCGAGGGCGTCATCGATATCGCGCGCGTGGTGAAAGTCGAAGGGCTTCACCGGCGATCCCCTGGAAGACACGACGCGATGGCGTCGACGATGTTCGGGTAGGCGCCGCAACGGCAGATGTTGCCTGCCATGCGCTCACGAATTTCGGCGCTGCACAAGGTTTCCGGTCCTGTCGCCACGTCGGCGGCCGGGTCTTCGAACGACGCGGCGGACAGATCGCCGCGGCCGTGTTCGTGCAGCAGCGCGTGCGCCGAACTGATCTGTCCGGGTGTGCAGTATCCGCACTGGAATCCGTCGTGCTCGACGAATGCGTCCTGTAGGGGATGGAGGCGGTCGTCGTCTGCGATGCCCTCGATGGTGAGGACCGTTGCCCCGTCGACCGACACCGCGAGCGTCAGGCAACTGACGACCCGTTCCCCGTTGACCGCCACCGTGCAGGCACCGCACAGGCCGTGATCGCAGCCCTTCTTGGTGCCGGTCAACTGAATCTGTTCGCGCAACAGGTCGAGCAGCGTGGTCCGGGCATCGACTGAGACGGTGTGCAGGGCGCCGTTGATGGTCAGTTCTATGGCGTGCATGTAGGAGCTCCGGTGAAGGGCGGCAACAGTTTTTCGATCGTGATCGGCAGATCGCGGATTCGGCGGCCGGTGGCGTGGAAGACGGCGTTGGCGATCGCGGCGGGCACGCCGCAGATGCCGATCTCACCGATGCCCCTGGCGCCGAACTTGTCGAGGTGGTCGTCGGTGCTGTCGATGAAGCTGATGTCGAAAACCGGTACGTCGGCGTGCGTCGGTAGGTAGTACTCGCCGAGGGCATGGCCGGTGCCCGGGTCGTAGGGCACCTGTTCGAGTAGTGCCATGCCCAACCCGAAGGTGATGCCTCCGATGACTTGACTGCGGGCCAGTTTGGGGTTCATCACCTTGCCGCAGTCCATGACGCCGACCCAGCGGGTGACCGTCGCGCGGCCGATCTCCTCGTCGACCTCGACCTCGCAGAAGTGCGCGCCGAACGACTGCGACATCGGACCGGTCTTCGGCGCCCCCTCGCTCGTCACGGTGAAGGACAACCGGTCAAGCAGTTCGGGGCCGGCCGCAACGATGACCTCGGGGAGCGCGACGGCGGGCCGTGACGGGTCGGAACTGACGATCGCATCGTCGCGGACGTCGAGGGTCGCCGCGTCGGCGCCCGCGTACGGTGAGTCCGGATCTTTGACCAGGTGCTCCAGGAGTCGGCGTTTCCACTCCTGGCCGGCGTCGTACACCGCTGAGCCCACCGTGGCGGTCGTCTGTGATGCGCCGCTGTATGGTGCCGGTGGGAAGTCCGAATCGCCCGAACAGAACGAGATCCTCTGTAGCGCACTGCCGGTCGTGTCGGCGGCGATCTGGCTCATCACCGTGCGCACGCCGTTGCCGATTTCGTGTGTCGCGGAGGCGAATTCGATATGACCGTCGGAGCCGGTGGTCACGCGGCACCCGGCAGGCATCCTCCGGCCCGGATAGGTGGCGGTCGCCATGCCCCACCCGACCTGGACCCCATCGCGGCTCATCGTGCGGGGTTCGCGCGGTCGGTGATCCCAGCCGAATCGGCGGGCGCCTTCGCGGTAGCACTCGGTGAGGTGTCGCTCGGACCACGGTAGGCCGCTGGCCTGATCGATGATGGCGTCGTTGCTGATTCGTAGCTGCACCGGATCGACGTTCAGTGCATACGCGAGTTCGTCCATCGCGACTTCGAGTGCGAACAAGCCGGGCGCCTCGCCTGGTCCCCGCATGAAACATGGCGTGGGGCTGTTGACGCGAGCGACGGTGTGCGACACCACCATCCGCGGTGATTGATAGAGGAACCGGGTGGACAGCCCTACCGGTTCGCAGAAATGCGCGACGGTGGAGGTCTCGGTGAGGGTGTGGTGCTCGACGCTGGTGAGCTGTCCGGTGCTGTCGGCGATCAGCTGCAGGTGTTGTTCGGTGGGTGGGCGATGGCCCGTCGATGTGAACATCTGCGCCCGGCTGAGGACCAGTTTGACTGGGGTGCCCGCCATCCGCGCGGCGACCGCGCACAGCGCGACGTGCATCCACAAGAAACTCTTGGAGCCGAACGCCCCACCGACCAGCGGTGAGATCACCCGGATCTTGTCGACGGTGGTGCCAAGGTACGCGGCCAGCACTTGACGCTCGCCGGCGATCCATCGGGTGGTGTCGTGGACGATGAGCTGGTCGCCGTCCCATTCCGCGATGGTGGCGGACAGTTCGATGGGGTAGTGGGCGTTCTCCGGTGTGGTGAAACGCGCGGCGACCTTGGTTCCGTCCCCCGGTTCCTCGGCGGGCCCGCGGTGGTCCTGGAGTTTCTCGTCCTCCAGCTTCACGAAGTGATCGGGCTGATAGGTACCGGAGCGCACGGCCCCGTCACCGCCGGTGGGCACGGGGCGGTCCAGCACCTCCCGCGCCGTCAGCACAGCGTCGGACTCCTGGTAGGTCAACCGCATCAGCGTCGCCGCGTACTCGGCGTTCTCCGGAGTGTCGGCGACGATGAGCGCCATGTGCTGCCCGCGATGTTGCACGGTCAGGTCGGATAACGGCGGCCGACGCTCCAGCGGCAGATCCCAACTGAGATCGACTGGAAGAGACTGCAGAGCAGGGCAATTGAGCGGAGTCAGCACACATGACACGCCTGGGGCGGTCGCGGCCTCAGCCGAAGCGGCTTCCAGCGAATCGCGGGTGACCTCGCCGTGGACAATCTCGGACTGCACCAGCACCGCGTACTGCAGGCCGGGCACCACGGTGTCAGCGGTGTACCGCGCCGACCCGGTGACTTTTTCGGTTCCCTCGACCCGACTGATCGGGCGGCCGATCACGCGCGGTTCACCTGCATGCGACGAGCATGCCACCGGTCGCGACGAGCGTCCATCCGTCAGATGACTGAGAGTCAGCGTTGCCCTGCCCGGTCCCAGACTGGTGTGCTGTCGCGGGTGCCGAGCCGCGATGCGACCGCGCGCGCGATACCGATCGCGGTGAGGTCTTCCAACGATCGCAGCCGGTGCTGCTCCCAGAGGCGCAGGTGATCTTCCGGTAACGGTTCGCCTGCCGTCCACTTCCGAAACGCCTGGGCCAGCAGCGCGGCGTCGGCGATCGACTTCGAGGTTCCCGACGCGGTGTGCGGCCGCACCGTGCCGGCCGCATCGCCGATGACGAACGCAGGCCCGCGCCGCATTCGGGCGCTGGGCAGATCCATCACGGGTTGCAGGAACGGTCGCGACAGCCGGACCAGCCGCGACAACAAGGGCGGCAGATCGGTTTCTGCCAGCATCAGCAGGGTTGCCATGCTGGCCTCGGCTACGTCCGTCGCGGGCAGGAAGTACTCGTAGCGACGCCCCGACTGTCCGGTCATGATGCCGTCGAACGCCTCTTCGGAGGCGTTGATGTACCACACCCAGTTGACCCGGCGGCGCCCCGGCGTGGTCTCACCGGCGGGCCCTGGCACCAGATAACAGAGAAACTGAATCCCGTTGACGCTGTACAGAGTGAACCGGTCGGTCAACTCGCTGCTGATATCCGCGGGCAGGTCGTCCTCGATCTCCAAACCCCGCCACGCCACATAGCCGGCGTACTGCGGACGGGCTTCGGAGATCGATTGGCGCACAGTGGATCCGATGCCATCGGCCCCGATGACCAACGACCAGGTGGAGGTGGTGCCGTCGGCGCACGTGAGGTCGACGTCTTGTTCCCCCGGCGTGACGTCGGTGACGGTGACCCCTTGGCGGTAGTCGACACCGGGGATCCCACCGCGGAACGTGCGGTAGAGCGTGTCCCAGGCGGTCATGGTCTGTGGCATGGGGAAGGTTCGGGTCGGGCTGTGGCGGTGCAGCAGTTGACGTTCCTGTAGCGCCACGCTGACCGCGGTGGGTTGGACGCCCAAGCGGGACAACAGATATTCGATCTCGGGTTGCATGACGATCCCGGCACCGCGGCCTTCCAGCGGTCCCTCGGTGTGTTCGAAAATGGTGATGGCGGCGTCGGTGGACCGGCTCAGTTCAGCGGCGGCCGCGAGCCCGGCCAGGGAGCCGCCCACGATCGCGATCTTCCGGGGTGCGCCGAATTCCCGTACTCCACCAGTGATCGTCATGCGGCCTCCCGGGTTCCGTGCGTCTGTTCTCCCACGGCGAGGCAGGCGACGTCATCAGTCACCTGACTGATGGGCAAGACGGGGCGCTCGGATATACAGGGTGCGGAACACCGCGCGCCGAGAGGAGCACGATCAGGGACGACGGCCCTTGTCGGCCTCCTGGCTGTCCGGTGAATCTCAGACTGGGAGGAACTCGATGAACAGCTGGACCCGACTGCGCTGGGCCGCAGCGACTCTCGCAGTAGCCACGACCGCGGCGTGCGGCGGTTCTCAGACTCCCGCGCAGCCGACAACGAGCGCCACCACCGAAGTCGGCAGTCAAGCAGTAGGCCCGCAGTATGACAGCGTTCATGTGTACGTCCAGCCCGGTCGGCTGGATGCGTTCGTGAGCAGTTGGCTGGCGACGTTCGGGGGTACCGCCAAACCGGCTGCGGTCGTCACCGTCACCCCGACGCCCAGCCAGACCAGGTCGCAGCTGATCCTGTCACCCGTAGGCACCGTCTCCGCCTTCGAGTTCATCTCTGCGGTGCCCTACCCGTTCGGTACCGAACGCACTGGATGGCTGATGGGCAACCTCGACGCCGGCGTTGAGCAGGCGCGCGACGCTGGGGCTGCGGTCGTCGTGGCTCCGTTCGCCGATCCGATCGGTCGGGATGCCATCGTCCAGTTCCCGGGCGGCGTCAACGCCCAGCTGTATTGGCACACAACCCCTCCCAGCTATCCACCACTTGCGACAGTGCCTGACAACCGGATTTACCTGCCGGCCGACTCGGTCGACAAATTCCTGCCGTCCTACCCGAGTTTCACGCAAGGAACACTTGACGCCGACACGACCTCTGCTGACGGCGCGCTTATCGGCAAGCCGGGCACGACTTTCCGTCACATCCACCTCAGCTCGCCCTTCGGAAACACAGCAGTATTCGTTACCGATGGCCAGTTGCCGTACCCGTACGGTCATGAGCTCGCGGGGTATCAGGTCGCCGACGTCGCGGCTACCGTCGCCAAAGCGACAGCAGCGGGGGCCCAGGTATTGGTGCCCGCCGCCCGCATCGGCGCCACCACCGCGGCGATGCTGCAATGGCCCGGTGGTTATATCGCCGAAATACACAACGGCTGACGCAAAACACACTCAGCCGGTGACGGTTTCGTCCAACCAATCCTCGAAACGCTGCCAGCCGATCTCCGGATAAGTCTGCCGCAGTCGCACGATGTCGGCGCTGTAGCCGTGTTCGGACAGATAGGTGAACATTGCCCGCATGTCGGGGGATCCGATGCGGGCCGGGTCGAGTGTGATGAGTTCGATTGGTCGGCCCACAGATTGCTCCAGGGCGGCGGTCATCTGGCGCGGTGTCGGCGCGTCGGACGCCACGTCGATGCGGGACCCGATGAAGCGCTGCGGATCATGCAGAACCGTGGCCACGAACCGGCCGAGGTCGCGGCGGGAGAGTTGCTGCAGCGGCGTCGTGGGCGGAATCGGTAGGGAGAATCTGCCGGTCCGTAGTTCGTCGAGACCACCGAGCATGTTGTCGTAGAAGTAGGTGGGGCCGACGATGGTGTAGGGCACACCGGATTCGGCAAGCGCTGTTTCGATCGCTGCTTTGCTCTCGAAGTGCGGGATCCCGGTGTGCTGATCGGCATTGGCCACCGACGAGAAGACCAAGTGCGGCACTTGAGCTTTGGCGGCGGCCGTGACCATGTTGAGGCCTTGCTCCAGCTCGGCGTCCGGGCCGTCCTCGAACGGTGTGGTGACCGCGAAGACTCCGGTGGCATCAGCGAATGCGCGGACCAGGGCGTCGATATCGGCAAGGTCGGCTGTCGCCACCTCGACACCCGTCTGTGAAAGATGTTGTGCCCGGGGCGAATGAGGATTGCGGGTGACCGCCCGAACATGTGATCCGCGGTGCTGGAGGGCGGCTGCGACGGCGCCGCCCGTTGCTCCGGTCGCACCGATGACCGCGTATGTTGCTGGCAAGGTCCTATTTCCTTTCACTCGGAGAGCGGGCGCGGATCGGACACGTCGAGCGCCCATGTCACCGACGGTCACGAGGCCGGCAGAAGACATGAGTCGCTGGACTGGCCCTCCATGGTGAGTCTCAGCGTCGTGCGGCCCCACGTCATCAGTCGAATGACTGACGAGGTTCAGGATGAACATCCGGGTGTACGCGTCGCGGCGTAAGGTTGGAACGCTGCGGGTGAGGCCGCCGCATTGTCAGGGAGGACGTCGTGAGCCGGGACGTTGTGCTGGATCCGACCATCGCGCGGCTGGTCGATGCGATGGCGATTCCACCGACCCTCGGACAACTGGGCCCGCAGGACGGCAGGCTGGCCCTGCGCGAAGCGCAGCAGAGCTCCATCGAGCAGCCCGGAACTGCGGCGCGGTTCCACACCGCCCCTGTCGGCCCTTCCGACCTGGTGGGGTTCTGGGTGGTGCGGCCGCTCGGCGTGGCAGGACCGTTGCCTGCGGTCGTGTACATCCACGGCGGCCGTTTCATGTTCGGTGACGCCGATACCCACGGTCGTATCGTCGGGGCCATCGCGACGAGTTGCGCCGCGGCGGTCATCGTGCCCGAATACAGCCGCACTCCCGAAGCCCGCCACCCGGTCGCGTTGGAAGAGTGCTACGCGACCCTGCTGTGGATCCGGGACAACGCCGAGTCGATCTCTATCGATCCGAAAGCCATTGCACTGGCCGGAGATTGTGCGGGAGCCAACATCGCCGCGGCCATGAGTATGGTGTGCAAAACCCGTGGCGGACCCCGGATTCGAGCTCAGCTGCTGTACTACCCGCCGACCGACGCGCGGTGCGAGTATCCGTCCCACGAGATGTTCGCCGAGGATTATCTGCTGGGCAGCGACGAGCAGGCCTGGTACTGGGAGCACTACTGTGACGGCGATCCGGACGATCCCACCGTCTCCCCGGTACGTGCCGCACCGGCGGATCTCGCGGGCCTGCCCCCGACCCTGATCGTCACAGCCGAGGCCGATGTCGTGCGCGACGAAGGTGAGGCATTCGCAGCTCTGCTGCGCGCGGCAGGGGTGCCGGTGACCTGCACCCGCTACTTGGGGACCGTGCATGACTTCGTGGTGCTCAGTCAGTTGAGCCAAACACCTTCGGCCCGTGCGGCACTGGATCAAGGTATCCGGTTCCTCAGCCAGGCGATACGTCCGTGACGACCATCCCGGCCCTACCCGTCGTCGGCCGCAATAAGCTCACCCGCCTCGTGACCGCCGTCGCATCGGGTGCAGGCGCCGCACCGCGGGCGATTATTTTGGTCGGCGAACCGGGCATCGGCAAGTCGACGCTGTTGAGGCACGCCATGGCCGAGGTGACGGCACCGGCACGCGTGCTGTTCGCCGGCGGCACGGAGCCCGACCAGGTTCCTCCGTTCACCGCACTGGCCGAACTGATCCGTCCCATCATCGAGCGGAGCGCCGAACTCCCAGCCGAATTCCGAAGTGCTCTGTCGGACGTGGTGGCCGTGCAGGCCGATTCGGCGACGCACGGACCGGCGTTGATCCAGCAGGCCGTGCTGGCGCTGCTGGCAGCCGCGGCGGCTCAACAACCGCTGGTGCTGGTGCTCGACGATTTCGACCGGTTCGAACCGGATTCGCGTCAGGTGCTCAGCTATGTGATCGGCCGGGTACCGCATCTGCCCGTCCGCATGCTGATGAGTGCCCGGCGGGTGGACCTGTTGCGTGGCATCGACCGATCGGTGGTGGTGGTCGAGGTCACACCGCTGTCTGATGCGGAGTCGGCCGAGGTGATCGAGGCGCAGTCCGTGGTGCCCGACGCCAGCGTGCGAGGGGAGATCATCCGCTGGTCCGGGGGAAATCCGTTGGCGCTCATCGAGTCCGCGCGGTTCTACGGCAAGTCCGGTTCGGCGAGCTTCCGGGGTAACCACATGGTAGGGAGCGGGTTCGCGCACACGCTGTTCGCCGCGCAGCTGCGTGAGCTGCCTGCGGACGCCCGCAGGCTCGCGCTGTTCGCTGCTGCGGGGGCCGGCTATGAAACCATCGACACCATCACCGCCGCAGCAGGTTTCGGCGGGGAGCTGGCCCGTTGGGAGCCGGCGATCGCGGCCGGCCTGGTGATGATCGGTGACGATCGCCGGGTGCGATTCAGTCACCCTCTGCTGCGCACGGTGGCCTACAGCGAAGGTGATCTCGACGAGCGGCGTGCCGCCCATGTGGCGCTCGCCGCGTCACCGCATCTCGACGTGTCCTGTCGGGCCTGGCATCTCGCGGCCGCTGCCTCAGGGCCTGACGAGATGGTCGCCACACTACTGGAGCAAGGTGCCGAACAGTCGCGGCTGCGTGGTGGTTATCTGGAGGTCGCGCGGGCGATGCAGCGCGCCGGTGAGCTGAGTCCGGGCGCCGCCGACGCCGCCCGCCGGTTCACGCTCGCTTCGGCGGCAGCCAACTTCGGCGGTGATCCGGCCTGGGCACTGGCATTGAGTGCGAGTGCCGTCCGTAGTTCGAGCGATCCCGAGGTCGTCGGGCACGCAGCGCTGACCCGGGCCTCGATCCTCGTGCAATCCGCCCGGCCGTCAGAAGCTGCCGACCTGATCCGAAGTACCCTCGACGGATCACGCCCGGCCAATACCCAGCTGCGGCTGTCGTTGATGTACGTCGCGGCGTCGGCCGCGTACTACTCCGGTGAACTTGCGCATCGAACGCATCTGCGGCGTTGGCTCGACGAGACCGCTGACGACATTCTCGACGAGAGTGCCTTCCCCACACCCTTACCCGCTGAGTTGGGGCCGCTGCAGCGTGCCTACATCGCGATGTACGCCGACAGCGCGGCGACGGCACACACCCGGCCCGCACCGTGGGATCGGCGCTGGCTGCAACCGATGTCCGCGCCGGTCGAACCGTACCGCCGGCTCATCGTCGGGGCGATGGCCTACGCCACCGAAGAGAGTTCGCTGGCTGTCACCGAGCTCCGGGAGGGGATCGACCAGCTCAAGTCGGCGGGCGGTCTGCGGGGATTCACCTACGCGATGGCCGCCCTGGGCTGGGCACTGCACGACACCGGCCGCTGGGCGGAACTCCGGAGATTGCTCGATGAGACCGAGACCCTCTGCGCGGTATACGATCTGGCCCTGCTCCATGCCGAGAGCAGTGCCGTGCGGGCGCATCTGCTCGCCTGCCTCGGCGACACCACTGGCTCGGAAGCGGCATTGCGGGCGGCGGCCCGGGTCGGAGCCGGCGACGGCGCCGCCGCGACAGCCGTCTCGCTTCTCCGCGCCGGCGGTTGGAATGCTTTGGCCCGCGGCGATTTTCACGACGCATACCGCACGTTTCGGCAGTTGTTCGACGCTGACGGCGAGCCGACGCACTTCGTGCTGTCCCATCGCGGGATCGCCGATCTGGCCTGGTCGGGCGCGCGCAGCGGGCAAGCGGACGAGGTACGGCCGCTGGTCGTGTCGATCGGACGGCAGATGGGATCGAATCCCCCTGTGAGACTGAGACTTCTGCGCCACCAGGCACTCGCACTGACCACGTCGACTCATCTCGCCGAGAGGCACTACCGGCTGGCTGTGTTCGATCCGGCGGGAGACCAGTGGCCGATGGAGCGTGCCCGCGCCCGGCTCCACTACGGGGAGTGGCTGCGCCGGGTCCGGCGGCCCGCCGAGGCGCGCACTCAGCTGACCGCGGCGCTGGAGGTGTTCGACCGGCTCGGCGCTACGCCGTTCGTCCAGATCGCGCAGGCCGAGCTGCGGGCCTCCGGAGTCGCGGCGTCGTCGTCCACCATGGCGGTCGAAGGGCTGGATTCCCTCACGGCTCAGGAGCGTCAGATCGTCGCCATGGCTGCGTCCGGTCTCACCAACCGGGAGATCGGTCAGCGACTGAATCTGTCACCCCGGACCATCGCCTCGCATCTGTACAACGTGTATCCCAAGCTCGGCGTCAGCCGTCGCCACCAGCTCCGCGACATCGTCGCTCGCGACGTACCCGGCTGAGCGGCTCAGCTTCCGAACGCTGTGGTCAACGCCGACGTTGCCTGTGCCATGGCGGCGCGGGCGGGACTGGACCGGCACAGCGCGTCGAGCACCACGAATCCGTGGATGACCGAGCCGTAGCGGACTGCCGTTGTCGGAGCACCCGCGGCAAACAGCTTCGCGGCGAACGCCTCACCCTCGTCGCGCACCACGTCCGCCTCCGCGGTGACGATCAAAGACGCTGGGAAGCGGGCGAGTTCGTCCATGCTGGTATGCAGAGGGGAGACGGCGGGATGGCTGCGGTTCACACCATCGGGCGCGTACTGATCCCAGCACCACCGCATGGTGGTGCTGTGCAGGTGGTATCCCCGACTGAATGTGCGGTGTGATTCGGTGTCGCAGGACGCGTCGGTGATGGGACAGAATCCGATGAACTGTCTGACAGTCATGTCCCTGTGCCGCAGGCAGTTCAATGTCAGGGCGATGGCCATCGTGGCGCCGACGCCGTCACCGCCGACGGCGACTCTGGTGGTGTCGAGCCCGTGGCGGGCGCCCTGGGCGAACACCCACCGTGCGACGGCGCAAATCTGATTGAGTGCAACGGGGTAGCGGGCCTCGGGTGCCAGAGCGTATTCGGGAAACACCACGGCGGCACCGGTGTGGGCCGCCAGCTCGCCCACCAGGCGGTCATGGCTGCGGGCGCCGCCGAACACCCATCCGCCGCCGTGCACGTAGATGAGCACCGGAAGTCGGCCACCGAGGTTCGGTGGCAAGACAATTCGGAGGGGTACCCGTCCCGCCGCGCTCGCGACGGTGAACCAAACATCCGACACCACAGCGGGTTGGTGCTGCCAGCCGTCGACGATCCGCCGACCCACGGCCGGCTCGACCGAATCCAGTTGCGGCAAGGCGGCCGTCTTCGCCAAGAAAGCCTGCGTCGCCGGTTCGAGAACCGTACTGCGAGGATTGACGATCAACGGCGTCCCCCTCGTTCGGCCCTTTCAGTATCCGTGACGGGCCGTGCCGAGGACATCAGTCAAGTGACGGCTCCGGCTGCGCGAAAACCGCGGCGATCGAGGACAATCCGCTGTGGCTGGTGTGGATCTAGTGGCTGCTCGGGTCGGTGAGGATCTCGATCAGGGCGGGTCCGGGGTGGTGGAGGGCCTCGGTGATCGCCGAGCTCAGATCTTGTGCATCGGTGACGCGTCGGCCGTAGGCGCCGCAGTCTCGGGCGTAAGCGGCGAAGTTCGGATTGTGCAGGGAGGTCTGCCACACCGCGTATTCGGCGCTGCGTTGTTCCTCGCTGATCTTGGCGAGTTCGCCGTTGTTGAGCAGGATGTGGGTGATGTTCATGCCGTACTTCACCGCGGTGGTGAAATCGGCGAGGTACTGACCGAAGCCACCGTCGCCGGTGATCGCCACGATGGGACGGTCCGGTGCGGCCGCCCAGGCCCCCATCGCCGCGGGAAATCCGAATCCGATGGATCCGAGATAGCCCGACATGAGCACCGACTGTTCGGTGGTCTCGAAGTACCGGCCGAACGAATACGCGTGATTGCCCACGTCGACGGTGAGGACCGCATTCTGCGGCACCAGGCGGCTGAGTTCCTCGAATACGGTGGCGGCCGCGACCCGCCCGCCCGGCGTCTTGACGGCGCGGCGGCCCTTTTCGGCGCGCCAAACAGCCCACCGCTCAGCCACTTCCGGGCGCTGATCCACCAGCGCCGGGTTTGAGCGAAGCCCGTCGAGTAGGGCGGCGGCCGTGACACCCACATCGCCGAGCAGCGGAACCTCCACCGGACGGAAACGGCCCAGCATCATGGGGTCGGTGTCGACCTGGATGATCGGCTTGTACGGCGAGATCCCGGTGTGGTTGGAGAACGAGGCGCCGAACACCAGCAGCAGGTCGGCCTTGTTCATCATCCAGGAGGCCACCGGTGTGCCGGAGCGCCCCAGTACGCCGCAGGCGAGCGGGTGAGCGTCCGAGATCTGCCCTTTGGCCTTGAAGGTGGTCAGTACCGGTGCATTCAGCCGTTCGGCGAGGGCGACGACGGCAGGCATGTCGAACTTCGCGCCGGCACCGACGACGACCAGTGGCCTGGTCGCGCTTTGCACCACCTCGAGGGCCTGCTCCAGTGCCGACGCGGGCGGTGCGACCCGAAGGTCGGGTAGGCGGCCACCGGGTCCGGACGCCAACGCGTCCGGGGCTTCGAGAATCTGTACCTCGTCGGGCAGCACGAGATGGCCGACGCCGCGTTCGAGGATGGCGTGTTTGAGGGCCATGGTCATCAGTTCGGCGTGGTCGGAGCCGGACCGCACCATCGACGAGTACACGGCGACATCGGCGAACGCCGCAAGCAGGTCGATGTCCTGGAACGCGCCCTTGCCGGCCACCGATGAATCCACGTTGCCTGAGAGGGCCAGCACCGGGGCACGATCGGATTTCGCGTCGTACAGACCCGTCAGCAAGTTGGTGGACCCGGGCCCGGCGATACCGAAGCAGGCGGCAGGCCTGCCGGTCAGCTTGCCGTAGGCGGCTGCCGCAAACGCCGCGGCGCCCTCGTGTCGGATGCCGAAATACCGTAGCTTGCCTGCTGTTTCCGCGCGGTGCATGGCTTCGGCGATACCGAGATTCGAGTGGCCGACCATGCCGAAGACGGTGTCGACGCCCCAGTTGGTCATGGTCTCCACCAGCACGTCGCTGACCGTGCGCGGATGTGGAGCCGGCGGCGGGGTGCCGACGTAGATGCCGTCTTCGCGGACCTCCACCGGATAGGTGCGCACGTTGAAGTCGGGACCGCCCGCGGCCTCACCGGTGAACGGATCGAAGTCGAAACCGTGCCAGGGGCAACGGATCTTGTCGTTCTCTAGGGTGCCCTGCCCGAGTGGGCCGCCCTGATGCGGACAGCGGTTGTCGATGGCGCCGTAGCGGCCGTCGA
The DNA here is from genome assembly GCF_001570425.1 of Mycolicibacterium brisbanense. Taxonomy (GTDB): domain Bacteria; phylum Actinomycetota; class Actinomycetes; order Mycobacteriales; family Mycobacteriaceae; genus Mycobacterium; species Mycobacterium brisbanense. Next base: position 134,015 of record NZ_BCSX01000011.1, read on the forward strand.
GTCGGGTCAGCGCCACGGTCTTGAGCCCGACCGGACACATCGTCACCTCACCCTCGTCGAGGTCGTCGGCGTCAACGGCCTTGTGCCAGGCGAGGTCCTGTTCGGTCACAGTGGTGTGGCTCCTGCATACGGGACTCCGCTGAGGTAGGCGAAGTCGCGGTCAAAGGTGACGAGGTCGTCGAGGGCGAAGTCTGCCAGGCGTCGGTGGCCGCACGCGCGCGCGAGTACCACCATCAGGTCGACGGCGGCGCGCAGGAAGCGATCCAGGCGCTGCGCGGCGGCATGAGACGGCAGGCGCGACCGCAGCCGCGGGTCCTGGGTGGCGATACCAGCCGGGCAGGTATTCGTGTTGCAGGCCCGCATGCCGACACATCCGATGGCCTGCAGTGCCGCATTGGACAGGCCGATCGCATCGGCCCCCAGCGCCAAGGCCTTCACCATGTCGGCAGGGGTGCGGATGCCGCCGGTGACCGCGAGGGTGACATGGTGGGCGTGGGCGCTGTCCAGGTGCCGCCGGGCCCGGGCCAACGCCGGAATGGTGGGCACCGAGATGTTGTCGCGGAAGATCGTCGGGGCAGCGCCGGTACCGCCGCCGCGGCCGTCGACGATGAGGTAGTCCACCCCGATCTCGAGTGCGGCGTCGATATCACGCTCGATGTGTTGCGCACTCATCTTGTACCCCACCGGGATACCGCCGGAGACGTCACGAACCTGGGCGGCGAAGTCCTTGAACTGCTGCAGCGAGGTCCAGTCCGGGAACCGGGCCGGCGAGATCGCGGCGGTGCCCGGCGCAAGGTCGCGGACCTCGGCGATCCGGCCCACCACCTTGGCGCCCGGAAGGTGCCCGCCGGTACCGGTCTTGGCGCCCTGCCCGCCCTTGAAATGGAAGGCCTGGACCTTGCGTACGTGGTCGAAACTCCAGCCGAACCGACCGGATGCCAGTTCGTAGAAGTACCTCGAATTCGCCTGCTGCTCTTCGGGCAACATGCCGCCCTCACCCGAGCAGATCCCGGTCCCGGCGAGTTCTGCACCCGCCGCCAGTGCGGTCTTGGCCTCTTCGGACAGAGCACCGAAGCTCATATCACTGACGAACAACGGGATGTCGAGCACCAGCGGGCGCAGCGCGTTCGGGCCGATCACCGTTTGCGTGCTCACCGGCTCGTCGTCGAGCAGCGGCAGTCGCGCCAGCTGTGCGGTGAGCAGCTGGATCGAATCCCACGACGGCAGTTCACCGCGCGGCACACCCATCGCCGCGGTAGGTCCGTGCCCGCTGCTCAAACCGTGCGCGGCCCAGTCGTGGATCTGCGTGACGAACGGCTCCTCGGCGGTGTCGCTCGGTTTGATCCACTTGCCCAGATAACCGTCGTCAGCGTAGGTCTGCGGGTTCGCCCGCGCGAAGTCGGCAATGGCCGATTCGTCGAGATACACCGAGTCGTCGGACACCCACGCCGGGAAGGTGGCCAGCGCCACCGCCGGGTTGACCGGCGATACGCCGGACTCGATCTCGTAGCGCCAGCCATGGACACCGCACACCACGAGATCACCCTCGACGCGGCCGTCGGCCATCAGCGCTCCGCGGTGGGCGCAGCGACCGTACAACGCCGACACCTGCTGCCCGCGACGCACCAGCAGCACGTCGACACCAGCGGCGACCACCGCATGCGGAGTGTTCTCGGGTAGTTCAGAGAGCGAAGCGACACGCAATGCGGTCACCGGTTCAGTTGTCACGAGCTCATCTCCACCGTTGCACTGTCGACCATCGCGGCCGCCTCCGCATCAGTCATGTGACTGATGCCGTGACGTGATGCCGTAGGGGCGCGACCTACCCCAACGGGGGCCGGGAATGAAATTCGGCGCGGTGGCGGGCCAGCACGTCATCACCGAAATCCGCACTGGGATCGCGCCATACCGTGTGGATGTGGTTGACGTCGCGCTGGGTGTTGTCGTACTCGGCGAGCAGGCGCGGACCCTGGAGTCGGTAGTAGTGCGGTTGGCCCCGTTCGACCCCGCCGGCCCAGGCGAAATGTACGGCGTCGAGTTTGGCCCCGGCGAACTTCTCGGCCTCCCGTTCGGCGAGTTCCTCGGGGATTCTACCGACGAAGACGTCGAGCACGGCCCGCAGCAGCTCCTGTTGGCTTTTGGTCATCGCGCTTGCCGCAACGCCTTTCGGAGCCGTCGTGAGGCTCAGGGCGCGAAGATGCTCGGGCCGCAGTCCGGCCGCGACTTCGGACGCGTCGTGCATGGAGTGGACCAGGTTGCGCAACCGAGGCTCGGTGAACGGCGCCCGCCAGACCTCGGGGAGCGTCATCATCTCGTCGCCGTCGTGCAGATGCGGGCGGTTGCCACCCACGATGTCCACGGGGGCGACCGGACTGATCAGCGCCTCGGCCACCTGTCCCTCGTCGAGAGACCGGACCAGTTCGCGAGCAAGGTCTTCGGCCGCCCCGAGCGGTCTGAGCAGATGCCCGCCGAGCAGCGGCGACTCGGCGGGATCCGCGCCGAGGAAGCTCGGCGAGCTGGAGACCACCGCACCGTCGCGGACCGCATGCTGAACCGAGACGTGGTGGCCGCCGAAACGCCATGACCACTCGCCGCGCAGGTCAGGTTCGCCGAATACCTTCAGCCAGTACATCTGTGGATCGCGGCCGCGTTCCCGGCCCCAGTCCACCTGCCAGTTCTCGACCCGGTCGAGGACGTTCTCCAGGCCCATGATCGTTGTCGCGGTGACATAGCCGGGTTTCGAAAGGCTGGTCGCGACCAACTGCATCGCAAGGCCTTGCTGTGCCGGCCGCATGTGGGCCAGCGGAAGCCCGCCGTGGTCGGTCGGGGTGTAGAACCAGCGGTGGCGTTCCTCCTCGGACGGCCATGGCGCGACCGCCTGGTCGAGTTGGTCGGCCGAGAGCGCGGCCAACCAGGCCCGTGCCGATGCCACCATGCGTTCTGCCGGGTTCATCGCGTCCTCCCGCTGAGTACGAGCGAGCCGATACGTGCTGCTCAACCACGAACACTACGCAGCGCAAACCAGCACTGGACTGTGTGAATGCACAGCATGTAGCGTCCGCAGTGTTGATTCACCCAAGGTTTTTGGTTCCAACGACGGGGCTCGAAATGCGTACGTACACGAGTGGTGAGATGCGGCAGTGGCTGGGCGGGGTCGGTGACCTGGCTGCCGCCGTCAACGCCGCAACGCCGTTGCCCAAGCTGTTGGACCTGATCGCCGAAACCGCCTGCAGCCTCACCGGTTACGAGGCCAGCGGGGTGTTGCTCGTCGACGACGAGCGGCATCGGCTCTACATCTCCGGTTCGTTCGGGCTGTCCGTCGAGTACGTCGCGGAGGTCAACGAGCGCAGGACGATCACAGTCGATTCCGGTCCGTTGTCAGGCGGGCCCTCGACCTGGGCGTTCCGTTCCGGCGAACCGGCGATCGTGCGCGACATCCTCGCCGACCCCACGTTCGCCCCGTGGGCCTGGCTCGCCGACAACTACGGATACCGCGCGATGGCCGCGGTGCCGCTGCTGGTCGACCGGGCCCCGGTGGGGACGCTGAACTGCTACCGGACGGCGGTGCACGACTTCGGGCCGGATGAAGTCGCACTGCTGTGGACGCTCGCGAACCAGGCGGGCACCGCGCTGCAGAGTTCACGGCTGATCAGTTCGCTGACGGAACAACGGCGCCTGCTCGAGCAGTCCGAGGACATCCACCGGGAGCTGACCGAAGTCGCCCTGCGTGCCGGCGGTGTGCAGGGAGTTGCCGACGCACTGGCCCGCCTGCAGCGCCGCCCCGTACTCGTCACGGACAACTCCGGTGCGGTGATCGCCAACGCCGCGTACGAAGGGGTGCAGCTCGCTCCGGAGCCGATCATTCCTGACCAGCTACCCGACGGGATAGGGGAAGTGGCGTACCGGAATCGGGTGACCGCGCCGGTGTCGTTGGGGCGTGACGTGGTCGCGCGGCTGTGGCTGCCGACGCGCCTGGCCGATCTCTCCGAACTGGACCGGCGGGCGCTGGAGCACGCGGCGGTGGTGTGCGCGTTGGAAGTCCTGCGTCAGCGGACCGCGACCGACGTCGAATGGAGCCTGCGGTCAGATCTGCTGGCGGATTTCCTCGCCGGGGCTGCCGTGGAGGCCCTGGCCACGCGTGCCGGGGCGCTCGGACACGATCTGACACGCGCCCACACGGTCATCGTGGCGGCCTCCGACGGCGACGGCGGTCCTGGACGGTCGCGGTCCTTGCTGTCGACCGTCCGGGCGGTGGCCGCGCAATGCGAACCCCGCCCGCTGGTGTCGAGCACAGGCGGTGACGTGCTGGTGTTGTGGCCCGACGCGTCACGTTCCGAATCGCCGGGACAGGCAGCCGAACGCATTCGGACCGCGGTGAGCCGGCTGGCGGGAGCGCATACGGCGACCGTCGTCGTCGGTCACCGATGCGAACGGCTCACCGACGCCCGCGCCGCGATGGGAACCGCCCGCGCCGCACTGGAATTGGCCCGGCTGCACGGGACGAATCGGGTCGTCACCCTGCCCGATCTCGGTGTCTACGGGCTGTTGCTGCAACTGAACGATCCGCACGAACTCGTTCGTTTCGCCGACCACACGCTCGACGCGTTACGCCGCTATGACGAGCGGAAGAACGCCCAGCTCGTCTCGACCGTACGGACGTATCTCGAGCAGGGGATGAACGTCGGCCGCACCGCGGCAGCGCTTTTCGTCCATCAGAACACGATCGGGCTGCGGCTCAAGAAGGTCGAGGAGGTCGCGGGGTTGTCCTTGCAGCAACCGGAGTCGTGGTTGCAGCTGAAGCTCGCTCTGATGGCCGCCGATGTACTCGGCGGGGCAGAGACAACCCAGGCCTGAGACTCCGGTGGCCGCTCACGGTTTGCCGAATGTGGCGACCGAGTCGACGGCGAACTCGAACAGCACCCGGCGTTCGTTGCGGCTCGGGTCGCGGAAGGTATAGCCGTCGCCGGTGCCGAGGTATTTCTGGGCCATCCGGTCGATGTGCGCGGTCACTTTGCCGCCCTCGACGGCATCGTTTTCCGAGATCTCGCGGGCGACAGTGGCTTTGATGCTCATCCAGTGGAATGGGTTGGCCGGGTTCATCAGCATGAACGTCACCTGCGGGTTGTTCCTCAACCACTGCACCTTCTTGCGATGGGACGCCAGGTTGAGCAGCACCCGGTCGCCTTCGTAGTCGACCCAGACGGGGGGAGAGGTTCGGCCGTCCGGTTCCCCCGATCACCGAGATCACGGCCGTCACCGGACCGTCGAGCAGTTGTTTGTAGATCGGGTCGAGATCGTCGAGGCGGTGGAGCTCGTCGCGCTCACCTACCTCGAACTGTCCGGCCTGAACGCCGTCGGCAATGTCTCGTATCTTCGCGACACCGATGGGCATGTTTACCTCCTGAGACGGGCGCCGGCGTGCCGCCGGCATCGTGCTTTCCGACGCTAGTGCGACGCCCGACAGGGGTGACTGGGGTTCTACACAGCGATTTTCTGAACTGCTGTGGAAGCACACAGTCCGCAGCTGATCTGCGTGTCGCAGAGTTGACCGCATCAGCATCACGCCAAGGAGGTTCGACCATGCAGTCCTACGTCGGTTCACGGGCCATCGTCGTCGGCGGTTCGATCGGAGGGCTCACCACTGCGCTCTTGCTGCGCAAGTTGGGCTTCGTGGTGGACGTGTTCGAGCGAACGCCCACCAACCTCGAGCACCGCGGCGGCGGGATCGTCCTGCAACCCGCCATGATGCGGTGGTTCGACGGGCACAGCACCCGGCAGATCGAAGAACTCAGCACCGAGAGCTCACGCCTGCGCTACCTCGGCCGCGACAACGAAGTCCTGCACGACGAGCCGGCACACTGGCGATACACCTCATGGGACACGGTCTATCGCGCGCTGCTGAGCGACTTCGGTGCCGAGCACTATCACCTGGGCGAATTCTTCGCCGGGTTCAGCCAGGATGCCGACCATGTCGAACTGCGGTTCTCTTCGGGGCGTAGGGAATCCGCCGACCTGGTCGTGTTCGCCGACGGCATCAGCTCGACGGCTCGCCGGCGGCTGTTTCCCGACCTGGCGCGCCATTACTCCGGCTACGTCGGGTGGCGTGGGACGGTGCGCGAGGAACTGGTGAGCGACGAGACGCGCGCCATCCTCGCCGATGCCCTGACATACAGCCTGGGCCCGAACACTCAGGCCGTCATGTACACGATCCCCGGTATGGACGGTGAGCTCGAAGTGGGACAGCGGCTCCTGAACTACGTGTGGTACCGCAACGTGGCCGACGGCCCGGAACTGCACGAATTGACCACCGAGGTAAGAGGATTCGAGGCTCCGGTATCGCTGCATCCGGGTGCGGTGCAGCAGCGCTACATCGACGAGATGAAGGCCGCCGCTGTCCGAGATCTGGCGCCGGCCGTGGCCGAAGTCGTCGTCGGCACCGAGCAGCCTTACCTCCAGGTGGTTTTCGATACGCGCATTCCGGCAATGGCCGATGGGCGCATCGCGATCATCGGCGACGCCGCATTTGCCGCTCGACCCCACGCGGCGGCGGGTTCGGCCAAGGCCGCAGCGGATGCCTGGGCGCTGTACGAGCATCTCGGAGCTCACGACGGCGGTATCGCCGAAGCGCTGAAGCTCTGGGAGCCGGGGCAACTCGAACTCGGCAACCGGCTGGTCGACCGGGTCTCGGCGATGGGCGCCCGCTCACAGTTCTCCAACACCTGGGTGCCTGGCGATCCCGATCTGCGCTTCGGTCTGTACGGGCCCGGCGAGTAACTTGACTAATCGAAATACCCTGCAAACAAAGGAATGTGACCGCCGAATGGTCCTCGACGAGACCGGAGCGGGGCGCGACAATTCTCACCAACTGACCGACGAAATTGCCCATCTCCGTGCGGAGATGGGCAATTCGCGTCTGCGCCGGTCAGGCCGCGTCCTTCTCACCGTCGGCTTTGGGTGACTCGCCGGTGGCCCGGGACGTGCCGGCCCGACCGGTGATCTTCTTGACCGCGTCGCTGAGCTTCTGGACCGACGAGGCCACCTGATCGGAGGTGCTCTGCACGGCCTCGCGAACCCGATCTCCGCTGCGGTTGACCGACTTCGTCACGCCGGGCAGGGCCTTATTTCCGTCGGACAGATCTGTCGCGCCACGGGGCTTCGACTTGACGGTGGTGTCGGACAACTTCGGTGCGCCCGTGAGGCTTTGAGGTCCGGCGGCCGAATCGATGGTCTCCTCGGCGTTCTTGACGTTCGCCTCGACAGACGTCTTGACGGTGCTGACCGCCGAGGACAGCGCCTGCTGTGTGGAAGCGGCATCGGTCGGCACGGCGTCCTTGCTCCGGTTGATGACCTCGGCGTTGATCGCGCGGCCGAACTTGACGACGGAGAAGCTCGCCGTGGCGATGGCGTGGTTGATCGCGGTGGCGATGGTGGCCGGGTCTGGCGTGGTGAAGGCTGCCTTCACACTGTCGGCGGCCTGCTGTAGCTGCCGGGTCAAAGTGCGGACCTGCAGTTGTACGTTGGTTTCGAATGCCGGTTGGGTGCCGAACTTTTCACCGTCCCAGTCCACCAATGTCCAACCGTCTTGGGGATTGCCTTCGATCACCACGTAGCTGGTGTTGGTGAGCGGATGGGTGGTGAGCAGCCTGATCTTGTCGGCAGTGCTCAGGTTCTGGGCGTTCATCATGGTCCAGAACATGATGGTGCCGCCGTGGGAGAACACTGCGACGTTGCGGTCGCCGTTGTCGTACATGGTCTGCAGAGCGCCATCCACCCTGGCGTCGAATTCGTTGCCGTCGATCGAGCCAGGGATCCGGGCACCGCGCTGGCCCGCGAACGCCCACGCTATCGGCGCTTTGAGATACCCGTTCATGGCTTCTTTCTCGGGAGTGCCCTCGTAATCACCCGCTTCGATTTCCTGCAGGCCGGGCAGGACCTGAATGGGTAGGCCGAGGTATTGCGACATCGGTGCCGCGGTCAATTGCGTGCGCACCATGGTCGAGGCGTAAATGGCGTCATAATTGTTGTCGCCGAGTTTCTTGGCGACGTCCTGGGCCTGCTGTTGTCCTTTGGGGGTGAGTACCGGACCGGGTGTCGACGTGTCGATCAAACCCGAAGTGTTGCCGTATGACTCGCCGTGCCGGATGAACGTCACGCGCATGACCTCGGCGGCGTTGGCGACGGGGATCGCCAGGCAGAAGGCGAGAAATGCCATGGCGACACCTCCCAGGATCGATTGTTTTCGCGTCATGCTGATGTGCCTCCGTAAGCAGTAGTGGGGACGGTCCCAGGAATTGTTCGGGAAATCGCAAGGAATTTGGCAGCTTGTCCCGGTGTCCGGGATGTCAGTTTGGCGAATTGTCCATCCCCGCGGCTGAATTCGCGCGCGACAATTCGGTCCCTTGGGCGAACCAGGGATGGTTATTTGCCGGGAGGTTTACCTCACGCGGCGTCTTTCGACGTGCTGTGCGATCCGCTGTCGGCGGACTTGTCGGCGTTGGTCAGCTTCTTGACGGTGTCTCGAACCCTTTGGCGCGCAACAGAAGCGCCCTTGCCGGAAGCTGCCTTGTTGCCGGTGGTGAGATTCGTAGCGCCATTGATTTTTCGGGTGACCTTGACGGCGTCGCTCTCGGTGGACGAGGTCAATTTGGTGGCGGCGGTGCTGTCGGTGTTCGCCGTATGTGTCGCCGGCGCAACGTCGTTCAGTGTGTTCGGGATGTTGGCGATTGCGTTGACGGTGTCGGTCACCGAGTCTTTCACGAACTTCACCCCCGCCTTGGCGACGTCCTGCACACCCTGAGCGCCGGTGCTGACGATGGCAGCGGCGTCGGGCTTGAGAACGGGTACCCGCATGTTGTAGACCGCTTGCTGCGGCGCGACAATCAGATCGCGGACATTGACGAACATCTGGGTCGGGTAGTCGGCCGGGCCGACCTCTTGGCCGGCCCAGCTCTTCAAAGTCCAGCCACCGTCGGCATTCTCATCCACCACCACGACGTCACCGTTGGTCAGCGGGTGCTGCACGATCAACAGCAGGTTCGGATTGTCGACGTTCATCATGGTCCAGAACATGATGGTGGCGCCGTGGGAGAACACCGCGGCGTTCTGATTGCCGTCTTCGCCCGCCGGGGTGTCCGCCTCGATCTGCTTCATGGAGTTGGTCATTCGCTCGTTGAACTCCAGGCCGGTCTCGCCGCCGGGGACCGGGACGAACTGCAGGCCCAACGTCCAGGCCAGCGGAGCGACGATGTAACCGATGCGGCCGATACCGGTCTGCTCGGGCAGGCCCTCGAAGATGCCCGCATTGATTTCCTGCACGCCGATGCGCTCGCCGGCGTCGGTGTTCTTCGGATAGCCGATGACGGTGACGGGCAGGTTCACGTCGGTCGAGAGTGGCTTGGCGGTCTGCTGGGTGCGGACCATGGTCGACGCATAGATCGCGTCGACAGACCCGTATTTGTCGGTGTAGGCAGGCGAAGTGAGGTAGGCGGCGACGGCGTTGGCCTGGTCCACGCCCTTGGGTGTCAGATCTGGGCCCGGTACCGAGGTGTCGATCTTGTTGGTGGCATTGCCATAGGACTCTCCGTGCCGGATGAACGTCACCGTCATGGCGGACGCGGGCAGCGCGGTCGCCGCCAAGAGCGCGCAGGCTGTCAGGGTCGTTGCAGCGGCCCCGGCGGTCCGGCGTCCCGAGAGTGTTCGCATGTAGTTCTCCATCCGTTCGCCGGAATGTGGGTTGGCACACACTGGGAGTTCACTGTGTGCGCGCTCACTGTACAACATTTCAGATGTGTCTACTAACGGGACCGTCAGCCATGCAAAAATGCCCCTGAACTCGGGGTTCAGGGGCATCGCGCGTTTGCGGGCCTACGGGTCGCAGATGACGATCGGGATCTCGCGGTCGGTATAGGACCGGTAGTTGGCGAAGTCGGGATACATGGCGTCGAGCTTGGGCCAGTACTCGTCGCGCTCGGCGTCTGTCGCGTCGCGTGCCGTCAGCTGCAGCTTCTCGTGCTTGGTCTGAAATGCGACGTGCGGGTTGGCCTTGAGGTTCAAGTACCACATCGGATTGGTGGCCCGGCCACCCTGTGACGCGACCAGGACGATGCGCCTGCCCTCCTGCAGGAACAGCAGCGGGCTATCCCGCGGCTCGCCGGACTTGCGTCCGGTCGTGGTCAGGATTCCCACCTCGGCCCCGCGCAGGAACTTGTCGCCGAGGCGGCCGTTGGTTGCCTTGAACAGCCAGGTCTGTGCGCGGGACATCCATTTGATCGCAGTGCCAACGCCTTTCGAATTCAGCGTTTCGACCTGCTTGGGGCTCAGCGGGCGAGGTGGCTTGGCCATGTGGGCTACCTATCGGCTGATGAACGGGGTGAGCTTGGCTCGGATGTGGTGGATCTGACCGTCGGACGCTGGGATGAGGAACGTTTCGTCGACGTGCGAGCACACCCGCCGGCCGAACAGGCGCGGCTTGGTGAGCACGTCGAACTTGGCCCGGACATGGTCGCCGTCGACGGTGAACTCCGGCGGTGTGGTTCCTTCGATCACCCGGTATTGAGGGCCGCGGTTGAGACTGCGGCGCAAGTGATTTCCCGAAAAGCCGGACTTGAGGCCGGCTTCGATGCGGATGCATCCAGGCGCGAACGGCACATTGTCGGCCTGGTGACTGGACAGCGCGTCGATGTAGGCCTGGGCCGCGGCGATGCGTTCGGCTTCCGACCGTGTCGATTCCCCGGTCGCTTCGCTCCTGCCCTCCGGTGTCACCGAATCCCTCAGATCCGCTCGATGATCGTGCCGGTCGACAGCGCCCCGCCGGCGCACATGGTGATCAGTGCGGTGGATTTTCCGGTGCGCTCGAGCTCGTGCAGCGCGGTGGTGATGAGCCGGGCGCCAGTAGACCCGACGGGGTGCCCGAGCGCGATGGCGCCGCCGTTGACGTTGACCTTGTCCATGTCGGCATCGTGCACCCTCGCCCAGGACAGCACCACCGAGGCGAACGCTTCGTTGATCTCGACGAGATCGATGTCGCCGAGCTTCATCCCGGCCTTCTCCAGCACCCGTGCCGTGGACTGCACGGGGCCGTCGAGGTGGTAGTACGTCTCGGCACCGACGTTGGCCTGCGCGACGATCCGCGCGCGCGGCTTCAGGCCGAGCGCCCGCGCCTTGTCTTCGTCCATCCACAGCACGGCAGCCGCGCCGTCGGAAATCTGCGACGACGTGCCGGCGGTGTGGATTCCGCCTTCCATCACCGGGTTCAGCGCGGCCAGACCCTCGGCGGTGGTATCGCGCAGACCCTGGTCGCGGGTCACCGGCGCCCACTCGGCGGTGGGCTGCTTGTTCTCGTCGAGCACCGGCGCGGAGATCGGCGAGATCTCGCGGTCGAACCGGCCCTCGGCCCAGGCCTGCTTGGCCTTGGCCTGCGAGGCCAGACCGAGGGCGTCGACGTCGGCGCGCGTGATGCCCCGCCGCTTGGCGATCCGCTCGGCGGCCTCGAACTGGTTGGGCATGTCGATGTCCCACGACGACGCCCGGATCAGGCTGCGGTCCGGCCCGGCATTGGCGCCAAGGCCGACGCGGCTCATGGCCTCGATGCCACAGGCGATACCGATGTCGATGGCGCCGGTGGCGATCAGGCCTGCGATGAGGTGGTTGGCCTGCTGCGCACTACCGCACTGGCAGTCGATGGTGGTCGCGCCGACGTGCTCTGGCAAACCCGCGGTCAGCCAGCCCACTCGAGTGATGTTGTTGGACTGCTCGCCGTACTGCGTGACGCAGCCACCGATGAGCTGCTCGACGTCTCCGGCGTCGATGCCCGCCTTCTCGACCACTGCCTTCTGCACGGCCCCCAAAAGCTCGGTGGCGTGCAGGCCCGACAACCAACCATTGCGCTTGCCGATCGGGCTGCGGGTGGCTTCAACGATGACAGGATTACCCATATCGTCAGGCTAGAACACGTTTCATTAGTCTGACAAGCGGCGATGCCGTGGTGCCTTTTATCTGCGGTGAAGGCATGTTTCAATGGTCTGCAAGACGTACTAGACGGATTTGTCTCGCTGCCCGCCATGTACTGGAGTTTCAAGGAGATGAGCATGCCCTGCCCGAACCTTCCCCACGGCTTCGACCCCCTGGATGCGGAGTTGAATCTCAAAGGTCTGCCCGTCGCCGAGCTCGCCGAGCTCCGTAAGTCCGCGCCGGTCCACTGGGTGGACGTCCCGGGCGGTACGGGCGGGTTCGGCGACAAGGGCTACTGGCTGGTCACCCGGCACGCCGATGTCAAAGAGGTGTCGAAGCGCAACGACGTGTTCGGTAGCTCACCCGACGGGGCCATCCCGGTCTGGCCGCAGGAGATGACGCGCGAAGCGGTGGACCTGCAACGTGCCGTGCTGCTCAACATGGATGCTCCGCAGCACACCCGCCTGCGCAAGATCATCTCCCGTGGTTTCACCCCGCGGGCCATCGGCCGGCTGGAGGCCGAACTGCGCGAGCGGGCCCAGAAGATCGCCGAGGCCGCGGCATCCGCGGAGGCCGGCGACTTCGTCGAGCAGGTGTCGTGCGAGCTGCCGCTGCAGGCCATCGCCGGTCTGCTCGGGGTTCCGCAGGACGACCGGGACAAGCTCTTCCGCTGGTCCAACGAGATGACCGCGGGCGAGGATCCCGAATACGCCGACGTCGATCCGGCGATGTCCTCATTCGAGCTCATCACCTACGCCATGAAGATGGCCGAGGAGCGCGCCAACAACCCCACCGACGACATCGTCACGCAGCTGATTCAGGCCGATATCGACGGTGAGAAGCTCTCCGACGACGAGTTCGGCTTCTTCGTGGTGATGCTCGCGGTCGCGGGCAACGAGACCACCCGCAACTCGATCACGCACGGCATGATCGCCTTCTCGCAGCACCCCGAACAGTGGGAGCTGTACAAGAAGGATCGCCCGGACACTGCCGCCGACGAGATCGTCCGTTGGGCCACACCGGTTTCGGCGTTCCAGCGCACCGCGCTGGAGGATGTCGAGCTGGGTGGGGTGCAGATCAAGAAGGGGCAGCGCGTCGTGATGTCCTACCGCTCGGCCAACTTCGACGACGAGGTGTTCGAGAATCCCCACACCTTCGACATCCTGCGTAACCCCAACCCGCACGTCGGTTTCGGTGGTACCGGGGCGCACTACTGCATCGGCGCAAACCTGGCCCGGATGACCATCAATCTGATCTTCAACGCTGTCGCCGACCACATGCCCGACCTCAAGCCGCTCGGCCAGCCCGAGCGGCTGAAGTCCGGCTGGCTCAACGGCATCAAGCACTGGCAGGTCGACTACACGGGTAAATGCCCGGTGGCTCACTAACGCAGACTCGAGGAGAACGGGTGGATTTCACACCGAACCCGGAGCAGCAGGCCGTCGCCGACGTGGTGACGTCCGTGCTGGAGCGGGACAACAGTTGGGACGCACTGGTTTCCGGCGGCGTGACTGCGCTTGCGGTGCCTGAGCGGCTCGGCGGTGACGGCCTCGGTCTACTGGAGGTCGCCACCGCCCTGACCGAGATCGGCAGGCACGGCACCATCAGCCCCGCGCTGGCCACCCTCGGATTGGGTCTGGTCCCGCTGCTGGACCTGGCTTCCGAGCCGCAGCAGGACCGCTACCTGGCCGGCGTCGCCGGGGGAGCCGTCCTGTCGGCGGCGCTCAACGAGCCCGGTACCCAGCTGCCCGAACGGCCTGCCGTCACGTATGCGGACGGGAAGCTCTCCGGTACGAAAGTCGCTGTGCCCTACGCTGAATCGGCCCAGTGGCTGGTGGTCACCGCCGATAGCGGCGTGGTCGTGGTGGCCCCGAACGCCGCCGGTGTCACCCTGACAAAGACGCCGACCGCCAACGGTTCCGACGAATACGTCGTGACGTTCGCCGACGTGGCGATTGGCGCCGAGGATGTCCTGCAGGGCGCGTCCGCTCACCGGGTGAACCAGCTCGCGTTGGCGACGACGGGCGCGTTCGCGGCGGGGCTGGTGGCAGGTGCGCTGCGGCTCACCGCCGATTACGTCGCCACCCGCGAGCAGTTCGGTCGCCCGTTGTCTACCTTCCAGACCGTCGCCGCCCAGCTCTCGGAGGTCTACATCGCCTCGCGGACCATCGATCTGGTGTCCACCTCGGCGACCTGGCTGTTGTCGGAAGGGCTCGACGCCGACGACGACCTCGCCATCCTCGGCTACTGGCTGACCTCACAGGCGCCTCCGGCGATGCGCACCTGTCACCATCTGCACGGTGGCATGGGCATGGACATCACCTATCCGATGGACCGCTACTACTCGTCGATCAAGGACCTGGCCCGGTCGCTGGGCGGTCCGCTGCGCCGGCTGGACCTGGTGGGAGCGTAAACATGTTCATTGAGCTGACGCCCGAACAGCGGGCACTGCAAGCCGAAATGCGGCAATACTTCTCGACCCTCATCACGCCGGACGAGGCCGCGGCGATGGAATCCGATCGGCACAACGAGGCCTACCGCGCGGTGATCAAGCGCATGGGCTCCGACGGCAAGCTGGGCGTCGGCTGGCCCAAGGAATACGGCGGGCTGGGCTTCGGTCCCATCGAGCAGCAGATCTTCGTCAACGAGGCCAACCGCGCCGACGTCCCGCTGCCGCTGGTCACCCTGCAGACCGTGGGCCCGACCCTGCAGGTGTACGGCACCGAGGAACAGAAGAAGAAGTTCCTGCCCGGAATCCTTTCCGGTGACATCCATTTCGCGATCGGCTACTCCGAGCCGGACGCAGGCACAGACCTGGCGTCGCTGCGGACGACGGCCGTCAAGCATGGCGACGAGTACATCGTCAACGGCCAGAAGATGTGGACCACGGGCGCGCACGATGCCGACTACATCTGGCTGGCCTGCCGCACCGATCCCACCGCCGCCAAGCACAAGGGCATCTCGATCCTCATCGTCGACACCAAGGATCCGGGATACTCGTGGACCCCGATCATCCTGTCCGACGGTGCGCACCACACCAACGCGACGTACTACAACGACGTGCACGTGCCCGCCGACATGCTGGTCGGGGAGGAGAACGGCGGGTGGAAGCTCATCACCACCCAGCTCAACCACGAGCGGGTCAGCCTCGGGCCCGCCGGCCGTGTCGCGGGCATCTACGACCACGTCCGCGCCTGGGCATCCAAGCCCGGCTCAGACGGTGTCACGCCCATCGAGCATGACGACGCTCGGCATCTGCTCGGCCAGATCAAGGCCATCTGGCGGATCAACGAGCTGCTCAACTGGCAGGTCGCGGCGTCGGGCGAGACCATCGCGGTCGCCGACGCCGCCGCGACCAAGGTGTTCTCCACCGAGCGCATCCAAGAGGTGGGCCGGCTCGCCGAAGAACTCGTGGGCCGCTACGGCAACCCGGCCGATCCCGAGACCGCCGAGCTGCTGGAGTGGCTGGACAAGATGACCAAGCGCAACCTGGTGATCACCTTCGGCGGCGGGGTCAACGAGGTGATGCGCGAGATGATCGCCGCGTCCGGACTGAAGGTGCCGAGGGTCCCCAGGTGAAACCCGCGGCGCCGAACGTGAAGTTGTTGGCGAAGAATCGCCGAAATCTCGCAAACAACTTCACTTTCGAGGAGAGAGATGTCTGACCTGCAGGCAGCAGTCGAGGAGATCAAGGCCGCCGGCCGGTCCAAGCCGCGGGCCGGCCGGGATCCGGTGAACCAGGCCATGATTCACCACTGGGTGGATGCCATCGGGGACAAGAACCCGATTTACGTCGACGATGCGGCAGCCAAGGCCGCCGGGCATCCCGGCATTGTCGCGCCGCCGGCCATGATCCAGGTGTGGACCATGGCGGGGCTGGGGCAGGGGCGGCCGGACGACGATCCGCTGAGTCAGATGATGAAGTTGTTCGACGACGCAGGCTATGTCGGCGTGGTCGCGACCAACTGCGAGCAGACCTATCACCGCTACTTGCAGCCCGGTGAAGAAGTCACGATCGCCGCCGAGCTGACCGACGTGGTCGGCCCCAAGCAGACCGCCCTGGGCGAGGGCTACTTCATCAACCAGAAGATCACCTGGCAGGTCGGTGACGAGGATGTCGCCGAAATGCTGTGGCGCATCATGAAATTCCGGCCGGCCGAGAAGGAGCAGAGCTCCGGGGTGCCCGATGATCTCGACCCCGACAAGCTCATGCGGCCTGCGTCGTCGAAGGACACCAAGTTCTTCTGGGACGGCGTCAACGCCCACGAGTTGCGCATCCAGAAGCGTCCGGACGGATCGTTGCAGCACCCGCCGGTGCCCGCGGTGTGGCAAGGCAAAGACGTGCCAACGGATTACGTCGTGGCCTCCGGCAACGGCACGGTGTTCAGCTACGTCGTGCACCACGCACCCAAGGTGCCGGGACGCAGCCTGCCGTTCGTCATCGCACTCGTCGAACTCGAGGAAGGCGTGCGGATGCTCGGCGAGTTGCGCGGTGTCGAGCCCACCCAGGTCAAGATTGGAATGCCCGTGCGCGCAACCTTTATCGACTTCCCCGACAGCGAGGTCAGCCCGGCGTGGACCCTCTACGCATGGGAGCCGGCCCGATGAGCGCGCCGGTGGTAGACGTCGGCACGAAACTGCCGGAACTGCAGATCTATGGAGACCCGACCTTCATCGTGTCGACGGCCATCGCCACGCGTGACTACCAGGACGTCCATCACGACCGGGACAAGGCGCAGGCCAAGGGTTCCAAGGACATCTTCGTCAACATCCTCACCGATACCGGGCTCGTGCAGCGCTATCTCACCGACTGGGCCGGACCGTCGGCGCGGATCAAGTCCATCGGACTGCGCCTCGGCGTCCCGTGGTACGCCTACGACACCGTCACGTTCCGGGGGGAGATCACCGCGGTGGACGGCGATCGGGTGACCGTGAAAGTCGTTGGCAGCAACAGTCTCGGTGACCACATCATCGCCACCGCAACACTGACACTGGGGGACAAGTGACGCTCTCCGGCAAGGCCGCGATCGCCGGTATCGGCGCCACCGACTTCTCCAAGAACTCCGGCCGCAGCGAGTTGCGGCTGGCCGCTGAGGCGGTGCTCGACGCACTCGACGATGCCGGGCTGAAGCCTTCGGACGTCGACGGCCTGGTGACCTTCACGATGGACTCCAACCTGGAGACCGCCGTGGCGCGATCGACGGGTATCGGTGACCTGAAGTTCTTCAGCCAGATCGGCTACGGCGGTGGTGCCGCTGCCGCGACCGTGCAGCAGGCCGCCCTCGCGGTGGCGACCGGCGTGGCGGAAGTCGTTGTGGCCTACCGAGCTTTCAATGAGCGCTCGGAATTCCGCTTCGGCCAGGTGATGACCGGACTGACCGTCAACGCCGACTCGCGCGGCGTCGAGTACAGCTGGTCCTACCCGCACGGGCTGAGCACACCGGCCGCGTCGGTGGCGATGATCGCTCAGCGTTACATGCACGAATACGGCGCGACGAGTGCCGATTTCGGTGTCGTGTCGGTGGCCGACCGCAAGCACGCCGCGAACAACCCCAAGGCGCACTTCTACGGCAAGCCGATCACCATCGAGGATCACCAGAATTCCCGGTGGATCGCCGAGCCGCTGCGGTTGCTGGACTGCTGTCAGGAGACCGACGGTGGCGTGGCCATCGTCGTCACCACCCCCGAGCGGGCCAGGGATCTCAAACACCGGCCGGTGACCATCGAGGCCGCGGCCCAGGGCGCAGGCGCGGACCAGTTCACCATGTACTCCTACTACCGCGACGAACTCGGCCTGCCCGAGATGGGCCTGGTGGGCCGTCAGCTCTGGGAACAGAGCGGCCTGTCGCCCGCCGACATCCAGACGGCCGTGCTGTACGACCACTTCACGCCGTACACGCTGATCCAGCTGGAGGAGCTCGGCTTCTGCGGTAAGGGCGAGGCGAAGGACTTCATCGCCGGCGGTGCGATCGAACTCGGCGGTCGATTGCCGATCAACACCCATGGCGGCCAATTGGGGGAGGCCTACATCCACGGCATGAACGGCATTGCCGAAGGTGTGCGGCAGTTGCGCGGTACGTCGGTCAATCAGGTCGACAATGTGGAGCATGTGCTGGTCACCGCCGGCACCGGCGTTCCGACCTCCGGGTTGATCTTGGGCTAAAAGGTGCGTTGCCACCCCTGCCCGGCACGGTAATGTTTGCTCCACATGTGCAGGATGCGTGGAAGGGGGCCGTGGCATGGGGATGCCGCCGGATAGCAGCCCGTACGGGTCTCAGACGGTGACGGGTCCGGCGTGGCCCAACATCGACGAGGAACAGCTGACCGCAGCGTCCGCGTCCTACCAGAAGTTGGCGGCCAACATCACCGGCAACATCGTGCCCCAGCAGACCAACCAGCTGATGAAGCTCAACGAGGTCTGGCAGGGCACCGGCGCCACGGCCGCATCCGGCGAAGCCACCACGATGATCGGCCACCACGAGGCCAACGGCGCGCAGGCAGAGGCCATCGCCACCCAGCTCACCACCATGGCCGCAGCCGTCGTGCAGACCAAGACAGCCGTCAACGCCACGGCGCAGCAGGTACAGCAGGAAGTGGAGATGCTGCAGGCGCTGCCGATCGACAACAAGCAAGCGTTGATCGAAGGCGTCATCAAGATGGGGCTGTCGCAGAACATCGCCACGGTGACCGCCGCGACTTCAGAGCTGGCCAGCAGCCTCGGAACCACGGCCAACATGCCCGCCGTCACCACCCCGCCCACGGCCGAGGCTCAGCAAGCCGCGCAGAAGGGCGGCGAGCAGATGATGCAGATGCTGGGGCAGTTGCCACAGATGCTCGGCCAGATCCCGCAGATGCTCGGCCAGGTTCCGCAGCAGCTGACCCAGCCGCTGCAGCAACTGACGCAACCGTTGCAGCAACTGACGCAGATGTTCGGCTCGGTGGGGAAGGGCGGTACCGGCAGCGGTCCAATGCCGTTCTCCGCGTTTTCCACTCACCCCGCCGCCGGCGGGTCCGGCCCGAGTTCGGGTGCGGGACTGATGAAGGCGGCGTCGTTGCCGGGCTCCGGCGGAGGCGGCGCGCAGACCCCGTTGATGGGCAAGCTCGTGGGCGGCACCTCGCCGGTGTCGGTGGCCACCCAACCCGCCATGGCCGGCAGCAACGCATTCGGTGGAGTAGCGCCGGTGTCTGCCGCCGGGATGGGAGGCGGCATGGGACCGATGGGTGCGATGGGGCATCGCGGCTCCGGTGGCGGTGGCACCACGCAGGGCCTCTCCGTGCCGGCTCCTCTCGATCACGAACTCGACGACGGTGACGTGGACGATGACTGGTGAGCCGACTGCCATGCGTGTAGGTCTGATCGATTCTGAAAGAGGTGCCCGGTGAGCAGCACTCCATTTACAAGCCCTGGGTTTCTGGGCTGGACCGCGGCTCCGATCGAGCTGCCTGACATGCCGACGATTCAGGCGGGTGCCGATGCGATGAGTATGACCATCGCCGGCCTGTTGCCGACGCTGGCCGCTTCACTGACCGCCAACGTCACCGCGCTGTCGGCCAAAGAGAACATGTTCAACGGCAAACTGTCCGACGCTCAGGGCGCGTACGAGAACGCCGACCAGTCCGGCCAGCAAGGTGTCGGACAGCTGGGCCAGATGATGGGTCAGCTCGGTCAGATGGGCCAGATGGCCAGCCAGCCTGCGCAAGCCGCCGGCGGGATGGGCGGCCAGTTCGGCTCGCTGATGGAGCCCGTGATGAAGGCCATGGAAGGCGCCAAGGGTGGCGGTGGTTCGGGGTCCGGTGCTCCTGGTGACGGCGCCCCGGGCGGTGGCGCGCCAGGTGCGCCCGGTGGCCCCCAGCCCTTGAACGACCGTGAGGCCAAGCTCAATGAGCGGGACGCCAAACAGGATGAGCGCGAGACTCGGCAGAACGAACGCGATGCCCAGCAGGACCAGCGTCAGGCCGGTCAGGATGCCCGCGAGGCACAGCTGAACGAGCGTGCGCACCAGGCCCCCGCGGCCCCGCACAACACGGGCGCCGGCCCGAGTGAGAACCGGCCGAGCGCGGGTCCGGCTCCGGTGGCTCCGCACCACGCTCCGGCCGCCCCGCCGGCTGCCGCGCCGGTGGCTCCGCATCAGCCGCCGCAGCGGTACGACGGTGGAGACTTGTCGCGCCGCATGTGAGTTCACCTCGAGAACTGCCCGGCATCGTTCAGCTCGGTCGACAGTAGGTTCTCATGTTTGCTTGGGCGGCCGTTGCTTCAACGATGGACTTCGTCGGCTCGGCGCGCCCGCGAAATCACTTGGGTCTGACGTTTGTGCAGGGTGGGTGTTGGCGTGCAACTTCGTCCGACTCCGGCCGGGATGACCGTTCGCTCAACGGTTTTGCCGAAGCCGTTCAGCTAAACCCTTTGCGCCACAGCTGATTTCAGTAGCCCGGGTTGAACTTGACGGCGGGCGAAGGCGATGTGCACAGCAGAATCAACGGCTCGTCGTGCCGGTGAGCCATTGGCACTGTTCATGGGAGTGCAGGCTCGGTGAAGATGCCGGACCTTGGATCTGGTCGAGTTTGCTCAGTGGCGAGAAGCTCACCGTTGTGGAGATCGCTTAGCAAGGCTTGTGTATTTGCCAAATCCGCATCAGCATGTCAATTTGGCGGACGAGACGACTCTCGGGCTCTGGTTGGCAAACATCGAACGAATGTAAAACGCCACATGGAGTGTGATCTACGTCTACCAACCTAACGCGGTCTCTAGGCGGATACCTGTACCCATGGGTATCGGTTGCAAATCTCGAGAAAGTTGCTAACTTTGACGGTCTGCGGGTAGCCGACGTCGGGTGCTCACGGGTTTCGATTGCTGTCGGTTGTTGAGAGTGAAGCGAGGTTTGCACCAGCGCGCCGCACGATTGCTTCGGCGCGAGTATGCGAGCCAAGTGGTGGAACAGCTCGAAGTAGCCAACGATCATCCGCGCAAGCTCGATCACCGGGGGGAAGGTATGTCTCGGCCGATTCGATAGCTCAGATGATCTGATCTGGGGCGGGGTGCTATCGCCTGGATAGACGGAGTTTGACTTTGGGATGCCACCCCACTGGCGCTCATGAGCCAACAGTTGGTGCCTGTGATGTTTCGCCGCCGAACCGCGCACGCCTCACGATTTTTTGCGCCGTCCGCAATTCGGGCATTCGCCGCGTGAAGGCTGTTCCGGCATGAACGCGGTGACGCGGCCGTCGGTCTCGGTGGTCATTCCCGCCCTGAACGAGGAACGCAACCTGCCGTTCCTCGCCGGGAGTATGCCTCCCCAGATCGACGAAATCATCGTTGTCACAGGGGATTCACAGGACAACACGACTGCGGAGGGGTGCCGGTTGTGGCCGCACGGCACCCATGTGCGGCAGAGTCGACGCGGTAAGGGCAATGCGCTGGCATGCGGGTTCGCTGCGGCCTCCGGTGATGTCATCGTCACGCTCGATGCCGACGGAAGTGCCGATCCTGCCCAGATTCCCCGCCTCGTCGAGGCTCTTGTCGCGGGCGCGGATTTCGCCAAGGGATCCAGATTCGCCCGCGGCAATCGCCGTGCCGACATCACATGGTTGCGCGCGGTGGGGAACAGACTGCTGAACAGTCTGGTGAACGTCCTCTTCCGTGCGGACTACACCGACGTGGGTTACGGCTTCGGGGCTTTCTGGAGGCACTGTCTCGACGCCATCGACATGCCGGATGTTGCGGTGAGCACGGCGCAATGGGGCGACGGGTTCGAGATCGAAACGTTGATCAACGTCCGCCTGGCCGCGTGCGGGGCGAAGGTCGTCGAGGTCGCGAGTTCCGAGTCCGTGCGTATCCCGGAGTACGGCAGCATCGACGCGATTTCGGATGGTCTTCGGGCCCTTTGCACGGTTCGGCGCGAATTCCGCCGAGCGCGGACCGCGTCGCAGTCGCCGGCGGCGCGAATGAAAGGGCTTCGTCAGGCCGGGCGCGGCTGACGGTGTCAGCAAGCCCGCTGCGGCTGACGGTGTCAGCAAGCCCGCTGTTCATCGTTTGCCTACCTATCATCAGCGACTCCGCAGCAACGCCGGATGCCGGTCACAGACGAGCGCACCGGAGCTTCATCTCAAAATTAACTTGCATACAGAATTAACTAAAAATGCACGTCCCGTACGAAGTACGACGAAGTGTCGCCCGATCGTACGACGCTTACATAGGGTTCTGACTGCATAGATAGGACGGTATGTGCCGCTGGACGGAACATCGGATGTGAGTGGCTCTATCATTTGCCAAATCTACAATTCTAAGGAAATATACAGGCTACGCGACCGAGCCAACCACGCTCCGAGCACAGCGTTAGCTAACTATCAGTGCGTAGCCATGACGCGCGCGGAGGCGCGCCCTATCGAGGAGGAACTGTGGCTGACTGCGACGCCGCGTCTGCGGTCCTGGCGCGTTCCGGTCATCTACGGGGCCGCCGTGACGGGCTCACCGATTTGTCAACGCCCGCAGGAACTCTTGCCATGCTGACTTCTACCCGCGGGGTCGGGCGCCACGCCGTCGTGGCATACCGACCCGTCTCGGCACCGGCCGCACGCTCGGCGAAATGTCGCGTCCCATGCTGAGGCGCCACGCGGCGACGCGTCTCGGTCGAGGTCCGCGCGCCGCTGTCTAAAGCCGTCTTTTCACCCCGCATTCACATTCATCCGTGACGACGAAAGAACGCAACAGATGCAAAATGTCGTGAGCATGAGAGACGCCGTGGCGCGGCCGACTGTTTCGGTCATCATTCCCGCGCTGAATGAGGAACGAAACCTGCCGTATGTCGCCGAACGTATGCCTGCGGGTGTCGACGAAATCGTGGTCGTCAACGGCGATTCCCGGGACGACACGGCGAGGGTCGCGCGTCGTCTCTGGCCGGACGGGGTGCACGTTCGGCAGACCCGACGGGGTAAGGGCAACGCCCTGGCATGCGGATTCGAGGTGGCCACGGGCGACATCATCGTGATGATCGATGCCGACGGCAGCACGGATCCGGCCGAGATTCCGCTGTTCGTCGAGACATTGGTCGCCGGTGCGGATTTCGCCAAGGGATCGCGTTTCACCGAGGGTGGTGGCAGCGCGGACATCACCAGGATCAGACGGCTGGGCAATCGTTTCCTGAATCATCTGGTGAACGTCCTCTTCGACATGGACTACACCGATCTCTGCTACGGGTACAACGCGTTCTGGCGACGTTGCCTGGACGTCATCCGCATGCCCGACGTGACAGCCGATGGGCCGCAGTGGGGCGACGGGTTCGAGGTCGAGACCCTGATCAACGTGCGGCTGGCTGCCCACGGCGCCAAGATTGTCGAGGTCGCCAGCTACGAGTCCAGCCGCATTCACGGCGTGAGCAATCTCAATGCGGTCAGTGACGGATTACGGGTACTTGCCACCATCCAGCGGGAATTCAGCGAGCATGGCCGGCGCGGTACCGCACGGCCGTCCGGTGGTTTTGAACGCCAGGCGATCTCATCCCGATGAACGCCCCGCAGACCGTGGCGCCCGCGCCGGACTCCGAGATGGTCCAATACGCATCGCGGATGGCTGGGCTCGAGGATCTTCCCATTGGGCGTGCCGAGATCGAGTTGAGCGCTCCCGCCACCGACCTCGTGCTCGCGGATGACCTTCGCGCAGCTACGAAGATCATGGCGCTGGTCCGATTGCACTCGTATCCCGTGGGAGTCACGCTGCTTGACGGCGACCTCGGACTTTCGTGGGAGGCGCACGCTCCGGCCGTGTGGGCAGCTCTGGGTGGAGAGGTCAACCGTCACCTCGCGGCAGACGGGTATCCCGCCGTCGAAAGCCTGGCTGAGCTGGCGGTGACGACGGACGCACCGACATTGCCGGGGTGTCTGCACAGGCGTGAAAGTGTGCTAGCTACAGCGCCATTCGCCACCGTCGCGGTGGCCACTCGAAACCGACCCGACAGTCTGCGCGGCTGCCTGGAGGCGCTCCAGCAGCTGTCGTACCCGTCCTACGAGATCGTCGTCGTCGACAATGACCCGACGACCGATGAGACAGCGAACATGGTCAAGGAGATCTTCGGACCGCGGGTTCGCTACATTCGCGAGAACCGGCGTGGCGTCGCCTCCGCCCACAACTGCGCACTGGAGGCAGCGCGGGGCGAGATCATCGCCTTCGTCGATGACGACGTGGTCGTCGACACACATTGGTTGACCGGTATTGCCGAAGGATTCGCCGCAGGCGACGACGTCGGCTGTGTAACCGGTCTGATCCTCCCTGCCGAGCTGGTGACTCCGGCTCAGTTGCTGCTGGAGAAGCATGGGGGCTTTGACAAGGGGTTCGAACAGCGCGTCTTCGACACTGGCCGAAACCGGCCTCAGGACAAGCTGTTTCCTTTCACGGCAGGGCGGTTGGGGTCGGGCGCCAACATGGCGTTCCATACCGCGAAGCTTCGCCGTCTCGGCGGATTCGATGCAGCACTCGGGATCGGGACGTTTGCCCGTGGTGGCGACGATCTGGCCGGTTTCTTCCAGGTCGTGGTGGCCGGGCATCAGCTCGTCTACCAACCCGGCGCGGTGGCGTGGCATCGACACCACCGCGAGATGTCAGCGCTGCAGAACCAGTCCTACGGGTATGGAATGGGCTTGGGCGCGTTCCTGGCGAGCTCCCTGTGGAGAAACCCCCGGATGTTGGCCCAGGTGCTACGGCGGCTGCCCAGCGGCTTCACCTACGCGTTCAGCGACTCCTCGACTCGCAACGAAGGCCGCTACGACGGATGGCCGCCCGAACTTGCCCGGCTGGAGCGGCGTGGATTGCTGTTGGGCCCTGGCGCGTACGCGGTCAGTCGGTGGCGTAGCAGACGATGGCCGGCCAGCGACAAGGCTGTTGATGCTCGTCAAGGATAGGTCCCGAGTTCCCGGCTGGTCGGTCCTCGGCGCGATCGTACGAGATCTCCGGGATCCATTGCTCCGCAACGGTCATCTGCTTACATTGAGCTCCACGCTCACGTCGGTGATCGGCTTTTTCTTCTGGACGGTGGCCGCGTGGAAATACGACCCGGCCACCGTCGGGCGGAACTCCGCTGCGATCTCACTGATGGTTTTCGTCGCGGCGATCGCGCAGCTCAACCTGTCGAGCGCAGTTGTTCGTTTCGTCCCGGTCAGCGGTCGCCGCACCACGTCACTCATTGTCGTGATGTATTGCGTGAGTGGTTGTGTGGCACTGGTGGTCGGCGTCTGCGCGGTCGCGATACTCAAGGTGCTCACACCGGACTTGGCGTTCTTTGACGGAGGGCTACCGCAAGCGATGTTCGTGGCGGCCACCGTGATCTACACGATCTTCGTGATACAGGACAGCGTCCTGTTCGCCTTGCGCCGGCCGGCGTTGGTGCCGTTGGAGAATTTTGTCACAGCAGTTCTGCGGGTGGGGTTGGTCGTCGCACTGGCCGCAGTCGTTCCGAGACACGGGATCTTCGCATCGTGGGTGTTGGCCTTGGGATGCATTGTCCTGGCGGTCGGGGTATTCGTTTTTGCCCGCGCAATCCCACGGCACCGCCGCGAAGCGGAGGGCGTCGACGAGTTGCCGCCGTCACGCCAGATCGTGCGCTTCGTGGCGTGGGACTACCTCGGGTCGATCTCGTCGATCGGTTCGACCTCTGTCATCCCGCTCATCGTGGTCGCGATTCTGGGTGCAGAGCAGAACGGGTTCTTCGCTGTCGCGTGGCTCATCGCGTCGGCGCTATACCTGGTCAGTTTCAACATGGGCTTCTCGTTGGTCATGGAATCCGCGGCCGACCAGTCCCGTCTTGGACGTCAGGTCCGTGATGTCCTGGTACACACAGGAAAACTGATGGCGCTGGTCGTCGTTGTGCTCGTTGTCTTCGCGCCCTATCTGCTCGGCATATTCGGCCACTCGTATCAGGCGGCCGACAACACGCTCCGCCTTCTCGCTCTCGCCGCGCTGCCGAACCTCGTGGTGGTCACGGCTATCAATTCCTCCCGCGCTCAACGCCGCATGGGGTTGGTCGTCTGGACGCAGATCGCCCAGTGTCTGTTGGTGCTGCCCCTCACCTGGCTGTTGCTACCGGAAGTCGGTCTCATCGGGGTCGCCATCGCGTGGCTGGTCACTCAGCTCCTGATCTCTGGAGCACTTCTTGTCCGAAGGGATCTTTGGCTGACGGTGCGTCCCGCACAGTCGCCGGGAACCATGGCGCTCGTGGAAGGGGAACCGACACCATGCCGGTGATTCCGATCCTGCTGTACCACTCGGTCACATCCGCCCCAGACGATTGGATCGCACCGTACACGGTGACTCCCCGTGACTTCGCCGAACACGTCGACCTCATCCTGGCGAGTGGCCGAACGGCGATGACAGTGTCGGACCTTCACGATGCGCTGGAAGGACGATCCCTACTGCCGGAAAGGCCGGTAGTGATCACCTTCGACGACGGATTCGCGGATTTCACACAGGTTTCCGATGTGCTGGCCGCTCATGACCTGCCGAGCACGCTCTACATCACGACCGGGGCTCTGGCGGGACGTGCCGCCCGCCCGGCGGGGATGGCACTGCCGCCCGCACCGATGTTGGATTGGTCGCAGCTTTCCGACCTCGCGGACCGAAATGTGGAGATCGGTGGACATACCCATACTCATCCGCAGTTGGACACGCTGCGTACATCTGTCGCCTCGGACGAAATCCGGCGTTGCAAACACCTGCTCGAAGACGAACTCGGACACGAGGTTCGAAGCTTCGCCTATCCGCACGGGTTCCATTCCGCGCGAATAGTGCGGGCCGTCGAAGGTGCCGGTTATCGATCGGCGTGTGCCGTCATGGATGCGCTGAGCTCGGAAGCCGATCGCGCGTTCGCGTTGGCGCGCTTGACCGTCCGCTCATCCACCACATCCGAGCAGGTCGCCGCCTGGCTCGATGGTCGCGATGCGCGGGTAGCGCCGTACCCGGAGCGGTTGCGAACCAAGGGGTGGCGTGCCTACCGGCGCATCCGGGGTGCCAGGTCGACCCGCGGCGTGTTCGCCGGCGCGACAACGGCCGAGGCCACGTATCGCTGACAGTTCCGCCTCGTCACCTGGTCGTCGACCCGTTGTGTGAGTGGACCAACCGGCCGAGAATTCTGGCGGCGGGCACCGATGACCAACCGAGCATGGCCATGAACGGCTGCAGATCGTCTTTTGCCAACCAGCCGAACTCCGTTCGGCTCGCCCTGCCCGGTACCGACGGCGTGGAGTATGTACTGTGTCGATACGCTTGCAGCGCAGGTAGATCGAGGTTCTCGACGATGAACCGACGGCCGCCGACGGGCGGCGCGACGGGTACGGCGCGTCCGGTCAGGCCCAGGTGCAGAGCTCTGACGACATCGACGCCCGCTTCGTTCTCGAACAAGCGGAACTGCGCCCCGACTCGTGGGTTGAAGTCCAGTAGGTAGTAACGGCCGTCGCGCCGGTCATAGCGCCAGTCGAGATCGGCAATGCCCTGGAATCCAATGCTTTTCATCAATCGGCTGGTCTGGTCGGCCAACTCTGCATTGTCGATCGAGTAGGCACAGGTGGTCACGCCGGCGTGAGGTGGCCAGGAGCGGACCTTCACACCGGTGAACTGCACCAGGCAATCGGCGGAGCCGTCGCAGTACACATGGACGATCCAGTCCTCGGCCTCGTCGGTCGGGAGGTAATCCTGCAGGATGACGCTGAATCTGTCGCCCCAGGACCGGGCGAGTTCGTGTAGCGAGGCTGCGTCGTCGACCCGAGTGGTGCCGCCGACCGCCGGTGCCCTGTGCCGTTCGAATGCCTCCAAGTTCTTCGCCACCAAGGGGAATTGGGCTTCGACCGCGACTTGCGCCAGCTCCGTCGAATCGGTGGGAAAGTATGCCCGCGGCGTCGCGATGCCGTGCTCGATGCAGAGTTCCCGTAACCCACGCTTGCTGGCGAGGCGGCGCGGCAAGGTGGCCTCGACGGGTGGGAACAGGAACCCGTCGCGTAGTTCAGCGGCGTGTTCGGCGATGAGCACAGCGGCCTCGTCGTCGGTGGGCACCAGCACCGTGGGGCGACCGATACGCCGCTGGATGTCGATGAGTCCCTGTACCAGCCATGCAGGGTCTTCAAGTCCTGTGGTCGGCCAGACGAAACGGCCGCTGAGATAACGAGATAGGGCAGCCGGTGTCCACCGGTGTTCCGTGATCGCATAGACGGGGACGCCGAGACGGCCCAGGCTACGGATCGCACCGAGGCCGCCGTGGTGGAGTGGGTAGCGATCAATCTTGACGATCAACGCGGGAACCGACCGGTCCGCGTCGACAAGCGAATGTGCCATGTCCGCCTCCTCTACTCGGCAGACATGGTGCGCGATCGCATGGCTTTGCTGCACGAGTGACCGGAACTCTACAAGCCGACGGTCGAGCAGGACATGGGTGACACCGCTGGAATTCGGTTCAGCGAAGTTCCAGAAGGCGGATGGGATCAGATCGGATCGCGTCGGTGGCGCGGCGTATCGAGCTCTGGTCGTACACATTGTCGTGGAACGTGAACGAGATGGTCCGCTCACCGCCGATCACTCCGGTGAACACCGACACGTGCGACGGCGATGCGGGGTCCAACAGCGCGGTCACCACTTTCGGTTCACCGAGCTGCCAGGGCGCGTCGTCGAACGGCGTCAGCGGGCCCACGTCGGAATAGACCATGTCTACGGGCGCCCCGGGACGCCACACGTCGGGCGCGCCAAGGCTCCGCGGTCCCGGCCATAAGAGTGAGCGAGCGGAAACCAGACCCATCGCCAGCACCGGGAAACCGGAGTCGACCTGCTCTTTGATTTCGTGGGCGACATCGGCCACGGCCCTGCCGACGGGAGCGAGAACCTTCAGCCCGAATATGAAGTTGGCGTTTACGCGGTGTCCTCGCGGCAGATACCGTCGACAATCGGTAACGAGCCTGACCGAGTCCGCGAGGTCGATGCCGGCGGCGGCGAGCGCTCGTCGCACAATCATGAGCCACGTCGCCGCCCCGCCGGCCTTGGGAGCGTTGGTTTCCCGCCACCGGTCGACAGCGCGCCCATGCTCGGCGCCGAGGTGGAGGTCTTCCACCGCGACCGACGGACTCCACGACGTCGCCTTTGTTTCCGTCTCAGCCGGTGCTGCGTCGGTTCGTGACTCCAGTACGCGTCTGGACGCCGAGGCCACCCGCGACGGATGGGCGGCGAACGTGCGTACGAGTGCTCGGCTGAGGGCGAATCGCGTATCCCGCTCTGCGATCCACCGTGGATGCCGGCCGGCACGCATGCTGAACAGCGCGTCGACGAAGTCGACGAACAACCGCGCGTCGCCTAGGCCGTGGTCGACGTCGACCGCGATATGACGGTCTGACACGTATACCTGGAAGGGTTGGCAGAGCGCGGAATGTCGCCGGATGTAATGCAGGACCGCCGCGCTGCCAGTGTCGGCGACGTCCTGCGGTACCGCGCGGATCGTCGGAGACAACTGACTTTCGAAGGTCCAGCGCCTGGTGCCGGAACTCGGAACCAACCCGACCCGGGTGTACTGCCCGGCCTGTGCTGCGGACTTCAGGGCACCTTCTATGAGCGCGGCCGACGGCACCGCGACATTCTCCAGGCAACCCACGTAGCGCGCGCCCGCGAGTTGTATGTCCAGACCGCTGGCGAAGTGTGTCGATCCAGCTCTCGGCGGTGCCATCGCTATTTGTTCTTCCCCGTCCGCACGTCCGTTCGTGGCACGCCCGCCCGAACAACCACTGTTCTCTAGTCACGTTAGTGCAGCCCCTGGTGCGGCACGGACTCGTCCACTGCGTGCAGCCATCGCATGTTCGTAGCTAATCTCGCGTCAAGACCGACCATGCGGGTAAGTTGACTGAGTATCGTCGAATTTCAATCGTGGACAGATGCGCTGTCGCGGTTGCTGTGGCGCCATCGCGCCTACTTGCGTGTCCGCGTCAAGCGGGCGCGGTCGGCACTGGGCCAGAAAGGTGACGCCAAGGGTGTTATGTCGTTTGTGCCAGTCCAGTCGGTTGGTCAGCGTCTTGGATCTCGGCGCCACCCCGCCGTGCGAGCGGTTCCTCACCGTCGCCCAGCTCGACGTGCCGGAGCCGACTTTCCCACTGCACCTCCGGTTGTGTGAAGACTGCCTGCTTCTGCAGATTCCGGCGCTGATCACTCCGGAAGACACCTTCACCGAATATGCGTACTACTCTTCATTTTCGGATAGCTGGGTACGGCATGCGCAGGAGTTCGTCACGGCGAGTATCGACCGCCTGGCGCTAGATGCGGGATCCTTTGTGGTCGAGGTCGCGAGTAACGACGGGTATCTGTTGCAGCACGTTGTATCCGCGGGCATCCCGTGCGTGGGCATCGAGCCGTCGGTCAACGTCGGTGCGGCGGCGCGTGATCGTTCAGTGCCGACCATGACGGCGTTCCTGGACGAGGATGTCGCACGCACAGTCGTGAGCGAGCATGGCGCCGCGGATCTGGTGGTCGCCAACAACGTTTACGCGCATATCCCAGACTTGGTCGGGTTCAGCCGATCGTTACGTGGGTTGATGGGCGACGCCGGATGGCTGAGCATCGAGGTCCATCACGCGCTCAACCTGGTCACTCTCGGTCAGTTCGACACGATCTACCACGAGCACTTCCAGTACTACACGCTGCTCTCGGCAAGCCGGGCGTTGGCCACTGCAGGGCTGGAAACTGTTGACGTCGAACTGTTGGCGACCCATGGTGGCTCGATCCGAATCTGGGCTCGCCCTCGGGAATTGGGCGTGGCACCAAGCCCGAGGGTGGCCGAGGTGCTGCAGCTCGAAGAGTCGGTAGGGCTCCACACCGTGGCTGGCTACCGGCAACTGCGTCGGAAAACCGAGGCAGTACGCCAAGATCTGCTGCGCTTTCTCCTGGATTGTCGGGCACAGGAGAAGCGCGTCGTCGGCTACGGCGCGCCCGGCAAGGGCAACACCCTGCTGAACTACTGTGGGATTCGTACCGATCTGCTCGAATACACGGTCGACCGCAACCCGTACAAGCACGGACGGTTCACGCCGGGGACACGAATCCCGATCCATAACCCCGAACGCATCGCCGAGGATCGGCCCGACGTCGTCCTCGCATTGCCCTGGAATCTCGAGACGGAGCTGACCCAACAGCTCGACTACATCGCGGAATGGGGCGGGGAATTGGTGTTTCCGCTTCCGTCGCTACACACTGCGGCACTGCCGCAGACTCGACCGGTGGGGAGCCAGAAGAAATGAAAGTCGTTCTGTTCTGCGGGGGTTATGGCATGCGGATGAGAAACGGCGTCCACGACGATCTCCCCAAACCGATGCAGGCGGTGGGCCCACGACCTCTGCTCTGGCATGTCATGCGGTATTACGCCCACTTCGGGCACAAGGACTTCATCCTGTGTCTGGGATACGGCGGAGTTCGCATCAGGGAGTACTTCCTGACCTACCAGGAAGCACTGTCCAATGACTTCACGTTGCGCAACAACAGAATCGAACTTCTGGATTCGGATATCAGCGACTGGAACATCACATTCGTCGACACCGGCCTCGATTCACCGATCGGTGAGCGGCTCCGCAGAGTCAGGAATCACCTGGTGGACGATGAGTTCTTCCTGGCGAACTATGCCGACGTGCTTTCTGATGCGCCACTGGACGTCATGGTCGACAAGTTTCATGCGTCGGGAGCCGCGGCGTCGATGATGCTCGTTCCACCGCAGCAGTCGTTCCACTACGTCGAAGCAGGCGAGAGTGGCCAGGTCACCGGCATCCTCCCGGTGTCGGGACTGTCCATCTGGGTCAACGGAGGTTTCTTCGTACTGTCGCAGGATGTTTTCGACGTTCTGCCACCTTTCGGAGATCTGGTCGCCGATGTCTGCGGGACGCTGGCAACCGAGAGGCGTTTGTTCGGTTACAAGCACAGCGGCTATTGGAAACCGGCGGATACCTACAAGGAGAGATCCGAACTCGACGCCGCCTACTACAACGGTGAACGTCCCTGGATGCTCTGGGAAAGAAGATGATCCGCCTAGTGACCGGTGCCCTCGCCGAGGTCGCGGTCGTCGGCGCACACTGCGACGACATCGCCATCGGCATGGGCGGTACCCTGCTCGCGATGGCCGCAGCTGAGCCGGGACTGCGGGTTCGAGCACTGGTGCTGTCCGGCCGCGGTACCGAACGCGAAGCCGAGGAATTCGCCGCCATGACGGCCTTCTGTCCCGGAGCGGAAGTCGAATTGACGGTCTGCGACATCCCCGACGGTCGCGCGCCCGCTCACTGGTCGCGCATCAAGGACGTTGTGAGCGCATCAAGCCGATCTTGGAATCCCAGTGTCGTTTTCGGTCCTCATCGCGGGGATGCGCACCAAGACCATCGGCTCCTCGCCGAACTGCTGCCCACCGAATTCAGGGACCATCTGATCCTCGGGTACGAGATTCCGAAATGGGAGACGGACACCCCGCAGCCGGTGGTGTTCCACCCGCTGACAACTGAAGTCGCTCGGCGCAAAGCTCAACTGTTGTGCGAGCACTACCCGTCCCAGGCCACCCGTGACTGGTTCGACGCGGACTCATTCTTGGCGCTGTCCCGGCTACGCGGCCTGCAGTGCCGCAGTACGCACGCGGAGGCGTTCATTGCCGAGAAAATCACCATCGAGTTCGGCGGCCGCTGAGCGGCGGCCTTTCAGCCGTCGGTGATAAGCCTGCTCGATGTGTTCATGTACGCCTCGACGTCATCGAGGCACGCGGCCCGGGCTGAGCCGAGATCTGATTCGAACCGTTTGTACCACTGCACAGTTCGTTCGACGGCTTCGCCGAGACGCCAGCGCGGCATCCAGCCCATCAGCGCAGCCGTCTTCTCGATGGACAGGCGGAGGGTGCAGGCTTCGGGGAGGTCGTCGGGCCGACTGCCGTCGAGCCAGGAGCCAGAGCCCCATGCGGCGAGAGTGAGCTCGGCGAGGGAGGCCACGGTGGCGTCGTCGTCCGGCACCGGCCCGAAGTTCCAGGCATCGCAGTACCGGGCCGCATCGGGTCCACTGAGCCGGGCGGCCAGGGTGAGGTACCCGGACAATGGCTCCAGCACGTGTTGCCACGGCCGAATTGCGTTGGGGCGGCGCAGCAGTACCGGTTCGCCGATGCTCGCCGCACGCATGATATCGGAGATGATGCCGTGCGGCGTCCAGTCTCCGCCGCCGATGACATTGCCGGCTCGTGCGGAAGCCACCGCGATTCCATGCTGGTTCAGAGTCTCGGGAGGGAAGAACGAGCGCCGGTATGACGCAGTCACCAGCTCGGTTCCGGCCTTGCTCGCACTGTAGGGATCGTCGCCGCCCAGCGGGTCGCCTTCTGCGAACCGCCTGCCGCTCTCGTCGTTGGCATAGCATTTGTCGCTTGTCACGATGACGACGGCGCACGCATGGTCGACGGTCCGCAGCGCATCCAGGAGTACGGCCGTGCCGACAACATTGACGTCGAAGGTCTCGACAGGTTCCCGGTACCCCTCCAGAACCACGGTTTGCGCGGCCAGGTGCAGCACGACGTCGGGGCGGGATTCGCGGAGGACGCGTGCGACGGCGTCGCGGTCGCGGATGTCGGCGCGGTGGTCCGCGGTGAGCAGTTCATGGACCGAGGACGCGACGAAGTTGCTAGGTTGCGTCGGAGGGGCCAGCGCGAAGCCCGTCACGCGTGCACCCAGGCGGTTGAGCCAGATCGCCAGCCACGAGCCCTTGAAGCCTGTGTGGCCCGTCAGCAGGACGGACCGACCCGACAACGCATGATGGAGTTCGGCCGGCCAACTGTCCTGTGTTGTCACGGCTTCATCGTAGCGAGGAGGATGCACCGTTATGGTTTGCTGCTCGTGCGGCGCACGTTCGCTGGAGACACTGCTCGACTTGGGGTTACAGCCCGACCCCGATTCGCTTATCGAACTGGGCGATCCACGGCCGGCTCCACAGGCCCCCGTCGTGTTGACGATTTGCCCGGCATGCGGGCTCGTTCAACTGCCCGGGCCCCGGCCCGACGGACCGCGTCCAGCGCACGGGCATGCGATGGCGATGTCGAAGGGCGACCCGTGGATCGGAACGATCGAACGCTTCCTGCCGTCAGGACCGCGTGTTGTCATCGACGTGGACGGGTCCGGTGGGTTGCCGGCGGAGCGATTGTCGAACGCCGGCCGTGTCTTCGCCGGAATGCCCTCTGACGGGGCGGAACCAAGCGAGTTGATCCTCGTCGGACACGCGCTGTCGCATGTGGAAGATTTCGACGGTCTGCTCCGTCGCGTAGAGGCCTCACTCGCACCAAAAGGCGTGGTCGCCATCGACTTTCACCACGTGCTTGGTCTTGCCGACGGTCAGTTCGATGTGGTGGCTCACACCCACCGGACCTATCTGTCGCTGATCAGCCTTGACCGGGCGCTCGACCGTCACGGCCTCGAGGTGATCGCTGCTCGCCGGATCACGGAATACGGCGGCACCATGCAGGTTTTGGCGGCACGCCGCGCAGACGACCTCGGCATAGATGACGATGTGTTCGCGCCCCAGCCGGTGCGGACCGCGGAGACGGCGGCGCAGATCGACTGCGCAACAGGATTTGTCGGTTTGAGACGGCGTGTGCAGGACACGTGTTCCCAACTTGTGGACCACCTCGAAGACCTGCGTCGTTCGGGGCGCACGGTCGCGGGATACGGCGCCGCGGCGCGTGGCACCACCCTGCTCAACATCGCCGGCATCGGCAACGACCAGGTGGCGTTCGTCGTCGATCGCGCGCCGGCCAAGCAGGACAAACTGCTGCCGGGTGTGATGATCCGCGTCGGTGCTCCGTCGGAGATTGCGACGGCCAGGCCCGACGACGTGATCATCCTTCCGTGGCCGTCCGCGAACGGGATCGCCGGTGACCTGATGTACACCCAATCCTGGGGCGCAAGGTGTTTCGTCGCCCTGCCGCGCCTGGAGGTGCTGCGGTGAACTCAAGACCCTTTCGATTCATCGCCCCGATGCCGAAGCTCGAAGGCTCGGTGAAGATTTGGCGCGATTCGATCCGACGCATCGAGGATCTAGGTTTCTCCGCACTCTCGGTATCGGATCATTTCACCGCGGGTTGGGTCATGGATCCGCTCACAGTCCTGACCGCGGCGGCCGAGCAGACGACCAGTATCCGCTTGCTCACCCTCGTGCTGTCCAACGATTACCGCCATCCGGTGCTGCTGCACAAAACACTGGCGACCCTCGATGTCCTCAGCGGCGGACGCGTGGAAATCGGTTTGGGCGCCGGTTGGATGGAGTCGGAATACGATGCTGCCGGCATGCGATTCGATCCAGCACCAGTTCGTCTCGCCAGACTCGAAGAGTCAGTCGCCGTCATCGACGGATTGTTCGGTCCCGGACCGTTTTCCTTCGGTGGGCGGCACTACACGATCAAGAGTCTCGATGGGCTGCCGAAACCGGTTCAGCGGCCCCGGCCACCCGTGATGATCGGTGGTGGCGGCCGTATGGCGTTGGAGCTGGCGGCGAGGGTCGCCGACATCGTCGGTGTACATGCTCGGCTGCGGGGGAGCCGTCCGGGCGCCGAGGCTGCTGCGGATCTGCGCGCCGAACGGCTCGCAGAAAAGGTCGAGTGGATACGGTCGGCATGGCAAACGGCGGGCCGTGGCGAGGGTGGTCCGGAGCTCCAATTCACCGCCTATTTGGTGGATGTCACCAATTCGTCACATGCCGCCCGGCGGTCGGTGTCCAGCTTCGCTGCGAGCCTTGCCGCCGACGAGGCGGTGATGGCGGAGTCGCCCGCCGTGCTGACCGGCAGCGTCGAAGGCTGTGTCGAGCGGTTGTTGGAGGTGCGGGAGCGGTTCGGGTTCAGTTACTTCAACTTGGGCGCCGACGTCGACATGGTCGCGCCGATTGTCGCGCGGCTGGCGGGGCGGTGATCGTGCGCGGCGGCCAGTGCAGCTTCGGCGGCGCGCTCACCGCTGAGAAAGGACTCATCGGTCCATGAGTGGTTCCATTCGCCGTAGCGTCCACAGGTGTGGATACCGACTTGATCGAGGAATGCGCGGATGACGGCAACGGCATCTGCACGGTCGTGGTCGTAGATCACGTTGGCGTAGCGGCAGAACTGTGCCTCCGACACCAGGATTCGATCGTCGGGCGCGATGATGCCCATCGCGCGCAAATGATGAACAGTCGGTTCCACGAGTTCGTCAGGGCGTGTGGTCAGCGGCTTGTACTTCTCCGAGAAGTACCACTCGACCTGGACTGCGCTC
Source organism: Mycolicibacterium brisbanense (assembly GCF_001570425.1). GTDB lineage: Bacteria > Actinomycetota > Actinomycetes > Mycobacteriales > Mycobacteriaceae > Mycobacterium > Mycobacterium brisbanense. Next base: position 170,207 of record NZ_BCSX01000011.1, read on the forward strand.
GCCCCTGTCGGGACTACCCGCGGTGAGAGACGGTGGGGAAAGCTGATGCGCGAGAAGGGTATATCGGCGTCGTAGACGTACCGGATGTGGGTGTCGCCGCCCAGCCCGGGACGGTCGACGCCCAGGTTGACCAGGACGACCGACGAGAAGGCCAACCGTTCGGCCGCCGCAATAACCTCGTCCGGTGCGTTGTCGATGAGTGGCACCAGATCGGGCAGCGGAATCGAGGAGATGAGTTGCCCGAAGGCGGTTTCGCGTCGGTCGGCGAAGCGCAGGATCCGCTGTGCGGGGTCGATACCGATGACGCGGTGGTTCAGCCGCACATCGGTGCGTGCCACCCACGACGAAAGGTAGGCGGCGTATCCGCCTTCAGTCGGATAGCGAAAATGTGTGACGTAGTGGAGATTTCGTTGAGGCTCTGCGGACAGTGCGCCCCGCAGCGCCTCCTCCAGGGATGGCCGGTACATCCGTGGGCCGAGCCAGTCGGTCGTCAGGTTCGCCATCGGCGTGGTGTGGTACTTGAGCCCGTAGGGGATGGGAAATGTCTCGGCGAAGGTGTCGCCGTAGGACTTGCGCAGCCACGTCTCGTAGTCGCCGGGCGGCGGTTCATCCGCGGGCGCCGACGACACGGCGGCCAGATCCATCAGAATGCGCACGGTGAGGTCGACCGGCAGGCCGTGCAGGTTCACCTGGACTGGGTGGGTGACCGTGCGGCCCTGCCAATAGCTGTCCAGCCCGATTCTGACGGCCTCGTAGCGTCCGTGGACGGCGTCGGAGAGAATTCGCTGGATCCGCTCGTCTTTGGCGAAGGAGACATGCGGTCCCTGGTCGAAGATGAAACCGCCGGCAAGTTCGTGGCTGGCGGTGTGACCTCCGATGTAGGCGTTCCTGTCGTATACGACGTACGGAGTGTCCGCAGCTTCGAGGCGATGGCCGGCGCCGAAACCGGCGAATCCGGTCCCGATGACGGCCACCGGGGATTGGCTCACGTATGCGCTCCTGATTCGTCGGGCCGCGCCGGCCACGTGGACGGTAGCTCGAGATGGCCGTGAGGCCATGGCTTATTGTGGATGCAGCAAACTGTTTATCGCAAACTCAGGCATCTGAGACGGTGAAATGTCGGCTAAGGTGCGAGATGGCGAACCGCAGATAGTTTGCCGGTAGCATGGGCCGACCGATGACGTTGGGCCACAATCGAGCAGAGGGATTTGGGCTTGGACCAGGAGACGTTGCTCGGCCCGGCACCGGGAAGTGCCCGCTCGAGTCGACCCAAAGTGTCGTTGTGCATCCCCGCTTTCCAGGCCGGCCCGTATTTGCAGGATACGGTCGACAGTGTCCTGGCACAGGACTATCCGAATCTCGAAGTCGTCATCGTCGACAACAACAGTTCCGATGAGACGCAGTCGATCCTCAGGAAGATCGCCGATGACCGGGTCCGAGTGATCCGAAATGCCGTCACAGTGCCGAGCGTGGACAACCATAATCTCGCGGTCCGCTCGAGCACCGGCGAGTTCGTCAAACTGATCAGTGCCGATGACACCCTCGAGCCCGACTGCGTGACCAAGCAGGTCGCAGTGTTGGAGAACCGGCCGGATGTCAGTCTGGTGGCGGCCCGTGCCCATTTCATCGACGACCGCGGCGAGCTGCTCATCGAGAGCCGGGGACTGCGCGGCATCACCGGCCAGCAGTCGGGGCAATCTGTGGTCCGGCGAATCGTGCGCAGCGGCAAGAACCCGATCGGCGCTCCCGTGTCGGTGATGTTCCGGCGGACCGACTTCGATAGATGCGGCGGGATGCGCGGCCACGTGGTGTTCACGATGGACTTGGACCTGTGGGTACGGCTCTTGCACTTCGGCGACTTCTACGGCATCGACCGGACGCTCATGTCCTATCGCGTCCGCAATGGGTCGGCCACCGCGTTGACTTCGGCACGCATCCAACTTGCCGAGCAGAACGCCTTCGCAAGTGAATTGGCCAAGGATCCACGGTGGGCGGTGCCTCGCCTGGACCGTGTGCTCGGCCGGGTCAACTCCGTCGACGTCCTGGCAAAACGTGCGGTTCTGTTCAAGGTGAGCGCTGCGCGCGCCGCGCGCCGCCGTCCTCGTCCTGCTGGCGATACGGGCAGTGTCGCGCCCAACAACGGTGTCGCACCAAGCCCGAGCGGTATGCCGTTGGGCCTGTCGGAAGGCGTGGCCACGCTGTCGGTCGTGATCTGCGCATACACCATGCGGCGCTGGTCAGACCTGTGCCGGTCGGTGGATTCTGTGCTCGACCAAGTGGATCAGGACACCGAAGTGATCGTCGTGATCGACCACTGCGACGAACTACAGACCCGGGTGACCGACCGCTACAGCGGGGAGCACAGGGTCAAGGTGATACCGAATGCCGAGCAGCAGGGACTGTCGGGGGCGAGGAACACGGGCGTCAGCGCTGCCCGCGGCGATGTGGTGGCGTTCCTCGACGACGATGCCGAGGCTGACTCCGAGTGGGCCCAACGGCTGATCGGTCACTATCAGGACCCCACGGTGGTCGGCGTCGGTGGGTATGCGGTGGCGGTATGGCCCGGAGCGAGGCCCGCGTGGATGCCCCGCGAGTTTGACTGGGTGGTGGGGTGCAGCTATACCGGTCAACCGACAATCGTTGCACCGGTTCGAAATCCGATCGGATGCAATATGTCGTTGCGAAGGTCGGCGCTGGAGTCCGTCGGGGGGTTCAAATCGGAGGTCGGCCGCGTCGGGGCGGTTCCCGTCGGCGGTGAAGAGACCGAACTGTGCATCCGCGTCCGCGCCGCAGGCGATTCCGCACAGATCTTGTTCGATCCCGACATGCGTGTGCACCATCATGTTTCATCGGATCGCGCCACCGTTCGATACTTCGTTCGGCGGTGTTACCACGAAGGCCTGTCAAAAGCCGTGGTGATGGCCCTGGTCGGGGACGATGACCAACTGAGCAGCGAGCGCGCGTACGTCACGCGGGTGCTGCCGCGAGCGCTGTTCCGTGAAGTCGGGTCGATGTCCCGCGACGGACTGGCACGTGCGGCGATGATCTGCGTCGGTCTGGGGGTGACGGCTGCCGGGTACGGCCGGGCGACCGTGAGCCGTGGCCTCCGCCGGCGTCGGCCGTGACCACGGAAGGCCGTTTCAGTCCGCCACGTTGATTACTCGGCTTACGCCGGATATTGGCGGGTCCAGTCCACGAGCATCTGGCCGCCCTGGCTGATGTCTGCGCCGAAGTTGTCGAGCTGTAGGCACAGGTGCATCGGGCCGGGCGGAAACTGTGCCGTATCCGTGGTCTCCCACCACACTTTGCCGTCGAGATACATCGCGATCCGACTGTGTGTCCATTCGACGGCCCAGCTGTGCCACTGGGTGGCGTCGACATGGATGTCGCCGTTCACCTTGTCGTCGTCCGCGCCGTAGTGCAACCAACCCTCGACTGACTGCCGGGCCGGCTCTGTGGCCTCCATGAAGTCGATCTCCCCGCCCGCGGGCCAGTCGACGACATCGGGCCAGAGCAACAGAACCGAGTGGTAATCCGGTGCTGCTGCGGGCGATTTGGCGCATACCTCCCAGCGACCGTACATCTGGCCTGGCATCCATGCCATACCCCCGGAGTTGCCCGCGGAATCTCCTGTGATGGTGAGGACGCCGTTGGAGACGGACATCGCCTTGGGGGTGCGGCGGCCGTTGCCGTTGTGACCGGGGCTGTCGTAGACACCCCAGCTTTCCAGGGACGCAGCGTCGGAGAAGTCGTCGACGCGGTTGGGGGTGCCCCATCCGAAGGCCGCGGCCGCGGTGTTGGGGCAGTTGCCGTTGTCAGGTTCGGCCATCGCCCGCGGCTGAAGACGGCTCGTGGACACCACGGCCACCATGATCACGCCGGCGGCAACGATTGCGGCGGCCAGAGCTACATGGCCGGCACGCCGGAACGCGAAGGACATCGATCTCCTTGATTGGCGGCATCCGGGCCGGACGTGATGACCGGAATGGAATCGGACAGTTGCTGAGCGTCGACCAGCTTACTGTGCGAGGTCCCAGTCGCGCCTTGCTGACATATCGGATCTGTTCGGATGTCGCTGGTTGTTGGGGGTAACAGCACGTCTATGGGATTTACCTCACCGTGGCCATCTTGTTGCCAAAGTGGTAGGAGAGATTCCTGTGAACTTGCCAGCACAGCGAATACGGTTGTTCCGCTCGCATCCGTGTTAGTCCGCTGCCAATTCCGATGGAGTCGTGATGATCCGGTTGTGCTGTGCTCTGGTCTCCATCGTGGCCCTCGCGTCCTTCGGCATCGGTCCGCTGCGGGCACCGGCCGCGATGGCGGCGGATGTCGCGGGCGTTGAGGCGGAGTCGATGACTGTCACACCGTCGTCGGCCGGTTGGATCGTGCGTGACCGCTCCGCCTCTGGCGGCGCCGCACTGGTGCTGAGGGGCGCCTCTACAGCGCGCTGGGCTGCATCCTTGCCGGCATCGATCAAGGTCACGGTCCGTGCCGAGGGCCAGCAGTGCCGAGGGGCGCCTGTCATGACCGTCACCGTCGACGGAGCGAATGTCGGCAGTGGCACCGTAGGGACGACGTCGTGGTCGGACTACTCGGCATCAGCGACGATCCCGGCCGGTTCGCACACCATCGGAGTGTCTTTCACGAATCCCTACGCCAGGGGCAACTGCACCCGTTTGCTCCTGGTCGATACGGTGACCGTTGTGCCTGACGCCGCACCTCCGACGACCCCGCCCGGATCGGGTGACGTTACGCCGGCACCGGTCGCGGATCTTCCCGGGTGGAAGCACATCTTCGCCGACGATTTCACGCTTGATGCACCCGTCGGCAGCTGGGCCAACCCGTCGGACCCGAGCAAGATCGTCTACGTCGGCGCGCAAGGGCAGCAGTGGTTGACCTACCCCCAGACCTATACCGACACCTATCAGCACCGACCGTATCGCGCCGACCAGGTGCTCAGTGTCTCGAACGGCATGCTCGTCTTCGATCTGCACAACGTCGACGGTCAGCCGGCGGGCGCCAATCCCGCGCCGCTACTGCCGAACGGCAGCCTGTATCAGACCTACGGCCGGTACTCCGCGCGGCTGCGCGTCGACACCCCGGATCTCAGCGAATACCACATCGCTTGGCTGCTGTGGCCGCAATCGGAGAAGTGGCCCACCGACGGTGAAGAAGACTTCCCAGAGGGTTCGCTGGCAGGAACACCGAGCGCGTTCCATCATTACGCGTTGTCGAGCGGGGGTCAGGAGACCGCGGACGCCGGTGTGCCATTCACCGGGTGGCACGTGTACACGATCGAATGGTCGCCAGGGCGGGTCCGGTTCCTCCTCGATGACACGTTGGTTCTCCAGAGCACCCGATATGTCGCGAACAAACCCATGCGCTGGCAGCTGCAAACTGAAACCCAGGGCAACGGAACGCACAGGGGCCGCTTGCTGGTCGACTGGGTCTCGATCTGGTCCTACGCGGGAACGTGACCCAGCCGGCCTGTTGTGTGCGCCGCAGTGAGTTTGCCAGAAGGTCTGCGACGTGATTATTCGGAGCCCATCAGCTAACGGGTACCCTGTTGCGGTGACGCTCGGCATCGACCACCTCGCACGACGGATGTGGCCGACCGTACCGGCGTCTTCCGAGTCTGGGCAGGTGGAGTCTCAGTCGGGCGAGCTCGACACCGGTGCGTCGACCGGATTGCCTGCAGGCACTCCGTTGGTCGTCCTGGCGTCCTCGGCCCTGATTGCGCTCTCACTTGCGTTGACGTTGCTGACGATGGGCGGGGCCGCCGACATGGTGCCGGCAGGCATCAGGACTGTCATCGTGTCCCTCGTTGCGATCACCCTGCCGGGGATTCCGGCGGCGGCGCTGCTGAAGCTGCCCACGAACGGTGTCTTCGGCGGCGTTGCGGTCAGTACGTCGATCGCGTGCAACATTCTGCTGTCGCAAGCGAACATCATCGGCAATTGGCATCAGCCGTATTCGATTCAATTCGTGCTGTTGATCGCATCGGCTGTCGCAACGTGTTTTCTGGCCCGGCAATGGCGGTTGAACCGCGAGTCGATCGGTATTCCCGCTGCCGTGGCCGCTGTGCGGGAACGATTGGCGCCCAAGGGTAATCGTGTCCCCAGCATCGTTCTGCTCGCCGCGGCGATCGGCTGCTTTGTCTCGGCGGTGCTGCGGTTGGACACCATGGCGGTCGGCAACCTGGGCTTGATCGCCGCTCTGGGCGTGGACTACTTCATCGGTCTCGGTTTGTTGGCTGTTGTTCTCGTGATCGAGTACCGCCGGGCCGGAACCGACCGTGCGATGTTGTCTGTGTCGAATGTCGTTCTGATCGCGTACATCACCATGCCCGTGGGCTGGGCTGACCGCACGGCTCCATTCGTGACCGCCTATGTGCACCAGTTCATCAGTGACTGGATCCTGAGACTCGACGCGCTTCCGCCACCACTTGACGCACGCATCAGCTGGGCGGGATTCTTCGCGGCGGCGGCCCGGCTGACAACCATTGGAGGACTCGGTACCAGCGGGGCATTCCTGGTCAGCGCGTCACTGGTATTCGGGATTCTGTTGATGTTCCCGGTATACGCCATTGGGCTCGCGGTTTGCCGTACCGAGAAGCTGGCCTGGCTGACCGTGACGTCGCTGACCCTCTTCAACTGGTACCAGCAGGATTATTTTGCGCCCCAGGCTGTGGGCATGCAGTTCTATGCGACCATCCTGGCCGTTCTGCTCTGGCAACTGCGTAGTTCCGCGATCCCCGCGCTTCGCGGGGGATGGCTACACCGCTGCCTGACGTCCTGGATGCGGGTACCCGGCAGGGTTGCCGGGCGGGGCCCGTACTGGACCCAGTCGGTGGAACTGGTTCTCCTGCTGATCGTCGCTGCCCTGGTCGTCGCGCACCAGCTCACGCCACTGGTGACCATCGAGACACTGGTCATTTTCTCGTTGCTGGGGTTGACTCGCCACAAGTTGCTCTGGGTGGCCGCCGCTCTCGTGTTCGTCGCCTGGTTTCTCTACGGGGCGTACGCGTACTGGGAGGGACATATCGGCGGGCTTCTGGCCGACATGGGTGGAGTCGACCAGAATCTCAATTCGAGTGTGGCGCCGAGGATTTCAGGTGATCCCGACTACAGCCGCATGCAGTACCTGAGGATCGGCGCCTCCCTGCTGTTGCTCGGCTTCGCCGGCCTCGGATGGTTCAGGCTGCCGCGGGACGGTCATCGCTTCCTGATGATGCTGCTCGCGCTGAGTCCGTTCGGCATCGTCGTGGTGCAAAGCTACGGCGGCGAGGTGGCGATTCGGTGCTTCCTCTACGCATCACCGATGTTGGCCGCGCTCATGTCGATGGCGCTGCTCCCGGTGATCCAACTGCAGCTGCCAGAGCGGATCCGCATGCTCTCGGGTGTTGCAGGCTTCGCGATCGTGTTCGCTCTGGGGGTTCTCGTTACCACCAACCGCGGTTTGAACGTCTCCTTCGAGCACACCACGCGTGAAGAACTCGCAATATCCAGCCAAGTCGTCCGGCAGGTCGACCCCGATCAGCTGGCCTATTGGGGCCAAGGCGCGGCGTATGGGATACCCAAGGGATTCGACCTGTCCGACGACTGCGTCGTTTCGGCTCGAGCGCTGGCGAACTGCACCGCCTCGCCCGCGGTTCGGTATGCGATCATCTCGGACCAAGACAAGAAGTACCTTCAATACCGGTCCGGTGTCCGGCCCGAGGCTTTCGCCAGCGCCGTCGACATCTTGACTTCGGAGGAGGGGTTCGAGGTGGTGTACCGCTCAGAACAGATGATGGTCCTGAAGAAGCGGGACGCAGCCGCGGTCACGCTCAGGTGGCCGTCGTGATCGGGGCCGCCCTGTTCGTCTTCGCGGGTGTTCTCTACGTGTACACGAACTATCAGCGTGAGCGAACGGTGCCAGAGGACGGAGCATCGCGGCTGGATCGGGGTACCGCACTGCTCGTGCTCGAGACGGTGTGCTGCGCCCTGGGTGCTGTTGCGGTCGCAGTCGTTCACATGATGACCTTCGTCTCCTGACCAGAGGGCGCGCAGCCGCGGTCCCGCCCGCAGGAACTCGTAGCGGATTCGCCAGTATTGCGTGAGTCGGGTACTTTTTCTCCGGGCGGTGCAGCTTTGGCAAAGCTGTAACGACCGCGATTCGGTCGGGCATCGTGCAACGGGTGACGGACTGCGTCGCTGGATTCAGGCGTTATCGAGAGGCGTCGAGGTGACTGTGAGTGACCGCCGGGGAACGTTGACGGCGATCTGCGACTCCGGTCATGAAAACCCGACGGACCGGCTGTTCTGTGGCGAATGCGGCCTTGCACTGATGCCCGACATTGTCACGTGCCCTTTCGGGCACGTGAGTTCTGCCGGGCAGCGATTCTGTGGGGATTGCGGAGCGCCGGTCGCGCCGCCAGTTGGTGCCCCGAACAATGGCACGACAGGCCGTTGGGCTACCGATCTGACCGGCCGCCATCAATATCGGTTCTGGGACGGTCACACGTGGACCGCATACGTATCGGACAAGGGCAAGTTCGGCATCAATCGCTACTCCGGGGCCGTCGGGCGCCCGGATTCGTGGGTCGCCGTTGCCGTTGCGCTCGCCACGGTGTGTCTGCTTCTGGGGGCTGCCGTCGACGTATGGGTGCAGCTGTCGCGGGTGAGTTCGGGTGGAGAAAGCACTTCGGAAGCGGCGACGACAACCTCGACCGCAGCTGAACCGTCGCCTCCGCCGGCACCGGGTGCTCCGCCGCCGGCGGCGCTCCCGAACGGACCGGCGGTGATCGCCTCGCCGTGCCGCCCGGGCGGGGGTAATGGCACCACGGCCGACGGATCTGTCGCATACTGTGAACTTCTGGCAACGACCGACAAACATCTGTGGTCGCTCTATCAAGGAGATATCCCGTTCCCCGACGTCAATGACGGGACCGATCCCGCAGTCGGTGTATGCATGGTCCAGACGGAGCGGACCATGCCGGATTGCCTCGACTATCTCAAGCGGGCCGGCGGCCCGGAGGGCTGATCCTCCGAATCATCGGGCGAACGGAAAATCATTGCCCATTCAAGGAATTCGGGTGCTCGCGACCGCCGTGTACCAGGCGCGATGTCAACGCACCGAGCCTGCCGCGGAAGGTGTTGGGCCGATAACGGCGGCACGGACACAACGCGCAATCCGTGCCGCGTCGATAGTGCTGATGCGCCGAATGCTGATGACCACATTGGCAATCACTGTGACGCATTCGACAACGATAGCGAATTTCAGGCCCAACTGTCGTGACATCGGCCGCGTTCACCGCCCGCGACCTCCGGTTGGCTCGGTGGGATAGCCGGCAACCGTTGCCGGATGCATGGGCGGTGTCTGGAGAAGGTATGTGGCCAAAGCGAATTCAGCGGATTGTCGGCGGGCGCCCACCTAAGCCGGAACGAGTTCCACGCCGGAGAGCACGACCGTGTTGTCGCGACTCGGTGCGGTCAGCACGCCGACGAACCGGCCGTCTTCCTTCCAGATGTTGGCCTGCAGCGTTTCTCCGGGGAACACCACGCCGGCGAAGCGGGCGCCGTAGCTCGCTACCTGTGTCACGTCGCCGTCGAGCAGATTGTCCACGATGGCCTTGCAGCCGATGCCGTAGGTGCACAGGCCGTGCAGAATCGGCCGGTCGAACCCGGCGGCCGCGGCGAACGCGGGATCCGAGTGCAACGGGTTGCGGTCCCCGCAGAGCCGGTACAGCAGTGCCTGCTGCGGCAGCGTGGGCAGCGGAACTTCGAGATCCGGTGCGCGATCGGGGATTTCGGCGGACGTGGACGGACCGCGCTCGCCGCCGAAGCCACCTTCGCCGCGGGCGAAGATCGACCGCTTGGTGGTCCACAGGACCTTGCCTGCCGGATCGGTCACCGTGGTCTCGCTGACGATGACCGCAGCCTTGCCCTTGTCCCAGATCTCGGTGAACCGCTGCACCGACTTCGCGGTCCCGCTGGGCGGGATCGGGCCCGGCACGCTGACCGCCTCGCTGGCGTGCAGCACCTTGGACAGCTCGATGTCGATGCCGGGGAACTGCACCGTCGGCGGAGCGGTCATGTGAAAGCTGGCGGCGACGTTGCCGAAGGTCGGCAGCACCTGGGGGGTGTCGTCGGTCAGGTAGCGCAGCTCGCGCGGGGCCATCGGGTCGGCACCGGCGCCGAGACCCAGGTGATACAGCTGGATATCGCTGCTGGTCCACGAGAATTCGATGGGATCCAATTCAGCGGCGAGCGCTTTGTCGACATCGATGGGCATATCAGGCCTTTCGCGAGTTGGATGTCGCCGCCGGGGCGGCTCCGGCGATATCGAGAGCCGCCAGGTATCCGAATGTCATCGCGGGGCCGATGGTCCCGCCGGGGCCGGGGTAGGTGTGCCCCATCACCGGCGAGCTGACGTTACCCGCGGCGTAGAGGCCCTCGATGACGGAGTTGTCGTCGCGCAGCGCCCTGCCGTGGACATCGGTGCGCACACCGCCCTTGGTGCCGAGGTCCCCGGGCACCATCTTGGCTGCGTAGAACGGGCCGTGTTTGATCTCGCCGAGGTTCGGGTTCGGCTTGTTGGTGGGGTCGCCGTAGTAGCGGTCGTAGGCGCTGTCGCCGCGCTTGAAGTCCGCGTCGACGCCCGTGCGGGCGAAGCCGTTGAACCTCTCGACGGTCTGGGCGAAGGCGTCGGCAGGCACGCCCATCTTCTCCGCGAGCTCGGCCAGGGTCGATGCCGTCACCACCACGCCGGATTCCAGCCACCGCTTCGGAATGCGTTGTCCGGGTTGAAGTCCCGCGAAGATGTAGCGGTTGCGGTACTGCTGGTCGAAGACCAGCCAGGCAGGGACGTTCTCGCCAGGACCCGGTCCCTGTCCGTACTGCCCGCCGTACATGTGGTGGCAGGCCTCGACGTAGGGCATGGACTCGTTCATGAACCGCTTGCCCGCCATGTTGACGATGATCGAGCCGGGGGAGTTGCGCTCCGAGAGTGCGAACCACGGGGCGTCGACGAGCGGGACCGTGGGCCCCCACCACGCGTCCTCCATGAGTTCCAATGCCGCACCGAGCTTTTCGGCGGCCAGGATGCCATCACCGGTGTTGGCCTTGGCGCCCACGGTCCAGTCGGTGGTGATGGGCGCGCGCTGATACTTGACCCGCATCTGCTCGTTGTGTTCGAAGCCGCCACTGCCGAGGATGACGCCGCGCCGGGCCCGGATCAGTTCCGGCTCAGCCGATTCCGGTGAACCTGCCGTGCGCACATAGATACCGCGCACCGCGCCGTCCTCGACGTAGAGGTCGGTCAGTGCGGTGTTGAGCAGAACCGGCACACCGGCGTCGCGCAGCCCGATGCGCAACGGCGCGATCAGGGCACGACCCATCCCGACGAGGTTCTTGCCGGTGGCGTTGGCCCACATGGACCGGATGCCGACCTTGAGGCTGCGCAGCACGCCGCGGGGATGACGCTTGAGCTGGTTGAGCCGCACGTAGTCCTGCTGCATCACGACCATGTTCATCGGCACCTTGCCGTATGGCGGTTCCAGGCCGTCCAGGTCGGGGCCGAGCTTCTTGGCGTTGAACGGCTTGGGTTCCACCGAACGACCGGTGGGCTTGCCGCCCGGTGTCTCCGGGTAGTAGTCGGAGTATCCCGGCACCCAGCAGAGCTTCAGTGGCGAATTCTTGAGAACGAACGACAGCATCTCCGGACCACGGTCCAAATAGGTGTCGATCTTCTCCGGCGGCACCACGTCGCCGATGATCGTGTGGAGATACGTGCGGGCGGCATCCCGGGTGTCTTTGACCCCGTCACGCTTGAGAATCTCGTTGTTCGGGATCCACACCCCGCCGCCGGATCGCGCGGTGGAACCTCCATAGTGCGGGGCCTTCTCTACCAGTACTGTCGAGAGGCCCTGGTGGGCAGCGGTGAGGGCGGCGACCATGCCGGCAGCACCGCTGCCGACCACGACGACGTCATACTCCTGTCCAGTCATGTAGAACACGTTATAGAATTGGCCGGCTATCCAACAACTGTCCCGGTCAAACAAGTGAGGGGACTTCATCACCATGCTGAGCGTCGAGGTTCGTGATCAGCTGGCAGCAGACCTGGCCCAGGCCGAGCGCAGCCAGGTTCCGACCACCCCGCTGACCGATCGGTACGGCGACATCGATGTGGTGGATGCCTACGAGATCCAGCTGATCAACATCCGGGCGCGCGTGGCCGCGGGCGCCAAGGTGATCGGCCACAAGGTCGGGCTGTCGAGTAAGGCCATGCAGGACATGATGGGCGTCGATGAGCCCGACTACGGACATCTCCTCGATGACATGCAGGTTTTCGAGAACGTGCCGGTCAAGTCGTCGAAGTACCTCTATCCGCGGGTCGAGGTCGAGGTGGGGTTCATCCTTGCCGACGATCTGCCCGGGGCGGGGTGCACCGAGGAGGATGTGCTGGCCGCGACCGCGGCGTTCGCGCCTGCGATCGAGTTGATCGACACCCGGATCACCAATTGGCAGATCAAGTTGTGCGACACGATCGCCGACAACGCGTCCTCGGCGGGATGGGTGCTCGGGGAGGCGCGGGTGTCGCCCAAGGATGTGGATATCCGGGCCATCGACGCGGTGTTGACCAACCGTGGTGAGGTGGTCGCGGAGGGGCGTAGCGATGCGGTGCTGGGTAATCCGGTGACCGCGGTGGCCTGGTTGGCCCGCAAGGTGGAGAGTTTCGGTGTGCGTCTGAAGGCCGGCGACATCGTGTTGCCGGGCTCGTGCACGCGTGCGATAGATGCACCTGCGGGCAGCGATTTCGTGGCCGAGTTCACCGGGTTAGGTTCAGTAAGACTGAGTTTCGAATAGATTCGAATATAAGGAGCCGATATGGCTGACAAGGCATCCGTTGCCATCGTCGGGTCGGGCAACATCAGTACCGACCTGCTGTACAAACTGCTGCGGTCGCAGTGGCTGGAGCCGCGCTGGATGATCGGCATCGACCCGCAGTCCGAAGGTCTGGCCCGGGCCCGCAAGCTGGGCTTGGAAACCAGCCACGAGGGGGTGGATTGGCTTCTGGCGCAAGATGAGAAGCCGGATCTGGTGTTCGAGGCGACCAGTGCCTACGTGCATCGCGACGCCGCACCGCGCTACGCCGAGGCTGGGATCCGCGCGATCGACCTGACCCCGGCCGCGGTCGGCCCCGGCGTCATCCCGCCGGCGAATTTGCGCGCACACCTGGACGCACCCAACGTCAACATGGTCACCTGCGGTGGGCAGGCCACCATCCCGATGGTGTACGCGGTGTCGCGTGTGGTGGAGGTGCCGTACGCCGAGATCGTGGCATCGGTGTCGTCTGCCTCGGCCGGTCCGGGTACCCGGGCCAACATCGACGAATTCACCAAGACCACCAGTGCGGGTGTGCGTGATATCGGTGGGGCCCGCAAGGGTAAGGCGATCATCATCCTCAACCCGGCCGAGCCGCCGATGATCATGCGCGACACCATCTTCTGCGCGATTCCCGAGGATGCGGATCATGGCGCGATCACGGCGTCGATCAAGGATGTGGTGGCCGAGGTGCAGACGTACGTGCCGGGCTACCGGCTGCTCAACGAGCCGCAGTTCGACGAGCCGTCGGTGGTCAACGGGGGCAACCACCTCGTCACCATTTTCGTGGAAGTGGAGGGTGCGGGTGACTACCTGCCGCCCTACGCTGGAAACCTGGACATCATGACCGCAGCGGCGACCAAGGTCGGCGAAGAGATCGCCAAAGAGTCGCTCAGCGTCGAGGAGGCAGTCCGATGACCGCTGACATTTTCTTCAACCCCGTGTGGGACGTCCGGATGACCGATACGTCGTTGCGCGACGGGAGCCATCACAAGCGTCATCAGTTCACCACCGACGAGGTCGGTGCCATCGTCGCGGCGCTCGACGCCGCGGGTGTGCCGGTCATCGAGGTCACTCACGGCGACGGGTTGGGCGGTTCGAGCTTCAACTACGGGTTCTCCAAGACCCCTGAGCAGGAGCTGATCAAGCTGGCCGCCGAGACGGCCAAGGAAGCCAAGATCGCGTTCCTGATGCTGCCGGGGGTGGGCACCAAGGAAGACATCAAGGAAGCCCAGAACAACGGCGGGTCGATCTGCCGGATCGCGACGCACTGCACCGAGGCCGACGTGTCGATCCAGCACTTCGGTCTGGCTCGTGAGCTGGGTCTGGAGACGGTGGGGTTCCTGATGATGAGCCACACCATCAGCCCGGAGAAGCTGGCCAAGCAGGCCCGCATCATGGCCGACGCCGGATGCCAGTGCGTGTATGTCGTCGATTCGGCCGGTGCGCTGGTCTTGGACGGGGTGGCCGACCGGGTGGCGGCGTTGGTCGCCGAACTCGGCTCCGATGCGCAGGTGGGCTTTCACGGTCATGAGAACCTCGGCCTGGGGGTTGCCAACTCCATCGAGGCCGTGCGTGCGGGTGCCAAGCAGATCGACGGGTCGTGCCGCCGGTTCGGGGCAGGGGCGGGTAACGCACCGGTCGAGGCGCTCATCGGGGTGTTCGACAAGATCGGTGTGAAGACCGGGATCGACTTTTTCGACATCGCCGATGCTGCCGAAGAGGTTGTCGCACCGGCGATGCCGGCTGAATGCCTGCTCGATCGCAACGCGCTGATCATGGGCTACTCGGGTGTGTACTCCAGCTTCCTCAAGCACGCCATCCGCCAGTCCGAGCGCTACGGGGTACCCGCGCACCAGCTGCTGCACCGCGCCGGGCAGCGCAAGCTGATCGGCGGCCAGGAAGACCAGCTCATCGACATCGCCCTGGAAATCAAGCGCGAACAGGAAGCCGAGAAGGCGAAGGCCTGACCACGCGAGAAGGGTTGCCGCGCTGGGCCTTCCGCGATCGGAAGGCCCAGCTCGTTTCAGCGATCCGGCCAGCCCAGCGCATTGAACACCGAGACCGGGTTGAGGTAGTCGCGCCAATGCACGACCTCCCGGTTGCGGATCGTGATCACCGAGATGAACCTGTTGGCGTACGGCCGGTTTCCGTCGACCGTGTGCCCTTCCGACGCGTACTCCAGGATGGCGACGCCTCGGTGCGGATCGTGGTACACGGACAGATCAAAACAGCGGTCGAGCTGCATCGCGGTCCCGTAGGGACGGTAGAGCTCCGCGAGCGCGTGCCGTCCGTCGACTCGCGGCGGGTACCCCGGCACCGTGATCACGTACTCGGTGACGACGTCCTCTGCCACGAGGTCGAAGAAATGGCCTGGTTCCACAAGCCCGTCGAGCCCCTGCTCGATGATCCGAAAAAACGGGTCGAGCGCGGTGAAATCGTCAAGGTTCTCGATGGGCGTCTTCATCGTGCACTCCTCGATTGTGTGGTCAGGGTGGATTGCTTCCAGGTTTGTGCGGCTTCTGCGGCGAACTCGGCGAAGCTGATCGGTGGCCGCCCGGTGACGGTCACGACGTCGTCGTTGGGGCGAGAGCCGTTGCCGTCGGCAATGGCTGAAGTCAGCCGGCGCAACATCGTTGTGTAGTCCCGGGGCACGCCTGCAGCGATCATGGCGTCGATCCAGCTGTCCTGGTCGATCGGATGGTAGGTGATCGCGCGGCCAGTAGCCACCGAGATGTGTTGCGCTGCTTGTGACAACGTCAGTGCTTCTGGTCCGGTGGGTGCATAGGCGGCACCGGCGTGCGCGGAGGGGTTGGCCAGCGTGGCGGCCGCGACCGAGGCGATGTCGTCAGTGTGGACGTACGCCTCGGTGCCGTGGCCGTTCGGCACGGCGATCGTGTCGTCGACGGGAATCAGGAAGCTCTCGCTGAAGTTCTGCATGAACCACGCAGGTCTGATGATCGAGGTGGTCAGCGCCGATCGAGACAGCAGGTCGAGTTCCACGGCGCGAACCGGAAGGTCCGCAGGGGCCAGCTCCATTGCATACGCGCTGAGATAGGTGACGTGGTCGACGCCGGCTTGCTCGGCTTGGTCGAGGAAGCCGGACACGATGCCGGCGTAGTCCATCCGCATGACGGGCGCGACCAGGTATACGGCGCCGACGTCGGCAAGTGCAGGCGCGAAAGTTGTTGTGTCATCCCAGTCGAAGGTGATGTCGCTGCCGTGGCGCGAGGCGGTGCGTACAGCTGTGCCCTGCTGGGCCAGCTTTGCGGCTACCCGTGAGCCGGTTTTCCCGTCGCGCCGAGCACCAGTGTGGGCCGGTCTGTGTTGTCGTCCATGGCATCCATGTTCGTCTCGTCGAATGAGCTCCTCAATGGCCTTGACGCTCATTTCTTTGTGCGAGACGCTCAATCGGTGGATCCTCTTCAAGAGCATCTGGTGCGTGCCCGCGCGGTAGGGGGTGTGTTCGCACGGTCCGCCGCGGTCCCGCCCTGGGGGCTGCGGCTTCCGGGTGCCATCCAGCTTGCCGTTCATGCCGTCGTCCAGGGGACCGCCTGGTTATGGGTCGACGGGATCGGTGATCCGGTCGAGCTTCGGCCAGGAGATCTGGCCTTTGTGCGCGGTGGGCCCGATCACTGCATCGCCCATGAGCCGGGCGCACCCTGTGCGCTGCCGGACGAATTCCGATCGCTGCAGCCCGCCGACGAAGCGGCGCTGTCCGATAGAGCCTCGGTTTTTCTTTGTGGCGCTTACCGTTTCGCCGGAGATATCGGGCGCGGCCTGGTCGACGCGCTGCCGTCGGTGTTGCCGCTGCCGGCGAACATCGACGATCCGATCCACTCCGTCGTGGCCTTGCTGTCGCGCGAACTGCAGCACGAGAATCCGGGACGTCAAACGGTGCTCGACAGGCTGCTCGACGTTCTGGTGGTATTCGGGCTGCGGGCAGGATTGAGCCGCAGCACGACCCCACCCGCGTGGTTTCGCGGCGCATCCGACGCGCGTCTGGCACCGATCCTCGAGGTGATCCACGCTGAGCCCGAAAAGCCTTGGACTGTAGAAGAATTGGCGAAGCTGGGCCATATGTCCCGGGCCACCTTCGCCCGGACGTTCCAGCAGGTGGTCGGGGATTCGCCGATGAAATATCTGACGGACTGGCGGATGACGTTGGCTCGGGACCTTCTGCTCACATCGGAAGCGACGCTGGACGAGATCGCCGCTCAGATCGGTTATGGCTCGGTGTACGCCTTCGCCACGGCGTTTCAGCGCCACCACGGTCAGCCGCCGCGGCGCTGGCAGGCCGCGCAGGCTGGTGTGCAGAGAGCATCGGTCGACCACTGATCTGCCGCGCGGTCCGGGGGGTTGGATGCGCGATGAGTGGCTGTCAGTGTGCCCCGGCAGTATGGAGGCATGGCAACCCGCGAACAGGCCCAGACGATTCTTGAACAACTGGCCGGGCCTGCCGCTGTGCTGCGCGATGACCAGTGGACCGCGATCGAGGCGCTCGTGGTGCAACGCCGCCAGGCCCTGGTCGTGCAGCGCACCGGGTGGGGCAAGTCGGCGGTGTACTTCATCGCGGCCAAGCTGCTACGCAGCAGAGGCCACGGTCCGACGGTGATCGTGTCGCCGCTGCTGGCCTTGATGCGCAACCAGGTCGTGGCCGCCGAGCGCGCGGGGGTGGCCGCCGCGACCATCAACTCCGGCAATGTCACCGAATGGGACGCGATCCATCAACGGGTCGCCGCAGGTGAACTCGACGTCCTTCTGGTGAGCCCGGAACGGTTGAACAACCCCGACTTTCGAGACAACGTTCTGCCCGCGCTCGCGGCTGATGCCGGCCTGGTGGTCGTCGACGAGGCGCACTGCGTGTCCGACTGGGGGCATGACTTCCGCCCCGACTATCGACGCATCCGCACACTGATCGCCGAACTCGGTGCCGAGATCCCGGTGCTGGCCACCACCGCGACCGCAAACGACAGGGTGGTCAACGATGTAGCAGCGCAACTGGGCGTCGGCGGCAGGGACACTCTGGTGCTGCGCGGCGGGCTGGACCGCGAGTCGCTGCGGTTGTCGGTGGTCAAGGCGGGCAATCCGGCACAGCGGGCGGCGTGGATTGCCGCACAACTGGATTCGCTCCCGGGATCCGGCATCATCTACACCCTGACCGTGGCCCAGGCCCACGACGTGGCTGCCCTGCTGTCCGAGCAGGGGCACAAGGTGGCCGCCTACACCGGTTCCACCGACCCCGCGGAGCGGGAGCAGCTGGAGGCCGACCTGCTGGACAACCAGGTCAAAGCCCTTGTCGCGACCTCGGCCCTGGGGATGGGGTTCGACAAGCCCGACCTCGGTTTCGTCGTACATCTGGGGGCGCCGTCGTCGCCCATCGCCTATTACCAACAGGTGGGCCGGGCGGGTCGTGCCACTGCCAACGCCGACGTGATCCTGCTGCCCGGCGTCGAGGACCAAGACGTCTGGCGGTACTTCGCCTCCGTGGCCTTCCCGTCAGAATCCATGGTGCGCAATGTGATTCGTGCACTCGATCCCGAGCGTCCGCAGTCGGCTCCTGCGCTGGAAACCCTGGTCGATCTCAACCGTTCTCGACTCGAGATGGTGCTCAAGGTGCTCGACGTGGACGGTGCGGTGCGCCGGGTCAAGGGCGGGTGGATCTCGACCGGTGAGCCCTGGAGCTACGACGAGGAGCGCTACCGCGCGCTGGAGGCGGCCAGGAAACGTGAGCAGCAGGCCATGCTCGATTACCTGGACACCGACGGCTGTCGGATGGCGTTTCTGCGTGGGCAACTCGACGATCCCGAACTCCAACCCGGGCAGCGGTGCGGCCGCTGCGACAACTGCACCGGGACCCGCTACGAAACCGCCGTCGACGAGGCCACCCTGGCCGCCACCCGGGAGCGGCTGCGTCGCCCCGGGGTCCCGGTGGCGCCGCGCAAGCAGTGGCCGTCGGGCCTGGCGTCCCTGGGAGTCGCTCTGTCGGGCCGCATCAACGACGGCGCCGCCCCAGGGCGTGCCATCGGCCGCCTCACCGATCTCGGCTGGGGCGCGCGGTTGCGCAAACTGCTGGCCGAGCCGGATCAGGAGGTGAC
Organism: Mycolicibacterium brisbanense; assembly: GCF_001570425.1. Taxonomy (GTDB): domain Bacteria; phylum Actinomycetota; class Actinomycetes; order Mycobacteriales; family Mycobacteriaceae; genus Mycobacterium; species Mycobacterium brisbanense. The sequence goes on from NZ_BCSX01000011.1 coordinate 189,171, forward strand.
CGACGACGTCGTGCAGGCCGCGGTCGCGGTGCTCAAGGCCTGGAACTGGGAGAACCGCCCGGTCGCCGTCATGGGGCTGGATTCGCAGAGCCATCCGCTGCTGATCTCCTCGACCGTGCAGCGGCTGGCTCAACTCGGCCGCCTGACCGATCTGGGCACGCTGCGGTATGCGCCCGAGCGGCGCCCGGTGACCGCGGCCAATTCGGCCTACCGGGTGGCGGCTCTTGGCGGGGCGTGGGAGCGTCCGCAGATCGACTGCGACGGCCCGGTCCTGCTGGTCGACGACATGACGGACACCGGCTGGACTCTGACGATGGCCGCGAGGGTGCTGCGAGAAGCCGGAGCGCCAGAGGTGCTGCCGTTCGTCCTGGCAGCGACGAGTTAGCGCGTCGGCTTCGATCCGCCCAGCTGGGCCGTCAGCACGTCGGCGGCGGCGCACAGCCCGCGGGCGTGCCGGGTGATCTCTACGTCGGACAGGGCCCGGCCGATCTGCAGCGAGACCACCATCACCTGGCGCTGATGATGGTCGAAGACCGGCGCGGCGATGACGCTGATGTCCACCGTGTCGGAATCCGATTCTGAGTTGTCTGCTCTTCGCGCAAGCGGCTCATCGCCAGGGAGATAAACGCGTTCACCGATATCGGAGATCAGCTCGCCGAGCAGCGCCCGCAGCTCGTCGGGCAGGGTGCTCGACATGCCTGCCATCAGTGCGTAGAGGCGCCGGCCGCCGGGGGTGAGCCGTTCCACCAGGTAGCCCGACGCACGGCATTCGGTGATGACGCGGTCGAGACGTTCACTGTCGGTGCGCAGCGGGATGGTCGGTTCTTTGGCGAGCCAGTCCTTGACGGCCCGGTCGTCCCACAGCACGAACATCAATCCGACGGGCGGTGCGAACGGATAGCTCTGCCCGATTTGCACCGTGACGGGAGTGCCGGGTGGTGCCACGAGTTCCAGCAAGGTGATGCGATCGTCCACCACACCTGACAAGGCCGCGGTGGCGTTGAACGTTTCGGAGAGCCGCCGTAGTTCGTCGCGCGCACCGGGGCTGACGCGCATCGATTCTTGCGCGGTGTGGCCCAGTGAGATGAGCGCGGGCCCAAGCCGGTACGTCTTCTCCTGAGCGTCGCGCAGCACGTAGCCGGCCTCGGCGAGGGTGGTGAGGATGCCCAGGCACGTGGGCTTGCTCAACCCGATGCGGCGAGCCAACTCGGACAGGCCGAAGTGCTCGTGCGGATGCCCGGCGAGGAAATTCAGGATGGCCACCACCCGCGCCGTGGGTGGCGACGCGCGGCCGGCCGATTCCGTAACCGTCACCCGGCACCTCTGACATTGACTCGAACTAGAACGCGTTCTAACCTCAGGTCGGAAACTCTACCACTGCGGTCCAATATTGGACCGCGAGGACGGGGACGGATGTACGCCCAACCATTTGTCGACGCCATCGCGGAGGCCGAGCGCCTGGTCCGCGAGGCGCCGCACATCGAATCCGAAGCTGATCTGCTCGAAGGCCTGCAATACCTCGCAGGCGGCATCTCGGCTTGTACGCACATGGCGTTCGACTACGACCGCGACCACCCGTTCTTGCAATCGGGCACGGGCCCGTTCAACAAGATGGGACTGGACAACCCGGACACCCTGTACTTCGGCACCCGGGTGCAGGCCGGCCACGAGTACGTCGTGACCGGAACGCGCGGCACCACTACGGATCTCAGTTTCCAGATGCTCGGCGGGGAATACACCGACTCGAACGTGCCCGACAGTGAGACCGCGTTCGACGACCGGGCCCTCGACATCGCCGAGGACGGCACCTTCGAATGGCGGGTGACACCGAAGGGTCCGGCCCAGCTGGTGATCCGGGAGGTCTACAACGACTGGTCGGCCCAGCGCGGCACCCTGGCGATCGCTCGCACCGACACAGCGGGCACCGCACCGCCTGCGCTGACCCGGGAGCTGATCGAAAAGCGCTATGCCACAGCCGGTAAGCAGCTGGTGCAACGGATCAAGACGTGGCTGCAGTTCCCGCAGTGGTTCTACATGAACATCCCCGTCAACACCATGGTGGCGCCGCGGCTCACTCCCGGCGGTCTGGCGACCCAGTATTCGTCGGCCGGGCATTACGAACTCAAGCCGGATCAGGCGATGGTCATCACGCTGCCGGTCACCGACGCGCCCTATCTCGGATTCCAGCTGGGCAGCCTCTGGTACATCTCGCTGGACTACATCAACCATCAGACGTCGCTCAACGGCACTCAGGCCCAAGCGGATCCGGACGGCAAGATCCGCATCGTCGTCTCCGATGAGAACCCCGGCGTCACCAACTGGGTGGAGACCCTGGGCCACGCCAAGGGATTCTTGCAATTCCGATGGCAGCGGGTGTCGCGCGAGCTGACCGAGGCCGACGGCCCGACGGTGGAACTGGTGGACCTCGCCAAGGTCGAGGCGTCCTTGCCGTACTACGAGAGCAACAAGATCACGCAAGAAGACTGGCGGCAGCGGATCGCCCTGCGCCAGAAGCAAATCGCCAACAGGATGCTGGGGTAGCAGATGTCTGGACTTCTGGAAGACAAGGTGGTCGTCATCAGTGGGGTCGGTCCCGCGCTGGGCACCACACTGGCGCGCCGGTGCGCCGAGGCGGGAGCCGATCTGGTGCTCGCGGCTCGTACCGTCGAACGGCTCGACGACGTCGCCAAGCAGGTCGCCGACGTGGGGCGGCGCGCGATCGCGGTCGGCACCGACATCACCGACGACGATCAGGTCAACAACCTCGTCTCGGCGGCGACGGAGGCCTACGGCAAGGTTGACGTGTTGATCAACAACGCGTTTCGGGTGCCGTCGATGAAGCCCTTCGCCAACACCACCTTCGAGCACATGCGCGAGGCCATCGAGCTCACGGTGTTCGGGGCGCTGCGACTGATCCAGGCCTTCACGCCGGCGTTGGCAGAGTCCAAGGGGGCGGTCGTCAACGTCAACTCCATGGTGGTGCGGCACTCGCAGGCCAAGTACGGCGCATACAAAATGGCCAAATCCGCACTGCTGGCGATGTCGCAGACGCTGGCCACCGAGCTGGGCGACCAGGGTATCCGAGTCAATTCCGTTCTGCCCGGCTATATCTGGGGCGGCACCCTGGAGGGCTACTTCGCTCACCAGGCCGACAAGTACGGCACCACGGTCGAGGAGATCTACAAGGCCACGGCGGCCGCATCAGATCTCAAGCGGTTGCCGACCGAGGACGAGGTCGCCTCGGCCATCCTGTTCATGGCCAGCGACATGGCGAGCGGCATCACGGGCCAGGCCCTCGATGTGAACTGCGGGGAGTACAAGGCGTGACGAGCGGAACCAACGGCAGGACCAATGTCGGCACCGTCGACGATCTACACGCCTCGGCGACCAAGGCGACCGGACTCGACGACTTCGGGGCCGACGACGACAACTACCGCGAAGCCCTTGGCGTACTGCTCGAGTCGTATCAGCGCGACGCCGATCTCACCGAGCTCGGCAGCAAGATGTCCCGGTTCTTCCTACGCAACGCCCTGATCGCCCGGTTGCTGAGTGAATCGTCCTGGAAGCAGTATCCGCAGCACGCCGAGGTGGCGATCGAGCGGCCGATCTTCGTCACGGGATTGCCGCGCACGGGCACCACGGTGCTGCACCGGTTGTTGACCGCCGACCCCGCACATCAGGGTTTGGAGATGTGGCTCGCGGAATTCCCGCAGCCCCGGCCGCCGCGCGAAACGTGGCCGCAGAACCCCGTTTACCAGCAACTGGCGGCCCGGTTCGACCAGCATCACGAGGAGAACCCGGATTACACCGGGCTGCACTTCATGACGGCCGACGAAGTGGAAGAGTGCTGGCAGCTGCTGCGCCAGTCGCTGCACTCGGTGTCGTATGAGACGCTCGCCCACCTGCCCACCTACGCCCATTGGCTCGCCGAGCAGGATTGGACGCGGTCGTATCAGCGCCACCGCCGCAACTTGCAGCTGATCGGGCTCAACGATCCGGAAAAGCGTTGGGTGCTCAAGAATCCCAGTCATCTGTTCGCGCTGGACGCGGTGTTCGCAACGTACCCCGACGCGCTGGTGATCCAGTGCCACCGGCCTGCCGAGACCATCATGGCTTCGATGTGCTCGTTGTCCCAGCACACCACCGAAGGATGGTCGAACAGTTTCACCGGCGACCAGATCGGTGCGGATGCGCTCGAGACCTGGTCGCGCGGGCTTGAGTTGTTCAATGCCGAACGGGCCAAGCATGATTCGGCCCAGTTCTACGATGTCGACTACTTCGATTTCATCGCCGATCCGACTGCGACCGTGGAGAACGTGTACAAGCACTTCGGCCTGCCCTATACCGATGCGGCCCGCGCCGCGGTCACCGCGGTGAACGAGGCCAGCAAGAAGGGGCCCCGCGCGCCCAAGCACACCTATGATCTGGCCGACTACGGGTTGACCACCGAGCAGGTCAAGGAGCGCTTCGCCGGGCTGTGAGCGGCCCTCACACCGTGGTGTTCGCGAGTGTGTCGATCCGCTTGAGTGCCTCGCGGGCCAGTGACAGCACGTCGTAGCCGCCTACCGCGCCACACGTCGAGATCTCGATCGCGGCGTTGTGCGCGGCGACGAATGCACTGTCGCAGGCCCAGTCCGGGCTGCGGAACGACCACACAACGATGTCCGGTGATCCCGAGTTCGCCTGGGGCAGAAGAGTGAATGTGTAGTGCTGGCCGCGCATCGTGGTGACAGTGAAAGTGACGTTGCGGCATGAATCGATGGTGTGGCGGGCGTCGGCGAGCGCTGCCTTGGGATCGAAGTCGCGGCGATAGACCGCGACCATCTCTTCGATGTACACCCGACCCTCGTCGGCCCAGTGTCCACCGTCGGTGGCCGCTGGGTGACGGTCGGCGATGAACGGCGGATCGACTTCTCGGGCCACCCCGCTGCACGTCTCGGGTGACACCGTGACGAACAGGTTGCCGTCCTGATCCTGGACGTGCGGACTCAGCAGGTCGTGGACCTGTCCCGCCGGGATGGGAGCCACCGGGTGTTCGGCCTGCGGCTGTGGCTGGTCGAGCACCCGGGTACAGCCGGTCAGAGCGAGGGCCACGCCGAGGATCAGCATCGACCCTCGTCTGGCGATTCCCTCAGCCGTCGCCAGGCGAACGCGCCGAGGAGAACTCCTCCAGGCAACCCTCCGCGACCGCATGCCTGATGCTATCCGTCAACCGCGGGCACGAGCGTGCCCGTGCCGGATCGCCTCCGGACTCGCGGAGTTCGGTGAACACCGCGCAGCGTTGCGTCGCCTCCGAACTCCACTGCACCGACGTGTGTTCCGGACCCAACTTCTTGACCTGGACCGTGACGTGGCAGAACCGGCAGTCGACCGACGCCAGCCCCGAGGTCAGGTACCGCTGGCGATCCCGCTCGGTAGCCTCCCGGACTGCGGCCGCCCGCCGCGGATCGGACGCGAAATCCGGTGCCTTGGACCATGTTCCGGGCGTCCGCCCGCTCCTGGCGGGGTGCGCGCCTTCGTCGTCATCGTGCACCCCGTGCAGCAGCAGCATCGAGCGGGCCAACGCGTCGACCTCGGGCTTCATGGCGTCTGCGCCTGCTCCGCCTGTTGCTGCCGGAGGTTCTCCTCCACCTCGATGTGCCACTTCTCGTTGGCCGCGGTGGTGTCGACCTCCATCTCGAACCGGTCGACCATGTCCGGCGTGATGTCGGCCACGTCGACGTAGAACTGCTGGTACCAGCGGCGCATCTGGTACACCGCGCCGTCCTCCTCGACCAGCAACGGGTTGTCGATGCGGGTCTTGTGCTTCCAGATCTCGACGTCCTGCAGAAAGCCCTTGCTGACACCGTCGGTGAACGCCTTGGCCAGCTTGTCGGTGGTGGCGTCGTCCATCCCCTTGGGCTTCTCGACGATCACGCCCCACTGCAGCACGAACGCGTCCTGGCTGACCGGGTAGTGGCAGTTGATCAAGATGGACTCGGCCTTGTAACCGCCGTAGTTGTTGTGCAGCCAGTTGATCATGAACGACGGCCCGAAGTACGACGCCTCCGAATCGAGGTGTGCCTCACCGTACGCGGTGCCCATGCCGCCGATATCGGGACGGCCCACGTTGTGCAGGTACTGCGACGCGATATGGCCCTCGAACACGTTCTTGAAGTACGTCGGCAGGCCGAAGTGGATGTAGAAGAAGTGCGCCATGTCGGTGACGTTGTCGATGATCTCGCGGCAGTTGGAGCCCTCGATGAGCATCGTGTTCCAGCGCCAGTCGGTCCAGTCGTCACTGGCGAACTCCGGGATCTCGGGGATCCGGACCTCGGGCTGCGGCGGGTTGCCCTCGTGGTCGTGCCACACGAACAACAGGCCACCGCGGACATCTGTGTGCCAGGCCCGCGTGCGCGCCAGGCGGGGAGTGCGCTTGGCGTAGGGCACCAGCTTGCACTTGCCGTCGCCGCCCCAGCGCCAATCGTGGAACGGGCAGGCGATGGTGTCGCCCTTGATGGTGCCCTGGGACAGGTCCCCACCCATGTGACGGCAGTAACCGTCGAGAATCTTGAGTTCCCCCTGCGAATCGGCGAAAACCACCAGCTTGGTCCCGAACGCCTCGATGGAGTGCGGCTCGCCGTCCAGGTAGTCCTTCACCGGTCCGAGGCAGTGCCAGCCCCGCGCGTACCGATCGGGCAATGCGCCGGTGTCGATCTCTCGAATGGCAACACCGCTTCCCCGGTCGCTGCGCTCCTGCCCGCCGGCAGTCTCCGTAGCCATGACGCCTCCAGTCTGCTCTCTCTAACTAGAACACGTTACAGTTTTGCCGCCGCGTCTGGCAATCGCGGGTGCGTGACCTGCCGCATAGCGCGGGCTCGGCCGCGTCAGGTGGCGGGCACTCCCACCCGCAGCGCGATCTCCTGCATCCGTCCGACGCTGGTCACGACCTCCGGTGAGGCTGGTTGGCCAGGGGCACTGTCGAACTCGAGCCGCACCAGCGCGCGCCCCTCGGTGAACATGAGAAGCGTCACTGCCTTGGCGCCATCGGGCGACACGCCGGCGACGATGGTGCCGTCCGTGCCGACCGGGAACGGCTGCGGGGTTCCGCCGGTGACAATGGTGCTCACCGCGGTCGACGCCTGCCGCAGCGTGGCCGTCGCGGTGGCGGCGTCGGGATAGATCAGGATCGTGTCGGCGATGGCCTTGGTGTCGTCGGTGTTCACGAAGAACGCGCTCGCGCCGGACATGCCGTTCGGATTGGTGTTCGACGACCTGACGGTGAAGGTGTCCGGCGGAATGCTGATGTCGGTCGCGGTCAACATCAGGCGGCTGTAGTCGAGGCTGCCGGGCTTGGTGGTACCGGCGACCGGCGGGGCGGCTGCGGGCGGCGCACTGGACGCTGTGGTGGGCGTCATACCCCAGCGCGCGGCCGAGCCTGGGTCGGTGGCGGAGCAGCTCGCCGCCGTCGTGGCGACGATCGTGGCGAGACCTGCAGTGAGCACGAATTTCAGCGGCGATGACGTCGGGAACGGCATAGTTACTGTTCACAGTACGCGTCGCGATGGGCGAGTGCCGGGCCTGCGGGGCTGGCCTGCGGTATATGTGAACGATGCCCCTGTACTCATTCGAGGGCCGCGCGCCCAGAGTGGATCCCACCGCATTCGTGGCGCCGACCGCGACGTTGATCGGTGATGTCACGGTCGAGGCCGGTGCGTCGGTGTGGTTCAACGTGGTCCTGCGGGGCGACTACGCGCCCGTCGTGATCCGGGTGGGCGCCAACGTGCAGGACGGCTCCGTTCTGCACGCTCCGCCCGGTATCCCGGTGGATATCGGCCCGGGTGCGACGGTGGCGCACATGTGCGTCGTGCATGGCGCACATGTCGGGGCCGAGGCGTTGATCGCCAACCATTCGACGGTGCTCGACGGTGCCGTGATCGGGCGACGCAGCTTGATCGCTGCCCACTCATTGGTGGTGGGCGGCACCAAGATTCCCGACGAAGTGCTGGTCACCGGTGCGCCCGCGAAGATCAGAGGACCGATCGGTGGCACCGGGGCCGAGATGTGGGTCAACGCCAACCCGCAGGCGTACCAGGAACTGGCCCAGCGGTACATGACCGGGCTCGCGGAGATAGAGACTTAGGCGCTGGGCGTCAGCGGGTGCTGCGGCCTTCGGGACGCGGCATATGCCCACCGCGCTGGGCGGACTTCCTCGCTGAGTTCGCTTGCCTTCTCGCGGGTTTCGACGTCGCGGCAGGGGAGAAGGTCTCCTTCACGTCAGCGGGGATTCTGTCGACGGCGCGCGGGCCTCGGATGGCCAACTGCATGAGATACCCCGGCAACGTGCACAACAGCAGATCGGCTACGGCCCTGGGCGGAACATCGTGCGGGCCGTTTGCCTGAGCCTGTGCGGTCAGCGCCCGAGCGGCGGTATCGAGGGAGTCGCGCAGCCGGGCTGCGAGCGCGGAGTTGCGCAACGCTTCCGACCACACCAACACGGCGACTGCGGCGAAGTCGTCCTCGGTATGACGTGTGCGGACATGCTCGAGAACGGCTGCCATGGCCTCGCCGGCGCTGACACCCGTCGCGAGCGACTGCTGGAGAACGGTGATCACCTCGTCGAGATTCTGTTCGGCGAGCGCCTCGATCATGGCGTTCTTACCCGGGAAATAGCGATACACCGCACCCGATGACAATCCAGCCTCGGATACCAGGTCCTGCATCGACGTCTGGTGGAAACCGTCTCGGACAAAACAACGTCGGGCCGCCGCGAGAATGTGCGCGCGCCGCTCGTCGCGGTACTCCTGGGACACCTTCGGCATCGGCCCACTGTAACTAAAAGCGCGAACGTTCACGTTTGACAGCGCCGTCCGAGGAGCGGAGAGTAAAAACATGAATGATCGTTCTCTGTTTTTGGCACCGGGTCGGTGAGTTCCTGCCGCAACACGAAAGGACGCTCCACATGACTGAGATACCCGATTTCGGCACGTTCGGGCGCTTTGTCGAAACCCCCGTCGGCGACATGCCGCCCGAGATGCGGGACGCCTACGACCGCACCCGCGAGTTGCGCGGCGTGGTCCCCGGTCCGCACCGGATCTGGCTGGCCAATCCCGCACTGTCGAAAACGATTGTCCCGATTGGTGCGTACTACCAGCGTGAATCGACGCTGACGAAAGCGGAGATCGAGATCGCCACGAACGTCGTGACCGGATACTGGGGCTCGCCGTATGCCACCTACGAGCACGAGATCATCGGCGAGCGGGATGGGCACCTGGACCCGGTGCGGGTGCAGGCACTCATCACCGGCATGCCCACGGTATTCGACGATGCACGCGAACAGGTCGTCTACGAACTCGCCTCGGCTCTCGTCGCTGCCCGCCCCGTACCGCAGGGACTGTACCGGCGGGCCAAGGAACTTCTCGGCGACGCGGGCATCGTCGACGTCGCGGTGCTGCTGGGTTGGTTCACGATGGTGTGCATGACCCTCGGCGCGTATGACGTGCCGGCCAACGCGGTGGGGCTGGACCAGTGACCCCCACGCCGCACGTCGGGATCACTCCGATCGCGTACTTTCCCGAGCGGTACTTCCTGGAAAACCTCGCCGTTCGCGCCGACGGCTCGATCCTGGTCACAGCTGTTCTGCAACGAGAACTCTGGTGGGTTCCCGCTGCCCGGCCCGGTGAGACGGTTGAGCCCGTGTTGGTGCACACCTTCGATCACCCGGTCACGGGGATCGCCGAGGTCGCCGCCGACGTGTTCGTCGTGAACCTGACCGAGGGCTACACCACGCACGAATCCCATTTGGTCCGTGTCGATCTCAACGGCTGGACGCCGGGCCGCCCGATATCCCCGGAGATCATCTACACCTTCGACGACCGGGTCCGTGCCCTCAACGGCAGTTGCCTGCTCGGGCCCACGACGTTGCTTGTCGCCGACTGCTTCGCCGCGCTGATCTGGCGCGTCGACATCACCGATGGCGCCCGCCGCGCCGCGGCGCGAGTGTGGCTGAGCCATGACACGATGGCCGACGACCCCGACAGCGGTGTACCGCCACCACCGCAACCCGGAGTCAACGGCGTGCGGTACGGACCGCGATCTGGCCATGTGTATTACACCTCGACCGCGCAACAGGTCTTCATGCGTGTCGGAGTCGACCCCGACACGCTCGACCCGGTGGGGCTGCCGGAGTTCGTCGCCGCGATCGACAACGCCGATGACTTCTGCATCGATGAAAACGCCGGATTCGCCTATGTCACAAGGCATCGAGCCAACACGATCGACAGGGTGGCGCTTGAGCCCCGCCATGGTAGCGAAGTGCGCCACCTCGCGGGAGACCCGTTCGACGAAAGCCTGGTCGGGCCTTCCGCTGTCGCGTGGAGCCGCGCGCCGGGTGCGTACGGCAGCGTCGCCTTTGTGACGACCGATGGCGGTACCACCGCACCACCCGACGGAATCGTGCGTAAGGCCGCGCTGCTCCGCGTCGAACTGCGCTAGGCCGGTTTCGCCGTCGCCGCGGCGCGGCCGACCTCCCAGAAAGCCCGCAGCGCGACCATCTGTCCGGCATCGTTGACGCGGTAGGTGAACACGCCTTCGGTGGTGATCTGATGGCCGCCCATGGTGGTCACGATGCTGCCCACGTTGGCTTCCTCGTCGCCGCACTGGAAGGTGTCGACAAACCTGAACTCCAGGTTGTCGGTAGGGGCAATCGCCTTGTCCCAGAACGCCGCGATGGCCTCCTTGCCGCGATGGCCCTTGCCTTCCGGATCGAAGAACGACGGTCCGATCGGGTCCTGCACGATCGCGTCGTCGGCGAACACAGCCAGCCACGCCTCCTTGTCACGCGCCGCCACCGCGGCTCGCGACCGCAGGCCCGCCAGATGTGCCGGATGGTTCGGATCGGTCACTGCCATGTCAGTCCTGCCAGCCGGAGTGGATGTAGGTCTCCGCGAACCGCTTGAGCGAGTCCTGCTTCTTTTCGAGCGGAGCGTCGAAGCCCAGGCCCTCGAGCATCCACGGGATCACGATGTTGTCGGTGATGCCGGCCGCGGCGAGCTCGCGATGCCCGGCGAGGTCGAACTTGTCGATGCACACCGCTTGGTACTCGAAAGGCTCGTCGGCTCGGCCGTATTCGGCCCGCAGCTTGTTGAGCGCCTGGACCGTCTCGGCCAGTTGGGCACACGTCATCATCGCGCTGGTCCAGCCGTCACCGACCCGGGCGGCCCGCTTGAGTGCGACCGGTGTGTGCCCGCCGACGTAGAACGGCACCGGCTGCGACGGCGCCGGGCTCATCTGCAGCCGCTCGAAATCGTAGAACTTCCCGTGGAACTCGACCATACCGCCGCCGAGCACGAGTTTGAGCACCTCGATCATCTCGTCGACGCGGGCACCGCGTTTGGCGAACGGTACCCCGCACCATTCGAATTCCTCAGGGGCCCAGCCGATCCCGACACCGAAACCGAAGCGGTTATTGGTGAGGTTGGCCACCGAGCCGACCTGCCGCGCCAGCAGCAGAGGATTGCGCGAGCCGAGCTTCATGACGTTGGTGTAGAACCGCAGCGTCGAGGTCACCGCACCCATCGACGCGGCCGCGATCAGCGGATCCACCCAGGGCGTCTCGGCATTCCACATCCGTGACCCGTCGGGCGTGTACGGGTAGTCGGCGGCCTGCTTCTCCATGTAGAACAATGAATCAGGCAGGGCGATCGCGTCGAACCCGACTTCCTCTGCGGTGCGCGCCAATCCGGTCAGATGTTCCAGCGGCCCCATGGCCACGCTCAGCGTGTACTTCATGCGGGTCATGAGGCCGGCTTGTCCGATGAAACCACCCACATCGAGTAGTACTGCGAGCCACCGCCATAGGCGTGACCGAGGGCCTTGCGGGCGCCCTCGACCTGATGGTCGCCGGCCTTGCCCATCACCTGGATCGCCGACTCCGCAAAACGGATCATGCCCGACGCCCCGATCGGATTCGAGCTGAGCACGCCGCCGGAGGCGTTGAACGGGATCTTGCCGCCGATGGCCGTTTCGCCGGCCTCGGTGAGCTTCCAACCCTCACCCTCCGCGGCGAAGCCCAAGTTCTCCAACCACATCGGCTCGAACCAGGAGAACGGCACATATACCTCGGCGACGTCGATCTCGTCGATCGGGCTGGTGATGCCCGCATCTCGCCACAGCGCTGCCGCGGCGTCCCGGCCGGCCTGCGGGTTGACCTGGTCGCGGCCCGAGTAGGCCAGCGGCTCGGTGCGCAGCGCGGTGGCGTGAATCCAGGCCACCGGGTGTCCGTCGGCGACTCGGACGTCGGCCGTCTCCTCATCACCGATCACCATCGCGGCCGCACCGTCGGAGGACGGGCAGGTCTCGTCGAAACGGATCGGATCCCACAGCATCTGGGACGACATCACCTTCTCCAGAGTGATGTCGGGCTGATGCAGGTGCGCCAGTGGGTTCTTGGCGCCGTTGAGGCGGTCCTTGACCGCGACCATCGCGCCGATGTGATCAGGTGCGCCCGAGCGTCGAATGTAGGCGCGCACGTGCGGTGCGAAGTATCCGCCCGCGCCGGCGCCGACTGGTTTGGTGAACGGCACCGGAATGCTCAACGCCCACATGGCATTTGACTCGGACTGCTTCTCCCACGCCATGGTGAGCACGCGGCGGTACTTGCCGGATTTCACCAGGCTCGCGGCGACGACGGCCGTCGATCCGCCCACCGACCCTGCGGTGTGCACGCGGATCAGTGGCTTGTTGGTCGCGCCGGTCGCGTCGGCCATGAACAATTCGGGCATCATGACGCCCTCGAAGAAGTCCGGTGCTTTGCCGACCACGACGGCGTCGATATCGGCCATCGTCGAACCCGAATCGGCGAGGGCCTTGTCGATGGCCTCGCGTACCAGCCCGTTCATCGAGACGTCGTGCCGCTTGGCCACATACTTGGTCTGCCCGGTGCCGAGAACGGCTGCCTTGGTCGCCATCAGCAAGCTCCTTCGTTCTTCGTGCGAGCGCTCATCACATGCCCTCCAGGACGCATACCAGATTCTGTTGCAGCGCAGGGCCGCTCGTGGCGTGCGCCAGTACGCGCCCCGCGCTGCCGTCGAAGATGTGCTGCGCGGCAAAGCCGATGCGCTCCAGCCCGGCTGAGAACATCGGGTTGGCGGCCAGCGCGCCACCCGACGGGTTGATCTTGGTCGACGCGCCCAGCCCGATGGCCTCGGTGAGGATCAGCTGTTGATGCGTGAACGGCGCGTACAGCTCGGCGACCTCGATCGAGCCGGCGTCGCCACCGGTCGCGGCCTGCGCCGAGGCGGCGGTGGACGGCGAGGTCGTCAGGTCCCGGGCACCCAGGACCGGGGTTTCGATGCGGTGCTCGAAACCTGTGATCCAGGCCGGGTTTTCCCGCAGGTCGCGGGCCCGGTCGCCGGCCGCGAGCACGATCGCCGCCGCACCGTCGGTGATCGGGGCGATGTCGTGGCGGCGCAGCGGGTCGGCGAAGTACGGCCGCTCCAGCAGGTCCGCGATGGTCCCGGTGACCTCTTCGCTGTCGGTGCGCCCACCGGCGGCGAACGAATCCAGTGCCACCTGGGCCATCTGCTCGGCGGTCCACTTGCCCGTATCCAAGCCGAATCGCGCTTGAAGCCCGGCCATCGACACCGAATCCGGCCACAGCGGGGCGACCGTGTACGGGTCGGTCTGCAGGGCCAGCACGCGGCGCAGCACACCCGCACTGGACTTGCCGAAGCCGTAGACCAGTGCGGTGTCGACCTCACCGGTGAGGATCTTGATGTAGGCCTCGTACAGCGCCCATGCGGCGTCCATCTCGACGTGCGACTCGTTGATCGGCGGTACCGCACCGATCGAGTCGATCGCGGAGATGAACGAGAATGCCCGTCCGGCAAGGTAATCGGAGGACCCCGAGCACCAGAAACCGATGTCGGTCTGCTGCAGGCCCAGTTCGGCGTACAGCTGGGCGAAACACGGCATCAGCATCTCGACGCCGTTGGTGGTGCCGTCGGTGCGGCGCACATGCGGGGCATGCGCGAAACCGACCACGGCTACATCGCGAAGAGTCATGTGGGGCTTCCCTTACAGGTGGTGCTTGTAGCTGTCGTAGTCGGCGTCGGGTTCACCCGTCGGCCGGAAATGGGAGATGTTGTCGATGCCCAGGCCCCACTCCTCCTTGGGGCGCCAGACGGCCTCGACGCGCATACCCATCCGCACCTCGTCGGCGGGGATCTCGGTCACCAGGTGGAGGAACGGGATGTCGGCTCCGTCGAGCAATACGTAGGCCGCCACGTACGGCGGTTTGATGCGCTGGCCGGCGAAGGGGATGTTGATGATCGCGAACGTGGTCACCGTGCCCTTGTCGGGCAGCTCGACATACTCGGTCAGCTGCTGGCCAGTGGCCGGATCAGCCTCGCGCGCAGGGAAATACACCTTGCCGTTCTCGCCGGTGCGCGCGCCGAGAAGCTTGCCCTCCTGCAGTGCCCGCAGGTACGCGCTCTCCGGGTACGACGCGGAATGCTGGATCTCGATGGACGTCGGCACCACGAGCATGGTGATCGGATCGCGATCGTCGGTCGCGTCCGGAACCTCTTCAGGGGTGTCGCCCGGCACGAAGTACGCGATATCGGTGATCGCGCCGACGGGCTCGTCGACCCAGTGCACATGGACCCGGGTGCCGGTGCTGAGCTCGCCTTCCACCGCGTCGACCGCGTGCAGCAGCGGGGTGTCGGCGCCGTCGAGCTTGATCAAGGCCCACGCGAACGGGCGGTCCAGCGGCTGGCCCTCCAGCGGCTCGGGCTGCCAGGTCCAGGACACCACGGTGCCGACGCTGGCGACCGGTACCACCTCGGTCAGGGCTTCGTAGGTGACGGGGTCATACTCGGCGGGTGGCACATGCACACGCCCGTCCGACCCACGTACGCCGACCACTTGGCGGTCACGCAGGGCAGTGAAGAACTGACCGAGCACCGAGCCCACTGAACGGGTGTAGTCAAAAGACAGTTTCAGTGGCGCTGAAAGTGGCGGCTCGTGATGATCTGTCGAGGCCGGGCGGCTTTGGCTGGCTGTCACACATCGAGTAGAACAGGTTCTAAGAATCGTGGCAAGGACGGGTCGAAAGGCAAACTAATGAAGCTCGGTCTTCAGCTCGGATATTGGGGCGCGCAGCCGCCCACCAACCATGCGGAATTGGTGGCCGCCGCCGAGGATGCTGGATTCGACACTGTGTTCACCGCCGAGGCGTGGGGTTCGGACGCGTTCACGCCGCTGGCCTGGTGGGGCCGCGAAACGACCCGGCTCCGGCTGGGCACATCGGTGGTGCAGCTCTCCGCCCGCACCCCGACCGCATGCGCGATGGCGTCGCTGACCCTGGACCACCTCTCGGGCGGCAGGCACATCCTCGGGCTCGGGGTATCCGGCCCGCAGGTGGTCGAGGGCTGGTACGGCCAGAAGTTCCCCAAGCCGTTGGCCCGCACCCGCGAATACATCGACATCATCCGCCAGGTGTGGGCCCGCGAGGCCCCGGTGACCAGCGCGGGACCCCACTACCCGCTGCCGGTCTCGGGGGGAGGCACGACCGGGCTGGGCAAGCCGCTCAAGCCCATCACGCATCCGCTGCGCGCCGACATCCCGATCATGCTGGGTGCCGAAGGTCCCAAGAATGTCGCGCTGGCCGCCGAGATCTGCGACGGCTGGCTGCCGATCTTCTACACACCACGCATGGCCGACACCTACAACGCCTGGCTCGACGAAGGATTCGCGAAGCCGGGGGCGCGCCGATCCCGCGAGGATTTCGAGATCTGCGCGACGGCCAACATCGTCATCACCGAGGACCGCCCCGCGGCGTTCGCGGCGATGAAGCCCTACCTCGCGCTGTACATGGGCGGAATGGGGTCGGAGGACACCAACTTTCACGCCGAGGTGTACCGCCGCATGGGCTATGGCGACGTCGTCGACGAGGTGACGGCGCTGTTCCGCAGTGACCGCAAGGATGAGGCGGCCAAGGTCATTCCCGACGAGGTGGTCGATGACGCGGCCATCGTCGGCGACAAGGACTACGTACGGGAGCAGATCAAGGTCTGGGAGGCCGCGGGCGTCACCACCATGGTGGTGAGTGGTCGTAGTGCAGAGCAGATCCAGGAGCTCGCCACGCTCGTGTAGGCGGGTCCATCTTCTTGCGCGAGCAGACGTGGCGGTACCCGAAAACCCGGTGGTTTCTAGGGGTCGTCGCAATGCTGCTGGTTATTGGGTTTGTAGTAGATCACGTAGTCGTTCGGCTGGGGTGTTCCAGTCGAGGGTTTTGCGGGGGCGGCCG
>NZ_BCSX01000012.1 GCF_001570425.1 Mycolicibacterium brisbanense
CGGCCTGCAGGTGCACCCACACCCCGGTGGCCTGCGAGATCAACTGAATCCAGATCCAACAAACCCGACTCTAAAACCGGGTGGACTCAGAAACGGGGACTCGCCAACTGCGCTGCAACCGTTCCGAGTACTTCGCGCTCGGCTTCGGCCGCGGCCACTTCCCAGTCGATATGTACGCCTAGGCTTTCCAGCCATTCCAGAGCCATGCGTCGCGAGTACCGGTTGTGGCGGGTAGCCCGCACGCTCTTGAGCTCTCCGGTAGCGGCAGCCAGTTCTACCTTGGTGATGGTCACCGGGAAATGGCAGTCCTCAGTGATGAAGCGGTGTACCTGGTTAGTGCTGAACTCCACTGCATCCAAAGGGGCAACGTAACCCATGAGTGGTCCTTTCTCTAAGAGTATCAACGGCATTCGGTGTGACGCGTTTGCCGCCTGCGAACTTGAGCGTAGCCGACCGCGTCCCGTCCCGCTCGTTCCGAATCGACGAAATCTATTTCCCCACAACGCAATTCAGCCGCTGCTAGACCGAAATTCGATCCAATAGCGGCTGTAACGGGTAACTTTGCCCTAGATTTTTCTACGGTGCCGTCTTTGGCAGACCCGCTCCAACGGGGCAAGAGGGCACTACAGCGGCTGTAGGAAAAGTTGGTACTGGTAGAGGGCAGGCGGTGTCACGTCTTGAGGGTCACGTGCGGCCATGGGCACCGGCGCGGCGAGTTCGGCCGCCACACGCGTGATCAGGCGGGCAGGCGGGGCATCCTGGCAAGTTGTGTGAGCAGCCTGGGCGGGAGGAGGGACGCTAAACACCACCAGATTCGAGCTCGGCAAGCATCCGTAGAGCTTCGGCACGTTTGGCTTTAGCGGCTGCCATACGCTGCGCCTTGACGGCGGCCTGCCCCTCAGGTGTGACCAGCCACTTGGCGTGCTGTATAGCCAGCTTAGCCTCGTACCGTTCGACCACCTCCCGCACGTATTCCGTAGGCACGCCTAGTCGTACGGCGATAGACGCGGAGCAATGCCCTTGCTGGTGCAGCTCCAGTACACGCTGTATCTCGTACACTTGGGAGGGTTAGAACTCCGGCAGCGCAGGCCGCTCGCCTTTGTCGCGCCACATGTACAGCGGACCCGCGTAGTCGGGGTGTCCAAAACCTATCCAGCTCAAGGCGTCAATGCATTCGTTGCAGATCTTCCAGCCGAACACAAACTCCCCGCGTTTGTAGACAAGGGTGTTCAAGGCCGGGGTTGCCTGGTGGTCATAGCAGCGGTGCAACAGGTGGGCATCACACTTGAACACACTGCACAGCGTTGCCAGAAGATGCCCCTTCCAGTCGTACGGCGTCTCCAACGCCCACGCGTGCCGACTGCGGCTCGTCAAGACGTAAAGCCGTGTGGCCGTTAGCGGGTCGGTTTGGTCGTAGTGGGGTGCTAGGGAGATGTTGACTAGCCTCTCGTCCTCTTGCCGGCAAGCATCGTGCCACTGCTGCAACCGTTGTGCGGCCATCATCTGCACGATGACGTCGCCCTGTGGCACAAGTTCCCCGGTGGCCGGGTTGCTCTGATCGCAGGTGTCATACGCAGACAACTTGTCGTAGTTGCCTTCTTTGTCGAGAATCCCACACAGCTCGAATGCCGACACTGAGGCCATAGCAGCGGCGTAGGCCGCGCCCTCTCTCTTCTGCACGTCGGTGAACGGCTGCCACGGTATGCCGCTGGCCTGTGCCCCTCCCGCCATGGCTGCTGCCAAACGCTGGTTCAGGTCTTCATCCTCGAACTGATCATCAAAGTCGGCGTCTTCGTCGTAAGGCATAGGTACTCAGTCCTTTCCAGTTCACCGGACAAACCGGTTCACAATGTCACTCAGTCCAGTTGGACACGGGGTCATCAATTGCGTTGTCGTTTAGCAGGTCGGGACTGACCACATCGTGTGGAGCGGTCGCATCATGGACGAACAGTGTTCTACTGCGTCTAGGGTTTCGGCACCATAGCGGGACTGCAATCGTCAGGTGCATGCCGCATGGCAGCATGGATTCCACCGTCTCACTGCCGTTGTAAGGCCAGGGCAGCACGTGTGTGCCGCCGCAGTCCGAACAGGCAACTGTGACAGTTCGTTCGCCGTTCTCCAGGTACGTCACGCTGGTGATGATCACAGTGCCTCAACCAATGCGTCGAGTTGTTCGCGGCTCCAATGGGCTCTACGTCCCACAATCTTCGGTTTGGGGAGCTTTCCGGTGTGATAGGCGTGGTGCCTCACCGTATCGGTTGTAGCCGTTGTGAATCCGAGAGAATGTAGGTATCTCACCGCCTCTTGCAGGTCGAGGTACTTCGTGAACGTCGCGGCTCTACTCATGGCTGTATTGCGCTCTCTGACAGTGGTTTCCGAAACGCCTGCCTGGCAGGCCTGCCTGAACTCACGCTAGCTCACGGGCAGGCACTTGTCGCGACCCGCGCTGAGTGCAGCGCCGCCAACAATGATGCGGTATAAGGTGTTTCACGGGCATCGGTCAGCCGTGTAAGTCTCCTCAGGTCAACTGGCCGCGGCTGCATTGCAGCACAGGCAGCAAGTACCGCCGTTGTCGAGAACGGGTTGGTTACCAAAATCGTAACGAGCCTTCCCGTTCTCGGCGTAACGGTCCTAACTCGCAAAGCTTGTATGGAGACATAGATGACCACGTACACGGCTCCCCGCCCGAATTCGCCCTACCTTGACTGGCTGGCAACATCCGGCCTAATGCCCTTCGGCGCTGAAGGCGGCATTCTGTCCGAAGGGGACATTGTTCCCCGGGTAACCCAGACCGCCGACCAGGTTGACCTGAATGTCATCTGGGAAGAGATGCAACAGGTACTTGGACAGTGGAACGCTCACCGCAGCGCGGTTGTCGACCTACTTTCCTACTGGCACACCAGCAGCGCCGACGCGGTGCCGCAAGCGCTGATCGAAAGCGAGTACGAGGAAGCCAGCGAGTACGGTGAGCCCGAATCCATGGGTCCGCCTAGTGAATCCTTGCTGCTCGGCTACACGTTCAAGGACTATTGGCGAGTCCCCGTTTCTGAGTCCACCCGGTTTTAGAGTCGGGTTTGTTGGATCTGGATTCAGTTGATCTCGCAGGCCACCGGGGTGTGGGTGCACCTGCAGG
>NZ_BCSX01000013.1 GCF_001570425.1 Mycolicibacterium brisbanense
GGAATGCCGCTTACGACCAGCCATGCGTGTCATCGTCCCTTCTCGGCCCGACCTCGGGCCACAGGACTCTAAAACAGGCTGGTCTCAATCACGGGGAACACGCCACTATGACCGGGCCGCACGGTTTACGTGGCGATTCTTGCGGGACGCCGATGCCCGACAGGTTCGAGCTGTACTTGATGAAGCCTTGCGCGGAGACAACACCACCGTCACGCGGCGAATCCTCAACCGGCTGTTCAATCCCGCGCCTGAGCTCAACGACTATGGCAACACCTGCTATGGCCTCTGGAACGGCACCGATGGCATGGTGCCACCTCCGGTGTTGGGCAAGCGTTTCGACGCCAACCACACGCACTATCTGACAAGTGGCAACACCACTATCGACTCGAATGACCTTGAAGTCACCGTCAAGCACATTCGCGAACACGGCTACGGCCTCACCGATGGAGCCGAAGAGCTGGTGTGCTTCGTCAATCCAACTGAGTCCGAGGTCATCCAGAGCTTCCGCGCCAACGTGGAGAACGAAAACACGCAAATCGCTAAGTGGGACTTCATTCGAGCCGTGAACCAACCGGCCTTCGTTCTGCCCAATGGTGGCCAGCTGGTCGGCAGCCAGCCCGCAGGCACCGTGTTCAACCTTCCGACAGTAGGCAAATACGGCCCGCTGTGGATCGTTGAATCAAACTTCGTGCCCGAGAAGTACTTTGCCGTGGTGGCTACCGCTGGACCCGGTGCAACGTCCAACGTGATCGGTGTTCGCCAGCACCCCAA
Organism: Mycolicibacterium brisbanense; assembly: GCF_001570425.1. Classification (GTDB taxonomy): domain Bacteria; phylum Actinomycetota; class Actinomycetes; order Mycobacteriales; family Mycobacteriaceae; genus Mycobacterium; species Mycobacterium brisbanense. The sequence goes on from NZ_BCSX01000013.1 coordinate 772, forward strand.
CCGGCTGTACCAGGGTCTGCGCCAGCTGCCCGGCAACGTCAACGGGTACCCGCTACAGGACAGCTTCTACAGCCGCAGCTTTGGTGTCGGAACTCGCCACCGTGGGGCAGCTGTGTGCACCCAGCTGACCGCGAGCACCGGCTATACCGCACCGTCCATCATTGGCGTGTAGTCGTGAGCGGTACAGGGGCAGGCGGATTCGGCGTATCCGACCACGACATGCGAAGGTACAACGCCGACCTAGACCAGATGGATACGGAAGCTAGCGAATTCAGCTGGGGCAACGGTCTGGTACCCAACGGCATGGATCATCTGCCACCGTTCGAAGGCGGACGCTACAAGGGCTGTCAAGCATCGCTAGATGACCCTCCCGCCGCGAACGTGACGATGAGCTCAGACCCTCGCATCTAACTGTTCCACCAAACCGGCTGTACGGTGGCCCCTTCTGCCAGTGCCTACCGCGCGCCACACTTGACCCCGTTTAGGTACCCCACCCTCCCTAGACGGGGTCAAGTGCTACCAAGGTCAGCAGCCAGGGCGGGGAGGGTGAAGTTGTCAAGGTGCGAACCTACGGCGACGGGCCAGTGGTGCCAGTCGCGGAATCGAACCGCGATTCGAGCAGCACAGAGACAGCGGAGCTGTCGATAGCTCCGCTGTCTCCCTCGAAAACCGTTCCGGCAGAATTGGTTACTCGTCGCCCCAGCTTTCCCCGGCCTGTTCGACTTCGTCGATTTTCAGGACTGTCTGGATGTACGCCAACCACGGGTTTAACCGCCGTAGATCAGCGTGGGTGTACCGCACAACAAAGTCATACGACTGAGGGTCTACCGGCTCACCGTCGTAGTTGGTGATGGACACCTTCCACTCGTACGCATCGGTGGCGTGTTCCCCGTGATTGAGACCAGCCTGTTTTAGAGTCCTGTGGCCCGAGGTCGGGCCGAGAAGGGACGATGACACGCATGGCTGGTCGTAAGCGGCATTCC
>NZ_BCSX01000014.1 GCF_001570425.1 Mycolicibacterium brisbanense
CGGCCTGCAGGTGCACCCACACCCCGGTGGCCTGCGAGATCAACTGAATCCAGATCCAACAAACCCGACTCTAAAACCGGGTGGACTCAGAAACGGGGACTCGCCAATCCTGCTCACAACTGACGCTCCTCACTGATCCGGACGTGGTTGGGGGTGCGGCCGCACGTCTAATGACATCAAGAATGGGGTTGGCCGTCTATCTGCCGGGCGTGCTTCTCTGCCCCAAACAACCCGCCAACGCATCAGCCCTCGCTGTACTTAGGCATCGGACTGTGATTGGCTCGCGGGATGGAATCCTTCCGCTTCACCTACGAAGGACCCGCCGGTACTGAAGGTGCCCTTGCGCAGGAACTGAAGACTCAGGGCGTGACCTCTGTCGACTATGAACCGTCGACTGAACAGAGGAACTTGCCGGAAGCGGTCGAAATTGTCCGGACGGTGTTCGAGGTTGGCGGCGACGCCTCGCTCATCATCACGGTCGGTCAGGCCGTCCGGAAGATCACAAAGCGCTTTAGAGGCTCAAGCGTTACTGGTTTGCCGGCCGCCGCTTCTCCTGCATCAGCCGCCTCGGCTGAAGACGAAGACAAGACCGGCCAAGACTCATCGGAGTAACGCGTCGCCAGTAAGGCATCGCACTCAGCAACTTCGCTCCTTGGCGCTATCGCCGTGTGTTTGCCCGGGTGTTTTCCTGCGTTCTTGGAGAAACCGAGAACGTCAGATTTGCCAACCCAGGGCATTCGAATCGATAGTGCCCGCGTCTCCGAGATGGGGAGGGCCGAGCTCGCTCGAAGTCGGCGTGGCGCAGTCAATCCATCGGCTGCCATCGATACCGTGCCTATGTGGTGGATCGCTCGAAGATCGGTGTTGTACGGGTGGGCCGGATATGACTGATCGCGCTCGTCGAAAGTCCCCAGGTGTGCTCGTTGAAATTCCTCACCTGTGAGCAGCGGTCAGTGTAGTGGTTGGCGGGTGCCGGTGGTGGCTCGGCGGAGGGTGTCGGTGGAGGCGTGGTGGTCGCGTAGTCGGTAGGACTCGCCGTCGAGGTTGATGACTACGGATCGGTGCAGGAG
>NZ_BCSX01000015.1 GCF_001570425.1 Mycolicibacterium brisbanense
GGCCACCCCATCCCCCTGGAATACCAGGGCGCCGCCCTGCCCAAGCGGATGAACAAACTCGGCTCCGGCGGCGCCCCCGGCACCGGCAGCTTCCTCTACGCCGACCCCGCCGTCGAACACGAAGCCCTCACCGAAGCCGCACACACCTCCGAACGCAATGCCCTCGCCGCCGTGCGTGAGTACCAGAGTCACAACGGTCACGGCGACGACTGAGGCCGCGGCGATGTAACCCCGCTCCCTAACTCCTTTCGGAACCGCCTGCAGCACTTGGCAATCGCCGCGCTGCCGGGCAGACGAAAGGGATTCGGGTGAGGACTTGGCTCGGTGCCGCTGCGATGGCGGCTGCCCTGCTCGCCGCAGCGGCACACACAGCGTCGGCAGATCCTTCGGCGTTCAACAACGGTTACGGCAATGCCCAGGACACGGTCAACGCCCTGCGCGCGCAGGGGTATGACGTGCAACTCAACGGGGCCGCGGTGTATCCGTTGAGCTCATGCCGGGTCACCGGCATCGAAGGGCTGCGCAGTTCAAATTCACAGCCGAACGGCAATCGGATCGATCCGACCGAGTCCGACACGGTCTACGTGGACATCTCTTGCCGCGGCGGCTGAGGGCAGTTGCGACCCGGCGCCACTACTCCTCTTCGCGTTGCCGCTGTCGGTAGGCCGCGACATGCTGGCGGTTGCCGCAGTTGCCCGTGTCACAGAAGATGCGCGATCGGTTGCGGGACAGGTCGGTCAGCACCGCGGTGCAGTCGGGGGCCGCACAGATCTTCAATCGCCTGAGTTCGCCGCCGCGGATCAGGTCGGCCAGGGCCATCGCGATCTCGGCTCCCATGCGCTGCCACAGCGGGTCGTCGGCGGCGCCCAGGTGTAGGTGCCAGTCGGGGTTTTCCACGTGGCGGGTCAGCCATGGTGACGCCTTGGTCTCGCCCAGCAGCGCGTTGACCCTGTCCACAGTCGCTTGCTCGTCGTCGGCAACGGCCCAGATGTCCCCGATCCGGGTCCTGAGTTCGTGCACCGCGCGCAGTTCGGCGTCGTCGCGGTCACGCCGCCCCGTCCAGCCGAAGTCGTTCAGGTATTGGTCCAGAGCGGCGAGGTCACCGAGTTGCTCACCATCCACCCGATCGCTGTTGACCAGCACCGCGGCGGCCCGGAGTGTGAGCTCCGTGTCATAAGTGAAAAGCATTTGACTCGTGACTCCTTTCCGCCGTACCGTCACTAGCAAAACTCATTTTACTCATGACATGCGCCCAGGAGGTGTACCCATGGCCACGGCCGCACTCGACCGCCCGAGCACCGAGAACCACTTTCGGCTCGGGCTGCTGTTCGCACTCACTTCGGCATTGGCCTTCGGGTCCTCCGGCCCGTTCGCCAAAGCACTGATCGAAGCCGGCTGGAGCCCCACCGGCGCCGTCACCGCCCGGCTCGCGGGCGGAGCGCTGGCGATGGCGATCTTCGCCAGCTTCGTGCGGCCCGGCTGGGTCGGCGAATCCATCCGGCATGCCAAGACCGTCATCGCCTACGGTCTGGTGCCGATCGCCGGCGCGCAACTCTGCTACTACAACGCCGTCGCGCATCTCTCGGTCGGCGTGGCCCTGCTGCTCGAGTACACCGCGCCGATCCTGGTGGTCGGATGGGTGTGGGCCACCACGCGTCGGCGCCCCAGTTCGATGACGTTCGCAGGCGTGGGCCTGGCCGTCGCCGGAATCATGCTCGTGCTCAACGTCTTCAGCGGTGCCCACATCAACATCATCGGCGTCAGCTGGGGGCTCGCCGCCGCGGTGTGCGCGGCCTGCTACTTCATGATGTCCAACAACGTCAGCACCGACGGCGAAGGCCTCAACCCCATCAGCCTGGCCGCAGGCGGCCTCATCGTCGGAACCGTCGCCGTCGCACTGCTCGGTGTCACCGGTGTCATGCCGCTGACCTTCACGGCGAACTCCGTCGTCATCGCCGGCTTCACCACGTCGTGGCTGGTGCCGGTGATCACGCTGGGCCTCATTCCGACGGCTCTCGCGTACACCCTCGGCATCTTCGGCGTCGCCCGCCTCAAGCCGCGGTTCGCGTCGCTGGTGGGCTTGTCCGAGGTGATGTTCGCGGTGCTCTCGGCCTGGATCCTGCTGGGTGAGGCCATGACGGTCAGTCAGGCCATCGGTGGCACAGTGGTCCTGCTCGGGCTGGCCCTGGCCCGCCAGGGAGACCGCAGCGAGCAGGCGGACCCGGAGTCGGTCGGCCAGGTCGAACTCGCGAGCTGGCCCGACATGCCACTGCGGGAGACCACCGAACGGGCAAACGATTAGCCGCGGCTAACCATTTTGTGTGACGATGTCGTCCGTGAGTCTTCTCCGGAAGTCGGCCCGGGTGGCCGCGATCGTCTCAACGCTGGTCAGCGCGGCATTGCCGTTCGCCTTCGCCGCACCGGCCGCGGCTGAACCATGCTCCGACATCGAGGTTATTTTCGCTCGCGGCACCAACGACGCCCCCGACCTCGGGCGCCCGGGGCAGGCCTTCGCCGACGCGCTGCGCGCCCAGGTCGGGGGCCGCTCCGTGTCGACATACGGGGTGAACTACCCCGCGAGCTACGACTTCCTGACAGCAGCCGACGGCGCCAACGACGCCGCCAACCGCATCACCTCGCTGGCGGCTTCCTGCCCGTCCACCAAGATCGTGCTCGGCGGCTACTCGCAGGGCGCCGCGGTGGTCGACATGCTCGCCGGCATACCGCCACTGGGCAACAAGGTCGGCGAGATCGGGTCGGCACCGCCGCTGCCCAGCAGCCTGGTGCCACAGATCGCGGCCGTGGTGGCCTTCGGGAACCCCGCCGCCAAGTTCGGCAATCCGCTCACGTCTTCAGTCTTCGGTGGCAAAGCCATCGATCTCTGCAAGGACGGGGACCCCATCTGCTCGCGCGGCCGGAACCCGTTCGCGCACAGCGACTACGTGACGGCAGGCCTGACGGATCAGGCCGCAAACTTTGTCGCTCGCATCGTCTAGCGACGCCCGGACGCTAGGATTTGGTGTGGCTATTGATCTTGTTCGTCGTTACGCTCCGCTCGTTGCCGCCGCTGCGCTGACCGCCGCGGCCGCGCTCGTGACGCCGGTCCCCGCCGGCACCGTCGCTGTCGCATCGGCCGACGACTGCCCTGACATCCAGGTGGTGTTCGCACGCGGCACCAACGACAGTCCCGGCCTCGGCCGCATCGGCAATGCCTTCGTCAGCTCGCTCCGCAACAAGGTGGGCGGCCGTTCGGTGGGCACCTATGCGGTGAACTATCCCGCCAGCTATGACTTCCTGGCTGCCGCCGACGGCGCCAACGACGCCAGCGGCCACGTCCAGTGGATGATGGACAACTGCCCCAATACCCGCCTGGTGCTCGGCGGCTACTCGCAGGGCGCTGCGGTCATCGACGTCATCTCTGCGGTTCCCTTCCCGGCCGTGGGCTTCAATGCCCCACTGCCGCCCAACGCGCCTGACCACATCGCGGCCGTCGCGGTGTTCGGCAACCCGTCTGCCAAGCTCGGCCTGCCGATGACGGCCAGCCCGGTCTACGGGGCGCGCGCCATCGACCTGTGCAATCCGAACGATCCCGTGTGCACCGACGGCAACAGCGTCGACGCACACCGGGCCTACGACGGGGGCCCGGCCAGCCAGGCCGCAAATTTCGTCGCCGGCCTGGTGTAGTCCTCGCCACATAACCGCCGCAGGCGTCAATTCGCTCGGCTAGCATCGCTTAGGTGGTCAAACTTTCCATCGGGCGGCGGGTCAGGCGATGGTTGGGGGTGGCAGCGGTGGCCTTGGCTACGCCTGCCCTGCCGGTCCTCACGTCAGCCGTGCCAGGCGTCGACGTGCTCGCTGTCGCCGCGGCCGCACCGTGCCCCGACGTCGAAGTGGTCTTCGCACGTGGGCGTACCGAACCGCCCGGCGTCGGCACCCTCGGCAATGCGTTCGTCAGCGCCTTGCGCTCACGGGTCAACAAGAACATTGGCGTCTACGCCGTCCGCTACCCCGCAGACACCGAGGTGGACATCGGCGCCAATGACATGAGCGGTCACGTCCAATACATGATCGACAACTGCCCGAACACCCGACTGGTCCTCGGTGGCTATTCGCTGGGCGCGGCGGTCACCGATGTCGTTCTGGCCGTGCCGTTCACGGCGTTCGGCTTCAAGAACCCGTTGCCGGCCGACGCCGACGGACATATCGCGGCGGTGGCGCTGTTCGGTAACGGCGCAGGCTGGGTGGGCCCGATCACCAACTTCAACCCCGCCTACCGCGACCGCACGATCGAGTTGTGCCATGGCGCCGACCCGATCTGCAACCCGGCCGATCCCAACACCTGGAAAAACAACTGGCCCGACCACCTCGCCGGGGCATACATCGACGGCGGCATGGTCAACCAGGCGGCGGATTTCGTGGCCGGCCGCCTCTGAGCCGGACGACTTCGTCGCCGGATCGTTGCCGGACCGGCACCTATTCTCGACGGGTTCGTCAATACCATCGAATGCGTGATTGGCCGTCGGATGTTGGCCGCGCTGATCACCGCCCTGACCGCCGTCGTGGTGCCAATGACGGTGGCGCCGAACATGGTTGGCGCCGCGAAAGCCGCCACCTGCCCTCCGGCGGAGGTGGTGTTTGCCCGCGGCCGCATGGAGCCCCCAGGGCCCGGGCAGGTCGGCGCTGCGTTCGTCAACGCACTGCGTGCCCTGCGCGGTCCGAACATCAGCCTGTATCCGGTGAATTACCCCGCCGACACCCAGGTCGACATGGGTGCCAACGACATGAGTCGTCACATCCAGTGGATGACTCGTAACTGCCCGAGCACCCGGCTCGTGCTGGGTGGCTACTCCCTGGGCGCTGCGGCGACGGATCTCGTCCTCGCGGTGCCTATTTCGGCGTTCACCTTCAACAGTCCGCTGCCCGCAGGCACCGACCGGCACGTCGCAGCGGTGGCGCTCTTCGGCAACGGCTCCAACTGGGCGCTGCCGATCACCGCGTTGAGTCCGGCATACCGGGACCGCACCATCGACCTGTGCCACTCCGACGATCCCGTCTGCAATCCGAGCAGCCCGTACAAGTGGCGGTCCGAATGGCAGGACCACTTGGCGCCCGGCTACATTCGGTCGGGCATGGTGGCCCAGGCAGCCAGATTCGTCTCCGCTCGGCTCTGACCCGCCGACACTACGGTTGTTCGCGACATTTTGGCGTTTTCGCACCAAAAACCGTCGTCTCGGCGAGCGGCGTGAGGGCTCAGAGCGTGCGCAGATCCCGCGTGACAGCGATCCGGGCAGCCAGCTGATCGTCGGGTGGATAGTCGACGCCCACGAGGGTCAGTCCTCGCGCCGGCGCGGCGGCGAACTCGCTGGACCGGCGATCAGCACCCAAAAGCCCGGCGATCCAGGCAGGTTCGCGACGTCGCTCCCCTACCGCCAGCAGCGCGCCGATCAGTGAGCGGACCATGTTCCAGCAGAACGCATCCGCGGTGACCCGGGCAGTCACGAGATCGCCGTGGCGCTCCCAGGACAGGCGCTGCAGATCGCGGATGGTCGTCGCACCTTCGCGGAATCGGCAGAACGCGGCGAAGTCCTGTAGCCCCAACAACTCCTGAGACGCCGCGGTCATCGCATCCAGATCCACCGGTCGTGCCCACGGGGTGACGAACCGGGCCTGCTGCGGGTCAACACCCCACGGCGCCAAGGACAACCGGTATTCGTAGTGCCGGCGCAATGCGGAGAATCGGGCGTCGAAACCGGTGGGCGCGCGGACTATACGGCGCACGCGCACGTCTGTCGGCAGGAATCGGGCCAGCCGTCGCACCAGCGGCAGAAACTCGGGGTCACCGGGACGCGGTGTGCGCGGATACGCGAAACCCAGTGCACCAGAGGGTACGTCGACGTGGGCGACCTGCCCGGTGGCGTGCACGCCGGTGTCGGTGCGACCTGCCGTCACCAACCGGACCGGCTCGCGGAACACCGTCGACAACGTCTCCTCCAGCACACCGGCCACCGTGCGCTGTCCGGCTTGCGGTGCCCACCCGGCGAATTCGGTGCCATCGTAGGCGATATCCAAGCGCAGACGAACGTGCCCGCCACCGGATTCGATGGCGGGCACGTTCGTCGTAGCCGTGTTACTTGGCGTCGTCGGCCTCTTCGGCAGCGGCCTCAGCGGTCTGGGCGTCGGCGATCGCCTCGTCAGCGGCCTCAGCCTCGTTGCCCGCGGTCTCCTCGGCCAGTGCAGCCTCGTCGGCTTCGACAACCTTGGCCTCTTCGGCGTCAGCGGCCGGAGCGGCAGCCTTGGCCGCGGATGCGGCGGCACGGCGGGCCCGGTCGGCCTCGGAGGTCACGGTCTTCTCCCGCACCAGCTCGATGACCGCCATGGGCGCGTTGTCGCCCTTGCGGTTCTCGACCTTGATGATGCGGGTGTATCCACCGTTGCGGTCGGCGAAGAAGGGAGCGATCTCCGCGAACAGGACGTGCACGACGTCCTTGTCACGGATCTTCTTCATGACCTCGCGCCGGTTGTGCAGGTTGCCCTTCTTGGCGTGGGTGATGAGCTTCTCCGCGTAGGGCCGCAGTGCCCGCGCCTTGGGCTCGGTCGTCTTGATCCGACCGTGCTCGAACAGCGACGTGGCCAGGTTGGCCAGGATCGCCTTCTGGTGTGAGGACGACCCGCCGAGGCGGGCACCCTTGGTGGGCTTGGGCATTGCGACTATCTCCTAAATGGGGCCGGTCCCCGTATCAGGTAGGACCGGGACGGATCGGGCGGGCAGAGCCCGGGGTTGTGCCCTGTTAGAGCTGTTCGGTTTCGGCGAAGTCCTGGTCGGTGTCCAGGTCGTAGCCGGCATCGCTGGTCCAGGTTCCGGTTGCGGCGTCGTAACCGGCGACCTCGGACGGATCGAAGGTGGCCGGGCTGTCCTTGAGCGAGAGACCCAGCTGGTGCAGCTTGATCTTCACCTCGTCGATGGACTTCTGGCCGAAGTTGCGGATGTCCAGCAGATCGGACTCCGTGCGGGCCACGAGCTCGCCCACGGTGTGCACACCTTCGCGCTTGAGGCAGTTGTACGACCGGACGGTCAGATCCAGATCGTCGATCGGCAGGGCGAACGACGCGATGTGGTCGGCCTCGGCGGGCGACGGCCCGATCTCGATGCCTTCCGCCTCGACGTTGAGTTCGCGTGCCAGACCGAACAACTCGACCAGGGTCTTGCCTGCGGACGCCAGGGCGTCGCGCGGGCTGATCGAGTTCTTGGTCTCGACGTCGAGGATCAGCTTGTCGAAGTCGGTGCGCTGCTCGACACGGGTGGCCTCCACCTTGTAGGTCACCTTCAGCACGGGGCTGTAGATGGAGTCGACCGGGATACGGCCGATCTCGGCACCCGAGGCCTTGTTCTGAACGGCCGGGACGTAACCGCGGCCGCGCTCGACGACGAGCTCGACCTCCAGCTTGCCCTTGTCGTTGAGGGTCGCGATGTGCATGTCGGGGTTGTGCACCGTCACACCGGCCGGCGGCACGATGTCACCGGCGGTGACCGCACCCGGCCCCTGCTTGCGCAGGTACATGGTGACCGGCTCATCCTCTTCCGAGGACACGACCAGGCCCTTGAGGTTCAGGATGATGTCGGTGACGTCTTCCTTCACTCCGGGGACGGTGGTGAACTCATGCAGCACACCATCGATGCGGATGCTCGTCACCGCTGCGCCCGGGATGGACGACAGCAGCGTGCGCCGCAGCGAGTTGCCGAGGGTGTAACCGAAACCGGGCTCCAGCGGTTCGATGACGAACTTGGACCGGTTCTCGGCAACGGTCTCTTCGGACAGTGTTGGCCGCTGAGAAATCAGCATTGTTTCTATCTCCTTCTCGGCACCCACTATTTGATGCCGTCTGGGTGTCGCTCAGCCGGCTGGCTGCGCGACCGTTACTTCGAGTAGAACTCGACGATGAGCTGCTCTGCGAGCGGCACCTGGATCTGCGCCCGCTCGGGGAGCTGGTGGACCAGGATGCGCTGGCGCTCGCCGACGACCTGCAGCCAGGACGGGATCGGCCGCTCGCCTGCGGTCTCGCGAGAGATGATGAACGGGTCGGTGTTCAGCGACTTGTCCCGCACGTCGATGATGTCGTACTGCGACACCCGGTAGCTCGGGATGTTCACCTTGACACCGTTGACGGTGAAGTGGCCGTGGCTGACCAGCTGACGCGCCATCCGGCGGGTACGGGCGAGCCCGGCCCGGTAGATGACGTTGTCCAGCCGGCTCTCCAGGATCTGGAGCAGGTTCTCACCAGTCTTACCCGACTTGCGGTTGGCCTCTTCGTAGTACTTGCGGAACTGCTTCTCCAGCACGCCGTAGGTGAAGCGAGCCTTCTGCTTCTCCTGCAGCTGCGTGCGGTATTCGCTCTCCTTGATCCGCGCACGGCCGTGCTGACCGGGCGGGTAGGGGCGCTTCTCGAACGACTGATCGCCGCCGACCAGGTCGACGCCGAGGCGGCGCGACTTGCGGGTCGCGGGTCCGGTGTAACGAGCCATGAGTCTGTTTCCTCCCTAGACCTAGACCCGGCGCCGCTTGGGCGGGCGGCAGCCGTTGTGCGGCTGCGGGGTGACGTCGGAAATGGCGCCCACCTCGAGGCCGGCGGCCTGCAGCGAGCGGATGGCGGTCTCGCGGCCCGAGCCCGGGCCCTTGACGAACACGTCGACCTTCTTCACGCCGTGCTCCTGCGCCTTGCGAGCGGCGTTCTCGGCGGCCAGCTGCGCGGCGAACGGAGTCGACTTACGCGACCCCTTGAAGCCGACGTGACCCGACGACGCCCAGGCGATGACGTTGCCCTGCGGATCGGTGATCGACACGATGGTGTTGTTGAACGTGCTCTTGATGTGAGCGGCGCCGTGCGGGACGTTCTTCTTTTCCCTGCGACGGGTCTTCACGCCCTTCTTGGGAGCGCCTGCCTTCTTCGGTGGCATGGGTTACCTGGCCTTCTTCTTGCCGGCGATGGTGCGCTTGGGGCCCTTGCGGGTACGCGCATTGGTCTTGGTCCGCTGGCCACGCACCGGCAGACCGCGGCGGTGCCGCAGGCCCTGGTAGCAGCCGATCTCGATCTTGCGACGAATGTCGGCCTGCACCTCGCGGCGCAGGTCACCCTCAACCTTGAGGTTGCCTTCGATGTAGTCGCGCAGCACGGTCACCTGATCGTCGGTGAGGTCCTTGGTGCGCATGTTCCGGTCGATTCCGGTCGCGTCCAGGATTTCCTGGGAGCGGGTACGGCCGATGCCGTAGATGTAGGTCAGCGCGATCTCCATGCGCTTGTCGCGCGGAAGATCGACGCCCACGAGCCTTGCCATGTGGCGGTATTCCTTCTTCTGGCGGAGGTCTGTTCCCAGTCCGTTCCCACGTCGTCTTGTTGTGGGGTCCGGCCTCCGTTCCGGACGTCCAGGGCTGTCGGCTATTCGCCTGACGGCCCATCGCAAGCGGCCAATCCGCTCAGTGGCACTGGGAGGTCTGCATTCAGTTGTGGGTACTGCTCAAGAGCTGGCTTGATCAGCCCTGCCGCTGCTTGTGCCGCGGGTCGGAGCAGATCACCATGACCCGCCCGTGCCGGCGGATCACCCTGCACTTGTCGCAGATCGGCTTGACGCTCGGGTTCACCTTCACGGCTTCGCGATCCTGTTCTCTCGTCTTGTCTGGTGGAACTGTTGGGGGCGGTTACTTGTACCGGTACACAATGCGACCCCGGGACAGGTCATAGGGAGAAAGCTCCACTACGACGCGGTCCTCGGGCAGGATGCGGATGTAGTGCTGCCGCATCTTGCCGCTGATGTGGGCCAGGACCTTGTGTCCGTTCTCCAGCTCAATGCGGAACATCGCATTGGGCAGGGGTTCGACCACGCGACCCTCGACCTCGATGGCACCGTCTTTCTTGGCCATACTGTCTAGCGATCCTTGCTTTCGTTTCGTATCGTGCGCCCGTGGCACCGCCACACGACCGACTGAAAACGTGAGCTGGATCGAAAGAACTCCTAAAAGTTCCAGGACAGGGCACGCAAAGAGTCGGCGCGGAAGCCGCACCGTTGGTCCACACTACCCTTTGTTGGGGCTGCGCCAAAATCACCGCTGGCCAGCGACCGCCCGCCGGAAAATTGTGCACGGTAGTACCACGCGACAGGCGACAATAGTCATAGTGATCCGCACCGCCCGTGGTGCTGACCCCGTGCCTTCGGAGACGCCCACATGACGGCTGTGTACCTGGCGGCGTTCGTCGTCGGCGGCGTCGCGCTCCTGGCCGCCCTGCTGCTGGCCGACGTCGGTCACGGCGACGGCATGCCTTTCATCAACCTGACCGCCCTGTCGGTCGCCCTGCTCGGCGCAGGCACCGGCGGGCTGATCGGCTCCTGGACGCACCTCGGCACCTTCGGCAGCGCGGTGACCGCCGCGGCGTTCGCCGTGGTGCTGGTGTTCGTGTTCAACGGCCTGCTGCTGCCCTACATGCGCCGTCAGCAGTCCAACTCCCACAAAGGCAGGTCGTCCTATATCGGCCTGCTCGGCACCGTCACGCTGGAAGTCCCGGCAGGCGGGTGGGGCGAGGTGTCGTTCGTCGACACCGACGGCAATCGCGTCTTCTCGCGCGCCAAGAGCTCCGAAGCCGCCGCGTTACCCAAGTCGACGCGCGTCTACATCGCCGACATCGACGCCGACTACGTCCACGTCGTCGCTGTTCCGCAAACCTGAGTAGTACCTGAGCACCAAACCTTCAGAAAGGCCAGCACAGTGTCCCTGCTGCTCATCGTCATCATCGCCGCCGTCGCCGCGATCCTCATCCTGGTGGTGCTGCCGATGGTGTACGTCAAGAACTACATCAAGGTGCCGCCCAACGAAGTCGCGGTGTTCACCGGCCGCGGGGCGCCGAAGGTGGTGCGCGGCGGCGCCCGGTTCCGGATGCCCGGCATCGAACGCGTCGACATCATGAGCCTGGAACCGTTCAACGTCAGCATCAACCTGCAGAACGCCCTGTCCAACAACGGCGTCCCGGTCAACGTGGAGGCCGTCGGGCTGGTCAGGATCGGCTCGGCCGACGAAGCCGTGCAGACCGCGGTGCAGCGCTTCCTGACCTCCGACCTGGACGGTCTGCAGCGCCAGATCAACGACATCCTGGCCGGCAGCCTGCGCGGTATCACCGCGACCATGACCGTCGAGGACCTCAACTCGAACCGCGACACGCTGGCCCGCAGCGTGGTCGAGGAGGCCGGCGGCGACCTCGCGCGCATCGGCATGGAGGTCGACGTGCTCAAGATCGCGGGCATCTCGGACAAGAACGGCTACCTGGAGTCGCTCGGCCAGCGCCGGATCGCCGAGGTCAAGCGTGACGCCGCGGTCGGCACCGCCGAGGCCGAGCGGGACGCGCAGATCCAGTCGGCCAAGGCACGGCAGGCCGGTGCGGTGGCCCAGGCCGAGGCCGACACCGCCATCGCGTCCGCCAACCAGAAGCGTGACGTCGAGCTGGCCCGGCTGCGCGCGCAGACCGAGGCCGAGAACGCCCAGGCCGACCAGGCCGGTCCGCTGGCGCACGCCCGCGCCGAGAAGGACGTGGGCATCGCCATCGAGCAGGCCGAGGCCGCCCGCGTGCAGGCCCGCATCGAGGTGGAGCAACGGCGCAGCGAGCAGGCGCAGGCCGCCTTGCAGGCCGACGTGATCGCCCCGGCCGAGGCGCAGAAGCGGGCCGATGTGGCGCGCGCCGAGGGGCAGCGCCAGGCGGCCATCCTCGCCGCCGAAGCCAGTGCCGAAGCGCAGCGACGGGCCGGCCAGGCCCAGGCTGATGCCCGTAAGGCGGCGGCCGACGCGCTGCGGGTCGAGCAGCAGGCCGAGGCCGACAGCATGCAGGCCAAGCTGGTCGCCGAAGCGGCGGGCAAGAAGGAACTGGCCGACGCGCTGCGCGTCGAACAGCAGGCCGAGGCGGCCGGCATCGAGGCCAAGCTGGTCGCCGAGGCGACCGGTAAGAAAGAGATCGCGGCCGCCCTGAACAGCTACAACGCCGAGGCCGCACGGATGCTCATGCTGCCCGACATCCTGGCGTCGATGGTCAAGGCCACCGAGGCCGCCGCCCGGCCGCTCGGCGACATCGACCGGCTGTCGATCATCGGCGGCGCAGGCGACGCTCAGGACGCCATCGGCGGCATCCTCGGCATCAGCCCACTGGCCGTGGCCAAGATCGTCGAGGCACTCAAATCCTCGGGCATCGACCTGCCGTCCATGCTCAACCGGATCGAGGGTGATCAGCCCGCCGCGGGCCGCATCGACGGGGCGGCACGGCCCGCGCCGCCATCCGACGGTGAGGCTGCTGCGTCGCTCAAGCAGTAGCTGCCGACCTAGGCGAGAAAATCGCTGGCAGCGGGGCGCATAATTGGAGCGATATGACTGGACCCGCGCCCGCGCCCCGTAAGCCAGTGATCCTCACCGTCGACGACGATCCCGCCGTCTCCCGTGCTGTCGCGCGCGATCTGCGCCGGCACTACGGCGAGCGGTACCGGATCATGCGCGCCGAGTCCGGTCTGGATGCCCTGGAGACCCTGCATGAGCTGAAACTGCGCGGTGACACCGTCGCAGTGTTCGTGGCCGACTACCGGATGCCGCAGATGAGCGGTATCGAGTTCCTGGAATCGGCCATGGACCTCTACCCCATGGCCCGGCGCGTGTTGCTGACGGCGTATGCCGACACGACCGCGGCCATCGACGCCATCAACGTCGTCGACCTGGACCATTACCTGCTCAAGCCGTGGGATCCGCCGGAGGAGAAGCTCTACCCCGTCATCGACGGGCTGCTGGAGGCCTGGCACGCGGTCGGCGACCGGGCCATCCCGCACACCAAGGTCATCGGCCATCAGTGGAGCGCCCGGTCCTGGGAGGTCCGCCAGTTCCTGGCCCGCAACCAGCACACGTATCGGGCGTTCACGTCCGACGAGCCCAAGGGCAGGCAGCTGCTCGAGGCCGCGGGCCTGGACGGTCGACAACTTCCCGTGGTCATCACCGAAGGTGGTCAGACGTTGGTCGAGCCTTCCGACGGTGAACTGGCCGACATGCTGGGCCTGTCCACCAGCCCGTCGCTGACGATGTACGACCTGGCCGTGATCGGCGGTGGCCCCGCCGGGCTGGCCGCCGCGGTCTACGGCGCGTCGGAGGGGCTCAAGACGGTCCTGATCGAGGGCACCACGACGGGTGGCCAGGCCGGGCGCAGCTCCCGTATCGAGAACTACCTGGGCTTCCCGACCGGAGTGTCGGGCGCCGAGCTGGCCACCTCGGCCCGCAGGCAGGCCGAGCGCTTCGGCGCCGAGGTCATCACCACCCGCGAAGCCACCGCGCTCGATGTCGCCGGCGCCGCACGCACCATCACCTTCGCGGACGGCGACACCATCGGCGCCCGGGCGGTGATCCTGGCCACGGGCGTCGAGTATCGGCAGCTGCCGGTGCCGGGGTGCTGGGACGATCCGGTCAATCCGCTCAACTACGTCGGCCGCGGCGTCTACTACGGCGCCTCGGTCTCGCAGGCCTCGGAGTGCCAGGGTGAGGACGTCTACATTGTGGGCGGCGCCAACTCGGCCGGGCAGGCGGCGATGTTCATGTCGCGCGAAGCCAAGTCGGTGACGCTGCTGGTGCGTGGGCCGTCGCTGGAGGCGTCGATGTCCTACTACCTGATCCAGCAGATCGAACAGACCCCCAATATCCACGTCCGCACGTGTACCGAGGTGGTCGAGGCCATCGGCGAAGACGATCACCTCATCGGGCTCGTGCTGCACGACAAGCGCACGGGTGAGCGGGAAAGGGTGAGTTCGACGCGGATGTGCTGCTTCATCGGCGCCACTCCGCGCACCGAATGGCTCGACGGTGTGGTGGCCCGCGACGACCACGGCTTCATCCTGGCCGGTCCGGACCTGCGCGATGTCTGCGGCTGGACGCTGGAACGTCCTCCGCATCACCTGGAAACAAGTGTGCCCGGTGTGTTTGTTGCAGGTGATGTGCGTGCCGAGTCAGCCAAACGGGTGGCCGCCGCCGTCGGCGAAGGGTCGATGGCGGTGATGTTGGTGCACCGTTATCTGGCGGAGGCCTGAGGAATGACAACGATGGGCGAAGGCTGCGTGCGCGAAGAACTACGGACCCTGTTTCTGTTCGAATCGCTGAGCGACGAACAACTCGACATCCTGTGTGCCAACGGTCATATCGCGACGTTCGAGCCAGGCCCGGTCTGCACCGAGGGTGAGCCGGCCACGTGCTTCTACGTCATGATCGAGGGCGAGCTCGTGATGACCATGAAGTCAGGCGGCATCGACATCGAGACCAACCGCACCTCGATGCGCGGCGTCTACTGCGGTGCCTGGTCGGCCTACATCCCGGGCGAGCAGCCCGTATACGAGGCATCCGTCCGGGTGACCAAGCCGTCGCGGTTTTTCGTGCTCGACGCCAAGGCCTACGCCGATTTCATGCGCACCGAATTCCCGATGGCGGTGCACCTCCTGGAGGGCCACAAGGTCGGCGGTCTGCGACGCCGCCAGATCATCGGCCAGCGGGAGAAACTCCTTGCCCTCGGCCAACTTTCGGCCGGTTTGACCCACCAGCTCAACAATCCCGCCGCGGCGACCGCGCGCGCGGTCGCGGATCTGCGCGACCGCATCGGCAAGATGCGCCACAAGCTGGCGATGCTCGGCGACGGGCACGTCCCGCCCGCCGCGTTGCGCGAGCTGGTCAGCATCCAGGACCGGGTGGCCGAGCAGATCGCCAAACACAAGGCGCAGGATCTGACCGCGCTGGAGGCCTCCGACCGGGAGGAGCAGATCGGCGAGTGGCTCGAAGAACGCGGAATCACCAGTGCTTGGGATTACGCACCGACGTTCGTCGACGCCGGGCTGGACATCGACTGGTTCGAGAGTGTCGCGGCCTCCCTCGAGGACGTCGATGCCACGGCGTCCTTCATGAGCGCGATCGGGTGGCTGCGCTACACCATCGAGACCGAATTGCTGATGAATCAGATCGCCGAGGCGAGCAAGCGCATATCGGCCCTGCTGGCCGGCGCCAAGCAGTACTCGCAGATGGACCGCGCGCCGTACCAGACTGCCGACATCCACGAGCTGCTGCACAGCACGCTGATGATGTTCGGCGACCGGATCGGTAAGGAAGGCAAGGGCGTTCGACTCGTCAAGGACTGGGACAAGTCACTGCCCGAGCTGGCCTGCTATCCGGGCGACCTCAACCAGGTGTGGACCAACATCATCGACAACGCGATCCAGGCGATGAACGGCGAAGGCACGCTGACGGTCCGAACCGGCCGCGACGGCGATCTGGTCCGCGTGGAGATCTGCGACGACGGCCCGGGCATACCCGCCGACATCGTCGAGCGGATCTTCACACCGTTCTTCACGACGAAACCGTTCGGCGAGGGCACCGGTCTCGGCCTGGATCTCGCGTGGCGGATCGTCGTCGAAAAGCACAGTGGTGATCTGCGTGTGCAGTCCGAGCCGGGCAACACCCGGTTCATCGTGTTGCTGCCGTTGGAGGCACCCGCCCCCGAAGACCTGCCTGCGTCGGCGTAAATAGCCAAAGCGCGTGAGAATCAGCCTGAATTTTTCGGAATAGCGGTCGGGCGACGACGGGTTGACCCGACCATGACTGACATCACAGGCGCCAAGCCTGACCTCGGTAGTTTCGGCGTTTTCGGGCACTACTCGCAGTTCCAGCCGCTGGCGGCTGAACAGTTGCAGGAGATCGAAGCTCTCGGCTATCGCGCGATCTGGGCGGGTGGCTCGCCGCCCGCCGAGCTGGACTGGGTCGATCCCATCCTCGAGAAGACCACCAACCTGAAGGTCGCGACGGGCATCGTCAACATCTGGACCGCCGACGCCGGGCCGGTCGCCGAGTCTTACCACCGCATCGAGTCCTCCCATCCGGGCCGGTTCCTCCTGGGCATCGGGGTGGGACATCGTGAAGCCATCGGCGAATACCGCAAACCGCTCGACGCCCTCACCGACTATCTGGACAAGCTCGACGAGTACGGCGTTCCCAAGCAACGCCGCGTGGTGGCCGCGCTCGGGCCCAAGGTCTTGCAGTTGTCGGCCGAACGCTCCGCCGGTGCCCACCCGTACCTGACCACGCCCGAGCACACCGCGCAGGCCCGCGAGATCATCGGGCCCGACGCGTTCCTCGCGCCGGAACACAAGGTGGTGCTGACCACCGACGCCGAGAAGGCCCGCGCGGCCGGCCGCAAGGCACTCGACCTCTACCTCGGCCTCACCAATTACCTCAACAACTTCAAGCGGCTCGGCTTCACCGATGCCGATCTGGCCAAGCCCGGCAGCGATACGTTCATCGACGCCGTGGTTGCGCATGGCACCGTCGACGATGTGGCGGCGCGCCTCAAAGAGCACCGCGAGGCCGGCGCGGACCACGTGCCCGTGCAGGTCCTCACCTCGCCCGACAAACTGGTACCGGTACTTGCCGAACTTGCCGGGCCGCTGGGCCTCAAGTAATCGAAAGGGACGCGAATGAGCTTGAACCTGGGCCGCTTTGGAGTGTGGACGTTCGGTGCACCGAAGCCCGAGCAGGCCGCCGAGATCGAGAAGCTGGGCTACGGCGCCGTGTGGCCAGGTGGTTCGCCTGCCGCCGATCTGGCGTTCGTCGAACCGATCCTGGCGGCGACCGACACGCTGCAGGTTGCCACGGGCATCGTCAATGTGTGGACGGCCCCGGCAAAGCAGGTGGCCGAGTCCTATCACCGCATCGAGGCGGCACACCCGGGCCGGTTCATCCTCGGTATCGGCATCGGTCATCCCGAACACACGCAGGAGTACCGCAAGCCCTATGACGTGCTGGTCGAGTACCTCGACGCGCTCGACGAGCTGGAGGTGCCGAAGGAGCGGCGTGTGGTGGCGGCGCTGGGCCCCAAGGTGCTGAAGCTGGCCGCGGACCGCAGCGCGGGCGCACATCCGTACCTGACGACTCCCGAGCACACCGCGCAGGCCCGCGAGCTCATCGGGCCCGGCGTGTTTCTCGCACCCGAGCACAAGGTGGTGCTGACCGACGGATCGGAGCAGCAGGCGGAGGCGGCCCGCGCGGTCGGCCGGGAGACCGTCGATTTCTATCTGAATCTCAGCAACTACCTGAACAACTGGCGCCGGTTGGGATTCAGCGAAGATGACATCGCCAAGCCCGGCAGCAACCGTCTGATCGATGCGGTCGTCGCTCACGGCACGCCCGATGACGTTGCGGCGCGTTTGCGGCAACACCTCGACGCGGGCGCCGACCACGTGGCGATCCAGGTGCTCGGCGGATGGGACAAGCTGCTCGGAACGCTGACAGAGCTGGCAGGCCCGCTCGGCCTGAAAGGCTGATCCGACAGCCCGTTAGAGTTGACCCATGCGGTTGCTGGTCACCGGGGGTGCCGGGTTCATCGGTGCGAATTTCGTACAGGACGCCGTCCGCGACGGCGCGTCAGTGACGGTGCTCGACGCCCTCACCTACGCCGGCAGCCGGGAGTCGCTGGCACCGGTAGCCGACCGGATCCGGTTGGTCGAGGGCGATGTGTGCGACGCGGCATTGGTGTCGAGCCTGACGGCCGACGCCGATGCCGTGGTGCACTTCGCCGCCGAAACCCATGTCGACAACGGTCTGGCCGACCCCGCGCCGTTCGTGCAGTCCAACGTCGTCGGCACCTTCACGGTGCTGGAGGCGGTGCGTCGGCACGGGGTTCGGTTGCACCATATCTCCACCGACGAGGTGTACGGTGACCTGCCCCTCGACGATCCGGCGCGGTTCACCGAGAACACGCCGTACAACCCGTCGAGCCCCTACTCGTCGACCAAGGCCGCCGCCGATCTGCTGGTGCGGGCTTGGGTGCGGTCCTACGGCGTGCGCGCGACGCTGTCGAACTGCTCCAACAACTACGGCCCGTACCAGCACGTGGAGAAGTTCATCCCGCGCCAGATCACCAACGTGCTCACCGGCCGGCGGCCCAAGCTGTACGGCACGGGCGCCAATGTCCGCGACTGGATCCACGTCGACGACCACAACGCCGCGGTGCGCCGGATTCTCGCCGATGGCAAGGCGGGCCAGACGTACCTGATCGGCGCGCAGTGTGAGCAGAACAATCTGACCGTGATGCGCACGCTGCTGCGGCTGATGGGCCGTGACCCCGACGATTTCGACCATGTCGCCGATCGCGCGGGGCACGACCTCCGATACGCGATCGACCCGTCGACACTCACCGACGAGCTGGGTTGGAAACCCGTGCACACCGACTTCGAAGACGGCCTGCGCAACACCATCGACTGGTACCGCGCCAACGAATCCTGGTGGGGCCCAATCAAAGAACAGGTCGAGGCGAACTACCAGGAGCGCGGCCAGTGACCGCACGGGAACTCAAGGTCCCCGGGGCGTGGGAGCTCACCCCCAAACTGCACGGCGATTCTCGCGGGATGTTCTTCGAGTGGTTCACCGACTCCGGTTTCACCGGTTTCGCCGGGCACAAGTTCGATCTACGCCAGGCCAATTGCTCGGTGTCGGCGGCCGGGGTGCTGCGCGGCGTGCATTTCGCGGAGCTGCCGCCGAGCCAGGCCAAATACGTGACATGTGTTCGCGGTTCGGTTTTCGACGTCGTGGTGGACATTCGCGTCGGCTCCCCCACCTACGGTCAGTGGGATTCGGTGCTGCTCGACGACCGCGACCGCCGGTCGGTCTATCTCTCCGAAGGCCTGGGCCACGCTTTCCTTGCGCTGGAAGATGATTCGACCGTGATGTATCTGTGCTCGGCGCCGTACGCCCCGGAGCGGGAGCACACCATCCTGGCCACCGATCTCGGTATCGACTGGCCCGAGGGCCACGAGCTGGTGATCTCCGAACGCGACGCCGCGGCGCCCACGCTCGAAGAGGTGCGCGCCGCGGGCCTTTTGCCGACGTGGGAGGAGACCCGCGCCTTCGTCGAGGAATTGCGCAGCGAGTCCTAGGTGCGGCGCAGCATCGCGCCACCCACGAGGCCGACGAACGGGATCGCCGCGAGGATGGCGCTGAGCGTCGCGCTGCCGCCGGTGACGAGGGTGAAATTCGTCAGGACCAACCACAGGCTGCCCAGCAGCCCGACGCAGGCCAGGGCCGGCGCTATGCGCGTCTGCCAGGTGCGCCCTGCTGCGTCGGAACGGTGACGGGCGAAGTAGACCAGTACCGCCACCGAGGTGGTGAGCATCAGCAGCACCATCCCGACGGTCGCCACACCGGCCATCGAGCCGAACACACCGACCAGCGGATCGACCCCGAGCACGGCGAGGATGCCGACGATGACTGCGGCCGTGACGGTCTGCACCACCGAGGACACCGCGGGCGAGCCGTGCGACGAGTGCACAGTCGCCAATCGGTTGGGCAGCAAGCCTTTTCGGGCCAGCGCGAACTGGTAGCGGGCGATGACGTTGTGGAAGGACAGCACGCAGGCGAACAGGCTGGTCAGCAGCAGCACATTGACGATGTCGCGGCCGACGCGCCCGAGATTGGCGTCGGTGGTGTCCAGCAGCATGTTGGCCTCACCGGCCAGCGTGCGCTGGGCGGTCTCGGCGACCTGATCGGGGCCGATCGCGACGACGAACGCCCAGCAGGTGATCGCGTAGAAACCGCCGATCAGCAGCACCGCCGCATACGTGGCACGCGGAATCGTGCGTTCAGGGTTGCGCGCCTCGTCGCGGAACACCGCTGTCGCCTCGAAACCGATGAACCCGGTCAGCGCGAACAGCACCGCGATACCGAGCGCACCGTGGCTGAAGACGCCGGGGGTGAACGATGCGAACGTCACCCCGGCAGGCCCCGGCTTGGCGACGATCACCAGATCGAGCACCACGACCACGCTGATCTCCAGCACCAGCGCCACGCCGAGCACCTTGGCGCTGAGGTCGATGTGCCGGTACCCCAGCAGTGCCACGATCGCCAGTATCACGAACGAGTAAGCCGGCCACGGTATTTGCGGTCCTCCGTAGAACCGCACGGTATCGCCGATGGCCCAGCCGATGTAGCCGTAGATGCCGACCTGGATGGCGGTGTAGGCGATCAGCGCGACGGCGGCGATACCGCTGCCCGGCCGGTTACCCAGTCCGAGCGTGACATATGAGAAGAAGGCTCCGGCCTCGGGCACGTAGGGCGTCATCGCCACGAAGCCGACGCTGAACACCAGCAGAACCGCTGCGGCGATGAGGAATCCGACCGGTGCGCCCGCGCCGTTGCCGAGTCCCATCGCCAGCGGCATGTTGCCGCCGATGACGGTGAGCGGGGCGGCGGCCGCGACCACCATGAACACCACCCCGACCGGGCCGAGTTTCCCGTGCAGCCGGCGATCCGCGGTGGTTTCAGTGCTGGTACTCATTGCCCCTCCAGGAGAAGTGCGTGACGAAACATCTTGTGGTCCAATGCGTATGCGGTACGGCCGCCGCGCCCGGTGAGGGTTTCCGCGGCGACGAGACAGTTGAGGATGGCTTCTTCGGTGGCCTCGATCACCAGATCGAACAGCCGGGTCATCAGTTGTGGGGCCACCATGCGCAGCCCGATCTCGGGGTGGTCGGTCTCGGGGTCCTCGTCCCAGGCGTACGGCGGGATGCCGCGGTTGCCGGTGGCGAAGGCCAGCATCAGGTCACCGCTGTACTGCTCGCCGGTTCCGCCGAGCCTGCCGACTGCGAGCGAAGAACGCTGAGCCAACCGCGTGCACTGGTGCGGCAACAGCGGGGCGTCGGTCGCGACAACGACGATGATCGAACCCGATCCGGGTGCGTAGGCCAGGGGCATCTCGGGCAACGGCACGCGGTCGGGGCCGATCACCTCTCCTACCGCAACGCCGTTGACGCGCAACCGTTCCCGACGGCCATGGTTGGCCTGGACCAGCACACCCACGGTGTAGCGGCCCGCGGCCGTGTCGGTGATGCGCGATGCGGTGCCGATACCGCCCTTGAATCCGTGGCAGATCATGCCGGTGCCGCCTCCGACATTGCCCTCGACGACCGGGCCGTCGGACGCCGTGGCCAATGCGGCGTGGACATGCTCGGCGCGCACGTGATGACCGTTGATGTCGTTGAGCAGCCCGTCGTAGGTCTCGCCGACCACGGGCAGCGACCAGTACAGGCCGTCACCGCGGGCCTGCACCTGCGCGTCGACCAGCGCATCACGGACCACACCCACGCTGTGGGTGTTGGTGAGGGCGACTGCGGTGGTGAGCTCGCCCGATTCGCGCACCCATTCCAGTCCGGTGAGTTCGCCGCTGCCGTTGAGCCGGTGCGTCCCGGCGAAGACGGGTTCATCCCAGATGCCGGAGTGCGGGACGACGACCGTGACGCCGGTGTTGACCTCGGCTGACGGCTGAATCGTCGTGTGCCCGACACGCACACCGGGGACGTCGGTGATGGCGTTGTACGGCCCCGTGGGGTGATCGCCGATCACGATGCCGAGGTCGCGTGCGCGCCGGCGCGAGGAGCAGGGCACCTCGGGGTGTATGGGGTGATCAGACATTCAACCTCCGGAGGCGCGTAGTTCTTTTCACGTTTGGAAAATAATGTGCTTCTGCGTCGCCTTGCGCAAGAGGAACCACGAAATCAGGTAAGGATGAACCTGTGGCACGGCCCAATCGACAAGCAGAGCGACGCGAGGAAATCCTCGACGCCGCCATTGCGCTCATCGAACGTCACGACCTGGCCACCCTGCGGATCGCCGACGTCGCCGCGGAGCTCGGGCTGACCGCCAACGCGGTGCGCTACTACTTCAAGGAGATGGACCAGTTGCTCTCCGAGCTGGCCCAACGCTCCGATTCCCGGTTCTACGACGAACGTCTGGCCGTCGTCGAGAACACCGACGACGTGCGGGAGCAGCTCGCTTTGACCATCGCCGCCGGCCTGCCGACCGGCCCGGAGGACGCCGAGTGGCGCGCGATCTGGCGGGCGGTGTTGGCCGCCGGCTTCGAACTCGACCAGCGTCGCGACGTCCAGCACATCTATCACCGGCAGGTCGACCTGTACACGCGCATCCTCGAAGCCGGCGCCGGATCGGGAGTGTTCCGACTGGGCTCCCCCGCCCGCGATGCCGCCATGACCCTCATGGCGATGGAGGACTACCTCGGCTACCGCATCGTGGCGCGTGATCCGGAGATCACGCGTTCGACGGCGCTGCGGCTCATGCGGAGTTACGCCGAGCTGGCCACCGGGGCCCGGCTGCCGGTCACGGTGTGAGCGCCAACTCGCGAGCCCCGCTGGGCGCCGCGTCGTTGGTGGTCATTGCCGCGGTCAGCCAGGAGGTCGGCGCCGCGTTCGCCGTCGGCCTTTTCGCCGCACTGGGCGTCGTGGGTGCGTTGTTCGCCCGGTTCGCGGTCGCGGGCGTCATCTTGGGTGCGGTGGTGCGCCCGTCGATCCGGGGCTTGACGCGCCGCGCCTGGGGTTCGGCGGCCGCACTGGCAGCGACGCTGGCGGTGATGAACTTCTGCTTCTATCTGTCGATCGCAAGGATTCCGCTCGGTGTCGCGGTCACCGTCGAAGCGCTTGGGCCACTGATCCTTTCGGTCGTGACGAGCACACGTCGCATCGCATGGTTGTGGGCGGTCCTGGCGTTCGCCGGCGTCGCACTGTTGGGACTTCCACACGGTGGCGGTGGCCACTACGACCCGGTCGGATTCGTCTTCGCGGCCGCCGCAGGAGCCGCCTGGGCGGGCTACATCCTGGCCTCGGCACGCACTGCTGCCGAGTTCCGCCGCGTCGACGGGCTGGCCCTCGCCACGGTCATGGGCGCAATCGCCGTCGCGCCCTTTGCGATCGCTGCCGTGAACCTGGCCGATGCGTTGCACTGGCATGTGCTCGGCGTAGGGCTTGCCGTCGGCGTGATGTCGTCGGTGATTCCGTACTCGCTGGAGCTGATATCCCTGCGCCGGTTGTCCCCCGCCGCGTTCGCGGTACTCACCTGCCTGTCACCGGTCACCGCGGCCCTGGCCGGGCTCGTCGTGCTGGGCCAGCAGATCGGCGTGCTCGGCTATGCCGGGGTCGTACTGGTGACCGTCGCGAGCGTCGGCGCAGTCCGCACCGCGCACGCCGGACCGGCCGAGCCCCTCGGATAGGTCACCTTTCCCCGCGAGCAGACGTGGAAGTTCGCGACACGCCGCTTTTCGGGTACCCGACTGTCTGCTCGCGCTGGTCAGGTGACGGTCAGCTCGCCATCGCGCACCTGCACCTTGAGCGTGACGGGTTTGCGCGACGCCGTCAGGACCGCCCATGCGACAGGTTCGGTCAGCTCGGTGCGGATGGTCCGACGCAGCCCACGGGCCCCGTACACCGGGTCGAATCCCTTGCGCTGCACGAAGTCCACCACGGTGTCGTCGACCTCGAGGTCCACGTCGCGGGCTTTCAGCCTCCGCACCAGGTCGCCGATCTCCTTGCGCGTCACGCGTTCGGCCGTGACATCGTCGAACGCGTCGAATACCACGGTTTCGTCGATGCGGTTGAAGAACTCGGGGTCGAAGAACTCCTCGACCGCCTCGCGCACGACGGTCTGGTGCGACCTTGCCCCACGCGCAGGCCACCACCGGCGTTTGCGGCGATCCCGTTGCCGCGCAGCGACTTCCAGCGATCCCAGGTTGGAGGTCAGGAAGATGTAGCTGTTGCGGAACGAGATCTTCTGCTGCCCGTTGGCCAATCGCAGTTCACCGGTGTCGAGCACGTGCAGCAGGGCCCGCAGTACGCTGGCGTCGGCCTTTTCCACCTCGTCGAACAGCACGATGCCGGGCATATACGGTCCGCCTTCGATCTTGGCCTTGTCGAACAGCGTGAAGGACTCCTTGCTGCCCGCGTAGCCGGGCGGCGCCCCCGACAGCGACGCGGCGTAATGCTCTTGGGCGAGGGCGCTCATGTCGATGCGGCACAGGTCGTCGGGTCCCGTCCGCAGCGCCGCGGCGACCTGGCGGACCAGTTCGGTCTTGCCGACCCCGGTCGGCCCCACCAGCAGCACGCTGGACAGGGGACGACCGGGATCGGCCACGCCGACCTGCGCGATGGACACCGCACGGACCACCGCGTCGACGGCGTGCGCCTGCCCCAGGATCGCGGCATTCAGCCGTCGCGAAAGCGCCTTGGGGTCAAAGCCATCCGCGGTTTCGGTGGCGGCAGGCTCGTCGGCCACGTGAGCAGAGTTGCGGTTCTGCTCGTGATACATATCGGTGAGGAACGGCAATGCGTCGTCTCTCAGGCTTCGGCGGTCTGCTCGACGGGCAGGGAGCCGACCCGGCAATCCGCCACGCCGACGGTGTTTCTGGTGATCGACTCCACCCGCTCCTGGGCCTTCTGCGCGTCGGTCACCCACAGCTTGTAGAACTCGAACGGACAGTCGGCGACACCCTTGTCGCCGTCGCCCGCGGCGTGCACGCCGGAGTAGCCGCGGTGCAGCAGTTTGAACAGATGGTTCTGCGACTGGTCGTTCTCGCGGGCGTCGCGGATCGCCGACAGCGATAGTTGCGCGTACTGAATGCCGTACTCCTCCTCGCCGGTCTCACCCAGGGTGCGTCCGTCGAAACCGATGATGGCCGAATGGCCGAAGTACGAGTAGACGCCGTCGAAGCCGGCCGCATTGGCAACGGCCACATAGCAATTGTTGGCCCACGCCATGGCTTTGGCCATGAGCACCTGCTGATCCTTGGCGGGGTACATGTAGCCCTGGCACCGCACGATGAGTTCGGCGCCCTTCATCGCGCAGTCACGCCAGATCTCCGGGTAGTTCCCGTCGTCACAGATGATCAGTGAGATCTTGAGCCCCTTCGGCCCGTCGGTGACATAGGTGGTGTCACCGGGGTACCAGCCTTCGATCGGGCACCACGGCAGGATCTTGCGGTACTTCTGGACGATGTCGCCCCTGTCGTCGATCAGCACCAGGGTGTTGTAGGGCGGCTTGTTCGGGTGGTCTTCGTGGCGCTCACCGGTGATGGAGAAGACGCCCCATGTGCCCGCCTCCCGGCAGGCGGCCGAGAAGATCGCGGTCTCCTCGCCGGGGATGGTCGCGGCGGTATCGTACATCTCCTGCTCGTCGTACATGATGCCCTGAGTCGAATACTCCGGGAAGACAACAAGATCCATGCCCGGAAGCCCCGACTTCATACCTATGAGCATATCCGCGATCTTGCGGCAGTTGTCGAGGACTTCGGCGCGGGTGTGCAACCGCGGCATCTTGTAGTTGACGACCGCGACGCCGACGGTGTCGTTGCTCGACGAGATGTCTCCGTGTCTCATTGCTTGCTCCTTGTCGTTGGTTGTTCGATCAGCTGTAGACGGGTTCTGTTGCAGCGGTGTGTGATCGGTGTAAACGGCGGGTACTGAGTGCCTTGGCGGCGATGAACAGGGCGACGAATCCCAGGCCCCAGATGGCTGCGATGCCCGGTGAGGTGCGGTAGGTGCCGCTGAGCATCAGGAACGCCGGCAGCGTGCAGGTCGGCTGGCTCAACAACACCACGGACCATCCGGTGAACCGCGTCAACTGATCTCGATGCAGGCCCAGCACCAGGAAGAACAGCAGCCACAGCACGGCCCAGCTCAGCCAGATGACACCGAACACCGGATCGTGCACCACGGTGAAGGACAGCGCGGCGTACACGACGGCGCCGCCGGCGACGAACAGCGAAAACCAGCCGATACCTTCGGATTCCAAGCCGGAGAGGTTGACGATCCCCACATACAGGTAGGTGAACCCGAAGAGGTAGAGACCCGACGCCGCCAGGATCGCCGCGGCGTCGCCGTCAGCCAGCACGAGCATGATGGTCGGCAGCACGCATTGCATGGCCCCGACGAACAGGTTCAACACGGCGGCCGAACGCGCCGGGACGATGTCCAGCAGCATCAGACCGTTGACGAAAAGCACTGCCCCGACGTAAAGGAGACCGACGCTGCCCACCGGACACCTCCAGTTACTTCCAAATGGAATAGATCTATTTGAAAATAAGTGACGGGCGCCACAGTGTCAACAGGCGAGCGCAGCCCGTCAGTCGGTCAGACTGCCGGGGAGCGTCGTGACGATCTCGAAGTCGACGCCGGACGCCACAGCGAGGTGTACCGGTTGACTCGTGCGGTGCTCCAGAAATTCCACGGTGCCGCGGGGACTCTCATAGGCGACACCGTCCGCCACGGCGTCGATGTCAAGTGGATCCCCGGCGCGGCGGATCATCTCGGCCAGGAAATAGGCTCCCTCGTAACATGATTCGGCCGCGCTCCCCAGCGCGGGAGCATTCGATCCGTTGACGTCGAGGTAGCGGTCCAGCAGCTCCATCGAATTGCGGCCGACCATCGAACGGAAGTACGAGGCCGCCACGAACAGTCCCTGCGTCGCATCGTGACCGCTGGCGATGAGCATGTTCTCGTCCATGAGCGGGCTGAACCTGAGTTTGTCGTCCTGCAGGCCGCGGTGCGCGAACGTCCGGTTGAATTCGACGGCATCCTGGCCGACGAGCAGCATCAGCACGGCGTCACATCGCGACTGCGCGACCTTGTCGACGAGGCGGTCGATGTCCCCGTGCCCGAGCGCCACGAACGATCCCCCGACCAGGTCGAGTGACAATTCCCGGACGTACCTGCGCACCTCTGCCAGCGAGGTGCGCGGCCAGACATAGTCGTCCCCCACGACGAACCATTTGCGGATGCCGAGGTTGTCGCGCATCCATCGCAGCGCCGGGGCAATCTGCTGGTCGGGAGTCTCACCGCAGCAATAGATTCCGCGCCGCCGCTCACCGCCTTCGTAGAGCGCGGGATACGAGTAGGGCACCCGGCCGACGACGACCGGCGCGAGCGCATTGCGCACCGACGAGATGTGCCAGCCGCTGACCGCGTCGATGCCGCCCTCATCGATCCGGCGCTTGACGTCGGCGGCCACGACCGCGGGATGCGCGCCACCGTCGATCACTTCGATGCGGACCTGCCGGCCGAGGACGCCGCCCGCGGCGTTGAGGTCGTGCGCCACCAGCTCGCCGACGGCTTCACAGGATGGGCCGAAGAGACCCGCAGGCCCCTGCAGCGGCACCACCATTCCCAACCGCCATTCGGCGTCGCGGCCACGCGTACGCACGCCGACGCTCACCCGCGCGTTCCCTTGGGCCGGTGCGCACGCGAGGAGCAATTAGACCGGTGCGCACGCGAGGAGCAATTACACCGGCAGACGAGGCGATCAGCTAGAATCATTCCACTTGGAAGTATCCTCGCGTCGGCGGCGCGGGGCAATCGTCAGTTGGGAGGTCGGTCGACCTGTGACAGACATGCTCCCACCCGGCAGCCCAGCTACGCCGTCCGGCAGCGTTGTCGTGCGGATAGCCCGCATGATCAGCGCGGTCATCGAGCGTGAACTCGCGGGCGAAGACCTGACCCTCGACGACTGGCTGGTGCTCGAGGCGCTGGGCACCTCACCCGGCCTGACGATGGCCGAGCTGCGCGCGCAGACCCTGACGGCCGCCCCGACCCTGACCCGTGTCGTGGACCGGCTCGTCGCCCGCGCCGCCGTGTTCCGGGAGGTCGACGCCGACGACCGCCGCAAGGTCCGCGTCAACCTCAGCAAGCGCGGCGCGGCCCTGCACTCCCGACTGCTGGCGGCCGTCCGCCCGGCCGAGCAGGCCTGGTTCGACGAGCACGGTGTCAGCCCGTGGATGGTCTCCGGCTGACGACGCCGTCGAGCGCGGCGAGCAGTCGCTGAAGCGTCAGAACCCTTGCGGTAGCACCCCTTGCCAAACCGCACACCCAATTACTAGGATATGCAAGTATCTCGGGTGCGGCCCGAGTTGCCACATTGCGCACAATCCTTGGACGGACGTCATGACTACACAGATTCCCCACTTCATCAACGGTGAGCGGACCGCGGCCGGATCGACTCGCACCGCCGATGTGCTCAATCCGAGCACCGGCGAGGTGCAGGCTCAGGTCCTGATGGCCTCCGCAGCCGACGTGGACGCCGCCGTCGCCATCGCGGTCGAAGCCCAGAAGACGTGGGCCGGCTTCAACCCGCAGCGCCGGGCCCGCGTCCTGATGCGCTTCATCGACCTGGTCAACCAGAACGCCGACGAACTGGCCCAACTGCTGTCCCTCGAGCACGGCAAGACCGTCGCCGACTCGCTGGGCGACATCCAGCGCGGCATCGAGGTGATCGAGTTCTCGGTGGGCATCCCACACCTGCTCAAGGGTGAGTTCACCGAAGGAGCCGGCACCGGCATCGACGTGTACTCGATCCGCCAGCCGCTCGGCGTGGTCGCTGGGATCACCCCGTTCAACTTCCCCGCGATGATCCCGCTGTGGAAGGCGGGCCCCGCGCTGGCATGCGGAAACGCGTTCATTCTCAAGCCTTCTGAGCGCGATCCCTCGGTGCCGCTGCGTCTCGCCGAATTGTTCATCGAAGCGGGCCTGCCCGCGGGCGTGTTCCAGGTGGTCCAGGGCGACAAGGAGGCCGTCGACGCGATCCTGACGCATCCGGGCATCCAGGCCGTCGGGTTCGTCGGCAGTTCCGACATCGCGCAGTACATCTACTCGACCGCGGCCGCACACGCCAAGCGCGCCCAGTGCTTCGGTGGCGCCAAGAACCACATGATCGTCATGCCCGACGCCGACCTCGACCAGGCTGTCGACGCCTTGATCGGGGCAGGCTACGGCAGTGCCGGCGAACGCTGCATGGCCATCAGCGTCGCCGTTCCGGTGGGTGAGGAGACCGCGAACCGGCTGCGCGCGCGCCTGGTCGAGCGGGTCAACCAGCTGCGGGTGGGCCACAGCCTCGATCCCAAGGCCGACTATGGGCCGCTGGTGACCGAAGCTGCGCTCAACCGCGTCAAGGACTACATCGGCCAGGGCGTCGAGGCCGGTGCCGAGCTGGTGGTCGACGGCCGCGAACGAACCAGTGACGAGCTGACCTTCGGCGATGTGAGCCTGGAGGGTGGCTACTTCATCGGCCCCACCCTGTTCGACCACGTCACGCCCGACATGTCGATCTACACCGACGAGATCTTCGGCCCGGTGCTGTGCATCGTGCGGGCCCACGACTACGAGGAAGCGTTGCGGCTGCCGACCGAGCACGAGTACGGCAACGGCGTGGCGATCTTCACCCGCGACGGCGACGCCGCCCGCGACTTCGTGTCCCGGGTCCAGGTCGGCATGGTCGGCGTCAACGTCCCGATCCCGGTTCCGGTGGCGTACCACACCTTCGGCGGCTGGAAGCGGTCCGGCTTCGGCGATCTCAACCAGCACGGCCCCGCGTCGATCCAGTTCTACACGAAGGTCAAGACCGTCACCGAGCGGTGGCCGTCGGGCATCAAGGACGGCGCAGAGTTCGTCATCCCCACCATGAAGTAGCCCCACCGTGGACCTTTATGACCTGGATGACGACGAACGCGTGATCGCCGAGACGGCGGCCGCGTTCGCCGAAAAGCGCATCGCGCCATACGCGTTGGAGTGGGACGAGACGCATCACTTCCCCGTCGACGTGCTGCGCGAGGCGGCCGAACTCGGCATGGCGGCGATCTACTGCCAGGAGGACGCGGGCGGCAGCGGGCTGCGGCGACTGGATGCCGTGCGCATCTTCGAGCAGCTCGCCGCCGCCGACCCGGCCATCGCGGCATTCCTGTCCATTCACAACATGTGCGCGTGGATGGTGGACAGCTTCGGCACCGAGGAGCAGCGCAAGACCTGGGTGCCGCGGCTGGCGTCGATGGACGCCATCGCGAGCTACTGCCTGACCGAACCGGGCGCCGGGTCGGATGCCGCGGCCCTGCGCACCCGGGCGGTCCGCGACGGGGACGACTGGGTACTCGACGGCGACAAACAGTTCATCTCCGGCGCGGGCAGCTCTGACGTCTACGTGGTGATGGCCAGAACCGGTGCAGAGGGACCGCGGGGCATATCCGCGTTCGTGGTCGAAAAGGGCACGCCCGGGCTGAGTTTCGGCGCCCAGGAGCAGAAGATGGGCTGGAACGCCCAGCCCACGGCGCAGGTGATCTTCGACGGTGTTCGGGTGCCTGCCGATGCACTGCTCGGCGGCACCGAGGGCACGGGGTTCGGCATCGCGATGAACGGGCTCAACGGTGGGCGCATCAACATCGCCGCGTGCTCGCTGGGCGGGGCGCAGATCGCGCACGACAAGGCGGTGGCCTATCTTGCCGACCGGCAGGCATTCGGCGGCGCGCTGCTCGACGAGCCCACCATCCGGTTCACGCTGGCCGACATGGCCACGGGACTGGAGACCTCACGAAACATGTTGTGGCGGGCGGCCTCCGCGTTGGATGCCAACCACCCCAACAAGGTGACGTTGTGCGCGATGGCCAAACGCTATGTGACCGACACGTGCTTCGAGGTGGCCGATCAGGCCCTGCAACTGCACGGTGGCTACGGCTATCTGCGCGAGTACGGGTTGGAGAAAATCGTCCGCGATCTACGGGTGCACCGCATCCTTGAGGGAACCAACGAAATCATGCGCGTGGTGATCGGGCGCGCGACCGCGGGCCGAGCCCGCGCTTCAGCATAGGCGGGCAGAGCCCGCGTGGGATAGGAGTTGCACGTGAGCACAATCGCTTTCCTGGGTCTCGGTCACATGGGCGGCCCGATGGCTGCCAACCTGGTGACCGCCGGGCACACCGTGCACGGATTCGACCCCGCCCCGGCGGCGCAGGAAGCCGCAAAGGCCAACGGCGTCACCGTCTTCGGTAGCGGGCCCGAGGCCGTCGCGGGTGCCGACGTGGTGATCACCATGTTGGCCAACGGCGCGCAGGTGAAGAGCTGCTACGCCGAGGTGCTGCCGGCCGCGTCGGCAGGCGCACTGTTCATCGACAGCTCCACCATCTCGGTCGACGATGCCCGTGAGGTCCACAAGCTGGCCGGCGAGCACGGTTTCGGTCAGCTCGACGCCCCGGTGTCCGGCGGCGTCAAGGGTGCGGTGGCCGGCACCCTGGCATTCATGGTCGGTGGACCCGACGACGCTGTCGCCGCGGCCCGTACGGTACTGGAACCCATGGCGGGCAAGATCATTCACTGCGGCGCCGCCGGATCGGGCCAGGCCGCCAAGGTGTGCAACAACATGGTGCTGGCGGTGCAGCAGATCGCCGTCGGTGAGGCATTCGTACTGGCCGAGAAACTCGGCCTGGACAAGCAGGCGCTGTTCGACGTGATCACGGGCGCGACGGGCAACTGCTGGGCTGTGCACACCAATTGCCCTGTGCCAGGACCTGTTCCGACGTCCCCCGCCAACAACAGTTTCAAACCGGGGTTCGCCACGGCGTTGATGAACAAGGATCTGGGCCTGGCAATGGCGGCCGTGGAGTCGACGGGTTCGTCGGCGCCGCTGGGCACCCATGCCGCGGAAATCTACGCCAAGTTCGCCGTCGACCATGCCGACTTGGACTTCAGCGCGGTGATCGAGACGCTGCGGGGCTGAGCGCCCTAGGCGGCCGTCGGGCTGTGCTGCGCCCACCACGAGGCGTGCAGGCGTCGGCAGGTCGCCAACCGCAGCGCGTCGTCCGTGCCCGTGTAATCCGGGCGTACCGCGACTGCCGGGAGGGCCGCGCCCATGTCGGCGCCGACGAGCACGCTGGCCAGCCCCGCTGCGTTCGCGGCCCGCAGCCCGGCGCTCGATCCGGCGACGCCCAGCGCCTCGTGCGCGGACACGCCGAGCTCGGCCAGGGCGTGCTGGTGGGCGGCGCCGTGCCTCGACGAGGTGACGTCGTCACCGGTGACGACGGTTTCCACCAGGCCCTCGCCGACCAGCTGGCGCACCAGCGGCTCGACCCACCGGCGCCGCCCGCTCGACACCACGCCGACGGGTACCTCGGCGGCGAAGGCGTCCATGACCAGGTCGAGCAGACCGGGCCGCGGAGCCAGGCCCGCGTCGAGGATCATCTCGTCGAACATCATGTCCTTGGTGGCACAGATCTCGTCGGCGAGCACCTCGGTGAGCACGTCGCATTCCGGTCCCACGCAGCGCTTGCGGAGCTCGGCAGCGACCCGCTGGCGTTCGTCGTGCAGCGCCAACAGCTGCCGGTACCGCGCCACGCTCCACTCCAGGGGCAGGCCGTGCGCGGCGAATGCCGCGTTGAACACGACCCGATGACCGTCGACATCCAGGTCTGACAGCGCGTCGAGATCGAAGATCACCGCACGCAGCGGGAACGCTCCTGCATCTGTCGGCTCAGGACAGTCCCACCAGAACCGTCCGGCACGCCATGTTTTCTCCTGAGGTGAGGACACCACCTGAGAGTGGCCCACGTCACAAGCCCTGCGCCTCCCCCCTAGGGGTGATTGGGCATGCGAACTTCGTCCGCTGGATGTATCTGCTCCTCGCACGCGCAGCCACATAAGGTGATGCCATGGCGCCCTCCCCAGTGCGCCTTGTGCTGGTCGATGACCACGAAATGGTCATCGAGGGTCTCAAGGCCATGCTCGCCGCGTTCGAAGACCGGGTTCTGGTGGTAGGCCACGCGGTCGGCGCTGAGCGAGCGCTCAGCGTTGTCGCCGAACTGGACCCCGACATCGTGCTGTGCGATGTCCGTATGCAGGGCTCCAGCGGTCTGGATCTGTGCCGCGACTTGCGGGAACGTGATCCGGACCGCAAAGTGGTGATGCTGAGCGTGTACGACGACGAGCAGTACCTGTTCCAGGCGTTGCGGGTCGGCGCATCGGGTTACCTGCTCAAGAGCATCAGCAGCGACGAGTTGGTCCGCCAGATCGAATTCGCCCATGGTGGCGCCACCGCGATCGATCCGGGCATGGCCGCCCGCGCCGCCGACACGGCCGCGCGCTTGCAGCGCGACGAGTTCTGGCCGGGTGTCCGGCAGGGCCTCACCCAGCGGGAGAGCGAGATCCTCTCGTTCGTGGTGGCGGGCCTCTCCAACCGCGGTATCGCCACCAAGCTGGTGATCGGCGAGGAGACCGTCAAGACCCACCTGCGGTCCATCTACCGCAAGCTGGGCGTCAGTGACCGCGCCGGCGCCGTCGCCACCGCCCTACGCGAAGGCATCTACCAATGACCAGTGAATTCGGCCCCATGGTGCTCACCGCCGACCGCGAGCTCGCGCTGCTGCGGGAGCTCATCCAGGCCACCTCCAGCGGCCCCGGCGTGGAGCACCTCGCGGCCGCGGCAGCCCGGATGATCACCGCGGCCACCGCGACCGATGTGTGCTTCGTGCACGTGCTCGACGACTCCGACCGGGCCCTGACGCTGGCCGGCGCCACCCCGCCGTTCGACGCCGAGGTCGGCAAGATCCGGCTGCCGCTCGGGCAGGGCATCTCGGGCTGGGTGGCCAGCCACCGCGAGCCTGTGGTGATCAGCCACGACAAGGAGGCCGATCCCCGCTATCTACCGTTCGAAACGCTGCGCGGACGCGATTTCACCTCGATGGTGTCGGTGCCGATGGAGACCGATCCTGGTGGGCTGGTGGGCGTCCTCAACGTGCACACCGTCAATCGGCGGGAGTTCGGGGAACGCGACGTCGAGTTGCTGATCGTGATCGGCCGGCTCATCGCCGGGGCGCTGCACCAGGCCCGGCTGCACCGGCAGCTGGTGGCCCGCGAACGGGCCCACGAGAATTTCGTCGAGCAGGTCATCGAGGCGCAGGAGATCGAGCGGCGCCGGCTGGCGGGCGACATCCACGACGGCATCTCGCAGCGGCTGGTGACGTTGTCCTACCGGCTCGATGCCGCGGCACGCGCCGTTGACGACCCCCGCGCGCTGGCCGAACAACTCGACAAGGCACGAGAACTGGTCGACCTGACCCTGCAGGAGGCCCGCGCCGCGATCAGCGGGCTGCGGCCTCCGGTGCTCGACGACCTCGGCTTGGCGGGCGGTTTGGCAAGCCTGGCTCGGTCCATCCCCGGGATAGATCTCGAGGTCGATCTCGCCGAGACCCGGGTGCCCGACCACATCGAGCTGGCCCTCTACCGGATCGCGCAGGAATGCCTGCAGAACGTGGTCAAGCACGCCGACGCGAGCCGGGCCCGGCTCACCTTCACCTTGGATGACAACGTGGCTCGGCTCGAAATCGTGGACGACGGAAAGGGTTTCGACACTTTCGAGCATCCGCTGGGCAGCGACGAAATGGGTGGCTACGGCTTGCTGTCGATGGCTGAGCGCGCCGAGATCGTCGGGGGCCGACTCAACATCCGGTCACGGCCGGGAGCGGGAACGGCCGTCACCGCGACCATTCCGCTGCCCGCCGTGCTCGATTAGGCCCGCGCGCGAGGAGGACCAGCAGTTTCCGGAAGCGCTTCAGAAGTCCCCGGAGTTGCGCCGCAGCGTCTCGATCGACGCCACCAGCGCGCGGGACTGTTCCGCGGACATCCCGACATCCCCGAACACCTGATCGTTGAGGGTCACCGTGGCTTCCTCGACGGTGGACCGCCCCAGTTCGGTGATCTGCACCAGGGTGGTGCGGCCGTCGGTGGGATGCGGTATGCGCTGCACCAGCCCGTTGGCCTCCAGCCGGCGGATGGCGTGCGTGACGCTGGTGACGTGCACCTGCAGCCGGTCGGATGCCTTGGTGATGGGCAGCGCACCCGCCCTGCTGAAGGCCAGCAGCCGCAGCAACTCGAAGCGCGAGAAGCTCAGGTCGTACGGCCGCAGCGCGGTCTCCACCCGGGCCAGCAGGATCTGGTGCGCGCGCATCACCGACGTCACCGCGACCATCCCGTCGGCCACGTCACCCCAGCCCGCCGCCACCCAGTTGGCACGGGCCAATGCGATGGGATCACGCTTGTCGGGTGGTGAGGGCACGCTTCTTCTTACCGCATCACCGCTACCCGCGGTGCGAACAGCGCGGCGAACTCAGCGCAACGCCGTGCGCACCGCCCGCAGCACTGCCCGCGTCGACTCCCGCGAGCCCACCGTGATTCGCACACCTCCGTCGGGATAGTGCCTGACCTGCACGCCCGCACCGTCGAACACATCCTGCCAACGCCGCTCGCAGGCGGGTAGGTAGACGAAGTTGGCCTGCCCTTCGGTGGTGTAGAAACCCATCGACCGCAACCGCAGCTGCAGATACCGGCGCTCCGCGGAGATCAACCGAATCCGCTGCCGGAGTTGACTTTCGGCGTCATAGGAGGCTGCGACCGCCACCAGACCACTCAGCGGGGTGCCGAACGGCAGTTGCATGGACCACAAGGTGCGGCCCAGATCCGGAGCGCAGAAGCCGTATCCGACCCGCAGCCCGGCCAGTCCGTAGGCCTTCGAGAAGGTCCGTACCACCACCACATTGCCGAACCGACGGACCAGGCTGGGCGCATCGATGCGGTGCTCATCGGGCAGGAATTCCACGTAGGCCTCGTCGAGCAGCACGACGGTGTCCCGGGGCACGCGCGCGAGGAACCGTTCGATGTCGGCTGCCGGTTCGACCGTTCCGGTGGGATTGTGTGGTCGGCACACGATCACCACCCTGGCCTTCTGGGCCGCGTCGGCCATGGCATCGAGGTCGTGATGGCCGTGCTGGTCGAGCGGCACCGTCACCGCCTGTAACCGGGCCATCTGCGCGAAGATCGGAAATCCGTCGAAGGTCGGCGCCGCCATGACCATCGTTTCCCCCGGGCTGCTGACCGCGTGCAACACCTGCATCGTCACGCCCGTGGCGCCGGATCCGATGATCACCTGCGACTCTCGCACCCCGACGTGGCCGGCGATCAACGATCGCAGCCGCTGCGGCAGGAACTCGGGGTACCGGTTGGCGCTGTCGATCGACGCAGCCATCGCCGAGCGCACAGCAGGCAACGGCGGAAAGGGACATTCGTTGAGCGACAACGCCAACGGGTTGACCGCATCGGGGATCGAGCCGACCACGCCGAGCAGCGCAGCGGGTGGTGTGCCCATCAGTTTCGTCCGCCCCAGCAGATGGCAGCCGCCCCGGCGAAGTCGCCGGCGTGCGCGAACGCCGCCATCAGCACTGTGTCCCCCGACGCGACCCGCCCGGTGCTCACCGCGCGGTCGAAGTTCACCGGAATGCCTGCGGCGAAAAGGTTTCCGCACTCGTCGAAAGTATCGACGTGCCTCGATTGCGGCAGCTCCAGTGCATCACGCCAGTTCCGCAGGAACGCCCGGTTGGGCTGGTTGGTCACCAGCAGGTCGATATCCTTGGGCTGCACTCCG
This sequence comes from Mycolicibacterium brisbanense, assembly GCF_001570425.1. Taxonomy (GTDB): domain Bacteria; phylum Actinomycetota; class Actinomycetes; order Mycobacteriales; family Mycobacteriaceae; genus Mycobacterium; species Mycobacterium brisbanense. The sequence continues at coordinate 36,090 of NZ_BCSX01000015.1, forward strand.
ATTCGATCACACACCGCGTAGGACACCTCGGGCACCTGGCGGTTGCCGCGGGCGAGCACCTTGGTGATCTTGCTCTCGGTGAACCCGATGCACCCCTCCCCCGGGCCCGCCTCCCACCACTTGCGGGGCGGATCGACCGCGATCGTCATGTCCCCGGCGAACTCACCGTAGGTGCGGCACTCCACGTCCAGGATCGGTGAGACATCCGAGAGCGCCACGAGACCCACCGCGGCCCCGTCACCGGGCACCGAGGCCTGAGCCTTGCGCCGGATGCTCTCCTGATCGAAGATCTGCCCGGCAGCGTTCTGCGCGACGGCGATCAATGCGGTCCGTCCCTCGCCGGAGGCCAGCAGGTTGCGAGCCAGCTTGAGCCCGAGCACGAACGCGGCGCAGCCGCCGTTGTGCAGGTCGATCACCCAGTTCGGTTTCATGCCAAGGCGATGCGCCATGCCGCCACCACCGCCATAGAACGGCATGTCGGGCATCTGGGTGTGCGTGATGAGGATGTCCGCACCGGTCACCGCATCCTGGCCGTGCCGGTCGATGAGCCCGGCGGCGGCGCGTTCGACCATGTCGATGGCGGTCTCGTCGGGCGCCACGTGGTGCCGAAACCTGGGCGCCCGGAACATGAGATTGTCTCGCAGCTCGTCGGATTCGGCGAACTGTGCGTAATATTCGGCGCCGATCGGCTCCCCGGGCAGGTAGGTCGACACGTCCAGCAGGGAGACGGTCTTGGTTGCTGCGCTCATCGTCATGCTCATTTCATCCAGGCCGGGGTGACCGGCAGGCCGTTGCGGTGCCGGTACTCGGCAATCGCTTTGAGGTTGTGCAGTTCGAGCAGATGCCCGGCCCCGAACATGTCCCAGAAGTCGCCCACCCACACCGGACGTCCGGGCGGTGCGGTCTCCGGGTAGGGATTGTTGTCGTAGAACGGGTGATGGCAATTCGTCCACAGCACAACAGATCCCGGCTTGTCGAACACCACCTGGGCGTCGACGATGCGCATCAGGTAGATCATCCACAGGTGCTTGCCCTGATCCCATGCACAGTGGTAGTCGACGGTGAGCGCCTCGCGGTTGGCCACGGTGCGGGTGTAGATCTCGCTACCCGGGCCGGTCGGTCCGGCACCGAGCCGGTCATAGGCCAGCCACAAGCCCGGTTCGTCGGTGGTGGTGAACCCGCGCAGACTGTACGTCCACTCCTCCAGGCTGCGGGTGTCCGAAAGATAGTCGAACAATTCCTCTGGGGGGCAATCGATGTAGTCGTTGACGGTGCAGTATTCGCCGAACACCTCGTCGTGCGGGTACACCGACCGCATCATCTCCATGATGATCGGCGTGGCCTGCTCCTTCGGTGAGGTTTCGATACGGATCAGTCCGTCCATGGCTTCGGTGGTGCCCCGGTGGGCGGTGATGTCATCAAGCGCGGGCAGCGACATGGGTTTTGTTCTCCTCGGTGTGCGGTGTTGCGGATCTGTTGAGAAAGGCTGCGAACGGGGGGATTTCATCGGCGGAGCACTCGATGCTGATGACCGACGGGCCGTCGTCATCGAGCGCCAGCTGCAGCGCGCCGGGCAATTGCCCGAGGTCGTCGACGCCGAGCGACGTGAGTCCCGGGAACATCGTGGCCAGACCGGGTCCCAGGTGACTGGGCCCGAACCGGTTGTAGCTGTAGCGGTCTCCGTAGAACATCTGCTCGCGGGTCACGCACATGGCGTGTGCGTGGTTGTCGAACAGCAGGAAGGTGATCGGCAGCCGGTACTGCAGAGCAGTGTGAATCTCCATGCCGTGCATGAAGAATGAGCCGTCGCCCGCGATGACCACGGTACGCCCGCCCCTCGCGAAGGCCATCCCGATCCCGGCGCCGAAGCTGTACCCCATCCCACCCATGCCGAGCGCGACGACGAACCGGCCGTCACGCCGGGCCGGCAGGTAGTGGATGGCCGACGCCCCGATATTCCCGGCATCGACGACGATATCGGTGCCTGCCGGCAGGACGTCGTCGAGCACCGCCATCGCATCGCGGTACCGAACGCCCGGGCCGTCGCATGCCGGAGGTCGTAATTCACTGCGTAGCACCGTATCCGGAACCCTGACGTGTGCGGGTCTGCCATGGCCCGACAGTGCTTGCGTCAACAGAGCCAGCGATCCACGCAAATCGTCGGCGTGCACATGGGTGCACGGCAGGTAGGGTTCGGCCGATCCGATCGAATAGGTCGGCACCGTGCCCAGCACGTCGTCGAGACCGGCCCGCGCCGTGACGGTCATGCGCGTGCCGACCAGCAGGCACAGCGCACTGCGCGCCGCCGCGGTGGCGACACCGGGGTGACCCATCACACCGGATACCCCTAGCGCAGAGGACGATCCGAGGCCAGGGGTGCCTGCGACGTCCTTGGCGTCGGGAACCGTGGCGATGCGCGCACGCAGGGTGGCCCGCAGCCGCTCGAGTTCGGCCCTGGCGTCGTCCCTGGCCACCTGTTCACCGGCGATGATGGTGATCGGTCCGGCAGCCTCCCGCAACGCCGTGGCGAGCGGACCGGGATCGCAAAGCTGTGCGCGCACGTGCATTCCGTTCAGCTTGCCGTTGGTGGGTTCGCCCAGGTCGGCCTGTTGGATGTCCTTGGGCAGCAACAGCACCGCCGGTCCGCCGGTGCGGGCCGCGGCCAGCGCCTCAGGTAGGGCCGTGAGAATGTCCCGGGCACTGACCACTCGGCGGCAGTACACCGAAACCGCCGAGAACAGCGCCTCGGCGTCCAGTGCGCCGTTGCGTCCGCTGGTGTCCTGGAAGGCCCCGCGTCCGTCCAGCGCCGTCGGGGCCTGACCGATCAAGGCCAGTACCGGAACCCGGCTGGCCAGTGACTCCCCCAGGCCCGGCACGGTGTTCAGGCATCCGCCGCCCGATGTGGCGGCGACCACACCGATCCCCGCCCCGCTGCGGCTGTAGCCGTCAGCCATTGCGGCCGCGGAGAATTCATGTTTCGCCAGTACCGCGGTGATGTCGTCACGAAAGTGCGCCGCATCGTAGAGATCTTCGATGTTGGCGCCGTCGACGCCGAAGATGTGAGAGACCCCGCTCGCCGCCAGGTGGCCGACGATGTGGTCGACCACTCGGTGCCTGCTGGCCATAGTCCACCTGCCTTCCGGTTCTGCCTAGTGACACGGCCCGGGAGGGGGCGCGGTTCACCGGCAGCCGGATTTACAGGGTTTTCTCAAGTAGGACTTTTCCGTCAGGCGACGAAACCATTTGCACCGCAGCGATTTCGTTGATCGGCAACGTGGTGTTTCCGCTGGGCAGGGCGGTCGCACCGGACAATCCGAGCCATGTCGCGACCTCGGTGTGGGTACCGTCGCGGCCGACCACCACCATGCCGAGGTTCTGCGGCGGCGCGTCCTTGTTGCCCCAGTCGCCATAGGTGCATGCCATGTCGATCCGCGTGCCCCACGAGTAGCTGCTCAGCGCAATGCTGGCATTGATCGGGGTTTCGGACACCTTGGACATCTGGAGCATCTCCGCAGCCTGCTGCTGCTCGGTGCCGGTGTGCAGACCGAACGTCTCCGGGCGGATCGCGACGACCAGCCCGACTGCCAGCAGCGCAGCCGCCAACCCGACCGCGGCCGAAGTCACCCAGCGGGACCGGCGCCGCCGCCAGCTGGCCTTGGCGAGCACCGACTCCAGCACCTCGGGCCGAAGGGGTGGATCGGGCTGCTCCTCGTCGAGCGCACGCACATCGTCGAAATCCAGCAGGGCGAGCAGGGCCGGCATGCCGCTTAGCTCGGCGACAGCTGCCCGGCACCGCTCGCATCCCGCCAGATGGCCTTCGTACTCGCGGCGCTCGGTGCTCGTCAATGAGCCGAGGACATAAGCCGCGTCCCAGGTGAGGTAGCGGTCGCCGTCCACAGGATCAATGCGGGGTGCACCGTACTGCGTCATCGTGTCACCCCCATTTCTTGTAGGTTGAGTCGTAATGCGCGGACGGCGTAGTGCAGCCGCGACTTCACAGTGCCTTCGGGTATCTGAAGATCGGCCGCGATCTGCGTGGTCGTCCAGCCCTGGTAGTAGGCGCGACGGACCACGGCCCGATGCTCCTCGGACAGTTGACTGAGTGCGGTGCTCAGCAACAACCGGTCCAATGCGGTGTCCACCTGGTCGGGGGCGGCGTGGTCGGCCACCAGTTCTGGGTCCGGAACACCCGTCTCGTTGCGGAACCGGGCGCTGCGGCGTTCATCGATAATCATGTTCCGCGCCACCGTGAACAGCCAAGCCCTCGCCGATCGATCTGTATCCGCGGTGACGTCGGGATGCCGCCAGGCCCGCAGCAGCGTCTCCTGCACCACGTCCTCGGCGCGCGCCTGGTCGCCGGTGAGGCGCAGCGCGTATCGCCACAAGGCCGCGGCATGCTCATCGTAGAGCCCCCGCATCATGGCGGCCTCCGGATCGTCCATTAACCAACCTCCGTCTTAGATACGACGTTGGTGGTGATCCAGTTCAATTAGACCTTTGCGCCCGCGCGTGCGCGACGGTTCGGAGAACATCAAGCGGGACGATTGCTGATGCGGAAATCAGCGGGTGAGGATCCGGGGCCCGTCTTCGGTCACGGCGACGGTGTGCTCCCAGTGTGCGGCGCGGGTTCCGTCGGCGGTGATGACGGTCCACTCGTCCTCAAGCACCACGGTTTTGGTGGTGCCGAGGGTCAGCATGGGTTCGATGGCCAGCACCGATCCGACAGCCAGGTACGGTCCGCGCCCGGGCGAACCTTCGTTGGGCAGGAATGGGTCCATGTGCATCTGCCTGCCGATGCCGTGTCCGCCATAGCCGGCGACGATTCCGTATTTGCGGTCGTGCCGAGTTTCCGCGGCGTGAGTCTCGACCTCGATGGCATGCGAGACGTCGGTGAGCCGGTTGCCCGGGAGCATCGCGGCGATCCCGGCGTCCATGGCCGCCTTCGTGGCCTCGGACAGGGCCTCGTCGGCGTCGATCAGCGGGCCGACGCCGAAGGTGACAGCTGAGTCGCCGTGCCAGCCGTCGACGATCGCACCGCAGTCGATCGAGACCAGATCGCCGGTCGCGAGTACCTCGCCCGCCGACGGGATGCCGTGCACCACACGGTCGTTGACCGACGCACAGATGCTGGCCGGAAAGCCGTGATAGCCGAGGAAGGATGGCGTGCCACCACCGTCGCGGATGACGGATTCGGCGATGCGGTCGAGCTCAAGTGTGCTGACGCCCGGCGCGGCCGCGGCCTGGACCGCGCGCAGCGCGGACGCGACGAGCGCGCCCGCGACCTGCATGGCGTCGAGTTCTCCTGCGCTGCGCTGCGCGACGACCTTTCGGCTGCGCAGCCCCGGCAGGGAGATCATCGACGCCGCCCTATGGTCGGTTCACCGACGCGGCCCGACTGCGGGTTCACCGCCCGAGCGCACTCAGAGCGCGTGCGAACACTTCATCGAGGGCGCCCACCGCGGCGACGGTCTTGACCTCGTCGCCGTAGTACTCCAGCAACGGCTCGGTCTCTTCGCGGTAGACCTTCATCCGGTTGTGGATGACCTCTTCGGTGTCGTCGGCGCGGCCGCGGCCCTTGAGCCGGGCGAGCAGCTCGTCCTCGGAGACCGCGAACTCGAGTACCGCATCCAGCTTGGTGTTACGGGCCTCGAGCATGTCGTGCAGTGCGCGGGCCTGCTCGACCGAGCGCGGGTAGCCGTCCAGGATGAACCCGTTGGCGGCGTCCGCCTGGTCGATCCGATCTTCTACCAGGCGGTTCGTCAGCTCGGCGGGAACCAGGTCACCCGCGTCGAGGTAACGCTTGGCTTCGACACCCAGGGGCGTGCCGTCGCCGATGTTCTTGCGGAAGAGGTCCCCGGTGGAGATTTGCGGGATGCCGAGCTTCTCGGACAGCTTCTCGGCCTGTGTGCCTTTGCCCGCACCGGGCGGTCCGAGTAGAACGACTCTCACTTCAGGAACCCTTCGTAGTTGCGTTGCATGAGCTGGCTCTCGATCTGTTTGACGGTATCCAACCCGACGCCGATCATGATGAGAACCGCAGTTCCACCGAACGGGAGATTCTGGACCGTCCCGGTGTTGCCGATCTCCAGGAACAGGTTCGGCAGAACTGCGATCACACCCAGGTAGATCGAGCCCGGCAGGGTGATCCGGCTCAGCACATAACGCAGGTAGTCCGCGGTCGGCTTACCCGGCCGGATGCCGGGGATGAAGCCGCCGAACTTCTTCATCTCGTCGGCCCGCTCGTCCGGGTTGAACGTGATCGACACGTAGAAGTACGTGAAGAAGATGATCAGGCCGAAGTAGATCGCGATGTAGACGGGGTCGGCGGGATTCGTGAGGTAGTTGGCGACGAACTTGTCCCACCAGCCGTTGCCGCCGTTGGGGTTCCCGCTGCGGATCAGCTGCGTGATCAGGTGCGGGATGTAGATCAGCGAGGACGCGAAGATGACCGGGATGACGCCGGCCTGGTTGACCTTCAGCGGCAGGTAGGTGGACGTGCCGCCGTACATCTTGCGGCCGACCATGCGCTTGGCGTACTGCACCGGAATACGGCGCTGGCCCTGCTCCACGAAGACCACGCCGATGATGATTGCCAGCGCAGCCGCACAGACGGCGGCGAAGACCAGGCCGCCGCGGCTGTCCAGGATGGTCTTGCCCTCGGACGGGATGCGGGCAGCGATGCCGGCGAAGATCAGCAGGGACATGCCGTTGCCGATGCCACGCTCGGTGACCAGCTCACCCATCCACATGACCAGGGCGGCACCCGCGGTCATCACCAGCACGATGACGATCAACCCGAAGATCGAGCTGTCCTGGATGATGTTCAGCGAGCAGCCCTGCAGCAGTCCGCCGTTGGCGGCGAGCGCCACGATGCTGGTGGCCTGCAGGATGGCCAGCGCGATCGACAGATAACGCGTGTACTGCGTCATCTTGGCCTGGCCGGCCTGGCCTTCCTTCTGCAGCTGCTCGAACCGCGGGATGACCACGACCAGCAGCTGCACGATGATGCTGGCGGTGATGTAGGGCATCACGCCGACCGCGAACACGGTCAACTGCAGCAGGGCGCCGCCGGAGAACAGGTTGATCAGCGAGTAGATCTGCGCCGAGTCACCACCACTGACCTGCTCGATGCACTTCTGCACGTTCGGGTAGTTGACCCCGGGCGACGGGATCGATGCACCGACGCGGTACAGGATCACCAGGCCCAACGTGAACAGGATCTTGCGTCTGAGGTCGGCCGTCCGCAGCGATGAGATGAAAGCCGAAAGCACTCTTCCTCCTGCGCAGCCGACTTCTCAGCGCGGCGTGCCAAATGGGGCTGGTGGGTCCAGCGTCTTGGTCAAGTCGTATACATGCCGGCCCGGCAGGCGCCGGGCCTGCGAACTCAAGCGTCAAACAGTCTACGAGAGTAACAGTTGCGCCCGGACGGCCCCGCATCGATCAGCTTCGCCCGCAGGCCAAGCCCCGTATTCAGCTTCAGAGCGTACAGTCGGCGACGGCTCGTTACATCACCTAACTAACAGGCATCTAAGGGGAGTTCATGGCGCGCACCGACAACGACACCTGGGATCTGGCGTCCAGCGTGGGTGCCACCGCGACGATGGTCGCGGCGGCCAGGGCGATGGCGACCAACGCCGAGGACCCCGTGATCGACGACCCGTTCGCCGCACCCCTGGTTCGGGCCGTCGGGATGGACTTCTTCACCAAACTGGTCGACGAGGACTTCACCACCGACGGTCTCGACGAGGAGGCCGCGACCGGGTTGCATCGATTCGCCAACGGCATGGCCGCCCGCACCCGGTTCTTCGACGACTTCTTCCTGTCGGCGGTGCGCTCCGGTATCCGCCAGGCGGTGATCCTCGCCGCGGGGCTGGATTCCCGGGCCTACCGGCTGCCGTGGCCGGACGGCACCGTGGTGTTCGAGATCGACCAGCCTCAGGTGGTCGAGTTCAAGGCGAAGACTCTCGCCGAGTTGGGCGCCACGCCGACCACAGATCTCCGCACGGTGGCCATGGACCTTCGCTTCGACTGGCCCACGGCATTGACCGACGCTGGTTTCGACGCCACCAAGCCGACGGCATGGATCGCCGAGGGTTTGCTGGGCTACCTGCCGCCGGACGCCCAGGACCGACTGCTCGACCAGATCACCGCACTGAGCGCGCCGGGCAGCAGGCTCGGCGTCGAGGGTGTTCCGGCGACAGAAACCAACGACGAAGAGTCGATCCGCGCGAGGATGAAGGACTTCACCGACCGCTGGCGGGCGCACGGCCTGGACATCGACCTCAACGAGTTGATCTTCCTCGGCGACCGCGCCGACGTCACCACGTATCTGGAGGGCCACTCCTGGCAGACCACCGCCATCAGCTCGAACGATCTGCTGATCCAGACGGGCCTGCCACCGGTCGGGGATGAGCAACACGCCGCATCGGTCGTCTACATCAGCGCACAGCGGTAGGGACCGACATGGCACGTACTGATGCGGACAGCTGGGACCTGGCCTCCAGCGTCGGCGCGACGGCCACCATGGTCGCCGCAGCCCGCGCGATCGCCAGCGCCGAACCAGAGCCTCTGATCAACGATCCGTACGCCGCGTCGCTGGTGCGCGCGGTGGGCGTGGACTTCTTCACCAAGCTCGTCGACGGCGACCTGGTGCTCGACGGCGATGACGCCTCGGCGGCCGAGTTCATGACGTCGGTGATGGCGGTGCGGACGAAGTTCTTCGACGACTTCTTTCTCACGGCAGGGGCCGCAGGCATCCGGCAGGCGGTGATCCTGGCCTCGGGTTTGGACGCGCGCGCCTATCGGCTCCCCTGGCCTGAGGGGACCGTGGTCTACGAGATCGACCAACCGGACGTGATCGGCGCCAAGACCGCCGCGATGGAGAAGCTCGGCGCCGCTCCCACCGCGGAGCGCCGCGCCGTGGCCGTCGACCTGCGCGACGACTGGCCTGCGGCACTGCGCGCCGCCGGGTTCGACCCTGACCTGCCGACGGCGTGGAGCGCCGAGGGTCTGCTGGTCTACCTACCGCCCGAGGCTCAGGACCGCCTGTTCGACAACATCACCGCGCTGAGCGCCACCGGCAGCCAGTTGGCCACCGAGTACCACCCGGACATCGCAGCGGCTGTGCGCAACCGCAGCCAGTCCATGGCCGAGCGGTGGCGCGAACACGGATTCGACGTCGACCTGTCCGAGCTCTGGTACACCGGCGAACGCAATTCGGTCGTCGACTATCTCACCGCCTCCGGCTGGTCGGTGACGGCCCGGCGGCGCCCCGAAGTGTTCGCCGAATACGGGCGCACTTTCCCCGATTCGGAAGACGCTGAACCACAACGCAATTCATTGGCAGTAGTGGCCACACGACAGTAAGGAACAACGATGGCACGCACCGACGGTGACACCTGGGACCTGGCTACCAGCGTCGGTTCGACGGCGACGGGTGTCGCCGCGTCCCGCGCACTGGCCACCAAGCAACCCGACCCACTGATCAACGACCCGTACGCCGATCCGCTGGTCAAAGCGGTCGGGCTGGAGCACTGCATCCGATTGGCCGACGGCGAGCTCTGCGTCGAGGGCGACCAGATGCTGGACCGGCAGCGGATGTGCGAGCAGATCGCCGTGCGCACCCGGTTTTTCGACGATTTCTTCACCAGCGCAACCGAAGCGGGGATCCGCCAGGCGGTCATCCTGGCGTCCGGTCTGGACACCCGCGCCTACCGGCTGGGCTGGTCGGCAGGCACCGTGGTGTACGAGATCGACCAACCCGAGGTGATCGAGTTCAAGACCCGCACGCTGGCCGGGCTCGGCGCGGAACCTGCCGCCGAGCGCCGCACCGTGGCCATCGACCTGCGTGAAGACTGGCCTGCTGCGCTGCGCGCCGCTGGATTCGACGTGTCGGCGCCCACCGCGTGGATCGCCGAGGGACTGCTGATCTACCTGCCGCCCGACGCCCAGGACCGGCTCTTCGACAACATCACAGACCTGTCCGCACCGGGAAGTCGACTGGCCACCGAACACATGGACATGAACACGCTTTCCGAGGAATGGACGAAGAAGGTGAGCGAGTGGTCCAAACGGGTTGGGTCCGACGTCGACCTGATGGATCTGTTCTACTCCGGAGACCGTCACACCGCCGGTGACTACCTCACCGGACACGGCTGGCAGACGACCGTGCTGTCCACCCGTGACGCCTACGCCGGCTATGGCTTCGACTATCCCGAGGATCTCGCCGAGCTCGCAGGCGATTCGGGTTATCTGTCCGCAGAACGGAAATGAGGATCTGATGACGCGGGTCGACGGCGACACCTGGGATCTGGCCTCGAGCGTGGGTGCGACAGCGACACTCGTCGCGACGGGGCGGGCGATCGCCAGCACCGCGCCGCACGGTCTGATCAACGACCCGTTCGCGGCACCTCTGGTTCGGGCCGTGGGCGTCGACGCGTTCACCAAGATGGTCAACGGTGAGCTGGATTTCGACGCCATCGAGGCCATCGCACCGGATGCGGCGGCCAGGGCGCGGGCGAACATCGACGAGATGGCGGTACGCACCCGGTTTTTCGACGACTATTTCGTCGCCGCCACCGAGGGCGGTATCCGGCAGGCGGTGATCCTGGCGTCCGGTCTGGACTCGCGCGCCTACCGGCTGCCCTGGCCTGATGGCACCGTCGTCTACGAGATCGACCAGCCTGACGTCATCGAGTTCAAGACCCGGGTGCTGGACGATCTCGGTGCCACACCCACGGCGCAGCGCCGCACCGTGCCGATCGACCTGCGGGACGACTGGCCCACCGCACTGCGAGGGGCCGGCTTCGATCCGGGGCAGCCGACGGCCTGGTGTGCAGAAGGGCTGCTGATATACCTGCCGCCGGACGCCCAGGACCGCCTGTTCGACAACATCGACGCCCTCAGCGCCGTCGACAGCGCTCTGGCAACCGAATTCGTGCCCGGCCTCAAGGATTTCGATCCCGACAAGGCCCGCGCGGCAGCGGCGGGATTCAGCCAGATCGGGTTGAACATGGACATGCCGTCGCTGATCTACCACGGCGAACGGCATTCCGCGGCGGACTATCTCGCCACCAAGGGCTGGCAGATGACCGGTGTCCCGCGGGCGGAGTTGTTCGCACGCTATGGCCTGCCCGCGCCGGAGGCCGACGACCAAGACCCGATGGGCGAAATCGTCTACATCAGCGGCACTTTGGGCTGAGTTTTCCGCAGCCATTCACCAGGATTCCCCGCAGCCTTTCACCGGAACTGCATTCCGGGTTGTTAACGACGACGGTTAGCAACCCGGAATGCAGTTCCGGTGTGAGGTCTGGTCAAGACGCCCGGGCGAAACTCAGCGTTTCGCCACGGGCACCGCCCATCCACAGGTCCTGGCAGGCGGCCGCCATGTCCTCGAGCCCGTCGGTGATCGCGCCGAACACGTTGCCGGGCACCCAGCCCTGGTCGCCGTTGATCAGCAGGTTGTTGCGTCCGTAGAACAGCGCCAGGTCCACGATGGCGCCCGTGGTCCCGGTGCCCGTGGTGTTCTCGTAGCCGTATGCGGGGTTGCCGAGATCGTCGGAGTCGAACGAAAACCAGCAGAGGTCACCGGGTATCGGCGTCACCGTGGTGTTCTCCCGGCCCGGGTCGGAGCTGAACGCCGGTAGCAATGTGTAGATCTCGTTGCGGGCGTACTTGCCGTGGAACACCTGCGCCGACAGCGGCAGCGCATCCCAGACGGCCGCACACGTTCGGGGCGCCGCATCGTCGAGCAACCGGGCGACGCACGTGACCCCTCGCTTGTCGAGGGTCACCGTGATCAATCGGCTCATTGCGCCTCCTCCGTGAGCAACGCCGGCACCCGGTGGTGCCAGTCGGTGGCGTCCTGGTAGGTCTGTCCGACGCGCAGCACCAGGGCATCCGCGTGCCGGGGTCCGACGATTTGCAGACCGATCGGCAGGCCATTGCGGCCGAACCCGCACGGCACCGAAAGTGCCGGCTGCTGAGTCAGATTGAACGGATAGGTGTATGGCGTCCAGCTGGTCCAGTCCGGCGAGTCAGAGCCGTCGGGCACGTCCTGGCCGACGGGGAACGCGGTCAGCGGCAGTGTCGGGGTGATCAGCACGTCGTAGGCCCGGTGAAACCGGCCCATCCGCTCCCCCAGCGTCATGCGCACGGCAGTCGCGTCGAGGTAGTCCGAAGCCGAGAAGCCCGCGCCGATGGCGGCGGTGCGTAGCAGGCCCGCGTCGACGGGCCGGGTGTGGTCACCAGTGAGCTTGCCCTCCAACACTTTCGCCTCGCCCGAGAACCACAGCACGTGGAATGCGTGGACGGGGTCGGCAAAGCCCGGCGAGACTTCCTCGACGTCCGCGCCGGCGGCGGCGAGGACGTTGACGGCGGCCCGTACCGCGGTGTCGACCTCGGGATCATTGGAGCCGAACCCGAGGTCGGGTGAATAGGCGACCCGCAGCCCGGCGATGCCGCCGTCGAGACCGGCCCGAAACGATGACGTGGGAGAAGGCATTGCGGACCAGTCGCGGGGGTCGAAACCGGTGATCACGTCGAGCAGCGCGGCGACGTCGGCCACGGTGCGGGCCATCGGACCGGCGTGCGAGAGCGTGCCGAAAGGGCTTGGCGGATATAGCGGTATGAGTCCATACGTCGGCTTGAGTGCCACAGTGCCGGTGAATGCCGCGGGTATGCGCACCGACCCGCCACCGTCGGTGCCGACCGACCACGCACCCATGCCCAGCCCCACAGCTGCGGCGCTACCGCCGCTGGACCCGCCGGCGGTCACAGTCGGATTCCACGGATTTCCGGTCACGCCGTAGCGCGGCGAATCGGTGACACCTTTCCACGAGTATTCCGGCGTCGTGGTCTTACCGAGCAGGACCGCCCCCGAATCACGCAGCCGCGCAACGCTTGGCGCGTCCTCGTCCCATGGCCCGGCCTCGTCGATGAGCCAGCTGCCGCGCAGCGTCGGCCAGCCCTTTGTCCACAGTGCGTCCTTGATCGAGGTGGGGATGCCGTCGGCGGGCCCGAGCGGTTCCCCGACCTGCCACCGCGCTTCCGACGCGCGTGCCGCGGCCAGCGCGCCGTCCTCGTCGATCAGCACGAAGGCGTTCACCTGACTGTTGTAACGAGCGACGGCCCCAAGGGCAGCCTCGGTGATTTCCACGGGCGAGAGCGCTTTGGTCCGGTAGGCCATCATGAGCTCGACAGCAGAGGGAATCATGTTGCGCCCCTGACATATCCGAGCTTCTTGTCCACGACGTTGTGCAGCGGCCGGCCCGCCAGCCAGCGGTGGAGGTTCTCGGCGAACTGCGCGGCCAGCCTGTCGCGCCAGCCGTGCGCGTCCCCGGACATGTGGGCGGTGACGACGGCACCGGGCGCATCCCACAGCGGATGGTCCTGCGGCAGCGGTTCGGTGTCGAACACGTCGAGGGTGGCGCCACCGATGCTGCCTGCGGTCAACGCTGCCAGCAGTGCGGACTCGTCGACGAGCGGGCCACGCGCGACGTTCACCAGATGCGCGTCGGGCTTCATCGCGGCCAGGACCGTCGCGTCCACGAGTCCCCGGGTGGCGTCGGTGAGCGGGGCGGCCAGCACCAGGTGATCGCACCAGCCGACGGCGGCCGCCAGGTCCGCTGCGGCGACGACTCCGTCGAAGTCGGGGTCCTCGGCGCGCGCCACCCGTCCGGCGCCCCGCACGACGAGTCCCGCGGCGCGCAGCAGTCGGGCGATCTCCCTGCCGATGCCGCCGGTGCCGACCACGAGTGCGTGCGCACCGGCGATGGTCCTGGTCTCCCGGTGCTGCCACTGATGCCGCCGTTGCCGATCAAGGCTGGCCTGGGTGCCCTTGGCGTATGCGATGACCGCTCCGAGCACGTATTCGGCCATGGGGCGGTCGAACACGCCCCGAGCGTTCGTGACCACGACGTCGGAGTCCCGCAGTTGGTCGAAGAGCAACGTATCGACACCGGCGGCGGTGACGTGAATCCACTCCAGGGCGTCCGCGGATGCCCACGCGCCACGCAGCGCGGGCGAGAAGTAATCCCACATCAGCAACGCCTGTGCGCCCCGCACCGCGTCGGCCAAACCGCTTGCGGCGCAATACCGGAAGTCGACATCAAAGTCCAGATCGGCCACCTCTGCCGGGCGATCGCCCGCGCGCTCACACAACACCGCGATCACCGGACGTGGGCTCGACATCAGTCCGAGGCTAGGAACCTTTTCGTAGGATTGTCAACAATCTGTTGCCGGTCGATCGGTTCGGCCTCACACTATGGGCATGACGATCGAGGGTTTGGCCCCTCACCCGCCGTTGCAGCAGGTGGGGATAGGTGTCGTGGCGCCGTACGACTTCGCCCTCGACCGGGAGCTGTGGCGATGGGTGCCCAACGATGTCAGTCTCTACGTCACCCGGCTGCGGTACGCGCCCATGCCCGTGACCGTCGACATGGCGGTGCACATCTCCGAACCCGAACAGGTGGTGGCCGGCGCCGCCAACGTGCTCGCGGTCTCCCCGCTCGTCACCGCGTACGCGTGCACCGTAGGCAGCTTCGTCAAGGGCATGGCAGGCGAGGCCGCCCTGGTCGCGGCCATGCGCGCGGCGGGTGCCCCGGCAGCGGTGACCACCAGCGGTGCGATGCTCACCGCGCTGCGGCATCTCGGCCTGCGTAGGGTCGCCACCGTCACCCCGTACACCGCCGACCTGACCATCGGGCTGACCAGCTATCTCATGGAGGCCGGCATCGAGGTCGTCGCGACGGCGGGCCTGGGAATGACCGCCCGCATCTGGGCGGTGCCGTACGAGACCACGGCAGATCTGGTGCGGGCCACCGACGTTCCCGATGCCGAGGCGATCGTCATCAGCTGCACGAACCTGCCGACCTACGACCTGATCGCGCGGCTGGAGGCAGACCTGGGCAAACCGGTCGTGACGGCCAACCAGGTGACGATGTGGGCAGCGCTGGCCGTCGCAGGACGCAAGGCCGTCGGACCCGGTCAGCGACTGCTGGAGGCCTGAATGACCGAGAGTCGCACCGTGCCCACGATCCGACAGGAGACCGCATGCCGACCGTAGGCATCCTCTATCCCGGCCACAGCGCAGAGGATGATTTCGAAGCTCTTGAGGCACGTTTGGGCACCGCTGTGGCGTTGCCCGTCGCGATCACCAGCGTCGGCGAGGACGCGCACCGCGTGGATGCGCTGCTCGACCTCGGCAAGCCCGAACGCCTCGCCGACGGGGTGGCCCGGCTGAGCGGTGCTCAAGCGGAATCGATGATGTGGGCGTGCACGTCGGGCAGCTTCGTTTTCGGCCCCGACGGGGCGCGTCGACAGGTCGACCAGGTGGCCCTAGCGGCAGGCGTACCGGCATCGTCGACGTCGATAGCTTTTGCAGATGCGTTGCAGTACTTGGGTATTCGCCGCGTTGCCGTTGCCGCGTCGTACCCCGCCGACGTGGCCGCACACTTCGTGACGTTCCTGTCGGCCAGTGGCGCGGTGGTGGTCTCGATGGGCAGCCACGGCATCGTCACGGCCGCCGAGGTGGGCCTCCTGGCTCCCGACGACGTGGTCGAGATGGTGCGGGCAGCCGACCATCCCGACGCCGAGGCGGTGCTGGTGCCCGATACCGCCATGCACACGCTGGGCATCATCGAGAGGCTGGAAGCAGCGGTCGGGAAGCCGGTGCTCACCGCCAACGCTGTGACGGTCTGGAAGGGCCTGCAGTTGATCGGCCCGGTTCCGCGTCTACCCGGCCTGGGCACGCTGTTCAGGGCGGCGCGGTGACGGACTTCATCGGCCCGGTTGACCAGCAATCGACGCCGAGCATCATCGCCGACAAGCTGCGGCAGGCCATCGCGCACCGCGAACTCGAACCGGGATCTCAGCTGGGCGAAGCCGAACTGGCCCGCAGGTTCGGGGTGAGCCGCGGTCCGATCCGCGAGGGGATCCAGCGGCTGACCCAAGAAGGCCTGGTCGTCGCCATCCGCAACCGCGGCGTGTTCGTGATCGACATGACACCCGACGAGGTTCGCGACATGTATCTGGCGCGCGAGGCGGTCGAGCGCACGGCGGCCCGCAAGATCCTGCAGGGCGATTACGCCGCCGTCGGTGATCGGCTGCTCACCATCGTCGACGAGATGGAATCGGCTGCCGAACCGGATGAGTTGAGCGAGGCCGACATCCGCTTCCATGAAATGCTGGTCGCATCGGCGGGCAGCTCACGACTGTCCAGGATCCACCAGACCCACCTCGTCGAGACCCGAATGTGCTTGCACGCCTTGGCCGATACCTACGACACCCCCAGCGACCGGGTCACCGAACACCATGCGCTGGCGAGCGCCATCCGAGCCGGCGACGTCGCACTCACCGACAAACTGATGCTCGCGCACATGGAAGACGCCGTCGACCGGCTCATCGCGCGCCTGCCCGCCGGCTGAAAGCTACGACGCCGCAGTGGGTTCGACGTCGTACTCCAGCTGCGGCGGCGCGTCGGGCGTGCCGGGAATCTCGGTTCCTCCGATCGGGCAGCGGGCGGTTTCAGGAACCTTCACCAATGCGATCGCCCCGATGACGCAGGCGATCATCATGTAATACGCGGGCACGAGATGGTCGCCCGTCACCGACACCAGCCAGTCGTTGACCGCGGGCGCGGTGCCGCCGAACAGCGAGGTGGAGACGTTGTAGGCGATCGCGAAACCGGCGTAGCGCACCTGCGTCGGGAACATCGCCGGGAAGGTTGCGGAGATCGTCGACAGCTGCGGCACATAGAGCAGCCCCAGTACCGCGAATCCGATCACGGCGCCGACCATGTTGGTGCCCATCAACAGGAACATCGGCACACCGGCGATGAACAGCCCGATCAGCGAGAACCACCACATCGGTTTGCGGCCCACCCGATCGGAGATGTGCCCGGCGAACGGCAGGAACACCATCATGGTCAACATGCCGATGATCGGCACGACCAGCGCGTGATTGCTCGACAGGCCGATGGTGCGCTCCAGGTAGGTGGGCATGTAGGTGAGCAGCGTGTAGTTGACCACGTTGAGTGCCACCACGAGACCGCCCAGCCGCAACACGGGTGCCCAGTACTCCCCGACCAGATCCTTGAACTGGGTGACCGCGCCTTGTTCGGTGTCGCCGGACTGCTCGAGTTCACGAAATACCGGGGTGTCCTCGAGCCGGGACCGCAGATACACACCGATCAATCCCAGCGGCGCGGCGACCATGAACGGCAACCGCCAACCCCACGAACCCATTTGGTCATCGGTGAGCAGCACCGAGAAGCCGAGCATGAGCAACGCACCGAGCGAAAAGCCTGACAGGGTGCCGAATTCCAGGAAGCTCCCGAGGAACCCGCGGCGGCGCGACGGCGCGTACTCGGCCATAAACGTTGCCGCACCGCCATATTCGCCTCCGGTGGAGAAGCCCTGGATCATCCGCAGCACCACCATGATGGCCGGTGCCCACAGTCCGATGGCCGCATAGGACGGCACCAGGCCTACGCAGAACGTCGCACCCGCCATCAGCACAATGGTGATTGCCAGAACGTGTTTGCGTCCGAGCCTGTCGCCCAATGGTCCCCAGACAAATCCGCCGAGCGGCCGCACGAGGAACGAAACCGCAAACGTCGCAAGCGCCAACAGAGTGGCCTGCTGGGTGTCACCCGGGAAGATGGCGGCCGATATGTAGCCGACGCCATAGGCGTATATGCCGTAGTCGAACCATTCTGTGGCGTTTCCGATCGCCGATGCGGCGATCGCCCGTCTGAGTACGCTCGGGTCCGGCGCACTTTCCGCGGGTTCGCTGTAATCGATCTCCGGCTTGTCTCCGAAGCCCTTCATCGGGCTTTTGTGCGCAGGCACGGTTCCTCCATGTGTCTGACGACACCGGTCCCCACCGCGCGCTCTAGTTTCGGCTGGTCTGTTCGGTGAACACCGCAGGGCCAGGCCGTCGTCTCGTCCGGCAATTCAGTAGTTGCCAAGGTCTGACGTTACCTCTCCGGCAGGCGCATTGCACCGCCCCCGGGGCCGTGAGTCTCGCGAGCAGACGCAAACTCCCCCTTTTTCCAGCGAAAATGGGGGAGTTTGCGTCTGCTCGTGAGGCCTAGAAGCGGTACTCCCCCAGCCACATCGCGTTGGCTCCGGTCACCGAGCGTTGGGCGTGTTCGAGCACCCCGGTCACCGACGCGACGGCCAGCGAACCCAGCGCCTCGGGCAGCGACGCCGCTGCCGGTTGGGATGATGGCTTGGGCGACAACAGATCCCGCAAGGATGACCCGGGCAGGTGGACGATCTTGACCTTGGTGTCCTCGTCGAGGCCGGCCAGCAGTTTGGCGCGGCGGATCGCGGTGCGCAGCCCGCCGAGTTCGTCGACGAGCCCGCGTTCGTGAGCGTCGGCCCCGGTCCACACCCGGCCGCGGGCGACGTCCTGGACGGCCTCCACCGCCAAGCCGCGGCCGTCCGCTACCCGCTGCACGAAGTCCTGGTAGAACAGGTCTGCCTCGGCCTCGACCTGGGCCTGCTGCTCATCGGTGAACGGCGCATTGGTGGACCAGGCGTCGGCGTTGGCATTGGTGCGCACCGCGTCGGAACCGACCCCGAGCTTGTCCTTGAGCTCCCGCGACACCAGTTTGCCGGTCAACACCCCGATCGAGCCGGTGATGGTGCCAGGGTTGGCGACGATCGCGTCGGCCGCCATGGCCGCGTAGTAGCCGCCGGATGCCGCCACGGCACCCATCGACGCGACGACGTGCTTGCCTGCCTCGCGGGCCCGCACCACCTCACGCCAGATGGTCTCCGAGGCAGTCACAGAACCCCCGGGGCTGTCCACCCGCAGCACGATGGCCACCACGTCGTCCTGGGCTGCGGCCTCGCGCAGCGCGGCGGCGATGGTGTCACCCCCGGCGCCCGAGTTACCGAACGGCAGCACCTGCCGACCGCCCTTGCCACTGACGATCGGCCCGTGCACCGTCACGACGGCGACCGTCGGCTTCGATTTGAGCCCGGGAATCGTAGGTGTCGGTTTGGGCGCCGACGCCCGTGCGTACCGCGACAGATACAACCGCGGAGCGCTGTCATCGCCATCCGATTCCGCTGCGGCACCACACAATTCACTGATGCGCGCGTATGCCTCATCGCGGAATCCGATCCTGTCGATCAGCCCGCCCGCTACGGCGTCGTCGCGCAGCAGTGGCGCCTTGTCGGCCAGCGCGTCGATGGTTTCGACGGATACGTGCCGCGATTCCGCGATGGCCTGCCATACCTGGGTCTGCAGGCTCTCGATCAGCCGGCTGTCGGCCTCCCGATGGGCGTCGGTGTAGCGATCCTGCGTGAAAATGTTTGTCGCAGACTTGTATTCGCCACGCGTCACAAACTGCGCTTCGATCCCCACCTTGTCGAGGGCATCCCTGAGGAACATCGCGTTGGTCGCGAAACCGACCAGTCCGACGGTGCCCGACGGTTGCATCCACACCTCGCGGAACGCCGAGGCCAGGTAGTACGACAAGGTACCCGGGTAGGTTTCCGACCAGGCCAGGGTCGGTTTGACGGCGCCGAACTCGGCGATCGCGTCGCGCAGCTCCTGTACCGGCCCGGCTGCCGCGGCCGGGATCTGTACCCGCGCGATCAGGCCGGCCACGCGGTCGTCCTCCGCAGCCCGGTGGATCGCCGCGACGGCCTGGCGCAGGATCAGAGGCCGGCCTCCGACGGAGATCATCGCCAGCGGATCGAACCCGGCGGTCTCCGGCGGCACGGACGTCAGATCGAGCTCGAGAACACACGCACTGGGGACACCGTTGTGTCGGACGGTGTCGACCTTGCGGACCAACGCCCGCACATCGTCGGGACCGGGCAGGCTCGGGAGGAAGTCGAACATGATCCGAGCCTACCGACGCCGCGGAGCAGGCTCGACGGTCAAGGAAACGGGCTCTCGCCAGGTCGTGGCGATCTTGCCGCCTTCGGGCTTCGCGTTACGCAGTGCGGATGTTCCACGGCCAGCTCTTGCGGCCGACAAGGCATCCGTGGGCCCGGGGTTCAGGCCTCCGCACGCCGCGACAAGCGCTGCCGCAAACCATCGACGAAGGCTTCGATACCCAGGTCGAACGCCTGCGCTGCACGTGCGGGCCCGGTCGGCGCCTCGTCGAGCGCGCGGCGCAGCTCAGGTTCGATCCCGTCCTGATCGGCCGCCACCACAATGTCGGGAGCCGACGCGTCGAGCGCTGCGCCGAGCACGAAGTTCTCGACAGCGGTGATCACCGCGATGATCTCGCCGTCGCCGAATCCCGCCCTGGCGAGTCCGGCGGCGACGGGGTTGTAGGCAGCGATCAACCCGGGGTCACGGATCGGTTCGGTGGCCAGCAGCCGCACCGCCGCGGGGTGAGCACTGAAGGCACCCAGATAGGACTGCGCCCATACGACGCATGCCTCATCCCACGGCATGCGGTCGAACGCCGCGTCGTCGATCCGCTGGGCGACGAGTACCCGCACCATTTCGATGATTTCGGCACGCCCGGCCGGCACGTGGTGGTAGACGGCGGCGACCTGCACACCGAGATGCCGGGCCAATCCGGGCATCGTGAAATCGCCATTGCGGTCGACCAGGTCGAGTGCCGCGGCACCGATCTTGTCCCGGTTGAGTATGGCCACCCGCGGCCGGCCCATCGGAACCTCCTTCGTCGACTTTATTGAACTCTATTCAATTTGCCTCTTGTGGCGCGGCCCACACTCCGTCTAGATTATTGAATCTCATTCAATTAATCGTGTTCGAGGAGCCCGCCCATGACCGTTGCGACGGAAGCGCACCTGGCGCGTCGGCTGACCCTGCCCTCGGTGGTCGCCTTCGGCGTCTCTTACATGGCGCCCAGCCTCGTGATGGTGATCTTCGGAATCATCGCCGTCGCCAGCTCAGGCACAGCGCCGACCGCATTCGCGCTGGCCACCGCCGCCATGCTGGTCACGGCTCTGAGTTACGCCAAGCTGGCAGGCATCTACCCGGTCTCCGGCTCCGCGTACTTCTACGCTCGGCACAACCTTGGCTCCCGGGTCGGCTTTCTGGTCGGCTGGAGCGTGCTGCTGGACTACCTGTTCTTGCCGATGGTCGCCTGGCTGACGCAGTCGATCCTGCTCAATGCCCAGTTCCCGGCCATCCCCATCTGGGTCTGGATGCTCATCAACGCCGGATTCACCACGCTCGTCAACATCGTCGGCATCGTGGTGGCCGACCGCGTCAACAAGATTCTGACCGGTGTCGCCGTCTTCCTCGTACTGCTGTTCTTTGCGTACTGCGTCAAAACCCTTGCAGGCAGCCCGCCGGTCTCCTACACCGCACCGCTGTGGAACTCCGCCAGCACCATCGCCGGCGTATCCGCCGCAGCGGCCATCGCCGCCTACTCATTCCTCGGATTCGACGCGGTCACCACGCTCGCCGAGGAAACCAAGGAGCCCAAACGCACCATCCCCCGTGCGGTCATCCTGGTCGTGGGCATCGGCGGACTGCTGTTCATCGTCGGCGCCTACGTCATGCAGCTCGTGCACCCGGGGGATCTCTTCGAGGACGCGCAGGCCGCGTCGTACACCATGTCCGTCGACGTCGGCGGCCAGTTCTTCGCCGACTGGACCAATCTGGCGGGCATCATCGCCGGGTCCGCTTCGTGCCTGGCGGTACAGCTGAGCACCAGCCGGCTGCTCTATATCATGGGCCGCGACGGTGTGCTTTCCAAGCGCGTGTTCGGATATGTCAACCCCCGCACGCTGACCCCGATCTACTGCGTGTTGATCAGCGGCGCAATGTGTTTCGTCGGGCTCAACCTCTCGCTGGAGACCGCCACCGGCTTCATCAACTTCGGCGCCTTCACGGCCTTCACGGCGGTCAACGTGTGCGTGATCGCCTACTACCTGCGCCACCGCCGCACCCGCCGGCTGAGCACTCTCGGCTATGTCGTGCTGCCCGCGGTAGGCGCCATGGTCAGCATCTATCTGCTCACCCAGCTCAGCGGAACCTCACTGGCCATCGGATTGGGCTGGCTCGCAATCGGTGTGGGTTACCTGCTGTGGCTCACGCGTGGATTCCGGCGGCCCACCCCGGAATTGAGTATCGACTACGAGCAGTCCCTCGTCGGGGCCGCCGAGGATGTCGAACCCGCCACAAGAGAGCAACTCACATGATGAATCACGCTGTGACACTGGATAACTGGCAGACCGGTCCGGTCAACCGCCACACATCGGGGCGGATGCGCGAAATCGTGCCCACCGCTCGAGTGGCCGCAGGCCGCACCCCGTTGCCGCTGGCCGAGGACGACTGGCGACTCGACCTGGACATGCCGCTCGCCGACGGCACGATCGCCTCGGTTCTGGACGATACGTTCACCGACGGGTTCCTGGTTCTGCACGACAGCGCGATCCGCGCGGAATGCTACCCCGGCGATCTCGAACCCGGCCGGCCGCACATGCTGTACTCGGTCAGCAAGTCGATCATCGGCTCGGTGGCGGCGGTCCTCATCGACAGCGGAGCGCTGGATCCGAATCACCCTGTCACCCACTATGTTCCGGAGCTGTGCGAGTCGGGATACGCCGGGGCCACCGTACGGCACATCCTCGACATGCGCTCGGGCATCAAATTCCGCGAAGAATACCTCGATCCCGACGCGGAGGTCCGCCATCTCGACCAGGCCCTCGGCTGGGTCCCGCGAACCAGCCCGGACGTACCGGCGACGCTGTACGAGTACTTGCCTCATCTTCGCCAACAACGGCCGCACGGTGGGGTTTTCGAGTACCGATCGTGCGAGACCGACGTGCTGGGCTGGGTGTGCGAGCGGGCAGCCGGTGAACGCATGCCCGAACTGCTGTCGCGCACCCTGTGGTCGCGATTCGCCGGTGACGACATGGACGCCGGGGTCGACCGCGCCGGCAGTGTCTTCCACGACGGTGGCTTGGCGGCGTCGCTACGCGACACGGCCCGGTTCGGTGAACTGCTGCGCCGGGGCGGCGATCACATCGTGCCGCGAGCCTGGATCGATGACGCACTGACCGGCGCCGCGGACTCGCGTGACGCATTCGCCAACTCCCCCACCAACACTGGGCTGCCCGGCGGGATGTACCGCAACCAATTCTGGGTGCCATATCCAGACCGGCGCGTTCTGATGTGCCTCGGCATTCACGGTCAGCTCATCTACGTCGACTTCGATCGCGCGGTGGTGGTCGCCAAGCTGTCGTCCTGGCCGACACCGCTGGACCCCGCGCTCGACGTCGCGACCCTCACCCTGGCCGATACAGCAGCAGATGCAGTCTCCTGCGCGAAAAGACACTGAAGTCCGCCAATATCGGCGTGTCGGGGTACCTGCGCGTCTGCTCGCGAGAAGAAGTGACTCCTCAGGGCAAGCGCCGGTACACCTCGAAGGCCAGACACAACTCGGCGATGTCGCGGGGCCGCGACAGCGACCGGCCGGTGCGCTCCTCGATGCGATGCAGACGATGGCGCACGGTGTTTGGGTGCACGTAGATCTTGGCGGCCGTCTCGTTCGCGGAGCCGCCGGAGTCGAGCCATGCCTGAAAGGTTTCGACGAGTATCTGTCGTTCCTCGGCGGGCAGGTCGTCGAACCCGCCGAGGATGTCGTGCCCGATGCGTTGCATGACCTCGGGCGCGGCGACCGCCGCGACCGCCAACGGGGATCCGTCGAACACCTGCACCAGCTGATCGTCGGTGGGCCTGCCCGCGATGGCCAGCCGGGCGAACCGCAGCGCCTCGCCGGTGTCCGTGAGATCGTCGAACGGCGGGCTCACGCCCACCCGGTCCGACGCCGCCGAGCGCAGGATCTCCAATAGCTCGTCCAGGCTGGCCGAGCGCCGCAGGTGCACGATGCCGACCTGCAGATCGGGCAGCAGCCGCCACGCCGACCGGATGTCGCGGGTGTCGAGCTTGTTCGCGATCTCCGGCAGCCCCGTGCGTCCGATGCCCGGAACCTGCGCTGCGACAACGACATACGGACCCGACGTGGGCAGGCGCAGTATGTCGGCGGCGTCCCACAGGTTCTGGGTGTCGGTGATGCGTCCCTGCAGGATCGCCTCGACCAGAGCCGAGCGTTCCTCCTCCTTGAGGAGCATCTGCTGAGTCAGCTGCTGGCGATAGGCACCCGTCATCGCCTGCGTGAAGGAATCCTGCGCGAGCATGATCTGCGATGTGGTGGCCAGGATGGCCTCCGGGCTGATGTCGAGATCGCGCGCCTGGGCCAGGCTCGCCTCCCACATGAACCGGAAGCCGACGCGGTACGCCGACATCACCGTCGCCAGCGGGACCCCGGCAAGTGCGCGCCGCACGCCCGTGTCCTCGGCGGCCGATACGTCGGCCAGTTCGGGTCCGCTGTCGGCGGTCAGCGCGTCGAACACGTAGACCATCTGGGCCAGGCAGCTGCGGTGCAGCTCGGCGTCGTCGACCAGGCTGCGGTTGGACGCGTAGAACGCGACGTCGCGCCGGATGACTTCGCACATCGCTGCGGCCAGAGCGTCGGCACGCGCCAACACCGCGTTGGCGAGCCGCACAATGCTCGGATCAGGCGCCGCTGACATGTGCACACGATAGGCCCGCAGGGCCCGCGGTGTGAGCGCTCACAGCTGACTGCCCGCCACGTTGTTCCCACCACCATGTTCATCCGGTAGCTCGGGCCGCACAGTTGATGTATCGAACACATCGTCGGCACCCGGAGGAGACCGTGACCAACCTCAGCACCAATCTCGTTGCAGCAGCGCAGAACTACCCCGATCGAACGGCCCTTCGCTGCGACGGTACGGCCCTGAGCTTCGCCGAGTTCAACACCGCGGCGGCCCGCGTCGCCACGTTCCTGGACCGCGCGGGCATCGCCCCCGGCGACCGGGTCGGCATTATGCTGCCGAACAGTGCGGCATTCGCCGTCGCGTACTACGGCATCATGCGCCTGGGGGCCATCGCCGTCCCGATGAACCCACTGCTGAAGGCGCGCGAGGTCGAGTTCTACCTCGCCAACACCGGCGCGAAAGCTCTGTTCGGCGCCCCCGCCTTCGCCGCGGCCGCCACCGACGGCGCCACGGCCGCGGGTGCGCAGGCCTGGCTGGTCGACGATGCCACGCTGCCCACCCTGATCGCGGACCTGCCCGAACAGCCCGCACCCGTCGAGCGGGCCGACACCGACACCGCGGTGGTGCTGCACACCTCCGGCACCACCGGCAAACCCAAAGGCGCCGAGCTGACCCACGGTGGCCTGCGCCGCAACGCCGAGGTCACCTTGCGCACGCTGATCGGAGTCGGCCCGGACGACGTGATCATGGGCTGCCTGCCGCTGTTCCATGTGTTCGGCCTGACGTGTGGCCTCAACGCCGCGGTGGCCGTCGGCGCGACGCTTGTGCTGATCCCCCGCTTCGAGCCGCGCACCGTGCTGCAGGCGATCGAACGCGAGCGGGTGACGGTCTTCGAGGGCGTGCCGACCATGTACTCCGCGCTGCTCGCCGTGGCACCCGAATTCCCCAGTGCGGCAAAGACTTTGCGGATCTGCGCGTCCGGCGGCGCGGCCCTGCCCGTGCCGGTGCTCACCGAGTTCGAGCAGACGTTCGGCACCACGATCCTGGAGGGCTACGGGCTCTCCGAGACCTCACCGGTGGCCTGCTTCAACCACCCCGACCGCGAGCGCAAGGCCGGCTCGATCGGCACACCGATCGAAGGGGTCGAGATGCGCGTCGTCGACGACAGCGGCACCGAGGTCGCCCCCGGGGAGCCCGGCGAGATCCAGATCCGCGGCCACAACGTCATGAAGGGCTACTGGAACCTGCCCGAGGCCACCGCGGCGGCGATCTCGCCGGACGGCTGGTTCGGCACCGGTGACATCGGCAAGGTCGACGACGACGGCTACTTCTACATAGTCGACCGCAAGAAGCAGATGATCATCCGTGGCGGCCTGAACATCTACCCGCGCGAGATCGAAGAGGTGCTCTACGAGCACCCGGCTGTGGCAGAGGCCTGCGTCGTCGGCATCCCGCACGACTCACTCGGCGAGGAGGTCGGCGCGGCGGTCGCGCTCAAAGACGGCGCCCAGACCGCACCCGAGGAGCTGCGCGACTTCGTCAAAGAACGCGTCGCCGCGTACAAGTACCCGCGCCGCGTCTGGCTGGTCGACGCCCTGCCCAAAGGACCGACCGGCAAGATCCTGCGCCGCGAAATCGCCATCCCCACCACTGAAAGCAACTGATTGCCATGACCGACAACCGTTTCGACGAACTCGCCGCACCCCTGGATCTGCTGCTGGTCAATTCGACGCGCAGCTTCGCCGGGCGCATGATGCCCAACCAGTCCTGGGCCAGGCTCGGGGGCAGCCTGGCCCGTCAGCCCCGCACCGTCGCCGACCAGATCGGCGACCTCGGCCGGGAACTCTCCACGATCGCGACCGGCCACTCCGACCGCGCTCCCGCCCGCTCGGACAAGCGGTTCACCGACCCCGCCTGGCAGGGCAATCCGTTGATGCGTCGCACCATGCAGGCATATCTGGCGTCGGCCGACACCGCCGAGGCGCTGTTCGCCGCCGCCGATCTGGACTGGCGAGACCGCGACAGGATGCGATTCGTCCTCGACAACATCCTCGAAGGCCTCTCGCCCAGCAACAGCCCGATCCTGAGCCCACTGGGCTGGAAGGCGCTCATCGACACCGGTGGCCTGTCCGCGGTGCGCGGCCTGAAGGCCTTCGCCCGCGACATGGCCTCCAAGCCCAGGGTGCCCGCCATGGTGGAACCCGACGCGTACACCGTCGGTGAGACGGTCGCGATCACCAAGGGCGCGGTGGTGCTCAAGACGCGCATGTTCGAGCTGATCCACTACGCACCGCAGACCCCTACCGTCCGGCAGATTCCGCTGCTGATGGTGCCACCGGTGATCAACAAGTACTACATCATGGACATCGCGCCGGGCCGCAGCATGATCGAGTACTTCGTGCAGCACGGCCAGCAGGTGTTCGCCATCTCATGGCGTAATCCTCAGGCCCGGCACCAGGATTGGGGATTCGACGCCTACGGTGGCGCGATCGTCGAGGCGCTCGACGCGGTCCGGGAGATTGCGGGCACTGACAGTGCACACCTGCTGGCGACCTGCTCGGGCGGAATTCTGGCGGCGATGGTGGCCGCACATCTGGCTGAGATCGGCGAAGCCGACAAGATCGCCGGGCTGACCCTGGCCGTCACGGTGCTGGACCAGAACCGCGCAGGTTTCGCCTCTGCGGCGATGAGCGAACGCTCCGCGCACGCCGCGATCCGGTCGTCGGCGCGCGCGGGTTACCTCGACGGGCGGGCCATGGCCGAGATGTTCGCCTGGCTACGGCCGACCGACCTGGTGTGGCGGTACTGGGTGAACAACTATGTGCAGGGCCGCGAACCGGCACCCTTCGACGTGCTGTTCTGGAATGCCGACACCACCAGGATGACGGCCGCCCTGCACCGCGAGATGGTGTTGATGGGCCTGCACAATTCGCTCACCACACCGGGCGCGGTGAGCATGCTCGACACCCCCGTCGACCTCGGCAAGGTCACCACCGACGCCTACGTGATCGGCGGTGTGGCCGACCACATCTGCCCGTGGCAGGCCACCTACCGCAGTGCTCAGCTGCTGGGCAGCAAGGACAACACCTACGTGCTGTCCACCAGCGGTCACATTGCCGCGCTGGTCAATCCGCCGGGTAACCCCAAGGCGTCGTATCGCGCGGGTGCTGTCGACGACGCGACCGCCGACGAATGGCTCACCGAGAACGAACCCCAGAAAGATTCGTGGTGGCCGCACTACATCGCATGGCTCAGCGAGCGCAGCGGGCCGGAAGTCGATGCGCCCCAAGCTCTCGGCGGCCCCGACTACCAGCCGCTAGCCCCTGCACCGGGAACCTACGTCCATGAGAGCTGAGGCCATGACCGAGACGTACATCGCCGCTGGCGGGCAACGCATCCGGGTGGACGTCCGCCCCGGCACCGGTGTCCCACTGGTGTTGTGCAACGGGATCGGGGCAAGCCTGGAGGTACTCGACCCGTTTGTCGCGGCGCTCGATCCCGACCTGACGGTGGTGCGCTTCGACGTTCCCGGCACGGGGGGTTCCCCGGTCTCGGCGCTGCCGTACGGCTTTCCCTATCTCGCCTGGGTGCTGGGCCGGGTGCTGACCAAGCTCGGTTTCGACGTCGTCGACATTCTCGGTCTGTCCTGGGGCGGAGCGCTGGCCCAGCAATTCGCGTTCCAGAACCCGCGCCGCTGCCGCAGGCTGGTGCTGGTCGCGACGGGCACGGGTGCGCTGATGGTGCCGGCCCACCCCCGGGTGCTGGCGAAGATGTTGACGCCGCGACGCTTTCGGGATCCGGACTACGCCTCGTCCATCGCCGGTGACCTGTACGGCGGGCACGCCCGCAATCACGAATTCGACATCGCCAAGATCTTCGGCACCCAGCTGCACGCCGGGTCGAAGATGGGCTACCTGCACCAGTTGCTGGCAGGCGCCGTCTGGACTAGCCTGTTCGCCCTGCCCGCGATCCGCCAACCCACGCTGCTGGTGGCAGGCACCGATGACCCCATCATCCCGATTGCCAACGCGCACATCATGAGTCGGCTCATGCCGCACGCGCAGGTGCTGGCCCATCCTGGCGGTCACATCGACCTGGTGGCCAATGCCGACGAGCTGGCCCCGGCCATCAGCAACTTCGTGGAGGAGCCAGGGGATCGCGCGTAAGGCCGTATCGCGATCCGACGAAAATGTCGCAGCACCCGCCGAAACACGACATCGTCGTCGAATTGGCGGCGACGACCACGCCGGTTCACGCATCCGCCCGGTGGCGGGGCCGCATCGTCCGTACCGTGGTGTGGGTGAGATTCTCGATTTCCATACCGCAGCTGGTCACCGGCCGTTTCGATGATGCTGGTCTGAAGGCCTACCTGGCCCGCACCGAGGAGTTGGGCTTCGAAGGCGGCTGGGCGATGGAGCAGACGGTGGGCGAGTCACCGGGGATCGCCCCGCTGGAGCTGCTGTCGTATGCCGCGGCGTGCACCACCCGGCTGCGGTTGGGGGTGGCGGTGCTCATCACCTCGATGCACGATCCACTGCAGTTGGCGTCGGCCATCACGGCCGTCGACCAGCTCAGCCACGGGCGCCTCGACGTCGGGGTCGGGCACGGCGGCAATTTCCGGCCGTTCGCCGCGTTCGGGGTGGACCGCGCCACGTTCGTCAGCTACTTCAACGAGGGCTTGGAGCTGATGAAGGCGGCCTGGTCCGACGAGCCGCGCATCACGTTTCACGGCAAGTTCCGCGAGGTCGAGGACCTGCCGATCCAGCCGAAGCCCGTGCAGCGCCCGCATCCGCCGATCTGGTTCGGCGGCACGGCGCCCAATGCGCTGGCCCGTGCGGTGCGCTACGGGGACTCGTTCCTCGGAGCGGGATCGTCGACCACCGCCACATTCGCCAACGCGGTGCAGACGGTGCGCCGCGAACTCGACGAGCAGGGCAAGGACCCGGCCGGCTACACCATCGGCAAGCGGGTGTACCTGATGATCGACGACGATCCTGCTCGCGCCCGCCGGCGGGTCGTCGACGGACTGCACCGGATCTACGGTCAGATGCCCGGCATCGAGGACGTTCCGGTATCGGGCACACCTGCCGACGTGGTGCGCGGCCTACAGGAGGTGGCCGACGCCGGAGCTCAGATGGTGGTGCTCAACCCCGTCGGGGCCAACGTCGCGGAGGACCGCGAACAGATGGAACGCCTTGCCGCCGAGGTCATTCCGCAACTCACCTAGACCGCCGAGCAGACGTGAAGGTCCCCGACACGCCGCTGTTCGAGTACTTTCACGTCTCCTCGCGGGAAATCAGAGCGGGGCAATCAGAGCGCGTCGGCCGACGCCCGCCCCGCGGCCCGCCCGGAGAAGATGCATCCACCCAGGAACGTGCCTTCGAGCGCGTTGTAACCATGCACGCCGCCACCGCCGAACCCGGCGACCTCGCCTGCGGCATAGAGCCCGGCGATGGCCTGGCCGTCGATCCGGAACGCGCGCGACGACAGATCAGTCTGAATGCCGCCCAACGTTTTTCGGGTCAGGATGTGCAGTTTGACCCCGATCAGCGGGCCCGCGGCCGGATCGAGGATGCGGTGCGGCGCGGCGACCCGGGCCAACCGGTCACCGAGGTAGCGCCGCGCGTTGCGGATGCCCTGCACCTGAGCATCTTTCGTGAACGGGTTGGCGAATTGCAGGTCACGCGACTCGATCTGCGCTCGTACTGCCTTCGCGTCCAGCAGCGGCTGGTCGGTGAGCGCGTTCATCTTGGCCACGAGCGATTCGAGATCGTCGGCAACGACGAAGTCGGCACCGTGGCGTTTGAACGCCTCGACCGGGCCCGGCGCCGAGCGGCTCAGCAACCGCTCACGCAACATCGCGGATCGGTTCTTACCGGTGATGTCGGGGTTCTGCTCCGACCCCGATAGCGCGAACTCCTTCTCGATGATCTTCTGGGTGAGGATGAACCAGGAATGGTCGTGGCCCGCGATGTCGGGATCGGTGCGCAGGTAGCGCAGGGTGCCCAGGGTGTCATAGCCGGGCAGATACGGCGCGGGCAGCCGCCGGCCGATGGCGTCGAACCACATCGATGACGGGCCGGGCAGGATCCGGATGGCGTGGTCAGGCCAGATCGGGTTCCAGTTCTGGATGCCTTCTGTGTAGTGCCACATGCGGTCGCGGTTGACCAGGCGCACACCGGCGTCGGCAGCGATGTCGAGCATGCGTCCATCCACGTAGGCGGGCACGCCGGTGATCATCGACCGCGGCGGCGTGCCCATGCGGGACGGCCAATAGCGCCGCACCATGTCATGGTTCGCGCCGATCCCGCCCGAGGCGACGACGACGGCCTGCGCGCTCAGTTCGAAATCGCCGACGACATCGCGATTGGACGGCGCACCACGCGGCGCGTCGTCGGGGGCCAGCACCGCGCCGCGGACGCCGGTGACGGCACCATCGGTGAACACCAGCTCGTCGACACGATGCCGGTGGTGGAACGTCACCAGCCCCTCACCCGCCGCGGCGAGAGCCGAATTCACAAACGGCTCAACGATTCCCGTTCCCGTACCCCACGCGACGTGAAACCTGGGCACGGAGTTGCCGTGACCGTCGGCGCGTAAATCGCCGCGCTCGGCCCAGCCCACGGTCGGCACGAAGGTGATGCCGTGCTCGGAGAGGTACGCGCGTTTGTCCCCTGCGGCGAACTCCACGTAGGCGCGGGCCCACTTGGCGGCCCAGGCGTCTTCATCGTCGACGCGGTCGAACGCGGCGCTGCCCTGCCAGTCGTTCCACGCGAGCTCGAGCGAATCCTTGATTCCCAGGCGGCGTTGCTCGGGGCTGCCGACGAGGAAGATCCCGCCGAACGACCAGAAGGCCTGGCCGCCGAGGTTGGCGGCGTTCTCCTGGTCGACCACGACGACTTTCTTTCCGCGCCGAGTCAGTTCACGGGTCGCGACCAGCCCTGCCAATCCCCCGCCCACCACGATCACATCGGCATCCACGGCTCCACCTCCGGTCCGATTCAATCACCGCCCTGCCGAACAGACACGAAAGTCCCCGACACGCCGGGCGTGCGGGGACTTCCGTGTCTGCTCGCGCAGAGAAAATTACAGCTCGACGGCGAGCCGTCAATTACAGCTCGGTGGCCGAACCGCCTGCAGCGGTGATGGCCTCACGGGCACTGCCGCTGAACTTGTTGGCGGTGACGTCGACCTTGACGGCCAGCTTGCCGTCGCCGAGAACCTTGACCAGGCTGTTCTTGCGAACCAGGCCCTTGGCCACCAGCTCGTCGACACCGACGGTGCCGCCCTGCGGGAAGGCCTTGTTGATGTCGCCGACGTTGACGACCTCGTACTCGGTCCGGAAGCGGTTCCGGAAGCCCTTGAGCTTCGGCAACCGCATGTGGATCGGCATCTGGCCACCCTCGAACGTCACCGGGACGTTCTTGCGGGCCTTGGTGCCCTTCGTACCGCGACCGGCGGTCTTACCCTTGGAGCCCTCACCACGACCAACGCGGGTCTTGGCGGTCTTCTCCCCGGGCGCCGGCTTCAGGTCGTGAAGCTTGATTACGCTCATTTGACTTCCTCCACCTCGACGAGGTGATGCACAACATTGATCAGACCGCGGGTCTGGGCGTTGTCCTCACGAACCACCGACTGACGGATCTTCTTCAGTCCCAGGGTCCGCAGGCTTTCGCGCTGCTTCCAGCGTGCGCCGATGACCCCGCGCACCTGGGTGATCTTGAGCTCTGCCATGGTTATGCCGATCCCTCACGCGCGGCTGCAGCAGCCAGCGCTTCGCTCTCGCGTCGGGCCCGCAGCATGCCGGCCGGCGCAACATCCTCGATGGGCAGACCGCGACGGGCCGCCACCTCTTCCGGACGCTGCAGCAGCTTCAGCGCGGCAACGGTGGCGTGAACCACGTTGATCGCGTTGTCGCTACCCAGCGACTTGGCCAGGATGTCGTGCACCCCAGCGCATTCCAGCACGGCGCGGGCGGCGCCACCGGCGATCACACCGGTACCGGGGCTGGCCGGACGCAGCATCACCACACCGGCAGCGGCTTCGCCCTGCACGGGGTGGGTGATGGTGCCGCCGATCAGCGGAACCCGGAAGAAGCCCTTGCGCGCTTCCTCGACACCCTTGGCGATGGCGGCCGGAACTTCCTTGGCCTTGCCGTAGCCCACACCGACCATGCCGTGACCGTCGCCGACGATCACCAGGGCGGTGAAGCTGAACCGGCGGCCACCCTTGACCACCTTGGACACGCGGTTGATCGTGACCACGCGCTCGATGTAGTTGCTCTTCTCACCACGGTCGTCGCCGCGGCCGCGGCCACCACGGTCATCGCGGCGGCCCCGGCCGTCGCGGTCACCACGACCGCCACGGTTGTCCTGCGCCGAAGCGGCGCCAGCCTGCTCGGCCATTATGCAGTCCTCTCGTTAACAGTCATCAGAATTTCAGCCCACCTTCGCGCGCGGCGTCGGCAAGCGCGGCGATCCGGCCGCCGTAGGTGTAGCCACCACGGTCGAACACGACAGCCTCGATACCGGCGGCCTTGGCGCGCTCGGCGATCAGCTGACCGACGCGCACGCTGTGTGCCTTCTTGTCGCCCTCCACCGCGCGGACGTCGGGCTCGATGGACGAGGCCGCCGCCAGGGTGACGCCTTCCAGATCGTCGACGAGCTGGACGTGGATGTGGCGGGCCGACCGGTTGACCACCAGACGGGGGGTCTCGGCGGTGCCTGCGACCTTCTTGCGCAGCCGGGCGTGGCGACGCAGACGAGAGTTGCGACGGGTCTCAGAGATGTTCTGGCCCACCGGCTTACGCTTGGCGTTTTCTGCGGTAACAGTTTTGGGAGCCATGGTTACTTACCTGTCTTTCCGACCTTGCGGCGGATCTGCTCACCCTCGTAGCGAATGCCCTTGCCCTTGTACGGGTCCGGGCGACGCAGGCGACGGATGACCGCGGAGATCTGGCCGACCTTCTGCTTGTCGATACCCGACACCGAGAACTTCGTGGGCGTCTCCACCGCGAAGGTGATGCCCTCGGGTGCCTCGATCAGAACCGGGTGGCTGTAACCCAGGGCGAACTCCAGGTTCGAGCCCTTGGCCACCACGCGGTAACCGACGCCGAAGATCTCCATCTTGCGGGTGTAGCCCTCGGTCACACCGGTGACCAGGTTGGCGATCAGGGTGCGCGACAGCCCGTGCAGCGAGCGGTTGCGACGCTCGTCGTCGGGACGGGCAACCACGATCGCGCCGTCATCGTTGCGCGACACGGCAATCGGCTCGGCGACATCGAGCGCCAGGGTGCCCTTGGGCCCCTTCACCGAAACGTTCTGACCGTCGATGGTCACGTCAACTCCGGCGGGAACCGGAACCGGCTGCTTTCCAATACGCGACATTTCTGCTTCCCCCTACCAGACGTAAGCGAGGACTTCGCCGCCCACGCCCTGTCGAGATGCCTGGCGGTCGGTGAGCAGGCCCGAGGACGTGGAGATGATCGCCACACCCAGGCCGCCGAGAACGCGCGGCAGATTGGTGGATTTTGCGTAAACCCGCAGACCGGGCTTGCTCACGCGACGCAGGCCGGCGATGCTGCGCTCACGGCTGGGGCCGTACTTGAGCTGCACCACCAGGGACTTGCCGACGCGGGCGTCCTCAGTGCGGTAATCGGAGATGTAGCCCTCTTTCTTGAGGATCTCGGCGATGTTCGCCTTGATCTTCGAGTGGGGCAGGGTCACCTCGTCGTGGTACGCCGAGTTGGCGTTGCGCAGACGTGTCAGAAAGTCTGCGATCGGATCCGTCATTGTCATGACAGCGTCAATCAACCTCTCCCGCTGCGGTTCCCATACAGCGCGCTCGCACCGGTTCCCGTAAAGGGCCTGGCACATCGCACGGTGGGCCTACTGCGAAGTGTTCATCCGTATCTGACCGGGTTCGGTCAGGGGTCGTACGTCAGCAGTGACACTTGTGGGCGGCACATACCGACTCGCCTGGTCAAAGAGCAACAGGCAACCGGTCAAGTGTAGACAACCGGCAGCTCAGAGCCAAATCCAGCCAACTTCGGCGGCCGAGCGTGAACAAGATGGCGACTTTGGCCGAAAATCTCGCGATCTTCTTCACGCTCGCTGATTGGGCCCTGAACACCAACAGCACCCCGCGGGTCCCGGATGGCCGGGTCGCGGGATGCTGCCGTCAGTGCGTTGTTACCAGCTGGACTTCTGCACGCCGGGCAGCTCGCCGGCGTGTGCCATTTCGCGCACGCAGATGCGGCACAGCCCGAACTTGCGGTAAACGGCGTGCGGACGGCCGCACTTGCTGCAGCGGGTGTACGCGCGGACCGCGAACTTGGGCTTCTTGTTGGCCTTGTGGACCAGAGCCTTCTTTGCCATGTGCTCAGTTCTCCTTGAAGGGGAAGCCCAGCGCCCGCAGCAGCGCGCGGCCTTCGTCGTCGTTGGTCGCCGAGGTGACGACGGTGATGTCCATGCCGCGGGGCCGGTCGATGGAATCCACGTCGATCTCGTGGAACATCGACTGCTCGTTCAGACCGAACGTGTAGTTGCCGGTGCCGTCGAACTGCTTGGCCGACAGACCGCGGAAGTCGCGGATACGGGGCAGCGCGATGGAGATGAGCCGGTCCAGGAACTCCCACATCCGGTCGCCGCGCAGCGTGACGCGGGCGCCGATGGGCATGCCCTCGCGGAGCTTGAACTGGGCGATGGACTTGCGGGCCTTGCGGATCTCGGGCTTCTGACCGGTGATCAGCGCGAGGTCGTTGACCGCACCGTTGATCAGCTTGGCGTCGCGGGCGGCGTCACCGACACCCATGTTGACGACGACCTTGACCACGCCGGGGATCTGCATGACGTTGCCGTACTCGAACTGCTGCTGCAGCGACTCGCGGATTTCGTCGCGGTAGCGCTGCTTGAGCCGGGGAAGGGTCTTCTCTGCGGTGGTCATAGTCAGATGTCCTTGCCGTTGCGCTTGGAGACGCGAACCTTCTTGCCGCTCTCCTCATCGACGCGGTAGCCGATGCGGGTCGGGTTGCCGTCGGAGTCGACCACCATCACGTTGGACACGTGGATCGGCGCCTCCTGAGTGACGATGCCGCCCGACGAGGCCCCACGCTCGTTCTGCGACTGCGCGGTGTGCTTCTTGATCCGGTTGACGCCCTCGACGAGGACCTTGTTGCGCTCCGGGTAGGCGACCAGGACCTTGCCCTTGGCGCCCTTGTCCTTACCGGAGACCACCAGAACGGTGTCGCCCTTGTGGACCTTCATTTACAAAACCTCCGGGGCCAGCGAGACGATCTTCATGAACTTCTTCTCGCGCAGTTCGCGACCGACCGGCCCGAAGATGCGGGTGCCGCGGGGGTCGTTGTCGTTCTTGATGATGACTGCGGCGTTCTCGTCGAACTTGATGTAGCTGCCGTCGGCGCGACGACGTTCCTTGACGGTGCGCACGACGACGGCCTTGACGACGTCACCGCGCTTGACGTTGCCGCCGGGGATGGCGTCCTTGACGGTCGCCACGATGATGTCGCCGATGCCGGCATAGCGTCGTGACGAGCCACCGAGCACGCGGATGCACAAGATCTCCTTGGCACCCGTGTTGTCGGCGACCTTCAACCGCGATTCCTGCTGAATCACTCGATCTCCTGACCTGGGTTTTTATGCACGCCAGATTCCGACCTGGACGTGCGCGGTCTTTGTTGGCTATGGATACGCCAGACTGATCTCAGAACAGCAATCAGCCAGGGTCTACCCAAGACAACCCCTACATAGTAGGTGAGCTCGGGCAGTGCACCAAATCGCTGCAGGTCCGGCCCACAGTCGCTACGGGCTCAAGCTACCCGCCGCCGACGCCCCAGTGCAGCACACGCGACGTCAGCAGCACCAGGGCGAGCGATACCACCGCGACCACCACGAGCCCGATCACGGCGACGACGAGCGGGCGCCATCCGGTGCGCGCGATCTGGCGGATGTCGGTGGACAGCCCCACACCGGCGAAGGTCAACAGGAACGCCCACTTGGAGATGTTGCCGACGTTGGTCAGCTGCCCCTTGCTGAGCAGGCCCGCCGTCGCGACCGCCGACACCGCGAGGAAGCCGAGGACGAATTTGGGGAACTTCTCCCACACGAAGGCGGCCTTGGCCCGCACGCCAGGAGCCAATTCGTCGGCCTCTCCCTTGGATGCCCAGTACAGCGCGAAGCCGAGCACCACGAAACCGATGAGCGCGTTGCGTACGGACTTGACGAGCACCGCGATCTTGCCGGCCTCATCGGAGAACAGGTAGCCGGTGGCGGTGGTCTCGGCGGTGTTGTCGACCGCGAGGCCCGCCCAAAGGCCGAACTCGTGATCGGTGAGGCCGATCGCATGCCCCAAAGGCGGCAGCGTGAACAACGCCACGGCGCCGAGCGCGAGGATCGCCGCAATGGCGTAGCTGACGTCGGAGTTGCGGGCCCGGATGGCGCCCTTCGACGCGATGATGGCCGACACCCCGCAGATCGAGGTACCGATGGCCAGCAGGGAACCGAGCTTGCCGGACAGCCCGAACAGGCGCGCGGCGAGGATGATGATGGTGCCCGCCACGGTCATGTCCACCAGGATCTGCACCAGGCTCGTGGCGCCGAGCTTGAGCACGTCGCCGAGCACGAACCTGGATCCGAGTGCCACGATCCCGACCTTCAGCCAGAACTGGTACGTCAGTACGCCCGGGCGGAAAATCTTATGCAGCCCAACGGTATTGGTGATCACGAGGCCGATCAGGATGGCCCACAGGACATACTCGATGTCCGGCACCCGCCAGTGCTGATGCTTGGCCAGGGCCAGCCAGCCCACCTCGGCGTACTTGCCTGCCACCCCCACCGCGACAAGCAGCAGCAGGCCGGGCAGGTAATCCAGGGGACGCTTGCTGGTGAAATCCGCCGCCGACTCGTCGGCGACGTCACGATCGGCAACAGTGCTCATCGTTGTTCTCCCATCGCCTCGCTCGCCCGCTGCCTCACCAAGGGATCTTCGGCAGCGCCCCGACAACCGCGAGCGCGGTCACCGCGAGGCCGAGAATCGTTGCCCACCAGTCGGACCCGACGCGCGCCAGCCGACTGGTCGGCGCCTGTTCTGCTACCGCAGCGTTGTCTGCGGGCGTGCCCTCTGCCACCGTGCGCTCCTCCGTGTCGGACCGTCGACACCCGCCGACGCCGGCTCATCGTGGCGCGCGCGTGCGTAGAGGCCTACATATCGGATCGTGGTGAATCTAGGCAGCGTGTGGTGCCGCGAGCGCTTCGGCCGCAGCGGCGGCGGCGAGCACCAACGCATCGGCATGGCGCCGTCCGACGATCTGTAGTCCGACCGGAACCCCGTCGACCGTGCCTGCGGGTACTGAGATGGCCGGCTGTCCGGTCAGATTGAACGGAAACGTGACGGCGAGGGATCCCCAGTGGTCGACGGGCCGCCCGGCGATCTCGGACGGCATCGGCCCTTCGGCGGCGAACGCAGGCACCTGGGTGGCCGGTGTCAGCAGCAGGTCGAACCGTTCGAAAGCCTCGGCGAGGCCGGCCACCAGTCGGGCCCGAGCCTCGTGTGCGTCCGCCAGCGCATCGGCGTCGACGCTCGTCGCGGCGTCCAGATAACCGCGCAACGTGGCATGCAGTTCTCGTCCTCGTGGAGCCGCCCGAAGCTGGGCGTACACATCGGGCGCCGAGAGCGTCCGGTAGGCCGCACCGCAACGCTCGTCGACGCGTACGTCGGCGGGCACGGCGACGGCACCGAGCGCGGCGACGAGCTTGTCCGCCGCGACCGCCACGACATCGGCCACCCGTGGATCGCAGGGCGCATTGCCGAGGTCTGCGGTGAAGGCCATACGCACACCGCGCAGATCGGTGCTGAGGCATTCTTCGAACCGGGTGGGCGCGGGCAACGAAGCCCTGTCGAACGGGTCGACGCCGCACACGCAGTCGAGGAACCGCGCGGTGTCGCGGACTGTGCGGGTCAGGGCGCCGTAGTGGTCGTTGTCGGCCGCTCCGCGGTGCCGTGGACCCCGCGGGACCACGCCGTAGGTGGTCTTGAAGCCCACCAGACCGCAGTAGGACGCCGGGATGCGCAGCGAACCCGCACCGTCTGTGCCGGTCGCGATCGGCACCAGTCCGGCGGCGACCGCGGCCGCTGATCCGCCGCTGGAACCGCCCGGCGTCAGTGCGGGGTTCCACGGATTACGGGTCACCCCGTGCAATTCCGATGCGGTGTAGGACGCACGCCCGAATTCCGGTGAGGCGGTGAGACCGATCGGAATGGCCCCGGCCGCAACCGCGCGGGTCACGAGCGTGCAGGTGTGGTCGGCGACGCGATCGGCGTAGAGCGTGCTGCCCATCGCCAACGGCCAGCCTTCCACCGGATGAAGTTCCTTGACACCCAACGGAACTCCGGCGAGCGGGCCGGGATCCTCGCCGCGGGCCACCATCTGGTCCACCGCGTGCGCCCGCGCGAGCGCGTATTCGGCGTCCACGTGGACGAACGCCCCGAGCGCGCGGTCGCGTTCCTCGATCCGGCGCAACGCTTCCCGGGTCACGTCGGCGGCGGCCAGGTCACCCGATCGGACGAGTTCCGCGGTTTCGACGGCATCGCGGCCGGTCACAGCAGCACCACCGTCGCGAACGCGGTTGCCACCACGAGTCCGGTGACCACCGGGAGGAACAATCGCCGGGCCAACTCGACCACCGAGACGCCCGTGAGCCCGGCGACCACGATCAGCGATGACCAGATCACCAGCGTGCCGCCGCCGGTCCAGCTCGCGCCGTTCTGGGCGATCGCGGCGAGCGTCGCGACATCGGTCGTGCCGTCCCCCAGGGTGCTTGCCAGCGAGCCGGTGAAAGGCAGCCCAGGCCAACCGTTTCCGTCCAGGCCGATCAGCATGCCGACAAGCAGCATCGCGAACGACGCGAACACGGCAACGTGGGGAATGTGTGGTTGCACAGCCGCAACGGCGTCGAACAGAAACGCCGGACCGTGGGTATCCTCGGGCAGGCCCAGGATGCCCGCCGAATAGTCTGCGAGTCCGATGTAGACGAAACCGGCGACGGGGATCACCATGCCCATCGTGCGGAACGAGAACGCGATGCCCTCGGTGAAATGCGTGCCGACGTCGTCGAGCCAGTCTTTCCGTTTGGCCAGCAACGAGATTGCCACCAGGGTGAGTGCCGCGGTGCCGCCGACGAGCGGCGCTCCGAGCCCTTCGTCGATATCGGGCACGATCGTGGTGAACCGGCCCAGCAGCATGAACACGAGCAGCGCGGCGAACAACGCAGGCACCGCGATGGCGACCACCAGCGCTTTCGAGGTCGGTTTCGTCGAGATCGCCACCGGCGTGGTGAGCGTGGAGGTGGCCGTGCGGGCCACGCCGCCGGAACCATCGGCGTCGGAGATCGGCAGACTGACCGCTGCGGCCTGTTCCGGGTCGATCATCTTGCGCCGCACGTCGCGCAGGTAGGCCACTGCCAACGCCACGGCACCGGCGATCAACGCGATGATCGTCGCGCGGTCCGCGATCAATCTGGCCGGCACGTCGGCACCTTGGGCGGACAGGGCCGGTGCCACACCCATGATGTAGTCCGAGCTGAGCGCCATCCCCTGCCCGGCAATGGCGATGGCCAGTGCCGCGCCGAGCGGAGGCAACCCGGCTCGCACCGCGGCAGGCAGCAGGATGGCCGCGATGAGCGGCAGGACCGGGGTGGGCCAGAACGCCAGCGACAACAGGAAGGTCACCACCGCCAGCACCAGATAGGAGATGTGCCCGTTGCGGAAGAGCCCGCTCAACGGCCGGATCATGATGGTGTCGGCGCCGAGCGCACGCATCGCCCCGAGCATCGCGGTGACCAGTGCGATGATGATGAAAATTGGCAGCAGCTCACGTGTTCCGGCGATCGACGCGTTGAACAC
Organism: Mycolicibacterium brisbanense; assembly: GCF_001570425.1. Lineage (GTDB taxonomy): Bacteria > Actinomycetota > Actinomycetes > Mycobacteriales > Mycobacteriaceae > Mycobacterium > Mycobacterium brisbanense. The sequence continues at coordinate 76,538 of NZ_BCSX01000015.1, forward strand.
CGCCCCCAGCCCCATCGTGAAGCTGCCCTGGTAGACGAAGCCGGTGAGGAACGTGGCGATCAGCGCCGGCGCGATGACGTTCTTCTTGGCCACCACGGTGCCGATCAATACGACCAGGCCGAGCAGGTAGACCCAGTGAGCTGCGGACAACGGCTTCACCTTCCAATCGGTTGATCGGGCTGTCTGCGGCTCACGTAAGGCTCTGGTGGTCAGCAGATCTCGTGATTCTGGTGCACCGGGCGCTGCCGGACAACGCGAATTGCGCACATTCGCCTGCGAATTCCGATGTGCACCATGCCCATGTCACGAAACCGCTGCGATCACATCGATTTCGACGGGCGCACCGGATGGCAGGGACTGGACACCGATCGCGGCGCGCGCCGGCAGCGCGGCCTCGCCGTAGGCTGCCCTGATCACCGCCGAGGCCCCGTCGGCCACGGCAGACAAGTCGTGAAACGTTGGTGCACAGGCGATGTACACCGTCATCCGCAGACACCGTACGTTCGACGCGCCCGGTGCCGCGCAGCGCACCGCGGTCAGCGCATTGGTTGCCGCGATACCCGCAGCGACGTATGCCTGCTCAGCCGACACCGACTCGCCGACCACCCCGGACATCACCAGCACGCCGTCCCGGCGCGGTGTCATGCCCGCGGTGTACACGATGCCGCCGTGCTCGACGGCGAGCTGATAGTCGCCTTGCTGAGGCGGGGCGGCCGCTGGGTCAGTCGACACCGATCGCCACCCCCTCCTGACGGGGATCCGCCGCACCACTGAGCACGCCGCGGTCGTCACGACAGATCACCTGAGCGCTGCCGCCCCCACCCCACGCCGGCTGCACGACGATCCGGTGACCCGCGAAATGCAGCCGATCACGAACATCCTTCGGAACCCGCGATTCCACGCGCAATTCGTCGGGCGCCCCGACCACGTCGGCGTCCGAGCCCGGGAACACCGTGAACCGGGGCGCGGCCACCGCGTCGGCCGGGTCGAGCCCGTGATCGAACAGGTGCGAGATGAGCTGCATGTTCCACTGCACCTGACCGTCGCCACCGGGGATGCTGCCGAGCGCCAGCAGCTGCCCCGCGTCGTCGGTGGCGATCCACGCGTTGAGCGTGTGGAGCGGTTTGCGGCGCGGTGCCACCTCGTTGGGGTGGTTCGGGATCAGGTAGGCCCCACGGCCGAGGCGGTTGTTGAGCACCACGCCCGTGCCGGGCACGGTGAGTGTCGCGCCGAAGGTGAATCCGAGCGAGTGGATGAACGTGACCGCGCGCCCCTCGTCGTCGACGGCGACCGTGCACGTGGTGTCGCCATCGTGGACGGCATAGGCGAGCCGCTCTTCGGTCGCCGCAGCCAACGCCCGGCGCTGTTGTTCAATCCTGTTGGGGTGGAGAATATCTCGTGCGCCCGGCCCGGTGCTCCCGCACAGCGCGTAACGATCCTGGAAGGCCAGCCGCGCGGCGCGCGCCATGCGGTCGATGCCCGCGGCGCCCAGCCAGGGCTCGAACCCGACGACACCGTCGCACAGCGCCGCCTGGTGCAGCACCATCCAGCCGGGTGTCGGTAACGGGGTCTGGTGGATCGTCGCTCCGGCGTAGCTGCCCGTGATCGCAGGTTCAGAATCGACTACCGCACCGGCGGCCCATTCGTCACCGCTGAACGGCGCGCCCAGCGCGCGCAGCGTCGACACCGCACGCTCGGCGATTTCGCCGGTGTAGAAGTCATCCGGATCGTGCACGAGCCGACGGATCGTGCGCGCAAGATCCGGCTGGCCGAGCCGATCCCCGAGCCGGACAGGTTCCCCGGTTGAGACGTAAGTGGACGTCAAACCGGAGTCGGTGCGGATCGCTTGGAGCGTTTCCCGCACATCCGCGGCGGTCTTGGCCGAGCACGGCAGACCGGTCTCGGCGAGACGCGCCGCGGGTTCCCACAACTCGGCGAGCGACCGGGTCGCGCCGCGCGTGTGCAGCGCGGTCAGCGCGGCAGGCGCGCCCGGCACCGCGACGGCCAGCGGCCCGTGCAGCGGGATGGCCGACAGGCCCTGGTCGCGGTAGAACTGCCCGGTGCCGCCGTCGGGGCCGAATCCGGAGCCATTGACGGTCCACACCCGCCCATCAGGTTCGCGCACCACCGCGAACGCGTCCCCGCCGACACCGCATTGCCCAGGCAGGACGAGCCAGGTGGTCGCCGCCATCGCGAGCGTGGCGTCGATGGCGTTGCCACCCGCCGCAAGCACCCGAGCACCGGCGAAGCTCGCCGCGGGGTGGCTCGAGCTGACCATCCCACCGACCGACAGCGCCGATGGTCGTGCCGCGTGCTCCATCAGGCGCCCATGCGCCTGCGGCGCGGACCGGCCGGCATATCACCGGGTTGGACACCGACGAAGATCTCCCCGTCACGTTCCTCGACCGGATAGGTCTTGATGGCGACGGTGGCGGGTGGGCAGATCGGCTCACCGGTCTCGAGATCGAAAGCGCTGCCGTGGCAGGAGCATCCGATACCGTCGTCGACGAGTTTGCCCGAGGACAGCAGGCAATCCAGGTGGGTGCAGTAGTTCGACGTGGCATAGGCTTTGCCGTTCAGGCGCGCCACCGCGAACTCGTGATCACCGGCGAAGAACCGCCGCACCATGCCCTCGGGCACCTGCCCTGACCGGGCTACTCGCATGAATTCCATTGCAACTCCTGATCAGACAGCAGGGGTGAGGTAGACGGTCTTCTCGAGCGTGTAGAACTCCATCAGCGTGGAACCCGCTTGCTCCTTGTACGTCTGGGTGCTCGATGCCTTGTAGCCGCCGAACGGTGCGTTCATCGCCATCCCGGTGGTGGGCTGGTTGATCTTGACCAGGCCGGTCTTCGATCGATGCGCGAAATGGCTTGCGACAGCAAGGTCCGACGTCACGATCGACGCGCTCAGGCCGTATTCGGTCGCATTGGCCAGCTCGATCGCCTCGTCGATACAGCCAGCCCGCTGGAAGGCGATCAACGGACCGAACACCTCCTCGCTGACGATGCGCATGGTGGGCAGCGCATCGGAGAAGACGGCCGGACGGACGAAATGTCCGCGATCGCCCACGGTCGTGCCACCACATCGCAGGGTCGCTCCCTCGGCGACGCCGGTCTGGACGTAGAACAGGAACTTGTCGAGCTGAGCCGCACTGGCCAAGGGCCCCATGGAGACTCCCGGCTCGTCGCCCGGGCCGACCCGCAATGCCTGAGCTTTGGCCACGACCCGTTCGAGCAGTGCATCGTGGACCTCGTCGACCGCCACGACGCGACTGGTGCCCGTACAGGCCTGACCGCTGAGCCCGAACGCTCCTTTGACGATGAGCGCAGCGGCGGCATCGAGATCGGCGTCCTGCGCCACGACGACGGGATTCTTGCCGCCCATCTCCAACTGCACCCGCCGCTCGGGGCCGACCTGCCGGTGTATCGACCGGCCCACGCCCGTCGAGCCCGTGAACGTCACGGCCGCGACCCTCGGCTCCGCAGCGACAGCTGCACCTGCCCCACCGTCGCCCTGCACGAGCGCGATCGCACCGGGCGGCAGCCCGCCGTCGAGCAGCGCCTCGACCAGACGCTGGCCCATCAGCGGTGTGATCTCGGATGGCTTGAACAGCACCGGGTTTCCGGCTGCCAGTGCGGGACCGATCTTGCGGGACGGGATGTTCAGCGGAAAGTTCCATGGGGTGATCGCCGCGACGATGCCGACCGGCTCACGCACGGTGTAGACGAGGCCCTCCCCCGCCGCCGGGTATGTCGTGCCGGCGGCACGGGTGGCCTCACCGGCGTAGAACCGCAGGTTGGCCGGTGTCCGGCTGACCTCCGTGGTGGCCTCGGCAAGCGTCTTGCCCTCTTCCCGGACCAGTTCGGTGATCAACAGGTCGGCACGCGATTCCAATTGTGCTGCAGCAGCTTCGAGAATTGCCGCACGCCGCTCGGGCGCGGTGGCAGCCCACTGTGCGGCGGACTTCTCCAAGGCGTCGACCGCGGCGCGGACATCGGCGGCGTCGGATGCCGGGAAGGTACCGATCACGTCGTCGGGATCTGCCGGGTTGCACCGCTGGAATGTGCCGCCCGACGCCGCAGGCACCCATTGGCCGTCAATGAAATTGGCGCCCACTATTGCTCGCTTGCTCTTCGCAGAACTCACGACGCCACCTCCTCGCTGTCCACCAGTTCCCACAGATCCGTGTCCTCGTCTTCGAGCACGGCGCGCTCGATGCTGCGGCCGAGCAATTCCCGGCCCACCATGACGTCTTCGCCCCGGTCCACGGTGAACACGCCGCGCAGAATGTCGCCGTCAAGATAGAACGCGGTGAAGTCGAAGGCGTCGACATCGCCGCGCAGAACCAGATCGGTGGTTGCCGCACCGAGCATTTGGAGGTTGTGGTCGAACTGGTCGGACCAGAACCACGGGGCGTCGTCGTTGACGGCATCGCGGCCGAGCATCGCGTTGGCGACCGCCGCGCCCTGCCGGTTGGCATTGTCGAAATGCTCGTGGCGGACGTGCCGTCCGGCGCGCGCCGAAAAGCGGCTCGCGACGTCACCCGCGGCATAGACGTTCGGAATCGAGGTGCGGCCTTGCGCGTCCACCACGATGCCCCGCTCGACCTCGAGGCCGGATGCGGCGGCCACGGCGGTGTTGGGCGTGATGCCGATACCGATCACGACGGCATCTGCGTGCACCGAAGTGCCGTCCGCGCAGGTGATGACGACGCCGTCGGTGGTGGTGTACACGCCGTCGACACCGATGCCCGTCTGGACAGCGACGCCGCGGTCGCGGTGCACGCGGGCGATCTCGGATCCCACGCGTGCCCCCACCACACCGCTCAGCGGCACGTCGGAGGCTTCCAGCACCGTGACTTGCACACCGAGAGTGGCTGCAGTGGAGGCAATTTCGAGTCCGATGAGGCCGGCACCGATGATCACGAGGCGGCGTCCCGGAGTCAGCGTGCGTTGCAACCGTTGAGCGTCGTCGATCGTGCGGAGATAGTGCACCAGATCGGGGCGGGGCCCGGGCACCGTAAGCCGACGGGGTTGCCCTCCGGTGGCGAAGAGGACCGCGTCCGCGGGAAGCGCCGGCCGGCCGGCAACCTCGATGCTGCCCGAGGGCGCGTCCACGCGGAGCACTGCGGTGTCCGTGATGATCTCGACGTCGTTGTCGGCACACCACTGCGGCGGCAGGATCGCCAGCGCGTCCAATGTATCTGCGCCGGAAAGGAATTCCTTCGATAGCGGCGGACGCTGGTACGGCGCATGCCTTTCGTCGCCGACCAGTACGATACGGCCGTCGAAACCGCGGCGGCGCAGCGTGCGGGCTGCCACCGCAGCGGTCTGGCCCGCCCCGACGGTGACGAATGTCCGGCCGGTCATGCCTGTGCTTCCTCTCGCAGGGGCCCGGCAACTGCCGCGCTCGTTTCCCGGTTGACGTCGACACTGACGTCGACATTCACGTAGACGGTGCCGTCTTCCACCCGGACCGGATAGGTGGGCTGGCAGCGATCCTGGGACTCCTCGTATCCGGTTTCCAGGTCGAATTGCCATTGGTGGCCTGGGCAGATCACCTTGCCGTGCAGCAGCGTGCCCTTGGCCAGTGAGCGGTCCTGATGAATACAGCTGTCGGCGAAGGCGTACACCCGCCCCGCCGCCTCGAACACTGCGATGGCCACACCGTCGATGTCGACCCGTAGCTTGCGGCGACGGGCGAGCTCATTGATGGTCGTCACCGCGATCCACTGCGTGGTCATCGCACAACCTTTCTGCCGAGGCGGCGGGACAAGGATCAGACCGATGCCGGTTCCAGGTCGGGCGCCACGTAGTAGTCGTAGAGCCCCTTGGTGTACGAGAACCGCATCTCGGCGCCCCACCGCACGAGTTGCAGGCAGCGCTGCTGCAGTTGCGGGGTGTCGGCGTGGTCGAGCACGATCTGGTAACCGCGTTCACCGTGCACGACGTCGGATGTGATGTGCAGGTCGAAGAATTCGATCTCGTCTTCGCTGAATCCGTACACCTCACGCAGGGGCACGATCTGCTTGGTGTAGATGCTGGGCACCTGTGATTCCAGCCCGACCACCAGCGCCGCGGTGGCCACCACGAAATGCTCGCGCTGCGACACCGCGTAGCACCACGCCTGCAGACCTCGCGTGATCGGGTTCATGTTGGACGGATCCTCGATGCGCTCACGCGTGGTGCCGCACGCCTCACCGAACTTGATCAGCAGATCGGTGTGGCGGATATCGGCCAGTTCCTCCTCGTACATGTTCTGGAGCGTGAAATCCTTTGCCCCGGTGAACTCGTCGGGAGTGTTGGAATAGATGTTGGCCAGATAGTCGGCGAACGGACCGACGTAGTGGTAGTGGTTCTCGGCCCACCGGGCGAAGTGGTCCTTGCTGAGCTTGCCGTCGGCCCATGCCTTGGAGAACGACGCGTTCTTGGCTTCCCGGCCTTTGATCGCGTTCTCGAGTTCGGCGCGAAACTCGTCGCGCCCGAGCAGCTGGGTCATCGATGATTCCTTTCGTGAAATGACTTGGTTACCAAGGAGATTAGGCAGGTTGCGGAAGCCTTGCCATGGTCACAATCACCGGCGTGACAGCCATGAGAGGGTCATGGTGCACACGGGAGGACGCTCAGGCCCTGGCGACCGAGGCCGTCAACGCCTCGAACTCCGCGAGGATCGCCGCACCCACGGCCTTGTCCTGTTCGCCGTTGCCGCCGCTGATCCCGACACCGCCCACGATCTGGCCGTCGAACACCAGCGGGAATCCGCCGACGAAGATCGCGAACTTGCCCGGCAGCATGTGGCTGATCCCGAAGGCTTCGTTGCCGGGTAGCGCGGGCCCGTTGGGCGGTTCGTTGAACAGGTGCGTGGCCCGCTCGTGCCCCGCAGCGGTGAACGCCTTGGCGATGGCGATGTCCACACCTGTCAGGCGTGCGCCCGGTAACCGGTGCAGCGCAAGGACATTGCCGCCGTCATCGCAGATGCAGAGGGTCTGCTTGACGCCGATCTCCTCGGCCTTGGCGCGGCCGGCGGCCAGCAGCGGCAACGCGTCGTCGAGGGTGATGCGGTGAATTCGGTGCATTGGTGTCTCGCTCTCTCGCAGCAGTCGTCATCGGCTGACGAGGCATGTCTATCAACGGCGGGATCGCAGCGGGATGGCTAATATGACCGGAATTGACGGCCGAACCGGGTTACAGTGCACATGGTGTCTGTGCTGATGAGTCCGGTAATCGATACAGGACGGCACGAGACGCGGGGTGCGACATGGCGGCAACACCGACCGACAGCGAACGGATGACCGTTGCCGGACTGCTCGACGAGTCACTCATGTCGGGTTCTCGCGTGGTCGCAGGGGCAGACCGGCTCGGAGTCGAGTTGAGCTGGGTGCTGCCGCTCAATGAGGTTCTGACGCAACATGACCCGCTTGACGCCGTGGCCGTCTACGCACGCCCCGAGTCATTGGTCGGCAACAGCGCCGCCCTCTCGGCGCTGATCGCGCGAGGCGCGACCACCCTGCTCGTCGACGGCGCTGTCCCGGCCGACCTCGGCCCGCTGCCCGAGGGTCTGATCGTCATCGAGTTCGGGATACCGGTCGGGTTCGCGGCACTGAATCGGCTCCTCGCCGAACGTGCGCTCAGCCAAGAAGTTCACGTGATGCGTTACTCGACGCATGTCCACGCCTCGCTCGCAGGCCTGTTCCATCGCGGCGCCGGACTCGAGATCCTGGTGCGCGAGGTCTCGAACCTGGCGCGCAATCCGGCGGTGGCGCTCGACGCCCGCGGTCATGTGGTGGCGTGCAACGGGGTCACCCCGGATGTCCTGGCACCGCTGGCCGATTCGGTGAGTGCGATGCTCGCAACCGACCTGCCTGCCTCCGAACGCCGGCCCGACGGGCATGACACCCGGATCCAGCCGGTGACAGGCTTGCACGACAGTGTGTGGACGTGTGTGGCCAGCGCGATCCGCCTCGGCAAGTCGTTCGAAGGCTGGGTGGTGATCCTCGTTCCGACGGCCGAACCCGGCCATCACGATCTGGCCCGGTACGCGGTGCTCACCGAGCAGGCCACCGCGATCGTCGGCTCGGAGATGCTGCGCCAGCGTAGCGTCGACGAAGCCGAGGAACGTGCGCGCGGTGATTTCGTCCAGGCCCTGGTCCACGGCAGCTTTTCCAGCGAGCACGACATGCGGGCCCGCGCCGAGCATCACGACATCGAACTCGATTCTCGGTTCGGGGTTTTCGTCGCACCCGGGGTCCTGCCGCGTCGGGTGGACAATCCGACCGCGACCATGGTTCGGCTGGCGCGCTACGCAGCCGGTGTAGCACCACACCCGTCGGTGAACGCCTACGTCACGGTGATCGGCGACATTCTCGTCGTGGTGCGCACTCTGCGCAGCGAGGACCCCGAGGCCATGCGCGAAGAGCTGACCGACTACGCCCGGGCGATGTCGGTCGAGCTGGAGCGACGGCGTGGGCTACGTGAGCCGGTCGCCTACGGCAGGCCCGCGTGCGGCGCCGGTGAGGTCAGGGAGAGTTATCGCGAGGCCCGGGTCGCGCTCGGGATTGCCCGCCGCCTGCACCGCACGGGGCCGACGTCGTACCAGGAATTGCGTGGCTTCACCGTGCTGGCCCAAGTGGCCGAGACCCAGGAGAGCCGACAGTTGGTCCGGGATGTGTTGGGCCCGTTGCGCTCTGCCCCGGACCTCCTCGAGACGTTGAGCACCTACCTGGCCGAGGGCGGCAACGTGAATGCGACGGCACGGGTGCTCAACGTGCATCGCAACACCATGCTCGCGAAGCTGGACCGCGTGTCGCGGCTGCTGGGCATGGACATCCGGGTGCCCGAGAACCAGTTCACGGTGTGGCTGGCCATCCGCCTCGACCTCCTCGACGAGGTGCGCTCGGCGGTCGAGCGCGAGGCCAGCTTCCGCTGATCACGCCGGGGCCGGGTCGGGGCCGAGAAACGACCCGGCCAGGCCCAGCGTCACGATCACCGCACAGGCGGCGAACACCAGTGGATAGCCGCCTATACCCAACGCCACCGCGACCCACGCCGCGCCGCACGCCGAGCCGCCGAATCGCACCAGATTGAACAGGCCCAGCCCGGTACCGTGTTCGCCCGCGGGCGAGCGTGTGGCGCCGGTCGCCGCGGGCGTCTGTACCAGGGCTATACCGACGCCGACGGCCACCAGGACCGCCACCATGGCAGGCAACAGCAGCCGATGCTGCGCGACGGCGACGGCCAGTGCGACCTGCGCGATCAGCAACACCACCAGACCGGTGCGCAGTACGCGCCGCGGCCCCAACCGGTCCTGCCAACGGCCCACGCCCGGTCCGAGCACCGCCATCGCCGCGGGCACCGTGAACAGCACGATGCCCGCGGCCGATATCGACACCGAGTTGCCGACCAGGTACAGCGGCACCGCGAGCAACGTCGCTCCGAGACAGAACATCTGGGCGAACGCCGCGGCACAGCTGCGGACGAAGCGGGATTCGGTCACCAACCGCACGTCGATGAACGGGTTGCCGGCGCGTGCGCAATGCCGGCCGAACCACCCCAGGACGGCGACCGCGAGTACGACGACACCGAGCGCGCACCAGACGGTGACGTCGGGTTGCGACACCAGGGCCAACCCGAGCATCAGCAGCGCCGAACCGATCGTCAAAGCGGACGCACCGGCAAGGTCGAACCGCATCCTGGTCCCGGGAAAGCGCGGCACGTAGCGCAGGGTGCTGAGGAAGCCCGCGAGCGCCACCGGCACCAGCGGCACGAAGACCCATCGCCAGCCCCAGTGGTCGGCCACGAGGCCACCGAGGCTGGGTCCGATCGCCTGACCGATGCCGTTGGCCGACGCCCACGCACCCATTGCCCTGCCCCGGGCCTGCCCCGAGAACATCCAGGCGATCAAGCCCATGACCGCGGGGGCGAACGCCGCGGCTGCCACCCCTCCGGCGGATCGCCAGGCGATCAGCAGCGGCAGGGAGGGCGCAGTCGCCGCACCGATCGCGCAGACCGCCGTCGCGAGCAGCGCAGCGCAGTACACACGTCTGCGCCCGAACCGGTCCCCGAACCACCCGGCCAGCGGTATCGTCGCGGCGAAGCAGACCAGGAAGCCGACGACGACGAATACCCCGTTGCCGAGTGGAGCGCCGAACTCGTCGATGATCGCGTTCAGCGGAACATTGACGACGTTGTTGCTGAGGGTGCCCACCACAGTTCCCGCCAACAGCGCGGTCAGCCCCAGCGGTGTGCCATGGTCCACTGCCGAGCCCGGTGGCCTGGGGCTTCGAACCTCGGTCATGCTGTGTGTACCCAATCTGGAATCCGGCGAATTACGGCCTGCGCCATGGTGTTTGCCACGTCGCCATGGGCCGTACCCAACACTGTCTCACCCAAGCCCGACCGATTGGGGAATCCGGTGGCGCAACAGTGCACACTCCGACGCGGCAGGATATGGGCAACGTGCACAGGCCGGCCGATACCCGGCGCCATGCCGCGGCCAACCGTTACGTCACGGAAACCGGGCGATATGCCGTCGACACGTCCGGAGCATGTTGCACATGGCGAAGTCGTTTCGGCTGTGCACTGTTGTCGTTGACCCAGGTCGTGACCGCGCCCAACATTCCACCATCGACCGCACAGCCCACCAGCAGTTCAACGAGAGGTCCCGAATTGGACACCCATCTCACCGCGGCGCACTGGATCTACCTTGCAGGCATCGTCGTCATTCTCATCACGATGGCCATCCGCAAGAACATCGTCGTGCCCGCGGTCACCGCGACACTCATGACGGCCTGGGCCTTTTCCGGCAGCTTCATCACCGGCCTGTCGTCCATCTTCAACGCCAGCCTGACCGCGGCCAAAGAACTGTTCAACATCTTCCTGATCATCGCGATCGTGACGGCGATGCTCGGGGCGCTGCGGGAGATGGGCGCCGACCGGATGATGGTCACGCCGTTTCGCCGGGTGATGCGCGCCGGAACCAGCAGCTTCATCGCGCTGGCGATCGTCACCTACGTGATTTCCCTGTTCTTTTGGCCGACGCCTGCGGTGCCCCTGGTCGGCGCGGTGCTCATACCCGTCGCGATCCGCGCGGGACTGGCACCGCTGTCGGTCGGCATGGTGATCGCGATCTCGGGCCAGGGCATGGCGCTGTCCTCGGACTACATCATCAAGGTGGCGCCCGGGATCTCCGCGAAGGCGGCCGGGGTCGACGCCGACGCGGTGGCCGACAAGGCCATGGTGCTGTCGCTGGTCGTGGGGTTCACAGCACTTGCCATCACCTATGTCATGCAGCGCCGCACCTGGCGGACACCGTCGCCCGAACTGCTGAAGGACTGGGAGAACGCCGCGGACCGGCGCGGCGGCGATGACTCCGCTCCGTCCGGTGCAACCCCAGCAGCGGTGACGAGCCTAACCGCACCGCCGCTCCCGGAGCCGTCCCTGGCCGGCGGATCGACCGCGACCGTCGTCCTGGCCGATCCGGTCGAGGTGGCGCAACCACAGCAGCCTCAGAAGACCTTGGCGGCCAAGGTTTTTGCGGTGCTTGTCCCGTTGGTCTACCTCGCGTTCATCGTCTACTTGATGCTGGGCAAGTTCACGAGCGTCGTGCCGCCACTCAAGGGCGGCGACGCGGCAGCCATCGTCGGGGGGCTCGCCGCCCTGCTGTTGTTCGCGGCCTCGGCCACCAACGACAAGCGGAACTTTCTCGAGACGTCATCGCAGCATGTCGTGGACGGGTTGGTGTTCGCGTTCAAGGCCATGGGGATCGTCTTGCCGATCGCCGGTTTCTTCTTCATCGGCAACGGCGAGTTCTCGGCGTCGATTCTCGGGATGCCGACCGACGCCAAGGGCCCGGCGTTCCTGTTCGATCTGATCACGGCGGCCCAGTCGCATCTGACACCGAATCCGGTCGTCACATCGTTCGGAGTGTTGTTCGTGGGCCTCATCGCCGGGCTGGAAGGTTCGGGCTTTTCCGGGCTACCGCTGACGGGTTCGCTGTCGGGTGCCCTCGGTCCGGTCGTCCACATGGATCCCACGACATTGGCCGCGATCGGGCAGATGGGCAACATCTGGTCCGGCGGCGGCACGCTGGTTGCGTGGTCGTCGCTGGTGGCTGTCGCGGGATTCGCGCGGGTTCCCGTGCTGAGCCTCGCCCGCAAGTGCTTCCTGCCCGTGATGACCGGCTTGGTGCTGGCCACTGTTGTCGCGATCGTCATCTTCTGAAAATGGTGCAGTTGAATCGCTCCCACCTTGAACTCGGTACGACACTGATATTGACCTTCGTCACGGGCATCGTCGATGCCGTGGGTTACCTCGGCCTGGACCGGGTTTTCACGGGCAACATGACCGGCAACATCGTGATCCTCGGCATGGGTGTGGCCGGCGCCGACGAATTGCCGGTGCTCGGCCCGGCGATTGCGCTCGCGGGGTTTACGGTAGGTGCGCTCGCCGCGGGGCTGGCGGTGCGCCGACGTGTGGCATCCGGCTGGGATACCCGTATCACGACGCTGCTGAGCATCGGTGCGGCGGTCCTGCTCGTGTTGACGGTCACTGTCGCGGTCGGTGCCGAGAACCCCAGTGCCACCGAACAAGTCATCATCGCCACTGCCATTGCCGCGGTGATGGGTCAACAGGCCATGGTGGCGCGAGCGCTGGCGGTCAAGGACATGACGACCGTCGTGGTGACCTCCACGCTGGCGAGCCTGGCCGGAGAAACCTGGCCGCGTGGTATCCGCGGAGCGCTTGCCAATCGCCGGCTCGCCGCCATCGTGGTGATCTTTCTCGGCGCCGTGACGGGCGCGGTGCTGCTACGCCTGCACATCGCGGTCCCGCTCGGCCTGGCAGCGGGGCTCACCTGGCTGGTGGTGATCGCGGGGCATCTCAGATGGCGCGAAGCATCAACGACTCTCGACGCAGCGGAACCCGATGTGCGTCGTCGAACTGTCCTGCGATTGCGGTGAGCGCGCCGCGGGACGGTAACGGTGGCAGTACTCCGGGGCGCACAGATGTGACCCGCCCTTGAGGGTCTGGTTCACGGTCGGATCGGCACCGGCCGGTGGACAGCACGCGGACTCCGATTCCCCGGGCCGGTGATGGGATGTGAATCGCGTGGACGTCCATTCCCATACGTTGCCGATCATGTCGTAGAGCCCGAAGCCGTTCGGCGGAAAGGACCCCACTGGCGACGTGCCGGCCCAGCCGAGGGCGCCGTCGTTGCGGTAGGGGAAGCGCCCCTGCCAGGTGTTGGCCATCAGCTGTCCGCCGGGCGTGACATCGTCGCCCCAGGCGTAGACGGTGTCGGCTCCCCCGCGCGCCGCGAACTCCCATTCTGCTTCGGTGGGCAGTCGCCGCCCGGCCCAGGTGGCGTACTCGACGGCGTCGGGGTAGGCGACCTGTACGACAGGATGGTCAGGATGACCGGCCTCGCGATCCGGCCCGAACGGGTATCGCCAGCTCGCGCCGGGCGCCCAGTCCCACCATTGCCGCCAGTCCCGCAGGTTCACCGGGCCGGTGGTGGGCCGGAACACCAGCGCCCCTGGTAACAGATCTTGTTGGGCCACACCGGGATATAGCGCAGGATCCAACGGGCGTTCGGCGATGGTCACATATCCGGTGGCGGCGACGAACTCGGCGAACTGAGCGTTGGTGACGGGATACTTCTCGATGGCGAACGACGCGACCGTCGCGGTGTGCACCGGAGCTTCTTCCGGGTAGAAGCGCGTCGAACCCATGCGGAACGCTCCCCCGGGGAGTTCGACCAGCTCGGTGTGCATGCATTCAGAGTAGTTCTGTCAGTCCTTGCAGAAGGCCAGGGCCAGGGTCGCTTCGACGTCCTCGTATGGTTCGCCCGACAGATCGACGGTCACCCTGGCGATGGTTCCGCCAGTGAAACCGAACTGCCCGCGATAGTTCTTCGACACTGCCGAGCCGGTGTTGCGTCCGATGCAGATACCGCCGCCGGCGAGCGCGAACATGCCCGGGTGGGTCCGCATGGCCGGCAATTCGGCCACCGCGACGTCGTCGATGAACAAGGCCGTGTCGCCCAGCGGCGTGTGACTGTTCTCGACCGTGCCGGTGCGCGCGTATCGCACGCCGAAGATGTGCCGTCCCAACGGGATCGGATCCGGCGACGTCAACTGTTGCTCGATCTCGCCGAGGAAGTTGTACACGTAGTGCAGGCGCCCGTCGGCGACATACAGGACGTGCCCGCCATGCGCACCGCCCTGCTTGAACAGCACGCCTTGGGCGTCGGGGCGCTCGACGGTCAGCTCGACCAACACCTTGAACGATTGCCCGCGCAACTCGGCGGCAGCGCCAAGGCCGACCTCGGCGGTGTTCGGGTAGTAGGTGTAGGTGGAGCGGGCCCCCGCCAGGTACGGGCGCCACCGCGTCATCGTCTCCAGAATGTTCAGATCGGCCAGCGGCAGGCCGTTGTACTTGTCGGCCTCGGCGAACCACAGTGCCTTGAGTTCTTCGAGTTTGTCGGGCTGCTCGGCGGCGAGGTCGTGGCACTGGCTGCGATCGGATTCGATGTGAAAGAGCTCCCAGCGGTCGGCGTCGAAATGGGACCACCCGGCCGGCGTCGCGGCGTGCACGGTGTTGGCGAACCAGCCCTTGTGCCAGATGCCGCGGGTGCCCAGCATGGTGTAGAACTGCGTCTCCTTGCCCGTCGGAGCCGTCGGATTATCCAGCGCCACTTTGAAACTCACACCGTCCAGCGGCTTCTGCGCAACTCCCCGGACGGTGGCCGGCGGGGTGATGTCCAGAAGGTCGTACACCGTCGGGGTGATGTCGCAGACGTTGACGTAGTTGTCGCGGACCTCACCGTGCGCGGCAATTCCGTTGGGCCACGAGATGATTGCGGTGTCGGCGATGCCACCCTCGTGGGACGCATACCGCTTGAACAGCTTGTACGGCGTGTTGAACGCCATCGCCCAGCCGATCGGATAGTGGTTGTAGGTCTCCGGTGAGCCCAGCCGGTCGATGAACTTGAGCCCTTCCTCGGCGGTGTCGATGTAGCCGTTGAAGAACTTGGTCTCGTTGACCGATCCGTTCGGTCCACCTTCACCGCTGGCACCGTTGTCGGAGATCACCACGATCACGGTGTTGTCGAGTTGACCGGATTCGTCGAGGTAGTCGAGGATGCGCCCGATCTGGGCGTCGGTGTAGGACAGGAACCCGGCGAACACCTCAGCCATCCGGCTGAACAGTCGCTTTTCGTCGTCGCTCAGGGTGTCCCACGGCCGCACGGTGTCCTGCACCGGCCACGGTTCACCGTTGGGCCCCTTGACATCTGCATAAGGGTTGACCGGCGACAGCTCGGTATCGGGTGGCACGATGCCGAGGCGCTTCTGATTCTCCAGCACGATCTCGCGGTACCGCTCGTAGCCCATGTCGAAGCGGCCCGCGTAGTGGTCCGCCCACTCCTTGAACACGTGATGCGGAGCATGCCCGGCTCCGGGACACAGATAGGTGAACCACGGCTTGTCCGGAGCGATCACCTTGGAGTCGCGGATGAACTCGATGGTCTTGTCGGCGAGATCCTTCGACAGGTGATAGCCCTCCTCGGGCGTCGCAGGCGGATCGACGGGATGGTTGTCGTACACCAGGTCCGGATACCACTGATCGGTTTCGCCGCCCATGAACCCGTAGAACCGCTCGAAACCGCGCGAGCATGGCCAATGCCGTTTGGTGGCAGCGAGATTGGACTCCTCCAGCGGAGTGAGGTGCCACTTGCCCACGCAGTACGTGTTGTAACCGTTCTCGGTGAGCACTTCCGACAGCAGGGCGGTGTCCAACGGAATCCGCCCGTTGCAGTTGGGGAATCCGTCGGTGAACTCCTCGATGGTGGCCATCCCGACCGTGGTGGCGTTGCGGCCGGTGAGCAGCGAGGCGCGGGTCGGTGAACACAGCGCGGTGGTGTGGAACTGCGAGAGCCGAACGCCGCGCGCAGCGATACGGCTCATCGCGGGCATGTCCACCAGGCCACCGAAACAGTCCCACGTGGCGATCCCCGTGTCGTCCCACACCA
Organism: Mycolicibacterium brisbanense; assembly: GCF_001570425.1. GTDB lineage: Bacteria > Actinomycetota > Actinomycetes > Mycobacteriales > Mycobacteriaceae > Mycobacterium > Mycobacterium brisbanense. The sequence goes on from NZ_BCSX01000015.1 coordinate 92,567, forward strand.
GGTACAGCACGTTGGGTGCATTCTCGTCGGCGGTCGGCGCCGCATACGGTCCCCAGTCGGGTTCGGAGTCCCGGATGTCCAGTTCGATCTTGCCGTTGAAGTCGGTAGCCATGATGAGCCTCACTCCCGGTTGGCGATACAGCGCCGATAAGGGCGATCGCCCGGAGAGTACACCCGGTCACTGAGGGTTGCCGGGGAAACTGACGACCCCGACAACATGCTGTCAAGCTTCGGAATTGGGCGCCGACGGGCACAGGGAATCATCGGTGCCGGTTCGTGCCTCCGGTTGCCCTGCCAGACCGCGCAGCGGGCCGGTGATTCGGGCGGCGAGCGGGCTGCTCACGGCGACGAGGCCCAGTATCACCGCCACGACGATCGGACCGGCTGCACCGTGTGCGTCGGCCGCGACACCGGCGATGGCCGTGCCCGCCGCACCGCCCACCAGCGCGGCGCTGTTGAGCCAGCCGAACGCCTCCGTGGCCGCATGGTCGGCGATCTCCGCCGACACCATGATGTACAACGCGGACATCGCCGGCGCAAAGCCCAAGCCGGATACGAACAACGCGCAGAACTGCAGTGCCGGACTGTCGATGACGCCGAACACGGCGGTGCCGAGTGCCACGGTCCCCAATGCGGCCACCAGGCCCGCGAGCCCAAATCGCCGGTGCCCGAACGCCAAACCGCCGATCACCGAGCCCACGCTGGCCACCGCGATCGCGAGACCCGCCATGACGCCGGTGCGGCCCATCAGCGCGACGATGCCGACTTCCAAAGCCATGAACGACGCGACCATCGCGAGGCTGGCGACCATCGCGAGAATGACCGTGCGGTTGGCCATCACCCGGCCGAAGCCCGACGATCTGGGTGTCACCGGTAGGCGAAGATGCTTGGCGCTGACCAGAAACCACCCGGTTCCGACAACGGTGACCACCGCGGACACGACCAGAGGGATGACGGTGGAAAGGGTGGACGCGAGGAATGTTGCGGCCACCGGGCCGATCACCCAGATGAGTTCTTGCGCAGTGGTGTCGAGTGCGAACAGCACCCGCACGGCGTCGCGGGTGACCAGTTGTGGGTAGAGCGCCCGAACCACCGGCATCAACGGCGGCACGGTTGCCCCGGTGAGCAATCCGAGCACCATCAGCAGCGGCGCGGAGGGACCGGCGAACGCGAGGGCCAGCATCACGGCGCCGTTGGCCAGGGCCGCGACGACAAGCGTCGCCACCATGGCACGTCCGGCGATTCGGGCGGTGATGGGCATGGCCACCGCCTCACCCACGCTGACGCCGGCGACCACGGCCCCGGCCTGCGCGTAGGACCCGCTGATGGCCTGGACGTGGAGCAAGATCGCGAGGTTGAGCATGCCGAGCGGCAGGCGGGCGAACAGTTGCGAGGCCGTCATGTTCAACACACCCGGCATCCGGACCACGTCGCGATACGCCCGCATCACCAACTCCCTCACCAGACACCGTGACGGACCATCACTATACCGTCCAGACGGTACAGTCTAGGCCCCTGTCGTAAGCTCTGGGAATGGCTTCGTCGCGGGACCGCATCCTCGACGCCTATGAGGACCTACTTGCCGTCGAAGGCGAGCGCTACGCCACGCTCGACGCGGTGGCCGCAAAGGCGGGTGTGTCCAAAGGCGGCCTGCTGTACCACTTCCCCTCGAAGGACCGACTGGCAAGCGCAGTGTGCGATCGCCTTCTGACCCTGGCCGCCGAAGACGTCGAACGGATGCGGACCGCCCCCGAGGGACCCGCCCGCTATTACATCCGCACATCGCATTACGCCGGCACACCGCTGGATCGCGCCGTGGTGGCGGTGTCCCGGCTGCAGCAGGCCGGCGACGATCGCGCTCGCACGGTCATCGAGAGCGTCTCGGCCGACTGGCTCAACGTGCTGCACGAGACCCTCGGGGATCGCAACGTGGCCCGCGCGGTGAAACTGATGGGCGACGGCCTCTACTTCAGCGCCTTGCATCGCGCCCTCGGCGGCCACCTGGCTGCCACCGAGCAGGACGACGGGTTGCTGGCCGTGATCGACCGGATCACAGCCGGCTCAACGGCGCCGATCGATCAGTGATCGGGCGCGGCTGCCGCCGCAGCGACCGCTCCAGGAGAAGCAGCGGAAGCGTCCAGCCCAACCAGGCGCCGAGACCCGCGACCAGCCACAGGTATCTCTCCTCGTTCCCACCAAAAATGCTGTCGCGCAACGATTCCAATGCCAGATAGAGCACGGGCGTCCAGATCCGGTTGGTGATGATCGACAGGGCCAGCGTCGCACTGCGCAGCATCTGGCGTCGATGCCTGCCGAACCGACGCCGCCGCGCGGCGCTGTATCCGTCGACGGTGAACCAGAGCCACAGCGCAGCGAGGGCGACGTTGCTGACCGCCAGGATCGGGCCGAAGGGCGTCGCCGCCCCGATCACCATGGCGCACACGGCCGCCGGAATCGCCGTCGCGACGTACACACGTCCGGTCCGGCGGTGCATTGTCGGGTGACGACGCCGCAGCCCCGGCCAGATCTGGCCGACCGCGCACACCATCGCCACGCAGGCGAGCAGCACATGCGCGACCAAGAGCGGGTAGTGCAGTCCGAACGTGGACGGGACGCGCGTGCCGCCGGTCAAATACGGCGGCAGCGAATACACCAAGAACGCCACGACAATCACCGCCAGCACCACGGCGAGGTTTACCGACCGCGCTTTTGCGTACGTCATACGCAAAAGCGTATTGCATACTCACTGGATTGTCACTGGTTACTCTGAGCATTGATGGCCCGCTCCGATCCCCCGCTCCCCCGCGCGTTGCGCCTGCTGTGGCAACAGGACCCGGCACCGCGCCGATCGCGTGGTCTGAGCCGGGAGGCGATCGTCGCAGCGGCGATCGAACTCGCCGACGCCGACGGGCTGGCCGCCCTGTCCATGGCACGGCTGGCCGAACGACTCGGATGCGGCACCATGTCGCTGTACCGGCACGTGGCCAACAAGGACGAACTGGTGACGTTCATGCTCGCCGCCGCACCGGGCCCACCGCCGTCGTCGCCGGACGCCACAGACTGGCGTGGCGCTCTGACGAATTGGGCCCGCGCGCTGTGGTCCGTCTACCACCGACACCCCTGGATCCTGCAGACCGCGTCCAGCGGACCGCCCGCCGATCCCGGGCAGCTGGCGTGGCTCGACGCCGGTCTGGCCGCGCTGTCCGGTGCAGGCTTGACCGAACGCGACAAGCTCACCGCGGTCATCACGGTGCTGGTGTTCACCCGCGGTTCGGCGGCGCTGGCCATCGAGGCCCGCGACGTCGATGACCGCGCGTACCCGGCGTTACTGCGCCGCCTCGTGGAGCCCGGCCGCTTCCCCGCGCTGGCAGCCGCCATCGATGCGGGCGCGTTCGATCAGGCCGAGGACGGACCGCTCACCGAATTCCATTCCGGCCTTGGCCAATTGCTGGACGGTATCGCCGCGCACACCAGCTGATCGGGTTACCGGACGTGGGTCTTCAGCCGCGCGGCAATGCCGTCGAGCAAGAGATCGAGAGCCGGTTCACATCCACTCCGGCGCATCGACTCGTCGAGTAGCCGACTGGTGGCAGCGATATTCGGGTGCGTCTCGGCGGGCAGCTGAGCGTAGGTGTCACGCCACTTGCTGTCATCGCGCTGGCGATGTTCGACGGGCAAGGCTTCGAATGCCGCGTCGAGCGCGGCGAACCCCAGCATCTGATCGATGAATGCGTGATACACGTCGACGGCTTCCCGGTCAGGGAATCCAGCGTTGCGCAGTAGACCCAAAACCGTTTCGATGACTTGGATTTCGTGCGGGCCACCGGTCACCCGGCTTGCCGCCAGCACCCCAGCCTGCGGATGCTCGACGTAGACGCGGTGTACGCGCAACCCGAGTTCCCGCATGGCCTCACGCCAGTCACCGCCCGGTTCCCAGCCCTCGGCCACACGCCGCAGCAACTCGTCGGTGATGGCGAGCACCACATCTTCGATGCCGCGGAAGTAGCGGTACAGGGCGCTCGGGTCAGCTCCCAGCGCGACCCCGAGGCGCCGGACCGTCAGGCCCGCCGCACCGTGGTACTGCAAGACCCGCAATGCCGCTTCGACGATGACCTGCTCGGACAGCAACACGCCCTGGTTCGTCTGGCGCCGTCGCCGCCGTGGCGACTCGGACTTCAGTGTTCTGCCCATCCGCACTGCCTTCGCTTACGTCAACGCTCTTGCTCCATTTTGCGGCACTGCTGTGTCATGGCCCACAACAAATCGCGACCGGAGGCCATCTCACCGCCGTCCGCCCCATCGAAACGAGGAGACACCGCAATGCCCGCTGCGCCGGCCACCATCGTATTCAGCGGCGGTCCGATCCTCACGATGAACTCGGCTCGGTCCCGCGTGGGAGCGGTCGCAGTGACGGGCAACCGGATCACCGCGGTCGGACCGGAGGCCCACGCCCTGATAGGGCCGGACACCGAAGTCGTCGACCTGGCCGGCAGGCTTCTCATCCCCGGCTTTCAGGACGCGCACGTCCATCCGGTCGGAGCCGGCGTGGAGCGCATGACGTGCGACCTCCTCGGTGTCGACGCCGCCGCCGCCACGCTGGCCGCGATCGCCGAGTATGCCGCGGCACATCCTGACCGCCCGTGGATCACTGGCGGCGGATGGTCCTTGGAGGCCTTCGACGGCGGAATCCCGACAGCGCACATGCTCGATTCCGTAGTCGCCGACCGCCCGGTGTACCTGCCCAATCGCGACCATCACGGAGCATGGGTGAACACCCTCGCCCTGCAGATTGCCGGGATCACCGACGACACCCCCGATCCGCCCGGTGGACGCATCGAGCGCGACGCCGACGGCGCGGCGACGGGCATGCTGCAGGAAGCAGCGATGGATCTGGTGTCGGTATACGTTCCACCGCCCACCGAGGACGAGTTGTACCGAGCCCTGCTGGACGCACAGGCACACCTGCACTCGCTGGGCATCACGGCGTGGCAGGACGCCATGCTGGGCAATTACGCCGCAGTGCCGGATGCCGAATCCGCCTATCGGCGGGCCATTCTCGAGGAAACCCTGACGGTACGCGTCGCGGCGGCGCAATGGTGGGAACGCGACCGCGGCGCCGAGCAGATACCGGAGATGGTCGAACGCCGCGCCGCATTGCACCACGGGCGACTACGCGCGAACACGGTGAAGATCATGATCGACGGGATCGCCGAAAACCAGACCGCTGCGCTGCTGTCGCCCTATCTCGACGGCTGCGGCTGCTGTACCGCCAATGCCGGCGTCAGCTTCGTCGATCCGGAGGCGTTGCGGCACTATGTCGTCGAACTCGACGCTCTCGGATTTCAGCTGCACTTCCACGCCCTCGGCGACCGCGCTGTGCGGGAAGCACTCGACGCCGTCGAAGCCGCCAGGCGTGCCAACGGTTTTCGCGACACCCGCCCGCACCTGGCGCACCTGCAGGTGGTCGATCCGCACGACATTCCGCGGTTCCGCACCTTGGGCGCCACGGCCAACATCCAGCCGTTGTGGGCCTGTTATGAGCCGTCCATGGACGAGCTGACGATCCCGTTTCTCGGCGAGCAACGGTCGCTGCAGCAGTATCCGTTCGGGGACCTGCTGCGGGCTGGAGCCGTACTCGCCGCAGGCAGCGACTGGCCGGTGAGCAGCGCCGACCCCATCCAGGGCATCCACGTCGCCGTCAACCGCCGGGCCCCCGGCACCACCGACGACCGCGTGTTCCTCCCCGAGCAGCGGATCGACCTCATGGCGGCAATCGCGGCGTACACCGCGGGCTCGGCCTACGTCAACCACCTCGATGACACCGGAGCGATCCAGCCCGGATACCTCGCCGATCTCGTGGTGCTGGACCGGGATCCGTTCGACCTGCCCGCCGATGAGATCTGCCAGACCCGGGTCGAACGCACCTATGTCGACGGTGCACTCGTCTATGCAGACATGTTGTCGGCCACCGCCACCCGCTGATCACATCCACCGAGCGAAGGATTCACCATGACCGAAGCCACCATCGCCGAGGCGCCGGCCAGACCGCAAAAGTCCGGTGTTGCAATACAATTGCGCAACATCACCAAGCAGTTCGGTGCTTCGACCGCGGTGGGCGGCGTCGACCTCGACATCCGGGCGGGCGAATTCCTTTCGCTGCTCGGCCCGTCGGGGTGCGGCAAGACGACCCTGCTGCGCATGATCGCCGGATTCGAAGAGCCCGACGCAGGTGACATCCTGCTCGACGGCTCATCGATAGTCGGACTGCCGCCGAACAAGCGGCCTGTGAACACCGTCTTTCAGTCTTATGCGTTGTTCCCGCACATGACCGTCGCGGAGAACGTCGCTTACGGGCTGCGGCAAAAGCGCACCCCCAAAGCCGAAATCGGCCGCCGGGTAGGTGACGCGCTGCGCCTGGCCAGAATGGAGAGCTTCGCTGACCGCAGTCCCAAGAACCTCTCCGGAGGACAGCAGCAGCGGGTGGCACTGGCGCGCGCGTTGGTCAACCGGCCCAAGGTCCTCCTGCTCGACGAGCCGATGTCGGCGCTCGACCGCAAGCTGCGTGAGGAAATGCAGGTGGAGCTCAAGCTGATTCAGCTCCAGCTCGGCATCACCTTTGTCTTCGTCACGCACGATCAGGAAGAGGCACTGTCGATGAGCGACCGGGTGGTGGTCATGCGCGACGGCGCGATTCAGCAGATCGGCACCCCGGCGGAGATCTACAAGTCGCCGGCCAATTCGTTCGTCGCCGGCTTCATCGGCAAGCAGAACTTCCTCAATTGCATGGTCTCCGGGCCGGATACCCTCACCGGCCCCGAGTACACCATCCGGCCCGATCGCAGCGCCATGGAGGGTCATGGCACCGGTCAGCCGGTAGTGGCCGTGGTGCGGGCCGAGTCCATCTCAGTAGGGTCTGTCATCGGCGAAACTCCGATCAACGCGGTCGACGGAACCCTGGCCAACATCTCCTTCCTCGGCGAGACAGTGCAGTACGTGGTGACAACGGACTCCGGCGTCGAGCTGCTGTCACGGATGCCCGCCGCTGCCGCCCAGCAACTCGATCTGCACTCGGCGGTTCGCTGCAGCTGGGACGGCGACTCGGTGCACGTCTTCCCCGCAGATCCTTCCACCGTCGCGGCAGAGAAGTGAAACGCGTGGACCGGTTACGAATCCTCGCCTCCCCCAACGATTCCCGGCGAATCACTCGTAGGAGCCTGCTGGCCGGTTTCGCCGTGGCCGGAGCAGGCCTGGCACTGTCGGGCTGTTCGCGCGGCGGCGTGCCGTCCCCGGCGCCAGACGGCAAGATCGAGGACCAGCTCAACATCTACTCATGGGGCGACTACGATGACCCGGACAACCTCGCGGAGTTCGGACGCCGGGGTGTCACCCTCCAGGTTGACAACTTCGGCTCCAACGAAGAACTGGTGGCCAAGCTCGGCGCGGCACGTGGAACCAGTGGCTACGACATCGTGGTGCCGACCGGTAGTTACGTTCCGATGATGGCGCGCGCCGGCCTGCTGGAGCAGCTCGATCACACCTATCTGCCCAACCTCTCCAACGTCGAACCGCCCTACCTGCACCAGCCCTGGGACCGGACCAACACCTACGCAGTTTGCAAGAACTGGGGTACGACAGGTTTCGTCTACGACACCCATGTCATCGGCCGGGAGTTGACGTCGTGGAACGACTTTCTCGATGCCGCGCAAAAGGAAGCCCGGGGCAAGACCACGGTGCTTGAGGATCCGTGGGAGGTCTGTGCGATCTTCTTCGCCGCCAACGGTATTGACCTGAACACCACAGACGAGCGCCACTTGGACGCCTGCGAGCAGTTCATGGTCGGCAAGATCGCGCCGACCATATCGGCGTTCGTGTCCCAGGTATCGTCGCAACTGGCCCAGCGCCAGTTCGCGCTCATGCAGGCTTTCAACGGCGACGTGCGCCTCGCCCTCCTCGAGGATGACGATCCCGACCGCTGGCGCTTCGTGTTCCCGACGCCGACCGCCAATCTGTGGATGGACACATGGGCGATCGCCAAGGGAGCCCAACACCCAGATGCCGCTTATGCATTCATCAATTACATGCTCGAGCCCAAGGTCGGCATGAAGGAAATGGAGCACATCGGATACCCGACCGGGCTGATCGGCCAGCGCGAACTCGCCGCGCAGAACGAGGTCCCGATGCTCGACCTGATCTACCCGACCCAGGCCACGTTGGATCGGCTGACGCCCAGTGAGGTCACCGACGCCACCGGCCGATTGGTGAAGATCTTCAATCGCATGCAGGCGGGAGCCGTGACGTGAGCAGACTGTCCGCGGGAACGAAATCGAATGCAGCACTGTCTTTTCCGCTGTGGGCCTATCTGGTCTTCTTCTTCCTGATCCCGACCACCCTGATCGGCTGGTACAGCTTCGGCAGCAAGCCCGACATCTACACGGCCCGCTCCAACGAGCGGATGTCGTTCGACCGCTACCTCGAAGCCGGCGACGCGACCTTCCTGACCACGTTCTGGAACACCTTGCGCATCGCCGGCGTGGGCACCCTGATCTGCCTCGCGATCGGCCTGCCGTTCGCCTATTGGCTCGCGGTCAAGGTCGCCCCACGCCGGCGCGCCGTGCTGCTCGCGCTGGTGCTGATCCCGTTCTGGACCAACTTCCTGGTCCGTACGCTGGGATGGCAGATCATGCTGTCGCCAGAGGGTTTCGTCTCCGACGTCATGAACAAGATCGGGCTCGCCGACGGCCCGCTGTCGATCCTCTATACGCAAACCGCCGTGCAGATCGGCGTGGTCTACAACTATCTGCCGCTCATGATCATGCCGCTGTACGTCGCACTGGAGCGTACCGAGGCCAGTATGCGTGAAGCCAGCAAAGACCTCGGCGCGGGACGCCTGCGAACGTTTGTCGACGTCACGGTCCCGGCTGCGTTGCCCGGCATCGCCGCCGGCTGCCTGCTGGTGTTCATTCCGCTGATGGGCGACTACATCACGGCATCCGTGCTCGGCGGGGCACAGGGCAACATGGTGGGCCAGCTGGTCGCCGCCCAGTTCAACATCGCCCAGAACTGGGCGCTGGGATCGGCGATGGCCATCATTCTGATGACCTTCATCCTCGCCACCGTGGTGGCCGTCGGCGCCGTCGCATTCATCGTCAAGGCACTCATCAAGCGGTCCCGCCGCGTCACGATTCCTGAAGGGGCACAAGCATGACCGATACGCTCGAGCGCCCCGTCCCAGAAATCGTGATGGCGGAGCGCAAGCGCAGATCGTGGGATCCGGTCGCCGTCGGATTGCGGTTGTGGGGCATCGCGGTGTACGCGTTCCTGTTCCTGCCGATCATCGTGATCGTCGCCTATTCGTTCAACACCGGACGGATCCTCGCCGCGTGGCAGGGTTTCGGATTCAGCGCCTACACCAGCGCCTTCGACAACATCATGATCAGGAACTCGGTATTGACCTCCCTGCAGGCGGCGGCGGGCGCGGCGGTGCTCTCGACCGTGCTCGGCACGCTCGGCGGGCTGGCTCTCGCGCGCTCGCGCAACGGCAACCGATGGGCGGTGGCGCTGACCGCGATCCTCGCCGTCACGCTGGTCACACCCGAAGTGGTGACGGGTGTTTCACTGCTGCCGTGGTTTGTTTCGCTGGGGACCGATGCCGGATTCCTGCCGATGAACAACGGGATGGTCCGCCTGGTGATCTCGCATACGGTGATGTCGGTCGCCGTCGTGACGTTCATCATCCGCGCGCGGATGCAGGGAACGGACCTGCGCCTCGAGGAAGCCGCCGCGGACTTGTACGCGGGCAAGTGGAACGCATTCCGCCAGATCACCTTGCCGCTGGCGTTTCCCGGAATCCTGGCCGGCGCCCTGATGTCGTTCACGCTCAGTTTGGACAACACGATCGTGTCGAGTTTCGTTCAGCTGCCCGGGTCTACGCCGTGGCCGGTGTACATCTTCTCGTCGTTGAAGGTGGGTCTGCGCCCCGAAGTGGCTGCGGTGTCGACTCTCATGCTGTTGCTGACGCTCGTGGCGCTCGGTGTCGTCGCGTTCGTGCTGCGCCGCACAGGCGCAGGTTCGCGGGAGATCGCGGCGACTCTGGCCGGCGGATGAGGCTTGCAACAACCCCGGCCCAAAACCGTTGTCACGCTTCGTCCTAACCACAAGTTATGCCGGGGATTACAGTCATCCAGTGGCTGCAATCCGAGGCGTAAGCACTGCGGCACCCACGCCTACCGCGAGCGTGAACCCTCTGCGAGTTTGAGCGCCGGATTTCGCAGCCAATTCACACTCGTGGAGACGAATTCCAGTGCTACCGACGCCTCAAGCCACATAGACCTTCCGCAGCGTCTCGCGCACCGTCCAGGTGGTGCGTTGCCCGGCGTGAAGCCGGACGACGCTGCCGGGATGCAGGTCGATGGCCGGGGAGCCGTCGTCGAAGGCGACGGTCGCGTCACCGCTGAGAACCACGAACACCTCATCGGTCTCGATGTCGCGCGAGACGCCGGGCGTGTGTTCCCAGACGCCGACGGTCACGTCCGACAAGGAAGTCAGATCGCGGTATGCCGTTGTCGGAGTGCCGGCGACGACCGACTCCTGGGGCAGTGGGGTGTGGTCGAGCGCCGCAGCGTGGGCGTTGACGCACTCGTTCACGAATCGAACCCCAACCCTACAGAGTCGAGCGCCTTCAGCAGGACGTTGCGGCGTCCTTCCCGGTGATCGGCACGGTCGAGCGACCAGCGCGTCGCCTGAATCCCGGCTGATGCCAACGGCTCTGGCGGGAACGGCAGCGGCAGCGACTTGACCATCTCCAGTTCGGTGCACGCGGTCGGCGTACCGGCGAACCGGTCGAGCATGACCTCGGCGGCGAAACGTGTTGCCGCCACGCCCAGCCCGGTGAACCCGGCGGCGTATCCGACCCGGTCTCCGTACGCGGATCCGAAGAAGGCGCAGAAGCGCGTCGACGTGTCGATCACGCCGGCCCAACGGTGGGTGAACGTGATGTCCTCCAGCTGCGGGAACGTCGTGAAGAAGTGACCGGCCAGTCGACGGTAGGTGGCGTCGCGGTCCTCGTACTGAGGCCGGATGCGGCCGCCGAAGTGGTAGATGGCGTCGTACCCGCCCCACAGGATGCGATTGTCCTTGGACATTCGGTAGTAGTGGAACTGGTTCGACATGTCACCGACGCCTTGCCGATGCCGCCAGCCGATATCGGCCAGCTGCGCTTCGGTGAGCGGTTCGGTCATCAGCGCGTAGTCGTAGACCGGCACGGTGTGGTAGCGGTACCGCTTCAACAATGACGGAAAACCGTTGGTTGCCAGGATCACTCGGTCGGCCCGCACCGAAACACGCTCAGTGCGTACGGTCAGCGGGCCTCCACGACGGTCCTGCCCGAGTCCACAAACCTTGCTGTGCTCGTAGATCTCCACGCCGAGTTCAGCTGCAGCGCGGGCGAGTTCGTACACGAGCTTGGCGGGATGAACCAGCGCACAGGTGTCCTTGGACCACACGCCGGCCAGGTAGGTGGGCGAGGCGACCTCGGCACGCATGGCCTGCCGGTCCAGGTACACCTGCCCTGGTCCCAGCGGCACGGCCGCCAATTCGTGGGCCTGGTAGGGCTCTACCGCAACCGAGATGGACCCGGTGCGCTCGAAGTCGCAGTCCAGACGCAACGTATCGACGGTCTTCTCGATGCCGTCGAGGTTCTCCATGCCCAGCCGGTCAAGGGTCTCCATCTCGTCGGGCCACCGGCTGCGACCGTTCTCGGCGCCGTGGGTGAGCGATGCGTCGACGAAACCGCCGTTGCGGCCCGAGGCCGCCCAGCCGATCGTCTGTCCCTCCAGCACGGCGACTCGAAGCCCCGGGTCACGCTGTTTGGCCAGCAGCGCCGACCACAGGCCCGTGTATCCGCCGCCGACGATGAGGAGGTCATACTGCGTCGCTGACCTGGTCAACGTCGGGTAGCCGGGATGGGCCGGCACGTCATCCAGCCAGAATGGCTGCAATACGGTGTTTGCCAGTGAGCGATCGACGAGGCCGACAGCGGGCCTGTTCTTTTCGAAAACGGTGTGCACGGGACTCTTCCTGAATGGTGAGGTACCACCCAGTAAGAAGCATCAGCACCGTTAGCTCAAGGGTGTTGACGTAAGCGCAGCAGCTGCGGGATGAGCACCCGCGTGTCAGGCACGAACGGCCAGTCCGGATCGGCCAGGTGAACGGCGAGCTCGTCGTCTGTCCACCACCAGCCGGCGCTGATCTCATCGGGTTGGTGCCGGATCGGGCCGTCACAGTACGTCTCGAACGCGAACACGTGGCAGCGCATGGGTTTTCCCGCCCACTGCCCGTCCCATGCCGCCGACGCGAGAGCCGTCAGCGGTACCCCGGTGATGCCGAGTTCCTCGTGCAGTTCGCGGGTCGCGGTCTGCAGCGGCGTCTCGCCGGGATCGATGACTCCGCCGGCCAGGCAGTCGTGCATGCCGGCGAACACCGCCTTGGTCGGAGTGCGTCGGTGCACGTAGATCCGGCTGCCGTCGGACGAGCGGACCAGCACACCGGCGCTGCCGTGCCAGAGCCCTTCGGCGTATACCCGCGACCGCGCAGCGGTGCCGGTCGCATTGCCGTCGGCGTCGTACACCGTCACGAGTTCCTCGCTCATGTGCGTCACTTTCCCCGCCGAGCAGACGTGGCGGTACGCGACACGCCGCATTTCGCGGACCGCCGTGACTGCTCGCGCAAGGATGGCACGCCCAAGGTAAGACCTAGCGCCCGGCACGCTTGATGGCTTGGCGACGATTGGCGGCACCGAGTTTGCGGTAGATGGCCCGCTGATGCGTCTTGAGGGTGTTCACCGACACCCCCATCTTCTCCGCGATGTCCTGCATCGTCATCGGCGTCCGCAGGAAGGCCAGCACCTCTTGCTCCCGGGGCGTCAACGCCGCAGGCATGCCATCGGTGACCGCCCGCTCACATTCCAGCAGTGATTCTTCGACAAAGTCCGGATATGACGTGTACGACAGGTGCGCCGCGAGCAACTCCCGGCACACCGGGTCAGGGTTGTCGACGAATTGATAGCGCACCCGCTCCGGGCTCGCCACGGAGATCGCCTCTTCCATCCGCTTGTGTGCGGAGTCGGCCCGTCCCTCTTGCCAATCCAGATACGCCAGGGTGCTCAGCGCGTACGCTGCGATATACCCGGGTACCTGCGGCTCCAAAGCTTGGTGTGCCAGGCGCACCGCCAACTCAGGGGCACCGAGACGACGGCACATTCCCGACATCACGGCCGAGACCATCGGAACATGTTGCGAATCGAGAACACTGGCGGCCAGCTCGAGCGCAAGCGGATGATCACCGCGAGCTTCTGCCAACCGCGCCCGGCCGGCAGTCTTGTAGCTGACCCATGGCACCCCGTGGGTGTCCGCGTCCGGCATGCGGGCGACGGCGATCTCAGCGGTGGCGAGTACATCGTTGTCGCGCAGCGTCGCGGCGCTGAACGCCAGGAACATCCGCGACGTGTCCGGGTAGCCGACTCCGGGGGCGGCGCTCGCCGAGGTCAAACACTCAACGGCCGAGGCGATCTCACCATGCCAGAAGTGAATCCAGCCGGCCGTGAACCGTTCGATGCCTGCGCCGTCGTGCGAGAGCCACAACTCGGGAGTGGATTCGGCGGGTACCACGGCGCGTTGCAACGCTGCCTGTGCGCGGGTGATCTCGCCCGAGTGGGCGAGCGCGAAAGCCAGGCTCTGCCGGGCTCGGTGTGCCACCTCCGGCAGGCCCAGAGCGGCGCATTCGTTCATCGCAGCCTCGAGCAGCTCTGAACCACGTGTCGCACTGCGGCGCAAGCGCGAATCTGCCCAGCCGAGAACGAACAACGCACACGCATACACCCGAGGTGTGACGACATCGCGGTCGGTGAGGGCTGCCTCGACCCGCGTCGCCGCCTCGGACATGGCCTCGCGGTCGTCGGACACGAGGAGTTGGGTGAGGTCGGCGACGAACTGCGTCCGTCGTGACGCCGATGGCATCGCAGCGGCCCGGTTGAGCAGTAACGTCGCCATGATGTCGTCGCCTGCCATGGCCCGGCAGCTGGACCGGATCATCAGGATCTCGGGATCCTCACCGAATGCCTCGGTCAACCGCAGACATGCGTGATCCAGTGCGGTAGAGCGCGATTGGAGCAGCAATTCCAGCCAGTGATCGCCGATGATGTCGTGTGCCACCCTGTCGCCACCGACGATCGCATGGTCGACCGCGTCCAACGGATACCGCTGCGCCAGCTCCCGTGCGGCGATCTGGTTGAGACGCAACCACTCTTGAGGGTTGTCTCGCCGGAGGATCTCCCGGCAGTGTCGGACGAACAGCGAATGCCACTGGTATACGGCGCTTTCCCCGGTGCCGATACGTTCTATGAACAGGCCCGCGGCGACGCAATCGTTGAGAAGTACGGCGCTGTCCGTGCGACCTGACAGTGCCGCGGCAAGCTGTCCGTCGACTCGCGAACATACCGTCGCCTTGAGCGCGAAATCGGCCAGGCCGGGACGCAGCCGCGCCAGTACCGCGGTGCTGATGTAGTCGGTGAGGTCGGCGCCGGGCGTGAAAGCCTCGGCGTCATCACCGCTGACGAGAATCAGTCGGACGGCGCCGGGCCATCCGTCGGTGGCAGCCATGATGCGGTCGACGTCTGCGGTGTTTCCGCCCGCCGCCACGAGCTCTTCGACTTCACCGCGGGTGAAAGCCAGTTCGGCGGGGCCCATCATGGCGACCTTGTGGTGCACGCGCAGTCGCGCCCATATCGGGCCTACGGGATCGGTCGTGATCATGACGAACTGAAGCCACTGTGGACCGTTCTCGACGAACTCGACAGCATCCGGCCACCTGTCCCGGGCCAGTTGGTAGTCGTCGACGACGAGGACGATCCGGGGATGATCCAGAGCCATCAGCGCTGCGACGCCGGCGTCGTAGGATACCGATTCGAAGATCCCGGACACCGCCAGGGCTACGGCCTCATCACCGCGCTCGCGCGCCGCGTTGAGCAACGCGGTCAGAATTCCGCGCAGCACGTCGCCGCTACCGTTGACCCGCTCGGTGAGCGTCAGCCACGCAACCGAACCTGGTGCCTCACACCGGCGCCCGGCGGCCCACTGCGACACCGCAACCGTCTTGCCGAATCCCGACGGTGCGGCCACGAAAACCGACCGCATGCCGCCGAGACGCGCTTCCAGCATGTCGGCAACGGCGTTGCGCGGCAACATGTCCGGTCCCGACGACGGCGTAGTGGCCAGAAACCACGGCACAGGGTGCATGGCTGAGGTTCCGGTTGGCTGCACGACTGTGGAGTATAAGGCCTATTTTCACGGCCGTTAGTAACGGCTTACGGAGTGACGATGTTGAACCACAGGTTGAACGTGTCGAGCAGGCCCACGAAATCGTCCACCGACTGCCGGTTGCCCTCGAGCGCCACATTGTTCGCCGATATGGCATCGGCCAGTTTGACCTTGCCGAGTTGGATGTCGTTCATGGTCGCCTTGGTCAGCTTCAGCGTGGCGTCAGACTGCGGCAGCAACCCGTCCGAGTAGTTCAGCACGCCGTTTTCCACCGTGAGGCCGTACTGCTTCTTCAGGTCGGTGAAATCGACGTTGAGAGCGATCTTCTTCCCCGCGGCCTTGGGACCGTTGAGCCGGACCGCGAGATAGTCGAACATCATCTCCGGTGGCATGGCATCGATGGTGTCGGGGCTTGCGGTATCGGTACCACCGGCGGTCGGCACCCCGTTGCGCAACTCGTATGCACCCTGCAGGTACACCGATCGCCACGGCCCCGACTCGGCCTGATAGCCCATCTGCTCGTAGCTGTCGGCCAGCAGGTTCTTGCCGTTCACGCTGTCCGGGTTGGCAAACACCACCTGCTTGAGCACCATCGCCGTCCAGCGATAGTTGCCGTCGTCGAAGTCCTTCTTGGCCTTCTCCAGGACGGCGTCCTCACCACCCATGTACTCGACGTACTTCTTGGCGGCCGCTTGCGGAGGAAGATCGTCGAGGTCTGACGGATTACCGTCATACCAGCCCATATACCGCTGATAGACCGCTCTCGTGTTGTGTTTGAGCGTGCCGTAGTAGCCGCGGTCGGGCCAGAAGTTGTTGAGCTCCGGCGGAAACTGCATCTCCTCGGCGATCTCGGACCCGACGAGACCCTCGTTCATCAACCGCACCGACTGGTCGTGCATGTATTTGTACATGTCGCGCTGGCGTTTCCAGTAGTCGATGATCTTGTCGTTGCCCCACATGGGCCAGTGGTGACTCTGGAACTTCACCTCGGTGTTGGGACCGTAGACCCGGATCGTGTCGTCGAGGAACTTCGCCCAGATGCGGGCATCACGCACCTGCGCGCCACGAAGAGTCAGCAGGTTGTGCATGGTGTTGGTGGTGTTCTCCGCCATCCACATGGCTTTGAACTGCGGGAAGAAAGTGTTCATCTCGGTCGGCGCCTCGGTGCCGGGCGTCATCTGGAACTCCATGTCGACACCGTCGATGGTCATCTTCTGACCGGTAGTGGTGATGATGTCGGTGGGGATGATCAGACTGGGCACACCTGTCGAAACCGTCATGCCGAGGCCGCCGTTCACCCCGCCTTGCGCATTGCGCGGCAGCAGTGCGCCGTACATGTAGACCGCGCGCCGCGACATGGCATTGCCTGCGATCACGTTCTCGCTCACCGCGTCTTCGACGAAGGACTGCGGAGCAACGACTTTCACCTTGCCGGAGTCGACGTCGGCCTGGTTGATGATGCCACGCACACCGCCGTAATGGTCGACGTGGGAATGGCTGTGGATGACAGCGACGATGGGCCGGTGTCCCAGCTTGTCGTTCACCAGATCGAGTGCAGCCTTCGCGGTTTCGGGTGAGATCAAGGTGTCGTAGGCGATCCATCCCGTGTCGCCCTTGATGAAGGTGATGTTGGACAGGTCGTAACCGCGTACCTGGTAGATCTTGTCGGGAACGACCTCGAAGAGCCCGTACTCCATGCACAGTTGGGCATTGCGCCACAGGCTCGGGTTGACGGTGTCGGGCGCGGGCTTGTCGTCGGCGATGTACTTCTTGTACTCCTCCAGATCCCACACGACGTTGCCGTTGGCATCCTTGATCGTCAGGGTGTCCGGACGCGCGATCATGCCGCGTCTCGCGTCCTCGAAATCACTGCGCTCGTTGAACGGCAGCGAATCCATCACCTTCTTGTTGGCCGCCTTGGTTGCCTCCGTAGCACCTTTGACGGTGTTGTCGGTGGTGATCTGCCCGCCTCCGCCTCCACCCGACGAGGCGTTGCCACCGGTCTTGTCGTTGCAGGCCGCCACCAGAGTGGAGGCGACACCCGCGGCCGCCAGCCCTCCCAGCACCTTGCGCCGCGGCAGCCGCGCACGATTTTCCCCACTCTCGTCCTGCAGGTTCGGATGTCGACTCATACAAACGGATTATGCCGATTGCGCCATGCAATTCCATTCAAATCGCGGGGCGTACCGCGAGAATTCCGTTGCATGAAATCACGTCGGCCTCACCCATTTTGGGTGATGTCCGGGCGGGGCAAACGAATATCTTTTTGCCGGTACTCGTCATACGGTCCACCAATTCGACCCGTCGGAGACCACTTCGACGGCCGCACCGGCAGCAAGCGCGAAATCGGCTGCACCCTCGACGGACTGTCCGGCTGCGACGCGCAGTGTCACGGTGATGCCGGTGGTGTTCTTGACAGTGTAGCGGCACGTGTTGTCCACGGCCGTCGGCAAAGTGACCGTCGCAACGCCCGCGCCGAGCACATACACGTAATCGGTGCCAGGCACCGCGTCGAAGAGGTGATCACCGGTCAACGTGACGACCGAGCGGCGCGGTACCGTCCGATTCCCCGACGTGTTACCCGCGACGCCGACGTTGCGGCCCTCGGCGCGGACGGGAGCCACACTGTAACCGTTGTTGTCCCACTGATTTCCACATATCGCGATGTTGTCGACGTATTGCGCGTCGACCGCGTAGCTCCACCCGGCGCCGTCGTCGGTGTTGGCGATGAAGTTGCCGGTGACGTTGAATCCCATGGTGCGGTGATCGGCGTCAACCGAGTAGATCCCGATGGCCGGAAAGGCATTCGTCGCACCCTTGCCGCCGTTGGTGATGTTGTTGCCGACTATGGCCACCTGCTCGTGGTCCGATTCCAGCCACGGCGGCATGGTGAAGACGATCGCCTCGTGCCGCGCACCTTCGCAGATGTTGCCGATGATGGTCAGCTGCTTGTTGCCACGAAGCTCAATGTTGTTCTGCGGCGCGCCGTTGAGGTGGTTGGCGATGATGCGAACGGGACCTGCCTCGATCGACAAGTTGGGCCCCGTCGACCCGATGTTGTTGTTGACGATCCACGAGTCGTAGAAGTGATACGTGGTGTAGATGCCGTAGCCATTGCACTGTTCGATGAAGTTGTCGTCGATCCAGTTCAGCAGTCCGTCGGTGGTGGCATTGACCCGCATGCCGAATTCGGTCCAGCCACTGAGCCAACAGTGCTTGACATAGCTCTTGTCGAGCTCCACATCGAACGCTGGTGCCCCGTGAAAGTCCGCGTCAACCCTGAGGTTTTCGATGCGGCATTCTGTCCAGCGCCCGGTGACGGGCGCGACGTTGGTCGTCACGCGCAATCGCGCAGCCCGCTCCCCCGCACCGAGCAGGCAGATCCGCGCGAAACCGTCCGCGCCGTCGCCGATCGAACCGGAGAGCGCGTAATCGCCGGCGGGGAAGAACACCGTGCCGCCACCACGGTCTACCGCTTCCCGAAGAGCTGCCATCACCGCCGCGTGGTCGTCGGTTGCGCCGTCTCCGGTCGCGCCGTGCGCCGTCACGTCGATAACAGCCATGGCACCGAATTGTATTTGCGCAAATGAACGATGTTTCGCGTATCAGGGTTCGACATAAGCAGCACGACGGCGACGCGCGGATGAAAAGATGGGGATATTCCACCAAGCAGCCACGGATCCGCGGGGAGACATTCGATGGTTCGAGTCCTGGCACTGCTGTCGGTCGTGCTCGCCGTCGTCACCGCGTGTGGCGGGTCCGCCAAACAGGGCACCACCGAGGACCCCGACAGTGCAGGCCATGTCATCGCAGATGCACCCGCGGACAAGCTCGACCAGTCGCTGCGCGACGCGGCGTCGTCGGCACGCACCATGACGTATGCGTCACGCAACGGTGTCAACGACGCCGTCTCGCATGTGACGGGATCGGTGTTCGTGCCCAAGGGTGCGCCGCCACCCGGTGGGTTCCCAATTGTGGCTCTGGGACATCGCAACACAGGCACCGCATCGGACTGTGCTCCGTCCTTGTCTCCCGATCTTCTCGGCGAGGCGGCGACCGTCGTGGCCCTGCTCGACGCCGGCTACGTGGTCACCGTGCCCGACTATCAAGGCCTGGGTAAGCCGTCGAAACCCGACGAATACGACTTCCACCCGTATCTGGACTCCACCACAAGTGGTTTCACCATGATCGACGCCGTCCGCGCGACACGGAATCTGGTTCCCAACACGTCGACCTCGTGGGCCGCAGTTGGCGCGCAGGAGGGTGGGCAGGCGGCATGGGCCGCAAACGAACTCGCGGACAATTACGGCAACGATCTGAAACTGGTTGCCGCAGCAGCTCTTGCACCGATGGCGGAATTCACGGGTCTTGCCGACGCCGCCATGGCCGGCACCTTGAACACCGATCAGAAGCTGATCTACGTGGCCTACCTGGCCGCCTTGAAAAACGAGTACTACTACGACTTCGAGCTCGACGACTACCGGCGCGGCGCCGCAGAACAGAACTGGGACGCACTGCTCAACTGCGGTGACGCCGCACACCGGAGAGCATTGGCCGAGCAGATCGCACCGGCAGACCTGCGCCCTGCCAACCCTGCGGCGCTGCAGACCCTGCGCGGCTACCTTCAGAAGACCAACCTGCCCCAAGGCCCCACCCAGGCACCGATGTACGTCATCTACGGCGGTCAAGACCCCGTGATCCCGGCTGCGTGGACGGATCAGGCGATAGCCAATGCGTGCCAGATGGGTGACGTCATCCAGATCGCCTTCTGGCCAGACAAGGGACGTGACCAGATCGAGCCCGTCGCGGCTCTCGGCTGGCTGACCGACCGTATGAAGTCACTGCCCTCGGCCAACGATTGCCCGAGCTTCACAGCAGGCCACAAACCATGAGCCTCAGGCATAGGAGCCCTGCATGTCACTGATCAGCGGAGTGGTGCCCATCGCGCTGGAAGTGCTTGCGATCGCAGCACTGGTGACCGGCATCGGGCGCCGGAGCGGCAGACCCCTGCTTCGATGGGTGACGATCGCGCTGCTGACGGGCGTGCTGCTCGCGGTCATCGTCCGCACGTTCGTCAAGTACCAGGGATGGTCGGAGAGGGCCGCGTCGCTCGGCAGCGTGCTGTGGGTGGTCATCACCGGATTCGCCGCGGCGATGGCGGTTCTGGCGTGGCGCGGTAGTCGGTGGTGGCGACGGATCGTATCGGTGCTGGCCATCTTTCTCGCCGTGCTGTGCGGGTTTTCGGAGTTGAACATCGCCACGGGCTACTTCCCCACCGTGCAGTCGGCCTGGCAGCGCGTGACGGGATCAGATCCGCCGCAGTGGATCGACGAAGCAGCCTTGGCCGCGATGCGTCAGAACCACGAAAAGCCGACGCGCGGCACCATGGTGTGGGTTGACATCCCCAGGGAAGCCTCAGGATTCGGCCATCGACGCGAATTGGCCTACCTACCGCCGGCCTGGTTCCGGTCCGATCCCCCGCCGAGACTGCCCGCTGTGATGGCCATCGGCGCGGAATTCAGTCATCCGTCTGACTGGCCGGAGTCCGGTGGTGCGCTCAAGACGCTCGATGAGTTCGCCGCGTTCCACCGTGGAAACACGCCGGTGGTGGTGTTCCCCGACTCCACGGGCACCTTCAACAACGACACCGAGTGCGTCAACGGCCCGCGTGGCAACGCGGCCGACCATCTCACCGAGGACGTCCGCCCGTACGTGATCTCCCGATTCGGAGTGAGCCCCGACCCCGCCCACTGGGGTCTGCTCGGTTGGTCGTCCGGAGGCACCTGTGCGCTGATGCTCGCCACCCGGAATCCGGAACTGTTCAGTGCCTTCGTCGCGCTGGATGGGCAGCTCGGTCCCAACAGCGGTACCAAGCCGCAGACCATTGCCCGGCTGTTCGGCGGCGACGCCGAGGCATGGGCTGCATTCGACCCGAAGACTCTGATCGAGAAGCACGGGCAATATGCGAACATGGCTGCCTGGCTAGGAGTTTCGGAGGACACGCCGACGGTCCACCGCGCCGGAGGTGATGATCCGCTGCCACCCGACGCCGTTGCCGGGTGGGATCAGTACTCCGAGGACCACGCCGCCAACGCCAACAAATTGTGCGTGCTGCTCAGCGCCCACAACGTGGAGTGTTCGGTGGTCAGCTACCCCGGCGACCACACCTTCACGGCGGCTGCGCACGGCTTCGCGGATGCGTTGCCGTGGCTGGCCGGTCGGCTGGGTACCTCTGATGCCGAGCAGCGCCCACTCCCGGGGAATGGCTAGCGCTCTTGGCCGATGCAGCCATCCAGTCCTATCGGTGGCCGCTTCCTCGGGCGCATACGCGCTTCGTCAGCTGGGTTGTACCGCTGGAGGTTTCCACGTGGCATCGACGATGGGTTGCTCGCCCCAGTAGGCGCGGATGTACAGCGAGAAGGGTCCGTCGGGGGCAGGAAGCCAGTTGGATTCGGCGTCCGGCCCTGGCGACTGGGCTCCCGCGTAGAGAGTCAGCGAGCCGTCGGGGCCGCGTTTGAGAGTTTTGTTCTTGGTGCCCAACGAATATCGGTTGAGGGGGTTCGGGTTGAAAAAGTGCTGTTCGTTGTACAACGTCAACGACCAGAACCCCTTGACCGGCGGCTCCTGGCCGGCCGGAAAGACAACCTTGTAGCTGCGCTGGCCGGTCAGCGCAGCGCCGGTCACGTCCCTGTCCGTATAGAAGTACTGAGTTTCGTTCGGCCGGTTCTCGAACATGTTCGACTTCGCCGTGGCCGTTCGGTTGAAGTAGTCGAACCCGTACTGGGCGTTGTTGACCGATCGGTTCCAATTGTTGCCGGCGGGAACCCCGTTGTGAACCCATTGAAGAAACGGCCGGATCACCTCTTCCTCGTTGGCTACGGCCGTGTCGGTCAGCACCTTTGCCAGATCTGGGCTGCCGTGTGCGGCGTCGAGCAACGAGTGAATCTGGGAATAGAGCGCTTCCTCGCCGGGCAGCGGCGCGACCGGCGCGATCACTGTGCCGAGTTGATCGAAGAACTTCTCGGGTACGACCCATTTCGTTTCTCCCCCGCCGTCTGAGGGCGGAGCCGGAAGGTTGGGCAGCTTGGCCCACTCCACCGTCTTGGTCTTACCGTCGAATTCACTCAAGGGGTAGATGTTGATCTGGTTGATCACCGGCTGGATCGCCGCGCGGTCCTCGGGGGTGTCGTCCATGAAGACCCTGGGTATGGCTGCTGCGAGCGCGGTTGACGACCGCAGCACGTTCTCGACTCCGGCGGGTTTGTCACCCTTCCAGTTCGGGCCGGCCAACAGATAGAAGCCCGGCTTGGATCCGTATGGCTTGCCGAGTTCGCCGAACTGGTCGGTCCGATTGTCGTAGAGCGCGTACACCCAGAATCGGTCACCGAAATCGGGAACCTGAATGATCACGGGTTCCTCGTCGAGGGACATGTACGACAGGCCGTAGACCACATCCTGGTTGGGGCATGCGATGAACGTCTGTGCGGGATCGATGTAATCGGACAGCATGGCCAACCGCCCTCGTGGAGCCGCCGGAAGGACCCCGTTGAGCCGACCGGGTTGTGGCACCTGGATGATCGCAGCATTGCGGTTGAACATGTTGACCAGTGGCCATGCCCACACATACGCCGTTCGTGCGAATGTCGTTGCGTACCCGGGCGACATGACGATGCCCGGTGCGGGCTGGGTCGCCGGCGGGGGCGGAGTGGGTGTACTCGGGGCCGCCGGTGTGCTCGGCGACGGGGTGCTCTCCGTGCGATTTTCGGTCGTTGCGCAGGCCGCCACCGCGGCGCCCCCGCCCACCGTGGCCGCGGCCAGTCCTGCCAGGTGCAGCGCCGACCGCCGCGAAATTCCATTGCTCATTTCTGAACTTCCGCTCGTTGGTCCCCAACGAAAGTAGCGTTGATCGACCACTGATGACCCCATTCCACCGATAACGCAATGAAACCGAGTCCCTGATACTGCCCGCGCCGTCTCCACCTCATCCTTTTTGGGCGATGCGTCGGCGTGACGCCATGAATAGTGTTGTCATTGAAGAAGTTGGGTGCGGTGTCCGCTTGAGGTGCACAATGCGCACTACCGCGCACACTGCCAATCGAATTCACGGGCAACGGCTTACGGACGGAAGGCACAGGCATGGCCGATCGGTTCAATGGCGTGATCAACATGGACGTGCGGGACTCCACCGAGGACTGGGGTCCGTTCGCGCCCCCGCAGGCGCGCGACGGCGCACCCAACGTGCTGTATGTGGTGTGGGACGACACCGGGATCGGCGCCTGGGACACGTTCGGCGGCCTGATCGAGATGCCGACATTGAATCGCATCGCCGAGCGGGGGCTGCGGTACTCGAACTGGCACACCACCGCACTGTGCTCACCTACGAGGTCCTCGCTACTCACCGGCCGCAATGCCCACATGAACGGTATGGCCTGCATCGTCGAGGGCGCGGGTGGCTATCCCGGGCAATCCGCGGTCATTCCGCCCGAATCCGGAACGGTGGCCGAGGTGCTCCGGGACAACGGATACAGCACCTACTGCGTCGGCAAGTGGCACCTCACACCGGAGAACGAATCCAACATGGGCGGCTCGCGCCGCACGTGGCCGCTCGGTCGTGGATTCGAACGCTATTACGGTTTCCTCGGCGGGGAGAGCAATCAGTGGTTCCCCGATCTCGTGTACGACAACCACACCGTCGACCAGCCATACCTGCCCGAGGACGGCTATCACCTGTCAAAAGACCTGGTGGACAAGTCGATCGAATTCATCCGGGACGGCCAACAGGTGAACCCCGACAAGCCGTGGCTCATGTACCTGGCTTTCGGTGCCAACCATGCACCCCATCACTCACCGAAAGAGTGGGTCGACAAGTACCACGGTGTCTTCGACGAGGGTTACGAGGTGTACCGCGAGAAGACGCTCGATCGCATGAAGCAACTGGGTGTCGTACCTCCCGACACCGAGATGGCTCCGATCAATCCCTGGCCGGCGCCCGACGTGATCGCCGAGATCGACCTTGTGCGCCCGTGGGACGAGCTGGGCGACGACGAAAAGAAACTGTTCACCCGCATGGCGGAGGTCTATGCCGGGTTCTCCAGCTATACCGACTACGAACTCGGCCGCCTCATCGACTATCTGGAACAGTCCGGTCAACTCGACAACACCGTCATCGTCGTCGTATCCGACAACGGTGCCAGTGGTGAGGGCAGCCCCAACGGTTCGGTCAACGAGAACAAGTTCTTCAACAACTGGCCCGACGACCTGGCCGAGAACCTGCAGAAGCTCGACCTTCTCGGCGGCCCCGACACCTACAACCACTACCCCACCGGTTGGGCCGTCGCGTTCAACACTCCGTACAAGATGTTCAAGCGCTACACGCTCGAAGGCGGTATCGCCGACCCGCTGATAGTGTCGTGGCCTGCCGAGATGTCGGCGGTGGGCGGCCAATTCCGCGACCAGTACCACCATGCGATCGACATCGTGCCTACCGTGTACGACTGCGTCCAGATCACGCCGCCCGACGCGATCAACGGCGTCACCCAGTACCCCATTCAGGGCGTGTCGATGCGGTACACCTTCGATGCACCCGATGCCGAAAGCACCCGGACCACGCAGTACTACGAGATGCTCGGGACCCGCGCTCTCTACCACGACGGCTGGAAGATCGTCGCGCGCCACGGTGCCTTGTCCGGTATCGGCAATTTCGGCAGCGACGTGTGGGAGCTCTACCACACCGAAACGGACCGGGCCGAAATGCACGACGTCGCAGCCGATCACCCCGACAAGGCCTCCGAAATGGTGGGCATGTGGTTCGCCATCGCCGGCCGTAACAACGTGTTCCCACTCGATGACCGAACCGCCCGCGAACGGCTCACCCAAGAACGACCGAGCGCCAGTGCCCACCGCACCGAGTTCACCTACTACCCCGGCACCGCGGACATACCCGAGGGCGTCGCGCCGAACATCCGCAACCGGTCGTTCAAGATCCGTGCCGACATCGACGTCACCGCAGACACACCCGCCGGGGTGATAGTCGCCCAGGGCAGCAGATTTGGTGGCCACTCGCTGTTCGTCAAAGACGGCCTTCTGCACTACGCCTACAACTTTCTGGGTATCGACGAGACACTGATATCCGGCGAACAGGCACTCACACCCGGACAGCATTCGATCGTCGCCGAATTCGTCAAGGACACCGAGGATCCACCCGGCGTGGCCAACGGCACGTTGCACCTGAGTGTCGACGGCACCGAAGTGGGCAGTGGCGCATTGCGGACTCAGCCCGGCAAGTTCAGCCTTGCGGGAGAAGGTCTGGGTGTCGGACGGGACACGGCCGACCCGGTCAGCAAGGAATACCCGGCGCGATTCGAACTCACCGGGCTCACCGTGGACCATGTCACCATCACGCTCGAAGGTGATCACTACATCAACGAGGACATCGAGGCACACGCGATGCTGGTGCGGGAATAGGGATTCGGCGACCTATCGTGCTCCCACGCGCTCATTGACCCGGTAGAGCCGCCAATCAGGCTGGCCGTCACCGTCGTTGGGAATCTCGAGCTCCAGGGTCGCGACGTCGGCTCCGGTGTTGTACAGCGTCGGGTACCGCAGATTGAGCGCGTCGGAGGTGCCGCGGCCGATGGGCGGCACCGCGAGCAGATACCGGATGCCGTTGGCACTCGGATCGTTGAGCAACTCGGTGAAGTCCGGGTCGGAGGGGATCACGAAGACCCGCGGACGTGGCGACGCGGCGAGAATGCCGAAGCCGTACACGGTGTCTGTGATCACCGAGCTGTCGGGCAGGTTCAACGACTGCAGATACTCCGCGATCTTGCGTTCGGTGCCGAAGGTCCGGGCGATGCGGTGTTCGGTGGCCTTGCGCACGGTGACGTTGTACGGGTCCGGTTTCAGCACTGCACCGAGTCCGTATTCCTGTGGGGCGTAGTCGGGTTGAGCCATGCCGACCAGCGTCACGGGGATCCCGATGGCGACGGTGACCGCGACCGCCACGTAGCGCGCGGCCGAGTGTCGTTTCGGTGTTTCGGCCGTGGGTGCGAGCACCTCGGGTGCATACCGGCCGCGGCGGGTCGGCGTCGCGAGAACACCGTCGGGTACCGCGAGCATGGCCAGACATGCTGTCATCGGAATTGCGATGATGAAGAACCGCAGGAACGGAAACGTCGACCCGGCCGCGTAGCTGTAGGCCTGGAACGCGAGCACGGCACCGAACAACGCCACCGGTACCAGCAGCACCTGCCAGTTGGGGCGTCCCCACCGCCGTATCAGCACCCACAACATCAGCGGGAGCAGCGTCGGGGCCAGCAGCATGATGCACACCAGGGCGAACTGCACGCCGTGCGCGAAATTCGGTGCAGTCTGGCCTGATTGCTCCAGTATCGCGGTGTTGCCGTATTGGGAGGTGAACTGCGCGAAGGCCTCACCGGTGATCAACCAGCCTGCGGCGGCCCAGCCCAGGAAGGCCAGTGCGCCCGGACCGCTCACGATCAGAAGATCCAGAATCGCGCGCCGAACACGCGGGCGTGGTGTGGCCCGCACATAGGTGGTCAAGCCCACCAGGATCCCTGCGGCGCCGATGCACGCCGCGGCGTCGTAACGGGTCAGATACGCCAACCCCATTGCGATGCCGCCCGCGGTGACCAGGTGGTGCACATCGTCGTCGACCATCCACATGATGAGCCGGCGCACCGCCCAGGACATGAAGAAGATGAACGGCGCCTCGCTCATGCCGTTCGAGCCGTAGAACACGATCATCGGGTTGAGCGCGAACAGCACCGTGATGGTCAGCGAATACGCCCGGGGCAGACCACGATCGGTGCCCATGCTCAGGATCTGCACGGCGCCGCCCGCCATGAAGGTCGCCGACATGATGGTGCCGGAGAACGCGCGTGCGGCGATGTCCGACCACAGGGTACTCAGTGCTATGGCCGGTATCTGCACCATCGCCGCGACCGGCGTGAAGATGAAGCCCAGGGCAGCGAGATGCGGATCGCGGCTGAACAACACGGATTGGGTGGCCGCCACCCGCGACAGTGTGTCGCCCATGATG
Organism: Mycolicibacterium brisbanense; assembly: GCF_001570425.1. Taxonomy (GTDB): domain Bacteria; phylum Actinomycetota; class Actinomycetes; order Mycobacteriales; family Mycobacteriaceae; genus Mycobacterium; species Mycobacterium brisbanense. The sequence continues at coordinate 119,939 of NZ_BCSX01000015.1, forward strand.
AATCCGTGGCGGACCTGCAGCCAGTACCCCACCGCGAGATAGATGAAGAGGAACACGAAGAAGACGGTGAATTTGAGCCGGCGGTCCGACCTTGCCGGCGTCGTGCCGTTCATGCTGCGGCTGCCTCGTCGGTCGTGGTGTCGGCGGGACGTTCGGCCAGTCCGTGAAACGTCTTCTCCCAGAACGATGGCTGCCGGATCATCTGATAGCAGCCTTTGGCCGCGGCCACGCTCATCATCAGCCAGAACAGCGGCACACTCAGCGCTGCCAGCAACAGATCCGACCGGTCGTCCTCACGGAGGGCGACCATGTTCATGTACATCACGGTGAAGTTGCCGATGACCATCGCGATCAGCGCCGGGAAGTAGATGAACACGGGAAACACTTCGCCGACCACAGCGGGCTGGCCGAGGAACCACAACACCGTGATGAACCAGAACAGCAGATTCAGCACTGCGATGATCGGCGTGCCCGCGAGCACCAGGGTGAACCGGATGAAGCTGCGCAAGCCGAGAGTGCGGTACAGCTTGAGTGGCTGACGGATGTGAACCAGCCAGGTCTGCAGATAGCCCTTGTACCACCGGGATCGCTGCCGAATCCAGTTGATCGCATCGCTGTTGGCCTCTTCCAGCGTGAAAGAGTCGATGACTGCGGTGCGGTAGCCGTGCGACGCTATGCGCAGGCCGAGGTCCGCGTCTTCGGTGACGTTGAAAGGATCCCATGCGCCGATCTTGCGCAGGATGTCACGCCGCAGGTGATTCGACGTGCCGCCCAACGGGATCGGTGACGTGCTCACCATCATCCCGGGCAGCAGATAGCCGAACCACAGTGCGTACTCGGCGGTGAACCACGCGGTCAACAGATTCTGATGGCCGTTGTGGTAGACGAGCTTGGCCTGCACACACGCCACATTGTCCGGCAGCTGACGGAACGCCGTCACGACGCGGCGCAGCTGCAACGGTTCGGGCAGGTCCTCGGCATCGAAGATCGTGACGATGTCCCCGGTGGCGAAGTGCAGACCGTAGTTGCACGCTTTGGGCTTGGTACGCGGCTCTGCCGGCGGCACCAGAAGGATTGTGATGACGTCGGATTCGCCGCATGCCTCGGCGGCGTCGATGGTGACCTGATCGTCGGCCTCCAGCAACAGCAGCACCTGCAGCTTGTCGCGGGGGCATTCCAGCGCGTCCATCGCGCCGATGAGGTCGGCGACCACCTCCGGTTCGTTGTAGGCAGGTACCAGGATCGTGTACGACGGCAGATCGGCATCCGAAATCGAGCGGGCGGCCTCGTCGGAGATCACGATGGGCCGGGACGCCAACCCGCGCTTGAAGATCAGCACCCGGTCACCCAACGTCAACAGATAGGCCAGCGTGCACAATCCGATGAGCACGACCGCTGTCTGCATCGGCCGCCACACGCCGAAGGCGATGACGACCACCAGCAGGCCCCACAGCGCGGGCTTCTGCCAGCCCAGCAGCGGCGTCGACGCGGAGTGCACCGGATCGTCTTCCCGCAGGCCGTTGATCGCCCGGTGCAGTGCGTACTCCCGCTGATCGTCGGTGACGGTTTCCGGATCGAAGGTCTCGCCATACCTCATCGGCCGGTCTCCGCCCGCGCGAACTGCTCGGCCACCAGCGCCCGACCGAACTCGGTGAGCAGTTCGGCATCCTTGTACGTCGGCAACCGCTGCACCAGAACCGAGTTGCCGCGGAACAGCACGGTGAGCAGGTTGCGCAGAGTGGACACCAGGCCACGCTGCGGATCGGGGAACGGCGCATCGGGAAGGTGGTTGTCGACTGCGAAGACATCGACGAGTTGGTCTTTGTTCTTGTCGCCCCACGCGAAGCGCAGCACGTCCCAGGTCACCAGCAGGCGGTCGTCGATGGCCGAGAAGAGCTTTCCCCGCACCCCGTGGCCGAGGTCGACGGCGCGCGGAGCACTGAGCCGGGTACCGGTGGTGTCGTACAGCACCTGGCCCGGATAGGCATCGAACGAGAACGGCAGCTCGCTGACGATGCTGTCGACCATGAGTATTCGCGGCGCGGACAGTTTGTCGAAGCGGGCATCACCGACATTGGCGACCATCCGTTGGCGCACAAGGATCGCGTCATCACCGTAATAGCGCGCCACCCCGGTATAGGTCTGGTCCCCGACGGCCGTCCACCCGGGCGGCGCGGACAGGCGTCGTCCTGGGACGAGATCGTAGGGCGCACTGCGGCTTATCTCGGTCGCACTCAGTTGTCGCGGCAACGGCATCAGCGCCAGCGCGACCGCAACCGCCACCACGAGCGGGATGGCCGACCAGATCTGCTTGGCGGCAAGGGGTTCGATTTTGCGATCCAGCAGCTTCTTGGGCCGGCCCCGGCGGGTGTAGAGAAACGCCGAGACTCCGACCGCGACGATCGCCGTGAGCGAGGGAATCATCTGATACGCCAGGACCGGAGCGTCGGGCGCCAGAAGCTGCAGGACGAACAGAAGGACGAACCCGAAGAGGAACGCGCCGGCGGCACCGACTGCCGCGCGCCTGCGATTGCGCCCCACCGCAATGGCGGTCGCGGCGGCCGCGATGAACAGCGTCCCGACTCCAGCGGCGAACTTCCCGCCGCCCAGCGTGATCACCACCACCTGGTACGGCAGCGCCGACACGAGCGACAACAACACCCACACCCAGCCGAATCGGGCGATCGGACGTACGCCGAAGAGCACAATGCTGCTGCTGAGCACGAAGAGCCACATGGCCAGCAGGTCCAGGCGTATGAGGTGAAAGAACTCCGAATAGCGTTTGAGCAGCACGCCCTGGACCATGAGCGCCAGCCCCAAACCGATGATGCCCACGATGACATCGGTCTGCCGGTCGTGGATGGGCAATTCGGTACGGCGGCGGAAGTTCACGCCCACCGCGGCGAGCAGCCCCGCGATCGGAACCATCCACACGTATCCGATGAGGCCGCCTGCCAACGTGGTGTCGATGAGGTTGATCAAGCTGTGCCAGAACGCGACGAGCGTCAGCACAGCGATGAGAAGCCACCGCGACACCAGCCGAACGGTGGGATTGAGGCCGAACCACCACGACTGCAAGGACTCCCATCGCCCCGCGTCGGCGTCGGCGTCGACGGTGACGGTCACGGCTAGCCCCGCGACCGCCGGGCGCGCCAGGCGATCGCGCCGGCGCCGAGGGCAGCCAGCACGACCACGACGGCACCGATACCGAGGTACAGCGCCTTTCGGTCAGTGCTCGCCGCCAGCGACTCCGGTTGTGTTGCCGCAGTGTTGACTTGGATGGGGTCACGGTCAGCCACGGCGATCAGTGCATTGCCGGTCAGGCCGGACCATCGGGCCGTGTCGGCGTTGAGCCATCCGAGCAGCCGATCGAGCTCATCGGGCGTGTTGGTGGATGTCGCGACCAGCAGGGTGCGCCCACCGGAGAAGAGCGTCTGCAACGAGCCGAATCCGATTTTCGGATCCAGCGTGAGGGTGCTGGATGTGCCACTGCCGTCGACATTCTCGACGGTGATGACGTCCTGCGAATCCACCGACACCGGCAGGGTGATCGAGGCGGCGTCCCAGCGGTCGGGGCTCACCACGACAGCGGGGTTCGACGATGTGATGGCGTCCTGGCGGGAAACCACGGCCGTGTCGAACGGACGGGCACTCAGGCGCTGCAGGCCGGTGAGGATCAAGGCCGCGCGCTTGAGATTGGCGAAGCCGTCATCGATGCCGACCTCCAGACGCGGCATCAACGCCTGTGGCAATGCCTGGAAACCGCCAGGGACCGGAGGCTTGGCCAGCTTGCTCTCCACCGGTGTCTCGCCGTCGATGGTCAGGGTGATGGGCTGGAACTCCCCGCACCGCCCGGTGTTTCCCGCCGCATTCACCGCGATGTCCAGATTCGTGTACCGCTGCAACAACCGGTCCGGGACGTCGATCCAGCGGTCGATGCGACCGTCGGTCTCCGTCGCCCACCGGTCGATGGTCTGTCCCCCGATGCTCACGACGACTTGCCCCGCGACGCTGGACGGCAGTGGCGTGTAGGAGCCCTGCAGATGGACTCTGACGCCGTGCACCGACCGGCCGAGCCTGGTCTGATCCAGTGGCACGGTCACCCGCGGATTGACCAGTGCAGTGGCGTTGACTCCCGGCTGTCCGAGCTGGCGGATGGTGGTCATGTCACCAGGCAGCTGCGGAGTTGTCGACAACGGCCCGGCGACGGCTTTCGACCGGACGGCAAGTTTCGAGATGTCACTCGACAGCAGTCGCGCCTGATTGGTCAGCTCCCCGGGCGCCCCCGAAACCACGAGGGCAGGAACGGCATTGGGCCCCTCGAGGCTCAGGCCGGGCGCTTGCCCTTCGCGTACCACGATCTGGCGTTCGAGCGGGGCCGGAGGCGGCACGGGCCCGCCTGCGGCCGGCACGAGGTCGACAGCGGTGCGCTGCGGGCCATAACGCGCCACAGTGGCCGTGACGAGCCGCAGCGCCGCGTCCGACTCGGTCTTCGACGGATTCGCTGGCACGAACACCGTGAGCTTCTGCAACACCGGGGGCAGGAAGTCAGCGATGGTCGCGGGTGGCAGTTCCTGGCCCGCGTAGCGGATCGACGCGTCGACCAGCCGCAGCGGATTCGTCGGGTCGTAGACGCAGTACCCGTCCGGCAGCGTCAGATAGCTGCGCAGCAACACCGTGACGGCGTTGTCGACGACTCGGGCGCCGGCCAGCGGGATGGTTATGGGTCCTTGGTCAGGAGGCAGCGGGACCCGGGCCAGCGTGCGGTCCTCCTGAGTGACTTCGAGTGTTCCGCCCCGCGCGTTGACCGGCAGCACTGCGGTTGCCACCAATTCGGCCGCGGTGAGGCCGGGCTGCACCGGGACCGTCACGGTCTGCACACCTTCGACGCCGTAGAGCGCGATGTCAGGGTCGGAACCCAATGTCCGCAAACTCAATGTCGGCGAATTTGCGAGCGACGGACCATCTTCGGGCGCGGCGGTCGCGGTCCCTGGGAGAGCGGTTCCGGCAGCGATGATCACAGCAGCGAACAACGGCAGCATCCGTGCAGTCACAGGTCGAAGCCTAAGCCGGACGTGGCGGACGCGCCCGGGTTCACAGAAATCGTTACATCCGTAAGCACGGTGCATGAAAGTCATTGGCATGGCCCGCCGCAGGGAAACTGCGCAGCCACCAATGCTCGCCCGAAAAGGGTGAGCAGCTCACCGTCCTTGAAGGTCGGGGTCTGCTCGTCGAGAACGGCGTTGCCGCGGAACAACAACGTGGTCAATGTCCGCACGGTTGACGCGACATTCTCCGACGGATGCGGAAAGGGTGCGTTCGGCTCGTGGTTGTCAACCGCGAAAACCGTCACGCGCTGCGCCAGATCCTTGTCGCCCCAAGCGAATTGCAGCGAGTTCCAGGTCACGAGGAGATTGTCGTCCACCACCGACAGCATCTCGGCGTGTACCCCGTTGCCGAGATCGACCGGCCGCAGTTCGCTCAATCGCGCGCCCGTCAGCCCGTACACGACCCGGGCCGGATACACCCCGAACGTGAACGGACGCTGACTGACGATGCTGTCCACCACGAGGGTGCGCGGCTTGGCCAGCTTGTCCCAGCTCGGGTTTCCGGTATCCGCGCGCATGTATTGCCGCACCAGAACGGCATTGTCGCCATACAGCCGGTGTACCTCGGTGTGGTTTTCGCGAGCTGTCGTCGACCACCCCGGCGGTGCGTCCAGCGGCTGGCCGGGCGACAGCACATTCGGACTGGGACGACTGATGGGCGCGGTGGTCACCTGAGTGGGCAACGAGCAGAACGACAGTGCCACGGCGACCGCGACGACGAGAGGAACTCCTGCCCACACCTGCCTGGCGGCAAGAGGTTCCACCTTGCGGTCCAACCAGCGCTTCGGAACACCCCGGCGCGCCGCCAAATACATGACGACGTTGACCACACAGATCGCCGACAGCGCGGGCAGTTGTTGATAGACGATGAGCGGCGCGGCGGGGTGCACCACGCTGATGGTGATGAGCACCGCGAATCCGAACACCCACGCAGCAACCGACCCGATGACGCCGCGACGAACGGTCCGCCCGACGGCGATTCCGGTACCGATCGCCGCGACGATCAGCGTGGCCGCACCCGCGGCAAACTTCCCACCGCCGAGGATCACCACCGTCAGGTAGTACGGCAAGGAGAACCCCATAGCGAACAACGTCCACACCCAGAAGAACCGCAGTACCGGTCGAAGACCGAACAGCACGATGCAGCAGCACAGTACGAACAGCCATGCGGCGACCAGGTCCAGCCGCAGCAGGTGAAAATACAGCGCGTACCGGTCGAGCAGCGCGGCCTGGATCATCAGCGCCAAGCCCAAACACATGACGCCGACGATGATGTCGGTCTGCCGGTCGTGGATCGGGAGCTCGGTGCGGTTGCGTCGGGACACCCCGACGGCCACCAGCGCGGCCGCCACCGGCACAGTCCAGAGATAGCCGCCGATGCCGCCCGCTCTGGTGGTGGCGACGAGGCTGCCGAAGCTGTCGTGGAACGCGAACGCCGTCAGGCCGATGATCAAGGCCCACCGCAAGGCCAGTCGGTAAAACGGATGGACGTCGTAGTACCGCGTCAGAATCGTCGAGAACCCGGGCCGGTCCGCCGAGACTGTCGACGATGCCGTAGGCGAGGGTGCGGTGGTCATCGCCGACGGCGGGCGCTCATGGCTAACCGTAGCGTCAGCGCGGAGAGCCCGCGTTCAGCCCAATGACCGTGGATACCATGCCTTTTCCCCGCTCCCATACGCGAGATGGTATGACAGCGGCACCCCTGAGCAAACACAAATCAGCGACACAGACGGGACGTTGCCCCGGGCTGCGGATTCAGCAAATCCGGTCGCGAGGAGTGGACCCTGATGGGCGACAGCCTTTTGTCGCGCACTGCGGTGACGGCGAACAGGCGCGTATCATCGTTCGGATCCCGGTGCGACTCAATACCGAGCAAACGCAGAATCGCCCCTTTCCCGAAGGAAAGGGGCGATTCTCTGTCTGCGGTGCTTACTTGGCGCGCTCGAGCACCTCGACCAGTCGCCAGCGCTTGCTGGCCGACAGCGGCCGGGTCTCCATCAACGAGACGCGGTCGCCGATGCCGGCCTCACCGTTCTCGTCATGCGCCTTCACCTTCTTGGTGGTGCGGATGATCTTGCCGTAGAGCGGGTGGCTCTTGCGATCTTCCAGCTCGACGACGATGGTCTTCTGCATCTTGTCGCTCACCACGTAGCCGATGGCGGTCTTGCGACGGCCACGGGGCTGTTCGGTGGCCGGGGTGTGCTTGGGGCCCTTAGTTTCTGCCATTACGAATCCTCACCACCGGGCCCGGAAGCCAGACCCAACTCACGTTCACGCAGCACGGTGTAAAGCCGTGCAATCTCCTGGCGCACAGTGCGCAGCCGACGGTTGTTGGCGAGCTGCCCGGTCGCCATCTGGAAGCGCAGGTTGAACAGCTCTTCCTTCGACTCGCGGAGCTTGCTCGTCAGCTCGTCGTCGGTCAGTTCGCGCAGTTCACCAGGCGAAGTTCCCACTGCCATCAGAACTGCTCCTCTCGGGTCACGATGCGTGCCTTGATCGGCAGCTTGTGGATCGCGCGGGTGAGCGCGTCGCGGGCGATCTTCTCGTCCGGGTAGCTCAGCTCGAACAGCACGCGGCCGGGCTTGACGTTGGCGACCCACCATTCCGGCGAACCCTTACCGGAACCCATACGGGTTTCGGCAGGCTTCTTGGTCAGCGGACGGTCCGGGAAGATGTTGATCCACACCTTGCCGCCACGCTTGATGTGCCGGTTGATGGCGATACGAGCGGACTCGATCTGCCGGTTGGTGATGTAGGCGTGCTCCAGTGCCTGGATGCCATAGTCACCGAAGCTCACCGACGTGCCGCCGCTGGCGATGCCACGCTGCTCGGGGTGATGCTGCTTGCGGTGCTTGACCTTGCGGGGAATCAGCATGTTCAGCTCTCCGTGTTCTCTGCGGAGGGCGCTTCGGCAACGGCCGCGGCCGCTGCGGAAGAGGGTGCCTCCGCGGTCTCCTCGGCAGCACGGCCGGCCTCGGTGCTCGTCGCGGTGGTACCCGACGAACCGCTACGACGCGGACGGCTGCCCGAAGGACGCTCACGACGCGGACGGTCGGAACCGGCCGGCGCGGCGGCAGCGAGCTCACGCTTGCCACCGACGATGTCGCCCTTGTAGATCCACACCTTCACGCCGATGCGGCCGAAGGTGGTCTTGGCCTCGTACAGGCCATAGTCGATGTCGGCCCGCAGCGTGTGCAGCGGAACCCGGCCCTCGCGGTAGAACTCCGAGCGGCTCATCTCAGCACCGCCGAGGCGGCCCGAGCACTGCACCCGGATGCCCTTCACGTTGGGCTGACGCATCGCCGACTGGATGGCCTTACGCATGGCGCGACGGAACGCGACACGGTTGCTCAGCTGCTCGGCGACACCCTGGGCGACGAGCTGAGCCTGCGACTCAGGGTTCTTCACCTCGAGGATGTTGAGCTGAACCTGCTTGCCGGTCAGCTTCTCCAGGTCCGCACGGATGCGGTCGGCCTCGGTGCCGCGGCGACCGATGACGATGCCGGGACGCGCGGTGTGGATGTCGACGCGAACCCGGTCACGGGTGCGTTCGATCTCCACATCGGCGATGCCGGCCCGCTCCAGGCCGGTGGCCAGCAGACGACGGATCGCGACGTCTTCCTTGACGTAGTCCTTGTACTGCTTGTCGGCGTACCAGCGGGACTTCCATTCGGTCGTGATGCCGAGTCGGAAGCCGTGGGGATTGATCTTCTGGCCCACTACTCCGAGCCTCCCTTCGAGTCAGCGGACTTCGCGGCCGTGTCTGAGGCTGCTGCCTTCGCGGCAGCGGAAGCCTTGCTGCCCTGGGCACGACGGCTGCGAGCCGACTGTGCGGACGCACCCTTCTGCTTGGGCGGACGGCTTTCCACGATCACGGTGATGTGGCTGGTGCGCTTACGAATCCGGAAGGCACGGCCCTGGGCACGCGGCCGGATGCGCTTGGCGGTCGGGCCCTCGTCTGCGTAGACGGTGGCGACGACCAGCGTGGCTGGATCGAGCCCCTCGTTGTTCTGCGCGTTGGCGGCAGCGCTCGCGATCACCTTGGCGACCGGCTCGCTGGCGGCCTGGGGCGCCCACCGCAGGATGTCGAGGGCTTCCTCGACGCTCTTGCCGCGGACCAGGTCGATAACGCGACGGGCCTTGGTCGGCGAGATGCGCACGAAGCGCGCCTTCGCCGTCGCTGACGGGTATTCGGTAACAGTGCTCATCGACGCTTGCTCTTCCGGTCGTCCTTGATGTGACCCTTGAACGTGCGCGTCGGAGCGAACTCGCCGAGCTTGTGCCCGACCATCGCCTCGGTCACGAACACCGGCACGTGCTTGCGGCCGTCATGCACCGCAAAGGTGTGCCCGATGAAGTCCGGGATGATGGTCGACCGACGCGACCAGGTCTTGATGACCTGCTTGGTGTTCTTCTCGTTCTGAACGTCGACCTTCTTCAACAGATGGTCGTCGACGAACGGACCCTTCTTCAGGCTGCGTGGCATCGCTATTTACTCCTAGCGCTTCTTGCCGGTGCGCCGGCGACGGACGATGAGCTTGTCGCTCGCCTTCTTGGGCTTACGAGTGCGGCCCTCGGGCTTGCCCCACGGGCTCACCGGGTGACGACCACCGGAGGTCTTACCCTCACCACCACCGTGCGGGTGGTCGACCGGGTTCATCACGACGCCACGGACGGTGGGGCGCTTGCCCTTCCACCGCATACGGCCGGCCTTGCCCCAGTTGATGTTCGCCTGCTCGGCGTTGCCGACCTCGCCGACGGTGGCGCGGCAGCGCACATCGACGCGACGGATCTCGCCCGACGGCATACGCAGCGAGGCGTAGGTGCCTTCCTTACCGAGCAGCTGGATGCTGACACCGGCGGAGCGGGCCAGCTTGGCCCCGCCACCGGGCCGCAGCTCCACGGCGTGGATCACGGTGCCTGCCGGGATGTTGCGCAGCGGCAGGTTGTTACCGGGCTTGATGTCGGCGTTGGCGCCCGACTCGATCACGTCGCCCTGCTTGATGCCCTGCGGCGCGATGATGTAGCGCTTCTCGCCGTCAAGGAAGTGCAGCAGCGCGATGTTCGCGGTGCGGTTGGGGTCGTACTCGATGTGCGCGACCTTGGCGTTGACGCCGTCCTTGTCGTGGCGACGGAAGTCGATGACGCGGTAGGCGCGCTTGTGGCCGCCACCCTTGTGCCGGGTGGTGATGCGGCCGTGGGCATTACGCCCACCGGTGCTGCTCAGCGGACGAACCAGCGACTTCTCCGGAGTCGAACGAGTGATCTCGGCGAAATCGGAGACGCTCGAACCGCGACGACCCGGGGTCGTCGGCTTGTACTTGCGAATTCCCATATCAGTTAAATCTCTCTTTAATCCTCGATAGGATCCCGGCGATTACGCCGGTGCTCCGAACAGATCGATCGGCTTGCTGCCCGCGGCCAACGTGACGATGGCGCGCTTGGTGCTCTTGCGCTGCCCGAAGCCGGCGCGGGTGCGCTTGCGCTTGCCCTGCCGGTTCGCGGTGTTCACCGAATCGACCTTGACGTTGAAGATCTTCTCGATGGCGATCTTGATCTGCGTCTTGTTCGAATCCGGGTGCACCACAAACGTGTACACGTTGTCCTCGATCAGCCCGTACGACTTCTCCGAGATGACCGGAGCCAGGATGATGTCGCGGGGGTCGGTCACGGTAGCCATCAGGCCGACACCTCCTCTTTCGTGTTGGACGCGATGTACGCGTTGAGCGCCTCGACCGAGAACACCACGTCGTCGGCGTGCAGCACGTCGTACGTGTTGAGCTGATCCGGCGAGATCACGTGCACGCCAGGCAGATTGCGAACGCTCTTGGCGCCGACCTCATCGGTACGGCCGATGACGACGAGAACCTTCTTGTTTTCCGTCAGCGAGCCGAGGAACGCCTTGACGCTCTTGGTCGACGGGGTCTGGCCCTCGATCAGCTCGGTGACCGCGTGGATCCGCTCGTTGCGGGCCCGATCCGAGAGCGCACCGCGCAGCGCGGCGGCGATCATCTTCTTCGGGGTCCGCTGGCTGTAGTCGCGCGGCTGCGGGCCGTGGACGACGCCACCACCGGTGAACTGCGGCGCGCGGGTCGAGCCCTGACGGGCGCGGCCGGTGCCCTTCTGCCGGTACGGCTTCTTGCCACCACCGGAGACCTCACCGCGAGTCTTGGTCGCGTGCGTGCCCTGACGCTTGGCCGCCAACTGCGCGGTGACCACCTGGTGCATCAGCGCGATGTTGGGCTCAACGTCGAACAACGCAGCGGGCAGCTCGACGGAACCGTCGGTCTTACCAGCCGGAGTCTTAACGTCAATTTTCAGAGTCATTACTTCTCGCCTCGCTTGATTGCGCTGCGGACAACAACCAGTCCACCGTTACGTCCGGGGATGGCGCCCTTGATCAACAGCACGCCGTTCTCGGCATCGACCTTGTGCACCTTGAGGTTCTGCGTGGTCACCCGGTCGTTGCCCATACGGCCCGACATGCGAGTGCCCTTGAAGACGCGGCCCGGGGTGGCGCAGCCACCGATCGAACCGGGGCGACGGTGCACAGCCTGGGCACCGTGCGCGGCGCCCTGGCCACGGAAGCCGTGGCGCTTCATGGTGCCTGCGAAGCCCTTGCCCTTGCTGGTGCCTGTCACGTCGACGTAAGCGCCGTCGGCGAAGATCTCGGCGGTCAGTTCCTGACCCACCTCGTATTCGGCGGCAGCAGCTTCGTCATCGAGCCGCAGCTCGGCCAGGTGACGACGCGGGTTCACGCCCGCGGCGGCGTACTGGCCGGTGACCGGCTTGTTGACCTTGCGCGGGCTGATCTCGCCATAGGCGAGCTGCACGGCGGTGTAGCCATCGCGCTCGGTGGTACGGATACGGGTCACCACGTTGGGGCCGGCCTTCACGACCGTCACCGGGACGACTTTGTTGTTCTCGTCGAACACCTGCGTCATGCCCAGCTTGGTGCCCAAAATGCCTTTTCTAGCCATTTGATTCGGGTCTCCTACTGGATGTTGACGTCGACACTGGCCGGCAGATCGATGCGCATGAGAGCGTCAACGGTCTTGGGCGTCGGGTCGAGGATGTCGATCAGCCGCTTGTGCGTGCGCATCTCGAAATGCTCGCGCGAGTCCTTGTACTTGTGCGGCGACCGGATGACGCAATACACGTTCTTCTCGGTCGGCAGCGGCACAGGGCCCACCACACTGGCACCGGTACGGGTGACCGTTTCGACGATCTTGCGCGCCGAGGCGTCAATGGCCTCATGGTCGTAGGCCTTGAGCCTGATGCGGATCTTCTGTCCCGCCACGCTTCTCCTACCTCGCTCCTGCTTCGTACATCGGCCGGCCGTCCCGGGGACGAACCCGTCGGGCCTGGTGCCCCGGCGCGGATCGCGCCGAGATTTGCCGCCGCTGTTTACCTGTCTATGGTTCACCGGCCCCCGCGGTCGGGTGTGTCGCCCTCCCGCACACTCGTTCGCTCGGGAAATCCGTCACAATCGAGGCTGGAACCGGATGCGCCCATGTGGACGCTGGTCGGATGCCCGGGCCAGGGAGTACCCAGCTCAAGGCAACCTGAACAGTATGCCTTAGATCGCCGCGGGCTCCAAATCCCTGGTCGAAGTGGCTCGGCCGTTGGGGTCCAGCCTACGCAACACGGCGGTACACGTTGAACGGGCAGCGCGTCCAACCCTATCTTACTCATGAGTAAGATAGGGGTCATGACCACCATCTCAGGGGCGCCGAGCGCCACCTACCGGGCGTGGCAACAATTGGCAGGCAAGCCGCTGGGCACCCGATTGTTCTCCGTGGCGGCCATGGCACGCGTGCCGTATTTCGCCTCGATCGTGCCGCACGTCGTGCGCATGGAGCCCGGCTTGGCCGAGGTGACGGTGCCCAAGTGGTTCTTCATCTACAACCACTTGCACACCGTGCACGCGATCGCGTCGTGCAATGCCGCGGAGATGGCGATGGGCATGCTGATGGAGGCGACGGTGCCCACCAGCCACCGTTGGATCCCCAAGGCCATGACGGTGAGCTACCTGGCCAAGGCCACCACATCACTGCGCGCGACGGCACGACTGGACCCGCCTGACTTCACGCTGATCACCGAAGGCGCCGACGTCGTGGTGCCCGTCAGCGTCACCGACGGCCACGGTGTCGAGGTCGTACACGCCGACATCACCACCTGGGTGACCCCGGCCTGACGCCCTACTCGAGGTAGGTGCCGTGCCCTTCGCGCACGAGTTCACCGTCGAATATCAGCACCTCGTTGACGAGCCCACCGAGGTGGTTGCGGTAGTTGATCACCAAGCTGGATTCGCCGCGGTACACCGCGAGCACGTCGAAATGCAGATCCGGCATCCCCGCGAGCGCCGTGGTCCAGTAGTCGCGCAGCGCGGCCTTGCCCCGCACCACTCCGCGGCTTTCAGGCACGACGCGCGCAGCGACCGGTGAACTGAACACCACGTCGTCGTGGAAATGCGCCAGGACCGCCTCGACGTCGTGGGCGTTCCAGGCCGCGACCCAGGTGTCGGCGAAAGCCTGTGGTGGCGGTGTCGGCATCCTCAGCGGCCTTTCAGTCCGGCCCAGAACGGGCACTGGTGTTCCTGCGCGAAACCGTCGGCCATGTGACTACCGCTGGACTGCAACGACATTCGGGGCGAACCCGACGCACCGTCCCAGGCCGGCCAGCCCGGACTGCCACTGGAGACGAATCGGCTCCAGTCGTCGATCATGGTGTCCGACAACGTCTGTTGCGCGGGGTTCAGGGGCGGGGCACCGCCGATGTCGAACAGATAGCGCAGTTCCAGCGAGTGGCTCGCACCGACCGGGAAAGGCAGGGTGCGGAAAGGATCGGGCGCGGGAGCGTCCCGGTCGTTGAATTCGTAGGCGTACACCGGCCCCGACAGCGTCGCAGCCATCCGGTCTGCCACACAGGAGAAGTCAGCATCGGTCACCGTGGCCGAATATGCCAGTGCCACACCACCATACCGATCGGGAGGATACTGCGCGGCAACCTTGCCGGCGTCCGCGCCGAACGTCTCGGCGAGCAGCCGGGGGTATTCGTCCGCGGTGAAGCGCTCGCCCTCCTGCAGGTAGCGCATCGCCACGAACAACGTGAACTCATCCCGGGTGGTGCCCACCATCACGGGCACCCGAGACCCCTTCCCCGCTGCGAACGCCGCCAACGGCGCAACCGGCAGGACCTTGGTGCCGGTGATCGGGCCGGTCAGCTCATCGCGGCCGATGTTGTAGTACCAGACCGGTTTTCGCAGCCGATCCACCGGAAGGGCGCGCAGGCAGGCCGCCGCGGTCGCCGGGTCGGGGCAGCCGACAGCAGCCGCGTAGTCGAGGCTTCGGCGCTGCGCGGTGGCCAGGTCCGCCTGCGCCTGACACGGCGCGCTCATCAGGATCGCCGCCCGGAAGAGCCCTGCCGAGCCTGGCGCCACCAGGTGATTGCAGACCGACATCCCGCCTGCGGATTCGCCGGCGATGGTCACCTGATCGGGGTCGCCGCCGAACGCTGAGATGTTGTCATGCACCCACCGGAGCGCAGCCTGCTGATCGAGCATCCCGTAGTTGCCGACCTCGCCCGCAGGCCCGAGTGCGGGATGAGCCAGGAATCCGAGAGTGCCGAGGCGGTAGTTGATGCTCACGACGACGATGTCGCCGCGTGCCGCCAGCCAACGGGCGTCGTACACCCCGCTGCTGCCGTTGACGAACGCGCCGCCGTGGATCCACACCATCACCGGCCGACGCTCGCCGGATGCGGGCGGCGTCCAGACGTTGAGACTCAGGCAATCCTCGGAAGTGTTACGTCCCCGCTCGGGGTCGGCCGTCGGATCCTGCACGCATCGCGGCCCGAACACCGAAGCGTCGCGCACCCCGGCCCAGCCGGGTGCCGGAGCCGGCGGCGCAAATCGCAATGGTCCGACAGGCGCTGCGGCGTAAGGGATCCCGGCGAACAACCGGTGGTCGGCCGCCACGTTACCGCGCAGCGTGCCCTGTGCGACGTGGACGTACGACGGGTCCCCTGCCGGTTCCGCCGACCCCGACACGGTCCGACCTCCGCTGCGCCCGCACCCGGCGAGCACCAATCCCAGGATGACCACGACCACGGCGAGGACGGCTGTCAGACGCCGACCCGGATGGCGCACCTTTGCTGGCTGCACAGTCGCCGAGCCTAGCCGGTGGTGATCCGACATTCCGGTGCCCGAAGTGGCGCCGATCACATAGACTGGCTACTTGACACCCGTCAACTGCTGCTAGGAGGAGTATCGGGATGAGCGCGCCTGCGATGGATGACGCCGCCAGGGTCCTGGCCGATCCAACGGCCTACGCCGACGACGCCCGCCTGCACGGGGCGCTGACCCGACTGCGCGCCGAGAACCCGGTGGCGTGGGTGGACAACCCGCCATACCGCCCGTTCTGGGCGATCACCAAGCACGCCGACATCATGGCCATCGAACGCGACAACGATCTGTTCATCAGCGAGCCACGGCCGCTGCTGGCCACCGCGGCCGCCGACGATCTCGCCCGGCAACAGCTGGAAGCCGGGATGGGTCTGCGGACCCTGATCCACATGGACGATCCGCATCATCGCAAGGTTCGGTCCATCGGCGCAGACTGGTTCCGCCCCAAGGCAATGCGAGATCTGAAAATCCGCGTCGACGAACTGGCCACCCGCTATGTCGACAAGATGGCCGCCGCTGGGCCGCAATGTGATTTCGTCACCACCGTGGCGGTCGACTTCCCGCTGTACGTGATCATGTCGCTACTCGGGCTGCCCGAAGAGGATTTCGGTCGCATGCACATGCTGACCCAGGAGATGTTCGGCGGTGACGACGACGAGTACAAGCGCGAGGGCGGGTCGCTGGACGACCAATTGGCCGTGCTGCTCGACTTTTTCGCGTACTTCTCGCAGTTGACCGCGTCGCGACGGGCCAACCCGACCGGAGACCTCGCGTCGGCCATCGCCAACGGCCGCATCGACGGGGAACCCCTGTCGGACGTCGACACGGCGTCGTACTACGTGATCGTCGCCAGTGCAGGCCACGACACCACCAAGGACGCGATCTCCGGAGGGCTGCTTGCGCTCATCGAGAACCCCGGCGAGCTGCAGAGGTTGCGGGCCAACCCCGGCCTGATGGGCACCGCGGTCGAGGAGATGATCCGGTGGTCGACACCGGTCAAGGAATTCATGCGGACGGCGACGGCCGATACGACGGTGCGTGGAGTGCCGATCGCCAAGGGCGAATCCGTCTACCTCGCTTACGTTTCCGGCAACCGCGACGAGGACGTGTTCGCCGATCCGTTCCGCTTCGACGTCGCGCGGGACCCCAACAAGCATCTGGCTTTCGGCTACGGCGTCCACTTCTGCCTGGGCGCGGCGCTGGCCAGGATGGAGATGGCGAGCCTGTTCACCGAACTGCTCTCGCGGCTGGACCACATCGAATTAGCCGGTACGCCCGTGCTTTCCGCCACGACCTTCGTCGGAGGGCTCAAACACCTGCCGGTGCGCTACTCGTTGCGCTGACACCTCGCTCAGCCGGCGATGAACTCCGCGGCGCGATGGCCGATCATCGCGATGGTGGCGTGCGGCCCACGGCTGGTGATCGCGGGCATGATCGAACCGTCCACCACCCACAGCCCGGTGATCCCGTGCACTCGGCAGGTCGGGTCGAGCACGGCGTCCGGGCCGTTGCCCATCGGGGCGGTGCCTGCCAGATGCTGTGACGTCGACCACGACGGTGCACCGACTTCCGCAGTGCCCCCGATCAATTCACGAGCCATCTCCGCGCCTTCGCGGAGCGCTTCGACATCGGAAGCCACGCTGTCGTAGCGGTGTTCGATAATCGGAGCCGTCGTCGGGTCCGTCGAGGCGAGCCTGACCCGGCCGCGGGACCGCGGCCGCATGAGTGCCACCCCGAGGTGCGGCAACTCGGCGGGATCGTGCTCGGGTCCATGCACCATCGCCGCGAAGCCCGCCGTGTACGGGCGCACCTCGATACCGTCTGCGGTGGTGAGCACGGCCTCCAAGGGCGGCAGGTCGTGGGTGGGCGTCCAGTCGACGGGCAGCACCCACTCGGGGTGGTCGACCGTCGCGGCCCCGACCGGCAATCCCGCCACCACTGTGATGCCCAACCGTTCGAGATCGACGGCCGGGCCGATGCCGGACAGCATCAACAGCTGAGCAGACCCGATTGCCCCGCTGCACAACACAATTCGGTCGGCAGTAAGGGTCTCACCGCCGAGGCACTCCACGCCCACGGCGCGGGTTCCCGCGAAAAGGATGCGGCAGACCCTGGTGTCGGCACGGACTTCCAGGTTGCGGCGCTGCAATGCCGGCTGCAGGTAGGCACCGCCCGGGCCGAGGCGAGTTCCGCCGTTGATGTTCAGCGGTACCGCGCCCGCCCCTGCCGGCAACGTCGCATCGATGTCCGATCCGTTCAGATCAGGCAGCCAGCCGAAACCCGCCGCCGTCGCCGCGGATACGAAAGAGGCCGTACACCCGTCGAATTCATGCACGCGCCGGACCAGAATGGGTCCGTCGGAGCCGTGCAGTGCGGTATCGAAGTCCAGATCCGTCTCGATCGCAAGGAAATGCGGTAGCACATCGCGCCAACTCCAGCCGGGGACCGCCCAGCCGTCGAAGTCTCCGGGTAGTCCGCGGCAAAAGTAGCCCCCGTTGACCGCTCCCGAACCGCCGACGACCGAACCGCGGATGATCTCGGTGTGGCGGGGCGGATGCTCGGTCAAGGTCGACCGATAGTGGCGCACGACGCCGCTGGCAGTGCCGATCGGTAGCCGCAACCCGTCGGTGATCTGAGCGGCCACCCGCGGGTCCGATGGGGCGGGCCCGGCTTCGACG
This sequence comes from Mycolicibacterium brisbanense, assembly GCF_001570425.1. GTDB lineage: Bacteria > Actinomycetota > Actinomycetes > Mycobacteriales > Mycobacteriaceae > Mycobacterium > Mycobacterium brisbanense. The sequence goes on from NZ_BCSX01000015.1 coordinate 137,911, forward strand.
ACACACACGCGACAGTCGGGATCGGAGGAAAGTCGTTCGGCCAAGACGGATCCGGCGCTGCCGGCGCCCACAATCAGTACGTCGCGCACGTGAGGAGCAGATGAGGAGGGGCGCACGTGAGGAGCAGAAAACGCATCAGGCCTCAGCGCTAACTCCGCAGCTGCGGTTTGAGAGCGCCGAGGTTGCGCTCGCGCACGACGCCGGCCCACAGACCTGTGCCATACGCGATGTCGTCGAGGCGCTTGAGCATGATGTGGGTCAGCAGGCCGACGGGCTTGGTGTCGTCGTCGGCGTTGCCGCGTCTGGTCGCCCAGTCCACCACCCCGTCGACCACCGCCGCCAGCAACACCGCCTGGCGGGCCCGGCGGAAGAGCAGCGCGGCGATCAGCGCGATCGGCCAATAGTGCCGACAGATCGCTGAACACAACTGCAGGGCGGCGGACCACAATCCGGTCGCGGTGACGACGGCGACGTCGCGGGGTTCGGTGTCGACCGTGCTGAGCGAGCGCGCGATGCGCCTGCCGGTCATGACAGCGACGACCAACGAGGCCAGATAGCCGACGCACGAACCGACGGCCAGCAACAACCAGACCACCAGGCTCCAGCCGGAGATCACCAGCGGCGCCGTCTTCCCAGGATGCCGCACGGTCAGCGGAGCAGCCGATGTGCCATAGAACGCCTTGCGGCTGAACCACTCTCGAAGATCGGTGCGGTGATCGTGGGCCACCAGGGCGATGGGTTCGTACCGTAGCCGGGCGCCGGCCTCGACGAACCGCCAGCACAGGTCGACGTCTTCGCCGGACTGCATGGTCTCGTCGAATCCCCCGACACTGAGCAGCGCCGAGCGCCTGCAGATGATGGCAGCGCTGGGCACGTAGGACACCGTGCCGTACGGGACCACCGGCGCCTCCCGGACACCGAGGTCCAGCGATGACCGCACAGCCTCGTACCGGGCAACCAGATTGTCGGTCGTGTGCAGCCCGACGATCCGGGGCGCGACCAACGCCACGGCTGGATCGCAGAAGTGGCCCAGCAACGCTTCGAGCCAACCGCGGCGCGGGACCACGTCAGAGTCGAGGAACGCCACGAAGTCTGTCTCGCAGGCCGCCAGGCCAGTGTTGCGGGCAGCCGCGGGTCCGTTGCTGCGGGCGTGCCGCAGGACCTGGACATCGCAGTGCATCGAGGCGAACTCCTCCTCGGACACCGGCACCGCGGAGCCGTCGTCGACCACGATGACCCGAAGGCCACGCAGCGTCCCGATCAGCCGATGCAACCCAGATACGTTGTCTCGTACCGGAATAACCACGGTGACGTCGCGATGCGACGGCCCACTGGCGGGACGCGGATGAGCGACTGTGGCGTCGAGCAGGGTGCGGGCGAGTTGCGCGCTGACAGCGTCGTGGACCTCGAGGCGACCGCCGTTGAGCATGGTCTGTGCAGTCGGGGCGAGTCGCAGCAGACGCGTCGGCGAACCACCCAGCAGAGCTGAGCCCTCACCGAGCACCTTGACGCGACGATCCACCTGAACGGCAAAGCCGTCAGGCAGCCTCGGCCCGGTCACGTCAGCATCCCGTTCCGGTCGGGCCGCCAGCGACGGATCCGATCCGTACACCCCTCGACCATCTCAGCAAAGATACGCTCCCCCTCGGACGCAGTGGCGGTGGTCGGATCACCGAGCACTCCTGCCGCGCTGACCGCGGCAACGCCACCACGACGCAACTGCGGCATCAATTCCGCCAGTGGCGCGGTGTTCCCCGGTGCGACCTCGTCGCACCACACATCGCTCGGTGAAATATGTAGCAATACAGAAGTTTCGGTATGGCCGGCATGCGCGTCGGCGCCGACCGCCGCGCACGGTACCCAGGCGACGTCGCGGCTCTCGGACCGGAGCAGCGCAGTCGCCGTCGCCAGCGCCTCCACATTGCCCCCGTGGCCGTTGACGAACACCAGGCGCGACACCCAGCTCGTTGCCGACCTGCCGTACTCCACCAGCAAAAGCCGCAAAGCCTCGGTGCCGATCGATATGGTGCCCGCGAAACCCTCGTGCTCGCCGCTGGCTCCGTAGCCGATCGCCGGCGCGACTACCCAGTCGGAACCGGACCCGCCGCCGAGCCGCTCCACCGCGGCGCGCGCCACCGCCGAGGCGATGCGCGTGTCGGTGTCCAGCGGCAAGTGCGGTCCGTGCTGTTCGGTAGAACCGACCGGGATTACCAACATGGGCGACACGTTGCGTAGCTGCCTCGTCGTCGAGTTCCCGAGCTCGCTGGGGAAAGCCACGTGCCGATGGTAGGCCGAATTCACCTGGAGTGCGCCAATTGTTGAAGCATGAGCAGCAATTGATTTCCCGGAACTTCTCCGCCGGCTCCCCAAAGCCATCTCGTGCGCCTCTCCAGCCACCCCTGTCACGGGGAGGTTACGCGCTACGGACCGTCCCGACCAGTCCCCCGGTCAAATGCCAGTGGTCGGTGGCACGCCCAGCGACCGCAGGAATCCCGGCGGCACCAAGATGTCATCGGGAGAAAGATCGTGGATCGAGGCCTTACCGAGCCCACGCAGCGCGGAGTCGATCCCGCCCGACAAGATGTCGAGCACGTTCTCCACTCCGGCCTGTCCGTTGGCCGCCAGACCCCACAGATACGCCCGACCGATCATGACGGCCCGCGCACCCAGCGCCACGGCCTTGACGACATCGCTGCCGCGCCGGACACCGCCGTCGAGCAAAACCTCCACCTGGTCACCGACGGCCTCGGCGATCGCAGGCAGGCACCGAATCGCCGCCGGCGTGCCGTCCAGGTTGTTGCCGCCGTGGTTGGACACCGTGATCGCCGAAACCCCAGCGTCGACAGCACGTTTGGCGTCGTCGACCCGCACCATGCCCTTGAGCAGGAACGGACCACCCCACTGCTCGCGCAGCCACGCGATGTCCTCCCAGGTCGGCGGCGGCGTGCCCATCCACTGTCCGTACGCCTCGAAGAACGTCGGCCCCGGCTCGCCGCGTCGCCCCTGATTCGGAACCCGCAGGTCCGGCGGACGCAGATGCTTGCCGAAGCTCCACAGCCAGCGCGGCTTGGTGAGCACCTCCGGCGACATCTTGATCATCGTCTTGAGATCCATGCGCTCCGGAATCTTGGGGCTGCCCCAGTCACGGCCGTGGCTGAAGCTCCAGTCGGTCGTGGCGATCAAGCCGACCGCGCCCGCGTCCTTCGCACGCTGCACGCGCTCGGCGATCTCGTCGCGGCTGCCGAGCCAGTAGATCTGGAAAAAGATCTTGTCGTTGACGGCGGTGACTTCTTCCATCGGCTTGCTGGCAAACGACGATAGACCCATCGCGGTACCGCGTGCGGCCGCCGCACGGGCAACCGCCACCTCGCCGTCGGGATCGATTGCCTGCACACCGGTCGGCGAGATGATGACGGGCATCGAAATGTCCTGACCCATCACGGTTGTCGCCATCTCACGCTTCTCGGTGACCCCGACCACATGCGGGGCGAAGCCGAGTTGGGCAAAGGCCTCGACGTTGTCGGAGACCGACACGCCCTTCTCACTGGCCGAGATCAACGACGAGTAGGCGGAGCGGGGCAGACGTTTCTTCGCTCGCTGCTGAGCGATGGCGACGGTTTCGAACCAGGTATCGCGGGCCATGATCAGATCGGACTTTCGTTGCAGAATTTCTTCGGAGGGACGGTGAGGAGCTTGAGCGGGATCGGCCCCTTACTCGAGCGGGAATGGTCGACGCTGGACTTGGGCTTGTCCCGCTCCAGCGCGAGTGCGGGCTCACCGTAGCCCTGCACACACTCGGGATCGGGCCCGTCCATCGGCAGACCGGTGAAGAACTTGGCGGCCATGCAGCCGCCGCGGCAGCTGTCGTAGTGCCCGCAGCTGCCGCAGGCACCGGCCGACTGCGGTTCCCGCAGCTCGCGGAACAACGGCGCGTTTTGCCATACGTTCTGGAAACCGTTGTCTGACAGGATGTTTCCCGCGAGGAAGCGGTCGTGGATGGCGAACGGGCAGGCGTACACGTCGCCCACCGGGTCGATCAGGCAGACCACCCGGCCGGCTCCGCACAGGTTGAGACCGGCCAGCGCACCCGGTTCGCCGAGGCCCGACAAGTGGAAGAACGAATCCCCCGTGAGCACCCGCTCACCGTGAGCCACCAGCCAGTCATACAGCTGACGCTGCTGGGCCGCGGTGGGGTGCAGTTCGTCCCAGACGTCGGCGCCGCGCCCCGAGGGCCGCAGCCGCGTGATGCGCAGCGTGGCGCCGTACTGATCGGCCAACGCCTTGAAATCGTCGAGCTGGTCGACGTTGTGGCGAGTCACCACCACCGAGATCTTGGCGTCCTTGAAACCGGCGGCCTTGAGGTTCTCCAAGGCCCGGATGGCCATGGCGAACGAGCCGGGTCCGCGCACCGCATCGTTGATCTCGGCGGTCGCTCCGTCCAGGGAGATCTGGACGTCGACATAGTCGCTGGCCGCCAGTTTCGTTGCCACCTGTGGCGTGATGCGCACGCCGTTGGTGGAGAACTTCACGCCGACGTGGTGCGCGGTCGCGTAGTCGACGAGCTCCCAAAAGTCCGACCGCACAGTGGGTTCCCCGCCACCGATGTTGACGTAGAACACCTGCATGCGTTCGAGCTCATCGATGATGTCCTTGCACTGCTGCGTGCTGAGCTCACGCGGATCGCGTTTGCCCGAGGACGACAGGCAGTGCACGCACGCCAGGTTGCATGCGTAGGTGAGCTCCCAGGTCAGGCAGATGGGCGCGTCGAGGCCATGCTCGAACTGCTCGACCAGTCGCGGTACGGGCGCCGGCGCGGGTGCCGAATCCAGAACGGTCATGGGACCTCCTTGAGAACGAGCATCTTGGACTGGGCGAGCACACCCAGGGCATGCAGGTACGGGGCCTGCTGATCGTCGCCGACCCCGGCGGCCCGGCACGCCGACCGGACATCGGGATGGTCGGCCAGAGATTTGACCACCGTCACGATCGTCCGGTTCTTCAGGAACGAAAGCTTGCGCGTACCAAAGTGATACAGCAATGCACCGAACGGCTCCGGCCGCACCGCCACCTGGTGGTGCAGCCGCCAGCCGCGTTCCGGATCGAACGACGGTGCCGCACCGGTGGGTGCGGACACAGGCCCGGCCATGGTCAGTAGACCCCGCACATCCCGTCGATCGACACCTCTTCGACGAGGGTCTCGGTGACGAGTTCGGTGTCGGATTCGACCTGCTGATTCGGCTCCATGGATTTACCCCTTTCGTACGATGGGCCTCGACTATTGTGACCCAGGTCGCAACAATATGGCATCGAGTGCCGAAATGGAAGGCCGGGTTTCAGATGAGTGCGGGACGGCGTCGGTCGACCACCCAGGACCACATCGCCGGAGTGGCCATCGAGTTGTTCGCGGCCCGCGGGTTCGACGAGGTCAGCGTCGACGACGTGGCCGCCGCGACGGGCATCTCGCGGCGCACGCTGTTCCGGTACTACCCGTCGAAGAACGCCATCCCGTGGGGCAACTTCGATGCCCACCTGCAGCAGTTGCGTGAACTGCTCGCGACGCTGAGCCCACGCGTGACTCTCGAGGAGGCTCTGCGCGAGGCGCTGCTGGCGTTCAACACCTACGAGGCCGACGAGATGGCGCAGCACCGGCAGCGCATGCGCGTTATCCTGGAAACCACTGGGCTACAAGCCTATTCGATGACCATGTACGCAGGCTGGCGCGAGGTCATCGCCGGTTACGTGGCGGTACGCACCGGTCGGGCATCCACCGACCTGATCCCGCAGACCGTGGCATGGCTGATGCTCGGCGTCGCGCTGTCAGCCTATGAGCACTGGCTCGCCGACGAGGCGGTGTCGCTGACCGACGCCATCGGCGAAGCATTCGACATCGTCGCGCCGGGACTTGACGTGCTGGCCGGGTAACTAGCGCCATACGCAGGAGAGCACCGTATCGCCGGCAGGAGAGAGCGGTTCGGTCAGCACAATCGGGGCCTGCGACATGAATCTTGGTGTGCTGCCTCGATGTTCGTCGGCCGCATGCACGGTGAACGGGTGCAGCAGATACATGTCGCCGGGTAACCCCGTCGCGTGAGCAACCCGCCGGGCACGACTGACCGCGTCGACCATCGCACCCGCCGTGACCGCGTCCACCGGCTCCCAGCCCAGCACCGTCGCGACGTCGTGGTGTGACCCCACCCGAATGCGGGTCGGCGCGTCGTCGGGCCCCACTTCCGACAGCAGCGTCAGCAGCAGCATCGTGTGCGGCCGACCGCTGACCATCCAGCCACCGGTCGAATCCGGCGTGTTGAGGTCGATGTGCCAACCCCGGTCATCGGCGGGCGGACGCACCGGAAACCGCACCGGGATGTTTCCGAGCGCGTGCCGAGGCTGCCAACCACCGGCACCGCACACCGCATCGAGCGCCGCGGCCAGCCGCGCACTGGCCACCAGTTCACCGAACGGGCCGGCACCGGTCAGATCAGCGGTCCAGACCACCGGCTGCGTCCACGACTGCGGCAGAGCGGGTGACAGTCCCATCTGACGCCACAGCAGATTCCTTGCCTGATCGGCGATCTGGCGAGGTGCCGCCTGTTCCACCTTGACGAACCCGTCCCGGATGAAAGCGTCAACGTCGACCACGGCATCCACCATCGCCTACACGCAGCCTGACAGGCCAGCGATTTTTCGTCGAAAATTGGGGTGTCGGAGTTCGGGCTCCAACGGCGACGATAGAGATGTGAGCGCCGAAACAGACGCTCCGCGGGCACTGTTAGCCCTCTATGACGAGGCGCTGCCAGTGGTGTACGGGTATTTCGCCCGGCGCTGCGGTGACCGCGGAACTGCCGAGGACCTGACGTCGGAGACGTTCCTGGCGGCGATGGATGCCGCCCGCAAACCGTCCCCGCCGCAGCTCTCGGTGCCGTGGCTGATCGGGGTGGCCCGGCACAAGCTCGCCGACCACTACCGGCGCCGCCACGACCGATTGACCGTCCCGGTCGCCGAGTTGCCCGAGCCGGTCGACCCGGCCGACGACTGGGATGCCGAGCTGGACCGCATCGTGGCCGAAAGTGTGCTGGCCCGGCTGCCCGAGCAACATCGCACCGTGCTCGCACTGCGCTACATGGACGACTGCTCAGTGCCCGAATGTGCCGAGCTGATCGGTCGCACCGTGCAGGCCACCGAAGCCCTGTTGGTACGGGCCCGCAGGGCGTTTCGAACGCAGTATCCAGGACCGGAAGGAGGGAAGTCATGATCAACAACAACCACGATCCGCTGACCGTGCTGACTGACGCCGACCTCCCGGTTTCCCCCGATCCGCAGTTCGCGGCGCGGCTGCGAGCGCGTCTGGAATCGGCTCTCACACTTCCGAATCGAACGCAAGGAGTTGTCATGACCGGCACCGATACCGCTATCGCAGACCTCAATGCACCCGGCGTCACCGCGCAGGAACCACCCCGCAGTGCCGCACTCCCTTACCTGGCCGTGCCCGACGCCCGCGCCGCCATCGCGTGGTACATCGAGGCACTCGGTGCGGTGCAGGTGGGCGAGCCGATCGTGATGGATGACGGCCGCATCGGCCACGCCGAACTCAGCCTCGCCGGGGGCCGGTTGTACCTCGCCGACGAATTCCCGGAGATCGGCATCAAGTCCCCAGCGCCACAATCGGTTTCGGTGAGTCTGATATTGCACGTCCCCGACACCGACGCAGCGTTGAATCGAGCCCGCCGCTACGGCGCACAGGTGCAGCGAGAACCGTATGAAAACTACGGATCGCGCATCGCGACCATCCTCGACCCTTCCGGCCACCGCTGGATGTTGTCCGGCCCGATGACTGGTGCCCCGGCCCTGATCCAGCACGGTGACGTCGGGTACATCTCGGTGTGGGCCCCGGACCCCGACAAGGCCGCGGCGTTCTACGGTCATGTGCTGGGCTGGATCTACGACCCGGTCGCCCGAAAGGTCACCAACACCGTGCAGCACGTCGGGATCTATCCGATGCCCGGTGCGCCAACGCTGTTCTGCTGCTACGCCGTCGACGATCTCGATGCAGCCCGGCAGGCCATCATCGCCGGGGGCGGCACGGTCGGGGAACCCGACGCACGCGAATTCGGCACGATCCTCGACGCCACCGATCCCAGCGGAACCGCCTTCGCCGTGTTCCAACCGTCCACCGAGGTTCCCCGCCCCGCCCTTAATGGCGCAGGGCCAGGCGAACTTTCGTACCTCACCTACGAAGTGACCGATTCAGCGGCGTTCAAGGAGTTCTACGGCCGGGTGCTGGGCTGGACGTTCGAGCCGGGGCGGATCCAAGACGGCTGGGCCGTCGAGGGCAGCCAACCGATGTCGGGAATGGCCGGCGGCAGCGCGACCACCACGACCGTGCCGATGTGGACCGTCACCGACATCGAGGCCGCTGTCGCGCGCGTGCGGGAAGCCGGCGGGACCGTGCTGCAGGAACCGAGCCAGCAACCGTACGGATTGATGGCCGAGTGCACCGACGACCAGGGCAGCCGGTTCTACCTCGGCCAGTTCTAGAACGAGCCGTTTCCAGAGGGAAGTCAGCCGAGGACGTCGGCGATGGGAGCGCCTGCGGCGATCTTGCTGCGGACCTTCATCACCTTGCCCGGCATACCGCCGCCGACCACTCCGACGAGCACGCCGTCACGCTCGTAGTAGGCCAGGAACTTGCGGCCGTCGTCCTCGACGACATGCACGGTGTCCTCGGCCTCTGGCTCGCCGAGGCATTGGATCTTGACGTCGTACTGGTCGCTCCAGAAGTACGGCACCGAGCTCACCGACGACGCCTCCTGGCCGAGCAGCGCAGGGACCAGAGCACGCGCCTGATCGGCAACGTTGCTCCAATGTTCCACGCGCACTTGGTCTCCGACGGCGGTACGCCATGACGCCACATCGCCGATCGCCCACACATCGGCGATGTTCGTCCGGCCGACCTCGTCGCACACCACGCCGTTGTCGAGCGCGACTCCGCTGCCGTCCAGCCATTCGATGGCCGGATGCGAGCCGATGCCCACCACGACCAGGTCGGCGTCCAACTCGGTGCCGTCGCCCAGCACCACCTGCTCGACCTTGTCGGTGCCGCGGACCTCGGTGACACCGACGCCGCAGCGGACATCGACCCCCTCGGCTTGGTGCAGCCGGGTGACCAGAGCGCCGATCGTCTCGCCCAGCACCGACGCCAGCGGCGTCGGCTGCGGCTCAACCAGCGTGACCTCCACACCGAGCTTGCGCAGGCTCGCTGCCACCTCACAGCCGATGAAGCCGGCCCCGACCACCACGGCGCGCCGGGCCGATCCGGCATCGGCACGCAGCGCCAGGCTCTCGTCGTAGGACCGCAGCACTCGGATACCCGGCAGGTCCGGGAAAGAGCGAATGCGCTTGGGTACCAAGCCCGTCGCGATGATCAGCTGGTCGTAGACGACGACGCTGCCGTCGGCCAGCGTGACCGACTTGGCACCGGTGTCCACCGACTGCGCGGCCGAACCGAGGCGCAACGTGATGTTGTTGTCTGCATAGAATTCGGCGGGCTTGAGCGTGACGTCATCGGTTTCGGCGCGCAGCACTTCCTTGGACAGCGGTGGCCGATCGTAGGGCAGATGGTCCTCGTCGCTGACGATCGTGATCGCTCCGGAGTACTCCGAACGTCGCAGCTGCTCGGCGGTCCGGGCAGCCGCGAGGCCGCCTCCGACGATGACGATGCCCCCAGGTGTAGTCACGAGGGGGTTTCTACACGATCATCCCGCAGGGTGGTAGGCCACCCTACTCAAGGCGCTGTTACGGTCTGGCCCGCTCGATGAGCCTGGAGAGCACCACGATGCTCTCGCTGCGCTCGATGTCGGCACTGGCCCGGATGCGCTCCAGCGCCTCCTCGAGGTGCCGCATGTCGCGCGCGAGGACATGCAAGATGGCGTCGGCGGTGCCGGTTACCGTTGCGGCACTGACGACTTCGGGAATGCCGACCCACGCCGCCCGCAGCTCGGCGGGCGCGATGGTGCCATGGCAGAACACCTGAACGTAGGCCTCGGTACGCCATCCCAGTGCGTTGGGATCAACCACGGTGGTGAAGCCACGGATCACCCCGTCGGCGATCATGCGGTCCACTCGCCGTTTGACCGCGGGCGCCGAAAGGCTCACCCGCTGTCCGATCTCGGCGTAGGTGGCCCGGGCGTGTTCGGCCAGCTCGGCGAGGATCTGCTCGTCGGTCTCGTCAAGACGTTCCATGTCGTTCCTCTGCACGCAACAAAACACCGCAACGCTGCTGTTGTTGCAATGTATCGCTGGTATGCGCGCAATAACCAGCGATTGATTGCGTGACGGCGGGTTTCTATGGTCGATTCATGACAACACTGCACGATGTCATGCCCACGTCCGCGCCCACACCTCGCCGGGCCACCACCCGCCGCTACGCCATGACAGAACCCCGGTTTTTCGCCGTGGAGTACGCGATCAATCCATGGATGGACACCTCGAACCCGGTTGACCCGAAGCGCGCGGTGCAGCAGTGGGAGGCGCTGCGTCGGACCTACCTGGACCTCGGCCATACCGTCGACCTCGTCGCGCCCCGCGCGGGCTTACCCGACATGGTGTACGCCGCCAACGGCGGCATCATCGTCGGCGACACCGCCGTGGTCGCGAGGTTCGCGTACCCGCAACGCGCGCCCGAGGCCGACGCCTACGCCGATTGGATGGCTGCACGTGGCTTCACACTCGCCCGTACCCGACATGTTAACGAGGGTCAGGGCGACCTCCTCGTCGTCGGATCAACCTTGTTGGCGGGCTGGGGTTTTCGCACAGAACGCGACGCGCACGACGAGATCGCCGCCATCACAGGACTGCCCGTGGTGAGCCTGGAACTCGTCGACCCGCGCTTCTACCACCTCGACACCGCGCTGGCCGTGCTCGACGACACCACGGTCGCCTACTACCCGCCGGCGTTCACCGATGCCGGCCGGACTCAGATAGCTGAGCTGTTTCCCGATGCCATCGAGGTCGGCGACGCCGACGCCCATGTGCTGGGCCTCAATGTCGTCTCCGATGGACGTCACGTCGTGATGCCTGCGGCAGCCACCGGTTTCGCGACCCAACTCCATGACGCCGGTTTCGAGCCGATCGGCGTCGACCTCACCGAGCTGTTGAAAGGCGGCGGATCCGTCAAATGTTGCACCCTGGAACTACACCCGTGAGCATGCTGGATGGCGTGGACACCGACACCGTCTCCGCAGCCATCGCACTCGACGATCGCTACGTCGCACACAATTACGCGCCGCTGCCGGTGGTGGCCGCGAGCGCTGAGGGGGTGTGGATCACCGATGTGACCGGCCGCCGGTACCTGGACTTCCTCGCGGCGTATTCGGCCGTCAACTTCGGCCATCGTCACCCGGAGATCATCGCGACCGCGCACGCCCAGCTCGACACCCTCACGCTCGTCAGCCGCGCATTCCACTCCGATCGGCTGGCACCCTTCTGCGCCGCACTGGCTGGGCTGTGCGGCAAAGACATGGTGCTACCGATGAACAGCGGCGCCGAGGCCGTCGAGAGCGGAATCAAGGTGGCCCGCAAGTGGGGCACCGACGTCAAGCGCGTGGCCCCGGACGCTGCCAATATCGTGGTCGCCCAGAACAACTTCCACGGCCGGACCACCACGATCATCAGCTTCTCCGACGACGAGACCGCGCGCCGCGGCTTCGGCCCGTACACCCCCGGGTTCCGCGCGGTGCCGTTCGGTGACGCCGACGCACTGGCCGCTGCGGTCGACGACAACACGGTCGCGGTGCTGATCGAGCCCATCCAGGGCGAGGCCGGGATCATCGTCCCGCCCGCCGAATTCTTGCCGCGGGTCCGCCAGATCTGCACCGAGCGCAACGTGCTGATGATCGCCGACGAGATCCAGTCCGGGCTCGGTCGCACCGGACGCACGTTCGCCTGCGAGCACTGGGACGTCGTCCCCGATGTCTACTTGCTGGGCAAGGCACTCGGTGGCGGCGTCTTGCCACTGTCGGCAGTGGTGGCCGACCGCGACGTGCTGGGTGTGCTGCATCCAGGCGAGCACGGTTCCACCTTCGGCGGTAACCCACTGGCCGCCGCGATCGGCAGCACCGTGGTGACCATGCTGCAGCGTGGTGAATTCCAGTCCCGCTCAGCAGAACTCGGCGAGCACCTGCACAGCCGGCTACGGAGCTTGATCGGTCACGGCGTTCAGGCGGTGCGGGGTCTCGGGCTGTGGGCAGGCGTGGACATCGACCCGGAACTCGGCACCGGCAAGCAGCTGTGTCTGGCGCTGGCCCAACGTGGCGTGCTCGCCAAGGACACCCACGGGTCCACGCTGCGGTTCGCCCCGCCCCTGGTGGTCACCGCTGACGAGATCGACTGGGCCATCGATCAATTCGCCGACGCGCTCACCGACGCGCGCCAGTCGCGTTAGCTGGGCGAGCAGACACCGCGGTGCGCCAACCGCGGCGTGTCGCGGACTTTGACGTCTGCTCGCGGGAGAAACTCAGTACTTCAGCACACCGCGGTCGACGGCGATCTGGCTGCCCGACAGCGTGGCCGAGCCGTCCCCAGCCAGCCAGGCCACCACGTCGGCGACCTCTTCGGGTGTCATGAAGGTGGACAGCCCCTTGCCGTCCTGCCCCACCGGCTGCAGTGGCATGGGCGCGAAGCTGTGCAGATAGTTCGGGTACTTCGAGAACACCGCGGCCATGGCCTCCGGCTCGATCATCGGGGTGTCGATCGAGTAGGGGTGGATGGAGTTGACGCGAATCCCGTACTCCCCCACCTCCAAAGCCAAGGCATTGGTCAGCGCCACCAAGCCGTGCTTGGACGCCGAGTAATGACCGTTGCCCGGCGTGGCCTTGAGACCGGCCGACGAACTGACGATGACGATGGACCCGCCGTTGCCGGCCTCGATCATCGCGGGCACCGCGGCGCGGATGGTGCGCCAGGTGCCGTTGAGGTTCACGTCGACGACGGTGTCCCACTGCTCGGGCGACATCTCGAAAAGCCTGCCCCAACTGAGCACACCGGCATTGGCCACGACGATATCGAGACGGCCGAACTGCTCGACACCGTCGGCGACCACTTGTTGTTGAGCGGCCAGGTCCCGGATGTCGACCTCGCGGGCCAGCACCTTGCGGCCCGCGGCCTCGACCGCTCGGACCGTCTCGGCGAGATCCTCCGGCGTGGCCGGCGCATAGGTGATGGTGTCGTCCACCGCGCGGCACACGTCGATGGCGATGATGTCGGCGCCCTCGTTCGCGAGGCGCACCGCATGGGCCCGGCCCTGACCGCGGGCCGCCCCGGTCACGAATGCCACCCGACCCTCGAGCGTTCCACTGTCTGCCACGTCACCGGTCCTTTCGCTGAGCCAGCGACCAGGCTAACAGCAAAAGTAGAACGTGTTCTAGCCCCAGTCGCGACCTGGCCGGATACGAAGTTGTCCGCCCGTCACCACTGCACCGGGTCGCGGATGATCGGGCAGGTCATGCAGTGCCCGCCGCCGCGGCCTCGGCCGAGTTCCGCGCCGACGATGGTGATCACCTCGATGCCCGCCTTGCGCAGCAGCGAGTTGGTGTGGGTGTTGCGGTCGTAGGCGAACACCACGCCCGGTTCGACGGCAACCAAGTTGTTGCCGCTGTCCCACTGCTGACGCTCGGAATCGTATTTCGTGCCACCGGTTTCCACGACGCGCAGGCGACCGAGCCCCAGCTCGGCGGCAACCATCTCGACGAACGGTTTGGTGGCTTCCTCGACCTCCACCCCCGGCGCGGTATCGCTGGGGCGCAGCACGAACGTCTGGATCGCATCGACGATCTCGGGATAGATGGTGACCACGTCACGGTCGGCGAAGGTGAAGACGGTATCGAGATGCATCGCCGAGCGCAGCTTCGGCATGCCCGCCACGAGCACTTTCTCGGCCGCTTCGTTGGCGAACAGCTCAGCTGCCACCTGCGTGATGGCCTGCCGCGATGTCCGCTCGCTCATCCCGATCAACACGATGCCGTTGCCGGGCACCATGACGTCCCCACCCTCGATGGTCGACAGCCCCCAGCTCTCTTCGGGATCGCCCCACCACACGGTGGCCCCGACATAATCGGGATGGAACATGTAGATGGCCTTCATCAGCAGCGTCTCGTCGTGACGGGCCGGCCAGAACAGCGGATTGAGCGTCAGGCCACCGTAGATCCAGCAGGTGGTGTCGCGGGTGTAAAGGGTGTTGGGCAACGGCGGCATGAGGTATTCGGTGATGCCGGCGGCCTCCCGCGCCAAAGAGCGGTAACCCGAACACATTTCGGGAGGAAGGTCACGTATCGACATCCCGCCGATCAACAGTTCGGCGAGCCGTCGTGACGTGAGTGAGTCGAGGAAGCCGCGGGTGTCGTCGACCAGGCCGAGGCCGACCTCGTTCGGCACGATCTTGCGGTCCAGCAGCCATGCCCTGGCCTCGGGTATGTCCATGGTCTCGGTCAGCAGGTTGTGCAGCTCGACCACTTCGACCCCACGCTCGCGCATCTTGTCCATGAAGTCGAAATGGTCGCGCCGGGCATTCTGCACCCACAACACATCGTCGAACAACAAGTCGTCACAATTGGTCGGGGTCAACCGTTCGTGGGCAAGGCCGGGCGAGCACACCAGCACCTTGCGCAGCTTGCCCACCTCGGAATGCACGCCGTAGTCCTCGGCCGAATCCATGTCGTTTCCTCTCGTCGCACCCTCGAAATGGCTAGATCTGAATAGCTCCCGAAGCCAGGCCGTACACGCCGCCCGCCGCCCCGATCAGGATGACCGCGAAAAGTGCCGCCTCGGCGGGACGGAACACGCGCAGGCCACGCTCGCGCCGTGCGGTCCAATACAGCAGGGCCCCAGGGGCGTAGAGAATGCACGACAGCAGCAGGTGATCCCACCCGGCGGCGTAGACCAGGAACAGCGTGTAGAACGTAGCCAGCGCCGCAATGACCGAGTCGGGAACCAGTGAACGTCGGTCGCCGTACGTCTCGCGCGTGATGGTCAGTTTCAGGGCGTACCCCGCGGCCAGCAGGTACGGGATGACCGCCAGCGCCGCCGTCAGATCCAGCATGAAGTCGAGAGCCTCGGACGTGAACAGCAGCAGGATCAGCAGCAGCTGCACAAGCCCACCCGCCATCACCAGTGCCGTAACAGGTGCGCCCTTGGCGTTCTCCCTGGCCAAAAACCTCGGCATATCGTCGGTTTTGGCCGGAATGTAGAGGATTTCGGCAGCCATCAATGTCCACGCGAGATAGGCGCCGAGCACCGACAGGATCACCCCGACCCTGATGAAAATCGAGCCCCAGTGCCCCACAATCGATTCCAGCACCGATGCCATGGACGGCTGAGCGACTCCGGCCAACTCGGACTGCGGCAGCACGCCATAGGACGACAACGTCACGAGCATGAACACCGCCAGCACCGACAGAAAGCCGATCACGGTGGCGCGGCCGACATCCTCGCGCTTGCGGGCAAACCGCGAATACACACTGGCACCTTCGATACCCATGAACACGAAAACCGTGATCAGCATGGTGCCCTTGGCCTGATCGAAAAGCGAAGCCCAAGAGTAGTTTCCGTCGCCGCCCCAGAAGTTGTCGGCAAACACTCCGCCCTTGAACGCGATCAGGGCGATCACGATGAACACCAGGATCGGGACCACCTTGGCGAAGGTCGCGATCCGATTGATGATCGCGGCTTCCTTGACGCCCGACAGGATCAGGGTGAAGAACAACCAGACGCCCACCGACGAGCACAGCACCGCGATGACCGTGTCCCCGGCGCCGAGCGCGGGAAACAGCGCGCTCGTCGTCGTCATGATCAAAACCCAGTACGACGTATTACCCGCGCACGCCGACGCCCAGAACCCGAACGCGGAATTGAAGCCGACGTAGTCGCCGAATCCCGCCTTCGCGTAGGCGTAGATACCGGCGTCCAGATCGGGCTTGCGCGTGGCGAGCCGCTGGAACACGAACGCCAGCATGAGCATGCCGGTACCTGCGATGGCCCAGGCGATCAGTGCACCGGCGACGCCGGTCTCGACGCCGAAGCGGCGCGGCAACAGAAAGACACCAGAGCCGACCATCGATCCGACGACCATGGCGGTCAACGTCGGAAGGCTGACCTTTTGATCCTTCTCTGCTGTTTGTTGGTCGGATGCGACCACTGCCGTCCCCCCGAGTTGATCTGCCGGCTCTCAGAACTCCGCGATGATCTGCTGGCGTTTCGCCGTGTACTCCGTGTCCGTGATGGCGCCGGTGGCGCGCAGAGTCTCCAGCTCCTGTAGCCGTTGCGCGGTCGACGGTTCGGGAGCGGGCATGGTCGGTGCCGGCGCCGGTGCGGCCGCCGGGGCCTGCTGTGCTGCCGCACGCCGCACCACGTTGGTGACTTGTTGGCGCACCACGGGGTTGGACCTGATGTCGACGGTGCCGTTCATCGGAACGTTGTTGGCCTTGAGAATCCGCAGGATCTCCAGCAGCGGCCCGGCCTGCCCGGACAAATCGTAGGTCCGGTGGTCTTCGTCCACGGTGAACTGGGCCGGCACCAAACCGCCCACCAAAGCACTACGTTGCCAATCGATTTGATAGTCGTTGGTGGCAGGGTCGACGAGCACGACGAGTTTGCGGGAAGTGATCAGCGGCAGCCGCGTCACCGAGGCGATGACCCGGTCCTGGCTCTCGAACGGGGTCAGACCCGGCCCCTCGATCCGGAGATCGAGCTTGACCAGTGGTTGGTCGTTGATCTGGGTGCCCGTCTCGGCGATGCCGATGACCTGAGCCAGTGCGAGCACACCCTGCTGCTCCAGGAACTGCGATTTGGCAGCCGACTTGGCGCCGTAGTTCGTCATGGCCAGCGCGACCAGGACGTCCGCCGCGGTGATCAGCAGACCGGCCCAGAACATCCACCGCACCAGGTCGCTCTCACCGATGGCGAAGTACACGATGAGGAAGATCGGCCCGACCAGGCCGCCGCACAGCAGCACCCACAGCTGAGCCTTCAAATACCGCCCGACCACGTGACCCTCCTCGGATCGCCGATACGGGTGTCAGATTATCGCCATTCATGCTCGATGTCTGGGGTGCGCGCAGGAAACTTACGGCTGTGACAGATCACCGGGCGGCGACCGCACCACGCCACCGCTGGATTCTGGCGGCGGTGTCGACCGCGTTGCTCTGTGTCCAGTTGGACTATTTCGCCGTCAATCTCGCACTGCCCAAGATGGCAGAGGACCTGGGTACCACGGCCACCGACCTGCAGTGGGTGATCAGCATTTACATGCTGGCACTAGGAGCATGCATGGTGCCCGCCGGTCGCATCGGTGACATCTTCGGTCGCCGCCGCATCCTGCTCATCGGCATCGCCGTCTTCGGTGCGTCGTCGGCGGTGTGTGCCGTCGCCCCGTCCGCAGCGTGGGTGATCGGGTCGAGAGCGGCCCAGGGAGTGGGCGCGGCGCTGATCTTCCCCGTCTCGGTCAGTGTGCTGACCAACGCGTTTCCGGTGGGTCGGGCGGCCAGGGCCATCGGATTGGCCTATGGGATAGGCGGTTTGGGCAATGCAGCGGGCCCGTTGGTCGGTGGCCTGCTCACCCAGACCGTCGGATGGCGCGCCATTTTCTGGTTGCTCGTGCCACTGGCCCTCGTCTCCGCGGTGATCGGCGGCATCACCATGCCGGAGAGTTCCGACCACACCGTGCCACGCCGGGTCGATCTCAGTGGGCTCGCTCTGATCACCATCGGCATCGGCCTGTTCACGCTGACGTTCGATCGCGGCCCGAGTTGGGGTTGGTTGTCGCTGCCGACGGTGGCGGCGTTCGTCATCTCGATGATTGCCATGGCGGCGTTCGTCGTGACCGAACGCCGGGTCAAGTGGCCGCTGGTGGATCTCTCGCTCCTACGGGACCAACGGTTCACCATGCTGATTGTCACGGGCACTGTCGCCAACATCGCCTATGTGGTGGCGATATACCTCTCGACCTTGAATCTGCAGGAGGTTCGGGGCCTCGATCCCTTGACGGCCGGGCTGGCATTCCTGGGGCCATCGGCGGGCGCAGCGGCGGGCGGTGTGTTCTCGGGACGGCTGGCCACCAAGTATCCACCCATGGTAGTGATGGGTACGACAGGCGCCGCCGCGGCGATTTCGCTTGCCGTGCTAGCCCTCTCGCACAGCTGGCCGCTCTATCTCATCGCACTGACGGCCTGCGGCTTCACCATGGGGCTGGTGTACGCGTTCACCACCGTGGCGACGCAGGCGGTGGTTCCGCCGGAGCAGGCCGGCGCCGCGGCGGGCGTGGCACTGACCTCCATGGTGACGCTCGGTGGCGTCGGGATCGCGGTAACCGGCACCGTACTGGAGATGCTTGAGCACGCGGGATCGCCTGCCAGCAGCGGTACTTCGGCCATCCTCTTGACGATTGCGATCCTGCTGCTGCCCAGCTCGCTCCTGGTGCTGGGGCGGGCCAAGCGGACCAACCGGTGAGAGAAGCGCTGGACCGCCGCCGGTGACGGCGACGGTCCAGCCTTCAGTGATTCCTTTTCGCGGTGTCAGCCGATCTTGACGCTGCTGCCGTTGCCGTTGAACTTCGAGGTGTTGACGCTCGTCTTGTTCTTCGACGTATTGCCGCTGTTGGCGCTCGAATTAGCCGAGCTGGTCGCACTTCCACTGGTGGCACTGCCACCCGTCGCGGTGCTGGTGCTCGACTGGACCGAGCCGGCGCTGCCACCCTTGGTGGTGCCGCCCGTGGTGTTGCCGGTAGTGGCGTTACCACCGGTCGTCGCGCCGCCCGTGGCCGAGCCGCCCTGACCGCCACCCGATGTCGCGGATCCACCTGTGGCCGCGCCTCCGGTGCCTGCACCGGCGGTCTGGTTGGTGGTGGCGCCGCCGCCCGTTCCGCCGCCTGCCGTCTGGGCATTGGTCACCGCACCGCCCGTGCCGGCACCGCCGGTCTGAGCAGTGGTCGCACCGCCACCGGTCGCCCCACCACTTGAGGTGTCGCCACTGGTGGCACTGCTGGTGGTGGTCGGGCCGGTCGGGCCGCCTGCCGTCGCGGTGCCGTCTCCGGTGCTGATGACGGCTGCTGTACCGCCAGTCTGGGTGTTGACCGGTGCCGTTGCGTCAGTCGCCGGGTTGGCGCTGACGACGGCGTCCGTCGCCGGGCCGCCCGTGGTGGCACCGTTGACATTGGAGCCGCCTGCTCCGACGCCGCCGGTGTCCACGGCCGCGTTCGTACCACCGGTCGCGGGTCCACCGGTGGTGGCGCCGTTGACATTCGAACCGCCGACACCTGCCCCGCCGACTCCCGAACCACCCGTCGAAACGCCACCCACGCCGGCTCCGCCGACCGCCGGGCTGACGCCCGTCGTGGTGCTCGCCGCCGTACCGCCCGTCGTGGGGCCACCGACAGCCGCGCCACCCGTGTTGACCGCGGTATTGGCCGACGTGCTCGTGCCGGCTCCGCCGACCGCCGACGACGTGGCCGGGCCGCTGGTGGACACGCCGCCGATGGCCGGGCTCAGCACGCTGGCCTGCGGGTTGTTGATATTGCCCGACGCGGTTGCCTTCTGGGTGGTGTTGCCATTGCCCGTGGTGCCGACCACCGTGGTGGTCTTGGGGCTCGGGTTGAACAGGTTGGAGAAATTGAACAACGAGGCGTTGGCCATCGGTGAGTCCAACGCCGCCAGGGCGCCGAATCCCAGCGCGGTGGTACCGGCAACAGTGCCAGCAGCGAGCGTCTTGTTCCACGATGTCGGCTTGCGAGGCTTGGTGTGCTTACCCATTTTCTGAGCTCCTTAATATTTGCTGTTTTTGGGCATGGCTGTATTAATTGAGGGACCCGTTTAGGTCCGATTCGCGAAATGCATTCGTATATGTCCGGCCTGCATCAGCCGCCAAACAGAAAAGGCGTCGACCCCGCCTAACCGCCAGGTGGACTACGGCTTATGTCTTCCAATTCGTACGCACTGGGCCTGCAGAGTGTCATACCTATGCACCTCCCCTGGAATGCCATTCGCGCTGGAATCTATTGCGGTTACACAAGCGTGTCAAGCATTTAATTTCGCTCGTGTTGTTTGCTTTTTCAATTGCAAACATAAACCCAGCGATTATCGTTTCGCGGGGTCACACGCACGCGAAAGCACGTCACAGCAGATTAAATTGCGCGTCAAATGCACCGCAGGCAGCATCGAATTGCAGCACAATTCAACGGGCAGCCGTCGGCGACAATTAAGCCCATCGTCCATCGCATAGAAGGCGATGGCTCATCGACGGCGCCCGCACGGGCCCGTCCGCGGTAAGTCAACCAGCAGGCGCCCTCACGGCGGCAGGTCGGTGTGCTGCTGATAGCGCGGTGTCATCCGTCGGCCTTCGCGTGTCGCGGGGCGCCACCGGACTGACCGGACAGCTTTGAAGCGATCGACCGCAAACCGCCCAGCGCGCTACCGGACGAGGTGGCGCGCGTCTTCGGCGCCGGCGATGACGCGGCCGATGCGGAAACAGACGTGACGCCCGCCCCCGTGGACTGCGTCGACGCCGGACCGGAAGTCGACGTCGGCGGCCGGAACGACAGAGATGGCAGAGCCGAGGTCGTCTGGCGATTGAAGATCTGCCCCGAACGGGTGGACTGCTGGGTGGTGTTGCCGTTACCGGTCGTGCCGACGACGGTCGTCGAACCGCCGCCCCCGCTCACATCGGTGCTGCTGCCGTTGCCGTTCCCGCTCGACACATTGCTGGTCGTCGTGTTGTTGCTGGTGTTGCTTCCGCCAAAGCTGCGCTGCGGATTGATGATGTTGAAGGACAGGAAGGACGTCTGGACGGTGTTGCCGTTTCCGGTGACGCCGCCGACGGCGGTGGTTCCAGATCCGCCCGTCGAGCCGACCGTGGTGCTGCTGTTGTTGCCGTTGCCTGCGGATATGTTGCCGACTGTCGTGTTGTTGCTGGTGTTGCTACCGCCGAAGCTCCACTGCGGGTTGATGATGTTGCCCGACCCGATGGCGATCTGCGTTGTGTTGCCGTTGCCGACCGCCGCGCCGAC
Organism: Mycolicibacterium brisbanense; assembly: GCF_001570425.1. Classification (GTDB taxonomy): domain Bacteria; phylum Actinomycetota; class Actinomycetes; order Mycobacteriales; family Mycobacteriaceae; genus Mycobacterium; species Mycobacterium brisbanense. The sequence continues at coordinate 158,957 of NZ_BCSX01000015.1, forward strand.
CATGGATGTCCCGGCGCCCGAGGTCACCGTGGTGCTGCTGTTGTTCCCGTTGCCGGTGGCGACGTTACTGACCGACGAGTTGTTGCTCGTGTTGCTGCCACCGATGCTGACCTGCGGGTTGATGACGTTGTACGAGAAGATGTCGACCTGAGTGGTGTTTCCCGTCCCGGTCGTGCCCGCCAGGTTGATGGTCTGGGACCAGAACGTCGACCCGCCGACGACCGTGCTGTTGTTGCCGTTGCCCGTCGCAATACCGCCCGCTGTCGAATTGCTGCTGACGTTGGACCCCGGGATCGCAATCTGAGGGTTGATGATGTTGCCCTCGAGGATGTTGAGCTGGGTGGTGTTCCCGGCACCGCCGGCCGGGAGAATGATCGACAGCGCTTCGGCCGCGGGGGTCTCCGCGACGGCGCCGATACAGAAGGCCGCACCCCCGGCGGCGACTGTCCGGGTGAGTATCGAGTGTTTCGCCTGCATCCTGTGCGCACCACGGGTGCGTCGCGGGTTCTTGCCAGGACTGTGGTCGTTACCAGCCATCAGCGTCGCTCCCCTCAACTGACAGCACTGTCAATTTCGATTTCGCAAGCAGACAGTAAGCTTTGCCATAAGGTGTGTCAAGGATCACGTTGTAATCAAGTGGGGAGATGTGCGGCAAAGCCCGATAGGCCTTGTCGGAGACCTCTCTTGCCTTCGCATCGGTAGCCCAGAAACTGATATATGTGCAGCTCAAGCGCTATATCAACGCATCGAAGCCTCCGGTCCAGCAAAACGATCGCATTACCCACAGCAAACTTTCAGCTAAACTCAAGCAGGCACGCTCGATCTAACCGTTATCTGCCAAAAAATTTGCCAGAATCGCCAACTCAGGTGCGATTCAACTGGTAAGGTGATCAGCCGCTCTGCGCGGGGACCGTCACATCGGCGGTCCGGCGGCGCCGACAGTGCCTGTCGGCAGCGCCGATCCCAGCAGCTGGTACAGGGGCCAGGTCCACGCGTATCCGCCGGACCGGGCCCGCGCATAGCTCGTGTGGATGGCCACCCCGGCGGGCGTCACCTCGTCGTCGTCCGTGATCGCGTCACAGACCGGATCGCCGACGTCACACACGCTGATGGTGCGGGAGCCGACGGATACCGGCAGCGGAGTCGTCGGCGCATGCGCCATGAGCGGCCACTGTTGGGCCATCCCCTTCCCAGCGGCACCTCGCACAGCGGTCGCACTGCCGAGGTTGTATGTCGGGTCGGCGGGCAACCGGTCACCGTCGGCGATCAGCAGAACAGCCGCCAGGTTGGGGTTGCCAGCCAGGGATTGCAGATTCCGGTGGACCACCATCGCGCCCTGTGAATAGCCGGCGAGCACGACCTTGGTGGCGGGGCACTGCTGGGTGAAGGCGGTGTACTGATTGGCCAGCGCGGCGACGCCGGTGTCGACACTGCTCATGAAGCCTGCCCAGCCGAGCAGATTGCCGGTGTCGGGCACCGCCACCGCCGGATAGTTGACCGCTTCGGCGGTCATGGTCCTGCCGTCGCTCTGCACCTGCTGGGACAGGTCCTGCAATGACTGGTACACCACCCGGCCCATGCCGCCGTACGAAGCCGGATCGTCGCGTTCACCCGAGCCGGCAACGCCCATCCAGTGAACGTCTGGACACGCCACGGCGTTGGCTGGGGCGGCCGTCGATCCGATGAGCCCGACGACGCCGACCGCACAACACACGGCCACGAACAGACGACGAATCACAGCGGAACCCCCTACCCATACACAGCAAAGCTACCTGCACTATCGCCCCAGTAGTCACAGGCGTTACGCAATCGCTGCGCAAAACGCAGAAACGGCGCCCACCCGAAGGTGAGCGCCGCTTCTGGCGCAGTCAGATCAATTACTTGTTGATCTTGGTAACACGGCCGGCGCCGACGGTACGGCCACCCTCGCGGATCGCGAAGCGCAGGCCCTCGTCCATGGCGACGGGCTGGATCAGCTTGACGGAGATGTCGGTGTTGTCACCGGGCATAACCATCTCGGTGCCCTCCGGCAGCGTCACAACACCGGTCACGTCGGTGGTGCGGAAGTAGAACTGCGGACGGTAGTTGTTGAAGAACGGCGTGTGGCGGCCGCCCTCGTCCTTGGACAGGATGTAGACCTGGCCCTCGAACTCGGTGTGCGGGGTGGTGGTGCCGGGCTTGACCACAACCTGGCCACGCTCGACGTCCTCACGCTTGATACCACGCAGGAGCAGACCGACGTTGTCACCGGCCTGGCCCTGGTCGAGCAGCTTGCGGAACATCTCGACACCGGTGACCGTGGTCTTGGTGGTGTCGGGACGGATGCCGACGATCTCGACCTCTTCGTTCACGTTGATCACGCCACGCTCGACGCGACCGGTGACCACGGTGCCACGACCGGTGATCGTGAAGACGTCCTCGACAGGCATCAGGAACGGCTTGTCGGTCTCGCGAACCGGATCCGGGATGGACTCGTCGACCGCGTCCATCAGTTCCTCAACCGACTTGACCCACTTCTCGTCGCCTTCCAGCGCCTTGAGCGCCGAGACGCGGACGACCGGGGCCTCCTCGTCGAAGTCCTGCGCAGCCAGCAGCTCGCGGACCTCCATCTCGACGAGCTCGATGAGCTCCTCGTCGTCCACCGCATCCGACTTGTTCAGCGCGACCAGGATGTAGGGCACACCCACCTGGCGGGCCAGCAGCACGTGCTCGCGGGTCTGCGGCATCGGGCCGTCGGTGGCGGCGACCACCAGGATGGCGCCGTCCATCTGGGCCGCACCGGTGATCATGTTCTTGATGTAGTCGGCGTGACCCGGGGCGTCCACGTGGGCGTAGTGGCGCTTGTCGGTCTGGTACTCCACGTGGGAGATGTTGATGGTGATACCGCGCTGACGCTCCTCAGGCGCATTGTCGATCTGGTCGAATGCGCGCGATTCGTTCAACTCCGGGTACTTGTCGTGCAGAACCTTGGTGATTGCTGCAGTAAGCGTGGTCTTGCCGTGGTCAACGTGACCGATGGTCCCGATGTTGACGTGCGGCTTCGTCCGCTCGAACTTCGCCTTCGCCACTGTGGTGTCCTCCTGGACTGTGTTGGTGCTTGTACTTAAGCAGTGTTGATGTGTTCAGTTGTGCGGTCTGCGAGGCTACCGGGCTACTGACCCGTCGCCTTCGCAATGATCTCCTTCGATACGTTCGCCGGAACCTCGGCGTACGAATCGAACACCATGGAGTAGTTCGCCCGGCCCTGGGTCTTCGACCGAAGGTCGCCGACGTAGCCGAACATCTCCGACAGCGGAACCTGCGCCTTGACGACGCGCGCACCACTGCGCTCCTCCATGGCCTGGATCTGACCACGGCGGGAGTTCAAGTCGCCGATCACGTCGCCCATGTAGTCCTCGGGCGTGGTGACCTCGACGGCCATGATGGGCTCGAGAATGACCGGCTGAGCGGCCTGCGCGGCCTTCTTCAGCACCTGCGAGCCGGCAACCTTGAATGCCATTTCCGAGGAGTCGACCTCGTGGTAGGCGCCGTCGAGCAGGGTGACCTTGACGTTCACCAGCGGGTAGCCGGCGAGCACGCCGTACTGCATGGCGTCCTGCGCACCGGCATCCACCGAAGGGATGTACTCGCGCGGGATGCGGCCACCGGTGACCTTGTTCTCGAACTCGTAGGTCGCACCGTCTTCGCCGTGGAACGGCTCCAGATCGATGAGGACCTTTGCGAACTGGCCCGAGCCACCCGTCTGCTTCTTGTGGGTGTACTCGACCTTCTCCACCTTGCGGCGGATGGTCTCGCGGTAGGCCACCTGCGGCTTGCCGACGTTGGCCTCGACCTTGAACTCGCGACGCATGCGGTCCACCAGGATGTCCAGGTGAAGCTCGCCCATGCCGCCGATGACGGTCTGACCGGTCTCCTGGTCCAGGTGCACCTTGAAGGTGGGATCCTCTTCCGCGAGCTTCTGGATCGCGGTGCCCAGCTTCTCCTGGTCGCTCTTGGTCTTGGGCTCGATGGCCACCTCGATAACCGGGTCCGGGAAGGTCATCGACTCCAGCACAACCTGGTTGTTGGCGTCGCTCAGGGTGTCACCGGTGGTGGTGTCCTTGAGGCCGATCACCGCGTAGATGTGACCCGCGGCGGCCGTCTCGACCGGGTTCTCCTTGTTGGCGTGCATCTGGAACAGCTTGCCCAGACGCTCCTTCTTGCCCTTGGTGGCGTTGATGACCTGCGCACCGGACTCGACCTTGCCGGAGTACACACGCACGTAGGTCAGCTTGCCGAAGAACGGGTGCACGGCGATCTTGAACGCCAGCGCGGCGAACGGCTCGTCGGTGGACGGACGACGCAGGATCTCCTCGTCCTCCTTGCCCGGGGCATGGCCACGGACCGACTCGACGTCCAGCGGCGAGGGCAGGTAGTCGATGACCGCGTCGAGCATGGGCTGCACGCCCTTGTTCTTGAACGCGCTGCCGCACAGCACCGGGTAGAGCTCGCTCGACACGGTCAGCTTGCGGATCGCGCCCTTGATCTCTTCGACGGTGAGTTCTTCGCCGCCGAGGTACTTCTCCAGAAGCGCCTCGTCGGTCTCGGCGACGGTATCCAGCAGCTCGCTGCGGTACTCGGCGGCCCGGTCGGCCAGCTCAGCGGGGATCTCGACGGTCTCGTAGCTCTCGCCGAGCTTGGTCTCGCCGCGCCAGACCTTGGCCTTCATCTCGACCAGGTCGACGATGCCTTCGAAGTCGTTCTCGGCACCGATCGGCAGCTGGATCACCAGCGGCTTGGCGCCGAGGCGGTCCTTGATGGTCTGCACGGTGAAGTAGAAGTCCGCACCGAGCTTGTCCATCTTGTTGACGAAGCAGATACGCGGCACGTCGTACTTGTCGGCCTGGCGCCACACCTGCTCGGACTGCGGCTCCACGCCTTCCTTGCCGTCGAACACGGCCACGGCGCCATCGAGAACCCGCAGGCTGCGCTCCACCTCGACGGTGAAGTCGACGTGCCCGGGGGTGTCGATGATGTTGATCTGGTTGCCGTTCCAGAAGCACGTCACAGCGGCGGAGGTAATGGTGATACCCCGCTCCTGCTCCTGCTCCATCCAGTCGGTCGTGGAGGCACCGTCGTGCGTCTCACCGATCTTGTAGTTGACGCCGGTGTAGTAGAGGATGCGCTCAGTCGTCGTCGTCTTGCCGGCGTCGATGTGCGCCATGATGCCGATGTTGCGGACCTTGCTCAGGTCAGTCAGCACGTCCTGTGCCACGGAAGTCTTCCCACTCTTTCGCTTGCTTGATTAGGTGTTCGGATGCACCCTCGCGGGCGTCCGACACTGGACGCCCGGAGGGCGGACATCACCAGCGGTAGTGCGCGAAAGCCCGGTTCGCTTCAGCCATCTTGTGAGTGTCCTCACGACGCTTCACAGCGGCGCCGAGGCCGTTGCTCGCGTCGAGGATCTCGTTGGCGAGCCGCTCGACCATGGTCTTCTCGCGACGGGCCTTGGAGAAGCTCACCAGCCAGCGCAGGGCCAGCGTGGTGGAACGATCGGGGCGCACCTCGACCGGCACCTGGTAGGTGGCGCCACCGACACGGCGGCTACGCACCTCGAGGGCAGGCTTGACGTTGTCGAGCGCACGCTTGAGGGTGACGACCGGATCGGTGCCGGTCTTGTCGCGGGCCTGCTCCAGCGCACCGTAGACGATGCGCTCGGCCAGCGACTTCTTGCCGTCCAGCAGAACCTTGTTGACCAGCTGGGTGACCAGCTGCGACCCGTAAACCGGATCGTTGACCAACGGACGCTTCGGCGCGGGACCCTTGCGCGGCATCAGCTCTTCTCCTTCTTGGCGCCGTAACGGCTACGGGCCTGCTTGCGGTTCTTGACACCCTGGGTGTCCAGCGACCCGCGGATGATCTTGTAACGGACGCCGGGGAGGTCCTTCACACGACCACCACGCACCAGCACCATCGAGTGCTCCTGCAGGTTGTGACCCTCACCCGGGATGTAAGCGGTGACCTCAACCCCACTGGTCAGCTTCACGCGGGCGACCTTACGAAGCGCCGAGTTCGGCTTCTTCGGGGTGGTGGTGTACACGCGGGTGCACACGCCGCGGCGCTGCGGGCTGCCCTTGAGGGCCGCGGTCTTGACCTTCGCGACCTTGTCGCGGCGACCCTTGCGGACCAGCTGGTTGATGGTTGGCATGTACCGGCTTTCTGTGTGTTGCTTTGTGCTGCTCTGTTGTTCTTCAAGTCTCTGTACTGCAGTTACCCCCGAGGCGCGTACCCCGCGGCCGGGCGTGTCGCACGTGCCCACACCGGAGAAATTCCGATGCGTGTAAGACATGCGAATTGGCCCGGCGTGCGGGCACGCTTGCGAAACCACTCAGCCGCATGCGCTTACCGGCCAGGCACGATCCACCACAATACCAGGGCCGACCGCGACGAACCAAACTCGTGCGCAGTCGACTAATCGCAGGTCAGAGCCTACGCCTGTCGACGCTGCATGCCGGACGCCAGGCGCAGCAGCATGTCGGTGAACACCGCATCGGTGTCAATATCGTCCATCACGCCGGTCATCTCCAGCAAGACAAAACCGTGCAGAGCCGACCAGAATTCCAGCGCGGCATAGAACGCGTCCTCCCCTTCCAGCCCGAAGGAGGCCAGGACATCGATCACCGGTCCGGCGGCGGCCTTGGTGGCCGCGGAGTACTGCGGGTCGTCGCCCCCGAACGGCATCCGGGTGAACGCCGAATACCGGCCCGGGTGGTGATGGGCATAGCTGCGGTACGCGCTGGCCATGGCCACGATGGCGTCTTCGCGGGTGCGGCCCTGCCCGACGGTGTTGAGCATCCCGATGATGTCGTCGATGACCCGCATCCGGACCGTGCGGCGCAGGTCTTCGAGACTGTCGACGTGGTTGTACAGCGACGGCCCCTTGGTGCCGAGCTGGCTGGCCAGTGCGTTGATGGTCAACGCGTCCCAACCGTCGCGATCGAGGAACGTCAAGGCGGCGTTCACGATCGCGTCACGGCTGAGCCGGGTGGTCCGCGCCGGGCGCGGTCGGCCACCGGCCGCCTGCGATTCCGGCCGAGATGACATGTGCGCTCCACCTAGTCGGGTCGACGGGACGTTTCGGGTCGACGGGAATGGACCCTGAACTGGGTCGCGGTGAAACTCTAGCCGTTCCCTGTCGGTAAACGTCAGTTCACGCGGTCCTGGCTGACTTGGGCGAGTTGCCCGGTGACAGTGCACAGATCGGGCAGAACAGCAGGGTTCATCGACTGGATCGACCAGGTGATGACGTCGCTGCCTTTACTGACATAGATGCTGCAGACATTGGCATCCTGGGCTTTGAACCCCTTGTTGCCGTTGATCGACACTTCGGTCAACGTGCGTCCGGCGCGCTGCTCCAACATCCGCTCGGCGTCCATGTCGCTGCCCCGGTACCACCAGGTCGATATCCCCATGCCGGCCCCGAAGGTGCCCAGCAGGGTGTTTTCCTGCCAGAAGCAACCGGTGTCGTTGACCACGGCCTTGGTGAACATCGAGCCCGCAGCCTTGGCCACATCGGCATCGGTGATGCCATTGCAGTCCACCGAGTGGAAACCCCCACCGGACGCAGGGGCGGCCGGTGGGTTGGGCTGCTCGGACGGTCCGCACGCCGTCAGGACCGCCGCGCCGACCGCGGCGCCGAGGATCAGGGTTCGCGCCGCCATCTCAGAGCTCCGCCTGCAGGGTCTTGGACAGCAGCATCTGGGCGTCCTTGCACGGATCGCCGCTGGTCTGCCCGCGGTACTGCACCCACCAGCTCAGCACGCCCGATCCCGCCGCCGCAGTGGCGGCGCATGCCGCGCCGGTGACGTCGCGGCGTGCCAGGAACGCCTGATGGCGCTCGACGACGGTGTCGGTGATCTGCGCTTTGCGCTCCTGCGCCACCGCCCGTTCCCGCTCGAGCGATCCGGACTCGAACCAGGAGAAGACGACATCGAGCATGATCGGCGACGCGTTGGGGCCGGCCTTGCGGGACAGCACGTACTGGCAGACCGCGCCGCTGTAGGGCCGGACGATGTTGTCGGCTTTGAGCAGTTCCTGGACCGAGCTGTCGGTCAGCAGACCGCAGCGGTCGTCGACATATCCGTAGCCGCGGTCGGTGCCTGCACCGCCGGAATCGGCCCGTTGCGCCGTCCCGCCGACGGTACGCGAGCACCCCGCGACAGTCACTATCGCGGTGACCGCCACGGCAGCAGCCTCCACAACACGCCGACGCATCGGACAACACGGTACCGAGCACTGCGAACTCCCGCGACTGATCAGCCGGGCGCACCGAACCGCCCAAGCGCCGCCGAAGCAATGGCGGCGCAACGTACGCTTCCCTGCAACGGATGTCGTTGCACCGGATTCAGACGAAGGGGAATGACCGTGCGTTGGACAGCTGCGTGCCGGAGAGTGAGTGCGGGCTTGGTCGCGGTGCCACTTGCGCTGGCCGCAGGTGTGGCCCCGGCCTCCGCCAAGGATGGCGACACCCACATCACGGGGCAGGGCATCAACCAGACCATCGATTGCAACGGCGCGACACTGTTCGTCAACGGCACCGGCAACACGATCAACGCCCTCGGAACCTGTTATGCGGTCACGGTGCAGGGCTCGTCGAACACCGTCGTCGCCGACAACATCATCAACGACGTCACGGTTTACGGCTTCGATCAGACGGTGTTCTTCAAGGGCGGTGACCCGGTCCTGGTCGACCGTGGCCGTGAGCTCGGGATGACGAACCGGCTGGATCGCGTACCCGCCTGATACGGAAAGTGAGAGACCATGCATAGCTACACCACCGGGATCATCGGCGTCGTCGCGGCAGGTGCCGCCGTTTTCGCGCTGTCCGCATGCGGCGGCGGATCGGACAACAAGAACTCGTCGCCGTCGGCGACGGCGGGCACGTCTGGCCTCAACGTCGAGATCGGCAACACCATCAACTACGCGTCGGTCGGCACCACCGCCGACATCGATTGCGCCAGCGGCAAATCGCTCACGGTGGGCGGCACCAACAACACGCTGACCGTCAAGGGCACGTGCAGCAGCGTCAACATCGGCGGCTCCGACAACAAGATCACCTTCGAGAAGGTCGACAAGGATCTGGCCGTGCTCGGCTTCAACAACACCGTGACCTACAAGGCCGGCGACCCGAAGGTGACCAACACCGGTAGCAACAACACGGTCAGCAAGGGCTGACCGGACCCTAGCCTTTCGACGGCTCGGCACAGCTCGACCGCAGTGCGCCGGCGGCCATCTCGCGGCCGATCTCTCCGAGCAACCGCGCCTCCGCGAAATCCGCTGCCCGCCAAGGCTTTTCGTATGGGGCGGCACACAGAGGCTGCGCTCGTCGAACGATCCCCCGTCGTCGACGACGGGGCCTGCGCCGACGAGTCGGTGACGCAGGCGTACGAGGTCGACGACTACTTCGACGCCCGGTCGCCGCGCGGCACCCGACGCGAGCAGTGCGGCGAATCCAACGCCACCCGCCGCTCCGGCGCCAGGCATGAGCGCGAGGTCGCGTTCGCCCAGTGGGCGGCTTCTTCCGCCCCGAGGGCGCCCTTGAACCTGTCCGGCGCGATGACAATGCGCGCGGTGTTCCCGAGGCATGCGAAATTGATCCGCTTTCCCCTCTCGACGTGCTGATACATCAGTAATATACTAGTCGCACGCCAACCATATACCAATGGCGAAACTCGGCCATCGCCGTGATCAGCTGATGAGGAGTACGACAGGATGCATCAACTCGCCCACCGGCTCGAACGTCTGGGGACCGAGACGGCTTTCAGCGTCGCGCAGGCCGCCGCGGCCTGGAAGGCGAAGGGACACCGCGTGTATCCCTTCCATCTGGGCGACATCAATATCCCGACGGCCCCGCACATCGTGGACGCGATGAACAGGGCGATCGCCGACGGCTACACGGGCTACTGCCCGGGCCCCGGCATCCCCCAGCTGCGGGAGGCCCTCGCCGAGGACCTGGGGTCCGCCCGCGGCATCGACCTGTCCCCCGACAACGTCGTCGTGATGACGGGAGGCAAGCCCGTCATCACGAAGTTCCTGCAGACCATCATGAACCCCGGCCAGGAAGTGCTCTACCCGAACCCCGGCTTCCCGATCTACGAATCGCAGATCGAGTACCTCGGCGGCACAGCTCTGCCCTACCGCTACGTCCCCACCGACGAGGGCTTCGCGATCGACCTCGATCAGCTGCGGGCCTCGATCACGCCGAACACGGTCGCCATCATCTACAACGACCTGCAGAACCCCATCTCGGCCGAGTCGACGGCCCCCGAGCGTGAGGCCATCGCGCAACTCGCGCAGGAGCATGACCTCTGGGTGCTCTCCGACGAGGCCTACTTCGAGACGCGCTACGAAGGCGTCTCGAGTTCCATCGCGTCACTTCCCGGCATGCTCGAGCGCACGGTCATCCTGTACACGTTCAGCAAGAAATTCGCGATGACCGGCTCACGGCTCGGCTGTGCCGTCGCCCCCGTCGATGTCGCGAAGGTGTTCAGCACGCTCAACACCAACGACGAGTCGTGCACGACGCACTACGTGCAGTGGGCAGGCGTCGAGGCGCTGCGCGGCACCCAGGAACCCGTGCAGCAGATGCTCAAAGCCCTGCGCGAGCGCCGCGACGCGGCATGCGAGGCGGTGAACGCCATTCCGGGTATGAATGTCGCTGTGCCCCACTCGACGTTCTACTTGTTCCCCGATGTCACCGAGGCCATGGATCGCATGGGTTACACCGCGGTCGGCGATTTCGCCGCCGTCGCACTGCACCAGACGGGCGTCTCGTTCTGCACCCGCGAGCACTTCGGCCGCCGCCAGCCGGGCGAGGAACGCCAGTACATCCGCCTCGCTTACTCGGGTATCGAAGTCGACGACATCCGCGAGGGCCTCGGCCGTCTGAACGAGTGGATCAGCGCCAAATGAGCCGCGTTGTGGTCACCGGGCGAGTTCCGGATGCCGCCCTCGAGAAGCTGCGCGTCGAACACGAGGTCGACGCGTGGCCGGGCCCGGAGTCGATCAGCCGCGATGAGCTGCTGCGCCGCGTGGCCGGCGCCGACGCCATCCTGACCCTGCTCACCGAACGCGTCGACGGCGAGCTCCTCGACGCCGCCGGTCCCCAGCTCAAGGTAGTCGCGAACGTGGCCGTCGGCTACGACAACATCGACGTCGCGGCGTGCCGCGAGCGCGGCGTGGTCGCGACGAACACGCCGGGCGTGCTCACGGAGGCGACCGCCGACATCGCATTCGCCCTCATCCTCATGGCCACCCGCCGACTCGGCGAAGGCGAGCGCATCATCCGCGACCGCCAGCCGTGGAAGTGGGGCATGTTCTTTCTCCTCGGCACCGGCCTGCAGGGCAAGACCCTCGGAGTCGTGGGCATGGGCGGTATCGGCCAGGCGACCGCACGCCGCGCCAAGGCGTTCGGCATGGACGTCATCTATCAGTCGCGCAGCGAGATCGATGCCGACGTCGCGGCCGAGCTCGGCGCGCGGCGGGTGGACCTCGATGAGCTGCTGGCCGTCTCCGACGTCGTCTCGCTGCACTGCCCCTACGGGCCGGCCACCCATCATCTGATCGGCGCCGAGCAGCTCTCCGCAATGAAGAGCTCCGCATACCTGGTCAATACGGCGCGCGGACCGATCGTCGACGAGGCGGCGCTGGCGACCGCGTTGCGCGACGGCACTATCGCCGGCGCAGGCCTCGACGTCTTCGAACGGGAGCCCGAGGTGCACCCCGAGCTGCTTGAGCTTTCGAACGTGGCGCTCGTGCCACACCTCGGGTCGGCGACCATCGAGACGCGAACCGCCATGGCGACGCTTGCGGCCGACAACGCCCTCGCCGTGCTGGGCGGCGAGCTGCCACCCACGCCGATCGGCTGACCACTGGCACCCGACTACCTTCGGGTGGTCGGGTGCTTTCGGGCGGAGGCGAATTCAGCCCGTACGCAGGATCACGTGGCCGACGCAGTCCCGAGGCCGCACACAACATTTTTCGCAAACTCAGCCATGCCCCGCAGCAGCGGACCAGGCTCTTTTAACGCGTGAGATAGTTTTTCCGGCAAATACCTCGGACCGACTAGACAGTATTGCTAAAGTGTGCACGCCCTGTCAGCCACTTCACAGCGAAGGCCCGAAGCGACTTGTCCAACCCCACTCCTGCGCGGCTCCAGAAGGCCAAGGCTGCCGCGGTCGCGACCGCCATCGTCGCCACAACGGCTGCGCTCACTGCCGGTGTCGCGTCATCCGCCCCAGACCCGCTGATGGCCGAAAAGCGAACGCTGACAGCGGAAGTCAGCCTGACCGCGGCACCCCAATTACCATCGATGCCGAACATCGTCGGAATCTACGGGGTCGGGCCGGTTTTCTGGGCGGCACAGCTGTTGGGCATAACGCCGCAGAACGTCATCGAGGCCGCCGCCGGAGCGGTCGGCGGCAGCGAGTTGGCCACGGCTGTCAACCAGCTGCTGGACGTCCTCGACAAGATCTCGCCGGTCGAGGCCGGGGTCAAAGGCCCGCTGCCCAGCGACGTCTACGACGCGGTCAACGGGCTCCAATACAGCACCACCGGCGTTGCTGACGCGTTGACCGCACCGATCAAAGGTATCCCGGTCATCGGTCCCGCCCTCGCCAAGGCGTTCGCCAATGCCGTTGCGGCCCTGGTCAAAACCGCGCCGATTCTCAATCAGCGCAGGGCCATCATCTTCTCCGAGAGCCTCGGCGGGCTGACCACCTCGCTGGCCTACCGGGACATGATCAAGGCCGTGCAGTCCAACGATCCCGACTGGGGAGTAGGCGTCACCGGACAGTGGCTGGTGTTCTTCAACAACCCAAGCCGTCCCGGCGGTGGATTGTTCGCGCTGGCAACGCCTTTCACCAACCTCCTCGGGGTGAACCTCGCGACCCCACCGGCAGGCAGCTACACCAACGAGGACGCCAACAACGGCAACATGACCAAGGTCCTCAACACCTCGATCCTCGACATCACCTGGGCCTACAACCCGTTGTCAGACGCGCCGACCACCCTCAATCCGCTGGCGTGGGCCAACGCCGCGGCAGGCGGCGTGTTCCTCACCTACCTGATTCCCAGCGACGGCAACAACATCGACAGCCTGATACTCCCCTTGGGTCTGGGGATCGCCGACGGTCTCAAGGTCATGCTCGACCCCACCGGCGGTCAGGGCGTCGAAATGGTCCCCGGATGGGCCGACATCGTCCGGACCGCGAAGGACATCGACTGGCTGCACCTCGGTCTGGGCGAGGCATTGGACAAGGTCGCCGACGCCACCAAGTTCCCGGGCACAGCCACCTACATCACCTACGACTCGGGCAACCTGCCCTTGCTCGAGCCGTTCAATATGGCGCCCAGGTTGCTGAATCTTGTTCCGGGCGTGCATGTTCCGACACCGCTGACCGACAGCGTCGAAGATGCGCTGCGCATGCTGGTCAACATGGGCTACCAGGACGTCGACCCGGTGACCCTGCAGCGCACGTACAACATGGGCGGCCAGCAGGCCTACCTTTGGCATTCACCGCTGACTCCGACTCAGCAGCTCGCCGCGACGCAGACTGTGTTCAACGCCCTTGTCGACGGCATCGAGGCCAACGCGTTGACGCCGTCGAAGTGGACACCGAAACTCCCGGGCGTCGATCTCTCGCCCGCGACGCAGAACCCGTTGTCCGAAGCGACGGCGAAGGCGCTACGCGACGCCATCGACCAGATGCAGAAGAACGTCACCGACCCGATGTTCCATGCCGTCGAGACCGGGCTCGCACCGGTCACCGGCGCACTGGACGGCGTCAACGCCCAAGTGACCGCGGCCATCGACACGGCGCTGAAGGTCAAGGAACCCACCAAGACGACGGCGAAGTCGACGACGCCGGCGGCAGCGCCGGCACCTCTCACATCGATACCGTCAACGAACAGCGAATTGCGCACACTCGACGTCGCGAGCACCGCTACCAGGCTCGACAAGACCGCGCAGAAGATCACCGAGTCGCTCAAAGCTGCGCCTGGAAAGCATGCCGCTGATCCGAGCGATCCGCTCAAGAAGTCGGTCAAGGACACCGTGGCGAAGGTCCGCAACGGAATGAACGACACCGCCGGCAAGGTCGAACAGGCGGGCAAGGACATCGCCAAGAACGTCGAGAAGGTGACCAAGCCCGCCAAGGAGCAGAGCAAAGACAGCTCGCCAAAGGGCAAGTCTGCGAAGGCTTCCGGTAAGGCCGCGGCTTAGCTCACGATCAAGACAAATCGGGCGGGCTCTTGTGAGCCCGCCCGATTTACGTAAGGTGTGTTGTTGGCTAGCCGCCGCTGCTGGAGCTGCTGCTGTCGCCACCGCCGAGGGCGCCCTTGATGCCGCTGACGACCTTGTCCCAGCCGCGGATGCCGTTGTCAGCGCTGCCACCGCCGCCCGTGCCGAACAAGATGGGCGAGCCGTTGTTGGGCTTGAAGACACCCGAGTACGAGCCGTTCGACGGCTTGCCGGTCGGTAGAGAGCTCTTGTCGTTCGACGTCGGCAGGCTCGGCGTACCCGGGGTGACGGGTGCCTGCTCGGGGGCGTCCTGCTTACCGCTGTTGAACGACGGCGGGGTGACATTGGAGAGCGCCGTGGTGATCGGGTTCGAGACCTTCGGCGTTTCGACGTCAGGAGTCGACTTGCCTTCAGGCGCCTGCGTGTCGACCGTCTTGCTCAAAGTGGTCGGTGTGAGAGTTTGCGGCGCTTCCTGTTTGGTCGTGTTCTGCGTGGCCGCGAGAGGTGTGGCATTAGTGACGGCATTCGCGAACACCGGAACCGCGCTGAAGGCCGCAATACCACCGAGTCCGGTGGTTGTCGAGATGTCACCAGTCGTCAGGAAGCTCTTCCAGTTCGGGATCGCACTGAACGCGTCGATACCGGCCAGCTTGGTCACGTCACCGCCGGATTGGATGAACTGCTGCCAGGAATACGCTCCGCTAAGTGCGGCGTAGCCGGGGTTTCCAGTCGTCGCGTCCGGCACAAATGCCTGCAATCCCTCGCTCGGAACTCTCGAGAAGGCGACCAGTGCATTCACCGATGACAGAGGTGCTAGATCATCGACTGTGGCAGTGCCGCTCGCGATCTTTTGATAGACGGGAATTGCATCAAATGCAGCCTGCTTTGTGAAATCCCCGGCGAGAAGGTTAGGAAGCGCGCTGAAAGCATCAATGCCGCCCAAACTCGACAGGTCACCAGTCGTGAAGAAGCTCTGATAACTCGCCAATGCGCTCAGGGCGGCGTAACCACCGGTGCCATCGGCCAGTGGGACAAAGGCACCTAGATCACCCGTCGACAGGAACTTCTGCCACGCAGGGATTCCGTCGAGCCATGCGAGATCGGTGAGGGCCGACAGTCGCACGTCACCATTGACGGCCTTTACGAAGTTGTCCGCTTGAACCTCGGCGCCCGGCAATGCCGCCGCACCAGCGATGCAAGCCGCGCACGCAAGTGCGGTTGCTGCGCTCGAAACCTTCGACAACACCATCGACGTCCACCCTTCTCAGATGTGGATCACGACCGCAGTGTTTTGTTTGCTGACGGCCGGGTTTGCCCCTCCACACGTTGGCAGCAAGGTACCTCAAAAGAACCTAAGCCGCACCACGTAATGGACGCCGACGTCAGGAGTGCTTGCGAGTGCAAATACCTCCGCGGCCCGCAAGCTAGGCGCGATGTTGAAAGTTAGCCGCTAGCCCTCTGCCTGGCGGCTCGACTAGCTCGGGCGATCTACTCTCCGCCGCTGCTGCTACCGCTGTCGCCGGAACCGCTGTTGTCCTTGGGCAGGCCGAGTGCGCCGCGAATCCCGTTGGCCACCTTGTCCCATCCGCGGATGCCGTTGTCGGCGCCGCCGCCCTTGCCAGTGCCAAACAGAACCACCGGGTTGTTGGGCTTGAAGACGCCCGAGTACGACCCGTTGGACTGCTTGCCAGAGGCCCCGGAGCTCTTGTCAGTCGCCGCTGGAGCGGACGCTGCTTCGGGTGCGGCCGGCGCTGCCGCGGGGACCCCGGCGTCTGACGGCTCAGCGGCCGGCGGCGTAACGCTCGACAGCGCTGCCACCGGGTTGCTCCGCTCTGGCGCCTGATTCAGCCCAGCCTCGGACTCAGCGGTCACGGCATTCTTATTCGACGCGACCTTCGCCGCTGCTCCTTGATCGTTCGCTCCGCCAGCGGGGTCTTCGGTTTCCTCGGCTGGATCCGTCGTGAGTGCTGCCTTGTACACCGGGATTGCGCTGAACGCGTCAATGCCGCCGAGCCCATCGGAAGAAACGTCCTGGCCGCCACTCTCGATGAAAGACTTCCAGTTCGGGATCGCACTAAAGGCATCGATACCAGCCAGCTTCGTTACGTCGCCGCCGGATTTGATGAAGTCCCGGTAGGACGCGAGCCCGCTCAGAGCGGCGTAGCCGGCCTGAGACTCGTTGACGTTGGGCGTGGTCGGATCGTCTTCCACAGGGACAAACGCATCGAGTCCCTGGCTCGGGAAATTCTGGAATGACGTGATCCCATCGAAAACGGATACACCGGTGAAGTCACCGCCAAGTGCGTTCACGTACCCCGGAATACCATTGACCGCGGCGGAATACGTGAGGATAGCGTTCGGTCCGCTCAGGTAAATCGGAATCGCATCGAAGGCGGCAATCCCGCTCAACCCGTCGTACCCCAAGTCGCCACCGAGAAGGTTCTGGTAGTTCCAGAGCGCGCTGAGCGCGGCATAACCCGGCCAACTCTCGTCCACGTCTGGGGTTGTCGGATCGTCCGAAATCGGAACGAAGGAAAACACGTCCCGGTCTACAAGGAATTCCAGCAATGCCGGGATCCCGTTCAGTGAGTCGAGCTGGGTCAACTGGAGAAAGTCGGCCGACAGGCGAACGTCACCGCCCACAGTCTTGGCGAGGTGGGCCGCCTGCATTTCGGCGCCCGGCACTGCCGCCGCAGCCGCGATGCATGCCGCGCATGCGATCGACGCCGCAGCGGCAGGAATCTTGGTCCACGCCATCGTCTGTGTTCCTCTCTCGGATGCTTTGCGCTTAGCCGTGAGACAGCTGTGCCCTACTTGGCAAATCGCTGTCACACTGTTGCCGAGGAAAATACCTTAAAGTCTGCTGAGATGCGCGGTCTATCCGCAGCTCAGTGGACAGAATTCGGCGGATACCGCGAAGCACCGACCGACAGCATGGGTCCGGTGAACTCGGCCGACCTGGAACGATTGACGCAGTAGCAAATACTTCGCCACGCGGCGGCGTCGCCTGCGGCTCACGATTCCCATCGTTCGAGGCTGCCGCGATTTTGCCCGAGAAAGCCTGCATGAGCAGCGTCGATGGCTGATTGCGTACGCAAAGAGGGACTGGTCCCCCATGATTTCACAGCTGGTTTCCAGCGACTTCACGCCGTACATTAAGGACAGCACTCAGCAAACATGACAAGGAGCCGACATGATTCTTCGACGCGCCGCCGTCGGCGCCGCGCTGATCGCGGCCCCACTCGCGTTCGCCGCGCCGGCAATGGCCGGCCCCGACACGACCGTCGATTGCTCGCCGTGCGTGCGCGGCGCAACCTCGTCTGCCACGACTGGCACGGGCGCCCCATGGACCGACTTCTTCGCGAACGCCCCGTGGGAGAAGGTGTTCGATCCGAATGGCGACGGCAAGGGCGCCTGGGAGAACGGCGTCACGGCCATCAACGGCGGCGCATGGGAAAAGGCATTCCCGCCGGCCGAGTAACGGCTCAATCCGCGCAACACCCTCGTGGGAGGCTGGCTCCTGCGGGGGTGTTGTCATATTGGCAGGTGCCGGGCGTGAGCGAGTTCTCAGCCAGCTAACTATGTGAACCAGCGCACAATAGCAGCGTCCAAGAATCGAGACGTTTCCTGCGGAAACGCAAAGGTCCCCGCCAGATAGTCCGGATAGCTGGACGACCTGGAACAAAGCAACACATCTCCCCCGAGTCACCCGCGCTGCGAGACCCGAGAACGGGACTTAGAGTGCCGAGCTATGACGCTGGTGAAAAATATTCAGCAAACAACTCCCTCCGCAGCCTCGCCCTCGCGCGCAAAGACCACGGAATTCGGGATGCGGCTGCGACGCACAGCGATCGGCGTCGCACTGATCGCGGCACCGCTGGCCTTCGCCGCACCTGCCCTGGCCGAACCCAGCAGCACCGTCAGCTGCTCCAATCCGTGCAAGCCGCCGACGTCCGGCACGACCACCTCAGTCGCGTCCGGCGCCTCGCCCAGCACGTCGTCGAAGTCTTCTGGTTCGAGCACTCCCCAAGCGCCATGGGAAGCGTTGACCGCCAACGGCCCGTGGGAGACCGTGACTGCCAACGCGCCGTGGGAAAAGGTCTTCGGAGGACGCAGCGGCAAGGGTCCGTGGGAGAAGGCCACCTCCAACGGCCCGTGGGAGAAGATCTGGCCGGGCAAAGACGCCAAGGGGCCCTGGGAGAACGCCGTGGACAAGCTCACCGGCGGCATCGCGAAGGCGCTCTCGCCGTTCGGCTGAGCCGCTCGGACAACATCGCCAGCGGAGCGGGGATGTGGTTTTCGGCAGCCGCACCTAGCCTTGGGGCATGCCTCGGTGCGTATTGGTCACCGGCGCCACCGGAACGCTCGGACACCACGTGGTGCCGGAAGTGACGGCAGCCGGACACTCCGTACGGGCGCTGAGCCGCCGCGAGCGTGTCGGATATACCGGTGTGCATTGGTGTCGAGGCGATCTGACCAGGGGCACGGACCTGGATGCGGCGCTCGACGGCATCGACGTCGTAATCCACTGCGCGACGCAACCCACCGGCAGCAAAGACGTCACCGCCACGCAGAATCTGCTCGCCGCGGCGGGCCGGGCCGGCGTCGAGCACATCGTCTACATCTCGATCGTCGGCATCGATCGCATCCCGCTCCCGTACTACCGGGCCAAGCTTCGAGTCGAAGAGGCGCTGGCGGCGTCGGGCATCGGGCATACCGTGCTGCGGGCCACACAGTTTCACGAGCTGATCGAGAAGATCTTCGCGATCCAACGCTTCTCACCGGTCTTGTGGGCGTTGGGCGGCGTGCGGTTCCAGCCGATCGACACGCGGGACGTAGCCGCCAGATTGGCCGAACTGGTCGACGCGCCGCCCGCCGGACGGGTGCCCGACATCGGTGGCCCGGAGGTGCACGGCCACGACGAACTGGGTCGGATGTACCTCGCGGCGCGCGGTAGCAGGCGGCACGTGTTGAGTCTCACGCTCGGCGGTCGTGTTGTCGCGGGTTACAAAACGGGGGCCAATCTGGTGCCAGAAAATGCGGTCGGCACCACAACTTTTCAGGATTACCTCAGCTCAGCCTGATAAAAATTCGGCAGGCTGGCAGTTTCGCCGGTGCGACCGAAGCCACAGTTTGGCCAACCGTCTTGCATGTGCAGGCGTTCGTCGTAGGCTCGTCTCTGATGAGCACTTCAGCGCCGCAGAGCCGGTCGACGCGAGCTGCCGACACTGATCGAATTCAGGTGGCGCAGCTGCTCACTGAGGCCGCGGCAGCGGGCCGCCTGCCGATGACGGAATACGAAGATCGGTTAGCCAAGGCTTACTCGGCGCAAACGTATGCCGATTTGGCGCGGTTGAGCAACGATCTGCCCGGCGCCATTCCCTGCAACAAAGGCGGCCCCTGCCATCCCGCGCCGTCAACGCTGTTGCTGGCCATCATGAGTGGATTCGAACGTCGCGGCCGGTGGAATGTGCCGATGAAGCTCACCACATTCACTCTTTTCGGCGGCGGCGTCGTCGATATGCGCTACGCCGACTTCACTGCGCCGGAAGTCGAAATCCGGTCCTATTCGATTTGCGGCGGGCAGACCATTCTGGTGCCACCGGAAGTGAACGTCGAAGTCGGTGGACATGCCTTCATGGGCAGCTTCGACCATTCAGTTCCCGGGGAGGGCGCCCCCGGGGCACCTCGGGTGCGCATCCGTGGCTTCTCGTTGTGGGGCAGCGTCGGGATCAAACGCAAGAAGCGACGCAACCAGATCGAAGAGTAGGAACGAAAAACGGGCGGGCCGATTGGCCCGCCCGCTGCTGTATTCCGATCAGTGGTTGCAAGTGGCGGCGGCCACGCAAGTAAGCGACTTGTTGGCGTTGGAGGGCTTAGCGCTCGTGGCACTGAGGGTGTTGGCCCCGGCGACCGCCTTCGGAAGGGTGCCCGGCAGGTCGCTCTCGTCCGGGAGGATCTTGTTGCCGACGGTGAGCTCTGCCCACTTCTGGGTCTGGTCGTAGTAGTACTTGCCGGCGTTGACGTTCAGCTCGCCCTGGATGGCGCCGTTGGTGCCGGTGGTCAGCGGAGCCGGATTCGGGTTGCTGGCCGTGCGGGTGCTGGTGTCGACGCCGCCGGCGGGCGTGCCGAAGTTGATGTGGTAGCCCTCGCCCAGAGGGCTGTCGTCCAGCGTCTTGTTGATACCCGGCGTCTGGTTGAAGACCTTGTCACCGACGGCCTGTGCCACGCGCACGCCAGGAGCAGGGTTTCCGAATGCGGGACGCTTGACAGCGTCGGCCGACGGATCGGTGGACGCCGACGCGATGCTTGCAGGCACTACCGCGGCCAGCGCGCCGCCGGCCAGCACACCGGCCACCAATGTGCGCGTGCGCACCGATCTTTCAGAAGCCTTGCGATGTTTTGCCATGCCCGTACCCCTTCGTCATTTCGGCATTGCGCCGCAGCTCGATTCAGGTCCCCGCGACGTGCTGTGGCGCTGAGACGGAGCGAAATGTAAGGCACTTTGACAGGGCGCGCCAAGGGAAAACCCATGTTGTTCACCGGTTGTTCGGTCAGCGATAAGAACAATGACAAACACGTTAATTTTCGACGGTATCTGGCGCGTTCGGGCCCCTGCCCGCGCGAATGTGGGCAGCGTCACGCACATTATTTGCTGGACGCCGCACCGCAAATCAAGTATTGCTGCATACACCCACTTCCCAGCCGACGCCCGCCAACCACCCAGCCAAGGACCCTCGGGCCCGGACCCCAGAGTCCGTGGCCGGAACTCGAATCCTCTGTCGGACACGATATTGCGTCCGGACCCGACGACGGGCCCTGCGAGCGACGCATGCCTGAAGGCGTCCCAATCCCCTTCTCCCACAATTCAAGTGCACATCACATCGGTTTCTCATCGGCCACCAAGGTGACGGCGGTTGGCTGGAAACATCCGAACGCGAAGGAGAAATCGATGTCCGCACAACCCCGCAACAGCGAAGTGGTCCTCCTACTCGACGCGGACACCGAGCGCGGGCGCAGCGCCGCGCACGAGCTGTTGCAGGCGGGTTTCCGCGTCGCCGTGAGCGCCCGCCACGCGGCGCCACTGGCACGGATCATGCACGGCTACAGTGCATCTCAGGTCATGGCGATCGCCGCCGACGCGTCGGATGCCGCCCAGCTGGCGCACCTCATCTCCCGGGTGGAGTTGCGATTCGGCCACGCCGTCGACCGGATCGTGACCACCGACAGCGTCGAACATCGGCTGGCACTCGCCTCCTGACCCACACCCGTCCTCCACGGGCCCAGTCGAACCCACGAGCCAATTGATCGCGGATCGCCTCCGCACAACTCGCGCTTGACGGCGGCGCACCGCCCGCGGCAGACTCTCATTGACCAATTGTCGACAAATGCACAATTTGGACGATCCCCCGGAGGAGACCTCCGGGCATCGACAGAAAGAGAGCACCCGATGGGCACACTGTTGTCAGGAAAGACCGTCATCGTCACCGGCGCCGCGCGCGGCATCGGCCTCGCGACCGCCCACCACCTGCACGAAGAGGGCGCTCAGGTGGTCGCCACCGTCCGTTCGCCGGAGCACCTGCCCCAACTCAAGGTCGACGACGACCGCCTCATCGGCCGGGTTGTCGACGTCACCGACGAGCAACAGGTCAAAGATCTCGTCGCGTTCACCGTCGACACCTCCGGCAAGCTCGATGGCATCGTCAACAACGCGGGCATCCTGATCCCCGGCACCATCCTGGACGCTTCGGTCGAGGACTTTCAGAAGACGTTCGATGTGAACGTCAAAGGCGTCTTCCTCGGCTCCAAGTACGCGATTCCGGAGCTGCTCAAGGCCGGCGGTGGCTCGATCGTGAACTTCGGATCGATCAATTCCATTGGCGCCGAGAAGCTGCTGACCACCTACACGGCCAGCAAGGGTGCCGTGCTCACGCTGACCAAGGCCATCGCGCTGGACTTCGGTGCGCAGGGCATCAGGGCCAACACCGTGTGCCCCGGCTTCGTCGACACCCCGCTCAACGTGCCGCACTACGAGGCGCTCGGCGGCCGGGAAGCACTCGAGGCCGGGCTGCCCGATTTCCAACCGATCGGGCGCGCGATCGAGCCCATCGAGATCGCCCACTCGGTAGCGTTCCTGCTGTCGGACCACTCCACCGCCATCACCGGCACCGCATTCGTCGTCGACGGCGGCGTGCTCGCGGGCGCATAGGTCAAGTCGCACAGGAAGTGAGGCCAGGCAATGACATTCGAGAACAAGCCGGTCGACGTACTGGTGATCGGCGCGGGCCCGTCCGGTGCGGTGGTCACCCACACGGCAGCCGTCGCCGGATTGAGCGTCGTCTGCCTCGAACAGGGCGACTGGGTGAACCCGAGCGACTTCCCCGCCAACTTCCCGGAATGGGAGTTGCTCATCCAACACAATTGGGCGCACGATCCGAACGTCCGCGGCCTGCCGTCGGACTATCCGGTGGACGTCAGCGATTCGGACATGTGGCCGGTGATGTTCAACGCCGTGGGCGGTAGCTCCATTTACTACGGTGCCGAATGGCCCAGGCTGCTGCCGTCGGACTTCCGCGTGAAAACCCTTGACGGCGTTGCCGATGACTGGCCGATCAGTTACCACGACCTCAAGCCCTACCACGATGAGGTCGACGAATTCATCGGCGTCTCGGGCGTCGGCGGGGACACCGCCTACCCCGAGGGCCTGGACTATCCCCTGCCGCCGCACCCGTTGGGGAAGCCCGGCATGAAAGCGGCCGCAGCAGCCAACGCGCTCGGCTGGCATTGGTGGCCGGGGACCAACGCGATCCCGAGCCAGAAGAACAAGACCCTGGAACAGTGCGGCCGTTGGGGAGTCTGCGAATGGGGCTGTCCGCAAGGAGCGAAAGCCTCGTTCGACCTCATCTATATGCCGCAGGCACAGCAGGCCGGCGCCGAGGTCGTCACCGGGGCACGGGTGTCCAAGATCGTCACGGACGAGAACGGGTTGGCCACCGGCGCGCAGTACATCGACCGTGACGGCACGGTGAGGTTTCAGCCGGCACGGTCGGTAGTGCTGTGCGCCAACGGCATTGGCACCCCACGGTTGCTGCTGTTGTCGGCGGATGACCGCCACCCCGACGGCCTGGCCAATTCGTCGGGCCTGGTCGGCAAGAACCTCATGCTGCATCCCAACTGCACCGCGCTGGGCTACTACGAGGAGGACCTCGAAAGCTGGCGCGGCCCGGCCGGTCAGCTGATCCATTCCATGCAGTTCTACGAGACCGATGCGTCGCGCGGGTTCGTCCGCGGCGCCAAGTTGCATGCTCTGCCGACCCCCGGCCCGCTCAACGCGATCGAAGCCCATCGCGAACTCGATTTCGACGAACTGTGGGGTCCGGCCATCCACGACGTGGCCCGCGCGGCCCGCAACGGCATCCTGTGGGCGGCCAACACCGAAGACCTGCCAGAGGAACACAACCGCGTGACTCTGTCGAAGACCCTGGTGGACTCCGACGGACTGCCCGCCCCGAAAGTCGAGTACCGGGTCAGCGAGAACACCCGCAAGCTGCTCAAGTTCACCGTCGAGCAGATGGTCAAGGCCCACGAGGCGGCCGGCGCCAAACGGGTTATCACTCAAGAACTCTGGGTCGACCAGCCCGGGCACCTGTTGGGCACCGCACGCATGGGCGACGACCCGAAGACCTCCGTCGTCGACTCGTACGGCAAGTGCCACGACGTCGACAATCTCTACGTCGCCGACGGCAGCATCTTCGTCACGTCGGGATCGGCCAACCCCACCTGCACCATCACCGCGCTGGCGCTGCGAGTCGGCAAGAAGGTCGTGGAACAGACGACGGCCAGAAAGGCAATGGCATGACGATCCAGTCCGATCAGCGGCGCCTGTCGGTTCCCCCGCGGGTGACCAAGCCACCGCGTCCACTGACCGACACCGAGCTCACCACCCTGCTGCGCATCGCCGACACGCTGATCCCTGAATCCGGGCCCAATCCCAAAGCCAGTGCGGCCGAACAATTTCAGCCCTACCTGCAGCTCGCGCTGGCGGCGCGCTCGGACATCTTCGACGCCGTCCTCACGGCTGTGCACACCCTGACCGACGTGCCGGACGGCAAGCTGCACGGCGCTCTCAAGAAGATGTGGGCCGAGGACAAATTCACCTTCGATCCCCTGTCGTCGGTGATCGCAGGCGCCTACTTCATGACGCCGCAGGTCAAGAAACTCATCGGCTATCCCGGCCAGCATCGCGATCCAGCCGGGTTGGAGGACGCCGCCAACGAGTTGGAGACGGGGATCCTCGATCCCGTCATCGCGCGCGGGCCGATTTACGTCTCAGCCGCCGGGGAGTGAGCAGCTGTGCGCCTCGTCGAGTGGGGACGACAGCTCATCCGGCGGCTGGCCGACGGTGAGATTCCGTTGATCACCGACGAGGCCTGGCTGCCCGACCCTGTCGACGACATCTGGCCGCAAATGCCGTACACGTGGACAGTAGAACGCGAAGGACTACTGTCGACAATTAGGCAACACGGCTGGGAGGAGTGACCTGATGGCTGCAGCCCCGCAGGACGGCGCACTGTCGACGCTGAGCGAGACCGGCCGCGACGCGGTATCGCTGGGGCGGATCACGCAACGCACGACGCCCAATTCGGTCGCCCAGGTGCTCCGTACCGCGATTCTCGACGGAACCCTCAAACCGGGAAGCCAGCTCCGCGAAACCCACCTTGCCGCCGACCTGGGCGTCAGCCGGGCGCCCCTGCGCGAAGCGCTAGGGCTACTCGCCGAGGAGGGGCTCGTCGACAAGATCCCCTACCGGGGCGCGTTCGTCGCCGAGGTCAGCGCCGACGGGATGGCCGAAATCGCCAGCCTGCGCAAGCGTCTCGAGCCGTACGCCATCGAACTGGCGCTGCCGCGCCTGCGCGGAAGCGGACGTGTGAAAGTGACCCGCGCACTTGAGGACATGGAGATCGGCGCAGACAACAACGATCCCGCGGCGACCATCGACGCCCACATGAGCTTTCACCGCGGATTCTACGAATTGTCCGGCCACAAGCTGCTTTTGGACCTGTGGCGGAGCTGGGAAGCGCAACTGCAACTGTTTTTCTCCGCCGACCACCAAGTGTTCGCCGACCTGCACGACATGGTCGCCGAACACAAGCGGCTACTGAAAATCGTCGACTCCGGCGATCTGGACGCCATCACCGCCGAAGTCAACCGCCACGTGCACGGTGGCCAGCCCCAAGCCGAGGCGGCCGCCGGGAAGGCGTGAAGCGTCGGCTCGCCGAGCCGCACCGCCCGCGTCACCCGATCATGCAGGAACCCCTGCAGCACAAGCCCCGCGTGCACCGATAACGGCGGAGACAGCCAAACCAAATAGTGATTGCGATCACCCGCCGACACGTGTAGATTGTCGACAGTAGTACAAAACTGAGTCGCGGGTCACCCGTCATCCGTTCCGCACCCGCATCCCCCGCTTATTGAAAACATGAGGTCACCATGGCGATTACCCCCGAGGAGTCTGGCGTGTTTCACCGTCGACCTCCGTCCACTCCGGCAGTCGACGCCGACGCCGCCTATCTGGAAAAGCTCGGCTACAAGCAGGAACTCAACCGCAGCCTGGGGCTGTTCTCGGCGTTCGGCGTGCAGTTCACCTCGATCGCCATCGCCTCGGGCATCTTCACCACCCTGGTCGTCGGGATCGGGTTCTTCGGGCCCGCCGCGTTCTGGTCGTTCCTCGTCGGCGGCGCGTTGCAGGTCTTCACCGTCGGGCTCGCTGTGGCCATGCTGGTGTCTTCCTACCCGTTGGCCGGCGGCGTGTATCAGATCACCGGACGCATCACCGGCAAACCTTGGCTGGCATGGCAGACCGGTTGGTGGCTGCTGATCGCGCACACCGTCGCCGTCACCGCCTGCTCGGTGAGCATCGCCCCGTTCATCGCAGGCTGGTTCGGTGTGACGTTCGAGAATGCGGTCGACGCGCTGCCCTGGACACTGGGGCTGATCGTCCTGGCCACGATCATCAACATCGCCGGCGTCAAAGTCGCTGCGCTGCTGAACAATATCGGTGTCGTCGCCGAGTGCGTCTGCGTGTTCGGGCTCATCGGCGTGCTGGTGTTCGTCAAGCACCCGACCCAGCCGTTGGCGTTCCTCACCGATTCCGGCGGCACCGCCACCGGCGGCCACTGGTTCGTCCCGTTCCTGTTCGCGATGATCCTGCCCGCCTACGCCATTTCGTCCTTCGACGCCACCGGCAACGCCTCCGAAGAGACCAAGAACGCCGCCCTGAAGGCACCACTGGCATCCGTGCTGGCCAACGTGTCGTCCTACGTCGTCGGAGTCGTCATGGTCGGCATGCTGATGCTGGCCATCCAGGACCTGCCCACCATCATGGGCAGTGCCCTGCCGGTCAAAGACATCCTGAACACCGCGGTCGGCTCAGCGTTCGCGAACGTCTTCGAAGCGGTGGCGATCGTCGCCCTGTTCGCCGCCGTGGTCATGTTGCAGCTCACCGGTATTCGCGTGCTGTGGTCGCAAGCCCGCGACGGCCAGATCCCCGCCGCGTCCTGGATGCGCAAGGTGAGCAAGCAGCGCATCCCGATCAACGCGACGCTGACGATCTTCGCGCTGTCGGTCGTCTTCGCCCTGTGGTCGTCGCTGCTGTCGGTGCTCACCGCCATGACCGCACTGGCATGGGGCCTGGCCTACGGTGTCGTCGTCACCGTAGGCCTCTACGCCCTGCTCAAGAAGAAGCTCCCCCAACATCCTTGGCATTACGGCAAATTGAGCCCGGTGATCTTCGTCCTCGCGATCGCATGGTCGGCCGTCCTGTGCACCCTGCTGGTCTACTCCGACCCGATCCATGTCGGGCTGGGCATGGTGATGGTGATCGGCGCAGGCGCGGTGATCTACATGACGATCCCGAAGAGCCGCCGCGGCAAGTCCATCGATACCCAAACCGGCCACCTCTGACCCGCTCTGACCCGCAAAGACGAAAGGCACTCTGCCATGACCATTTCCGTCGCGAACCTCATTGACGGCAAGACGGTTTCCGGCTCCTCCGACCAGACCCGCGAGGTGCTCAATCCGTCGACCGGTGAGGTCATTGCCGAGGTGATCGAATCCACCGTCGACGACGCCGACCGCGCTGTCGCCGCCGCCCGCGCAGCGCTTCCCGCGTGGGCGGTGCGCACTGCGGGCGCCCGATCCGAACTCCTGCATCAACTGGTCGAGGTGCTCGAGCGCAACATCGACGACCTGGCCCGGCTGGAGACGATCGACGCGGGCAAGCCCACCACGGCGGCGCGGGATGTGGAACTGCCCGGCATCGCGGGAGCGCTGCGCCACTTCGCCGGTGCCGCACGCGTTCTCACCGGCCAGGCGGCCGGCGAATTCGTCGAGAACAACACCAGCTACACCCGCCGCGAACCACTCGGTGTGGTCCTCGGCATCACGCCGTGGAATTTCCCGCTGTGGCAGGCGGTGTGGAAGCTGGGCCCTGCACTGGCCGCGGGTAACACCGTGGTCATCAAACCGGCCGAGCTTACCCCGCTGGCCACCATCCGCTTTGCCGAACTGGCCCAGGAAGTCCTGCCACCCGGCGTGCTCAACATCGTGCACGGATCCGGAGACGTGATCGGCGACGCCCTGGTGCGCCATCCCGACGTGAACCTGGTGTCGTTCACCGGTTCTACTGCGGCAGGCCGCAAGATCGCCGCAGCAGCCGGCGGCACTCCCAAGCGACTGGTGCTCGAACTGGGCGGCAACGCACCGGTGATCGTCTACGACGACGTCGATCTCGAAGCCGCGCTGCCCATTCTGACCAACGGTGTGTTGTTCAACGCCGGCCAGGAATGCATGTCGGCGACGCGGATGTTGGTCAGCGAGAAGATCCACGACACCTTCGTCGCCGCGCTGGCCGATCAGCTCAAGGCCGTCAGCATCGGGGATGCCTCAGATCCCAACACGGTTCTGGGACCGCTCATCTCGCGCGTCCAGCGCGACCGGGTGGTGAGCCTGGTGGACGGGCGGTCTCCCGGCGCTGAGCTCGTCACCGGCGGCCATGCCCTCGACCGGCCGGGCTTCTACTTCGAGCCCACCCTGATCACGGGCGTCGGCCAGGACGACGACCTGGTGCAGCAGGAGATCTTCGGGCCGGTTGCCACGGTGCAGACATTCACCGACGAAGCCGATGCGCTCGCCAAGGCCAACGCCGTCGAACAAGGGCTGGCCGCCTCGGTGTGGACCCGCGACATCGGCCGAGCATTGCGCAATGTCAACGCAATTGAGGCCGGCGTGGTGTGGGTGAACAACCATATGGCTGTCGGCCCGGAAGGCCCGCTGGGCGGTTTCAAGGGTTCGGGTTACGGCAAGGAGGGCGGCACCGTGGGGCTCGAGGAATTCACCCGCACCAAGCAGGTCATCCTGAGCCTGTCATGACCGACGAGGACGGCACCGCCACGACCGACCCGGAAGTACGGGTACGCCAATACGTGCGGCGTCTGGACTCGCGAGACACCCACCGTTACACCCCGTGGGCTCAGATCGCGATGACGGTGCCGTCCGCCTCGGGCATCTGCTGGCTCGTGTGTTTCATCGACGGCGAGGTCGACGTCTGGCGCGTCGACGACGAATCGGCCGGCTACCAATTCCGTTCCACCGATTCCCCAGAAACGGGCGCACAATCGAAGTAGAGCCTGTTTCGACGCGAGGGGAGTGAAACGAAATGGTCAGAACACACACGGTGGTCGCGGGAGAAACGCTGTGGGCATTGGCGTTGCGCTACTACGGCGAAGCCGAGCTGTACCGGCTGGTCGCCACCACCAGCGGCGTCACCGACCCCAACGTCATCAATATCGGACAACAGCTCATCTTTCCCGACTTCACCCGATACCCCGCCGCCGCGGGAGACACCTTGTCGGACTTGGCGGTGCGCTTCTACGGCGACGCGGGCCTGGCCCACCTGATTTCCGCGTCCAGTGGCATCCCCGACAACGCGGGCCTGGTCGCAGGTCAGCAGCTGATCATCCCGAACATCACGAAATACCACGTTGCCGCAGGGGATACGTTGTCGGCACTGGCGTTGCGCTTCTACGGTGACGCCAACTTCTTCCCCGTGATCGCCACCGTCAACGGCATCGCCAACCCCAACGCCCTATCGGTCGGGCAGTCACTGGTCATCTTCGCCGGCCGCAGCGACGGCTTCGGCCTGCGCATCGTCGACCGCAACGAGAGCGACCCCCGGCTGTGGTACTACCGCTTCCAGACAGCCGCCATCGGCTGGAACCCCGGCGTCAATGTGCTACTGCCCGACGACTATCAGACCAGCGGGCGCACCTATCCCGTGCTGTACATGTTCCACGGCGGCAACGACGATTTCCGCTCGTTCGACTTCATGGGGATCCGCGACTGGACCGCGGGTAAGCCGATCATCGTGGTGATGCCCGACGGCGGCCACGCAGGCTGGTACTCCAACCCGGTCAGCTCCTTCGTCGGCCCGCGCAATTGGGAGACTTTCCACATCGCGCAGTTGCTGCCCTGGATCGAGGCGAACTTCCGCGCCTATGCCGAATACGACGGACGTGCGGTGGGCGGTTTCTCGATGGGCGGCTTCGGCGCCCTGAAATACGCCGCCAAGTACTACGGCCATTTCGCGTCGGTGAGCGCTCACTCCGGGCCGGCGAGCCTGCGCCGCGACTTCGGACTCGTCGTGCACTGGGCCAACATCACGTCGGCTGTTCTGGACCTGGCCGGCGGAACGGTCTACGGCGCACCACTGTGGGACCAGGCCAGGGTCAGCGCCGACAACCCTGTCGAGCGCATCGAAAGTTACCGCAACAAGCGCATCTTCCTGGTGGCGGGCACCAGCCCCGACCCGATCAACTGGTTCGACAGCGCGAACGAGACCGAAGTGCTCGCCGGCCAGCGAGAGTTCCGCGGATTGCTCGACGCCGCAGGCATTCCCCAGGACTGGCACGAGGTGCCCGGCGGCCACGTGTTCCGGCCCGAGATGTTTGCCATCGACCTCGACGGCATCATTTCCCGGCTTCGCCCCGCGGCGTAGGCAAACCGTCCACCAGCAGCGACATGCCATGGTGGGCGGGCATTTCGATCGCGAAGCTGTGCAGATCGTCGACCGTCGCCAGGGGCTTGCCGGTGAACATGTCCGACACCGACGCGCCGGGTGGCAAGGCTTTGGAGCGGACGGTGCCTGCGATCTCTTCGTTGGCGAAGTTGAGCACGGTGAGCTGATGGTCGCCGCTGGCCAGTTCGTGGACGAGCACCAGCATGCCGCGATGGGACACCTCGGGGATGTCGACCTGCCGGCTGGTGGCGATCTCGTAGTGCTTGCGTACCCGCAGAATCGCCTGCAGCTGGCGCAGGAAACTGGTCTCGTCGGCGAGCTGCTCCGGGATGGACCCGTAAAGGCTTCTCCCCCTGGGCATCCCGGCGATCGATCGGGTGGCCGTCGGATTGTGCCCCATGAGGTCGTGCGCGGCGCGGTGAATCCAGCGGGTGTCGCCGCCGTGCAGCAGCTCCTCGACCTCGGTGCGCGGCAGCGTCAGCATCCCGCACATGTCCCAGCCCGACAGCGCGAACACGCCGGGTTGCAGCGCATTGAACATCGCCAGCAGCAGGTGCGCCCGCCGGATCCGATCGATGTCACCGATCTCGTCGAGATCGGTGATGCCCAGTGTCGCGGCGATGACGGTCGCGGTGGTGCAGGCGATGCCGTTGGTGGTGAAAACCAGGTTGTACGGGGCATTCTCACCGGTGAGCTTCTCGGTGAGGTCACCGCGGATGATGTCGCCGAGCGCTTCGCCGGTGACCTCCTCGCCCCGGAAGGTGTAGATGTCGTCGCGGTGGCCCGTCGACCAGTGCACCAGCTCGTAGGTCAGCTCATCGTGGTTCTGCAGCGCATGCACCAGCGAGGCAGGCTCCACGCCGAGTTCGAGGGTGGTGCGCAGCGTCAGCCGCAGGAACTCGGTGTCGGCGGTGGCCAGCGCGTGCTGATAGGCCGGGCGATTGATGAAGTCGTAGGACAGGTCAGCGCCGGCTTCCCCGATTTCCCGGATGTCGTCGATGGTCAGGTTCAACTCCTGGAACGTGAACCCGCCGACCTTGCGGACCATGCTGGCGATCAGGTGGTTGGCCGCCTCTGACAGCGGATGCCCCTCCGACCACGCGGTGCTGTCCTCGGCCGCAGTCTTCTCCGCACCCAGAAAACCGTTGGCGTCCAGGCGAAGTCCACCGGTGCCGAGGTCTGCCAGCGAATGCAGCGCATCGCCGATCACCAGCCGCATGCCCGCGAACGACGGGTCCAGCCAGTTGATGGACGGCTGCCCGTCCTTGAAGTAGTGCAGATAGACCCAGCGCCGCTCCACGCCGTCGATGCCCACGACCGGGCGGGTGACGCTCCAGTTGGTCTCCTTGACGCCCTCGGCGTAGAAGATCACCCGCTGCAACCGCCCGATGATGTACCCGGCCTTGTCGAGCCAGTCCTCGGTGGCGGTGTCGATGTTGACCGAATCGCGCCCGGGCGGCACGTCGGGCAGATGATCCCAATCCAGCGGGTCGACCTCGACCATGTGATAGATGCCGGGGTAGTCGGCGTACTTCATCTCCGCCAGCCGGAAATCGGCGCCCTTGCCGGTGTGCCCGGGCACGATGTCGTCGATGATGGTGCCGCCGTACCAGTTGGCCGTCCCACACATCTGCCGGAACTCTTCCTCGGTCCCGAATGCCGGGTCGATCTGAGTGCTGATCCGGTCGAAGTGCCCGTCGACACTTGGCGTCAGCTGCCAGCCCGAGATGCCACCAGCTCGTTTGACCGGGCCTGTGTGAATCGCGTCGACACCGATCTCGGCGAACGCCTTCCACATGTCCTCGTCGGCCATGGCCTTGAGAAACGACTCCCCCGGCCGGGTAATCAGCGAAAGCGGATACGCCGTGAACCACACCGCTGCGGTCTCGACGGCACCCCGGGGGCTGGGCGTGGCATAAGGGTTCTGCCACATCGAACCCTGGCCCGAGAACTGCTGGCTGATCTCGTTGGCATCGGCCAGCATCGACTGGCTCAGCAGCCAGGACACATATGCCGGGTTGTCGCCGGTGGCGGGCCCGTCCTGGGCCACCGAACGGCGGACGAACGGCGACTTGACCCTGGGGCGAAACCGCAATGCCCGAGGCCGCGCGGGGTGCAAGTGTTCGTCGAAAGTGATTTCGGTCGGCTCGTTGGTCTGGTCGTCGGGTTCCGGCTCTGCCACCTCAGACATGCATCCCCTCTCCGGACTTGGACGCGTCGTGGCTTCCAGCCTAGGCATCCCGCGCCGAATTCGACGACAATGCCGCTGAGCGCGCCCCTGCACCGCACTGTCGTCAATTTCGGGGAGCGCGGGCGGTCACACCGGCCAGGTGTCGGAGAGCTTGTATCCCGTCGGGAAAGGATCGGCCGGGTCGAGCCCGACCTGACTGATCTCGGTGATGTAGGCCTGGCCGCTGATCCGTGGGATGACGGCGTCGTATGGCCCGACGGTGTTCATGCGGTCGATGCGGGCGCCGAACTTCGACCCGATCACCGACTCGTGGATGAACGGCTCGCCGACATCGATCAGCCCCTGGGCCTTGAGCACCGCAAGCCGGGCGGACGTCCCGGTACCGCACGGTGAGCGGTCGAGGCGCCCGGGCGAGACGACGACGGCGTTGCGCGACGTCAGCACGCCGTCCACCCGGTCGAGCGGGCCGACGAATTCCGTCTGGGTAATGCCTGCGAACTCGGGGTTCTCCGGATGGGTCACCGGAAGCTGTTCAGCAGCAGCTGTTTTCACCCGCTGACCGAGCTCGCACAGGTCGCGGGCCTCGTCGGGGGTCAGCTGCAGACCCAGTTCCCGCGCCGAGGCGAGCACATAAGCCATGCCGCCCCAGGCCACGTCGACGCTCAGCGTCGGATAGCCCTCCAGCTCCAGCGGCGCGGCCAACCGATAGGCGAACGCGGGCTGATTCTCGAACTCGACGCCGGTCACCTTGCCACCCTCACAGGTGCAGCGGATACGGATGAGCCCGGCGGGCGCCTCGAGCACCACATCGGTGACCGGTTCGACCATGCGGATCATCCCGGTTTCCAGCAGCGCGGTGGTGACGCAGATGGTGTTGGAGCCCGACATCGCCGGATATTCCGTCGACTCGGCGATCACATAGCCCAGCTGGGCCTCTGGATCAGTGGCGGGCACAACGTAATTCACGCAATGCGTGACGGCGCCGCGGGGTTCGTGCAGCAGCAGCTTGCGCAGGTCGTCGTCGTGATCGCGGAAGTACTTCATCTTCTCGAACACGGTCGCGCCGGGCACGTCGCCGATACCGCCGGTGACGACGTTGTTGATCTCACCGCCCACATGGCACTTGACCACGTTGACCATCCGACTCCAGCGCATGCGTCCTCCTCGGCTCGGCGCGCCCGCGTCGCCAGGGCCGCGGTTGCAGCCACGGCCCTGGCGACGCTTCCCGAAAACAGAACGTTAGGCGTAGTTGAGTCCGGTCTCGGCGACCAGCTTGCGCAATTCATCGAGCTTTTCGGGCTCAAGGTCGCCGTAGGGCGCGCGGGCGCTGCCCAGATCGATCCCGACGGCCTGCGCGACGGCCTTGGTCGACACGGCGTAGCCCTCCTTGCCCAGGAAGTCGAACACGTTCCACAGGCGCTTGAAGATGGCCAAGGCCTCGGCGGTCTTGCCCGCCTTGGCCAGCTCGAAGATGGCGACACATTCCTTCGGCGCGAAATTCGGTGCGCCCCAGATGGATCCGGCAGCTCCCGCGGAGAATGCCGGCAGCACGATGGTGTCCCAGCCGACGAAAGTGTCGATCACGTCGCCGAGGTTGAAGATCAGGTCGAAGGCTTGCTCGATGGACCCCGAGGTGTCTTTGACGTACTTGACCGCGTCGGTGCGCTCGAGCAGCTCACGGTAGAACGGCCGGTCCAGGTTCATCCCGGTCACGCCCGGCAGGTTGTATGCGATCACCGGGATGCCCGCCGCTTCCCCGACGGTGGCGAAGTACTCGATGACCTCCCGACGCGTGGGCGCCTCGTAGAACGGCTGCACCACCAGCACCGCGTCGGCCCCGGCGTCCGCCGCATGCTTGGACAACTCGACCGCCTCGGCAGTGCGCGTCGAACCGGTCTGGGGCGCAACGGGAACCCGGCCCGCGGCCTGGTCGATGACGATCTCGTTGACCCGCTTGCGCTCGTCGAGCGTCAGTGCCGCGAACTCGCCCGTGCTGCCGCCCGGCACCAGGCCGTGCAGACCGTTGTCGATCAGGAAGTCGACATGAGACCGCAGCCGGCTCTCGTCGACCTCGCCATCCGCGCCGAACGGGGTGGATACCGCGGCAAGGATGCCGCCGAGCTTCTTGGTCATCGTGTGTGTCCTTTGCACTGGGAGCGGTCTTCATGACCGCGAGTTGTCGCGAGCGAGCCGCTCGCGATCAGCATAGCCAAATTGCTGATTGTCGACAAGTGCACAATTGGCCCGACTGCCTCGAATTTGACGAAAGTGTCGTGTTCCCTCTTTGCCAGGCTGGTTGTGAGTCATTCATCGACCTGTTTGGGATGGAGGGTTATGTCGATCAGCCCGGGGTTTTCGGCGGCGGAGGTTCGTGCGTTTGTCGATCGGTATCACCTGCAGCCTCATGGGCAGAAGCGCGGGTGGCTTGCCGCGCAGGGGGTGTCGGAATCGCGGTTGCGGCGGTGGCAGGCGGCGGTGTTCGACGGTGATGTG